>NZ_JBBORN010000005.1:0-4919 GCF_038004625.1 Paenibacillus sp. FSL P4-0184 | reverse complement strand
CTGTCCCGAGTATCTTACCAGTAATGCCAGGAGCATGCGGTCCCTCAATTCTCCTCATTTGAATTCCTTCCCATTCATAATAGTCATTAATTGCTATTATTTTCTTGAATCCAGCTTTTTGAACAAAGCTTTGGTCCCTAGGGCTACAAAATACAAGAGTTTCCTTATTCAAGATGGATATAGATTTCGTATCCCAATGATCAAAATGACGATGTGTTAGAAGGATAGCATCTACATCTTCGAAAATGTGAAGTGAAACAGTCAATGAAGTCAATGGATTTCTGTGATAATTTCTAGTGAAAGGGACAGGTGAAAATTTACCGGCTTCACTCAACATCGGATCAATCAGTAATCGTTTTCCATTTATTGAGATAATTGATGTAGCATGTCGAATATGCTGTACTGAAATGGGCATAAAAGCATCTCTCTAAACAATTTAGTGACTACAAAAATAAATTCGTATGTATCTTCCAAAAAAACATATTTGTTTTCTTTTCAAAAATATATGAACCTAGCGTTAAAACACAAGTGAAAAATTGCAAGCCATCCAAAACAGTTTTGGGGTTCAGTTCAACTTTGTTCAAAATGAGATTAATTTTTAGCAGTAAAATCAATTAACGTATAGCTTTATTGATCAATTTTTTTTATTAAACTAACAAAAATACTTGCAACACCTTTTATAGTACTGTACAGTACTAATTATGACAAGGGTGAAATTAATGAATCAAAAACGTGTGATTGAAGTAGCTGCAACATTATTTTTAGAAAAAGGGTTTGCTTATACAAGCATGGATGAATTAGTTCGTGTAAGCAAAGTTTCAAAGTCTAATGTGTATTATCACTTCTCTAATAAGGAAGAATTGTTGGAAGGGGTCGTTGATTATTGGATTGAAATGTATCAATCTGCAATTGATGGCTTACTATCTCAAAACCAATTATTAGTTGAAGATCGTATCCAACTGTTTTTAAAGCAATTATCACAAGGAGTTCAGACGAGAGAATATAAGGGGAGCTGTCCATTTATTACGCTTTATATTCAAAGCCCTACAAATGCCACAAAAGTAAAAGAAAAAATAGGTCTTTTTTTTGCAGGATTACAAACGAAAGTTTCTCTATTACTTAAACAAGGGGTAGAGAATGGTGAATTTAGAAAGACAATTAATATTGACGAGGTTGCATCTCTTTTTATTACAAATCTTGAAGGAGCGCTATTTATTTCAGAAACACTGAAGGATGCAACTGTAATCATGAAAACAGCAGATCATTTTTTTAACTTGCTTCGATAAAAGAAGCATTTTTTTTACATCAAATTAGTACTGAATAGTACTAAAAGGAGGATTTATATGAGAACAGTATTTTTAACTGGTGGAACAGGTTTTATTGGAAAGCAATTAGTGAAGGAATTAGCCAAAGAGCATGTTACAATTCTTCTATTAGTGAGATCGAAAAGTAAAGCAACACGCATTTATCAAGAAAGAGGCATCTTAAAAGAGGCAGTTATGCACTTTATTGAAGGTGATTTGACGAAAATAGACTTAGGTTTAAGTGCTGAAGATAAGGAGTGGGTATTGAAAACAGATGTGATTATTCACGCAGGAGGCCCCATGGATATTCAAGCGACAAGCAAAGAGGCAGCTTCCGTATTTTTGAATGGTGCCCAACATATTAGTGAATTCGCTAAAAATATTCATCAATTGAAGGGATTGCAACAATTTATTCATGTTGTAGGCTATATGAGTCCCTTTGATGATAAAAATAGCAAGATTGCGATAGATGTGTTTAAAGAAGGAAACAATTTTTTGAAAATAAAAAATCCATATGAGAGAACAAAGTTTTTAGCAGATCTTTATATCCGTCAGCAGGCATCAACAGTAGGTTATCCGCTTTCAGTAATTAATCCACCAACTGTAGTTGGTAGTAGTAAAACAGGGAGTACGGAGCAAACAGGAGGCTTAGGCTTGCTTGTGATGAGTATGCGAAAAGGGCTCATGCCAGTGATTCCTGGAGGTAAGGAATATAGATTACCACTTATTGCAAATGATGAACTAGCAAAGTTCATTGTGCAGGTTTTCAGATTGGAGCAACCAACTATACAAACATATACACTTGTTGAAGATAAACAACATGATCAGAATATTTCAGAATTATTAGATGCTATGTCAGAAAGTATGAATATGACTGCACCTAAAATTTCTGCCCCATTGCCATTTATGAAAGCACTTATGAATAGTGGGGGAAGCAAAATAACCCAAATTCCTGCTGATGGGCTGAACTTTATTACAAATCGAACATTTTCAAATGGTTCAGCGAAAAAGATAATGGGAGAAGATTGGTTTAAGGAGACAAATGTAATGAAATTTTTTCCAGCTGTAATAGCTGATCTGGATTATCGCATGATGTATCAAAATGGCCGGCACAGTCATTTATTTAAACGAACATTATGTAATAATACTACCATTTACCAATCACAAGGAGAGGGTAAACCGTTTATTTTATTACATGGTTTATTAAGTGATGGAGAGGATTTATTTCCTTTAGGGAAAGAGCTTCATGAAAAAACGGGTCGACCTGTATGGATCATGGACCTTCCAGGTTTGGGACGTTCTCCTTTTAAACGAGAGAAAAATCTTTTTAATATCTATTTGAATGTAGTGAAAAAGTTATTGGAGAAAGCTACTAATGGTGCCCATCTAATTGGCCATTCATTTGGTGCGTATATTCTTTTGGAAGCATTAGTACAAAAGTACATAGATAAGAAGTATACAATTACTTTACTTCAGCCACCTGTTGCTAAAAAAAATGCAAAATCGATAAATGTTCCTCAATTTATGAACAAATGGACATTGAAATTGGCAACTACTAATTTGATAGAGCGTTATTTATTAAGTAATGGTTTATTTGAAAGTACTGAGAGCATCCCTAAACATTATATTGAAAAAATAAGTAACAGTTTTACTTCTCCTAGAATTTTAAATACTACGGTTCAGCTTAACAGTTTACTATTGAAAAACGATCAAGGTGATTTCAATGAAGTAACAAAGTATAATCTTCGCATTATTTGGGGGGATTATGACAGAGGCTATTCTGCTCCTTCGCATCTTGGTAAGGTTGATTTTGTTCCATATGGTCATCATTTTCCTCTTAACCATCCGAGTGAAACGGCTAATTTGGTAATAAAAAATAGTAGTACTAGCAGATGAGAGTGTGGGATAAATAAAAAGCGTGTAGTAAGATCGTTGTGTCTTTGAAATAAAGTCGTACTGTTTGAAAAAATAGATTGTCTACATGAACGCTGGATATATTTACTTAAGAATCTAACAGCTAATCAATTACAGCGTACATATCAGTATCCTGAGGTAGTAAAATGCGAATTGAACAAAGTATTGCTCCTTACGCATGGCATGTAATTACCTTGTGAAGAAATATACTTACGGTCAGTCAACGCGATCAGCTGCCTTTATTCAGCTAACGGGCAGCTCTCAAGGTAGCTTATAAAATTGTATTTTGTTACGATAGGTGTAACCAAATTTTGGCTGATTTAATGAGGGGGCTATTCTATGTACATAGCTATAATTGATGATCAGACATACCTATCTATTCTCCAGCAGACACATTCTCAAGAGTTATTTGATTTAATTGATGGTAGTCGTGATTCTTTAAAAAGTTGGCTTGAGTTTCCTGATAAAACAATTACAGTTGATGATACAAAGGCCTTTATTCATCGATCTTTAAGTAGATTTGCAAATAATAATGGATACTGGGCGGGTATCTGGCATAAAGGAGAAATCGTAGGATCAATAGGATATTTATGGATTGATCCGGATTCTAAAAGAACTGAAATAGGTTATTGGTTAGGGTCCAAATTTGAAGGTAAAGGTATTATGACTAAGGCCTGTAATACCTTCATAACACATGCTTTTAATGATTTACATTTAACTAAGGTTGAGATTGGAGCAGCAACTAATAACATCAAAAGTAGGGCGATACCAGAACGTCTAGGATTTACTCAGGAAGGGGTAATTCGAAACTACGAGTTGCTGCACAATCAATACCTTGACCGAGTTATATACGGTCTTATTAAAGAGGAATGGCTAGTGCGAAATTCGCTAACCTAACGGGACACTTTAGCTCAAACACGATGGGGCAGCCGGTCAGTAACGCGATCGGCTGCCTTTCTTCAACGAAAGGGCAGGATAGTTGAATGATTTCGCGAATAACTTAAGTCATGACGAATTTACGAAGTTCGCAAAAAGACGTTAGCCGAAAGAAGTTCTTAGTTTAGGAGGAGTCTATATGATATTAGAAAAAGTTATAAATAGAATTGTAATACAAAGTGAATATAAGGATTTTGTTGGTAAGTATATAGATAATATACTTACCGAATTTAAAGGTAAGATTCATAGCATTTATATGTGTGGCTCGATTCCAAAAGGAACTGCTAAACCTTTTAAGTCAGATGCAGACTTTACTATTGTATGTGTAAATCCCAAAGATATTGATTACGAAAGATTGTCAAATATTAAAGACAGGCTTTTGGAAGAATATCCAGTAGTAACTAAGATTGATACGATAATTTGCTCGATTGACGATGTATTAAGTAAACCAAATGAGTGGGGTTTTTGGGTAAAGATAATTTGTGTTTGCATATATGGTCATGACGTTGGTGAAAAAGTACCACCGATAATTATTTCTCCAGAGTTCATTTTAAACTTAAATACAGAGACCAAGGAGGAAGTAGATCGTATACATAGTTTACTTTCTAATGCTAGTGATAACACAATGAAAACTAGATATATTAAAGGTTACTCTAAGAGATTAATTCGTGCATTATACTCTTTGGTTTTAGAAGATACAGGTGTATGGCAAGATGACATTATTAAGATGAAGAATGCCATATTAAACTATTGTGAGATTGACTC
>NZ_JBBORN010000004.1:0-6635 GCF_038004625.1 Paenibacillus sp. FSL P4-0184 | reverse complement strand
GTATCCCTTGCTTCAATTTAATCATCCCTTTAAAAACGTATTTTTTAGATAATTTTATAATCAGAAAGTTCATAAAATTATCCAACTCATAAAATATTCGAGTAACGATTGAACTATCCTGCACGTTAGCTTAATGAAGTGCGCTAGTCTAATACTTTATTTTTTTTGGACATCAATATATATAATAATTGGACCAAGCCATCCATCGTCTTTAGTTTTTAAGGTACCTGCAACGTATTTATCTTTTATCTGATTTGAACAATTTTTTTATTCAATTAGCATTTCATTCATCCTCAATTCCAAACAGTACAACAGATGCTTGCTCCACTGGATTTAACTCTATTTTTCGCACTTTTTCTGTAAGGATATTCCAAGCTATTTAACTTATTGATGACATTCTGAAGTCCCTATTTTGTTGACTTCTTGAAACAGAAAATTTCAAAGTACTACTCCTAGTTTTAAGAGAACCCGATCCATTTCATCAAAATGTTCTTTGTCGCTTGAAGCATAAATCAAATCAAAACTATCGTCATTATTCATCACCGTTATTATGCTGTCATCGTAATTTCCATAAAATTCGATGCCAATCCAATGCCGAAAGGAAATACCTTTGTTTTTAAAATTTTCACGAATAAAATCCAAGTCGGTTTGTTCAATGGAATAGAACGATTCACAGCCGTATTCAAGAGCGAATACGGTTTGCAAATAGGCCATCGCCTGAAAAAAATCGGTCAATGTTTCAAATTCCATTTTCCATACCTTTTCATCGTAACTCATATAGACAGGGGGATTGGACCTGGATAAATCGTTCCTATGGATTCCCCAGACACAGGCACGCTGATTCTCGCAATAAAAAATTAAATATTCACTATGCTTGAAGTATTGGAATTGCTCGGGCTTGATCAAACTATCTTGCGTATGATTCAGCCGCTCGTCTTTACCGAGTTCCAAATAATAATCTATAAACACCTGGGGCAATTCACCAAAATTATTTTTAATGGTTTGTATCTCGTCATGACTAAACCCGTTTCGTTTCGTAATATGAAACAGCTTTTTAATCATTGTAAAATCAGTCATCCGCATCACACCTTATCCTTGTATAATTTGCTATCGATTGACTTAAGAATATTCCAAGTCAGTCTCCTTAACCATCAAGGGGGCATGTTATATATTTTACCATATCTTTACTCCACTAAGCTGCCCGTTAGCTTAATCACCAATCAGATTCATTTACTTTAAAAGAAGTGATTCAATAAATACCTCTATGTCAAATGGTTCAGTCGTAGTTTCGTATCTACCATATATATGGCCGTTTCGATCGATTAAAAACTTTGAGAAATTCCACTTGATCCCGTCACCGGCATATATGTCCGGATACTTTTCCAGCAGAAAATCCTGCATCCATTGACCGCCTGATGTCTCAGTATCGAACCCTTGAAATGGTGCTTGCTGTGTTAAATATTGAAATAACGGATGAGCAGACGGTCCCCTAACCTCAACTTTCTCGAATAAAGGAAACTTAACTCCAAAGTTGCTCTCACAATATTCATGTACTTCCGAGTTACTCTCTGGCTCTTTCTCGTTGAATTGGTTACAAGGAAAACCTAGTATTTCAAACCCTTGCTCATGGTGAATTTCGTAAAGCCTTTGAAGATCAGGTAATTGGCGAGAATAGCTGCATCTACTGGCAGTGTTCAGAATAAGCAGAACTTTTCCACGATAAATTGACAATTCAACAGGCTCACCATTAATTGACTTCGCTTGAAAATCATAAATAGACATCAGACCATTCCTCCGCGTTATTATTATAAATAACATAATATCGCTACAGGCTTTTATTGGTCTAATATATAAAAGAAATAATCTTTATAGAATGAACCTATAATCCAATATTACCTTAGTATATTGCCCGTTTAATTTACTAGAAAAGAGGAGCTACCATATAGGAAGCTCCTCTACTTATTTCCCCCCAACAAAATCCGATTCTAAATTAATCATGAAAATAGTACATCATCTCAGCTCTTCGGCTTATCATAACTTGCTGGAGAACTTTTTTTTATTTCCAATAGCCATTTGAACGATAATCTGAAGCACGATGATTACAGCCAAACCATAGAATGCTTGAACGAAGCTGCCCGTTGCATCGTGGAGCCAGCCAATAGCTAGCGGCCCAAGCGCACCGAGAATGTATCCACCAGATTGGGTCATTGCGGACCAGCTACTGGCTTCCTGAGCATTGCTTGTTTCATCAATGGGCAACATCAGTGCAATTGGGAACAATCCACCCGCTCCAATACCGAGTGGAATCGCCGCGAGCCAGGGGCTAACGGATATGTTCAGCATCAGGACACCCATCAACTCTAATAACGCACACCCGACAAGCCAGAATACACGTCTTTGGTAACGGTGTACAAGCATGGGAATGAACAACGTAGAGGGCAGAGATATCAATGTGAATAAGGTTTGGATGTTGCCGGCCGTCTCTTGACTATACCCCTGGCTTTGGATTGCTGGCGCAAGCCAAGCGGTCAACGAGTAGAAGATCGCTGCCATCAGCCCGAAGAATAATGTCAGCATCCAGGCACGCTTGTTGTTCACCGGAAGTGGTGCATTAAGTACACTCGAGATTTTACCGGATTGTCGATCTATGCGCGCAGACCAGGCTAATCTCAACCAGATCGGCAATGCAATGGCTGAGAGAAATGCCCATACAGCCAACGAGCCCCTCCACGAACCACCCAGCGTATGCTGAAGCGGAACCGATAATCCCACACTAATGCTGGCCCCCATCACCATCGCTGTAGAGTAGATACCCACCATAGCTGCCACTCGGTCAGGGAAGTACTGCTTAATGAAGCTGGATAATAGCGGCCCTGCCAATGCTATTCCTACTCCGGACAGAAAAGAAGTGAACATCATCAATGGAGTTGTACCAACAAACCATCGTAATCCCGTACCTAACCCAATGAGGATTAAAGCCAAAACAATTGCGCCCTCATTTCCCCACTTTCTGCTTAATCTTACGGAGAACGGAGCAAATATGCCCATACATAATACCGGAAGTGTGGTTAACAGACTGGCGGTAATCCCGCTTATACCCAGATCATTCTGTACGGTGCTCATTAGAGGTGAAATGGATGTAATGGGTGGTCGTAAATTCAGTGAAGCCAGGATAAGCGCCAGGACGATATAAAAAAGTTTCATTATGAATCACCTCATGGTAGTAGTATCGTTACATTCACCCATCATCCTATTTGTTAACGACAGATCGTTGGGTGGTGCATGATTAAGTATAGAATCATTAGAATGATTGAACAATACTATAGTTTCTATTAAAATGATTACTAAAACCAATGATTAGAGGGTATTCATATGGAGATTCGTCAGATGGAAAACTTCATTGCGGTGTGTGAGGAGCTTCATTTTACACGAGCAGCTGAGAAACTCGGCATATCTCAACCTACGTTGAGTCAACAAATACGCGCGCTCGAGGATGAACTCGGTGTTCCCTTATTTGACCGAGTCGGCAAAAAGATTGTGATGACCCAGGCAGGAAATCTGTTTCTGGAGCACTGTGTACAGATGATTCGGCATTTACAGAATACCCAGGATGCGTTAGCTGAATTCCGCAATGATCAACGAGGTCGGTTGGTAATTGGTGTTCTCCCTTCCGATCTGGACTATCGGCTCACCCCATTGCTCGTGAATTTTCATGCACGATTCCCCAAGGTACAACTGAAGGTTATCTCTTCGATCTATGTCTTGAATCAAGTGCTGGATAATGAAGTAGACATCGGCATCGAGATCACGTCTGCTCCTGATGATCGGCTTGTACGCATTCCTTTGTGCAGTGAAGAATATGTACTCGTCGTTTCCGAGAATCATGATTGGGCTGAACGAAGCACGATTGGAATCCAGGAACTGCGAAATATCCAAACTGTGATGTTTCCCGAAGGATTTACAGGCAGAGAACTGGTTGATGGCTATTGCCGTAAATATGGATTCAGTTTAAATACGATCATGGAGACCAGTTCGGCTACTTCCATTATTAGCTTGGTTAAAGCCAACGTCGGAGGAACATTGCTGCCTTATCGTTTGATCCAAGCGATGAATGAACCAACACTACGCTGCATCCGAATTACAGACGATCCGCCATACCGTCACTTTGAGATCATTTATAGGTCCGACCGTTTTCTGACAAAATCGGCCAAGACATTTATTGAGAAAACTATCGAGTATTTCAATTAAGAGTGAGTTGTGAAAGAGATTCGCTTCTGCTGCCAGAACTAGAGTATAGTAGGAGTTGTTAATAATATATTCCAGGAGGCTATAGCCATGCCACAGGAGATCTGGATTAACCTGCCGGTCAAAGATGTTGAGAGGTCAACTGCCTTTTTCAATGAGATTGGATTCCATGCAGTGAGCGTTGGTAACGAGAGAGCCAAGCTTGACATAGGCCAAACAACGATTCTGCTGTTCCCGTATGCGGCGTTTGAGAAATTCACAGGTTCTAAAACCGCAGATACTTCCCATAGCGCAGAAGTAATATTTTCCATTGGCGCTGAAAGCAGAGAAGAAGTAGATGCCTTTATTCAAAAAGCAGAGTCTGCCGGAGGAAACATCTTTGGCAAGCCGAGTGAAATTGACGGCTGGATGTACGGCGCAGGATTTGCCGACCTGGACGGTCACCGCTGGAACCTGCTGTACATGGATGAGAGAAAAATGCCTAAAAGCTAATATGAAAACGCCGGTCACCTGCTTAAGGTGACCGGCGTTTTTTTACACCCGCAATAATCTCATATCTGTAATTCAAATCACCTGGGTTAGCCTATCGTTTCCCATTACTTCAATAAGGATGTGCTTTAAAAGTAATCGGGGATATCAAGTACTATGGAGTCGATAATATAAAGGGGTAGCAATTGAACCAATCCCTTTTACAATTTGGTCATCAGAAAGATTTAGTTCATATACGATGAGGGAGCTTAATAGTTGCTTTGTATCTGTTGCTTCAAGAACGTACCACTTTCCCTTTCTATACTTTTTGGAAGCCTGGCACATAGTTATATATTCTTCATATGGCAGATTATCTCCCCAAACATCATAGCCCATCTTATAAATTTCGATCATTTCCTCTTTTGTTGCTTCCCTAATTTTTTCAAAGTACTCTCCCTTTGTTTTTTGCGGTTATAGATTCTTTTCGACAATAAGCTTATCATGATCTCTATTCTTCTGAAGCAAAACTGCTCCCAAAGTATCTGGGCTAACGTTCTCAGTTCGTTAAACAAACTACTCCCAGTAAGGAGTACCACTAAAGAGAAATTCTTCTTTATTTACATATCGCTTAAATTCCCGACTTGCTAATTTATTAATGTGACTGGGTAACCACTCATTAGATTCAGGCAGCCCAAGCCAAAAATTCATTGTTTCGAGTTGGGCTGCTACAAAGAAACCTTCCAAACGTTGAACATAGTTATGAGGCAGGTCGAATTGTTTTGCGTATGATTCTAGCAACTGGTTTCTGAATGCTGGGTGGATATAAGAAAGTGTCCAACCTAAATCGAATAAATAATATCCGAACCCACAAGCTCCAAAATCAATAGCTCTAGCTTCTTGTTCATGAAACACAAAATTACTTGGAATCAAATCTGCGTGAATTATCCCCCAATTGCCAGGTGTTCTTTCTATGTCGTTCATCATTAAAATTGCACACTCTCCGGCCAATTGCAGAATTTCCACATCATTTTTATCGAGCTCACCACCGTTAGCAAGCTGTTTTAGCTTTTCTAATGATTGTGAAATTCTAGAATTATCAAATGACGGTCGAGTAAATGATCGCGGAATTTTCCAAAAAGATGATTGTTTATGAAGCTTTCCGATCAATTCGCCTACACACTCGGCATCATTGACTGTTGGAATAAATTGTTTTTGTTCACCATCTACCCACTTTAACAATGTACAGTTTATGTCATCTATCTTAGTAACATATTCACCAATGTTATTTTTTATAGGTGATGGCAACACCAGATTTGTATCATTTGTTAATGATTCCAGCCAAATAATTTCTGAATGGATGACTTTTTCCTCAGACCAAATACTTTCCATCGAATCATTTTTTGATAGATGTATTCGCAAACTATAGCAGTTACTTTCCTTATCTGTCACTTTATAGATGGTGTTTGCATTTTGGCCAATATGAGCTATTGATTGATAAGTAATTGGATAACAAGTTAATGCTTCTATAGCAATATCCTGAGTATTCAGCACGGTATCTTCCCTCCCCTTGAAACAACCGAATAAGGACATCGTACCATAATATTCAATATGTATTATTCAACTATCTTGTCCCGCTAGCTCAATAGTCTTATGTTTTAATTAGAGTCGCTGCTTATAGTTGTCAGGCTTGCCGAACACCTAACGCAGTGACGTCCCGACGGGCTTAGGGTCTGGATGTAGTCACTTGCTTCTCAGAGTGACCCGGAGCGTCAATATGGTGTTAGCCGAAGGAAGTTCTGGAAGCAGCCATTGCATTTAAGGCGTTCTCAAAATAGCTATATACTTCATCTGCAATTCCCAGAAACTCTTCAACAAGTACATTACTATCCAAGTAACAAGCATACAGATAATCAACTAAAGCA
>NZ_JBBORN010000003.1:0-15397 GCF_038004625.1 Paenibacillus sp. FSL P4-0184 | reverse complement strand
TTAAAGAAACGGCAGAAATGCCGTTTTTTTTGCTGTTTATGCGACTTTTGATCAGTTTCCCGATGATTAAGAATCAATTACTGAGTTGATAACGTGAAGTGGATAAATATTCCTTTCAATATTTTAAGGTAAACACAAATACATCTGTCTGCGACTACTACTCAAGCCATGTGGAGTGTGTAGTGTCAACATACCGTGTTGACAAATAATAGAGAATACCTAAACTAAATAAAAGATAATGATATTAAAAGGCAGTATTCTTGAAGCAGGAAAGGATACTGCCTTTTAGTTATAATTAGGACGAAGCTTACCACAAATAGAGTGTATTATTTATTATATGGAATTAGGAAATGAACAGAGCTCAACTCAACTATGAAACATTCACATAATTTGGTACTATTAAACAATGAAAGAAAGCTATCCCATTTGAAAGATGAGACATATATGAGTGTGCATTTAGATGATTTATGTAAAGATTATAATGAAGATAGAATTGTTCCTTTTATCGGTGCAGGGCTATCTATACCTTTTAATGTGCCAGATTGGGGTAGTTTAATAAGGGAAATAGCTGAGAAATACGCCGTAGGTGATACGTCTTTTGTAAAGTTAGCTGTAGAACAAGATTTACAGAGATACGATTACTGGCAGGCAATTGATGCTTTGAAAAAATATACAACAGTCCAAGAAGAAGATATTCAAGAACATATAGCAGTTACTGTACAGAGAAAAATTAATAAAGTGGAAAATGATTTGCTTCATAACTATATGGATCTGAAACAAATGGACTTTAAGCTTTTCTTAACTACAAATTATGAAAATATATTACACAACTATTTGCAATGGAATTAACTCCAATTTTATTAAAAGAAATACAAATGCTAAATATATCAGGAATAGTTCTCCATCATTTGATATAAATAATTTCGAAAGTCTTCAACATAGGTTTTGGGCTCTACAACTTTTAGATGAGTGCCGAAGCTTGCTAAAAGTTGAAATCCCATACGATTTTGTGGGACATAAATGGTTGCTAATAAAAATCCAGAACTATGGTCTTCAATACTTCTTCGACCATACCTTTCGATGATTTGATCTTTTATGCTAGGCGATATCCATGCCTTAATCGTGACGAATTCAGGTAGATAATTTGCTTCGTGTACTTGCTCTGACCAATCGTCTCTAGGATGAAACGCGCGTTCATCCATAGTAATATGATCGATCCGAGATAACTTGAAAGTTCGATATCCCTGTCGATGTAAACAGAATCCTTTCAAGTACCAACTCGATTCGCTAAAATGCAGCTCATAGGGCTCGACCATTCTATTCGTTACAGCCCCGTCCTTATCTGTATAATCAAACGAAGCCAGCCTCTTTTTTGAAATGGATTCTTGACATGTCTTTAAGGTTTCAAGAATCTCGGACCGACCTTCCCAATCATAAAACGACAGTTGAATGGAACGATTTAGAGACAATGGACTAACCATTGCCTCTATTTTTTTTATCGTTCTTTCAACTTCTTCAGTACGGAGGATTTGTTCCAATCCGCCGAGCGCAGTTAATATATTCTGTAAATCGGAGCTGCTTAAAAGGCGTTTATCAACCTTGTATTCATCCATTATGCCGTAGCCCCCTTTGACCCCATTGACAGAGTAGATCGGGATGTTCGATAAGCTCAATGTTTCCATATCGCGAAGGATCGTTCTTTTGGAGACATTGAATAGTTGTGAGAATTCCGTTGTAGAAACAACCTCTTTTTTCAGCAATATCATGATAATCGAAATGAGTCTCTCCACTTTGTCCATAATTGCCCTCTTTTTTTACATGATTTCAGAACGGTGACACCTTGATGTCACCTTTTATCCATTATACTACAAGTATCACAAGAAGGAGGTTTTAATTTAATGTTTAATCCAACCGATTTTCCCAAGCCCACCCTTATTTCAGCCAACGGTGTGGAACTCGAAGTGTTTGAAGCAGGCCGAGAAAACGCAGGAAAACCTATTGTACTCTGCCACGGCTGGCCAGAGCATGCCTTTTCTTGGCGCCATCAGATGGACGCACTTGCCGCAGCGGGCTACCATGTCATCGTCCCCAACCAGCGGGGTTACGGCAACTCATCCCGTCCGACCGAAGTAACAGACTATGACATTGAACACTTGTCGGGTGATCTCATCGCGCTTCTCGATCACTATGGATACGAGGACGCTACCTTTGTCGGTCATGACTGGGGTGCATTCGTCGTTTGGGGACTGACCTTGTTGCATCCAAACCGCGTCAATAAAGTGATAAATCTGAGCTTGCCTTACCAAGAGCGCGGAGAAAAACCCTGGATCGAGTTTATGGAAGAAATACTTGGCGGCGATTTCTATTTCGTCCACTTCAATCGACAGCCAGGCGTCGCGGACGCCGTATTCGAAGACAATACATACAGGTTCCTTCGCAACCTGTACCGGAAGAACGAGCCTCTCAGAGCACCTCAGCCAGGTATGGCGTTGATCAATCTCGCCAGAGCAGAAACACCGCTCGGTGAGCCCGTATTGAGCGAAAGCGAGCTGGCCGTTTACGTCTCCGCTTTTGAAACATCAGGGTTCACGGGCAGCATAAATTGGTACAGGAACCTTGACCGCAACTGGCGCTTATTGGCGAAAGTGAACCCAATCATCCAGCAGCCGACCCTCATGATCTACGGCAACCGGGACGTGGTTGCGAAGTCTGAAAACCTGACAAAGTTCGTGCCCAATGTGGAAGTGGTCAATCTGGATTGCGGTCATTGGATCCAGGAAGAAAAGCCGGAAGAAACAAACCAAGCGATTTTAAAATGGCTGGAACAATGGGAGATGTAGTTTTTTTCAACAACCAAGAAGAGTTTAACGATTGGTTAGAAGAACATCATGCTGAAGCTAGTGAAATTTGGGTGGGCTATTTTGGGATAAGTACAGGGCGTGCAAGCCTTACTTGGTCTGCATCAGTAGATGCCGCTCTTTGTTTTGGGTGGATTGACGGTATACGAAAAACCATTGATAAACAAAGCTATGAGATTCGCTTTACTCCGCGCAAAGTAAATAGTGTATGGAGTGCTGTGAACGTAAAGAAGGTAAAAGCACTAATACAGCTTGGAAAGATGAGACCAGAAGGAATGCACGTCTTTAACAACAGAACCGATGCACAAGGCTATTCCTCTGAACAAAGAAACGTGGAACTTGCCAAAGAATATGAAGAACAAATCAAGGCAAATCAAACAGCCTGGCTATTCTTCACTAATTTATCACCATCCTATAAAAGAGATTCTATCTGGTGGGTAATGAGCGCCAAGAAAGAAGAAACACGATTAAGAAGGCTTGGAATATTGATAGCTTCATCTGAAGAAGGGCTAAAATTTCAACATTGAAAAAATAATATTACAGAATAAGGAAATATAAATAACAAAAGAATCGTTAAAAGGATTTTTGGTACTGCATAAATCGGGGTCTATTGTTTCCCTGATCTTTAGGAGAGTGGAGCTACTGTATTTCTCAATCATTTAGGGTTTAATTCTCATCAAAAGTCAGAACGTTTTAAATGCGAGGCATAAATCAAATCGCTAAATGAAGAAGGGATGAAACAGCTCATCCAAAATCGCAACCCCCTTCATTTTTATGGTACAGCCGACCCTCATGATCTATGGTGACCGGGATACGGTGCAGAGGTCTGAAAACCTGACAAAGTTCGTGCCTAATGCGGAAGTGGTCAATCTGGATTGCGGTCATTGGATCCAGCAAGAAAAGCCGGAAGAAACAAAGCAAGCGATTTTGAGATGGCTGGAAGAGCAGAATGATGCTGAATAGAGTCGCTTAGCAAGCAAAACTTAGAAAAACAATAAGGACACCCAAACAGGCAATGTCATTAAGTTAAGCTCAAAGGTAAGAACGGGAATAAAAATGGAATTCAAAACGGCATGGGAAAGCCCCGTGCCGTTTGTTTTTTACTTCACGCAAGGAAACGGCGTATAACTAACAAAGCAGAAATACTGCAATAATTGAACAGGCGGAGAGAAAAGCATCGCTCTATGTTCTGTTCCAATCCAGTAAGATGCTCTTGGTACTGAAGAATGAGGGTAATAAGGACTTTCAAATTGATTAAGTGGCTTGCATACATGGTTTGCTGAAATGGGTTTTGTTTTGCCGCAACTAGCAGCCGTTGCCCCCGTTGGTTAATCCAGTCCTCTGAACGCCCCCGTTTTGAAGAAAGCAGTTCTTTCATCTTAGATTTGAGTGTGTTTTCATCCGTCTGTAATACTGAATATGAGGTTGGGAATTCACTTAAAACTGTAATGAAATACCGGAATACATAGCTCCAAAGACACCTTTGTAAGCAGGGAAAACCTGATCTAAAACAGCTTGGAATTGTAGTTTAGTTTGTACACACATCTTTGAAAGAGACTCATATTGTCTTGTAAGATAGCGCAGATTGAGAAGTTGCACACCTCTTTTCTTAAACGGTTCAAATTCTTCTTTGTAGTACAGCTCTCCCAATAGGTAAGCGTCAGCAGCATCCGGCTTTACTTTACGAAGTTGAGACTTCCTAAGTCGATTTGAGATGAGCGGATTAATAACAATATAAATATAATGATGTTCCTCTAGGAACTGAACAACGGGACTTTGATAATGACCGGTTGCTTCTAGAATAAGCAAAGGACGTTGTTGAGATGCAAATTCAACTTCTGTTAAAACTTGAAGGAAATTTGCTAAACCATCTCGAGTGTGCTCGAAGTGGAATATCCCTTGGAATGGCTTTCCGCGCTCTAGAAAGGCTTGTCCATGGCTTTCTTCTTTAGAAATATCTAGACCGATAACTGGATTCATTTCATCTCCCCTTGTAAGTGTAGATTCACCGGCATCCCCTAAGGTTGATCTTCTTGTCGCTCCATAGCATCGCTTGTTATACGGGATCTTACGTCCCAACCAGCCTCAATCATGGTCATGACAAGTAGGGGTAAACATTATAGCTCTCGGGATCAAGTCCCACGGGCAGGTACGTTCGACCAGGCTACTTTAATCCTCTATGCAAATGAAAAAAGGATCAACCAGAAAGAACTGGTTGATCTCATAATACGAACGGGCAGGAGAGTTGAAGATCAAACGCGGGGAACCGTATCATAAATAGAGGCAAGTTTTTTAGGTGGGGGCCTTGGTTTGCAGAAGGCAAAGACCCCCTCCGGTGGTTGGGGGAAGGGTCCATCAAGCTGACGGATCTTCACATGACGATGAAGGTCCTGTTTTTGTTCTTTCCGCCAGCCTAGTAATAGACTCCATGTCCTGGTCGGTTAATTGATCTAGAAAATGCTTCCTTATTGCCTTTGAAACAATGGGAAGGGCTTCATCCAGAGCTGTTTTTCCGGAAGAAGTAATGATGACGTAGACTCCACGATCTGTATCTAGTGGTTTTCTCAAAACAAGTCCCCGTTTTTCCATACGCGTTAGATGATGTGACAATCGGCTCTTATCCCAGTCCATCGAGTCTGCTAATTCCTGTTGGCGAAGCTTACCGTTTCCAAATTGGACTAACCTGTCTAAAACCCCAAAGTCACCCTCGGATAGTCCCGTGTGTTCGGACATGTCCTTTACAACACGACCAAAGATTCTTTTGAAGGAACCTTTCCACATATTCCATATTTGCATTTCCTGTTCATTCAGTTCGTTCTTGTCCATACGCCCATTTTAACACAGTTGACACGTCAACCACAAGGTGTTACAGTGTATACAAGTTGACATGTCAACCACATTGATCAGTAGGCCCTGCACTGATGATGCAAGGAAAAGTCTTCCTAATACAATTAAGGAGTGTGTCATGGAATGGATTATGTAAAACTTGGACGTTCCGGTTTGGATGTCTCGGAAATATGCCTTGGATGCATGAGTTTTGGAGCACCTGAACGAGGCAACACCCCATGGTCTCTGAATGAGGAGCAAAGCAGACCGATTATTAAAAAGGCACTTGAATTGGGAATTAATTTTTTTAGTACTGCCAACATGTATTCCGACGGAACAAGCGAAGAAATTGTCGGGCAAGCATTAAAGGACTTTGCTCGTCGTGACGAAGTCGTCATTGCCACAAAGGTATTCGTTCCGATGCGCCAAGGTCCAAATGCTATGGGGCTTTCTCGTAAAGCGATCATGACCGAAATTGATAAAAGTCTAAGTCGACTCGGAACGGACTACATTGATTTGTACCAGATTCATCGTTGGGATCATCATACACCGATTGAAGAGACAATGGAGGCCCTTCACGATTTAGTTAAAGCGGGGAAGATAAGATACATCGGAGCTTCTTCCATGTTAGCATGGCAGTTCGCAAAAGCTCAGCATGTTGCGGTGAACAATGGTTGGACACGGTTCGTTTCTATGGAAAATAGACTTAACTTACTCTATCGGGAAGAAGAAAGAGAAATGCTCCCCCTATGCAAAGATGAGGGGGTTGGTGTCACGCCTTACCTGCCTTTGGCAGCAGGACGCCTGACCCGAGAGTGGAATAAGCAGACCTCACGTTCCGAGAAGGACCAAATAGCTAAGGCATTGTTTGCAAAAACGGAAGAGATTGATCGTAAAATTGTGGGAAGAGTTGAGGAGGTTGCCGCTAATCGAGGAGTTTCACGCGCAGAAATTGCACTGGCATGGTTGTTACAAAAAGAGGAGGTCACAGCACCTATTATCGGTTCGACCAGAATCAGCCATCTAGAGGATGCCGTGTCGGCGTTATCGGTCAAATTGACAACGGAGGAAATCGCGAGCTTAGAAGAGCTTTATGTACCACACCCGCTTGTATAGAATCGGTATAAAACCAATCTGTATGGGCATATCTCCTAAAGAAACAGGAGTTGAACAATGAAAGATTAAAGAAAGGGCCATCCTGCATAGGATGGCCTTAAAACTTGCCGTTAGAAATAGCGCGGAGAACCGTATCATAAGTAGGGGCAAGTTTTTTTAAGAAAAACCCGCAGGAGCTGTGTTTACAGCATAACGACGATAGGAGCAGGGTAGGTTACTCTCTGGTCGGAATGGTGCATAAACGGGCTTCTGCGGGTTTATTTATGCTATAGAATAGTGTGGACTTCGAAGGGGACTTTTGCCGACTCTCAGCAAAAGCCCCTTCGCTATTTATTATTGATCGAGAAACAAAGCTTACATGCATGGTAACCTAGGCTTGTCATCGACAAAAACGACTATAACTTACAAAGCAAGGGGAATAGATCAAAGAGAAGGCAACTTCTACTGAAGGTATCCCCAGAGTGTCGATAAAGTCCAATGAAATAGTTAAGGGAAGATGAGCTGCACGGGAATGACGGCGTTCTTAGGTGAATAAATATTCACTATCTGTTCAAGTAACAGCTTTACGGCTGTTCGTGCCATTTCCTGTTCATCCTGCTGTACATAAGCTACGAATGAAAGATGTGGATTATCGAAAGATAGCAAATCGATGTTTGAGTGATTGTTCAGACGGCTGATAGCGGCCGATGTAAGGCGTGCGGTTTCTTCGGTCAAGGTGAAGGCTGCCGAAATTCTACTATGACCCTGCAAGAAGTCGCTTACATATTCCAATGCTTGCTCACCACGTAGAATGTCGAGAGGGATGTGACACCACAAGCTCTTGTCAATTGATATACCTTGATCTGTGTACGCCTTCTCGAAGCCGAGCGTGCGATCCTCGATGGCTGTATTGGCATTTTCAGGTGAGATGAGCGCAATCTGATGATGACCCTTGGATAGCAAATGAGAGACAGCCTTATACGCACCGCCGTAATTGTCTGATGTAATCGTGTACGTCTCAATGTTGCGCAGGTAGCGGTCGATGAACACACATGGGAATTTATCGAGCGACAGACGCAGTAGTGATTCGTTGTACTTCTCATCTTCTGTTGGAAAAACGATCAGGCCCTTCACACCGAGCCCCGTTAGTGTACGAATGGCGTTCGATTCGATAGAGGAGGACTCTCGCGTGATGCTTAGTACCATGCTGAGGCCAGCTTCAGACAGGAATTGTTCCGTGTAGTCGACGAGCTTCTGAATGACACGGGTTACCATCGTCGGAATAATGAAGCCGATGAGCGGCAAGGACGACGCGCTGTGTGGAGATAATGGAGAATCAATGCTAGAAACATCAAGACTAGAAGAGACGAATGTGCCCTTGCCTTGTACGCGTATAATTAATCCTTCGTCAGCTAGCTGGGTTAAGGCGTTTTTGACGGTTATTTTACTTACTTTGAACTCGTCCATTAATTCCTGTTCAGAAGGGACACGGTCCGTTGGCCGAAGCTGCCCAGATTTAATTTTCTGTACAATATCTTCTTGAATTTGCTTGTAGAGCACCAGCTTTTTCAAATAAGTACATCTCCCTTAAAATTTAATGATTTTTATAATCAATTGGTTATATAAAATATATTACGTATATATTATAATGCAATTTATAAAGCGCTTACAATACAGAATTAGGAAATTTGTTACGAAGGGGTCTTTTCATTGAAAGGTTAGAATCATGTTAAGAAGGTTGGTAACGAGACGTGTTGAAACCGCTTAAATTAACAGAATTGACCAGTCACCCAGCATCTCAAATGAGTAACAAAAAAAGAGAGGATGACGAACAAATGAAAAAACGCATTACATTAATCTCCATCGTTACAATCCTTATGATGTCACTAGTTTTGTCGGCATGTAGTAAGTCTTCTAGTTCATCTACGGAAACACAGCAGTTAGGCGCTGATGCCGGTGAGAATGCAACAGAAATGTCATTTTGGACATTCGTAGATTTGCATGGCAAGCATTTGGATAAAATGCTGGAGTTATGGAACCAACAGAATCCAGACAAACAGATTAAGTTGAATGTAACGGTTATGCCTTACGATGATATGCACAACAAGCTCTTATTGGCAGTTACAAGCGGAAAAGGTGCTCCTGATATTGCGGATATCGAGCTTGGTCAGTTCCCTAAATTCTTGGAAGGGGACAACGTTCCACTGGAATCTTTGAATGATGTATTTGCACCATACAAAGACGTTGTCGTTCCCTCACGTGTCGATATTTACTCCAAAGCTGACCAGGTTTATGGCTTTGATTATCACGTAGGTGCTACGCTTGCTTTCTACAACACGGAAATTCTCGAACAAGCAGGTGTTGACTACAAGATGATCAAAACTTGGGAAGATTACAAACAAGCAGGTATCAAGGTTTATGAAAAGACTGGTAAGTACTTAGGTACTGCTGATACATCCGCTACGTGGCAAGCCTCGCTATTACTTGCTCAGCAAAACGCTGATTTTACAGATGAAAATGGCAATCCAAAAGTTAACTCACCTGAGATGATTAAAGCGTTTGAAATGTTAGTTGACCTGCAGAAGAATAATGTTATTCATACGATCCCAGGCGGACAACCCGACACAGAAGAAGCAAAAGGCGAATATAACAAAGGCAACTACGCAAGCGCATTGATGCCTGAGTGGTACATGTCCCGCTTTGTAAACGAAATGAAGGACCTTAAAGGTAAGTATGCAATTGCTCCCTTGCCTGTATTCGAAGAAGGTAATCCTCGTTCCGTTGGCTTAGGCGGTACTGGCACAGTTGTTACTAAGACTGGTAAAGACGTTCAGTTGGCAAAAGAGTTTGTAGCTTTTGCTAAGCTTTCGAAAGAAGCTACTACTGAAATCTGGAATACACTTGGATTTGACCCAATCAATATGGAAGTATGGAAAGATGAGGCTGTAACGAAAAACCCTGATAACGAATACGTCCAGTATTTTAAAACAAATGCATTTGATACTTTGAATGAAATTAAAGACGAAATTAGAGGTATCAAATCCGTAAAAGCTTCACCGACGATCGGCAGTGTGCTCAATACGGTTACTCTAAATGCGATCTTTGAAGATGGCCAAGACGTGAAGGAAGCTCTCGATGAAGCACAGGCAGCAATTGAACAAGAATTGAAATAAAAATAATAAGTAAATGGTTATGATTAAGCCTGTCGGCAAGAATGGTGCTCGGCAGGTTTAGTCATAGTCAAGGGAGAGTGGGATTATGATAAAGAAATTTGTATACTCTCAAAAGGTTGCACCTTATGTTTTTGTGTTGCCATTCATAATCATATTCTTGATATTCTGGTCTTATCCACTTGTAAATTCATTCGTAATGAGTTTTCAAGATAGGATGTTGGGACAGGATCCAAAATGGGTTGGTGAAGCGAATTATTCGAAGTTATTCACAGATAAAGTGTTTTTGACGGCTATTAAAAATAGCGTTGTATACATGCTAGGAACCTTAGTGCTGTTAATCCCTTTCCCAATGTTATTTGCCGTTATGATAAACAGTAAGTTAATGCTGGGCAGGGAGTTTTTTAAATCTTCGTTCTTTCTTCCTGCATTGACATCTGTCGCAGTGGCGGGTACTATTTTTCGCCTAACATTCGGTGAAATGGATGGTTCATTAATGAACAGTTTTCTAGGTCTATTTGGTGTAGAGCCTACTAAATTCTTGAAAGATGCAGAATGGAGTATGGCTGCACTATTAATTCTTGCATGTTGGCGATGGACAGGTGTTAATATGCTGTACTATCTATCCGGTTTGAAAAACATTGACAATGATTATTATGAGGCTGCTTCAATTGACGGGGCATCTGCTTGGCAGAAGTTCAGATCGATTACAATGCCATTATTGAAGCCGACCACGATATATGTTACGACAATTAGTGTTTATGCAGGTTTGGCAATGTTTACCGAGAGCTTAATGATGTTTAACGGTAACAATTCACCGAAAAATATTGGCCTAACTATAGTCGGATATCTGTATAGACAAGGGATTGAGAAGAATAAGCTCGGTTACGCTGCTGCAGTTGGTATCGTTCTATTAGTCATTGCTATGATTATCAATTTAACGCAGCTGAAATTTAGTGGAATGTTCAAAAAGGAGGAGGATTAAAATGGGCGCTAGTCAGATGAAGAACAACTTAATTGCTAGAATAGTCATAATTAGTACCTTTATTATACTATTCGTTATAATTATGGTTCCATTCTATGCAGTGGCCCTGTCTTCCTTTAAACCAGGTGAAGCTTTAATAAGATATGGTCTTAACTTAAGTTTGAATTTTGAAATAATGAGTTTTGGTAATTTTATCTATTTATTTACTGGACAACATGATTATTTTGTATGGTTTTGGAACAGTATGACGTTAACAATCATTCAGGTTGCTTTAACACTGTTTGTAAGCGCTTTTGTTGCATATGGTTTTGCAGCGTATGATTTCAAAGGTAAGAACTTCCTCTTTATATGTGTGTTGCTCATTATGATGGTGCCATTTGAAATATTGCTGGTTCCTTTGTACAGCTTAATAAATGATTTGCAAATGGTGAATAGCTATTCAGCAATCATTCTGCCGGGTATAGCTAATGCCGGGACGATATTCTTCTTTAGGCAATATCTCAGAAGCATACCCAAAGAAATTATTCAATCTGGGCGAGTTGATGGAGCAAACGAATATGCGATATATTTCAGAGTGATTATGCCGATTATGAAGCCTTCCTTTGCGGCAATGGCCATTCTGAATGGTATGAATAGCTGGAATAATCTATTGTGGCCATTCATGGTGTTGGGAGATCAAAATAAATTTACACTGCCAATCGGTTTAAAAACATTGTTAACTCCTTATGGGAATAACTATGACCTTCTGATCGTGGGCTCCTTCTTCTCCATCATTCCAATTTTCATATTGTTTATCGCTTTCCAGAAATATTTCATTGATGGTATGACTGCGGGTGCTGTTAAAGGTTAGTATCTATTACTTATGAAATAGGTGATAAGATGGGAGTCCAACAAGAGGAGTTACGCGTCATTAAACCATTGATCGAGCAACGAGCTGATCCTTTTATATGCCGACATTCAAATGGTTATTATTATTTCGTGGCCTCGGTTCCAGAGTATAATCGGATTGAAATCCGTAGGGCACAGGCCCTTGAAGGGCTTATTACATCAGCTCCTGTAGTGATCTGGAGAAAGAGAGAGACTGGCATTCTTAGTGCCAATATTTGGGCGCCAGAGCTGCATTTTATTGATGGAAAATGGTACGTATATTTCGCTGCCGCGCATACGTCGGAAACGACAGAAGGCTTGTTCGACCATCGGATGTATGTACTGGAGAATGAAAATGCAAATCCGCTCGAAGGCAGCTGGACGGAAAGAGGACAGGTTCGTACAGCGTGGGAAAGCTTCTCCCTCGATGCCACTACCTTTGAGCACAATGGTAGCCTCTATTACGTATGGGCACAAAAGGATCCGGAAATCGAAGGCAACTCTAATCTCTACATATCTAAAATGAGCAATCCGTGGACGTTGATTGGGGAGCAAACGATGATTACGATGCCCGAATATGACTGGGAGGTCATCGGGTATAAAGTGAACGAAGGCGCGGCATTTGTGCGCAAAGATAATCGGGTATTCCTCACTTACTCTGCTAGCGCTACTGATTTCAATTATAGCATGGGTTTGCTTGAAGCCGATGCGGACGCGGATTTGCTCGATGCTGCCTCATGGCGCAAGTCGAAAGTACCGGTTCTCACGACAGATGAGAGCATCTCGATGTATGGTCCTGGTCATAATAGTTTCACGGTGTCAGAGACTGGCGAGAAGACTTTGTTTGTGTTCCACGCAAGAACGTATAAGGATATTGTAGGAGATCCGCTATACGATCCGAATCGCCATACATTTGTAGCGGAGCTGTTGTGGACGGACGATGGCAGACCTGATTTTCGCGGTTCTGTTGCGGCACTTGCACGTTCTGCACAATACGAATAGATCTGCAAGCGCCTTGCAAAATTCTAAATGGATTTAGTTGAACTTATGTCGTATATGGAAAAACCTTTATAATTAGAAGTAAAACAAGTACCCATTCAATCGATGGGTACTTATTTGCAATGCAATAGAAGTGATGAAATACGTAATGTTGTACTAACTATTTCGTGATCGGTATAGACGAAATAGTAATCATAACATTACTGATTGGCGAAATGTGTTGCTACTGTCATGAGTGTCATGCTAAGTTAAAGCAATAATCAATACGATGTGGGTAGTACAGACACAATAGTGATGTGGACGGAATCCTCTACATGGTTCAAGGAACAGATCAACATCTTAAATATATATGTATTGTATGAAAGTGGGTATACCTATTGGATTCGAAGCTAGCAGCATATATAACATTAGTTTGTACTTCGGCTGTTCTGAATTTGTCTATACTTGTCTTTACTTATTGGAGGAGACATTATTATACAAATATCGCTAATTTGTTCATGTGGAATACATTAACTTCAATGATTTATTGTTTTGGTTATGCCTTTAGCTTAACATCGACTTCGTTAGAACAGCTTAGATTTTGGAATATTGTACAGTATGCAGGAATGCCATTTTTCCCTCCGTTAGGATTAATGTTTGTCATGCAATATTTGGGTTATAAAATAACTAGAAAAAGAATAATCGTTCTACTTACCATGCCTTGTATTACTTTTCTCATCAATGTAACTAATGAATCCCATCATTTTTACTATAGAATATATGATATCCATTCGGTGCTTGGGGCTCCATATAGTGAGATTGAATATGGGGCTTGGTTTGCTGTACATAATATTTACATTTTTAGCTGTATGTTAGCTGCGCTCTTATTGCTACTTTCACGCTGGAAGGAAACAGTTAGTGTATATCGATTTCAATTATTTGCCCTCATCTGCGGTCAATTGCTTCCAATAGTGACTGCATTTTTATTATTCATAGGAGCGACACCCGATGGTATTGATCCTGTACCAATGGTTATTTGGTTTTCATCTGCTTTGTATCTTTGGTCTATTACTTCCTCACGAATGTTATCAATTATGCCAGTTGCGAAGGAAACGATCTTTAATAGTATGAACGATGGTGTAATTGTGCTTAATGATACCTATCAATTAATCGAATATAATCAAGCTTTTAAAAATATGTTTAGTGAATTGGATCGATCAACGTTAGGGCAGCCATTTGATCAAGTTTGGTATATGCTAACGGATCAATCATTTCCTGTTCAATTAGATACGATATCAGATAAATTGAATGTTACGATTCATCAAGCTAATTATATTTATCAGTTACGTATTTCTATGCTTCAACAATCAAGTAATAACTCCGGCTTACTAATTATATTTACGGATATAACAGAGCTACATACATTACAACAAAAGTTAGAGCATCAAGCCTATTATGATGAGCTTACACAAATATACAATCGTCGTGCCTTTTTTCAGAAAAGTGAGCAAAGCTTGATGAAAGCAAAGGATGAATTGTCATCCTTTGTAATTATTCTATTTGATATTGATTTTTTTAAAAAAGTGAACGACACTTATGGGCATCAAACCGGAGATCAAATACTAGTACATGTGGCTCAAATATGTAAGGCTGAGACGGGAGAACATATACTATTTGCTAGATATGGTGGTGAAGAATTTGTACTCGCTTTACCTGGCTATACACTAGCGGAAGGGGAAAACTTCGCTAATTACCTTAGATTTTGCATTGAACAGAAGGTTCTAGTTGAAAATGAGCAATTTATATCGGTTACCTCCAGTTTTGGAGTATCCGTAACGACAGGAGCTGTGGAGGAAACTATCTATCAACTTCTTCAGAAAGCTGATGAAGCACTTTATGCTGCCAAAAGAGCTGGTCGAAATCAAGTGCGGGTTTTTACTGAAAAGTACGAATTTGTGGAATAGTACAAGAAAATATTAAGAAAAGAATTTAGAAAGAGTTATTAAACTTGGCGGACGTATTATAAGTCTTGTTCCTGAAGGAACTCCTATATTAATTAGAATCAAGGATGAACTGGAATGAGGTATGCTACTCAACCAGGCTAATATTGAAACCGTAAGAAGTGTTTCTTATTTACTTAAGCCTATAGTATAGATGTTGTTAGAGTATGTTGCTTTGAACAGGCTCCTTCGGTATATGAGATGGTTATAAATGAGAGTATGCATGAAATCGAAAGAATATTTTTTGAAAGCGCAACCGAAAAAGGATTACGTGTAACAGGTCAGGCATACCAAAAAGAGAAAGGTCATCCGCATGGATGGCCTTAAAAACTTGCCGTTACAGACAGCGCGGGGAACCGTATCACAAGTGATGGTAAAGCAGAGGTATGTGTTAAGGGTAGAGGCGTGGATGTTAAATGTCCATGTGGGGCTTAAGTATACATATTCGATGCATATGGAGTGCTGAAACATATTACATCATTTAATGGGGACGAACTGGGGACAAACGCTGTTACCAAGTATCATAAAAGAATTGTTTATATCATCTGACAGTCGTAGGAAATGCTTGCATAATAAGGATTCTTCTTGCATTAGCATTCTAAAACCTAGACCATCTCT
>NZ_JBBORN010000002.1:0-1880770 GCF_038004625.1 Paenibacillus sp. FSL P4-0184 | reverse complement strand
TTCCAGATGAACCTCCAAGAGAAATAGATCATCAAGTTGTCTCACAAATACTTGATGATTCCATATTCTCAGTGTACCATTCGACAATTAAATTGTTATCAGAAGTGGGTTTTAATGTAATAGTAGATACCGTAATCGACAATGACAAGAGGTTTAATGAGTTTCTTGATCAATTTTTCGATCAGCCTACGTTATTTATAGGTGTAATATGCTCGAAAGAAGAACTCATAAGAAGAGAGCAAGCAAGAGGAGATAGAAAAATTGGACTAGCAGCTTCACAGTTTAGCAAAGTATATTGCTTTGATGAATATGACCTCGAAGTAAATACTGAAGAGATGAATCCAAAAGAATGTGCCGAAAAGATATTAAGTTTTATTAAGTCCAATAAGGAATACTCGGTATTTAAGAAATTAAGTAAAAGAAATGTTAGTGTTTCCTAGTAGGCGTATCCATCAGATAACACCATATTCCAGCATTGAGGCTATTGCCTCTCGGTTTGCCCGAAGGATTTCGGAATTAAGCTAACGGGAAACGATAGTTCGATTAGACATAAGGGCAGCCGATCCATGGATCGGCTGCCTTTATTCAACTAACAGGCAGGATAGCGTAGTGATAGCTTTTTTTGGTATCGAAAGCACTTAAACCCCAAATGATTATAATTAATTATTATAGATACAAATAATTAGTAAGATAGTAAAATTTACAATTGATCATTACCTGATTAGGATTATGAACTGATATATGATCAAGAAAAAATTGAGGAGTAATGCGATGTATACACAACCTACTGTCTTACGTTCAGTCCTAGATCCAAAATACTTGGAATACTGTTTGAGCAAACATTATGATATCGGGCAATGGATTGAATGTTTGTATTGGTTACGAGGATTAAATGATACTTACAGGGTGCGAACTTCTAATGGATTTTACATACTTCGTGTTTACCGCCTTGCAATTAACGAAAATGATGTAGCGTATGAGTTATCCTTATTAACTCAATTGAAAATTGTCCTTAACTCTGTGGACACAAAAGTGTCGGAACCCATAGCAAAAAAAGACAATAGCTTGTATACCGTTCTAAATGCACCAGAAGGGAAGCGAATTGCTGTAATTTTTCGCTATCTCAATGGCACGGAGAACATACTTCATGACGAGGCATCATGCTTTACCTTTGGAAGATCAGCTGCCGAACTGCATACAGCAATGGATCAAGTTATTCTAAACCAACCGCGATACGAGTTGGACACAAATTTTCTCATCACTCAACCATTGGAACGAATTGTTAACTACATTGGTGAAAAAAATGAGGCAGTACCATTTCTACATGAATTTACGAATGCATTGAAAGAACAAATCCTTATTGCTTCTAGACAAGGCTTGGATTGGGGGTTATGTCATGGAGATATGCATGGAAATAATAATGCATTCAAAGAAGGAAGCTATTTTACTCACTACGACTTTGAATGGTCTGCTAATGGTTGGCGTGCATATGATTTGGCACAAGTTCGGGCTAGAAAGCGTCAGTTAGAGGATCAAAAAGAACCTTTATGGAATGCGTTAATCTCGGGTTACCGATCTGTCAGAAACTTCTCGGCACAAGATGAAATGGCAATAGAACTATTTGTTATAGCTCGACGCTTTTGGGTGATGAGTCTAGATGTCGCTTTTATCGAAAGTGATTCTGGTGCTTTAGACTATTCAGATGATTGGCTTGAAGGTTTTATTGATGAATTTAGAAACTTTGAAATTGTGTAAATGAAATATTATTATTAATTCTTACTAACGGGACAAGATAGCGCCATGAGAACAGGCTGCCAGCATAATTGGCAGCCTGTTCTGCTCAACGGGCAGGATTGAATGGTAGATAAGTTGAATATTATGATAAGTTATTGAATATGCGATATTTGATAAGCTTGATGCCAGAGTGTATCAGGAAGGTGATGTAAATGTCAGGTAAGAGAGATTTGTCAATTTCACAACAGTTGGCAATTGAAAATATTACACAGAACGCTAGAACCCGAAAATGCGAAGCTCAAAAGACAATAAAGGAAGTTCTTCAGCTGTCAGATATCCCTTGGAGTACATTTGAGGATACCGTGCTTAAGGTTTTCAAACGCGAGGGTCGCGCTGCATTTTCATCCTGATCGGCCAATTGCGGACATGAAAAGTGTGGCACAGGCATTGCTCGAGCAGGGGATCTATAAGAGTCAGTTTGAAACTCACATTTCCAATGGCAGTGTATCTACTTATCAAGGCGGATCACGGGATCTTTGGGAGAAAAAGATGTTTGGAGGGGATTATCAGTTAGATGGCGTGACGAATAGCCAGCGCCCGAAGTACGAGGCGCTAGTTTTAATGTTGCACCCGGATGGACCGGCTCCGCGGTTTGGGTCATGTTACTTCCTACTCTCACCGAAAGTCTCCTATCACTGTACGTACACTTATTTGGATTCACATCAAGATCCCAAGGAAAAAGGCACTTATGCTGAGTTTGATGACATTTTAGCAGCGATTTTTAAAGATACATTTATTCGAAATAATGCCATCGGCGAGAAAAATCTGACACCGGAGAAGTTGATTGAGCATCTGTTGTATAATCTCGAACAACCATTCAAGGATCCTTCAAAACGAAAGTCCAATCGAAACCTAGACCACTATATTGAAGCCCAGATTCACGATGATATCATATTAAATGATGACGTAGAAATGCTTGTTGCCGATCCTTCGTTCAAAGGTACTTACATAGGAGATGTATTAGAACAATTATGCTTAAAGTAGTAATCCTGCAGTATGGAGCGATAGAGGGGCCTATGAAGAGGTGCTTCAGGAATTAAAGAGATTATTCCTCATCGAAATCCATTTCTCTTGGTTGATAGGACATTGGAAATTAATGAGGGGAAGAGAGCTGTTGGAATTAAAAATGTAACAATTAATGAACCTTATTTTCTAGGTCATTTTCCTGACTATCCTGTTATGCCTGGAGTCTTAATTGTAGAAGCACTGGCACAGATCGGTGGAACCGCGATGTCCAACGTTGAAAGCCGCCATCATAAAATAGGCTTATTAACGGGTATTGATAATTGTCGTTTCAAACGACAAGTAAAACCAGGAGACCAACTCCTTCTTGAATTTGAGGTAATTCGAATTAAGGGACAAATTGTCAAAGGAAAGGGAGTGGCCATGGTAGATAATGAATTGGTATGTGAATCTGAAATTATGTTTGCATTCAGTTCGATTTAGGTTGTAAACTTACAGTCTGTTTAGCTTCAGAAGCATAACCGGTCAATAGATCGGATTTATCATAAGAAACAATATAACAACGATACAAAAGAAAGTATTAATCAATATGACGAAGTGTCTAAATTGTATTACACAACTCGCTCAAAGAAAAAACAGAATAATCAAAGGGTCTGAGTCAGCAGCAGGAAGTTTGTTCGTCATGCTAGAACCTTTATGAAAGATTTTCTTAAACCACAATACGTGTTGGATTAACTAACAAAATATAACGAATTCCATAGACGACGATCACCTTTCTGAGCGCTATTGGCAAGAGATCTCACTTAGTGGACAGTGGGATTTTGTTTATGTTTGTGTTTGATTTTTTATGCGAATTCGGATTCGCAGTTAAACGGCGATACCCCATTGGCGGGAGACCTGTCCAGCGTTTGAATTGCTTGCTGAAATGGGACACATCACGGTACCCCAGTCGTTGAGCAACCGATTCGACAGATAGACTATTATCCATCAGCAGCAGTTTGGCGTGTCGAATGATTAAGCGGGATAAATATTGCCTTGGTGACATCCCATAGATTTGATGAAAAGCACGATTACAGTGAGTAGTGCTATATCCGAGCTTGGCAGCAATGTCCTCAATACCGCCACCTCTTTCGCCTGTGCTGGCAGCGGTGGAGACGGATTCCTGCAATAGTCCTTCAATAGCGTTAGCCAGGGCAACTGTATTTTCTGTAGCTTCTGTATCTGATGGGAGAGGCATTTCCGAAAGCACCCAACCGCTGAGCGCGGTCAGAAGCTGCAGTGAAGCATGCAGTGTGATCAAGCGATTTCTATGTGTGTCTTTAGACTCTGACAAGATGGAAGAGTTAATGATTACATCTAGCGCGGAACGGATGGCCAGCAGTTCGGGGGTGTTCCCGCTGAGACTAACAGCATCTGCTGTAAGTAAGGCACGCCGCAAAATCAGGTCATCAATATCAAAATGCAGGCAGTAATAAGTCATGTCACAGTCAGCATTTGAACCCATACTACTATGCTCAACACCGGGACGAATGAATAAAATATCGCCGCTTTTCTGTATAAAAGACTTATTGCCTACCGTCATTTGTTGCTCACCTTGAAGGACAATATTAATCTCAAACATCGGATGAGTGTGTACAGGATATTGCCAATCCGAATTTACTTTTCTCCAATGTGCGGCGAAGATATGAAAGGCTGCTTGAATGTCTGGTGACATCTGACCGTCAATAGAATTATGGAAGGCGGGATCATTCGAGATCATTTCAATCCTCTTTTACAATAAAATTTGGCTTAATTATATCATAGGTTGTTATCGATGTTTGATTTGCCCAAATAATAGAAGGCTTTAGCCCTGTTGCACTTCCAGAAATATCGATAACATGGATATATAGCCCGGAGGTATCCGGGATCATGTTGGAGGGAGTGCATTTATTTATGTTACATAATAAATTTTTTAATGCTCATCATTCACCGATCGGTGCATTTGCGAGTTTTACCTTAGGATTTAAAGGAGCTAGTGGTGGTTTCGATTTGGAGATGGCCAAACCTCCTAGACAGAATATATTCATAGGATTAGAACGCACTGATGGGAAAGGGTATGACACACTACCATTTCACGAGATTGGCGGAGATGACGAGAGCAAACGCTATGACATCGAGAATCCAGACCCCAATCCAGACAAGGAGAATATTCTGTTCCCTTTTCAAGATCGTGAGATTTCTAGAGATTTTCAAGTAGCTACAGACAGCTGGAGTGCGGGGGATCTGACCTTCCGGATTCTCTCGCCAGTTCGATCAGTACCAGATCCTGAAACTGCGTCTGTGGAAGAAATGAAGGAAGTGTTGCTGCCAGCAGTACTGGTTGAGCTCGAAGTGGATAACACCTCATCAGCTACCTCACGTCGCGCGTTCTTTGGTTTTCAGGGAACAGATGTGTATAGCGGAATGAGAAGACTGGATGATGTGTCATCTGAAATTACAGGCGTTGGACAAGGAAGATTTATTGCGATTGCTGCCGAGAAAGGCACTACAAAGTCCGCACTTCATTTCACGATGGAGGATATTCTAAGTGAGGAGCTTCAGGAAAATTGGACCTTTGGACTGGGTCGCGTGGGTGCTTTAATCATGGATGTTCCAGCCGGAGTAAAAGAAACGTACCGGTTTGCGATTTGTTTTCACCGTTCGGGTTATGTTACCTCTGGTATGGATGCTTCCTATTACTATAATCGCTATTTCAACAATGTTGAGGCAGTAGCCGAATATGCATTAGCTAAATTCGATGTTCTTAAACAAGCAGCGGAGAAGGCTAACGAGATGATTAATCATGCAAACCTATCCGAAGATCAAACCTTTATGCTAGCGCATGCGATTCGTAGTTATTATGGTTCCACACAATTACTGGATAATAAAAATAAGCCGTTCTGGATCGTCAACGAAGGCGAATACCGGATGATGAATACCTTTGATCTGACCGTCGATCAGTTATTCTACGAGCTGCGTCTGAATCCTTGGACGGTTCGTAATGAGCTGGATATGTTCGTAGAAAGATTCAGCTATGAAGATACGGTACGTTTCCCTGGGGATGATACAGAGTATCCAGGTGGAATTAGCTTCACACATGATATGGGTGTAGCCAATGTAGTTTCACGTCCGGGCTATTCCTCCTATGAGTTATATGGCATTGATGGTTGCTTCTCTCATATGACACATGAACAATTGGTAAACTGGGTGCTGAGTGCGGCAACTTATCTTGAACACACAGGTGATCGGAGCTGGATGGAACGTAATCTGAGTATCTTGGAGAAGTGCTTGGATAGTATGTTAAATCGGGATCATCCAGATCCTGAGCAAAGAAACGGTGTTATGGCGCTAGATAGCTCACGTACGATGGGTGGAGCAGAGATTACTACCTATGACAGTCTGGATGTCTCTTTAGGTCAGGCTCGCAACAATATTTACTTGGCAGGAAAATGCTGGGCGGCTTACTTAGCTATGGAGAAAATATTTGCAGAGTATGAACGTGCGGAGCTGTCCAAAACAGCAGGGGTAGGGGCAGAGAAATGCGCCGCAACGATGGTGGCAAGCGTTACAGCAGATGGATATATCCCGGCTGTGATTGGAGAAGGTAACGACTCCAAGATCATTCCGGCTATCGAGGGTCTTGTATTCCCATACTATACGGGTTGTAAAGAAGCTCTTGATCGCAATGGACGGTTCGCCGCATATATCAGCACACTCGACAAGCATCTTCATGCGGTGTTGAAGCCGGGCGTTTGTTTATTTGATGACGGCGGTTGGAAAATCTCATCCACTAGCAATAACAGCTGGCTTAGCAAAATCTATCTCTCGCAGTTCATCGCCCGCAACATTCTGGGACTGGAATGGGATGAACGCGGAGCGGCAGCAGATCGCGCTCACGTGGCATGGCTTACCCATCCAGAATTATCGATCTTCAGCTGGAGTGATCAAATTATTTCCGGGGAGATTACAGGCAGTAAATATTATCCTCGTGGAGTAACAGCGATATTGTGGTTGGATGAGAAGTAGGGATTTGGAGTTTCATTGAATAAATGGCAAACGGACCTCTTATTAGGGGGGCGTTTGCTTTTTTTTGTTAAATTATGAATTTCTTTTTTTGATTTATATTCCCAAAACTAGTACTATAGTATTAATTTGTAATTAATTCTAATAGGATGCGGAGCGGTGTATATGGTAAAAGTTACACGTACAAGGTTGCGACTAACAATTCGGAAAAAACTGCTCATGATGTCACTCACACTACTAATTCTTCCCATCGGAATATTAGGAGCAGTTATTTATCAGATTTCAGTCAAAGAAACGAATCAGCTCATTGAGAGTAAACTGAGTTCAAGCGTAAACCTGGCTGTCGCCTTAATTGAGAATTTGGAAAGTTCCGTTCAATCGGGGCAGTTGACTGAAGTGGAAGCCCAAGAGCAAGTACGGACCTTACTACTTGGAAACAAAAATGAGGATGGTACTCGGCCTATTAATCAATCAATTGATTTGGGTCCAAACGGCTACTTCTTTATATTAGATAACAAAGGGAAACTGCTTGCTCATCCCAAACTAGAGGGAGATAATATTTGGGATAAACAAACCTCAAACGGTACTTTTTACATACAGGATTTGATTAAAGCAGCACAGAACGGTGGTGGAGCTACTTACTATAAATGGCCGCTACCTAAATCGGACGGTACTGGAAACGCTGTAGGGGAAGAAGCGTTGAAAATATCTTATGCTAAACTATCGCCCTCTTGGGGCTGGGTCGTAGCAGCAGGCTCTTATATGCAAGACTATAATACCGGGCAACAAACCATTCTAAAGGGAATTATTACTACATTGATTGTATGCGTTGTCATCGGAATCGCTGTAATATACATATTTGCACAACATATTTCAAGACCGATTGTACGCATTGCCCGTGAAGCTGAACGGATCGCTCAAGGGGATCTAAGCGGTAAAGCATTGACTGTGCGCAATCGGGATGAGATCGGACAGCTCGGAATCAGCTTTAATCAATTATCGGGTAATATTCGGAAATTGGTTGGGAATTTAACCATAAGCTCGGAGTTATTAGCTTCTTCCTCCAAACAGTTGTCTTCAACATTAGGTGAAACCACAGCGGCACTTGTTCAGACTTCATCCTCAATGACTGAAGTGGCGAACAATAGTGAGAAACAAGCTTCCTCAACGCAAGAGACTTCTCAATCGATGGAGGAGATGGTAAAAGAGATTCAGCGAGTAGCTGAAGCCTCTACACATGCCTATCAGCTGTCCATGCAAACACTGGAAGAGGCTGATAAAGGAAACAGCCTTATCATTAACTCTTCCGAGCAAATGAACGCAGTAAGTAATACTGTTGATGATTTAGGGATCACCGTTACTAGTTTAAATGACCAGTCTCAACAAATAGGCACCATCGTCAGTACTATTAAAGGAATATCTGAGCAAACGAATCTATTAGCGCTTAATGCGGCAATTGAAGCTGCTCGATCAGGAGAACAAGGCAGGGGATTTGCAGTGGTAGCTAGTGAAGTCCGTAAGCTGGCAGGACAAACAAGTGAAGCAGCTGAAAGGGTTTCAGTCATGGTTGAAGAAATTATTACGAGTATAGGTCATGCCCATCATTCGATGAGTAAAGGCCAAAATGAAGTCGCAGCAGGGGTTCAAGCGATTGATGATACGGGTAAAGCATTTGAACGTATTTTGCAGGCCACCCGGACCATCGTAGATCAGGTGGAGCAATCATCGACCGCTGCACAACAGATGTACATGGGCTCCGAACAAATATCTGCTGCGGTGATGGAGGTCGAGCAGGTTTCATTGCACTCAGCTTCGGCTGCACAGACAGTATCTGCCGCCACTCTGGAGCAGCTTGCATCTATGGAGGAAATTGCCGCATCTGCTCGCAAGCTCCAAGAGGGTTCAAATGAGATGCGTGCTTTAGTAAATCAGTTTAAATTGGAATAGATGCTCAGACTTAGAGTTACAGAAATAGAATATGTAAAATATTAAAGAGGGGAATTAACCCCTCTTTTTTGCTGTTCTGACGTAAATAACCTTTTGAATACTAGGAGGAAATTAATATAGCTTTTACAGCTCATTGACGCGGAGCGTATACTGGCTTGCTATATTGAAGGGAAAAGGGGGATGAATATGAAAGAAATGGAAGAATCGTCCTTTGCAGCTGCTCAGCCTGTCCTTGCAAGTGATACTTTTGGTTGGGATAAGCTTCAGGTTTCACAATGGTATAGCCCACAGCAAGCTTTCACCCCATCCTCGGAGTCTAAATATTTAATAGGAATTCACTGCACAGCCTACTACGAAAATTACTACACCATTCATATTACCCCCTGTAATGAGAGCCTTCTTTGCCCTTGGGGCAGAACCTCGCTCTATTTTTTGAAAATAGAAATTACGCCAGCGGTACTCGAAGAGATTGCTCGTGAATCTGATTATCTGAAGGAAGGCCATATCCAGTTGGACCGCAAATTTCATGTCAAGGATTCCAAGCTACTGCAATTAGGGCTTTGGATGCTGGAGGAATTACAGAATGGCGGTGCCAAAGGAAAAATATATAGCGACTCTTTATCCAACATGTTAATTATTCACTTGTTACAACACTATTCTTCAGTGATTCCCCAGCATTCAAACCGAAAAACGCCAGCCAATCAAGAAATATTTCAGGTCATTCAATTTATGCGTGAGCGTTTAGAAGATGAGATTCAACTGACTGATCTCGCTGGCATGGCTAATATGAGCCAGTCGCATTTTATTCGGATTTTTAAACAACAGACAGGATATACACCCCATAATTATTTAATTCGCCTGAGAATCGAACGTTCTAAATTTCTTATTCGTTCCGGAAAAATTGGTTTGAAGGAAATTGCATCTCAGGTTGGTTTTGCCGATCAAGGTCATTTTACTAGATTATTTAAACGAGAAACCGGCCTAACCCCAAAGCTGTATGCTAATCAAAGCTCCTCCAAACCTAATCATATGATTTATTGATTTTATTCTTGCAAATGAGAGTTTTGTTCAAGGAAAGAAGTGTTTTGTTCAATTAGAGAGCTGTTGCCAGCTCCTATAATAAGGTTGAAGTAAGGCGCACAAATGCCGAACTACAACCTTATTAGGAGGAGAAAAAACATGAGATTAAAGAGATTATTCAGTCTGATTTGCGCGGGGGTACTTACGACCAGTTCTTTATCTTTAGTAGCATCTGCCACACCAGTCGGACCGGATAACCTAGTAAACACTGAGGTAGAAATCAGTGCAGAGTCAACTTCGACTTCAGCTACAACTGCTGGAACTTGGCATGAAGTATCTAAGCAAACCTTCTGGTTACTTGATGCCCTGGAACGGGGACAAGGGGTGGCTACAGACGGGAATTCATGGATCTTTAATTCCTCGTATGGGCTCTTACGGACTGGACTTGATGGAAAATCCGTAAAAGCACGGAATGAATTGGCTATTCCACTGGAGATTGCCTCCCAAGGTGGAGACCATATCGGTGATATTTCCTACTATAACGGTAAAATATACGCTCCTATTGAAGACGGCAAAAACTATCAGCATCCTTACATCGCCCTCTATGATGTGAACACTTTGAAATATACGGGTACATCCTATGCTTTACCGTTGAATCTGCATATTGGCGGTGTGCCTTGGGTAGCCGTTGATGCTGCTCGCGATCAGGTCTACACAGCTCAGTGGAGTAATGCAAGCGTCTTGAATGTACTAAGTCTTGACGATATGCATGTGATCACAACCGTTCCACTTTCCCAAAGTATTGATCGAATTCAAGGTGCCGAAGTGTACAAAGGTATTCTGTATGCTTCTACGGATAACGCAACCCAAACGGTTTATCAGATTGATCCGGAGACTGGAAACGTATCTGTTGCCTTTGAGCGCAATCTGCCTAGTGGTACTGAAGCCCAAGGAATTGCTGTATTGCCTACCGCTGATGGTGCACAGCTCCATATTCTTGATGTAGGCTCGAATCGCATTAGTGTGAACTTTCGCCATTATGCATTTTAATTCAAATCCAAGCGAAAAAAGGGGCTAACAGAAATGCTAAAGCAAACCAAAACTATTCTAACACTGCTATCCGTCTCAATGCTGGCAGTAGCGGGCTGCGGACAATCTAATAACAGTACGGCTGAAGCCAAAGAAAATACCGCTCAACCCACAGCAATCGCTGCAACTCCAGAATCCACAGAGACTCCAGCCGCTAAGCCTGTGGAGATTACATTTTATTATCCGGTTAATGTTGGTGGTCCTCTTACAAAAGTAATCGATGGGATGGCTAGTGCATTCATGGAGCAGCACCCGGAAATTAAGGTTAATCCCGTGTACACAGGTAATTACGGGGACAATACCGTGAAAATTCAAGCGGGTGTGCAGGCCAAACTGCCACCGGATGTCGCGGTCATGATGTCAACAGAGCTGTACAGTATGCTCGATATGAATGCAATCATTCCGTTGGATGATTTTATTGCAAAGGACACGGATATTCAGATGGCTGATTTTTATCCCGCCTTTGTAGAGGATACACAGTCTGAAGGTAAAACGTACAGCCTGCCTTTTCAGCGGAGCGCGATTGTTATGTACTACAACAAAGAAATGTTCAAAGCCGCAGGACTTGATCCAGAGAAACCACCCACTACATGGGATGAGCTTGTAACCTATGCTAAGAAGCTGAACAAAGACGGTCACGTGGGGCTGGAAATTCCGGGCAATGATGATTCGTATTGGATGTTTCAAATGCTTGCACGGCAAAATGCTTCCGATCCGAAGCAAAACATAATGTCCTCCGATGGCAAAAAAGCGATGTTCGATACGCCGGAGAATGTGGAGGCATTGCAATTCTGGTTAGATTTGTCCCATAAATATAAGGCGATGCCGGAAGGTGTTATTGATTGGGCAACCGTTCCGACAGATTTCATTCAAGGCAAAACAGCCATGATGATGCATACAAGCGGCAACTTAACCAATGTAAAAAATAACGCGAAGTTCGAATTCGGCGTAGCGTTCCCACCCGCACAAAAGCAATTTGGATCACCTACTGGGGGAGGTAACCTGTATATTTTCAAGGATACATCTCCTGAAAAACAAGCTGCAGCTTGGGAATTTGCCAAATACATGACGGCTTCAGAACAAGCTGCCCTCTTTAGCAGCTCATCCGGTTATGTTGGCGTAAGAAAATCTGCATACGATACAGATGCTATGAAGAAGTATACGGCGGATTTCCCGCAAGCATTGGTAGCGAGAGATCAATTGGAATATGCGTTCCGGGAATTGTCCACTCATAATCATGGTAAAGTATCGACGGCAATTACGAACCAGATTCAAGCGGCATTGGCAGGAGAGATTGATGCAGCAGGTGCACTTAAAAAGGCTCAAGCAGAAGCAGATCAGGCACTTGCTCCCTTCAATAAGTAAGCTTTGAGGTATGGAATACGCCAGGACGGCTCGATAGCTTGTTCTGGCGTCATTACTTTATTCATTAATCGTAGAAACCTTAATCATGGAAGGATTGAATGGTATGAATGCCGGATGGATTGAGAGGCTTAGACGAAACGGATTCGGCTGGGGACTAGTGTTGCCTTCGCTGCTCTTTCTTTGCTTGTTTACTTATTACCCTATGTTTAAATCGTTCTGGCTTAGCTTTTATGAGAAAAATTTGGCGACTCCTGAGCCTTTGTTCGTCGGTTTTGACAATTACGCTAATCTATTGCACGACAATGTCTTTATGAAGGTGTTCAGTAACAATATATGGTTCGCCATTGGCACAGTACCCACTTCATTAGCTTTGGCTTTCTTGATGGCACTGTTTGCCGACAAGGCGATAAAAGGGCGGGGACTGGCACGTCTTTCATTTTTCTATCCGAATATGATCCCGATGATCGCTGTGGCGAACATCTGGTTGTTTCTGTATACCCCTCATTTTGGGCTCTTTGCCAGACTGGCTTCATGGATCGCGGATCAGCCTGTGAATTTGCTGGGAACACCTGATACGGTGATGGGCGCATTAGTCATTATGATGATTTGGAAAGAAGCCGGATATTTTATGATTTTTTATTTAGCAGGAATGCAGCAGATTCCCAAGGATTTATATGAAGCGGCTGCAGTAAGCGGAGTCGGTACATTCACTTCCATCCGCAGAATCACAATTCCGCTCACGATGCCGACTACGTTGTTTGTGGCTGTTGTGGCGATAACCAATTCTTTTAAGCTGGTAGACCATCTCTGGATTATGACAAAAGGCGGTCCGAATAATGCAAGTAATCTGCTGCTTTATTATATCTACGAGTCCACCTTTAATTTCTACGATCAAGGGATGGCCGCATCGATGACGGTGGTCATGATCGTGCTACTGCTCCTGATTTCCTCTTTGCAGTTTTTTGGCTGGGATCGGAAAATCCATTATGAATAGGAGGTGGAATCCATGGAGGATAATCCACTAAAGCTGCCCTTAGTATTAAGGCAGAATACACGCAAAGCTTTAGAAGAGGAGCGCATGCTGAACTCCGAAAGAACGAAGCGCCGAATCCAGCAGATACTGTGGCATGCGGTTGGATTTACTTTTGCCGCGGCCTGGATCATTCCCTTCCTATGGGTGGTCAGAACGGCTTTTCTACCCAAACACGTCGCTATCGATGCGGGATGGTCTTGGGAGTTCACGTTTGAGAATTTGATTCATGTCTGGAATGGAGCGCCTTTTGGACGATTTTTAATGAATACATTGCTTGTGTGCGGTGTTGTGCTTGCTGTGCAACTCGTTACAATGACGATGGCTGCTTATGCGTTCGCACGGGTACGATTCGCCTTGAAAGATCTGTTATTCATGTTATTTTTGGTGCAAATTATGGTGCCGCCAGATGTTCTTATCTTTTCCAACTATCAGGTGTTGAACGAAATGGGTCTGCTGGATACCAAGCTGGGGATTATGCTACCTTACTTTGCCTCCTCCTTTGGAGTGTTTCTGTTAAGGCAATCCTTCAAGCAATTACCCTATGAGCTGGATGAAGCTGCCCGGGTGGAGGGCGCCTCACGCCTGCATATTCTTTCAAGAATCTATGTCCCACTGTCACGCCCGATTTATGTGTCCTTTGCGATCGTGTCGGTCAGCTTTCATTGGAATGATTTCTTGTGGCCTCTAATTGTAACAAATTCGGAGGAGAATCGCTTATTAACTGTAGGCTTGGCGATGTTCGCAAAAGCCACGGAATCTGGTGCGCAATGGTCCGATGTTTGTGCGGCTACATTGATTGTGTCTGCGCCCTTAATGATTGGATTTTTATTGTCCCAGCGGCAAGTGATAGGTAGTTTTATGAGCTCTGGCATTAAAGGTTAGGAGGAGGCATTTATGAGGCTGGCGATTATTGGGGACTTACACTACCCGGACGAATTGTTAAACAACAAGGTTTTGATTAAAGAGGCACGAGATGCTTTTTATGAGCAATTTATGAATCTATTTTTGTCCATCCCAGCCGATTATCATATTTCCGTGGGAGATATGGTGCATGCAGGAGAATTTAGCGAATTTAATTATATCATGGGTAAGATTAAGGACAGCAAGCATTCTAGACGTTTTCTACATGTTCTTGGTAATCATGATACGTACACTTATCCTAAGGAAGAAATCCTTTCCGTCACCCGGCAGCAGCGATACAGTGTTATTGAAGAGACGAATGCAATCATTATTTTGCTGGATACCGCACGGGAAAATCGTGACGATTGGAGCGGAACACTTGATGATGAACAGCTGACTTGGCTCGAAGCACAAATGAAGCGGAAATCGGAAAAGCCTTTATTCGTCTTCGGTCATCATCCCTTGTATAATACGACGGCTAGATCAACTGAGCCAATGATGTCACTGGATCCCAGCTTGGACATTTGGCCGATATTGAAGCAATGGCAAGGTGTGGGTTTCTATTTCAACGGGCATAATCATGTGCATTCTATCGTTAGAAAAGAAAACTGGAATTTTATTCAAACAGCCTCCATCCTGGATATTCCTGCTGCTCGAATCCTTACAGTGCTTGAAGATGAAATCAGGTTAGAGATGGTGAATCTGGCAAGCGAGCAATTGAGTAAATGGTCTTCATTATTTACCTTCAGCATTTTTGATTATGAAAAATATCCGCAGGCTGAAGGGGAGACAAGAGATCAGGAGCTAATCATCAATCGACTTCAAATGGATAGAAAGCAGGTGGACCAGCAATGAATCGTCAGCCAGTAAGATTAGCGATCGTAGGTGGAAATCGCGGAGCCAGTTTTATGAATGCACTGTACTCTCTATCGGATCGGATACATCTGACCGCCACTTGTGACTTGAATGAGTGGGTGCTTAACCAATGGAAAGAGAAATTCCCGGAAATCCGAACGTATCGGGATTATCATGAAATGTTAAAAGATTCGGCGATAGATGCGGTGTTTATCTTAAGCCCCATGCATTTGCATGCCAGACAATCTATTGATGCTTTAAAAGCGGGTAAGCATGTCCTAAGCGAAGTGATTTCGATCCAATCTTTAGAGGAAGCTTGGGAGCTTATCGAAACTGTTGAACAAACTGGACTTAAATATATGATGTCTGAAAATTACTGCTTCTCACGCTCCAATCTGACGATTAAACATATGGCGGATCAAGGCATGTTCGGTGAAATTACTTATCTGGAAGGCGGATATATCCATGATTTACGTCATTTGACTCATCATCCGGATGGTTCTCTGACTTGGCGGGGGCAATTACATCAGCAGTATAACGGGATCAATTATCCGACACATTCTATTGGTCCAGTTGCGCAATGGATTAACCTCAATAAGCCTGAGGGTGATCGCTTAAAAAGCGTCTCGTCTTTTGTTTCCAAATCTAGATCCTTACAATATTATTTCGGAGAGCATTATGGAAAAGATCATCCAGCAGCACGGGAGGGATTCTGGCGGCAAGGGGATAGCGCGGTTGCGGTCATTCAAACGGAAAAGGGTGTACTGATTGAACTGCGTATAGACTGGTCCTCCGTTAGACCGCATAATAAAACTCATTATTTACTGCAAGGAACTGAGGGAGCGTATATTACGGGCCGCCATCAGTACGAAGAGGATTTGATCTGGTTCAAGAATCTCTCGCCCAAAAATATAGCGGATGGAGAGGAAATGTGGGAGCCTTTAAGCAGTTATCAACCACTCTATGATCACCCGACATGGATGAAATGGGGCGAATATGCCGCTGGGACGAAACATGGCGGAGGCGATTTTATGGTGCTTGAAGAATTTATTTCTGCCATTCAGGAGGATCGAACCCCTTCGGTGGACATATATGATGCCGTTACTTGGAGCTCTGTGTTTACATTGTCAATGGAATCTGTAGAGAATGGTGGAAAAGCAATAGCCTTTCCTGATTTTAGAACGAGAGTGAGGAATTGATGGTGGATCAGGCCCTTTCCAAACTTGTGATGAAAAAAGAAATGCTGTCCGACTTGCCTGTTTTTCACTGTCCTACCGGGTATCTAATTCGTCATTTCGAGCCGGATGATGAACGGAACTGGGAAGAGCTTATACGCCATTCTTTTACAAGGGAAGTTAAATTTGCTCATAAAATCAGTGATCATGTACCCTTGTATTCGGATCGCTTGTTGTTCATTTGCCGCGGGGATCAACCTGTAGCTACTGCTACGGCCTGGGAGTCGGGTAGTGAGGACAATAAGAACTGGTACTTGCATATGGTTGGAGTGCTTCCAGAATATTCTGGTAAAGGTCTCGGCTATGCTGTGAGTCTAGCTGTCTTGCACAAAATAAGAGATTCAGGGGGAATGGCGGCATGTTTAGAAACCGATGATTTCAGACTGCCCGCCATCCGTATTTATTTGAAATTAGGATTTCAGCCTGTGTACTTGGATGAAAGCCATCCTGGAAGATGGGAACGAATCCTGCAAAGGCTTTGAATTTGTTGATAATTAGGGGGGCTTCATGCCCCCTTATTCATGTTGGAGCTTCAGAAGGGGCCGCATCCAAAAATTATGTTGTCGTTAGGAAGTATTCCTGCTATAGTCATACTGACTTATTAAATGCATTTAATAAGTCAGTATGACTATAGGTGGGAGAGCCATGTCAAGTGATAAAAGACTTCCTTCACAGCAACTCAAATCCGAAATTATTCGGAATATTCGAACAGCATTATTAGAATTAGGAAGGGCTACGAAGGCGGAGTTAAGTCAAAGATTACAATACAGTTTTCCAACGATCAGTAAATTTCTAATGCAGATGGAAGAGACTGGGGAAGTAACGATCATCGGCCTTGATGAGTCTAGTGGCGGAAGAAGGGCAATAAGATACGCCTATAATCCGAATTACCGATTAGGGATGGCTATTTTTTTGGAAAAAAATGAAACAAACTATACAATCTATAATTGCATTGGCGATGTTGTAAAAGAAGGGAATTTACCTAGTATTCTTGAGGAAGACGTTAGTACACTGGTCTCGCTTATCGAAGGTGAAAAAAAGGCCAATCCCAAGATTCAATCTGTGGCGATTGGTGTTCCAGGCGCGGTGAAACACGGGAAGATTTTTCTGATCCCAGGTTATGCGAAATATCAGAATCTAGATTTGAAAAGATGTATAGAAGATCAGCTCTCTATCCCGACAATCGTGGAAAATGATATGAATGCCGCTGTAATCGGTTATATGGCGCAAAGAAATTTGAAGGAGAATATTTCTTTGATGTATCTGTATTTAGGGAAAAACGGACCGGGAGCTGGGATAGCCGTTAATGGTGAAATTGTTCGGGGAAAGACGTTTTTTTCAGGGGAAGTTCAATATATGCCCCAGTATGACAATAGAAATTTCATAGAAGCATTAACTGGAGATCAGGGTGGATCAAGCCTGCAGCCGGATCATAAAGTAGATGCGATTAGTCGGTTAGTGGCTACTATGACCTCTATTTTGAATCCGCATTATATTATTTTTTGTGAGGATGAATTAGCTCCAGCTATGCTTAATCAAATCGCTGAGCGAACTGCTACATACGTTCCTAAGGAACATCTTCCGGAATTAGCGGTAAGTGACTTGAAGCGTGATTATCTAAATGGATTACAAAGTCTTGGATTAGGTTTATTAGTTTCACAACAAATAGATTAGAACCATTAAGGAGATAACGATGGCTACTTTTTTTCTTATTATTATTTATTTAGCATTTATTAGTTTAGGACTGCCAGATTCATTGCTTGGATCCGCATGGCCGGTAATGAGAATAGATCTAAATGCCTCATTAGGTACTGCTGGAATCCTTTCGATGGTTATTGCAGTAGGCACAATTGTCTCCAGTTTGTTGAGTGGTACAATCCTTAAACGTTTTGGTACGGGGAAAGTGACCCTTGTAAGCTGTATTATGACGGCTGCAGCTTTATTTGGTTTTGCATGGTCACCTTCGTTAGTATGGCTAATTGTTGCTGCGATTCCACTCGGTTTAGGTGCGGGATCTGTAGATGCCGGATTAAACAGTTATGTTGCTACGCACTATAAAGCCCATCATATGAGTTGGTTACATTGTTTCTGGGGAGTGGGCGCGACGCTGGGTCCGATTATTATGGGTTCTTTTATCTCTGGTGAAGGTCTTTGGCGAGAAGGTTATCTTACGGTTGCTTATATTCAATTGAGCTTAGTTGTTATTCTCTTCGTTACGCTGCCTTTATGGGATAGAGTGGCTGGAAACAATAGCAACTTGAACGCTGGTAGCGAACATGAGCTCAATCATCCGGAGCTAGAGCAAGCTGCTGAGAACACAAAACCTTGGAAACTAAGAGGGGTTAAGCTTGCGATGTTAACCTTCTTATTTTATTCTGCCATCGAAACGAGTATGGGGTTATGGGGGAGTAGCTTTCTAGTAAATATCAAAGACATCCCTGCATCCACTGCAGCGACATGGGTATCGGTTTTTTATCTAGGGATTACCTTCGGCAGAATGGTGACGGGCTTCATTACGTTTAGAATGAGTAATAAGCAGCTAATTCGATATGGCCAGCTCATTGCTTTAATCGGTACAGTGCTGTTAGTATTACCACTTCCAACGATAGTTTCACTGGTAGGATTTATGATTATCGGTCTGGGTTTAGCCCCTATTTTCCCATGTATGCTACATGAAACCCCTGTACGATTCGGGAAGAAGCATGCTCAGTCAATTATGGGCTTTCAGATGGCAACAGCTTATACCGGTACCACGCTGGTACCGCCATTTATCGGTTTACTGGCCTCGAATTTTACGTTGGGTATTTTTCCTGCGATGATCGTTTTTTTCGCTATCGTCATGCTTTTATGTACAGAAAAGCTTAATAAATACTCAGCTAAAGTAAATGTAGGTTAAATTTGAATTGAATATATTACGGACTAACCCTTCATATATATAGATGTAGAAGGGGGGGAACCGTAATGTGGTTGTTAATGGTTATAGGCGTTGGATGTCTTTCCGGTTTTATTTTGTTCAGAAAGAATACTTTGACCACTTATCACGAGCCTATTCAAGGACCGGAGAAATTGTCCATCATCATTCCCGCAAGGAATGAAGAATATAATTTGCGCTTTTTGCTCGATTCACTTCAGTCTCAGACCCTTACACCCTATGAAATTATTGTTGTAGATGACTTCTCGGAGGATCGGACCAAAGAAATTGCTGAGAGCTATGGAGTTAAGGTTATTGCGAACAGCAGTCTCCCTGAGGGGTGGACGGGTAAGAGCTGGGCAGTATGGAATGGATATTTACAGGCCTCGGGCGATATTTTTGCTTTTTTGGATGCGGATATTCGATTAAAGCCTAACGCCTTGGCTTCATTATTAAAAGCAAGGGAGCTATCGAAAGGCGTCATTTCGGTAGTTCCTTTTCATCATACAGAAAAGCTGTTTGAGAAGCTCGCCCTAATCATGAATATGCTGGGGATCTTCACGTTCACCTCAGTTTTTGAAAGGAATAACGCCAAAAAAGGGCTGTACGGCTCGTGTATTCTAGCATTAAGGCAGGATTATGAAAAAGTTAATGGCCATCAAAGCATTAGATCTGAAGTGCTGGATGATTTGTCTTTAGGAGAAAAATTTATTGCGGCAGGTGTTCCGATCACCAATTATATCGGGTATGGCTTAGTATCGTTTCGCATGTATCCGAAGGGAATCAAAAGTGAAATTGAAGGGTTCAGTAAAGGGGCTGTCTTAAGCACTTCAACGATAAGTCCGCGGACAATTATTCCAATCGCGCTTTGGGTGATCGGACTCATCATCTCAGAAACCGTGTTTATTTTTGCGAATACTTCATGGTTTATGCCTTTATTGATCGGTTATCTCCTTTATATGTTCCAGCTCTTTTATTTTATAAAATATGTAGGTGTATTTGGCATCGTTATTCCTGTATTTCACGTGGTGGCAACTGTTTTCTTTATCTTGATCATGCTGTATTCGATTTATCAGGTTGTTTTTCTGAGGCATGTAAGCTGGAAAGGAAGGCATATCCAGGTGGGAGGCCATAGGGACTAATGATCATATTGTGGGTCGCGGGTTTATTTTTGTCGGGATCTCTTATGTTTTCCTATTGGCTTGGTCTAGCGCGTAAAAAGAACCTGAAAGACATTGGCGACGGTAATCCGGGGGCTTTGAATCTATGGAAGTCGTCAGGCTATAAATTCGGCATATTGGGGATTATCTTGGATTTTTTAAAAGGGTATTTACCACTTCTATGGGTAATGGGAAGTCATTATAGTCAGGGGTATTTCATTATTCCGTTAGCCGTAGCTCCCATTGCGGGTCATGCCTTCTCTCCCATTCTTAAAGGAAAAGGTGGGAAGGCAATTGCCGTAACCTTTGGGGTATGGAGTGCATTGACAGGATTCAAAGCTTCTTTAGCGCTAGCAGTCATTTTAGCAGTGCTGAAAATGCTCAGCAGTTGGTTCAAAAGCAGAGGGAATTCACCTGTATCGGATGGTGTGCAAGTAGTTAGCGGAATGCTGCTTCTTTCCGTTTTTTTGTACATTAGTAATTGGTCTACTCCTATCTTATGGGTATGGTTTGGAAGTTTTTTGATTCTTGTGTATACGCACAGGTTAGAATTGGCAGTGTGGGTAAGGAAGTATTCATCAAGGAAACGAAAAGGAACATAATATAGACTTGGTATAAACGAGAGTGTCCCAGCAGCTATTGCATAGCTGTTGAGACACCCTTGTTTGGTGAAGCAGTAGCTTCATCTTTTCTAATATTAGTGTTCTAGGATTGAGGATTTACGTTTTGACACAGCACGGATAATAAACGCAGAAGCTAAAAGAAGGATTGTGGCAGTGGCAAGGACAACAATAAACGACTTATCAAAAGCTGATTGTGCGGCTTCAACGAGCGCGGATCCAGCAGCAGTAGACATATTTTCTGCGGCTAGAAGAGCCTCGTCAAGGCTGTCGCGAACGATCGGCGGGACTGTTAGTTCATCAGGGAGAACTAATGATGCTGTATAGATGAATGACGAAAGACTGCCCAGAAGTGTAATACTTAGGGCGCTGCCGAGTTCGAACGATACTTCCTCTATAGATGCGGCCATGCCAGCTTTTTCGACGGGGACATTTAGCATGATTGAATTTGAGGCGGCAGTCATGGCTCCCCCAAGACCTGCACCCAGAATCATTAAGGCTGCGAATTGTAACAATATATTTCCGTCATGGAAGAGTAGAAGGGTGCCCATTCCTATACCTGACACTAACAGACAGACCCACTGTACTTTTACTTTGTCCACTCGATGCAACACAAGTCCGATGAGTATCCCTGAGATGAAGGAGGCTATCGAAGTGAATACAACGTACAAGCCCGCTTTCAACGGTGTATATCCAAGAACAAGCTGGAGCCGTTGAGTCACGATCAATTCCATTCCAATAAGTGCAAAACAAGACAATAGAGCCGTAGCCACTCCAGTAGTAAAGTGGGAGTCTCTAAATAGTGCAAAATCTATTAATGGATTCTGGCTCTTACGTTGATGGCGCATAAATATGATCATAGCTACGACACCAATCACGGCAGATAACACAGCGATGGCAATTGAACCTTCACGTCTGCTGATCTCCTTAACTGCATAAACAAGGGTAACCAGACCAATCATAATTTGAACAGAACCAATGAAATCCCATTTCTTATTCTTATTCCCTTTAAGGTTTGGGATTAGTAAGATGGCCAAGATCAGTGCAAGAATAACTATAGGAATATTGATGAGGAACACCGATCCCCACCAGAAATGTTCCAGTAAAAAACCACCAACGAGTGGACCCATTCCTGCTCCCACAGAGGAGACAGATGCCCAAATACCTACGGCTAGTGAACGCTCACGCTCATCCGAAAAGGTAGTTCGAATAATGGAGAGTGTTGCGGGCATCATCATGGCTGCACCAATAGCTAGTAGGGTACGCGCAGCAATAAGGACGAGAGGTGTTGGCGCGTAGGCAGCGATTAATGAAGCCAACCCAAAGATAGTAAGTCCCATAACGAAGAGTTTTTTATGCCCAAGACGATCACCTAGTGTGCCAAGACCGAGTAATAATCCTGCCATTACAAGTGGATAAATATTTACGATCCATAGTTTTTCCGATGCAGAAGCAGCAAGATCATGCGTAAGTCGTGGTAGAACCGAATAAAGTACGGTCATGTCGATGACGATCATAAAGAGTGCGCTGGACACAATCGCCAGCACGATCCAGCGTTGAAATTTAGATAGATTTGATGAAAACATGGGTAATCCTCCTAAGATGATAGTAGCTAATAACGTTACCTTGACAAGGTAATGGTGTTCCGTTATTGTACTTTGAGGTATAGGGTAACCCGATAGTCAAGAGGAGTGATGTGAATGTCTATTGATTATGATCAATACTTTACGACGAGCGAGTTCGCAAAAGTATGTGGGGTAACGAAGCATACGTTATTCCATTATGATGACATTGGTATATTAAAACCGGAGTTCGTGAAGGAAAACGGATATCGTTATTATTCCTATAAGCAGTTTTATACCTTCGATATTATTGCCGTACTAAAAGGGACAGGAACGCCGTTGAATGAGATCAAAGAATATATACAAGATCAAAACACATTGCATTTTTTATCCATGCTTAAGCAAAAACAGCTGCAGTTGGTTGAAGAACAAAAGAAGTTAGAACGCATGCAGAGGCTTTTACAAGGGGCTATAGATAATACGAATCGTGCGCTCCACGTTAATTGTGGAGAACCCTGGGTCGAGGAATGTGATGAAGAGTATTTTATTGCGGTTAGACTCTCGAAGGAAAAGGGTGAGAAGGATCATGTTCGAAAAGTATATCGAATCTTCGATTATTGCGATGAACATCATCTTGAATATGACTTTCCGATAGGTTCGATTATTTGTAAAAGCAGTTTGGAAGAAGGCGACTATGACCCGGATTATTATTGTAATAAAATCAATGAAAAGCATAACGGTGAATTACTTTATATCAAGCCAAAGGGAAAATATTTGATCATGAATCACAAGGGATCTTATGAAACCTTACCTGCATCCTATGAGAAGCTAAAGTCTTATATTGCTGAAAATGATTTACACATAACCGGAAACGCTTATGAGTATGAATTGCTTAGTTATTTAGCGGTAGGGGATCCGGATAAGTATGTTATTCAAATTGCGATCCAAACCTTTTGAGGTAGAGCATTGGATTGACTTTTAAATTGGCTTACAAACTGACACGCTTGGGATTCCAAGCGTTTTTTTTATGGATACCTGATGGCTTGAGCATTAACCAGTTGCGACATTTTTATTGTCTATATTGATTGACAATGATAATCATTATTATTAATGTGTAAACAGGCGTGAATCCTTATGCTCAACTTACCGACGCCAATGCCTCTGAGCGGGTGCACTATGATTGAGTTTTGTTGGTGCTTATCCATAGAAGAGACTACTATTGAAATGAGGTATGCATTGTGAAGATAGACGTTAATCAGTTAGCAGAGCATTTTGCACACACTCCTTTTCAAGTAGAAGGAGTATATCGATATGCTGAAAATCCAGGTGTGCCTTACGCTGACTATACAGAATCTTTTCCTGGATTTGTGTTTCCACTTACAGGAAAAATTAAATTTAAATTTAATGGCACGCCTTATATCTTTTCGCCTGGAAAAGTTGTGCATGGGGGTGCAAAAATGAAATTAGATCAAAAAATGTTAGGTAGAACCAATTGGGAATATATTCTTGTTCAATATCGGATATGTAACTCAGAACTAAAAGAGTCAAGCTTTTCTCATCAGCATTTTGAATTATTAACAGGTCAATCCCCTCGTCTTATTGAATTAATTATGCGTCTTTGGCATGTGTATAATCAGCGTGGAGGCATTTCGATGTTTCAGACTGAAATGCTGTTTCGCGAAGTGCTGAATGAGGCCTTATTATGTGTTATTAATAGGGAAGATAGCTGTGAATCACATACTTTATTCGAGCGGGTATCTAATTATATTCATCTAAACTATTATCAAAGTCTTACAATAGCTTCGCTTGCAGAACAAAATAACGTTAATCGAAATCGACTTTCTTACGTATTTAGAACACATGCCGGTATGGGACCAGCAGAATATTTATTAAAATATCGTATAAATATAGCGCAAGAAATGCTATTTACAAGTGATGCGCCTGTACAACAAATTGCGCAAACCGTTGGAATGGCTGACCCCTTTTATTTTAGTAGAGTGTTCAAAAAACAATGTGGCATTTCACCTACCGAATATCGAGAGAAGTTCATCAATAATCCATGGTAAATTCAACCTGCATCCATTCTTATCTAAAAAGTACTTTACTATAATAATGGTTAAGCAAAGAAACCATTATGTTGGAGGAATTTCGTATGAAAAAGATTAGAGGACTGCTAGTCGCAACACTATTATTAGCAGGTATACTAGTGGGTTGTACTGAAACACCTACTGAAAATAAAGAATCAACTAAAGAAGGCGTATCTTCAACAGCAGTTAATGTAGATGCAACTGATTGGCCAAGAACATTTAAGGATGCCTTAGGTAAAGAAATTGTTATCGAGAAAAAACCGAAAAAAATTGCCTCGCTATGGTATTTTTATCCTGAAATATTAGTTGCATTAGGTGAGCCACCTGTTGCATCTACAGAAAAAGAGTATCTATCTTCTTTATCTTATTTAAAAGGAAAGCTGGATTCAGCTGAAGAACTAGGAGATAAAGTGTCTCCAAGCATTGAGAAAATACTATCTATTAATCCTGATTATATTTTAGCAACAGAGCATCATGAAGCAGTGTATGATTCACTAGATAAAATTGCACCAGTCATTACATTAAAATACAAGGACATCTATGAAGATTGGCAATATGGACTCCGTACAGTAGCCAAGATTATTGGCAAAGAAGACGAAGCGGAAAAAGTAATTGATAAAATGATGAAAGATATTACAACTGGGCGTGAAACATTAAAGTCGATGGAAAGAGAGACAGTATCGCTTATATTGTCTTGGGATGGAAAAACTTTTAATGTTCTAGGTGAAGGGAATCCGGTCTATAAACTTGCTTTTGATAAAGAAAAGGGACTGGGGCTTACACCGGATGATACATATACAGGTAATAATAATGAGTTTACTTCGTTTGAAGGAATATCAACTGTTCAAGCAGACCATATTTTCCTTATAGGTGACATTACAAAAAAGGAGGAATTAATGAATAACTTAAAACAAAGTAATGTGTGGAATGCTATGAATGCCGTAAAGAAAGGCAATGTCTATTTAATGGATAATTCCGCTATTACTGGTGGACCATTAGCTATTGATTACGCTTTACAAAATATATTATCCGCCTTGCTTAAGCTCTAATAAGTTGAGGAAAATAAGGAGTGATTACTATCCATTATCAAGCTATTAATCTGAAAGATAAGTTATCTAAATTTAACGACCTTTGGTCTCCGAAAGTCATTGGTGAAATGAATGACTATCAATTTAAACTTATTAAGATCACTGGGGATTTTGAATGGCATGTTCATCAAGATACCGATAAGGTATTTTTCACGCTCGAAGGGGAGATGATCATTGATTTCCGTGATGGTCAGGTTACAATCTCCAAGGGTGAGATGTTTATTCTCCCAAAGGGAGTCGAGATGAAGCCTTCTGCCGAAAAGGAATGCCATATCATGTTGGTGGAGCCTAGAAGCGTAGTAAACACTGGCGGTACTGAATCCGAATTAACCGCAGCCAATGATACTTGGATCTAGTTAAGGCTTTCCTCCACTATTCCCTTAAGGTTTCTGCAAATTGACATAACACCAAATGGTGTTATAATAAAAATGAAACCAGAAGGTGTTACATTAAAATGAATTTTGGAGGAAATTTATGCAAACTCAAGGACCACTACAAGATATTCGTCAAACAATTACACTCAATGCGCCCATTGAAAAAGTATGGAAAGCTGTTTCCACTGCTGAAGGAATAGCTGCCTGGTGGATGCCAAGTACATTCGAGCCAGTGGTAGGTCATGAGTTCATTCTACATGCTGGACAATTCGGGGATTCCCCATGTAAAGTTACCGAGATTGATGAGCCGAACCTTGTTGGTTTTAATTGGGGGAAGGATTGGCATCTTGCCTTTGAATTGAAAGAAATTGATGGGAAGACGGAGTTCACCGTGATTCACTCTGGATGGGACCCTGAAAAGGTAACTGAATTTGGTCAACCGCATCCAATCGTTCGTGGCTTTATGAACGGCGGCTGGGAGAAAATCGTCCAAGAAAAACTTCCTGCTTATATCGAGGCTTAACATGCCTGTCGCTGAATCTGGACATGATGTATTTCAAGCGATAGCAGATCCTACCCGCCGCAGTCTGCTAAAGCTGCTTGCTAATAAGGAAATGTCCATAGCATCCATCTCGGACTGCTACCCGATCAGCCGAACCGCTGTTAATAAGCATTTACAAGTATTGTCCGATGCACAGCTTGTTAGCAGTCAGAAAGTCGGTCGGGAGACTAGGTACAAGCTTCAGCCAGAGCCTTTGCTAGAGCTTCAAGATTGGCTTACCTTTTTTGAACAATACTGGGCTAATAAACTGTCTGCGCTTAAAGAATATGTTGAAGCAGATCATAATGATGAGTGAAAAACCGGGAGGCGTGAAATCGCGCTTCTTGGTTTTTTTGATGCATTGTACAAAAATATTTAAATGAAGCAGATATAATGGATTCTTATATACATATGAACTGCTATTTGCTCATTTTGAGGCATTTGGGGCGAGTTGCGGACTAGAGAGACGTTAATCATCATTATCAGGGGCAATATTGTGTACTTGCAGTCCGATAAAGCTCCATGGAGTCCGTTAGCATTTCAGATGAACATAAGGACTAGGCAGAAGCATTTTTGAAAGAAATAACGGCGTAGCATTGAGCTACACCGTTATTTCTGCATTTACAGGATATCTTTCAACGGAAAGCATATCTCATTTATAAACTCAGTTTAAACCTTCGTTTAAATTCAGTTTATAAAAGGGAGTTAGCATCACAATACAAACTAAAACGTTGGAGGAATTGTAATGGTTAATGAACGCAAAAAAATAATTGAGCCCAACCCTGGAGATTGGGCCGTCGAGGCGCGTGGACTGGTCAAAACCTTTGGTGACAATCGCGCGGTGGATGGCGTGAATTTGAACGTGAAAGCAGGTACGATCTATGGCGTACTTGGTCCGAATGGGGCAGGAAAGACTACCGTCATTCGGATGCTGGCGACCTTACTTCGCCCTGATGCAGGTTCAGCGCGAATCTTCGGACATGATGTAGTGAAGGAATCGCAGATAGTGCGGCAATTAATTGGTGTGACAGGACAATACGCCTCGGTAGATGAGTCACTTAGTGCTACGGAAAATTTGATCATCTTCTCGCGTTTGTTAGGACTAGGCCGCGCGGAGGCACGACAAAAAGCTGCTGAACTGCTTGAAGAGTTTGGTTTGACAGAGGCGGCTAAGCGTCCACTAAGAAATTTCTCTGGTGGTATGCGTCGCCGTCTGGATCTGGCAGCAAGCCTAATTGCTCAGCCACCGTTGATTTTCTTGGATGAGCCAACTACAGGGCTTGACCCGCGTACACGCTCACAGATGTGGGATACGATTCGCCGATTGGTGAATACAGGATCAACAGTTCTTTTAACGACACAGTACCTTGAAGAAGCAGATCAACTTGCAGACCGGGTGGCAGTTATTGACCGTGGGCAAGTCGTTGCAGAGGGGACTGTGGATGAGCTGAAATCATCCGTGGGTACCACATCCTTACTATTGAAGGTCCGAGAGCTAAAGGATTTTAAACAAGCTCGTCAGCTTGTAGAACATGTTCTGCATGTCCAATCCAATGTGTCTTCGTTGGAGGAAGGGCAGATTTCTGCACCGATGGCGAACGCGGATTTAGTGACTGACCTACTTATAGCTCTTCGCGAAGCAGGCATTCCACTTGCAGAGGTTAGTGTGCAGAAACCAACACTTGATGAAGTATTCTTAACAATCACGGGTCAGGGTGTAACAGATAACGCTTCAAATGCGTCTGGGCAGTCAAACAAGAAGGAGGCAGTAAGAGTATGAGTACAAGAACTTCTGCAATAAACTCAGGAACTACAAGACAATTGAAAAACCATACGAGTCTCAGACAGAGTATACGAAATTCATTCACAATGGCGTATAGAGGTATACTAAAAATACGGCGAACACCTGAGCAATTATTCGATGTTACGCTTCAGCCTATTATTTTTACTCTGATGTTTACCTATATTTTTGGTGGAGCCATCTCTGGTGACATTGCTAGCTATTTGCCTGTTATCATTCCTGGTATTCTCGTTCAGACCGTAATTACTACTTCGATCGTTACTGGAGTTCAATTACGTGAGGATATGGATAAAGGTGTGTTTGACCGATTTAAATCACTGCCAATTGCAAGGATAGCTCCGTTAGCAGGTGCTCTATTAGCAGATACGATTCGGTATACGATAGCGACTGTGCTCACTTTCACCATGGGTTATATTATGGGATTACGGCCCGAGGGAGGGCTGGGGCATGTTGCTATAGCGGCACTTCTTGTTATTGTCTGTGCTTGGTCGATTAGCTGGATCTTTGCTTTCTTTGGTGTCATAGCAAGAACAGCCTCAAGTGTACAAGGGATCTCGATGATTGTGCTGTTCCCGCTTACGTTTCTGTCTAACGCATTCGTACCCGTTGATACAATGCCTAGCTGGCTTCAATGGTTTGTTAAAGTCAATCCGATCTCACATTTGGTGACCGCAGTGCGGGAGCTTACTAACAATGGAACCGTAGGCTGGGATTTCGTAATCTCTCTGATCGGAGCAGCTGTCATCGTTGCGATTTTTGCACCAATTACAGTTCGTGCTTATATGCGCCGGACATAATATGAAATGAAAAAACGGCAGAAATGCCGTTTTTTTGTATTAGCCGCAAAAAAGCTTCTTTTTTAATTATCGCTTCTAAAGAACGTATGGATTAAATTGGATACTGATCTATCATACAATGTTTTAGCAGCTTCCTCATTTTGAATATGTCCCCCCAAATGCAGATGAATGACGCCATGCAACGATGCCCACACCAGATTCACAACAAGGAGGGGATCTTTCTCCTCAATAAACCCTTGTTCGATGGCTTCTGTAATAAGGGCTATTACTTGTTGAAGTGCCGTGAAGATAGCATGTAAACTTTCTTCCTCCGGTTTGAACTCGCTAAAAGCCCCTCCAAACATAACCATATAATAGCTGGTGTGATTACGTGAGAAATCCCAATAAGCTTGTCCAAGATCGCGAAGATATAAATTTAGATTGTCTTGTTTTGGAACCGCTTGAAAGGCAGCGGCCAACAATTTACACCCTTGCAGAAAAAGCTCCTTCGCTAAACCTTCCTTGTTTCCAAACAAGTTATAAATGATTTTTGTGGGACATTCCATTTTTTCAGCAACCTTGCGAATGGTTACACCTTCAGGTCCAGATTCATGCATAATGGCCGCAGCGGCTTCGATAATATTCAGTCTTAATATTTCTGCATGCTGTAGTTTTGCTTTTGGGTAGGTTGTAACGGATTGAGCATCTATAGAAGATATTTTGGACGATTTTTGCATGTAGTTTCACTTCCTTAGAACTTTACTTTAGCTTTTTTAAATAACCATCAATTCTAACCCTTATTTTACTGATGTAGAGGAGAAATAGCCAATATTTAAATGTAGAATTTTATTTGACAACGTAACCTCACTCAGATACAATGATTCATATTGAAACACTGTTTCAAGATGGTCATTAAAGGGAGAGATGATAGCAATGATTACAATTCAAAATAAATGGACATTGATTACAGGGGCTTCTTCGGGGATAGGTGAAGCGTTTGCTCATGAACTTGCAGCTAAAGGAAGTCACTTAATTTTAGTCGCCCGTTCCGAAGATAAATTGATTGCTTTAGCGGAAAAATTACAAAAAAAACATCGTATTCAAGCGGAGGTTCTAGTTGCTGATTTATCTCAAGAAGGTTCCCCTGATAGGCTCTATCAACAATGTGTGGAACGTGGTTTGAACGTTGATATTCTGATTAATAATGCAGGTTTTGCTACGTATGGGCTTTTTGAACAACTATCTGGTTCGAGACAACATGAAGAGGTGATGCTAAATGTTTTGGCGGTTGTAGATCTGACCCATTTATTTTTGCCAGGTATGTTAAAAAGAAAAAGTGGTGTGATTATAAACGTTGCTTCAACAGCAGCATTTCAACCTCTTCCCAATATGGCTGTATATGGAGCGACAAAAGCTTTTGTATTATCATTTACACAAGCGCTATGGGAGGAAAATAGAAAACGGGGCGTACAATTTCTTGCGTTATGTCCGGGGTCTACGGAAACAGAATTTTTTAATGTTGTGGGAGCTGATGAAGCTTCTGTAGGGAAGCGAGATACTCCAGAAAATGTGGTTCAAGTCGCTCTTCGGTCGCTTCAAGCTAGAAAAGTATTTGCTGTCCCAGGATTTACAAACTATATTTCAGCTCAAATGTCACGTTTTTTCACACGTAAACAAATGCTTTATTTTGTAGGACGTATGCTCCGTACGCGACATTAATAGGTCAATATTTTGCTTCGATGATGTAAAATAAAGAGCCGCTATCTATGGATTACTCCATGATAGCGGCTTTTTTCAAAAGTTAATTGACTAACTCCGATTTCTAACCCTACTTCTTCATGTCCTTCGATGGTAATATGATATAAAAATAGAATGATGCATATAGAAAGGACGACAGTATGAGAAACTATCTAATTTTGGGGGCAAGTAAAGGTTTGGGAGATGCATTTGTGAAAGGTTTACCTGAGTATGGTGATCGAGTGTGGATCGTCTCCAGAAGCAGACCGGGCAGTCTGGATCTTAATGATGGCATACAGCGGGTATGGATTGCAGTAGATCTATCGCAGCCAGATGCCGCACAACTCTTATCAAAGGGAATTCAAACGGAGAAGATTGATGTTCTAGTTTATAACGTGGGTATTTGGGAGAAAGAAGGTTTTGAGGATCACTATACTTTTGACAAGGATGAGACGAGTGACATTGCCAACATTATAAATGTGAATATAACTTCAACAATTACCTGCATACAGGCTGTATTACCTAATCTTCGTCAATCGGAAGCAGGAAAAATTATTCTAATTGGCTCCACAGCAGGACTGGATCATACCAATAACGCCCAGGTATCATTTGTAGCTTCCAAGTTCGGTCTGCGTGGCATTACACATGCATTACGTGAGCATGTTCGTAAGGATGGCATTGCAGTAACTTGTGTAAATCCGGGTGAGCTGGCAGCAGAAATTCCTTATGAGGATGGCGCGGAAAAAGCGATTGCAGAATATAGCGGCACAAGAATTCCTGTTCAGGACATTGTCTCCATTGTGAAATGTATCGTTAACCTCTCTAGCGCTTCCTGTGTCAAAGAAATTCATATTCCAGCAATGGCGGATTTGAATGCATAATAAATCTCATTTATCCGTTAAGATTTCATTAAGATTCAATACGAAGATAAACCATATAATTGGATTATAGAAATGTTATCAAAAAAGTGCTACATAAACGCGCCAACTAGCACGACGTATTATTAGGTAGTAGTAACGAAGTGAATATATAAGGCTGTCTACCAGTAGAATCTTACTAGTAAACGGCCTATTTCTGTTGGGATTTAATAGAGAGTCGGGTGGATTTTTTTAAAAGAAGGCTTATAAATTCCCAACTTTTTTTGGACATATATTGGGCTAACGAGAATATAACTATACAATAAAACACTTGTTGAAGAAGAGGAAAATACATTAACGGTTAGGAGAAATGAACGATGGAATTCGAACTAGGCAGCATTTTGAAACTAGTGAAACGTAGGCTGCTGTTCATCATTGTATTATGTATTGTTGCGGTCGGAATTGCTAGCTTCGTTAGCTACTATGTCTTGAAACCGAAATACGAGGCGACGGCTTCTATTCTTATTCAAGGGGATAGGCAACAGAAAGCAATCAATGACATTATGGCTGGGCAAAAACTAGTAACCACTTACGGAGAAATTATCCGAAGCAGTAGAATCGCTGAAGAGGTCGTTAGAAGACTGCAATTAAACATGACCCCTGAAAAACTATTAGAAAAAGTGAAGACAAGAACAAGTAGCGAGTCACTCGTGACGACGGTAATTGTATCGGATTCTAATGCTCAGCGGGCAACGAATATTGCGAATGGCTTTGGTGAGGCCTTTAATGAGAACATTCAAGCGATTATGGGGGTAGAGAATGTTGTGCTTCTTGACCGAGCCAAGGTTCCTTTCGAGGCGATCTCACCCAAGCCAGTATTCAATATGGTCGTTGCTTTTGGACTTGCATTGATTGCTGGGATCGCATTTTCCATACTACGGGAATTGGCGGAGAAACCTGTGAAAAGCGCCAAGAATATTCAGTTGGATTTGCAGCTTCCTCTTCTGGGAACGGTGGGAAAATTGAAGCCGCGGAAACGGCGGGAGAAGACGAAATCCAATTCAGTAGAAGGAGCCAGCAGACATGAAGAAGAAAACGCCAAGATTGTATTGCCTGGAACAACCGAAATCATCTAATGGTGACCAATTCAGAACGATACGATCTAATATTCGTTATACCCGAGTTGGTGGAGAAATTCGATCTTTATTAGTTACAAGCTCACTTCCAAATGAAGGTAAATCAACAGTGGCGATGAACTTGGCCATAGCGATGGCAGAAACGGGAAGAACTGTGCTGCTGATCGATGGGGATTTGCGTACACCAACGGTGCATAAGGCATTCGATCTACCCAATTGGATCGGATTAAGTAGTATCCTAGTGGATCAAACCCGTGTGGATGATTGTATTTTCCCTATTGAGGGATCAGAAGGACTTTCTGTAATGACATCGGGTCCGATCTCCCCAAATCCAGCTGACTTACTAGGATCAACAGGAATGAAAAGGTTATTTGCAGAGCTTAGTGAGAGATTTGATACGATTGTCATCGATTCTTCTTCGGTGTTAATGCCTTTTTCGGATGCTCTTATCTTGGCAAAGATGACCGAAGGGGTACTGTTAGTCGTAAAATCCGGGAAAGTGCTCTTAAAGCATACCAACTCTGCAAAACAGATCCTTGAGCAGCAAGGAGCACATATTTTGGGAGCGGTTTTGAATTATCGAAAAAGTAGCAAACGTTACAAGATTCGCGGTGAAGATTTTGCCGATTGGGCCTCAACTTCTGGGTTGGTCTAACGCATTATGACACTTGCTTCTCTTCGTTATTTATTCGGAAATATCACATACGCAGGCGCTCAATTCGTGATTGTAATTTTGCTTAATAAATTTGGCTCATCCGAAATCGTTGGGCAATATTCGTTAGGGCTTGCGGTGACTGCTCCCATCTTCATGCTGTCGCATCTGCATCTGCGTTCGGTCTTGATCGTTGATACATCTGGAAAATATCTTTTTGGAGATTTTTTTGGCCTTCGTCTCGTGACAACCGCAGTTGCATTCACGGTTACAGCAGGTTGTTGCATCCTTAGTGGTGCTGATTGGAATACAGCTTTAGTCATATTTTTCATAGGATTGTATAGAATTGTTGAGTCGGTCAGCGATATTTTATTGGGTATCGTTCAGAAGCAGGAAAGGCTAGATCAAATCTCTTTTTCGAGAGCTGCTAAAGGATTGTTCTCCATACTTGTCTTCGCCCTCGTATTTATCCCTACTCAGAGTCTCATTCTAGCGTTATTAGTCATGATTATCGGATGGTTAGCAATAACCATTGGATATGATGCTCGCAAAGCGAGAGTGCATACGTCGCTCAGGCCACTTTTTAACAAAAGACGATTATGGGGCTTGCTGCTCGTAAGCTCACCCCTTGGCGTGGTGCTGGCGTTGATGTCACTAAATACAAATATCCCACTATACGCGATTTCATATTTTAAAGGAGAACATGACTTAGGCATATACGCTACGCTCTCATACATGATCGTTGCCTGCAATGTTGTTGTGACTGCACTCGGTGAAGCGATAACACCACGTCTTGCCCGTTGGCACGCTAGCGGACGACATAAGGAGTTCATCTCTTTACTCAGTCGAATGATTGCCATGGGTATAGGAATTAGTGCGATCGCTTGTTTGATCGGGTGGATCTTTGGTCATCAGCTACTAACTCTTCTATTCAGTCCAGATGTGGCTGCTGAGATAGGTTTATTTCATTGGTTGCTCGTTTCTACCCTATTGGTATTTGTAACGTCTTACCTGTGGTATGCCATAACGGCTACCGGGAAGTACAAAGCGCAGATTCCCTTGTTTCTGTGTTCCGTGATCACTAATGGGCTTTCTTGTCTAATATTCGTGCCTATTTTCGGGGTGATAGGTGCTGCGGTGGGGGCTAGCTTGGCCTTATTCGTTCAGATGATAGGTAGTGTGATCGTACTTTTCTTGGTAATCCGTCAGGCAAGGAAACAGGTACAACGGGAATTGGCCGCATAGAGGCAATTTCTCATAGGAAAGTAGGGGCTTGTATGACATCTGTACTCGTTGTAGGGAAACCCTACACCATGCGTAATTTATTTCTGTTTGCGGTTATGGGTTACATCATCTGCCTTCCGGCTCAAATTGATTTCGGTGGCGCGTTTCGAATCGCACCCTCTGACCTTTTCTTAATGCTTGGTTTGTTTGCAGCAGGTTTACACCTCAAATTGGACCCGAGGCAGTTCAGTTCATGGCATTGGGGGATGTTGTTTATTTTCGTCCTTGCTTCATTTGTATCCATTTGGCGCAATGGATTCATTACGCAATACGCTCTATTGCAAAAAGATTTTGGGTTTATACTCCTACTGCTGACTTACATCATGCTTGTTCAGGCTGTAGAAAGCTGGGATCAGTTATATAAAATGCTACGAGCTTTTTTGATCAGTGTGCTGATCTTCAATGGCGTCGCTTTGTTCGATTTTTTTAGTGGAGTGAAGGTTCCGTTTATGGTGCAAGACGGTCGCCTCTCCGGGATGCTAATTGATCCGAATGCATACGGCGGATTACTAGTTACGGCTTTTGCCATTCATATCATGACGAGTGGAGACGGGGTGAAGCTGCTTAGGGGATGGGTGAGTACGCTAGCGACGATCACCTTAGCCGGGGGCATAATAATGACTTTTTCGCGTTCGTCATGGATAGGATTGTTCCTTGTCCTGCTTACATTACTGCTGACTAATCCTTCTCGACTTCTCAAGATCGGCATGGGGTTTAGCGTCGCGTTTGGAGTATTGCTGTTGTATAAAGGTACAGCTTATCTGGATGTGCTTGGGAATATGGCCAGCAGACCCTCGCAGATTCAATCGCGGCTTGACATCATTGGGAAGGCTGTAGAGTGGATCGCTCAAAGTCCATTATTAGGGATTGGACTCGGTAGCTATAACTATGAACTGCGGATTATTATCCATAATACTCCGATCTGGTTTATGACAGAATTTGGTTTGTTGGGCTTGATTGTGTACGGCGGATTCATGATCTGGTTCTTCATCGTTGGGATCCGCTCTTATCGCGCGGCAGATAGGGTGAACAGACCGATCATTATGGCATTACTGCTGTCTCACGCAGCGATGATTGGACTTTCGATGGGTATTGAAGCCTTATTCCAGCGGTATTGGTGGTTCATGATGGCTATGAACGCAGCTTGCATCCGATTAACGAATACGGGATGGAAAGGAGTGCAGCGATATCGAACCAAGGGCACTGAAAAGTCAACGGGTCGTAACCTACGACAACAAACAGAACAAGCGCAACAAGCGCAATAATAAGGTGTTCGGGAGCATACCTGCTGAAGACTGTGGGCCGGTAAGAGTTGCTTTTGTAGCCTCCATTTTTGGGCATTTTGAGAGTTTCCATCTACCTTACATGGCGTTATTGCAGCAAAAAGGTTGTGAAGTGCATGCTTACGCGCAGCCCGGGGAAGCGAGATTACGGTTAGAAGAGAAGGGGATCGTGTGCCATGATGTGCCCATTCAGCGTAGCCCATTACAGATGCAGAACTGGGCGGCGCTAGGGATATTAACGGAAAGCTTCAAGGAGGAGGGGTTCCAGTTCATCCATGTACATACGCCAGTCGCTTCGATTCTCGGACGGATTGCGGCCCATAAAGCAGGTGTACCTTGCACATTGTATACAGCGCATGGTTTTCATTTTTTCAAGGGAGCTCCTCTTCTGAACTGGATGCTTTATTATCCGCTCGAAAGGTTAATGTCCCGCTGGACAGATGTGCTAATCACCATAAATAGAGAAGATTATGAACGTGCCCAGAAATTTTCTATACGGAAAAAGGTGACTTATGTGAGTGGTGTAGGACTTGATCTCCAGGTTTACGGCAGTGAACAGAGTCATCCTGAAACTGCGTCGGAGAAGGCAGATAGGCGACGCCAACTGTTTGATCTGCCGAAGAGTGAGCATGATGAACCTCCCTTCGTCATCCTATGCGTTGCTGAATTGAACGCCAACAAGAACCAGAAGCAGTTGATCGAAGCGCTGGGTCAGTTGGGGTCTCAAGCAGGCAACATCCATCTGGCTTTTGCGGGTACAGGACCGTTCGAGCAGACTCTATTGGAACTTGCTAATCGGCTGGGTGTCAGCGATCGGGTGCATATGCTTGGGTACCGTAGAGATATTCCGGATCTACTCAGAGCATGTGATGTTGCTGCACTTGTGTCTTATCGCGAGGGGCTACCTCGGGCGATTATGGAGGCGATGGCAATAGGGAAACCCGTTATAGGTACGCATATTCGGGGGATTCATGATTTGATCGAACATGAGTCAACAGGCATGTTGGTTCCTGTTGGTGATATTACCGCTACCGCTAAGGCTTTTACTCAATTACGTGATGATCCAGCATTAACTACGGCAATGGGAGAAGCAAACAAGGAGAGGATCATTCGTTACGGGTTGCCTGCGGTGCTCCGTGAAATGGACTCGATCTATATAGAAGCGCTAAACAAGGAGGAAAGAAAGCGGGTTCCGTCTGAAATGCATGCCAGCCTATCGGGGGATTGAATATTCACTCTCACTTAAAAGGCGAGTAAATGAATTTTTAGTTAATTAGGGAGAAAGAAGTGATGAGAATGCGGATCGTCCGTTTGGTCATGTTGGATGCAGGGATTATTGCGGCTTCAGTGTGGCTTGTGTTTTTACTTCGGTTTGATTTTCAAATCCCTGAGATGTACGTGTGGATGCTTCCGTGGGCAATATTGATTCACATTGCGGTGTATGCGGCCTTCTCATTTGGATTCAAAGTGTATAACAATATCTGGCGATACACCGGAATGAGAGAGTTACTGCAGCTTCTAAAAGTGAGTGTATTAACCCTCGTGGGAGTGATTGCTGTCAACGTATCCACCCATGCAGTAATTCCTTCCTATCGACTTCCGATTTCTATTTATTTTGCAGCGGGTTATGTGTTTCTGGGAATAGTTGGGTTACGAATGGTTAAACGTCTTCTAAATGATGGATTTGAGACAACGGGTGTGAAGGATGCCTTCGAAGGTAATCTTCTAATCGTTGGGGCTGGTAAAGCAGGAATCCTCGTTACGAAAGATATCAAGCATTCAAGGTTCAAATTTATGCATCCGGTCGCTTTCATTGATGATGATGCATCCAAACAAAAGCTGGAAGTAATGGGACTGCCAATTGTGGGTAACCGAAATTTCATTCCCGAGGCCGTGAAACAGCTGGACATTGCGTTCATTATTATTGCCCTCCCGACAGCGCCACATAACGACTTAATGGAGATTATCGAGATCTGCAAATCAACAAAAGCACAGATTAAGCTAATGCCTAGTATGACAGAAATTTTGGACGGGAAAATGGCAGTCAATCGAATCCGTGAAGTGTCCGTAAATGACTTGCTGGGTAGAACTCCTGTTGAGATTAATACTGAAGAGATTCGTGAGAATTTAGGGAGTGAGTGTATTCTCATCACAGGTGCAGGAGGCTCTATTGGCTCAGAACTGTGCCGTCAGCTAGCTGCGTATCGTCCGAAGGAAATGTTGCTGCTTGGTCATGGTGAGAACAGCATTTACCTGATTGAACAAGAGCTACGCCAGTTATATCCCGATCAGAAGATTCAACCTATCATAGCTGATATTCAGGATGTGTCGCGGATCGATAGTGTTTTTCAGAATTTCCGACCTACGATTGTGTATCACGCCGCTGCGCATAAACATGTGCCCCTTATGGAGATGAATCCGGTGGAGGCGGTTAAGAACAACGTGATCGGAACAAGGAATGTAGCGGAAGCGAGTGCCAAATATGGTGTTAAGCGGTTCATTCTCATTTCTTCGGACAAAGCGGTTAATCCAACAAGTGTTATGGGAGCTACGAAGCGAGCGGCAGAAATGATTATTAATGATCAGAATTCATCCAGCAAAACGGTTTTTGCTGCTGTCCGTTTCGGTAATGTTCTCGGTAGTCGGGGGAGTGTTATTCCGTTATTCAAAAGACAGATTGAGAGTGGTGGCCCGGTTACGGTTACCCATATGGATATGGTGCGGTATTTCATGACGATCCCTGAAGCAGTGCAATTGGTTATTCAGGCGAGCGTACTGGCACAAGGTGGCGAGGTGTTCGTGCTTGATATGGGTAAACCGGTTCGGATATACGATCTAGCAAGAGATTTAATACGTCTGTCGGGCTTAGAACCCGATAAAGATATCCCTATCGTGGTCACGGGCATTCGTCCTGGAGAGAAATTATTTGAGGAACTCCTGACAGAAGAGGAGGGATTGATGGTCACTAATAACTATCGCATCATGATCAGTCGGCCTCAAAGTGTTTCCAGATCCGAATTGAATTTGGTCCTTGGTGTGCTGGAGAATTTGTGCAAACGGTACGAATTTGTGCCAAGCAGTTATCAGATTAAGAAATTATTAAAGCAGCTTATTCCAAGCTATTCGGGCTTTCAGGAAGAACCACAGGTGGCTACTCATGAGCTTGAACGGATCAAATCCGAAGTTCATGCGGGGATCTAAGTGATGAAGTCGTTTATGAGTAGATGGAACAAGAAATTGCGTTTGCGTGGCAAGAGTGACAAGAATTTCACAAGAAAGCAAATAGTCATGCGGCGAATTGGAAGATTCGCCCTGATTAGTTTTCTGGTTGTGATTGTAATTGGTGGCATTTGGATTAGAGGGGTATTAAATGCTGAGCAGCGATTTCAAAAGGCTGCCCTTAATCCATTAACGATACCTAACTCGAAAATTTCTGCAGTACCTGTGGGGAAGACGCAGTCGGATGGGACTCCGAAAAGTCCAGCAAATTCGGATGGCGTGGTAGTACCATCGACTGAACCAGCAGCATCGCCAGAAGCAACCGATAAAAAAACTTCATCCTTTAATGTTGTATTAATTGGAACAGATACGTGGGGTGGGGAAATCTCGCGTGCAGACACGATAATGGTTGTGCATGTAATGCCGGAACAGCGGAAGGTGAACATCGTCTCTGTACCGCGCGATACAAGGGTTTATGTACAAAATGTTGGATACACCAAAATTAATCATGCTCATATTGTTGGTGAGTCCAAAGGTGGGAATGAGCAAGGAACGTTGACGCTCATTCAAGCGGTGAGCGACTTTATGAATATTCCCATTCATCATTACATCAAGACGAATTTCTCTGGAGTTCGTGATTTCATCGATTCAATCGGTGGGATCGACATGGTAATCGATCAGGATGTCACAATAACCCCAGAGATTACCATCAAAAAAGGCGAACAGCATTTGGATGGTGTGCATGCTCTCTACCTTGCTAGGGCGCGTTACTCTACTCCGAACGGTGACTTTAGTCGTCAAGAGGAGCAATTCAATATCGTTAGAGCTGTGGCCAATAAGCTGTTGAGCCCTGAGCATCTTCCGGATCTGGCGGGATTATTGCTCCATGAAAAGAAAGACATTATCGATACAAGCTTCAGTGACAGTGATTTGCTTAGCTTAGCTTGGTTATTCAAGGGAATAACTTCCGAGGACTTTAAATACGAGCAGATTCCAGGCAACAACAGTTTTGGTTCTGATCCGCTAGTCAGAACTAAGGTGTACTACTGGAGTGCTGATTTAAAACAGGTGAACTCACTGAAGGAACGTCTTTTTACGGATTAAGAGAAAGGCGGGAGGAGTACTAACATGTATCGCCATATGAAACGAGGCTTCGATCTTGTGGGAGCGATCGTTATGTTATGTATATTTAGTCCAGTCATGGCTGTGGTGGCGTTGTTGATTCGAATGAAGCTTGGAAGCCCAATCTTGTTCAAGCAGCAACGACCAGGACGGGGAGAGAAACCCTTCTTTATCTACAAATTTCGGACCATGGCTGAACTGTATGACACGCAGGGTCAGCCGTTACCAGATGAGCGACGATATATCAAATTTGGCGGAATCATCCGGAAGCTAAGTCTGGATGAACTACCACAATTGGTGAATGTTGTGAAGGGAGAAATGAGTCTGATTGGACCAAGACCCTTACTCATGCGTTATAGCCCATATTATTCCGAACAGGAGAGGCTGCGTTTCTCAGTAAGACCAGGAATTACGGGATTAGCACAGGTGTCAGGACGTAATACTTCGTCGTGGAAAGACCGGCTTTCGTATGATGTCACCTATGTCGAGAATTTAAGTTTCAGACTTGATGCGCTGATATTATGCAAGACCGTCTTGAAGGTGATTCGCCAAGATGATGTTGTAGCCAATCCAGGTCGGCATAGCCTGCCTCTGGATGAGTATAGGCTGAATAAAAAGGAGGGCCAGGCATGAGTGTGCAGTTTAGACCGCTGCATGAAGACGATATACATCATGCATGCCGGCTCTTGAAGAGCAATTTACCGGAGCATGTGTACAATCAAACGATATTTGCTTGTACGGGTTATCCAGCATATCTACAAGCGGCTTGTAAGTGTGGAGGTCATTCGGCCACATTGTTGATTGGAGCCTATATTGGAGAAGTACTCATTGGATTCGCGGAATGGCGAAGAATGGAACAAATATTGGTTCTGAATAATTTAAATGTGGATGCGGCGTTTCGCAAGGACGGTATTGGCGGAATGCTTATGGCGTACGGAGAGAAATTAGCCAAGAAGGACGATATTAAGAAGTTGGTACTGGATGTGTTCTCATGGAATGAACAGGCGCATTCTTGGTACCTTCGGCTTGGCTTTGTAGAAGAAGGACGTACTTATTGGTATGTGAGGGATCTGGATCGTTCATTAACGGCTAGCGCAGATGTTATTGCTTCTGGAGCGGATATAGATGATGAAGAAGTGAATTACATTATTGATGATTACCCAATGGCAGAGGCACATCATCTAAAATACGGATTTTCTTCATTTAGGATTAGAACGAAGCAGAAGACTTCAGTTGTGGGTCGGCTCGGCGAGCAGTATTTTCGCATCCAACTGCAAAGTGATGAGTGGGACGGCGGATATCCACTAACCGATGTGTTACTCGACCTTGACCGGGAGAGAAAGCTGTTATTGCTTTCATCCGATGCATTCTTACGTGAGAGAGACGCAGCGCTAAGCTTAAGCACTGAAAGTATACGTATGATCAAGATATTGGATTAGCAGCGAATGCTTCCAAAGTAAGTTTTGTCGAAGTACCTCAAGGAAGCGTGCGCTAACATAACTTTTAGGAGGTGACGTATGAGTGATTTCATTGTGCTTAATAGCTCGCATTCTGAAGAATGGGATGCTTATTTGAATCAGATGGATAGTAAGGATATCTATTTTTCTGCAGATTTTTTTCGGCTGTTTGAGGATGATGATCATCAACAGGCAGAGCTGTTTGTTTTTAAGCAGGGTGAGAAGCTCATCATTTATCCTTACTTACTTCGCTCCATTAGCCATCTTCCCGCAGTCATCCAGCTGGGACTTGAAGGAGAATGGTATGACATCAGCACACCTTATGGATACGGGGGGCCAATATCTAATGTGCCTATAGGAGCGGAACGAACGGAATTGTATCGACAATTCAGTGATACGTTTACAGATTACTGCAGAGAGAAAAAGATCATGACCGAGTTTGTAAGATTCCATCCTTTCATAGGCAATGCCGCTGAATACCAAAAAGGGCTTACTACGGAGCTCAATCGGAATACAGTATACATGGATTTGACAGTTGGCTCAGAGTCAGTGCTAATCCAGAACTATGGCAGCAATCATAAAAGAAATATCCGTAAATTAAAGTCAGCTCCATTCACCATTCGAAAGTCGGATCTTAAGGATCGGATCGAGCCTTTCATCGAGTTATATTACGGGACGTTAAATGATTTACAAGCAGATCCCTTTTATTATTTCCCTCGAAAATTTATAGAAGATACAAGCCTTATGCCAGAAGGACGGGTAGCGCTGTTTGAGGCGATGGATGGGGAGAGGAGTGTAGGGGCAAGTATTGTACTCCTTGATCGACCATGGATGCATTATCACTTATGCGGTTGGGATCGAGCTTATCTGCAGTGGTCACCCACCAAATTTCTCATCCACGCAGCAGCCGTGTGGGGGATGGAGAATGGATACGAAAAATTCCATCTCGGTGGGGGATATAAGGGGAATGACGAGTTGTTTCAGTTCAAGCTAAGATTCGCTACTCAACTAGAACCACTAGACTATTACTTAGGTAAGCGAATATTTTTCCCTGAGGTGTATGAACGAATGATTACACTCTGTGACACTGGGGTTGCGGGAAATTATTTTCCGCTCTACCGGCATCCATCTCTGTTGAATCAAAATATCATGGACCACGCTCTGAAGTAAGACAATAAGATATGTATTCCATTTGGATTAAAGCATCCAAATGGAGAAAGGAGCAAGGCATGAGTATTCGTCAACCAAGCATTCTACCACGAATCTTGTTATCCCCACCGCATGTAAGTGGACGTGAACAGGCTTATTTGGAGGATGCAATTCACTCTGGCTGGATCGCTCCCATCGGACCACAAGTCGATGCTTTCGAGCGGGAGATGGCCGACTATACAGGTTCAAAGGGTGCACTTGCGTTAAGCTCTGGAACAGCGGCAATTCATCTCGCACTACGTCTTGCTGGCGTTTCTCAAGGAGATTACGTGATTTGTTCGACGCTCACGTTCGTAGCTAGTGCCAATCCTATTTTATATTTGGGGGCTACACCTGTATTCGTAGACTCAGAACCAGAGACATGGAATATGTGTCCACTAGCCTTTCAGCGGGCCTGCCTGGATTTGAATGATAGAGGGATACTGCCTAAAGCAGCTGTTGTTGTCAATTTGTACGGGCAGAGCGCAGACATGGAGCCAATTGTAGAAATCGCGAATCGTTACGGTATTGTTTTAATAGAAGATGCTGCGGAATCCCTCGGTGCCTTTTATCACGGAAAGGCCAGTGGTACTTGGGGCCGCTTCGGAATCTATTCTTTCAACGGGAATAAAATTATTACAACCTCAGGTGGAGGTATGCTTGTATCGGATGATACCGATGCATTAGATCAAGCCCGTTTCTGGTCTACCCAAGCACGTGACACTGCTCCACACTATCAGCATTCCGAAATGGGTTATAACTACCGGCTAAGTAACCTGTTGGCAGCCATAGGACGAGGGCAACTGGAGCTACTTGAGGAAAAGGTCGAACGACGTAGATATATTTCTCAAGTGTACTCAGATCGATTGGGATCCATTCCGGGTCTTCATTTCATGCCGGAAGCGCCAAATTGTCGCAGTACACGCTGGTTAAGTGCGCTAACGATTGATGAAGAAATTGCAGGCTTCTCCGCTAATCAACTCTTAAAGTGCCTGGAATTCAACAATATAGAAGCTAGACCTGTATGGAAACCTCTACATTTGCAACCTCTGTTCGAGAACGCCTTCTATTATCCATACATGGAGGGACATAGTGTATCTGATCAATTGTTCACAAAAGGTGTATGTCTACCTTCCGGTAGCTCTTTATCGGATGATGATCTGGTACGCGTAATGGATGCGATAGAGTCTTGTATTCAGAACCACTGAAAAATTACTTAGCAATCCATCCGTTAGCACCGGTTCCGCTTTCCTTCACATAAAAAGTGGCTTTCGCTACACCATCTGTTCGCATAGCCAGACTGCCAATCGGAGCGGTAATCGTTCCCTCAGGCGATCCTTCCACAATAAATACTGCAGGAAGTAATGTTCCACCAACGAGTCGGACTGCCCGTTTGAAGTTGCCATAGGTAGAGAACCATTCAGTTAAAGCATACGGATTATACAAGGTACCAAGAGAAGTACCCTGCATGGCAACCAAAGTTTCGAATTCTAGAATGCGTTTTACCTTTACAGAACGGGTATCGAACACTGCTACATTGTTCAGGTGCAGGAAGGGCTTAGCTGCACCATAAGATGACGCTAGCACGACTTGATTCGTCCCGCTGTTACGGACAATCATATTGTCGACAGTAACCATCGCGTCAGACTCTGTTGTGAATAATTGTAAGGTACTGCCCGTTAAGTCCTGTGCATCTATCGTCCCCACATAAAGATCTCCTCCGTCGATTCGGACTCCGCTTGCTAAGGTGGAACCCGAGCCGTACATCCCTAACGAGCCGATATGCAATCTTGGTTTTCCTCCAGCAGCATTAAACGCAGCGTAGATCGCAGGGCCGCCGATTCCATCGAACCTTGCGCTTCCGATATCAATAAATTGTGAATAGATCGTTTGTAGACCGTAATTAGCTTTATGATCCGTCGAGCGAATAGACAAATGGCTGATTTTTAGCGTCAATCCATAGGACAGCAATGCTGGACTTACTGATCCACTTACACGCATATCTAGTGAACCGATGTCGAGAGTCCAGAGTCTCGTTATCTCATCTGAAAGTCCAGTTGTCATATCATTGCCGAAACCAGTTGTTGTCAAAGAGTCGAATCGCTGATAAAAGCTACGCGTTCCCTTGAAGATGTCGGGTTCTACATCGAGTGAATTGGCGCCATTAAACCCAGGTGCACCACCTCGACTGTTATTTAATACCGCTCTGTTGACATGAAGCTGGTCTACAAAATGGACTACAAAGTTCTTTCGACCAGCCGTTTCACAGTACGCATATCCGATATGCACATTAACGGATGGGATATCTTCTGTCCCTCCAATGAAAATATTATCACCATAGCAATCATGAGAGTACACCGATTCGATCGTTATATTTTGCGAAGAAGAAATGAACAAGCCATGAAGTTGATCGTTGACGGCTGTTTTAACAGTCGAAGCACTTCCGTCTATTTCGAGGCTGCCGGATATCGTGATGTTTGAGGCATTTAACATAACAAGAACTCGAGTATCCGATGGTGGGTTAGGGGCAAGCACCAATTTTGAGCCGGCATCAAAGCTTAGGTTAGTTCCGGTTGGAATACGAAGACACCACCAATCTAGGACTGAAGGGTTACGCATGTGGCCGGAAGAGACTTTATATACACCAGGCGGAAAAATAACAACCTTGCGTTTGGCATTTCCAGCATTAATTGCATTTTGAATCGCGACGGTGTCATCTTTGGTACCATTCCCTGTAGCTCCATAAGATCGAACATTCACGTAACCGTTAGTTTCAGGATCTAATTTAATAGAAGTGACTGCTCCGTCCGCAATAACGGACGTTGTTACAGAGTTATCTGGAATAGGTGCAGTTGCCATATACTTCACTCCTTTATTTTTTGATTTGAAATATAAGGCTAAGTTTCACGTTATAAATCATCCTTATATTTCTACGAGTAACGGTTGTCGTCCATAAAGGATGACAACATCGTTTCTTCTTAAGTATTTTATGTGAACTTTTCTACAGATGCATGGTACAAAGAGCACTTTACAGGGCGAAAGGAGTTTTTTATTTGAAGGTATTAGTAACTGGGGGGCTTGGTTTTATTGGGTCGCATGTTGTTGACCGGCTTATAAGAGAGGGGATCGAAACTGTAATTGTAGATAATTTATCGGGTGCTTCCGGCTCATTCTATAGAAATCCTTCCGCTCTTTTATATCCGTACGACATTCGGGACGAGACACTGGGTGAAGTCTTTATCCGTGAGAAACCGGATGCGGTCATTCATCTGGCTGCACAGATTGACGTAAGAGAATCTCAGCGCAATCCATTGTTTGATGCGAATGTGAATATTGTTGGCACACTTAACGTCCTGCGGATGTGTGAGGCGCATCAGGTTGAAAAGATCGTGTACGCCTCGTCGGCCGCTGTATACGGTAATCCTGAATATTTGAGCATTGACGAGAAACATCCCTTAAATCCTGAATCTTGTTATGGGGTATCAAAAAGTGTTCCTGAGTCTTATATTCGGATGTTTGCCAGCATGCATGGGCTAAAGTACACCATTCTTCGTCTTGCGAATGTATATGGACCTCGACAAAGCTCGCATGGTGAAGCTGGTGTCGTTTCGATTTTTCTGGATCGCATAAAGCAAGGCAAGGAGCTTGTGATTTATGGGGATGGAGAACAGACCAGGGATTTTGTCTATGTTGAGGATGTTGCACAGGCGTTTGTAAATGCGGCTTGTACAGATGAGAATGCGGATAATCAGATCATAAATATTAGCTGCGGGGTGGCGACCTCCATTAATACGATTGTAGAAATGATAGGCGGTATTACAGGTCGGGAATCCCAGACAACCTATGAACAGGCTCGACCGGGAGATATTCTTCACAGCTACTTAAACAATAGTAAAGCAAACGAGTTGATGTCCTGGTCTCCTCACCATGATCTTCACCAGGGACTCAAGAAGACGATTGCAGCCCGATTGACTGTAGGCAGTGCTGTGGACCATTAATCGCAAATATCGAAAGGGGTTATCCCCATGGAAAGAAAATTAAATTCGGAAATGTTTGTTCTACGAAGTATAGCCTGCTTAAGTATAGCGCTGTTACATGCTTTATATCGAGTCTATGAGGATGGGAACACGCCTTGGGTAGAGTCAGTGGGTCTACTGCTTACATTTGGCACACCGGTATTCGTATTTATCTCGCAATTCGTATTGTCTTTTGCATACCCGGACGGAATTCCCGCGAAATTTTGGGAGAAACGGATCAAGTATATTTTGCTTCCTTACTTTTTTTTCGGAGCTTTGTACGCAGGGTTAAAAGGATTGGATATGGCGAGCAGTGAGGGGATTCCGCTTCTTCAGGCTTTTTGGTACTTTCTCTGGCGTCATTGGTTACTTGGCGATTTTCATGGCTACTTTATCCTAATTATCTTTCAGTTTTATGCCTTGTTCCTCTTATTTCAAAAGCATGCCAAAAAATTCACTCCACGCTCTATACTGATTGCGTCATTCGTTATAAATGTGGCTTATTTAGGTTTTTTCAATTTCACCAAACCCGTAGATACGGTAGCTGCTCAATATATTTGGGATAAATTGTATTGGGTTTTCTCTCCGGGGTGGATTTTCTACTTTACTGTGGCTTATTACTTGGGGCGAAATGAGGCTTGGTTCCGGGAAAAATTAAAACAGTTCCGTTTAGCTGTCTACGTGCTTCCAGTTGTAACAGGCGCGTTTGTGCTATTCGTGAATGGGCAAGGCTGGATTACGGCACATAGTTCCAAGAGAATTGATATGTTACTTTTCGCCATGAGCATGATTCTACTACTCTTCACAGTGGCTTCTTCATTGAAAAAAGTGCCGCGTGTGCTGGAGTGGAGCAGTAGATACTCCTTCGGCATATATTTGCTTCACCCGTTGTTGTTGGCTTTATTCGTCAAACTTCCTTCTTCGTTCGGGTTGCAAAACCTTGGACTATTCAGTGTGCTTCTCCAATTTGTCGGATGTGTGGTAGGATCGGCGATCATCATGAACATAGCGAATCGTATTCCAGGCGGAGCCTTTGTGTTCGGTCGAGTCGGGATTGGAATCAATCACAGAAAACCTCCGAAACCGCTGGATAAGCCCATAAGTTCGAGTATAGGGAACATGAACTAGCTAAAAATAGACCACTAAATTTCCGTTTTTCAGGTGATTAGTGGTCTTTTAATATTGTCTTGGCTCTTACATCGCACTAGTTTCGGACCGTATGGTTCTCATTTCCATAAAAACACACATTGTGCTACTGGTTTTGAGCAAAAAGCAGCATCTGAGTCCGATAATCTCGCAAAATGGACAAAATCATTAAAATAAGGGCTCCTCAGACCGATCAATAATCGAGGGGATCTGAAATACTTGGAATTATCGGTGAATCCTATTATAATGGGTTTCTTGATTAAATGTAATTATGAATATTCAAACATTTACATCCAGAGAATAATGCATCGTGCAGAACTTTAGGAGGAAACGAAAGTGGAACTTGGAATAAGTACCTTTGTCGAGACAACGCCCGATGTCCAAACGGGTGAGACAATAAGTCATGCGGAACGACTACGTGAAGTAGTGGAGGAAATTGTACTTGCCGAAGAGGTGGGACTAGATGTATACGGAGTGGGCGAGCATCATCGTAATGATTATGCGGCTTCATCACCTGCGGTTGTGTTAGCTGCAGCTGCATCGTTGACTTCGAAAATTCGTTTGACCAGTGCCGTAATGATCCTTTCTTCAGCAGATCCCGTACGTGTATTTCAAGATTTTGCAACGCTAGATGGCATTTCGAATGGACGCGCAGAAATTATGATCGGCCGCGGCTCGTTTACAGAGTCTTTTCCATTATTCGGCTATGATCTGAAAGATTATGAAGAACTCTTTAATGAGAAGCTGGAATTGTTATTAGCCATCCAAAAGTCAGAAAAAGTAACCTGGAGTGGCAAACATCGAGCAGCCATAAACAATCTGGGGATTTACCCGCGTCCGGTTCAAGATCCGTTACCGATTTGGATTGGGAGTGCAGGCAGTCCAGAGTCTGCGATCCGCACTGGAGCATTAGGTTTACCTTTTGTATTAGCTATTATTGGAAATGTTCAGCCGCTTGATTATACGAAGCATGTGCAGCTCTACAAAAAAGCAGCGGCTGAAGCCGGTTATGATCTTTCAAGCCTGCCTATTGCCTCACACTCACACGGGTTTATTGCTGAGACTAATGAGTTAGCACTGGAGAAATTTTTCCCTTCAACGCATGCTCGGACCAATGTGCGGGCGAAGGAAAAAGGGACACCGCCATACCATCGTTCTGATTATGATGCAGCATGCAGCTTTGATGGCGCTCTGTACGTAGGTGATCCAGAAACCGTTGCGAACAAAATCATTCATCTTCGCAAGCATGTGGGAATTACGCGATTCTTTTTACATATGCCCCACGGTACAATGCCTCATGAGGATGTTATGCAGGCGATTAGACTGCTGGGAACGGAAGTAGCTCCTCGTGTTCGTGAAGAAGTAGCGCGCTGGGAAGCAAGTAACAGTTAACGAATAAGCTGCGTCCTTAGGACGTGGCTTTTTTTGTGCGGTATACTAAAATAACGAATAACGTTATATAAGGGAGGGGCAATGGAGACTATTCATTATTTATCTCAATTCAATTTGCTTCAATCGTTAGCGCTGGAAGATCTAATGGAAATGGAAGAGTTAACTCGAATAACAGTAGTCCCGAAAAATACATATATCCAGACACCGACAACCTTCTCTGAAGGATTATTTTTTGTGAAAAAAGGAAAGGTGCGTTTATACCGATTGAATGCGGATGGGAAGCAGTTTACTTCGGATATTCTGAGTGAGGGTAATGTTTTTGGTGAAATGAACGTGATTTCGTTTGGAACCAAAGATCATTACATTGAAGCCATGGAAGAGTGTCATATCTGTACAATTGATCCTGTTAGATTTGAAGATTTCGTAGCTACTCGACCTAGATTTTTGATGTCATTAATGCAAGTATTGAGCGATCGTATAAAAAGTATGAGTCAGTTAATTCAAAACCTAGCCATCGGAAATCTGCATGATAAAATATTGTGCGTTCTTTTAAAGCTATCGGATCAACTAGGCGTTAAAAGTGAGGATGATTATTATAAAATCAATGTTCCACTGTCACATCAAGAAATCGCCAATTTGATTGGTGCGAGCAGAGAAGCGGTTACTGTGGCATTGCAAGAATTGGTAAAAGCTGAGGTGCTTCAGACTGGGTTCAGATCTATACGTATCCATCATGATAGGATTTTGGAAAGAAATTTATAAAGATTATGAGCTGTAAATGAGATTACATCTTTATGGTTAGAAATACCCGTATCCTAGATATAAGAAGAAGGTTATCCAAGCCTTTAAAATCATAGGTGAAGGGAAGATTTCTATGGAGAATAGGAAGGGAGCTCGAAAAGTTAGCGATATTCCTGCTGATGTTGTTGGACTATTGCATAAAGGACAATTACAGACTGTAAATCTAACGGAATGGCTTGCTGTGGACCATATGGTTTTGTTGGAAAATGTGCTGGACGAGCTAGGTTTTGGACAGGAATCCGAACCAATTTTAAAAAGGCTTCGCGATTCATCGGAAAAGAAAATCATGAAGCTCATACCGGCTATCGCGCGGGAGTGGCAACAGGTATTGGAATGTAAATCAGAGGTGGAACAAGTCCGAGTATTCTCAGCATTAGCGCAGCATCGTTCCGATAGTGTCCGCTGTTGGGCTGCCTATATGATCGGTCTAAATCAATCTTTAAGCCTATCGCAAAAGCTAATGGATATCCGTCCCTTTGCAGCGGATGATCATTTTGGGGTACGTGAGATTTCATGGATGGCTTTAAGGGAATCGGTCATTGCAGAATTGGATGAATCCATTAAGTTCTTAGAGAGCTGGGTTCATGATCAAGATACGAACATAAGGAGATATGCAATCGAATTGACGCGGCCACATGGGGTATGGGCGAAGCATATTACTGCGCTAAAAGAAAACCCAGCAATAGCACTTCCATTATTAGAACCACTTAAGTCAGATCCGGCAAAATACGTTCAGGATTCTGTAAGTAATTGGTTGAACGATGCGAGTAAAAGCAATCCAGACTGGGTGCAACAGCTTAGTGAGAAGTGGTTAATTTCTTCGGATTCCAAGGAAACGAAACGGATTGTAACACGGGCAACTAGGAGTATTACTGATCTACGTTGAAAATGAATTGTCGCTTTAGAATGGATGATAAACGTCAAACACTATGGCTAATTAGCTAATAAGTGTTGGCGTTTTTTTATTGTAACGAAGAAGGAGGCTTGGATAATTAAAGATATCTAATAGTTCTGATTTATTATTTAAACCTAGAAGCGTATAAATATTTATATTGTTAATCTGGAATCCTTCTGTTATACTCAAAAACACAAAATGTTATAAAATATAACATTGAATTGAGTTTAGGAGGATTTGACTATGAAAAGACAAACATTTCTGAAGGTTAGTGTCATTTTATCGACGGTTTTGTTAGCTGACTCGTCAGTCGGTGTTATTTTTGCTGACACGCTGGAAAGTGCGTATAAACCGAAAACGCATGTTCTAAAGGCGAATTCGGAGACTGTTCGCTGGGGGAATATTGGTAAAGGTGACCCAGCTTTAACGGTACAATCGGGAGATATTGTGACGGTTGAGGCTATTACGCATCATTCCGGTGATGACTACGATCGAATGATTAAAGGGGATGCGGGTGTTGAAGATATTTTTCACTGGATAGAAGGGGAGAAGAACGAAGCGCTGCGTGGACCAGGCGTACATATTATGACGGGACCTATCGCAGTAGAAGGCGCTGAGCCAGGGGATGTTCTGGAAGTGAAAATTCTGGACATGAAGCTGAGACCTAATGGAAATGACAAATACGCAGGTAAAACCTATGGCGTGAATGCCGCGGCGAACTGGGGTTATCTATACGGAGATATGGTGGAGGAGCCGAAAAAACGTGAAGTGGTCACTATCTATGAGATGGATACTGAGGGTGGGACGGATTATGCAACAGCTGTTTATAACTACAAATGGACAGTGCAAACTGATCCGGATGGTCAAGTGCACCCGACAATCGACTACCCAGGTGTTATTGTAGACCATAATACGATTGATAAGAATTTTGATGTATTGAAAGGTGTGAAGATTCCAGTACGTCTCCACTTCGGTACGATGGGTGTGGCGCCTAAAGAAGCGGATATCGTAGATTCAGTACCTCCTTCATACAATGGTGGCAACGTTGATGATTGGCGGATTACAGAAGGTGCTACGATGTATTATCCTGTATCCGTACCGGGTGCGTTACTGTCGATTGGTGATCCGCATGCCGGTCAAGGGGATTCGGAGATTAACGGCACAGCAATCGAGACATCAGTCACGGGTGATATTCAAGTCATTCTTCATAAAAAAGCAACGCTTAACAAAAAACTGAATGGGTTAAGTTTCCCATTACTAGAGAATGAGAACGAATGGGTTGTACATGGCTTCAGCTACGCGAATTATTTGGAAGCGCTCGGAGCAAGTGCACAAAAGGATATCTTTAAAAACTCTTCCATCGACAAAGCGATGAAGGATGCTGCTCATAAAACGAAAGATTTTCTAATGGGTGGCATGGATTTGAGTGAGGATGAAGCGTACTCACTGATGTCTGTGTCAGCGGATTTTGGAATTACACAGGTGGTGGATGGAAACTGGGGTGTGCATGCTTTGATCGATAAAGGCCAATTCGGTGATTCGGAGCGCAAGGCAGTGGCATTACGTAGCAGCTTTGAAAGCTTTGGTGCGAAGGTGAGCTGGAAACCGGATACTCAGACAGTAACTATAAGCTACAATAATAATGTTCTAGAGATGAAAGTCGGGGCGACGACAGGAATGTACAATGGAGAGACAGTGAAACTTGTAGCCCCAATAAGTGTTGTGAACGAGAAGGTTGAGATCAGCGAATATTTCGCGAAATTTTATAAAGCTAAGCTATCTAAAACAGAGTAGGTCGAATTAGCAATCATTTCATAATCATAATAAGATCCAAACCAGAGAAGAACCGTCTTAAAGTCGGTTCTTTTTTTTATATATTTAGACCATCCTGATTTTTGTGGCGTTTTAATAAGATTTGGTTTTCTACACGGACTAGACCATCCAGACAGTAGATGGATTCATGCATAAACCGCTCCATCTCTTCAAGGTTCTCAACTAGAATGTGAATGTGAAGAATGCATGGCCCTGTCATTTCATAAAGTACGGCTACGCGTTCATTTTCTTTTAGGACTCTGACAATATAATTTAAATGGGCAGGCTCCACTTCAAGCTCTAGATACGCCGAAATTTTCTTTCCTAATTTTTCTGCGTTGATGACGATTGAGAATTGCTCAATAATTCCTTGATTGACGAGCCGATCAATACGATCCTTAACCGCAACACTTGATAAATTAACTTCTTTAGCTAGATCGGTGTAGGAAATTCTGCTGTTTTGAGTTAGGCGTTCTAAAATATGATTATCGATTGGATCAAGCATACGGAGTCGTTCACCTCTTTTTTTGTAATTGTAACAGAAAAAAACAGGCAATGACTAGTAGTGCGTCACAGCAGGAGTGTGTCTCAGCATTCTCAGCTTAAGATGTTGACATTGAAGAATTATTTCACTATACTGGCTGTAATCTTATATACGATATACGTTGAAGAAGCCCAGTAGTAGCTTAGTCCCTGTTTCAGAAAGCTGGGGGTTGATGAAACCCGGTACACACTAAGAGTACGAATTACACTTTGGAGTATCTCGGCTAACACCGAGCGGAATGGCGAACGATATCTCGTCACGAGTGGCATCAATGCTGTGTTTTAGCATTAGCGTTTCATTGGTGCAATCTGGGTGGTAACACGGTTATTCAATCGTCCCTATGTCTACAATAGACAGGGGGACGATTTTTTTTGTTTTCAAATATAAGGATTTATATGTTTCTCTTCATCAACTATCCTTATATTCGCTTGGCGGACTGATGATTCGTTATAGGATATCTACTAATTTAAGGGGTGTTAGGCAATGAATATTATCGATGAACTAGAATGGCGCGATGCCATCAATCAACAAACCGATGCCGAAGGGCTTAGAGAATTGACCAACCAGAAATCCGTTTCGGTGTACTGCGGTGTAGACCCGACGGGTGACAGTATGCATATTGGTCACTTGATTCCGTTCATGGTACTCAAAAGATTCCAGCTTGCAGGACATCGTCCGGTTATGCTGATTGGCGGTGCTACAGGTACGATAGGTGATCCAAGTGGACGACAATCCGAGCGTTCATTGCAGACGCTGGAGCAAATCCAAGCTAACGTAGATGCGCTTACCGCACAAATGAAAAAACTGTTCGTTACTGATGGCGACAATCAAATTCGTATGGTGAATAACTACGATTGGACGCATAAAATCAATGTGATCGAATTTTTGCGTGACTATGGTAAGAACTTCAGCATCAATTCGATGCTTGCCAAAGATGTTGTAGCGAGCAGATTGGACAGCGGAATTTCCTTTACTGAATTCTCCTACCAAATCCTGCAATCCCTAGATTACCTGCATCTGTACCAGCATGAAGATGTGCAGCTCCAAATTGGTGGCTCCGATCAATGGGGCAACATTACAAGCGGTCTGGATCTGATCCGTAGAAAAGAAGGACCTGAAGCAAAAGCATTCGGTCTAACGATCCCGCTTATGTTGAAAGCTGATGGAACAAAATTCGGTAAATCAGCTGGAGGGGCAATCTGGCTCGATCCAAACAAAACGACTGCGTTTGAGTTCTACCAGTTCTGGGCGAACACTGATGACCGTGATGTTGTGAAATACTTGAAGTACTTTACATTCCTATCTAAAGAGCAAATTGATGCACTTGCGGAAAAAGTACAGACTGAACCGCATAAACGCGAAGCACAAAAAACACTTGCTGAAGAAATGACCAGATTCGTGCATGGTGAAGAATTGCTGGAGCAGGCTAAACGTATTACTGCTGCTCTGTTCAGTGGAGATATCAAATCCCTAACTGCTGATGAGATCGAGCAAGGCTTCAAGGAAATGCCGACCTACGAAACTACACTGGAATCTAAAAATATCGTAGAGTGGTTGGTTGATCTCGGTATCGAGCCGTCTAAGCGTCAAGCACGTGAGGATATCACCAAAGGAGCAATCTCCATGAATGGTGAGAAAGTTAGCGACGTAGCACTGGAAGTTACAGCTAGCGAAGCTATCGGCGGCCGGTTTATCATTATCCGTAAGGGTAAGAAAAACTACAGCCTGGTGAAATTGTCCTAAAAATAAGAGCCTTCCTTATGAATAAGGGAGGTTTTTTGTTGTATTTTAAGTATAGAGGCGGATCATTTGCATATTAAGTGAAATTTGAAAGGTGAAATAGCGAAAATTATGGTAAGCTTAGGATTCGTGTGATTTATGGATTAACATGATATTCTACAACTATAACAGAAAATTAGGAGTGGTAATTTGAGAAGACAAAAACCAATGACCATGGAAGAATTGATGAATGAGTTACAAGGACAGAAAACGTATCAAGAAGATCCCAATCACATCTCTTTCGAGAAATTGTTTAATGAAGCGTTTATGAGTAAGTATTCCAATTACAAAAGTTTCGATGAGTTTGTAACCAAAGGAAACTTTCAAGTAAAGACAGAAGAAGATGTTGCTGACATACCTGATGAACTTTTTGATCGTCATGTAGTTAGAGAGACTAAATTTGCGGATTGGAAATCAATGTTGGAAACAGCGAATAAGGAATACGTCCGTAATTAAAGAAACAGTGTCTGGTAATGCTCTATTTATCTTCAAAGAAAACACACTCCCCATTGTCTCGACAGACAATGGGGAGTGTGTTTTTTTATCTCTAGATATTCGACAAAGTATGATGTTTTACTCATCGTTGATGCACATACCTATGATTTAATTGAAGAAATAGGAAATAGGTTTCATTAAGGTTGTATTTTTATAGGAGGGGCAGAATCATATGACAACTTGCATACAGATCTCAAGGCCTGAGACTCTTCATGTCATGTGGAAAACCGTCTCAGAGGATTGTAATTTAACCTGTGATTATTGCTATTACAGCACAGCAGGGGGACATCCTCATCAACCAATCCGAGTGATGGATACGGATCTTCTGGAGCGATTTATCGCTCAGTACATGAAAAGATCATCTGGTATAGCGACTTTCTCTTGGCAGGGAGGGGAGCCGCTATTAGCCGGACTTTCATATTTTGAACGCGTGATTTCACTCCAAGCTAAGTACGCTCCACCTCATACGATGATCAGTAATGCGCTGCAGACCAACGGAACGCTAATTCATGAGAAATGGGCGGGATTTTTTAAACGGTACAACTTTTTGGTTGGGATTAGTGTGGACGGTCCTGAGCCCATTCATGATGCACATCGTAAAACGGGTTCGGGGAAAGGTAGTTATGATCTAGTTATGCGTGGGATTCGCCATCTACAGAATGAAGGTGTGGAATATAGTATTCTGACGGTGATTCACGAAGATAATGTGATGAAACCAGACGAATTGATGGCATTCTACCAGGAACAACAATTTCCTTATATTCAGTTTATCCCTTGCATGGATTTTGTCTCACAGAAGAGTGATATGTCCGGCCGCTTTCGAATTACACCTGAACAATACGGAGCGTTTTTATGCCGTACATTTGATCTGTGGTACAACGAGGGGTATCCGGAGCTTCCCATTCGTATTTTTGAGAATATGCTTCTAGTATTCATGCATCGTGAGGCGGAGTTATGCGTCCATAACTCATTCTGCCCGAAGATGATGGTGCTTGAAACGAACGGGGATGCCTATCCTTGCGATTTCTTTATAGATGAAGAGCACAAGTTAGGAAATATCGGCCATACCGACCTTGAAGCATTGCTTACCAGCCCCATATATGATGACTTTTTGTTAATGAAACCCAATATGAATGAATCATGCTATAAGTGTGAGTATCTTAGCTTTTGCAATGGGGGGTGCCCGCGCAACCGGAATTGGCTTGATGTTCATGATCGTACTGAGGTTGATTATTTCTGCCGTAGTTATAAAATGTTCTACTCATATGCCTATGAACGGATGATACTGCTAGCAAACCGACTTAAATCGGAGCAGATGCTGGAGTTCAGGAAAAGTGCCAAACCACTTCCAGGTAGAAATGATCCATGTCTCTGCGGAAGCGGGAAAAAATTTAAGAGTTGCTGTCAACCACTATAGCTCAAATTAAAAAAAAGGCTGTCCCAACAATCATGCAAATGGCTGTGGGACAACCTTTTTATTATGTTAAAGAACCATTTGATTTCTCACCAGAATAGCCGCACCAGTCACCACAGCTTCTTCTTTTAATGTACCTAGGGAGAAGTGAGGTTGGTATTCAGGATAACGGTAAGTGTTTCGCTGTGCCACTTCAACCGCCGTTTGGAAAAACAACTCGTGAGAGTGGATGAGCGCACCACCTAGAATGATGGTCCCAGGATGAAACAGGTTGATAACGTTGGCGAGGCCAATACCGAAGTGAATGGCGGCTTGAGTAAATAATTCACGCGCATGTGGATTACCGTCTCTAAAGGCTTGTACCAATACATCATAAGTTAGTTTCTCAGGCGCCACTTTATATCTTTGGAAGATCAGATCGTTGTCTATTTTCGCCTCTGAGCGCGCACTTTGTTCTAGCGCCTGCACAGATACGAATGCTTCCAGAGCTCCGTAGTTCCCTTCATTATTTAATCGGGGTCCATCTGTCTGGATGATCATTTGACCAATGGCATCTTCCATATCCATCGTGCCATGAACAATACTTCCATGCGACATCATCGCATAGCGGAGTCCTGCTCCAGCATGAACATAGAGCATATGTTGAATGTTAGCGTGACGGATGGACCATCGTTCTCCAAGGAGTGCGGAATTGGCACCGTTGTCGAGTAAAGCTTTGAAGCCCGTTCGTTCCTCCACCAGTTTGCAAATAGGAAGATTGTTCCAGCCAGAAGAAGGGAAGTGTAGCGGTTTTAAGATTAAACCATTTTCCCGGTCAAGCGGTCCCACGGCTCCTATTCCTATCCCAATAATTTGACTGTTCTTCAGCTGATGGTCTCTAAGGAAGGCGCGTATTTGATTACTTATGTGATCCATAAATCTTTCAGGTGTGAATGCCTGATCCATTCGCCAGTGAACAATTGATTTTGGGTTCATTTGCATATCAAATAAACCAAGGGAAGAATACAGCCTGGAAATCTCTAAACCGATGATGTAGCCGTAGGAAGGATTGATCTGGTATAAAATAGGTCTTCTGCCTCCGCTTGATTCCCCGAATCCGCATTCTATCAGCAAGCCTTCTTCCGTCATTTCATCTAATATTCGGGTCATTGTGCTTTTGGTAAGTGAAAATGTTTGTAGAAGATCTAACTTGGAAACTGTGCCTTGTTCGGCGATTCGGTCGTATAGGAGTTTCTTTGGGGATGGAATGTGTGTCGAGCGCTTTTCCACGATATACCTCCAAGCTATATATAGGATGAACTAGTAAGATCGTTTTTTATAAAGTTTGTATTTATTAACATTAATATAGTATAACGCATAAACCATAGATTGTATTTTACCGTTCAAAAAACTTAATTCCATTTTGGGAAGAAGTGATATAATGAAATTACGACAGAAAATATAAGGGTGGAATCCATGAGAACAACTATGAAAACAAATGCGACGACGAATACAGACCTAAGGATAAGTCTATTGTTCCAGTTGTTTTGGGTATTTGTTCGAATCGGTCCCGTAACTTTCGGGGGAGGTTATGCGATGATCCCTATGATCGAACGGGAAATTTCCACTAAACGGAAATGGCTGGCTGAAGAGGAGATGGATGAAATTCTATCTTTAGCTGGCGCAGCACCAGGTGGGGTAGGTGTAAATGCGGCAGCATTCATTGGTTATCGTCTTGCTGGAGTGAAGGGTGCGATTGCTGCAATCGTTGGGATTACGATTCCAACCTTTATCATTGTTTGTTTGCTTAGCGCCGTTTACTCACAACTGGCCGACCAACCAAAAGTTATTGCCGCCATGAAGGGGATTCATGGTGCTGTTATTGCCTTGATCCTAGTAGCAGCATATCGAATGGCCAAGAACGCTATATTTGACAAGACTACGGCTGTTACGGCGTTGCTTATACCTATTGTTTTATTAGTTTTCGGAATCAATCCCATTTACGTGATCGCAGTTGGATTGATTATCGGTTTTGTATATATGCCAATCAAACAGCTCTTAGGGCTCCAAGTTCGGACAGAGAAGGATTCCTTGAAAGCTTCTGATGAAGAATCGAATTATCCGGAGTATTACATCTAGGGGGAAGCGATGTGATTTGGAATTTATTTTTTATCTTTATAAAAATTGGACTGCTCTCCTTTGGAGGAGGGTACGCCATCATTCCGATGATTCAGCATGAAGCTATGGCTGGTGGTTGGTTATCTGAAAGGGAATTTCAAGAGGTAGTTTCCATCGCAGGGATGTCACCGGGCCCTGTTGCAACGAACAGTGCAACCTTGATTGGATATCGTGTAGCCGGAATAGAAGGAGCGATTGTGTCCACATTAGGCATGGTTCTGCCTTCATTAATCATCATCATTGTTATTTCCATCTTTTTTTATCGGGTGAGGGACAGTCAATGGATTAAAACGTTATTTTATGGGTTGCGACCAGTGATTACAGGTTTGATTGCCTATGCTGCGATTCGGTTTGGTTTAAATAGCGTGGAACACGCCTTCGTTACTTGGCAAACCATTGGCACGTTGATCATTGTATTCGCTGCACTTTATGGTTTAATGAAATATAAGCTGCATCCGCTCACCATTATCGTTGCCTCTGGCATTCTTGGTGTAGCCTTTTTTTAGACAGAGCCGAGACGATCCCAGATTGGAGGTAAGTACATGTCAGAGAATATACGGGCTTGCTGTTCAGCTAGTCGAAATCAAGTCGAGAAACAAGGTTTCATCGATGTTTGTAAGGAGAACACAACTATCCAAAGACCAGAAGGGGATAAAGATTTCTCGGACATGATCCTTATTCCTGGAGGCACTTTTCTTATGGGGACGGATGACAAAGAAGGGTTCCCCGCAGACGGAGAAGGGCCTGCTAGGAATGTTACCTTATCTCCCTTTTTGATTGATGCAACGGCAGTTACGAATAAGCAGTTTGCTGCTTTTATCAAGGAAACAAACTACGTTACAGATGCGGAGCGTTTCGGTTGGTCTTATGTGTTTCATTCTTTTGTTTCCATGGAGACAGGGAAAAAGGTGACCCAAGTAGCTACTCAAACTCCCTGGTGGTGGGTGGTAGAGGGAGCGAATTGGTGTCATCCGGAAGGTCAGAATTCTCAAATAGACGAACGCCTTGATCATCCGGTGATCCACATATCTTGGCATGATGCTGATGCATATTGCAGCTGGGCCGGCAAACGTCTGCCTACGGAAGCGGAGTGGGAGTATGCCGCACGAGGGGGTCTAGTTCAGAAACGATATCCTTGGGGGGACGAATTAAAACCGGGCGGTGAGCATCGCTGCAATATTTGGCAAGGAAAGTTCCCTGATAAAAATCATGCCAGCGACGGTTATGCAGGTACGGCACCTGTGAAATCCTATCTACCTAACGGATATGGTCTTTATAATATGTCAGGAAACGTGTGGGAATGGTGCGAGGATTGGTTTACTAAGGCTTATCATTTAACTTCCGAATCAGTGAATCCGAGAGGCCCGGTAAGTGGTGTAGCAAGGTCGATGCGCGGAGGATCGTATTTGTGCCATAAATCTTATTGTAACCGTTATCGGGTGGCGGCCAGGAGCAAAAATACACCAGACAGCTCTGCAGGAAATATTGGCTTTCGATGTGCGGCTGATTATACCGGTTGAGAATACATAAAGAATACTACATTAGAAGGAGGAACTTCTTTGTCCTCTATCATTCATAGTCAGTTTGATATCACCGTGCTGGACGTCATAAAAATTCAATATCAGAAGCGGGTCTTATTCGATTACGTCCAGTCTTGTTATACCGTCTCTTATATCCAAAAAGGTGAGGTATTGACGACATCCTCCGAGGGAGAATATGTTGCTTCTGCCGGAGACGTGATGATCCACCGTCCTAATGAGCCTTTTAATGTAATCTCAAAAATGGAAGGCGTACATTATCTGTTTAATATTAACGCTAAAGTTAAAGACGGAGATGATTTCTTCAAGTTATTCCCGCTAGGCAAGGTGATTCGGATTCGGAATCAAAGCGAGTATGAGCGAAGGTTTGACGAGCTGCGAAGCCTGTGGTTGCAGGAGGAGGATGATTTCAGAAATGTTCAGGTCGGTTCATTGGCATTTCTTCTCCTTTATGAAATTATGGAGAGCACCAAGCTTGGCGGGCGCCGCTCATCACGAGATCCCTATGTCACGGACCGCTTTAATGAGGCGTTGCAATATATGGAGGAGAGACTTGATCAGGAGATTAGTAGAGGGGAGCTTTCCAAGCTCTATCATATGAATCCTGTTTATTTTAGCCGGGCGTTTCAGAAAATATATAAATTGACACCTATGCAAATGCTACGAAAATTACGGCTGCAGCAAGCTAAACAAATGTTGGAGTATACGGATTATACCATCGAGCATATCTCCCAGAGATGTGGTTATTATGATGCTTCGCATTTCAGTAAGGTATTTCGTGGCGAATACGGCAGGGGTCCGGCAGAGTACCGAAAAAGTATCGAATATACAAAAACAAACATCGCTACTCCATAGCGGAGCTTTCCATATTCATTTACTCTATAAGCATGAGCAGATCATTCTGAACTGCCCGAATCGATGCGTAACCATTTCGATTAAAAGGAAAGGCAGGGTATAACTCATGAGAATCTTGTATTTGGATTTGGATTCGCTTCGCCCGGACCATCTGGGATGTTATGGCTATCATCGGAATACCTCCCCGAATATCGATTCAATCGCTAAAGAAGGTGTCACCTTTACCAACTACTATTGTTCAGATGCGCCGTGTCTACCGTCCCGTTCTGCTTTAATGTCGGGACGATTTGGCATTCATAATGGGATTGTAGGACATGGCGGGACCGCTGCTGATATGCGTAGAGAAGGGGCGAAACGCGAATTTAATGACCGGCTGGGAATGGAGAGTCTTCCCGCTATATTAAGGCAAGCGGCCATGAAAACCGCGTCGATTAGCACCTTCGCCGAACGGCACTCGGCCTGGACTTTTAATGCCGGTTTTCAAGAAGTGTTCAATGTTGGTGGAAGGGGGCATGAGACGGCAGAGCAGGTGCTTCCTGTGGCACTTAAATGGCTTGAGGATAATGGGGAGTCCGAAAATTGGTTTCTGCACCTGAATTTCTGGGATCCTCATACGCCTTATCGTACACCCGAGAGCTACGGTAATCCGTTCGAGAAGGAGCCTTTACCTGATTGGATCACGGAAGACGTGTTTGAGCTTCACCGGAGTAAAAAGGGGCAGCATAGTATTGAAGATATGAATGCACTCGCGAAATCGCATTATCATCAGCATTTTAGGCATCAGCAGGAGATAGAGAATCGTGATCACCTGCGAGTTATCTTTGACAACTATGATGCTGGAGTTAAGTATCTGGACGAGCATCTCGGGAAAGTATTTTCTAAGCTGAGAGAACTTGGCGTGATGGAAGATACGGCTATCTTGATCTCAGCGGATCACGGAGAGAGCCTGGGCGAGCTAGGGATTTACTCCGAACACGGCACGGCAGACGAGGCGACTTGCCGCGTTCCGATGATTATTCGCTGGCCAGGCGGCAAGAAGGGAATAGTGCAGGATGGGCTACATTATCACCTTGATCTCGGACCGACATTAGCAAGCCTTCTGAATTTGAAAGGGGCTCCTTCTTGGGATGGTGAAAGTTATGCTGATACCATTCTGGAGGGACAATCAGGAGGGCGTGAGTATCTCGTAATCTCACAATGCGCGCATGTGTGTCAACGCAGCATCCGATTTGAGGATTGGTTATATATACGCACCTATCATGACGGACACCATGGATTTCCGAAAGAAATGTTGTTTGATTTGAAGCATGATCCTTACGAACAACATAATCTCGCCGAAGTGCGTAAAGACATTTGTATGAAGGCTGTCTATCTGTTGAATGAATGGCATGACAACATGATGAGCTCCATGGATTGTGATATCGATCCATTATGGACGGTACTTATGGAAGGTGGACCCTATCATGCGAAAGAGTACGCGAGCTCATCCTCACAGGATGCTTAGCGTTGTCCCTTTGAATGAGGAAAGAAAGACAACTGAGAAGGAGGCTGCCCCTGAATGGGCAACCTCCTTTTTTATTCTCTGGCTTCTTGCTGATCAATTAAAGCCCCGGGAAGGCTCAAAACGGTTTTCGTCCCGCTACCTTCCTTACTGTACAGCAGAACGCCGCAGGGATCACCGTACTTAAGATTTAGACGGTTGTTGACGTTTAGGAGCCCGATATGATCACCGGATTCTATGTTCTTACCAGCCAGCAGCTCGGTTAGCTGTTCCAGTCTCGCAGCAACGATGCCTACACCATTATCTTCTACAGCGATTTCAAGCAGTCCCGCTTCGCTTTTCTCTACTGTGATCAGCAAGACTCCCTGACCTTGAGCCTCAAGTCCATGACCAAGCGCATTTTCGACAATAGGTTGAAGGATCATTTTAGGTACGGGAATGTGTAACCATTCCTGTGGACAGAACAGCTTGTAACTGAATTTGTCAGGGAAACGGCCTTGGTAAATCCTCACACAAGATTCTGCGATTTTCAGCTCTTCCCCAAGAGTTACCTCCTCCTTGCCTTTGATGCTGTACTTGAGCATTGTGCTTAAGGCGGTAGTCATTTCGTAGATTTCCCGATTTCCTTTTACGATCGCAACGCCTTTGATTGTATCTAAAGTATTACTTAAGAAATGGGGATTAATTTGACTTTGCAAATACGAGTATTCGGCACGTTGCTTTTCCAGATCTGTCTGGTAAAGCTGGGTGTTTGCATCGATTAATTGGTCCGTCAAATCGTGAATCCGCGTTGTCATATCATTGAACTGTCGAGAGATGATTTCAATTTCAGCATAGCCTTTTAAATCGACCTTATTGTTCAATATTCCTAGACTTCCGCCTTTTAATTGATTCATATAGCGCATAAGCCTAGACAACGGTCTTAAGAGATTCATCATGAGTACAGAGTAGGGAATAGAGACGACCAATAAGATTAATGCTAGAAGAGCATAGCTGACCTTCTTTAATTTCTCCAGTTCTTTCATTAAATTATGGACAGGAACAGCGGTTATAATTTTTCCGGAGATCTCCGGTAAGATAAAGGACTGAATTGCATATTTCTTTCCGTTAACTGTATCGACGATTGACTCTCCATCTCTTCCAGTTGCCCGAGTTTGAAACTGCTGGAGCATGTCCTCCGGCTCATCACTATTTGAGTAGATCAGCCCTTTATCATCCCTCATAAAAAAGCTGGTTCCGACTAATCGAGGGTACTCTGAAATTTCAGTTTGAATAGCCTTCATATCCACAATAACTGCGATGTAGCCGATTTTTTCGCCATATAGGGACGTGTCACCTGAAGCAAAGATGTTCATCCCGAACAGTAATTTTCTCTTGTCGATGACCTTGTCTGGAGGACTATATCCTCGATAATGAACGATTCCATCATCCCCAGCCGTCTTCATAAGATCGACGGCATATTTGGTTCTTCCCGCTAATGAAATACGTGTGTTAGAGCTACCAATAATAATAATATCTAAAATGTCCGTATTCATATTTCGCGCGATACTCAATAGCCCCTCTACTTTTTGGGATAAGTCGTAGCCACGAAGCTTATCATTCTCGACTAGGAACTTTTGGACGGTCGAATCGTATCCTACATTCATCATCATGGAAGAAACGTTGGCATAGTTGTTAGAAATCCGTTGCTTGAGAAGGGAGACCAGCTCCGTATTGTATTGCGTATTTTGATTAATGATGGTCTCGCTTGATAGTTGGTAGACTCGTGAAACGATGATTGGGATAATGGCAACAATAAATAAACCAAATAACAGAACCTGAGTACGGATGGATAATCTCTTAAATGTCTTCATTGCTTTGTTCCCTATATTGCGTAGGTGTCATTTTGAGATGCCGCTTAAAAATTCGTGTGAAGTAGAAATAATCCTGAAAACCGCATTTCTCACCGATTTGGTAAATGGAAAGGTCGGTCTCGACCAGCATTTTACAAGCGTATTCAATTCTTAAACGACTGATATGTTCGATGATGGTCTCGCCGACTTCTTTCTTGAATAGTTGGCATAAGTAATTTGGACTTAAGAAGAACTGATTGGCTAAATGCTGAATCGAAATTTCTTGATTGAAGTGGTTGCGGATATACAACATGATTTCTTTGACTTTGTGGTTTGAAATTCGTGAAATATCAGTTTCGTTTCTGTTCATAAAAATATCAAGTGTCATAAGAATCAAATCATCGATCATAGCTTCAGCCGTACCGTATCGATAATAGAGCTGTTCATATCCTTCAAAAAAACGGCCGTTAACCCGAGTCCCTTCCCGAGGAAATAAGTAGAGGATCGATGTGTAGAGCAAATAGGCTTCTTTAATGGTGAACGTTCCCTCTTTGAATAATTTCTTTATCGATTCCATGGCTGCTATAAAACCGAGCCGGTCTTTATTATGAAGAATCCGGGAGATCTCTTTGAGCTTCTCGTCGATCGGTATTTCCTGTTGTGGATTCACCCTATAACATCCAGGCATCCCCGTTGCGAACATACTGAAAGCAGCATGAGAAGCGGATTCTAAAGCCGCATCCAGTTGAAGTATATCCGAAATAGGAGGACCGATCCCGACCCCGCATTCTTGTACAACCTCTGTATGTTCAAGACCCCGAAGGAAGACTTCGTATTGGCACTCTTCCAATAAGTAACCATAACGTCGGCGGCTCATCGGGAAGACCAAGGAAGAGAATTGCCCGACATCTGCGGGCGAACTTAACCCTTGGATAACAATGGGGATATGAGGGCGATCTTCCGACAAGGGTATTCGCTTCTCGTCCAACCATAAGCTAATTCGTTCAAGATCTCCGGAACAAACCGCTTCATATAGTTCGAAGTCATGGACAGGGATTTCTTTAACCACCTTCGATTCGTGTTGCTGGGCTATTCGGTTAAGCATTCCTTCAATTTCTTCGATTTCAAAAGGTTTCAGGCAGTATCCGAACGTACCATAATTCATCGCTTTTTGTGCATAAGCGAACTCTGCATGTCCGCTGAGTACGATGAAAATTGTATCAGGTGCGATGGCTTTGCCACGTTGAATGAGCTCTAGCCCATTCATTACAGGCATTTTAATATCTGTTAGAACAAGGGTGGGGCGAAGCGATTGAATTAATTGCAGGGCTTCTTGCCCGTTTTCGGCATCGTCGATCACTTCAAAGCCGTATTTCTTCCAATTCACTCCTGCTTTAATTCCCTCTACAATCCACTTCTCATCATCTGCAATAATCACTGAACGCATAAGTGAATCCCCCTTTCTATATGGAGCTCTTAGATTTATCCTAGCGATTGTGGATCAAGGGGGGTATGGACTATCTTACGCTCACTATGTCCGATATTACGTGTCACAGGAAGGTCACCCACAAAGGTGTGAAAAATCCACATGACCGGAGTTGTATCCTCTATACAAGAGAATTTACACTCCCGATATAATTTACCATATAAACCGCTTACAAGCATAAACAATCTCATACAGAAAGGTGGGGAGAAGATTGGCTGAATCTGTAACCGCTCGTACACCTAAGCGAAGCTTAAAGACTCGTGCTCCTAAGCAAAGCCTAGGAAAAACGATTTTACAGTACAAGTATTTTTACCTCATGGTTCTACCGGTGTTAATCTGGTACGCCCTCTTCAGCTATGCTCCCATGTACGGTGTAACGTTAGCATTCAAATCATTTGATTACAGTAAGGGGATCCTGGGAAGTCCCTGGATTGGCTTAGAGAATTTTCAAACGCTGTTGACCGACCCCGATTTTCGCAGGGCATTTTGGAATACGGTCATTATCAGCTTGATGAAGCTGATCACTCATTTTCCGATGCCCATTATCCTGGCGATTGTTTTATATGAGTTTTCCAGGACAAAAATGAAGCGGTTTTTTCAGACGATCCTGACGTTTCCACATTTTATTTCGTGGGTTGTGCTGTCAGGGATTATCATCAATATTTTAAGCAAGGACGGGATTTATAACCAGATCATCATGTTGTTTGGCGGGGATCCAAATTCTCCGCTTGTAGATGAAAGTGCATTTAGACCCGTTCTGTATATCACACATGTGTGGCGAGAGATCGGTTGGGATTCAATCATTTACTTAGCGGCGCTTGCAGGGATCAATCCTGAGCTGTTTGAAGCGGCGGAAGTGGACGGAGCGAACCGGTTTCGCCGTCTGCTAAACATCGCATGGCCGGGCTTGAAGAGTACCGTCGCAGTTTTGTTAATTCTTCAAGTTGGACAATTATTGACGCAAGGTTCGAGCTTCGAGCAAATATTCAATCTGTATAGTTCACCGGTATATTCGGTTGCCGACACGATCGATACATACATTTATCGGACTTCATTCACGATTGGAGGCGACTTTGGATATATGACCGCCGTGGGTGTCGTCAAGTCCATTATCAGCCTAATCCTTTTATGGGCGGCCAATTCGTTCGCTAAGAAAATGGGTGAGGAAGGACTGTATTAATTTGCAGGAAAAGGGGAGAAGCAAGTGACCGACACAACGGTTAAAAAGAGAAAAAAATGGAGTGTCTTCGATATCGTCGCATTCGTGGTTCTGGGGCTTCTAGCACTAGTAACATTTTTTCCCTTCTATAATGTTCTTATTATCTCAGTTGCAAAGTTCGAAACGATTAGTAAAAGCGACTTTTATATTTTTCCGCTTTCGTTTGACCTGTCGGCATACAAGCTGTTGCTTCAGGATATGAAGTTTTGGACTTCGATTTTAAATTCTGTCATCGTAACGGCGGTTGGCGTTTTGTTCAGCATGACGATCTCTGTAGCGGGAGCATACGCATTATCCAAACGGGGCATGCCGGGAAGAAACATAATGCTTAGTTTGATCTTGTTCACTATGTTTTTCAATGGCGGTTTAATTCCCTTTTATCTAGTCGTTAAAGATCTAGGATTCGTAAACAATATACTCGTCATGATCATACCCGCAGGTCTCAATACGTTTTACCTGATCATTATGAAAAACTATTTCAACACGATTCCAGAAAGTCTGGAAGAGTCAGCTAAGCTGGATGGGGCAAATGATCTGTACATCCTTTACAAAATCATTATTCCGATCTCTGCCCCATTCATGGCGACCTTTGCTTTGTTCTATGCCGTGGAAAGATGGAATGAATGGTGGTACGCGTTGATCTTTATCAGTGACGCTTCAAAGGCCCCGCTTCAGATTTATTTACGTGAGACACTCATTACTTCGAATTCCTTGCTAAGTCAAATGGCACAGACGATGGCAGAGCAGGAGCAGACGGGGAAGGTCTACACACCTGCACTTCAAATGGCAGCAATTGTAGTTTCGAGTATTCCGATTATTGTTATTTATCCGTTCCTGCAGAAGCATTTTAATAAAGGCATTATGGTTGGTTCGATAAAAGGATAAGAAAGATTTTAAATAGATTGATTCTATCCTAAAATAGTATAAAGGGAGGTTTCAAGCATGCTTAGAAAGAAAATGATGACACTGGCATTATGCATAACTTTATTGGCTTCGGTGCTCACGGCTTGTGGTGGAGGCAATAACGACAAAGGGCAGGCGGCATCAAACGGTGAAGTATCTCCGGATTCTTCTAATTCCACGGACAACCCTTACAAGGATCCAATGACCATTTCTCTTGGTTTCTGGGACGCGGATGCTGAAATTGCTAACATCGAAAAAGACCCGATCGCCAAACAAGTATTAGAAAAATTCAACATTACATTAAAACCTGTCAATATGACCTGGGATGACTATACCCAGAAGATTCAAATGTGGGCTGCTTCCGGTCAATTACCTGATATTTTCGCAATCGACGCTGTCGGTACGCAATATCAGCGTAAATGGGTTGAACAAGGTGTTGTCAAAGCACTTCCGGATCTTTCTAAGTATCCTAACCTTGCAAAATACTTCGAATCGCCGGACATTAAAGGTTTAGGTGTAGACGGAAAGTATTATACCGTTCCTCGCCGGATGTTCCCGAGTGTCGATTGGAGCGCGCTGGATCGTATGGTGTTCTATCGATGGGATCTTGCTCAAAAAGCTGGAATCACAAAAGAACCCGAGACCTGGGAAGAGTTTGAAGCTATGCTTGATGCAATCGTCAAGTCGGATCCGGAAGGAAAGCATATTACCGGTCTTACGACGACAACTACCAAGATGCTGGGCGGATTCTTCTGGTTGTACGGTAACCCGGTCGCCACGAGTGATGGAAGCGGCAGTGACTTTAAATGGATCAAAGAGGACGGTAAGTTTATACCTGCTGTATTTTCGAAAAATGCACTTCCGGCGTTACAAAACATGAAGAATATGTACGAAAAAGGTTTGATCGATCCAGACATCGCGCTTGTAAAGCCTGCAGAGTCTTATGACAATTTCGTAGCAGGTAAAGCAGCTGCTCTTCTAAGCGGTGGCGGTTTTATAAATTTAAATAGCGATATGTATGAAAAACGCTGGAAAACAGCTTATCCGGATAAAGATATCATGGAGAGCGTAAAGGCACTCAAGCCACTTATTGGACCTGATGGTGAACGCTCACATGCTATTTTTAAAACGTACTGGTCTGAAAGTTATTTCAGCAATAAGGTTGACGATAAAAAGATGGATCGCATCATGGCACTCTATGATTATGTGTTGTCTCCTGAAGGTAAGGACCTGTTGACTTATGGCATTGAAGGTGTCGATTACAAGATCGAAAATGGGCAGAAGGTTGTCATTGAAAAGAGTTCATTAAATGAGAAGTACCCTGCTAGCAGATTTCTAAAAAATTTGGTGGCTTATGAAACTTCAGATAGCTATAACATGGATAACCCGACGATCGCTAACGAAGGGATCCGCAAAGAAGCTGTCGATTATATCGATTGGATTCAGAACAATACGAAGGTTCCAGAATACGACATTCGGTTAACGTATTTGTCCACCCCAACAAAGGATAAATTTACTGTGCTGGACCATGATGATCTGCTTAAGATCATGCTTTCCAAAGAACCCGTTGAGAGTTACTGGAATAACATTGTGAACGATTATAAGGCTAAAGGTCTTGATAAAATGATAGAAGAAGTAAATGCGAAGGCCAAAGAACAAGGTATTGAATAATTGATTGATAGAGAAGATCCGGGCTGAAGCAGCCCGGATCTTCCGTTTAATGATTTGAAGAAGAACCAAGAATGTACGGCGCTACTGATCGCATACTTATAATAAGATTAGGAGGGTAAAGTCTATGATACATAGCATTCACTTGACAGGGTTAACCGAGAAACAGTTAGCAGCTGTTTCAGATGTAGCGGGAATATTGAGTATTCGAATAGAACGGTCAGGGATTCCAGTAATTTGTAAGAAGCAAGGGAAGGGCATTCGAATATCTTACGATAAGATTCAGGCCACCATTGAGTATGAACAGGAACATCAGTTGATCCGGGCACTCAGCCGATTGCTTGAGAATTTACGTCGTGGTGAGAGAGTTGAAATTAATGAAATGCCCGTTTATGAACAGCTAGGTTTCATGGTAGACTGCTCAAGAAATGCTGTTCTTAACCATGAAGGATATAAGGAATTGATTCTGCGCTTAGCGCTTATGGGATATTCGACGGTTCAACTGTATACGGAAGACACCTACGAACTTGAGGGGTATCCTTATTTTGGTTATTTAAGAGGTCGATATACAGGGGAGCAAATTCGGGAGATGGACCAGTATGCCGCGTTATTTGGTATAGAATTAGTTCCTTGTATCCAGACGCTGGCTCATCTGGGCCAAGCATTGAAATGGCAAGTACATGCACCGCTAGTGGATTTCCAAGACATTCTCCTCATTGATGATCCGAGAACTTACGAATTAATTGATCGAATGTTCGCTTTCATGGCGACCCATGTAAGCAGTCGCCGCATAAATATTGGGATGGACGAAGCGCATATGATGGGACTTGGTAAATATCTAGACAAGCATGGGTATCAAGATCGATCCTCCTTGATGTTAAAACACTTTAGTACTGTTATGGAAATCGCCTGGAAATATGGTTTCCGTACGATGATGTGGAGCGACATGTTTTTCCGTCTGGCCAGTTCCGGAGAATATTACGACTCTGAAAGTCCAATCAGCCCTGATATTGTTAAGCTGATTCCTGAAGATGTTACCTTGATCTATTGGGATTACTATTCGGAAACGCAGGAGAAATATGACGGAATGTTGCGCAAACATAAGCAGCTGAATGATCATATTGGATTTGCAGGTGGTGCTTGGAAATGGATGGGCTTCGCTCCAAACAATGAATTCAGCCGCCATGTCAGTCTGCTGGCACATGATAGCTGTGTTAAGCATGGAATTCATGAAGTGCTGGTTACTGCATGGGGAGATAATGGTGCTGAAGCTTCCGTTTTCTCGGTTCTTCCTACCCTTCAACTTTGGGCTGAGCTCTGCTACACGGGATGTTTCGTGGAGAACCATGTCAAAGAAAGATTCAGTAGCTGCGTGCAAGGCAATTATGATGACTTTATGGCACTCGATGCGGCCAACCTGGTTCCGGGTAATTCGGCACCGGGGGGATGTTCTATCAATCCGGCTAAATACTTGCTTTATCAAGATATATTGTGTGGTTTGTTTGATCGACATGTTATTCCTAGCGCGTATTCGAAGCATTATCAGCAAAGTGCAGAAAAGCTCGAACAGGCGATCACTCGCAATTCGCCTTGGCAATCCTTATTCTCTGTACAAGCCAGCTTGTGTCGCTTGCTCGAAATAAAGAGCGAAATCGGGATTTCTATACGCGACGCTTATCATCGTGGGAATTTAGAGGAATTGGCTCACTTTGCCAAGGTGACTTTGCCACAATTATCTGATTTGGCCAGACAATTCATGGACGACTATCGAGTGCAATGGGAGCTGGAAAATAAGGTGTTTGGTCTTGATGTTTTTGATCTTCGTATGGGAGGTATGCTTCAGAGGATTAGGACGGCTATTCATCGAATCAATAGTTATGTCGAAGGGAAAGTGGAACAGATAGCTGAATTAGAAGAGGAGCTACTGACGTTCGACGGTCTCGTTGACGATGACGGCCCAAGGGCGATAAGTGCGAATTTGTGGCACACGATCGCAACACCGTCCGTCATCGCAGGAGTATAAGAAGGGAGTGAGGTTATGATTGACACAAATCTGGACCATCAAAATGGCTCAAAGCGGCCCAACCTTATGCTTATCACAGTGGATCAGATGCGTTTTGATTGCCTGAGCATCATGGGACATCCCGTCGTTGAGACACCCAACCTGGATTCTCTTGCATCAAGAGGGATATTATTTGAACACGCTTACTCAGCTACCCCGAGTTGTATTCCCGCGAGGGCTGCTATCATGACAGGATTGGGCCAACGATCACATGGGCGGGTGGGGTATCAGGATAAGGTTGAATGGAATTACGCCCATACGATTGCCGGAGAGCTTGCTCAAGCTGGTTATCATACGCAGTGTGTTGGCAAGATGCATGTGTATCCTGCGCGTAATCTATGTGGATTTCATAATGTAGTGCTTCATGATGGATATCTTCACTACAATCGGGACAAGAGCCAAGCCATATATGATGAACACTATGATCAAGTAGATGATTATTTACAGTGGCTGCGAAGACAAACCAATGCTAATTCGGATATCACTGACTTAGGACTTGATTGCAATGCCTCAACGGTTGCCCGCCCCTGGCATTTGCCTGAATCGATGCATCCAACGAATTGGTGCGTAACCGAATCGCTAGACTTCTTACGAAGAAGAGACCCTGGAAAACCATTTTTCCTATGGTCCTCCTTCGTTCGCCCACATTCCCCCTTGGATCCGCCGCAATGTTATCTAGATATGTACATGGATTTGGAAATTCCTGATCCTCCAGTCGGAGATTGGGTGGACGAGAATGCAGCTTTAAACAGTGCTAAGGATCCAACATCTTCGTTCACTCATTTGCCAAAGCGCAGATTGGATCGTGCCCGTGCCGCATATTATGCACTAATAACGCATCTTGACGACCAAATTGGGAGGTTGATCAATGGGCTGCAGGAATATGGAGTTTTAAATGAAACTTTGATTCTATTTACTTCTGATCATGGTGAAATGATGGGGGATCATCATTACTTCCGCAAATCACTTCCTTATGAAGGAAGTGTTAAGATTCCTTTCATAGTGTTTGATCCGGGAGAAACGCTTGGACTTCTTGCAGGCTCCCGGCTTGATTCCATTGTAGAGCTTCGCGATATTATGCCGACGTTTCTTGAAGCTGCTGGCGTCCGAATACCAGTTACAGTAGAAGGGCAAAGTGTGTTGCCGCTGTGTAAGGGAGATCAGATAGTGTGGCGGTCTTATATTCATGGGGAGCAAGCCTATGGAGAAAAGTCTCACCACTTTTTAACGGATGGAAGAGAGAAATTCATATGGTATTCTCAGACAGGCGAAGAGCAGTACTTTAACCTAGTGACCGATCCCTTAGAGAAGGTTAATGCAATCGGATGTACCGATAATTTAGAGCGTATACGTGAATGGAGAGAGCGTCTTATTCACGAGCTGGAGGGACGAGAGGAAGGGTTTGTAAACAACGGCGAATTGATTGCCGGACGTCCAATTTCTCATATTCTAAAGGCATCCGAATTGGGGAAATGATCTTAACGAAGGACAACCTGAACATTCAGGTTGTCCTTCGCCTGTTACGGAAAGATTAAGGAGTTTAGCATGTGTTTTGATTTACCAGCTACTCCGGCGCTGAGGCAATGGGTCCTGATCTTGAATCATTCGATGGACGAGCAATTCTACCATCGATCGGCGAATTTCACTATAATCTGGATCTTCAAAACGATTGTGGTTTTCATGAGGATCCGCTTTCAGATCATATAATTCGCCGTAGGTCTCTCCTGCAAAGATAACTAGCTTATAACGTGTAGTTCGCAAACACTTAGCGTTTATGCCTCGATCATGAGCAATATAAGCAGTTAGGGCAGAATTACGTACATGGGACTCCCTGCCAGCTAGCACTTCCATCTGTGACATGCCTTGAATTCCGTAGGGGAATTTGAGACCTGCGGATTCAAGCAGTGTGGGGACAATATCAACATGTTCCATCAAAGCAGAGACCCGTTGCCCGGAAGCAATCCCAGGACCACGTACGATCATCGGGATCCGTGTTAACCCTTCATAAAACCACGGTCCCTTGTAAATTAGTCCATGGTCACCGAGCAGTTCTCCATGATCGCTGGTAAAGAGGATAACAACATCATCATACATTTCTTTTTGACGCCAAGCTTTTATAATACGTCCGATCTGCTCATCAATGAAGGTAATCATCGCATAATAATTTCGAGTGAGCCGTTTCATATGCGCTTCATTAAGAGAATGCTCCTCACCGCCACCAGGCCAATATCCTCCCTGACTCTGACGCAGCAGATGTGGAGGACGAAGATGAACGTCGTCAGCTTCTCTGGTTGGTGATGGAATGTCAATGTCCGCGTACATATCCGTATAAACTTTTGGAGGGTCAAAGGGATGATGCGGATCAACGAAACTGGACCATAAGAATAACGGTTGCTCGGTTTTGTGGGCGTGGATAGCATCGATACTCCGTTCAGCAATCCAGTAAGTCTGATGCAGCTCCGGAGGAATTTCGCTCTCCCACACATCGTGTTGAGCATCGGAGGCTCTGAAACGGTCTTTACTGAATCGTTCTGCTACTTCCGGGTTGCGTTCCCTAAGCCACTCCATATATTCCCCGATACAATTGTCTTCAGTAATATGATGCTCATCAAATCCGTAGTACGTTCCATCGGAAGCTCTTCCGCGATCTCGATAAGCAGGATCTTCATATTCTTGTGAAAAGTCCCCTTTCATTTGTGGACGGAAATGCATCTTTCCTATACCGATGGTTTTATAATTCGCTGTCTTTAAATGATCGCACAAGGTAAGTTCGTCTTCTCCAAGCGCAGTACCGATGTTCCAAGCACCATGGACATGAGGGTACCTTCCAGTAAAAATGGAGGAACGTGAGGGCGTGCAAACGGGACTAGCGCAGTAAGCTCCAGTGAAAAGCGTGCCTTCTGAAGCAAGCTTGTCAAGCTCAGGTGTCAGTACGGGAGCGTTCTCGATACCTAGTGCATCCGCACGCATTTGATCTGTGGTAATTAACCAAATATGAGTTCTTTTTGACATCCGTAAAACCTCCTATGAATATAGTTTATAGCATCACAAAAGCCTCTAGCAACCAATGAATTCTCCATATATTTCATTAGAATTGTCCATATGGGTTGATATTTTTATTACCTATAATTGAATAGTCTATCTCAATGTTGGAGGAGAAATTATATGCGGAAGTTATCCATATCAGGGGATCATTTTATATTAGACGAACAACCCATCCGGTTACTTTCTGGTGCGCTTCATTATTTCCGGATCGTTCCGGAATATTGGCAGGATCGTTTGCTGAAGCTGAAGGCTTGCGGATTAAATACTGTTGAAACCTATATTCCTTGGAACTTACATGAACCTGAGGAGGGTAGCTTCAATTTTGCCGGCTTTGCTGATATCGAGGCTTTCGTTAGACTTGCCGGAGCGCTTGGTTTGCACGTGATTTTGCGGCCAAGTCCTTACATTTGTGCGGAATGGGAATTCGGTGGGTTGCCAGCTTGGTTACTTGCGGACGATAACATCCAACTGCGTTGTAATGATAACGTTTATTTATCTAAGTTGGATGCATATTTCGATGAGTTGCTTCCACGTCTGCGGCCTTTGTTAAGCACTAACGGTGGCCCTGTGCTTGCCCTTCAAGTAGAGAACGAATATGGAAGCTTTGGTAGTGATAAGACTTACCTGAATGATCTAAAAGCAGGAATGATCGCCCGCGGCATGGACGTTCTGCTGTTTACTTCAGATGGAGCTGAAGATCATATGCTCCAAGGCGGTATGATTGACGGAGTGTTCGCCACCGTAAATTTCGGTTCACGGGCAAAGGAAGCCTTTGCTAAACTACGTGAATATCAGCCTATGGGACCGTTGATGTGTATGGAATTCTGGAATGGATGGTTTGACCACTGGATGAAACCGCATAATACCCGCCCCGAATCCGAAGTAGCGGAGACTTTGGATGAAATGCTGGCTCTAGGAGCCTCTGTTAACTTCTACATGTTTCATGGGGGGACGAATTTTGGATTTATGAATGGGGCAAATCTTTTTGACAAATATGAGCCCATCGTAACCAGCTACGATTATGATACACTGCTGGACGAATCGGGTAAGCCAACTGCAAAATTTTATGAAGCTCGAAAAATTATTGAGAAATACGTAACGTTGCCGCCACTGGAATTACCGCCGTTAATAAAGTCACAAGCTTATGGTAAAGTGTTGATGACAGAAGCAGCACCACTGTTCACTCAGTTAGACGTTTTGTCTCGTCCAGAACGTAGAGCATGTCCCGAGCCAATGGAGAAACTGGGTCAAGATTATGGATTTATCTTGTATTCAACGAAGATCAGTGGACCCCGCAGCAGTACGGAGCTCGTTCTTCAAGAAGTTCGCGATCGTGCGCTTGTATTCGCGAATGGGGCCTTTGTCGGTACAGTTGAACGCTGGGATCCGCGAGGAATTTCATTAGAGATCCCGATTGAGGGACTGCAAATCGACATTCTTGTGGAGAACATGGGACGCGTAAATTATGGCCCTCTGCTTCGTGATCCGAAGGGCATAACCTGTGGCGTTAGACTCGGCTATCAATTTTTGCATGATTGGACCATTCGTTCCTTGCCATTAACAGATCTTAAAGGATTATCATTCACATCGATAGATTGCGAAGAACGTCAGCGGCCCACTTTCTACCGGGGGAGCTTTCAAGTCAGTAAGCCTGAGGATACTTTTTTGCGGCTGGACGGATGGAGTAAAGGTCAAGTTTTTATAAACGGCTTTAATCTAGGTCGTTACTGGGAGGAGGGTCCGACAAAAACGCTTTACATACCGGCACCGCTTTTGCGTCAAGGCGGGAACGAACTAATCTTGTTTGAATTACATGGCGTAATGGAGCCAGTGGTTACTTTTGTAGATACACCTGAGCTCACATGATATTTAAATATTTAATGGGTGAGTAAGTATCATGATTCTATAGTATGGGTCTGATGATTTTTAATATATAATCAAAACAGCCCAACAATTTATAGAAACTGAAAATGCACGATTAGGGTGGTTTAGAGGAGGATTTTAAATGAGTTATGATTTGATGGCGTTCGAGACGTCTAAAGCACCGCAAGAGAGAGCAGCATTTATGAAGTGGTATGAGCAGCAAGTGCAGTGGTCGGAAGACCATGCTTATAATGATCCATCAGTTTTATCGGAGGCGCTGCAACGCTTTTATAGTGAGTTGTCCGAGCAATTTCCTAATATGAATGTAGAGGATGAGATTTTTGAGGCGATGGAGGAAGCCGGAACGGATAACCGGTTGACTGACTACTCGCTTGGCACATCCGTCATCTATGCGGCGTTCGCGTATTCCGTAGCTGACGAAGCTTACACGGCGATGCGGAAGTTGGCTATAAAACACAAAGTAGGATTTTTTGATGTAAGCAGCAACGAAGGCGATATTATTTTTCCTTGAAGCAAAATGATTTAGAGTGTAGACAGCTGGTTGCTCTCCTAGTTGTTAATGAAGTAGTGGCAACCAGCATGTTTTCTATCTTCTTTACTCTACTACAGACGGAATAATACAATCCTTAATCAGAGGCCACCGGTCACGAGGCTGAAGTGTGAATTCTGAGGCGATAGCTACGACAAGTTTTTTTTCTGGAATGCAGCAAATGACATTACCACCATCCCCTAACGCTGAGTAAGTGTAAGTCCCATCTTCTTCGCGTAGCCACCACAAATAACCGTAATGATTAGGGTTCATCGCTGTTGATTCTTCAATCCATGTCTCCGAAATAATCTGATTATTCTCCCATTTTCCACGGTTCGAATATAATAAACCAAAACGCGCCATATCACGTGAAGACAACGTAAGTCCCCATCCTCCTGTGGTGATATGATTGGGGTCTTTCACCCATCCCTTCACATTTACCCCAAATAAATCATCAAACCCAAATGATTTCATCTCATAATCCGGGATTTCCGTCATGCCGATAGGGCTGAATAATCGCTCGTTAGCAAACTCACGGGCACTTTTTCCTGTGGAACGAGTGATGACAGCTGACAGTAAGTGCGCCCCTGAGGTGGAATATTTAAAATCACCGATATTCCCTTGGTGGCCAAGGATATCAAGTGTGTATTTGACCCAGTCGGACGATTTACAGAGTTGCTCCAGTGGCTCGTGCCAGTCTTCAAAAGCATAGGGAGCTGTCATGGTGAGCAAATGGCGTATAGTGATTTCTCGTTTTTGTAGATTGGCAGCAGCATCGTCGGGAACATAGTCGGGGAAAAAATCCAGCACCTCCTGATCAACATGCTTGATAAAGCCGGCATCAATGGCAATACCAATGAGGGCGGATAAGATGCTTTTCGTTACAGAAGCCACATGATGCAGATCATTCGGACCATAGCCATTGAAGTATTGTTCATAGGCAATATATCCATTTCTCACCACTACAATTCCGTTTATATTACTATAGTCGGTTTTAATCTTAGCTTCTAGTTGTGAAAGTTGTTCACCATCCATTCCTAAGGTAGCCGGATCTGAAGTTTGCCAGTCTTTTGTAGGCCAGTAGTTTCTGTGCATATCGATAACTCCTTTAATCAAATTTTGGTGTGAATATGAGTGTGGCTACGATCTTTTCTTAACTGGAAAATACACCTCAGTAACAAGATCCTCAGGATCAGAAGTTTGCGTGGGGTCTGTTATATATTTTTCATAGGGTGAGTTCGCCATTTCATAACCTTCATTTTCTATCCATTCTGTGAGCTTCGCATAAACCGATGTTAATTCTGAATAAGCGCCCTTATAAACAGACTTCGCACACAGCCCTTCACGTAATTCCCTCGTTCCATTTACGATCTCCTCAATAGGTAGGGCAAACTCTGTATCATTCCCGGCAGGATTATATTCCTCACTGTGATAAATTGTTATTGGCGTGCCCAGCAAGGTCAGCTTTTCAGTGGCAATAGTTTCATACAGTTTGCTAAAATACTTACCATATCCAAACGCATAATCATCACTGCTCAACATTTGACGTGTATATAGGATATTCATTGGTTTGGTTTCAACAAGTTGCACTTCTATCTTATTTAGGTAGGACATCATCGATATTCCTTTTTCTAAATTTAGAACATCACTATTAATTTGCTTTAATGTATATTCGTAAGTTCGTAGTTTCTCTTGTAGTTTTCTTTTTTTGAGATTTAGGGCTGTACTAAGCTTCTCTTCAAAATGATCCTGCTCCCATTCCAGAATATCTTTGATTTCTTCAAGTGAGAAATGATAAGATTTCAAACGATTGATAAAGAGCATTTTTGTTAGTTGTTTGATGGAATAATACCTATAACCGTTCTCGGGATTAATCTCATCGGGATGAATTAATCCAATTTCATCATAATACCGCAGCGTTTTGGTTGACACTTCGCATATCTTCGAGAATTCTCCTATGGACAGCAACAATCTCATCTCCATTTCTTCGATAATTAATGATATATAAACTTTGAATTTCGGTGGTTTGTTCAATTCCACTATGCACCTTTCCCTAAGGGTAAAGTCAATAGTCAGACTTCTTATCTGAAAATAGGTTTACGGTTGTGTCTTTACAAATCGGCTTAGATCATCTAAATATTGATCTTCCACCAATTGTCGTGGAAAGAAAACAGCGGTTAAATAAGTCCTTAAGGGGGATGCGGCATTCTTCTTTGACAGCATAGAGTGGTCAGCGTTGGGAAAATAAGAGACGGAGAGCAAGTTGGCAGGTATTTTTTCACGGTAAATACGTTCGGTTTCCTCAATATCTACATTGATATCTTGACCGCCGAGTACTAAATGGACAGGAGCATTGAAGTAACTAAGTTCTTCGGTGGCATCAGACTGATAGTTTTTGGCGATAAATCCCCAGCGTTCCTTAGAAATCAAGTTCTCGGAATGTGCAATACGCAAGTAATCCTCGTAAGATGCTCGTTCGTTAAGTAATTGTAATACTTGAGCATTATAATGTTCTTTGGCTTGGATCTCATTTTCCGAGAAGCCTTCTTGTTTCATTTCTAATCTTGTATTGTATTTACCTTGAGAAATCCAGTTCACCGCAGGCGATACAAGAATACTGAACGCGAGATCAGGAACTTCTTTTACAATCTTGGGAATCACCCAACCGGCCTGACTTGCTCCCCACAAGCCAATAGACTTCTTATCAATCATTGGTAAGTTCTTCGCCCAGTTAATCGCAGATATCGTTTCCTGAGCACGATCTTCCATGCTTTGCTCCATCCAGTTACCAGAGGAACCACCAATACCAGGCTTGTTAAGAGACAAAGAAGCATATCCGGCAGATGCGAATTTCTCCCATAAAGGTTTATATCCGTCATCGTATGTGTCATTTATGGGACCATCACCATGAACAAAAACTATTAGCCCTACGTTTCCAGAATAGTGCTGGGGTAGAATTAAAGTTCCTGTTAGTTTACCCTGAGGGGTTTCGATTTCTATCTTTTGCTCATTCATTGCATATGAATGCTGATTTAATACGAATAAGACTGAAGCTGCCATTAAGCCAATGATCAAGCATGCGGTTAATTTAATATTTTTTTTCATTTATTGAGCTCCTAGGATGTAGTGGTAAACGCCTCGTCATGTAATGCCAATTAGCCTCTTTAAAAAGAAGGTGTCTAATCCCGCTATAGTTTGATTGATCGATAGCAAAGTCCATCTGTTGGTACATATGAATAGCTCGTTTATTATTTTTAGCAACATGTAGCGTTAATTTGTCCACTTCGGAGTGACTGTTTACAAAATCTATTGCCCAACTAAGCAACTGCTTACCGATTCCTTTATTACAGTGGCTAGATCGAACGGCCAAATGATCGACATAACATTCTTTTGCGCGAGGCTGATAATTCAAAAAATGTAACCCAACCATTAACTTACATACATTTAGATATCCAAATTGCTTAAATAATTGTGAAAAGGAACTATGGTGAGGTGATATAAATTTACTTCTGTCTGAGGCTTGGTTGTCCTTCCACTTAATGCTGAGCGTACCGACAACCTCTCCATTTTCTTTAGCTACGATTTGTTGTGATGATGCGGACGGTTGATCATGCTCCCAGAGCCCAAAAAGTAGTTCAGCAATATCATCGTCCTCTAATGAGATGAGGGAGTGGAATTTACCGTGGAACGCATCCACTAAAAGACTGCACACTGCTCTATGATCTTGTTCTTGGTAGTGAGCGATTGTTATCTTGTTCGGACTTATCATGCTACACCGTCAGGGTCATGCTTGATATTAATTTGGATTTCATAATGAAGCTTGTCATTGTTGAATAGGGATAGATATGATTTTTCCAAAAGGATCAATGGTCCCTGAATTGTATAGTGATGTTGTGTTATATAGTGTTCCAGTTGAGCAATCTCAAGTTCAATATCATGATCATCCGTCACGAAAAATGCTTTATATAAGTAGCTGCCTTTTTCTAGGATGATGTCCGGTAAGTGAGTGCTTTCAAAACATAAGGTTACTTGTTCAGTACCGTATAAATAATGTAGATCTGTTTCAAATAAATGAGTTGGTTGCGGCTTTTTTTCATACAGACTTCGAGCGGTGAGTGACTCATCTTGCTCTATTTCCATCCATTTTTTTAAATGACGAGTATCCAATTGTTTAATGTGATATTTGTCTTCTAGAATGTCGGAGTGCTCGTATTCCTTAAGTATCTTTTGTAAAAACTGCTGCAACAACATTAGCTGGTTTATTTCAGAGTTTATTTTACTTAGAGACTGCTCCAAAAGTTGATGGTAGTCATTTTTGGTGAAGTTATTCATGCTTTTGTTAATCGTACTGACAGGCACGTTCAATTTGCGGAGTAATAGGATCTGGGCCAACTGATAAATCTCATTAATTCCGTACATCCGGTATTGATTGCTATCGGTATAGGCTGGAAATAAAATCTCTTTCTCTTCAAAATATCGGATTTGATGAACGGATACATTCATAAGTTTTGAAAGTTCACCAATCGTAATGTAATGATTCAATGGAGGTGCTCCTATCTATATTGGTATTTGTTGATTTAACTATAAACCTTAGGTCTGACCTAAGGTCAAGCGTGGATCTCAGTTTCGTGTAATCGCTAATCACCATTTAATTTGTCGAAACATGAAGGAAAACAGAAAATTTTATAGAATTATCTATCGTTATCTATCGTTATCTATCCTATATAATCCAAGTGTTGCACGATGCCCCAAGCGTTTGCGCAGCTTAACATCACCATAGAAAAGGGGCCTACGATGCTCAAAAGGACGTTACTTATTTATTTAATTGCTTTCATCTCGTTAGCAACAATCCCACTATCCATTTTTATAGATAATGATCAACATGAGAATTATCTGCAAGTTCAGAAGGGGAGCATGGATCTTTCAACTTGGGATTATGGGCAACAAAAGATCATCAAGTTAGATGGTGAGTGGGAATTTTATTGGAACCAGCTGCTAATGCCTGAGCATTTTATAGAATCAAGCACAGACAAACCTGCTCCTACAGCATTAATGGAGGTCCCCTCACGATGGAATGGCAAAGTGGTTGATGGACAACCTTTACCTGCATTCGGTTCTGCTACTTATCGGATGGTGCTGAAAAACTTACCTATAAACGGTGTATTCGCATTGAAAAAAACGAATATCCGCTTTTCGAGTGCGATTTATGTGAATGGGCATTTACTCATTAAGGATGGAAACCCCACTATGAGTACTGCCGATTACCAGTCGGGGAATATTCCGCAGATTGGGCTTTTTTCGTCTGAAAAAGGTGATGTAGAGATCATCATTCAAGTTTCTAACTATGAATATGTAAATGCAGGTATTCCCGTATCTCTTACTTTTGGCGAGGAAGCCGCTATGCTGGAGAACCAGCAGAAGAGTACGGCTCGTGAATTTAGTACAGTTGCAATATTGGGAACATTATCACTTATTTTTGTCATCTGCTTTGTGGCGGCTGCTTTATACCGTAAGAAGGATTACTCCTTACTTGTATTTGCTATTATTTGTTTACTGCTTGCGATCTATCATGGCTTGATTGGAGAACGTTCGCTGTTACTATTTTTCCCAAACCTTTCGTTCATTGTGTTATACAAAGTGAAGGATATTAGCTCCATATCGTGTTTTATTGTTCTGGCTATATTTTTCTACCAAATGCACAAAAGCATAATCTCTTTAAAACTTACGCAAGTCGTAACGATTATACTAGGCAGCTTTATAATATTGGTAGCAATCCTGCCTATTCGTACTTACACGCTTTTCTCTACCTATGTGATCATTGTATATGAATTGATGTTAATTTGGATGTTGTTTAGAGTGGCTATCTTGTACATCAGAAGCCCTGAAGTAAATCGGATCAAATCGTTGCTGCTGTTCTTGGCGATTCTTGCTATCAATCTGTACTCGATAGACATCATTCTGTTTGCTCTTTCGATGAAAGAAAATCTTTGGCTAGGACAGTTTTACATTGTAGCCTTTAATATCATTATGATCGTTCTGATTGTTCTCCGTTTTTTCGAGGCTTATCATACGATAGATGAAATGAAAAACCAACTGATCGGTCTGGACAAAATTAAGGACGAGTTTCTCTCCAATACCTCTCATGAGCTGAAGACACCACTGAATGCCATAGTCAACATTACTGCTACACTACTTAATGGGGTTGAAGGTCCAGTTACCGAAAGGCAAGCGCAGAATCTAGCGATCGTAATGGGAAGTGGAAGAAGATTAACTTATATGGTAAACGAATTACTCGATTATTCCAAAATGAAGCATGGAGATATCACCTTATATAAAAGCACCCTAGATCTGAAAGCTGTTGTAGATTCTGTTATCGGTATACATTCGTTTCTGCTCGGAGAAAAGTCGATTTTTCTCGTAAACAATGTTGCTTCAGAGTTTCCACCTGTACATGCAGATGGCAACCGTTTGATTCAGATTTTGCACAACTTGGTAGATAATGCGATTAAATTCACGGAGCAGGGTGAAATAAATATTAGTGCCAGATTTACTCATGAATGGGTTGAGGTTCGTGTGGCAGACTCGGGAATCGGAATTGCACCGGATATGCAGAAACGTATTTTTATGGCCTTTGAGCAAGTGGACGAAGCTGAAATTCACAGTCATGGTGGGACAGGTCTCGGACTAAGCATTACCAAGAAGCTGGTTGAGTTACATGGCGGGAACATTAGAGTGGACTCTGTTACTGGTACAGGATCGGTCTTTATATTTACTCTTCCACGATGGGATCGAACATCTAATCAAGTCACGGGTCCAATCGTGGATAAGACTCTTCCTTATAGAGAAGTTTTCTTTCCGCGCCAGGAGTATCCTATATATATCAAAGGTAAAATCAATGAGCCGATTTTGGTCGTGGACGATGATTTTGCCAACCTGCAATCTATGATCAACTTGTTCAAGCTTGAGGGATATTCCATTGTTGTTGTGAACCGCGGGCAGCTGGCACTTGATGAGTTATCGAAGAATTCAGACTTCTTTCTCGTTGTACTGGACATTACAATGCCGGATATTTCTGGCTATGAGGTTCTGCAAAAGATTAGAGAGAGATTCACACCCTTTGAGCTGCCTGTGTTAATGCTAACGGCGAAGAATAGAGTTAGCGATATGAAAATGTCCATGGATAATGGGGCAAATGATTATGTGGGGAAGCCATTTGAAGCGGAAGAATTAATGGCGCGTGTGAAAAGTCTGACCCGATTGAGAGCTTCTGTGAAGAAAGCTAAAGATGCCGAAATTGCCTTTTTACGTTCTCAGATCAAACCGCATTTCTTGTACAATGCCCTGAATTCAATTGCTGCATTATGTGTGGAAGAACCTGAGCAGGCGGAAGAATTAACGCTGGAGCTGTCACAGTATTTGAGAAGCAGCTTTGACTTCAAACAGTTGGATTCGTTAACTACCTTGGAGGGTGAGCTAGAGCTAGTTAAAGCCTATATTAATATTGAAAAAGTGCGCTTTGGTGCTAGATTACAAGTGGAATATGATATAACCGCAAATACGGATAGCCGGATTCCCCCACTTATCCTACAACCATTAGTAGAAAATGCTATAAGACATGGACTGATGTCCAATTTAAGGGGAGGAAAGGTAACTATATCTGTGAAAGAGTCGGATCCTTCTGTAGTCAGCTTTGTTGTAGAAGATAATGGACGCGGAATGAGTGAGCACAAGCTGGAGGAAATCATGAAATCAGATGTAGATAAAAGAGGCGTAGGGCTTTGGAATATTAGTCAACGCATCAAACTTCTCTATGGAAAGAACATTCGTATTCAAAGTGTTGAAGGAAAAGGCACACGGGTTTCTTTTGATATCCCCAAACAACACATGAAGCGGATAGGAGGTTGAAGTATGCTGCGGGCCATTATCGTGGATGATGAAGAATTATCAGTAAAGCGCTTAAAAAGGATATTATCTCAGAGTGGAGAGATTGAAGTATACGATACTTTTCTGGATCCGACGGAAGCCTATGAATTTGTGAAGGGGAATTCGATTGATGTAGCTTTTTTGGACATTTCTATGCCTGACACAAATGGAATGAAGCTTTCCACCCTTTTGCATGAACTAGATGAATCGATTAATGTGGTTTTTGTTACAGGGTATGACGAATACGCACTGCAAGCCTTCGAACTGAGTGCTGTGGATTATTTGCTGAAGCCTGTAACTGCACAGCGTTTAACTAAAACTTTGGATAAGATCAAAAAAATGAATAGAGGTGTGACGGTTCAGCCCGTCATAGAAGTTCTCTTATTTAATGGACTAAAGATATACCGCCGTACGCAAGACAGAGAGCCCATCAAGCTAAGGAGCCCAAAAACCGAAGAATTGTTTGTCTTTTTGATTAGTAAAGGGACGGTTAGCCGAGATGAAATTATCGATACCTTATGGAGCGGGCTGGAGCCTGATAAAGCGTTGAAGAATCTGAACTCAACCCTATACTATATTCGAAAAGCAATCGGAACTAGCTTTATTAAAGCCAGCAGAACCGAAATTAGTATAGAGGAACGCAGTATTTATTGTGATTTGTATGAGTTTAAGCGACAGCTGAAGCAAATTAGGCAGGTCTCGAAAAAAGATTCTGAATGGTTCAATCAAGTAGAAACATTATATACGGGGTCCTTTCTCAAAGGTAAAGCATACGATTGGGCTAGTGGGAAGACACGCCGACTTGAACAGGATTTTATTGGACTGCTGGAACTAGCTGCTAGATTTCATATGGAGCAGAACGAGCGTCAACAATCGCTGCACTACTTTGAGAGAATCTTGAAATTGGATCCCTTGAGAGAAGATATCCATCAGGAAATCATTCATTTGTATATTGAACTAGGGCGTATGAATGAAGCTTATCGGCGATATGGGCAATTGGAAGAGACCCTTCAACAGGAGCTTGGAACTTCACCTGATCCTAAGCTCAAAGCTCTGATTAAGAAGATGATGAACTAGTATAAAGAAAAAGCGAACCGACGAATCGATTAGAATTCGAAGGTTCTTTTTTTGTTTATTTTTCGTTTATCATAATTTTGTATAATACTCTCGATTATTGTCGAAATGATGACATGATTTAAGCTAGAGGGGGAAAAAGAGTTTGAAGCCATCATTTATGAAAATAGGCATTAGTATTTCGTTAGCCACTGGAGTTGTGGTGCAAGGTGTGGGGCCGATCCACACTCAAATAGTGAGTGCAAAATCGGATTTTGGTTGGATCGTGAATAGCCCAGCTGTGATACCGTCCATCAATGAAGACGATTCTTCCAACGCAGGCGTTGTTGTGTCTAGTCTTTTGTCGGGTAAGGTAACTGACCCAGCTTCAACAGGAATTGCTGTGGTGTCATTTGATAATACCAATGGGGCCTGGCAATATTACAACACGCAAGCAAATATTTGGTATAATATCGAGCCAGTGTCTGACACTAAAGCTTTTCTGCTGCTGAAATCGGAGAAAATTCGTTTTGTCCCCGCTAAAGACTGGAACGGAACAGCTTCCATTGACTTTAAGCTATGGGACACAACAGCAGTCGGCTATCAAAATTATCAAAAAAATGCGAATACCACTGTTTCTGCAGCATTCAACCCAGATCTAGGTACTGCTACAATTACTGTAAATCCAGTGAACGATGCACCTTATCTGACAGAACTGAATGGTGGGGACTATCTTAGTTTTGACGGCAATGGGGATTATGTGACGTTCCCAGATCAACTGTTATACAAGAATTCTTTTACAATTGAAGGTAATTTAAAAGTCAATGGTTTTAATACCTGGATGAGATTCTTCGAATCTTCGATCGCAGAGCAGAACCACAATATTTTTGTGGGCTTTAACGGCAAAAAAATGCATTTCATCGCTTACACCAATAAAGGAGATATTAATGTCACAGACGATTTCCCGATATCCAAGTGGGTACATGTCTCGATTGTTTACGATCACAGTCAGAAGAAGGGGCGTATTTATTGGGATGGTGTTCTTAAGGCAGAAGGGGCTATGGATTTAAGTACAGTTGGAAATATGGCACGTCCGAACAACTGGCTTGGTAAAAGCACCTGGAGACAGGACGGAGATTACAGCGGTGGGATGAGAGACGTAAGGTTTTGGAGTAAAGCTAAAACCCAGAGCGAAATTGTTCGCGAAATGAACGTCGATTTGAATGGATCAGAGCCTAATCTGGCTTTAAACTATAAATTTTCGAATAGCAATGATGGTATTATCGCTGTCAATACACCGGCTGGTTCAGCTAAGAACGGTTCAATCACTGGTGCAAGCTGGAAGCAGGACACAGGCTTTATGGGAAGTACTACAACGGAAAAAAATAAATCTGTATCACGCTCCTTTAAGGTCATTGATGTGGATGGGGATGACCTAAATGTATCAGCTACATCTTCTAATACTTCCCTAATTCCGAATAATGGACTGAAAGTAAGTGGAAGTGGGGATGTGCGGACGTTAGAAATAACACCAGCGAAGAATGCCTACGGAAACAGTGTGATTACTGTTACTGTAAATGATGGCACTATAAGTAGTTTATACACCTTCAATGTGCAGGTAAACGATGTGGGAGATGTCCTCGTAACTGGAGTGACTTTGAATAAAACATCACTTAGTTTAACAGAGGGAGGAGAAGGAGATACACTAAATGCTGTAATAGAACCTGCTAATGCCACGAACAAAACCGTGATCTGGAGCTCCAGTGATGCAACTGTGGCGACAGTTGTAAATGGAGTGGTCACCCCAGTTGGCGTTGGAACGGCAACGATAACAGCAACAACAACAGACGGAAGTTATACTGCGACATCCACCGTAACTGTGAGTGCTCCAATTGTGAACGTAACCGGAGTGAAGCTTGATCAGGAGACGCTCGACTTAACTGCTGGTGAAGCAGATGCCTTACTAAAGGCGACAATAGAACCTGCAAATGCGACAGATACAGATGTGATCTGGAGCTCCAGCGATGAAACTGTTGCAACAGTCGTGGATGGAGTGGTTACACCAGTTGGTGAGGGAATAGCAATTATTACTGTAACGACTAAGGATGGAAGTTTTAAGGCTTCAACAACTGTGAATGTGGCAGCACCTAAGCCACCAATTGTTATAGTAACCGGAGTAACCTTAGACCAGCCAACACTTGATTTAACAGTTAGAGAAGGTGATAAAACGCTACAAGCGACAGTCGCACCTGCCGATGCAACCAATAAGGGGGTAATCTGGAGCTCCAGTGATGAAACAGTAGCTAAGGTTGTTTACGGAGTAGTAACCCCGGTTGGTGTTGGAACAGCCACCATTACGGTTACGACTAAAGATGGAAGTTTTACTGCTTCAACAACAGTACATGTAAGTGAACCAATTCCACCAGTTGTGAATGTAACTGGGGTGAGGCTAGATCAGGAGACGCTCGATTTAACAGCTGGTGAAACTGTGGGAATACTAAGAGCGACAATAGAGCCTGCAAATGCAACAGATCCAGACCTGATCTGGAGCTCCAGCGATGAGACTGTAGCCAAGGTTGTGAATGGAGAAGTAACTCCAGTTGGTGAGGGAACAGCCATCATTACGGTTACAACGAAAGATGGAAGTTATAAAGCTTCAACAACCGTTACTGTGAAGGCTCCTGCTAAGCCAATTACAGCACCGGGTATTCCAACATCCGTAACTGCAACTGCAGAAAATGGTCAAGTGATCATCACCTTTACGCCACCAACCAACGATGGAGGAAGCGAAATCACAGGTTATCTTGTAACGGCTAATCCGGGAGAATTAACGGTTTCTGGAACTGGAAGTCCGCTTACTATCAGTGGCTTAATGAATGGTACTAGCTACACCTTTACGGTACAGGCCATCAATAAGGCTGGCTTTAGCGAATCATCTGCAGAATCCAATACAGTCATCCCGAGCGCTCCATCCAGTGTTGATGTTCCTTCTCAACCAACTCCATCAGCAACGCCGGCACCTGTGGCAAATGATGCTTCCATTTTAATCAATGGTAAAGCGGAAACCGTGGGAACTGCAACGAATGGTAAACGGAATGATCAATCGCTAACCACCATTGCTTTAGACCAGAAGAAGCTGGAAGACAAGCTCGCCGCTGAAGGTAAAGGTGCTGTGGTTTCTATCACTGCCACTAGTAAATCTGATGTTATCGTTGGCGAACTAAACGGACAGATGGTTAAAAATATGCAGGGTAATCAAGCCGTACTTGAAATCAAAACTGGTAATGCGACTATTACTTTGCCTGCAGGGCAGATTAACTTGGACGCCCTATCCAAGCAGGTGGGACAGTCTGTGGCTTTACAGGATATTAAGATACAGATTGAAGTTAGTAAACCAACAGCCGATGCTGTAAGTGCTTTAGAGGCTGCTGCACAAAAAGGATCATTTTCATTAATCTCTGCGCCAGTAACTTTTACGGTTAGAGGGATTTACGGAGATAAGAGCATTGAACTTTCACAATTCAATACGTATGTGAAGCGTACCATTGCTATTCCTGAGGGGATGGACCCGAACAAGATTACAACTGGAGTATATGTTGATGCTGATGGAACAGTTCATCATGTACCCACTAAAGTAGTTGTAATTGGCGGCGAGTATTTTGCTACCATCAACAGTCTTAGTGGCGGTACTTACTCTGTAATCTGGCATCCGCTTGAATTTAGCGATGTTGCTAACCATTGGGCAAAAGACGCAGTGAATGATATGGGCTCCCGTTTAGTCGTCGAAGGAACAGGTAATAGTCAATTTTCTCCTGATCAAGCCATTACCCGTGCAGAGTTTGCAGCGATTGTCGTTCGCGGTCTTGGACTTGAATTGGATCAAGCGGCAACACCATTTTCGGATGTTAAAACTACGGATTGGTATAACAGTGCGATTAATACTGCATATGCTTATCAATTAATCAATGGTTTTGAAGATGGCATGTTCCGCCCTGATGACCAAATTACCCGTGAACAAGCGATGCTAATTATCGCCAAAGCGATGAAAATTACAGCGCTAAAGGCTAACCTTCCTAATCAATCCGCTGAAGGCTTCTTGAACCCATATACCGATGCCGGCAAAACATCTGACTGGGCGATTAGCGCAATTGCTGACTGCTTGCAGGCAGGCGTAATCATGGGACGAAGCAGCAATGTACTTGCTCCCAAGGATGATATGACCAGAGCTGAGGTTGCAGCGATCGTTAAGCGGCTTCTTCAAAAGTCTGATTTAATTTAAGAAGTGGCTCACAATATACATTAAAAAGAAAGAGTATTCATTCGATAACCTTCGAATGAATACTCTTTTCTTTTGGCTATATTAAATTCTAATGTTGATATTTGACTGTAAATCATACATTTTTTGGCTTTATATCTGGGTCATTTTTAATGGCTTTTGAAGTGCGTCCACAATGGCTGCGATGATACTTGTTGCTAAAAGACCCATTAGACATAATGATGTAGGACCCGCTGCATCATCACTAACTGTAACTTTAGCAAGCACCCTTAAGCTTACTATTCCTAACAAAATGAGGAAAATGACTGTAAAAGCACATTTCTTTATAATCTTCAAAGAGTTAAGGGATAATTCAGAGAAAGCATTGTTCTTTTCGATGTTGTTTAATAGTTTATATGCTTGATACAGCGCAACAGAAAATGCAATACAGAATCCGTAAGCACATACTAAAAAGGGAATCAGGAAGTAAGCCGTATCTGGATGTACCCTTGCATCTCTTACCGCTATCTCAGGCAACCAGATACACAAAGCAAGCACTGCAATTCCAACCAGAAAAATAATTACTTTTAAGAAAGTGGTTGAACCTCGTTTAACATTCATTTAAAACACCTCACTTATTTAATAACTTCATGATTTTAGCATTTAATTTATTGATTTACAATAAATTTGTATTGTTTTTTTATGTTTATTATTGTTTTGAAATAGTTGAAAGTATAAGTTTCAAGCTCTACATTATCCTTATATTTTTACGAGAAATGGTTATCGTCTTTAAAAAACGACAACGTCGTTTCTTCTTGTTAGCAGGAGAATGGCCTAACTATCCAGAAAAAATAAGCTAAATCATTTCTTCATCAATTGAAAAGAGGCGAAATCTAATGGAACTACGGCAAAGTATTAATGAAGTTTTTCAGTCGGCACAACATGGCGATGCTGCACGGCTAACAGAAATTTTAGAATTCCATCCGGCTCTTGCAAATACGGAAAATAACGAGGGCCTTACACCTTTGGGATATGCAGCACATTTCGGTAAAGAAGCAGCGGTGCAGGTATTGATAGACCATGGTGCTGAGGTTGATGCAGTATCCCATTCCAAGATTAATTTCATTCCTTCTAATACTGCACTTCATGCTGCAATTGCTGGGGAGCGGAATATGGGTGTTATCCAACTGCTATTGAACAAGGGTGCTCAGACACATATTTTTGATAGCAATGGGCACACTGCCTTGCATTCTGCAGCTTTTCATTCGGATAATGTGGAGCTGATACGCTTGTTAATCGAACACGAAGCAGACATCCATGCTAAAATTGAAGGTGGTGAATCAGTATTAGCTATAGCTATCCAACAAGGAAACCACAACGTAAAAGAATTTCTTATTGAAAAAGGAGCAATTTAGAATGCAAATCACATTAAACCGTAAAGACAATTCAACAGTAGCTTTGATTTCCAGCGAAGGTATTGTAATTAATAATGTAAATGATGCACTCGATCTAATGGCAAACGTGAGATATCAAGAATGCGATAAAATGATTCTAAGAAAAGAGCAAATCACAGATGATTTTTTTGAGTTAAAGACGGGCCTTGCCGGAGAGATTCTTCAAAAGTATACAAACTATCAGATGCGAGTTGCTATTGTGGGAGAATTTACTGGCTATAATAGTAAAAGTCTGAATGATTTTATTTACGAATGTAATCAGGGGAATAAAATATTGTTCAAGAGTACAGAAGACGAGGCATTGGCAGCACTTCATCAAAGTTAAATGTGAACTTGAAACAGAGAGGGGACTTATTGTGGAGGCTAAAATCACGTATGAATCGATCGATGACTATATTTCCAAGTTTCCATCTGAGATTCAGGAAATCCTTAGTACAATAAGAAAAGTAATAAAAGAAACGGCACCTGATGCGATTGAAAAGATTAGCTATCAGATGCCTACTTTTACACTGCACGGAAATCTGGTGCATTTTGCGGCTTTCAAAAACCATATTGGATTTTATCCAACGCCTAATGGTATTGACGCTTTCAAAGAAGAATTATCAGTCTATAAAGGAGCAAAAGGATCCATTCAATTCCCTCTTAATCAGCCGATGCCCTATGAATTAATTAGTAAGATCGTGAAGTTTAGAGTGGCTGAGAATATCAAAAAAGCTGAAGATAAGCGTAAGTAATTGGTGTGTAAAGAAAACATTGTCCACTGGCACATCTGAAGCTTTCGATCTACTCTGGTTTCAGGTGTGCAATTCTTACGTGTTATCATGTACCCGATACTGAACGACGAACAAACGACAGGATAATATCCTGTGAGTAGTCTCCGAAACCACTTCCGAATAGATTAAGTCCTCGTCTATTGAGGGCATCCTCGCGAATCTCAAATCGTACTCGAATGGGCTCATTAAATGCCAGCTTCAGTGAGCTAATTGTAGTAGGGGAAGAAGCAGTTCCATTTATTTTGCTACCCTGTTCTGAGATACTCCACTCTGTCAGCATTCCATATTCTGTACCACCCTTCCATCGTTCGGGTGTTAACTTTCCTTTCCGGTTACCGAAATCTGATGGACAAGTCCAAGTACCGACATGTAGGTCATTTATAGTTAATGTGATGTCACTTGCCCAATCTTCCCGAAATGCAGGTGCTTCAGAACAAACCTCAGCCGAAATCCGAATCTCATCAAGCTCGACACCAGGGGGTAGTGGATTGGCAAAATAGTATTCGACATACCCAGAGTCAGCGAACCATAAGAGAGATGCATCAACTCGTTCCGGCATGTAGAATACCCGTGGATCATCCTGAGAACCGATGACTCCGCCGTCTTTTCCAGCCATACCACAAGAGGGTTGAATAGAACAGTGGGAGAACATCCCGATGGGCATATGTATTTCTTCCGTTTGATGCAGACCATCGCCTAGCTTCGAAGGAAGATCGAGATGGATGGATCGGCAGGTGACCGCGCATATTTTCTCGCGATTTGCACCCTGTGTAGATGAGATTAAGTTAACTTGCTCAAGGGTCTGTACATTGATTGAAATTGTTGGTTGAGCTACGCCAAGTGTCTCGGCCAATTGACTGACACTCATGGGCTTGTCACCAAGGGCTTCAAGAATGCGGACTCTGACATCTCCAGAAAGTGCTTTAGCAACATCTAAGATGCGTGATGCGGGGTATCGTATCGTTTCTTGCGAAATATCATTCATTGGTTGTATTCCTTTTCGTTAGGATAGGTTGAGGATATTGTACACTGAAGATTCTATATTGTAAAATTATAATATACATTGCGAATTTTATATACTGGTGCTAAAATGAGCTCAACTTCTTATTTTGAAAGGCTGTGCTCATATCATGACAACTTCCGTACTGAATGTTGAGAGTCTTCCGATTCCTCGTCCCGAACATCCGCATCCACACTGGCAGCGCAACGAATGGATGAATTTGAATGGGGAATGGTCATTTAGCTTTGATCCGAGCAATGAAGGAATTAGCGAACATTGGTATTCCAATTCCGAAATCGCTTACAGTTCGATGATTACTGTTCCTTTTTCTTGGGTAAGTCCATTATCAGGTATTGTCAGTGATCATAAAGGGATAGGATGGTATCGGCGGACTTTGAAATGGCAGACTACCGACTCTCAGACACGACTATTTTTGCGATTCGGGGCAGTGGATTATTCATGTGACGTTTGGATTAACGGAGTACATGTTGGTTCACACCAAGGTGGATATGGTTCATTTGAGTTCGAAGTTACTCAGTACTGGTTTGAAGATTTAGACAATACAATTGTCGTTAGAGTAGAGGACTTCGATCATGATTACCAAGCACGTGGCAAACAAGGTTATGGAGAAATTCGCGGAATCTGGCAGCCCGTATGGCTAGAATCTCGGCCTCAGACTTATATGAAAGATGCTAAGTTTGTGACCACTATTGATGGGCAAGTGAACGTAACTACAAGAATCATTGCACAAGAAACTGGTACGGCAGATTTCACGCTGAAATTCGCAGAGAATTCTATATTGCATACTGAGAAAATAGATCTTATCGCAGGGGAGAATGAATTTAAGCTCTCTATTCATATAACAGATCCAATTTTGTGGAGTCCAGATACACCTTATTTGTACGAAGGCGAACTACAACTTAGCGGATCTTTTGGCACAGACACAGTCAGTACCTATTTCGGAGTTCGAGAAATCCAAACTGTGCGTTTTGATGAGCGTGGTTATCGCTGGATTACCCTCAATGGTAAGCCGATTTATTTAAACGGTACCCTTGACCAGTCTTATCACAAAACGGGATATTTCACTTATCCGTCTGATGAAGATATGCGGGATGAAATCTATCTAATGAAACGTTTGGGACTGAACTTTGTGCGTATTCATATCAAGCCAGAAGAACCACGCAAACTATATTGGGCGGATAAACTGGGTATTTTGGTGATGGAAGACATGCCTTGCTTTTGGGGAAATCCCGATGAAAAAGCACGTAACGCGTATGAACGTGAAGCACTTGAGATTATTGAACGAGACTATAATCATCCATCGATTTTCTCTTGGGTAATGTTTAACGAGACATGGGGCTTGAAGACGAACGCTCAGGACACTAGTCTGACGAGTGATTTACAGCAGCAGACTAGTTATCTCAAAGAAACACAGGAATGGGTTCGGGAAAAATATCGCTCTGCTAAACGACTAGATCCATCTAGAATCGTTGAAGATAACTCACCTTGTAACTATGATCATGTGGAATCTGATATCAATACTTGGCATTTCTACATTAATGGTTATGATCAGCTTAGATTTCATTTGAATGAGGTTGTAGACAAAACTTTCCCAGGTTCAGACTTTAACTGTATCGGAGGTAATGTACAATCTGATGCCCCGCTGATGAACAGTGAATGTGGAAACGTATGGGGTATCGAAGGCGGGGCAGGGGATAGTGATTTAGCATGGCATTACCGCTATATGATGAATGAATTCCGGCGGCATGATAAGCTATGTGGTTTCGTATTTACCGAATTTCGCGATGTTACGAACGAGTTCAATGGTTATTATCGGTTAGACGGTAGCGATAAAGATTTTGGTTATGATGCCTTTGTTCCAGGGATGACGATTTCTGATCTGCATTCTCCGGACTTCATCGTGATCGATGCACCGCCATGCCAGACAGTAAACGCAAAGGATGAAGTTAAAGTTCCACTTCTTCGTTCCAGTTTCTCAGATAAATATCATGGACAGCATTTACAGGTGAAGTGGGAACTTTGGTACGACAATTTGGGAACACGAGTTGTTACACAAAGTGAGCATATATCAGTGAAGTGGGACGGATATGGAGTAGCAGATTTACCACCACTATTTATCATTATGCCCGATCAGGATGCAGTTGCAGTGCTGGCAGTTTCTTTGATAAATAATAAGGGAGAGGTAATCACTCGCAACTTCATTACGTTTGATGTAAGAAGCGGTAATCAGGGTGTAAGGTTTGAAGGGGATGGAGATTGTATTAGTATCCCTGTTGGTGCGTATAAAGAACACAACTTTGAACAACAATGGGAAGCTATTCAATGCGCAAAAATCAATGGAGCTGGGCAAGGCCGTTATGCATATGATGTAACTCTTCCAGATGATATGGAGAAAAAGATGATTGGCGAGATCGAAATCATGTTCGAAGCCAGCGCAAAGCGAGTATTGGCTCGAAATGTTGAAGGCGCAAAGCAAAATGAAATGGGACTTGATCTCATGCATGGTGCAGATGCTAGGGTGGAGTATAATTCGAATACGTATTATATGACCGACGAAGAACGTCATCCTTCACGTGTGAATGTTCTGATAGAAGGTCAACGGATTGGCTCCTTCTATTTGCCAGATGATCCGGCTGACAGCCGAGGTGTATTATCTTGGCATTATCAGCCATTAGCGAATAAGTTGGATGAGGCGGGCTCTTACGGCTATCTGTGTAAAGTAAGTGTACCGGGGCAGTTAGCAGCTAAACTAGATCGCAATCGTACTTTCCGTTTGGAGCTTCAAGCAGAGGGTGGAGGCTTAGCCTTATATGGTCGCAATGCGGGTCGTTACCCTATAGATTTATTGATTCGTTATCGATAACATACATGGGTGAAGTTGGATCATTCAATTTTAAAAAGCAATCCAAGCCATAAGGCAAGGATTGCTTTTTTTGTGATGAGCTTATCAGAGTATGGATTAAAGCTCTTTATCATTAATGCTGTTCAGCCAACCTTCAATATCCCCAATAACGGAGCTAATGCAGCCATCTTCAAATGGTGAAGTCAGACCCGCTAGTTCAACCAGTTTAATAAAGGACTTGCTTCCACCAGCTTGGCATAGCTCCAAATAATCGCTCCAAGCAGATTTGAAATCTTCGTTCGAACGTTTCCAGAATTGGAAGGCACATAGCTGTGCTAGTGTGTAGTCAATGTAGTAGAACGGTGAGGCAAAGATGTGGCCTTGTTTATGCCAGAAGCCCCCTTGTTCCAGATAAGTGTTACCTTCATAATTACGATGTGGTAAGTATTTCTTCTCGATGTCTCTCCAAGCTTGCTTGCGTTCAGCAGGAGTTGCTTCAGGGTTGCTATAAACAAAATGTTGGAATTCATCGACAGATACCCCGTAAGGAATAAACTGAAGGCTATCAGATAAGTGATTAAAGCGGTATTTATCTGCATCTTCTTCAAAGAACAAATTCATCCAAGGCCAAGCGAAAAATTCCATACTCATGGAATGAATCTCACATGCTTCATAGGTTGGAAAAGCATATTCTGGCACATTAATATTGCGGCTTTCATAAACCTGGAACGCATGACCCACTTCGTGAGTTAAGACATCAATATCCCCAGAGGTTCCGTTGAAATTTGAGAAAATAAAAGGGGCTTGGTATTGGCTGAAATAGGTGCAATATCCGCCGCCTTGTTTTCCTTTTTTGCTTACTAAATCCACCAGATTATTGTCCAGCATGAAGGTGAAGAATTCATCCGTTTCAGGGGAGAGTTCTTTGTACATCTTCTTACCGTTAGCTACAATCCAGTCTGGATCCCCTTTAGGGGTAGCGTTCCCGGTCTTAAAGCTAAAGTTCTCGTCGTAGTATTTCAATTCATCTAGACCCAGTCGTTCAGTCTGACGCTTCTTTAACTGCTGGGAGACAGGTACGATATATTCAAGAACTTGTTTGCGGAAATTAGCAACCATTTCAGCATTATAGTCGGTACGCATCATACGGTCATAACCTAGCTGAACAAAGTTACTGTACCCAAGCTTTTTAGCTATGCGGTCACGGACCTTTACGAGCTCATCATAGATGCGGTCAAATTCAGTCTCGTGTTCTGACATAAAACCAAAACGAGCTTCAGAAGCACTTTTACGCATATCACGGTCTGTAGACAATTCGAAAGGTGCGAGTTGAGGCAGTGTACGCTCTTCACCTTCGAAAAGAATCTTGGCAGATGCGATAAGCTGGGAGTATTCAGTTGATAGTTTGTTCTCCAATTGTAAATCTTCAATGATTTCCGGACTAAACGTCCGTAGCGATACTTCAGCAAGCTGGAGTAACTGCGCACCCCATTCCTTTTCAAACTCGGCTCTATATTTGGAATGTACGAGTGCTTTGTAGTAGTCAGTTATGTATTCCTGAACGACAGGCCCGATTTCGTCCATGAATTCTTGTTCGGCTTTGTAAAATTCATCTGTCGTGTTGATAGAATGACGAACGCTAACCAATGTCTGCATCGTGTCAAACTCATTGCGAAGCTTGTTAATGGCAGTGACGGAAGCTTTTTGCACCTCTAGTGGTGATGTGTCGTTGAGATCTTTCAGCAGGGCGTTAAAGTCTTGCTTGAATTTCTCTACATCCGGACGCTCATAGCGGTAATCATCAAATTTCATAAAAAAATCAACTTCCTTTCTATACCAGATAGTCTCTATTATATAATCTGAACAGCCATTTACGATAGACCTGTGTAAGCTTTTTATGGTCGAAAAAAGAACAAATGTACAAAAGTGTAAAAACTTGTTAAGCGGAATGTGGTTTGATATTATCTATGAATATAGTAGATCTTATCAAGAGAAAATGGTCCATCCAGTTATGCGAGAGCAGATGAAGATGCTTTGGGAAGAAGTACTGAATACAATTAATGAGCGCACTCGTACAATTTAACGAAGCGAAAATAGGAGGCTCGATATAGATGAAACCCCGAATTACAGTAATAACACTATGTGTGGATGATTTGGAGAGAGCTTTGGTTTTTTATAGGGATGGATTAGGATTCCCGACCGAAGGGATCATTGGCAAAGAATTTGAACATGGAGCGGTTGCCTTTTTTGAATTGCAGGCAGGCTTGAAGCTGGCACTTTGGAATCGGAAAGATGTGGCCTATGAGGCGAAGGTTCCATTATCCCCAGCCAGTTCAACAGAAATAACGATTGGCCACAATGTAGGAAGTAAAAAGGAAGCAGATCAGGTTATGGAGCTAGCTCAAAAGGCTGGTGCGAAGATCGTTGACCCTTTACATGATACCTTTTGGGGAGGGTATTCCGGTCACTTTATGGACCCCGATGGGCATTTGTGGGAAGTCGCATGGAATCCAGACTGGGAGCTCGAGAATTAAAGGAGTCTATTCAGAGCTTTGTTACTTAGCCTCTCTTAAACCGTATTCTTAGAATACGGTTTATCTCTGTTTCTATACGAATCTTAGAATTTTTTCGCTTTACCCTCTGAACCCTTCCTCCCTCTTTTTTCAACTGCTTCAGTACAAATGTCGACAAACTTAATATATCATGATATATTATTATGTATAAAGATGAAAAAATTAGAGTCAGGAGATAACGAAAGTTATGAATGAGACAATGTCATCCAAACCGATGTATGAAAAAATATTTGATGAAGTGAAGCAGCTTATTGTAAATAAATCCTATGGACAAGGGGAGCGAGTTCCTTCAGAAAAAGAACTGGCCGAAACCTATAATGTAAGTCGGATTACGAGTAAAAAAGCTCTGGAAATGCTAGCCGCCGAGCATTTGATTGTGAGAAAACCGGGAAGAGGTTCGTTTGTGGCTGATCCGGCAGTTGACTACATAGATTCAGTTATGTCTCCTGAGACGACCTCCGACGGGACTGTTTTTAATGCCTTTAACCATGAGGAAAAGACGATTGGTCTGATTATTACTGACTTTGGCAACAGTTATGGAACAGGCTTGATTTATGGGATGGAACAGGCTTCCCGTGATAATGATTGCTTCCTCGTTCTACGAAGAACATTTGGCGTACCAGAGAACGAAGAACAGTCTATTCAGAAGTTGCTTAGCTTGGGTGTAGATGGTCTGATTGTTTTTCCAGCTCAAGGCGAATTTTTTAATGCTGAGATTCTAAAATTGGTGATCGGGCGTTTCCCATTAGTTCTGGTAGATCGCCATCTGAAAGGAGTAGCGGCTGCTTCGATCGGCACGGATAACTTAAAGGCTGCACTTAAAGGGACGGAGTACTTATTTGATCTCGGGCATACTCATATCTCTTTCCTCTCTCCACCTCCAGCGGATACGACGGCTCTTGAGGAGCGGGTGGAGGGATTTATACAAGCACATGCGGAGCGGGGGATAGCTGTAGATAAGGGGTTGTGGGTTAGTGATTTAACCTCAACATTACCAAATTCTTTTAATGATGAGAATATTGAACACGATATCTCACGGCTAGTTTCTCATTTACAAGAGAATCCAACAATAACGGCGCTTTTTGCCGTGGAATATAATATTGCCCTGCTGGCAAGAACTGCGGTTGAACGACTTGGGCTGCGGATTCCAGAGGATATTTCGATCATTTGCTTTGATAGTCCACCAACTCCACTCGGCTCGGGTTATGCGTTCACTCATTTGCGGCAGAATGAAGAAGAAATGGGGCGACTGGCAGTTGAGAATGTCCTGCAAATTATGAACGGCCAGACTGTATCAAATAAGATAATGTTGGAAGCTGAGTTGATTTCTGGTGAATCTACGGGTTCTGCTAAACCATCTAATTCTAATTAATTTTATGCGATTATCCATAAATTAGTTGTTATAAAAACCTATCTCTTTGGATGGGTTTTTTTGTTTGTTTTAGATAGATGTTTATCATTACAGAAGTATTGATATATCATTATCAATAAATAAACATATTGACATACTAATCACATGACAATATACTAATTTGTGAAAGCGCTTCAAAGGAAAAAGAAAAAGGGGGTATTATAACTGAAAGCAACCAGAGAAATCCCTGAGTCGATGAAGAAACTGGCATCTAATGTAAAAGCGCAGCTGAGTGATCGTCCAAAATTAGCCGAAATGTTCGAGAAATGTATGGCTAACACCTGGAATACAACCTTAAAAAGAATGGCGAATGGCACCACTTTTGTCATTACCGGAGATATTCCAGCGATGTGGCTGCGGGACTCGGCCGCTCAGGTTAGACCCTTTCTGATCCTTGCCTCCGAGGATGAAGAAATTGCGGACATGATTGAGGGACTTGTACTAAGACAATTCGCCTGTATTCAGCTTGACCCTTATGCGAACGCGTTCAATGAAGAAGAAAATGGGAATGGCCATCAGGAGGATCTTACAGAGATGAGCCCAGGAGTATGGGAAAGAAAATATGAGATTGATTCATTATGTTATCCGATCCAACTGGGTTATCTGCTCTGGAAGAATTCGGGCCGAACTAGTCAGTTTAATGATTCATTTGTTAAGAGTGTAGAAAGAATTATTGCATTATGGACTACTGAACAGAAACATGAGAGCGATTCCAATTATCTTTTTCAACGGATGAACTGTCCACCTACGGATACATTAGCGCGTGAAGGCAAAGGAACGTTGACAGCATATACAGGAATGACTTGGTCTGGATTTCGTCCTAGCGATGATACCTGTGAATACGGGTATTTGGTTCCTGCAAATATGTTCGCTGTGGTTGTTTTAGAGTATGTGAGTGAAATTGCCCGAGAGATCCTAAGGGATCAGGAACTGGAATTGAAAGCTAGAAGACTTTCTGAACAGATTAATGAGGGAATACGCCAGTATGGAATCGTAGACCACCCAGAGTTTGGGTCAGTCTATGCATATGAAGTAGATGGCCGTGGACAAGTGAATTTGATGGATGATGCAAATGTGCCGAGTCTGCTCTCAATCCCTTATTTGTCTTATGTGAGTGCCGATGATCCTATCTACAAAAATACCCGAAAGTTTATTCTAAGTAGCAATAATCCTTATTTCTTCGCTGGAAAGGAGGCTTCAGGTATTGGAAGTCCACATACGCCTAGTCGTTATATCTGGCCTATAGCTTTAGCGATCCAGGGTATGACATCTACCAGCAATGAGGAACGGGAATCCTTGCTTAATCTGCTGGAGAAGACAGATGCGGGCACCGGATTTATGCATGAAGGGTTTCATGTGGATAATCCTGACGAATTTACACGTCCATGGTTCTCTTGGGCAAATATGATGTTCTGCGAGCTAGTGCTTATGCGCTGCGGGTTACAAGTTAAGCGGGGTTAATGTCTACAAGTTTTTCAATCGACTCTAAAGGGGATAGAGAACATGAAAAAATGGCTGGTTACCACACTTGCTTTGGTTATGACAGCTTCACTTGCTACGGGCTGCGGTGGCAGTAATGGATCTACAGGTAAAGAGTCCGGAAATGCGAGTAAACCTGGGAGTGGTGAAGGAAAAAAGACGGAGCTTACCTTCTGGGGGGATTGGGGCGGTGAGGGACAGAAACAATTTGAGACTATGGTCGATGCCTTTAATAAATCTCAGGATAAGATTCATGTAAAGTATGTGCTGCAGCAGGATATGATCACGAAGTTCCTGACTTCCGCAACCAATGGCGGCACTCCTGATGTGCTGTTTTGGGATCGCTGGAGAACTTCATTGTATGCTCCAAAAAACGTCCTGCATACGGTTGACGAATACTTAACGCGTGACGGAATTTCCAAAGATGACTTCTACAGCGAATCCCTTCGTGAGCTTTCATACGATGACAAATTATATGGGCTGCCGCTTACGGTAGATGCTCGTGCTCTTTTCTATAATAAGAAGCTGCTCGCAGATGCAGGACTTCAGCCTCCAACAACATGGGATGAGCTAGAGACGGCTGCTACGAAGCTCACCAAATGGAACGGCAACAAATTAGAAATTGCAGGTTTTTCAATGGGGGATTTGGGGCTTTTTAATATGTATCTCCAACAGGCTGGCGGCACCATGCTTACGGAGGATGGAAAGACCAATTTTAATAATGATAAAGGCAAACAGGTGCTAGAGTTCTGGGATCGCCTGATGAACAAAGATAAGGTGTATAAAGTAGGGTTTGAGCTTGGACTTGGGGAAGGGCAAGATGCTTTTGTCACAGGCAAGGTTGCTATGTTGTATTCCGGTCCGTGGATGCTCAGCACTTATAACAAATATGGTAAAGATCTAGATTATGGAATCGTTCCCCCTCCAGCTGGACCAAACGGGGATAAAGGCAGTGTTATGGGTGGATTTGGTCTGGTGATTCCAGAAGGCTCCAAACATAAAGAAGAGGCGTGGGAGTTCATTAAATGGTGGACAGCGAACAAGGATAACGCATTGCTCTGGGCCAAGACCAGTCTGAATCTGCCTGGCTATAAGCCGTCTATGGAAGATCCATTCTTCAAAGATGATCCCAAGTGGCAGCCATTTCTAGAAACACTGGAGTTCGCTAAGGTTCGTCCAAACCACCCTGGTTATTCCGTGATGGAAACCGACGCGTTGGCACCCAATTTGCAGCTAAACCAGCAGAACAAGCTGAGTATTGACGAAACCTTGAAGAAATCACAAGAAGAAGGCGACAAAATGCTTAAGGATAATGAGGTAGCGAAGTAATAAGTAAGACATTTGAAGTAAGGGGGAGGTCTTGCCTCCCTTTTGCTTAGGAGGGGGTAGCTGAAATGGCTTCCATCAGAAAGCTAGAGAAACATCAGGCGCGGACGGCTTATCTGTTTATTACACCCACGATATTGTTGTTTACAGTATTCACGGTCATCCCCGTGGTAATGGCGTTGTATTTAAGCTTTACCAATTACGATGTACTTAGTAGAAATGATTGGATCGGTTTTGATAACTATCGCCGTTTGATAGAAGATAGTTTGTTATGGAAAACATTCCGAAATGTATTTTTTTATTCTATCATTTTCGTTCCGCTAAATATCCTGATTTCGCTGCTCCTCGCGATTCTACTTAGTCGAAGCTGGCGTGGGGTGAAGTTGTTCCGCACTCTGAATTATCTGCCGACTCTTACATCCGCCGTTGCTGCTGCTACCGTTTGGATCTGGCTTTTGCATCCTGAATTTGGTTTGGTTAACGGATTGTTGTCCTATGTTGGGATTACAGGTCCAGCTTGGTTATCCGAGACCCGAACGGCGATGTTGTCCATTATTATGCTTACCCTCTGGCAGTCGGTAGGTTCTAATATGATTATCTACTTGGCAGGTCTGCAAGGTGTGCCTGACTATTTGTATGAATCCGCAAGGCTGGACGGTGCCAATAAACTGGATTGTTTCCGGTATATTACTTGGCCGCAGCTACGTCCTACGACCTTTCTAGTCAGCACGATGGCAATCATTGGTGCGTTACAGTTGTTCGACCAAGCTTTTGTGCTGACGCAGGGTGGTCCGGCGAATATGACGAAGACTCCGGTTTATCTGATCTATCAACAGGGCTTTAATCAATTGCAAATGGGGTATGCGTCTGCACAAGCTTTTGTGCTTGCTGTGGCGATTCTCATATTCTCACTTATAAACATGCGGATCACAAAGGCGGAGGAGTCCATTGTATAAGCCGGGCTTGTCATGCAGAAAGGGGATAGAGGTATGGATACTAGTGGAAGTTCGTTATTAAAAAGACGCTTAAGTAAATCTATATATTATATAGTGTGCATTGTTATTGCAATCGTAATGTTTCTACCTTTCTATTGGAGTGTACTTACATCCCTGAAGCCGGACGAAGAAATATTCGCCATGCCTATTCGGTGGTTTCCTTCACATTTGACCTTAGAGCATTATCGTAAGGCGTTTACAACGGTTCCATTTGCCCTCTTTTTCTGGAATTCACTTGTGCTTGCTGTAGCTGGTGTACTTGCGAATCTGTTTTTTGGTTCGATCAGTGGCTACGCATTCGCAAAGTTGAATTTTAAGCTCAATAAGCCAATATTCCGCGTGCTGCTAGCGGCGATGATGATACCGGGCATAGTGACGATGATCCCTACAGTTTATGTCATGCGTCATATTCCATTTTTCGGAGGTAACGATATTTTTGGCAGCGGGGGGAACGGGTTGATGAACTCCTTCTGGGGGATTATTCTTCCGGGAGCTTCAGGAACTTTTGCTGTGTTCTTTATGCGGCAATTCTTTCTTACCCTACCTAGTGACATGATGGAAATGGCCCGGATCGAAGGCTGTGGAGAGTTTAAGATATTTTGGCGTATTTATTTGCCGCTGACCAAACCAGCGCTGGCGACTTTAAGCATCTTTACTTTTCAAGCGGGCTGGAACAGCTTCCTATGGCCCATGATTGTACTGAATGACCCGGATAAAGCAACGATCCAGATGGGACTTCAAGCGTTCTCCTATAATTTCCAAACGGATTACGGTCCAATGATGGCTGGTGCGCTTGTTGCGATCTTGCCGATATTGGTGCTCTTTCTGGCACTTCAGCGTTATTTTGTGCAGGGGATTGCATTCAGTGGCATTAAAGGTTAATTCAATAAAAATCGAATCAGGGAGAGAGTTTATATGAACCAATTGGAGATCGGGATTTGGGAGGAACGGGCGAATCAAGCACAAGCCGCGCTGGATTCATTATTCTGGAATGACGCGATCAAAATGTACAATATAGAAACACCTTGTCCAAACGGAGAATGTAATACCATTTTTCATTATTGGTGGATGGCTCATGCTGTGGATGTATTGGTAGATGGATTACAGCGAACTAGAGAGGAATGGTATGCCGAACGGCTTTCCGCGCTTCATGAAGGTCTTTTGCGACGAAATGGGGGAGTGTGGCCCAACGAGTTGTATGATGATATGGAATGGATGGCTCTCGCGTGGCTCCGTGCCTATCAAGCAACAGGAGAGGAAGTTTATAAAGATACAGCCCTTCTTTTATGGGAAGACATTCAGACAGGCTGGAACGAGTATATGGGTGGTGGGATCGCTTGGCAGAAGTCACAGTTGGATTATAAAAATACACCTGCCAATGCACCAGCAGCTATACTGGCGGCTCGTTTGTATCAAGCCTTCGGTGAAGCTGAGAATCTAGAATGGGCGCTAAAAATTTATAGATGGCAAAAAGAGCAACTGGTAGACCCGACGACGGGTTTTGTATGGGATGGCATGAATCGCACGGGCAATGGCCAGATCGATAAGGATTGGAGATACTCCTATAACCAAGGTATCTATATTGGCGCAGCTGTAGAACTCTATCGTATCACTAAGGACCCATCCTATTTGGAGGATGCTCGATTAACTTTTTCCGCTGCTGCTCATGAGCTTGCTGAGGCTAAGGGCGGTGTACTTCCAGACGAAGGAAATGGAGATGCTGGATTGTTCAAAGGAATCCTGATTCGGTATACGGCAGAATGGGTCAAAGCTGATGCCGCAGCTGTTGAAGCTGTCGATTTTCTGCTTAGGAATGCTGAATCTCTCTGGGAGCAAGGAAAGTCAGAGGACGCAGCTTTGTTTGGCACAGATTGGACTTTGTCATCTACTGGTGTAATTCAGCTCAGCTCCCAGCTTAGTGCAATGAAGTTATTGGAGAAGATGGCTGAATTAACTAAGGATCAGATTTGAGGTGAACTTTTAATGACACAAGCAAAAGAAGCCCTAGAAGCGCTTAACTGGCAGGGAAGGTCGGAGTGGCTCCAACAATGTCTAGAACGTAATTATTATAATGCGGAGCCAGGCATCATGAATCAATGGTATCCCAGAGAGTATAACGTTGCAGGTGAGAATTTTTATTATTGGTGGCAGGCTCATGTCATTGATATTCTAGTGGATGGCTACGAGCGTAGCGGAGATCCTGCATATTCACTGAGAATCAAGGAATTGAGTGAACATCTCCAAGCTTATAACGGTGGGACTTTCAGGCATAATTACTATGATGATATGGAATGGACGGCATTGGCGCTGCTACGAGCTTATCGGGCAACTGGATATGAAGCCTACTTAGACGCTGTGCTAGATCTATGGGAGGATATAAAATCAGCTTGGAATGAACATTTTGGAGGCGGTTTGGCCTGGAAGAAGGATCAGCTCGATTATAAAAACACACCTGCCAATGCACCAGCCGTCATTCTAGCAGCTAGGTTATATGAACTTTTTCAAAAGCAGGAGGATCTGGAGTGGGCACTCCGTATCTATGAATGGAACAAAACATATTTAGTGGATCCTGCGACTGGTTTTGTGTGGGATGGAGTGAACAGACTCGGGGATGGCCAGATCGATTTCGATTGGGAATTTACTTATTGTCAGGGAGTGTTTCTAGGTGCGGGCTTAGAGCTGTATAAGAATACGGGGGATGTCCATTACTTAGAAGATGCGAATCGAACTGCTAATACTTGTATTGATCGTCTATGCGATCCGATGAATATGATGTTGCCTGATGAAGGCATCGATGATACTGGATTATTCAAAGGGATTCTGATTCGTTATCTGGTTCAACTTTGTGGAGAGGTTCCTGAGGCTAGCAGGATTCGTGAGGTAATCATGGCCAATGCTCAGCAGTTATGGGAAAAAGGTCTGGATAAACAGTTGGGTCTTTGCAGTCCATCGTGGGAATTGAAACCGGAGCTTCCGGTTCAACTGAGTATTCAACTCAGTGGCTTGATGTTGCTGGAAGGAGCCGCTGTACTCATGAGGGAGTAACTTAAAGGCGTATAAAGAAGCTTCTCTTTTTAAAAGGTGCATTGATCTTCCATTTAAAAAAAGAGAGGCTTCTTTTTTGTTATTTTAAGTTAATCGTTTATCTGTTAGAAAATCCGATGTTTCCAACCATTCAATTTAGTGACAGCTTCAATATAATAGTAGTCTCCATACATCAGCGATACATCGATAAAGGAAGTGCCGCTGCCCGTTCCATGTAATAAAATTGCTTCATGCTCTGGCTGCTCCCAAGTCGCGTAATTTTCGGTCAGTGAGCGGAGAATTCGCTCCGCTGCATTAGCGTAGAAGCTTTTTTCGCCTACAGGTACGATCGCTGCAAGCTCTAACAAACCTGAAGCGGCGATAGATGCCGCAGAGTATCTTTGAACATCCGTTCGTCATCCGCTAGACGGAAATCCCAATAAGGAACTTGATCCTCAGGTAAAGCCGAGATGAAATAATGGGCAATCCGCTTAGCGGTGTTCAAGAACCGTTCATCTCCACTGTGGCGATAGGTATTGATGAAGCTGTACAGCCCCCAAGCCGTTCCACGGCTCCATGAGGATTCAGCTGAATAACCTTGACCGCCAAAATTCTCAATATATGCCCCGGTCTCCGCATCGAAAGATAGAATATGTTTGGTTGATCCATCCTCGCGAATGCCATATTGCATCGTCGTCTCTGCATGGCTAATAGCAATATGCTTATACCGTGGATCACCAGATACTTTGCTGGCCCAGAACAGTAGAGAGATATTCAACATGCAGTCGATAATTACCCAGCCATATTTATCTTCATTCCATGCGCGGATGAATTTGCCTACAGGATTATAGCTGGCAGCGAGGAAATTCGCCGCTTCAATCCCCCTACGCAGGGCATCTTCGTCACCCGTAATCGTATGTTTGATTACACCCGTCGGAAGGAATTGAAATCCTACATCGTGATGCATCTCAACCGTTGGTTTGATAAACCATTCCTCCAAGGTTCCGTCCCAATACCAAGCGGCTTCCTTGTATAAGTCTTTTCTGGTCATATCATGCATGATCCAGAGGAGCCCGGGCCAGAAGCCTGTGGTCCACCAGTCTGAACCAATATCATCAAATTTTCCATCTTTTCCTGCAAAATGTGGGCATTTGTCACCAATCTGCTCTACCATCTGTTCTACTTTTGTGTCAAGTCTGCACATAAGCTCTTGCCAATAGGATGATGTCATAATTACTGCCTCCAGTGTGGTGGTTAAGATATTATGAGTATAGCTTTCCTAGTGGCTGAAAAGTTTTGTTTTGATACAATGAAATGTTTGAATATTGTCATGATGTAGGGTTGGAGGATGGTGAAAATGTTGGCAGGTTCTCCGCAACATGTGGATCAATATAGAAGATGGATCTTTCAAAAGGACAAGCGGGAGAGACCTCAGAATAGATCCGGTGCAGCTGATAGGGCTGGAAAAAGAATAACATCCCCCTGCGGATATCGTACATCTGCTGATTGACAACAACATTTCCCTGACCGCCATGCACGAACATGATTTCACAGCATTGATGCCAGTGATAATAACCTTTGTAATAGTCGTCTGTATATATTTTGTAATCCCAAACTAAGGTCTTATGTTCTTCAAAAACAACGGGTTCGAATAGTTGCTTCATAGGCCCTCCAAGATGACAAAATACAAACATTTTTTTAATTCCATTATAACTTTAAGGGTTATGAAAGCGATACAATAAAAATGAATTGAGTAATTCTATCGGGAGACAGGTCGCCATGTTAAATTACATAAACAGAAGCCCAGAATCCAGAATTCAAAATCTTAAAGCTGAACTCGACTTAAAAACTGCAAAAGTGCAGTTTTTATCAGTTAATTAGGTGTTGGTTAAGGATATTGCTGCAAATATACAGGAATATGACTCTAAATTAACCTTGGTTATCTTAAAATTAGTGAAAAACTGTATTTATGCAGGAAAACTCCTCCGTGGATGAATAAAGGACTTAAAAGATGTAAAATTGCAGGATTTCTACAAGCGGTTCATCGCGTTGGGCTGGAGTTCATACTTTACAACATATTTCCCTTCTGGTCCGGTTACAGGTGAGAGCACCCCTTTGGTGCAGAGGGAATGCAGCATTCGAACGGCTGATCGATGATTGATATTTAAATGAATCTCTACATCAATTGGGCGTAATGGGCGAGCAAGCGTATAGGCAAGTCGGATGATTTCCCGTTCCGCCACACTCTCCAGACTAACTGGAGAAGATTCTGACTGATATCGGCTAAGCAGCATTCGCAACAGTGTCATGCAAATCTCGGGACGACTAGCGACGTCGTCGTATGCAAATGAAATAACTTGAAATCCCATTGCAGATAAGAAGGTTTCTCTGTTCAATTCATTACAGTATTTATTTCTATCCATATCTCGAACATGTGGACCAAAACCTTTGATTTCGATGACTAGCTTCACATACCGAGTGATGTATGCAAAGTCACAGAAATAGGATTGACCCCGCCAATCGAGCACTTCGAATTCTGGATGTAGATCGTCAAAATTCAATCGAAGAGACCACCAAACGTTGCGGCAAAATAGCTTCTCCGCTTCCCGATGTCCACGTTCCAAACGACCTTTGCGTTCCCCTGATCTTTTTTGTAAATGGTATAGAATAAATGAAGCATGCGCCGTTTCGAAGTTCATCTTTAATCATTCCCCCTTAATCAACAAAAGAACGTCCCGATCCATTCAAAAAGGAATGAATCGGGACGTTCTTCGTCTCGTACATTTAATTATAGTTAAGATTCTATTAGTTGACCAGACGAATAGGACTTTAAAAACTTCATAAATCAGTAGCTTGATTTCCGCATTCTTTTGTTGATTACAAAGAAGGGGATTTGAGTGGCTTTAATATGAAAATGATGATGGAATGTACAACTTTTATTTAATATGTGATACAATTAAATTGCACACAAATTAAATTAAGGGGAGTTAATCAAATGATCATAGCAGGTAATATCATGGTCGGTCTCGTTGCGTTAATACATATTTATATTGTCTATTTGGAAATGTTCGCTTGGTCAAAGCCCAAAGGGCTTCGAGTTTTTGGAATGACGCAGGAAGTTGCGGATGCTTCTAAAACTCTAGCAGCGAATCAAGGGTTGTATAATGGATTTTTAGCTGCTGGTTTAATTTGGGGACTGGTTCATCCGAATGTGAATTTCGGCCACCAAGTTGTAATCTTTTTCCTCTGCACTGTTATAGTGGCGGCGATTTATGGTGCACTGACGGTGAAAAAATCTATTTTGTTTATGCAAGGCCTTCCAGCTTTCATCGCTTTAATACTAGTAGTTTCGACTTATTTTCCTGTGACTTAAGCAGAAGCGGCAACTAACTGTTTGCGAGAAAAACCCTTAAAAAAAGTTAATCCAAATTAAAAAAAAAGGGCTGTTTCCCGGCAGGTAATTACCTGTCAGGGAAACAGCCCTTTTTATGTCTTACGTCTTCACGAGGGGAAGAGCTATTTATTGAATAGAGGCGGCATAAATCGCTTCGACAGATTTGGAGAGGAGCGCGTTAAACTCTTCGTCTGACTGCCCGGAACTTAATCCTTGCGATAAAGCACGTGAGAAGCTGGCGATTAATCCTTGATTATGGGCGAGCTTATCGTTGGCCTCAGCTTGAGTGTAACCGCCGGACAAAGCGACAATTCTTAAAACGTGAGGATCGTCCATTAACTCGCGGTAGAAGTTATTCTCCGTGGGTATGGAGAGCTTAAGCATGACCTTTACGTCTTGGCCCAGCTTAGACAATTGAGCTGAAAGTTCTTCTTTTAACAGCTTTTCCGACGCTGTTTTATCAGCAGAATGGATATCAACCTCAGGCTCGATAATCGGAACCAGTCCCGCTTCTAAAATTTGCTTGCCGACTTCAAACTGCTGTTCAACCACTTTTTTGATGCCGGAAGGATTGGCTTCTTTAATCACCGAGCGCATTTTCGTTCCAAAGATATTCCGTTCGTTGGCCCGCTTCAGAAGATCACTTAAGCCGGGAATTGGCTTCATGAGCTGTACCCCGTTTTCTGGCTCGGCAAGTCCTTTATCGATTTTCAGAAATGGGACAATGCCTTTTTCCTCCCACAGATAATCAGCAGTATATTTTCCGTCGATGAGACGGTCCATTGTGTTCTCAAATAAGATTGCACCCAGTATATTCTTCGAATCAAATGCAGGGCTTTTGATAATGCGCGTTCGCATCTCGTGAACCATTGCATACATTTGATCTTCATTTGAGTAGCTGTCCTCTTTAATGCCATATTGCAGCAGCGCTTTAGGTGTACTTCCACCACTTTGGTCCAAGGCAGCTATAAATCCCTGTCCCGTCCGAATTCGATCCCATTGCTTCATATTCATGAAAAAATCTCCTTCCTTTCGTAAACTGAATGGAAATTCATGCGTTCTTTAATTATAACACTTAAAATACTGGCCTTAAACAAGAGGCAGGGTGAACAAGGAGGTAACCGTCCTACATGAAGTGGTAGCAAGCAAAGAATTAAGGACTTCCGAGTCCGATTCAACCAAGGAGATCAGCGCGAGTTGACGTAAAGGACTGCATTGCAGCTATTTGTTTAGTTGGCGCATTTTTGAGAGAAATCGGACTGTATAGCTCTTATCATCTCTCCGAAGCGTACTCTGATAATCTTCCTCGAAGATGACCTTTTTTATGCTTAAAAATCTAAGTTGAGATTAAAAGCAAGATCGATTTGTAATATTTTATGGACGTAGTCCATTTCAAAATGATTAATTACTTGAAGTTAGTTTGAAGATACGAGCGAGCACGAGTAAAGGTGGCGACTGGAAATTTTATTCTTGTTACAAAGTGGCTGTTGTGATGATTTTCTAATCGGAGGGTGTGGATGGGATTTGGCTAAAGCCGTACTGGGATTGAGATTTTTCTTTAATCAACGTGAATATCCGAGTAATTTAATGCGAATGATCCAATACTATTTTCTTTGTGACATTAATCATAATTACCAATTCATAGCTTTGTGAAAATAATAACTTTTCGTAAATGTCGAAATGAGGTTGACGTATGAAAATATCAGTCGTATGATTGATTCTACTGAGTATGTTAGTAATTAAAAGTAAGTATATAAATAATGTATAACAACAGGAGGAATGAAAGTGGAATCATCAACATTTGTGCTATTCGGCGCTACAGGAGATTTGGCAAAACGTAAAATCTATCCTGCACTATATAACCTCTTTTTAGATGGTCAAATTTCAGGTCCTCTTTCTGTGATTGGATTAGGAAGAAGAGAAGTTTCGAACGAAGCCTTCCGTAAGCAAGTACTGCAATCCTTACAGACTTTTTCTAGACAACCAGCCGTTGACTCACCGCAATTGCAGGTGTTCTTGGAGGCTTTTGAATATAGCGTACTAGACGTAGGGAATACCGAAGATTACTCCAAGCTGCTAGAGCATGTTAAACGTCGCGAGCAGTTGCTCAATATTCCGGAGAATCGGATGTTCTATTTGTCTGTGGGTCCTGAGTTCTTCAAGGAAATCGCAGCTAATATTCACTCAAGCGGTCTGGGTTCCACGAAAGGCTGGAAGCGTCTGATTATTGAGAAGCCTTTTGGCACAGATTTGAAATCTGCAAGAGAGCTGAATGATAGCTTGAATGCCGTATTTACTGAAGAAGAAATCTTCCGGATTGACCACTTCCTAGGTAAACCGATGGTGCAGAATTTGGAAGTTCTGAAGTATTCTAATCCAGTGCTAAGAGCGCTGTGGAAAAATAGATATATCGCGAATGTTCAAATTACGGCGAGTGAGACTGTCGGCGTTGAAGAGCGGGCAGGCTATTATGATAAAGCTGGCGCACTTCGTGATATGTTCCAGAACCATATGCTGCAGTTGATGATGATGATGGCAATGCAGCTTCCCAAAGGCAGTACACCTGAAGAAATCCGTGGGAAGAAAATATACGTCATGGAGCATCTTATTCCAATTAGCAAAGATGAGGTTAATAAACATGTTGTCCGTGGACAATATACAGAAGGTGAAATCAAAGGGAACCCTGTTGCAGGTTATTTGAATGAGCCAGGCATTAACCAATCCTCGCAAAATGAGACGTTTATCGCAGCGCGTTTATTTATAGATGATCCGCTCTGGAATGATGTACCTTTCTATGTTCGTACAGGTAAGAGAATGAAGGAGAAATCCACACGTATTGTTATTGAGTTTAAAGAACCGTTTAATGATAGTAATAACTTGAATAAAGGAAATGATGTACCGAATTTACTGATTATCGAGATTGGACCGAATGAAGCCATAACGCTACAACTTAACACGAAAGATCAGCTGCAAAAAGGAAAGCTTGAGCCTGTCCGCGCTACTTATGAAGCGGGTACTTCAGATGTTCCGGAAGCCTACGAGAATCTAATCTTCGATGCACTTCGTGGAGATGCTACCTTCTTCGCTCACTGGAGAGAAGTAGAACTGTCTTGGCAGTGGGTTACACCTATTCAGGAAGCGATGGAAGAGGGGCTTATGCCACTTCACACATATGCTTCAGGTTCATATGGTCCAGATGCGGCTATGGAGCTATTGGGTGAAGATCGCTGGTGGTTCGATGAGGCAGATCAGGAGACAGAAGTTCTCTCTGCTATGGCAGAAGTTGCAGCAACAGAGGAATCTATACGGCCAGGGGCGTAAGCCCCTGCCTGTTTTTTTTACCAATTTTGGAGAAATTACATCATAAGAATCTATATATCGGAGGGGAATTACATGAAAGTAGGATTAGTTGGATTAGGAAAAATGGGCTTCAATTTGGGCCAGAATTTGCTGGATCATGGACATGAGGTTGTTGCATTTGATTTGAATGCACCTGCTGTAGAGGAAATGAAAGCTAAAGGTGCCAGTGGAGCAGTGACGCTCCCTGAGTTGGTACAACAATTGGAAACGCCTAGAATCATTTGGATTATGGTTCCACATCAGGTTGTGGACTCTGTCATTGCTGAGATCACACCTTTGTTATCAAAAGGAGATATCGTTATTGAAGCGGGCAATTCACATTATAAGGAATCCATTCGCCGATATGAGCAATTGAAGGAACATGGAATCAGCTTTATGGACGCAGGTACATCCGGAGGGATGGAAGGAGCGCGTAACGGCGCTTGTTACATGGTTGGTGGAGATCCTGAAGCTTGGGAGGTTGTGGAGCCCATCTTCCGTGATACAGCTGTGGAAAGCGGCTTTTTATATGCCGGCAAAGCTGGTAGTGGCCATTTTCTAAAAATGGTTCATAACGGTATCGAATACGGCATGATGGCTGCCATCGGTGAAGGCTTTGAGGTGCTGGAAAAGAGTGAGTTTGATTACAACTTTGAGGAAGTCGCTCGGGTGTGGAATCATGGATCTGTCATCCGTTCTTGGCTGATGGAACTGGTTGAACGTGCGTTCTCGAAAGATGCTAAATTGGATGAGATCAAAGGGATTATGCACTCCTCCGGAGAAGGCAGATGGACGCTCGAAACTGCATTTGATCTGCAAGCTGCAACACCAGTGATCGCGATGGCGTTATTAATGCGCTACCGTTCACTAGAGACCGATACCTTCACGGGTAAAGTAGTGGCTGCACTTCGGAATGAATTTGGTGGACATGCCGTTGAAACGAAGTAATTAATGTTAATCATTGGCCCGAATTTCCTCGCAATTCATTCTGCGGTGAGATTTGGGCTTTTGTTTTGCGAAAATTAATAAATGGAGAGAATAGATCGAGTACGACTTTAACCTTTTTAACATATTTTAGAGTTAGATGGGGAAATTACGATAAGGGGGGAGTTGACATGCGAAGCAGAATTCGAGAAAGACTTCATTTTCTGTATAAATTTCTGCATGCGCCCCGACAACTAGGAAGCGTTACTCCCAGTTCGCGCTGGCTGGCAAAAACGATGCTCGACATCATTCTGTGGCAACAAATGCATAATATAGCTGAGCTGGGTGCTGGTACTGGAGCCATCACAAGATTTATTCCAAGCGGGGAAGAGACCGGGATGAATGTGCTCCTGTTTGAGAAGGATCCTGATTTTCGTCATCAACTAAGACTTAAATTCCCTGACCGTATTTTTTTTAACGATTGCCTGCGGCTAAGGCTTGCGCTTCATAATAGAAGTTTGGAGAAGTTAGATTGCATTGTAAGCAGTTTGTCTTTTAGGAATTTCTCAGCCTCAGATCGGACGCTTTACATTGAGCAAATCATATCTTCTTTAAAAGAGGGCGGCTGGTTCATCACTTTTGAATATTTTCCTCAAATGAAGAAGGAATTAATGCAGCATTTTGATATTGTGAGTGTTAAATGGGTGCTGTTAAATTTCCCGCCAGCGCTTGTTTATATTTGTAGGAAGAAGGCTTCTACGCAAGTAAAGCAATCAGATCATATTCATTCTTCCATAGATGTAAAATCAATTTCTAGGGTTTCTACGGAAAGATGAGGATGAATAATACAACAAATGCCGTCACCCATAGCTCACTGGGGAACGGCATTTTTTAAATTAGGCTCAGTATGTTATTACCTCAGTTAATAGAGAACCTCAATATTGTCCTCGTTCAGACGTTTTAGCCAAGCTTCAGAAGGCTTACGGTCAGTAATCAAGAAATCAATATGGGCAAGCTCAACCAGCTTTGTAAAAGCAGTTTTATCGAATTTGGTATGATCCGCCAGGAGTATGACCTTATTAGCTTGTCGTAGCATGTACTTCTTGAGCTCACACTCCGGTTCGTTGGAATCTGTGATGCCTCGTTCCATATCCATTCCTTTGCAACTGATTACCGCTGTATCCACATTGTATCTTTGAATGGTGTCATGGGCTACCGGTCCTACCAGCGACAACGATCGGTAACGAAGTGAACCGCCAGTAGAGATGATATCCATCCCTGAATTCGAGAACTCATGCAAAATGTTAATAGAATTTGTGATGATGGTTAGATTGTTTTTGTTTCCCAGCAATTTTAGAAACTCAAAGGCTGTAGAGCTTGGATCTACCATTAATGTATCTCCATCATTGATTAAATCGAGCGCCTTCAAAGCGATTCCCCGTTTAATATCTGTATTCAAGGCATTACGTGTAACAAAAGGCAGATCCTCATTCGTATGGCGATTCAGCATAGCTCCGCCATAGGTACGACTAAGGATGCCATCCTTCTCTAGCTTCTCCAAATCTCTGCGTATCGTCTCTTCAGTGACCTCAAACATTTTACTTAGATCGGAGACTAGAACTCGTTTATCTTGATGGACGAGATCTATTATTTTTTTGCGTCTTTCGGCTGCAAGCATAGGAATCACCTTTCCAAAGCTATATTTTACAATCATAGCGCTTAATATCTGTGTTTTGCAATAAAAACAACTTAAAAACCTCTGTACTTTCCAATAATATTCACAAAACAGATATAAAACAAACAAAAACAACATAATTAATATTTAAAATGTTGACAACAAAGATCTAGGAGCATACGATGAAGAAGGAAATAATTCCCTTAGAGATTAATCGAGTTAGTGTGATGCAAGGCCGGCCCAGCTGCTATTCAGAGGCCAGCCTGAGGCGCAGCAGACGGAATACAACGATTATTGAACTCATTAGGAGGCTGGTCAAGCAATGAGCACGCATGTGTATTACGTTCCATCGATCAATATTATGGGCAAGGGATGCTTACAGGAGATTGGTCCTTACATTCAAGAACTTAATTTGAAGAAGGCACTTGTAGTTACAGACAAATTTCTTATGAAGAGCGGCATTGCCGGTAAATTGCTGGCGGTATTGGACGAAGCGGGGATTGAATATGCCATTTATGATGAAGTGAAGCCCAATCCGACCTGTAAAAATGTCCACGATGGCGTAGATTATCTCAAAGCGCAGAATTGTGATTCTCTGATTTCCATCGGCGGTGGGTCGCCACAGGATACTGCCAAAGCCATTGGTATCCTTGCCACAAATGGCGGTCACATCAAAGAATATGAGGGCGTACACAAGTCGAAACATAAATCGCTGCCGATCGTTGCTGTGAATACCACCGCAGGGACATCAGCTGAAGTCACTATTAATTATGTAATCACAGACGAAGAACGCAAAGTGAAGATGGTAATGGTGGATAAGAACAGTATTGCTACGATCTCAGTTAACGATCCAGAGCTTATGGTTGATAAACCCGCTGCACTTACGGCAGCAACAGGAATGGACGCTTTGACACATGCAATTGAGGCACTGGTAACGCCAGGGGCTTATCCGGTAACTGACGCTACGGCACTAGCCGCAGTGGAGATTATTTTCGCTAACTTGGCCCGTACTGTGAAGAATGGTCATGATATTGAGGCTCGTGAGCAAATGGTGTATGCGATTTTCCTAGGCGGACTTGCTTTCAATAATGCAGGGCTTGGTTATGTGCACGCGATGGCGCATCAGCTTGGCGGTGTATATGATCTGCCACATGGCGTATGTAACGCAATGCTACTCCCATATGTGGAAGAACAGAATGCCAAATATGTGCCTGAGAAATTCAGGGCTATTGCTAAAGCGATAGGGTTAAACGTTGAGAGTCAAACTGATAAGGAATGCGCGGACTTCGTAATTGAGTCGATCAAGGCGTTATCTAAAGAAGTAGGCATTCCATCTAAACTATCCGAGCTTGGAGTAGATGAGGTCGATCTTGATCTTTTAGCAAAGAACTCCATGAAGGACGCTTGTGCACCGGGTAATCCTTTTATTCCTACGAAGGAAGAAGTCATTGCACTATTCAAAAAAATACTATAACTCATCCCTTACTTTAGGAGATTCTTTATGAATAATCATATCGCCGTTGATATTGGTGCCTCTAGTGGGCGGTTAGTACGCGGAATACTGCAAGAGGGCGTCCTCACCTTAGAGGAGCTTCATCGGTTTAGCAATCGTTTTATAGAACAAGAGGATTCTTGTTTCTGGGACATAGATTATTTATTCGAGCAGATTATTATAGGGCTTCAGAAAGCCAAGGGGCAAGGCATTACAGCGTGTACGCTGGGGATAGATACATGGGCTGTAGATTATGTTCTTGTGGATGCAGAGGGAACCCGTATTCAAGAGGTTTACGCTTATCGTGATCGTAGAACTGATAAGGCTATGGAAGAGGTAGCTAAGCATATTTCTCCTCAAACTATATATGAAAAGACGGGTATTCAACAGTTATCATTTAATACGTTGTATCAGCTTTATGTTCACAGTGAAGAAGAAATAGCCAAAGCGGATCAAATCTTACTCGTGCCTGATTATTTGTATTACAGATTATCGGGTCGCAAGATCAATGAGGTTACTAACGCATCTTCAACTCAGCTATTGAATCTAGAGAGTCGAGATTTCGACGATGACCTGTTGGATTTTCTGAATATTAAAAGAGATCAATTCGCTACATTGACTGAACCTGGAGTAATTATTGGCCCCCTAGATGAAGCACTATTTCAGGAATATGATATTCCGGATTGCCAACTGATCTGTGTAGCCACACATGATACAGCTTCTGCAGTGCTTGGTGCTCCTCTTCAAAGAGACTCCGCGTATATCAGCAGTGGAACATGGTCATTGCTCGGTGTTGAACGAACTCAGCCACTCAATTTTATGATGGCCATGAAGGCCAATTACACCAATGAATGGGGCGCATACGGAACCTATAGATTCCTCAAAAATGTTATGGGCCTTTGGCTCATCCAAGAGGTTCGCAGGCTAATGGACGATCGTTATAGCTTTGCGGAACTAGCAGAGCTTGCACATGGAGAAGAAGGCTTCCGGAGCCTGATCTCCTGTAATGATCCAAGATTTCTCAATCCTTCAAATATGATAGAAGAGATTCGTAATGCCTGCGCAGAGAGCGGGCAGCCTGTTCCTGAGACGCCAGGTCAGTTGGCTCGCTGTATTTTTGACAGCTTGGCATTATCGTACCGTACTTACTTGGAAGAACTAGAAGAACTAATAGAAAGCCGAATCGAGATTCTGCAGATTGTGGGTGGAGGTGCTAACAACAGTCTGTTATGCCAACTGACTGCTGATGTTATAGGCAGAGAAGTTAAGGCTGGCCCAACGGAATCCACAGCACTTGGTAATATAGTGGTGCAGATGATTAGCACGGGAAGCATAACTGATATTAATGAAGCAAGAGATATTATCGCTGAATCATTTGAGATAAAGTCGTATACACCGCGCCCGATCGCTCATCTTGAAGACATTCTAAATCGCTGGAAAGAGCTTCAGTTGTCCAAAATACAACATCAAATCTAATTAAACTTATGCTACATGATTTTAGGAGGAACTACAGCATGGATCAGAGTATTATCACTAGCTATAATGAAGCCAAAAAATTATACGCAGCCCATGGGGTCGATGTGGAGAAAGTGCTGGAGCGGCTCGCGCAAATTAAGATTTCCATCCATTGCTGGCAGGGCGATGATGTACAAGGGTTTCTTTTTAAAGATAAAGAACTAAGCGGGGGAATAGCAGTAACAGGAAGTTATCCCGGTCGAGCTGGCACGCCAGATCAATTGCGCCAAGATTTAGAAAAGGCATTATCCCTCATTCCAGGCAAGCACAAAGTAAATTTACATGCGATCTATGCAGATACAGATGAAAAAGTTGATTTAGATGAATTGGAGCCACGCCATTTCCAATCTTGGGTAGACTGGGCGAAGGAGCGGGGGCTGGGACTTGATTTTAACCCTACTTGTTTCTCACATCCTAAAGCTGCAGACGGTTTTACGCTAAGTCACTCGGACGATGAGATTCGTAACTTCTGGATTAAGCATTGTAAGGCTTCTCGGACGATTGCCGAGCATTTTGGTAAAGAACTCGGTCAACCTTGCGTGACTAACTTTTGGGTACCAGACGGATATAAAGATACACCAGTCGATCGTTTAGCTCCAAGAGTACGGTTAAAAGAGTCACTGGATGAGATTTTTAGTGTGGAAATAGATCCTCTCTATAATATTGATGCTGTAGAAAGTAAATTGTTCGGAATCGGTTCTGAGAGTTATGTGGTTGGTTCACATGAGTTCTATATGGGCTATGGTTTAACTCGCGGCAAAGCTATCTGTTTGGATGCCGGACATTTCCATCCTACTGAGATGATCTCAAATAAGCTATCTTCGATTCTTATGTTTAGTGAGCAGCTGCTGCTGCATGTAAGCAGACCCGTCCGTTGGGACAGTGACCACGTTGTAACTATGGACGACGAGCTGCTAGAAATCGCCCGTGAATTGGTACGTGGGGATTTACTCTCCCGAACGAATATCGGACTTGATTTCTTTGATGGCAGTATTAATCATATCGCTGCTTGGGTGATTGGTACACGCAATACCATTAAGGCGTTACTTCGAGCAATGCTCGAACCGGTGGAAGAATTGAAGCGAATCGAGCGGATAGGTGATTACACTTCACGACTAGCGTTGGTGGAAGAATTCAAATCGTATCCGTTTGGAGCCGTGTGGGATTATTATTGTGCATCGCAAGATACACCCGTTCGGGAGCAATGGCTGGCTGAAGTTAAGCGTTATGAGCAGGAAGTTCTGTCTGCAAGATAGAGTGTTAGAGTGGATGTGGAGAGCAACATATACAAAGGAGAGATTGACAATGAGTACATCTGTATTAGAATCCAAAGGGTATATTGCCAGTAGTGAGGCTCCATTTATTCAGGAAATGTCAGAGATTACCCGTCATATGTGGGAGCTTGGCTGGGATGAGCTGAATGGCGGTAATGTCAGCTATCTGCTGGATGAGAATGAGGTTGCTAAATATATTAACGTTCTAGAGCCACTACGCACCATTAAACTTACGTTCCCTGTAAAAGAATTAGCCGGCAAATACTTCATCGTGACAGGTTCTGGCAAGTATTTTAGAAATGTGATCAAAGACCCGGAAGCCAATCTCGGTGTGCTTCGTGTTAGTGCCAATGGTGAAAGCGTAGAAGTGTTATGGGGATTGCGAAACGGGGCTGTACCTACTAGTGAATTGGCTTCCCATTTCATGAGCCATATTGAGCGACTGAAGGTGGACCCTACGCACCGTATCGTACTGCATACACATGCTACGAATGTTATCGCGATGACCTTCACGCATGATCTGGATGAATTGAAGTTTACGAAGACGCTTTGGGAAATGTGCACAGAGTGCCTTGTTGTTTTCCCGGATGGCGTTAGTGTCATTCCATGGATTGTTCCTGGCAGCAGTGAAATCGGCCGTGAAACCGCGAAGAAAATGAAGGATCACCGCCTAGTGATCTGGCCGCAGCACGGGATTTTCGGCACTGGCTCCACTATGGATGCCACCTTTGGTCTAGTAGAGACTGTAGAAAAGGCTGCTACGATCTACAACCTGATTGGTGGAAGAGAAATTAAGCAAAAGATCACAGATCAGCAACTGTGGGATTTAGCTAAGGCGTTCGGAGTAACTCCAAAAGCTGGTATTCTTGAGGTTTAGGAAGTTCGTAATGGGATGAAAACCGGGCGTTCGCAGATTTAGCGGGGTCCGGTTTTTTTATGATTTTTTCCTACATAAAGATCTTAAAAATTTGCATTTTCCATCTTCTGGGGAGATAATTAGCCTTACTTAAAGTAATCAAATAATCAATTGGAGGTAATATGTATGAACACTGAGCTATTATTTTCACCTATTCAAGTGGGGAATCTTTCGCTGTCAAACCGAATCGTCATGGCGCCGATGACTCGCGTATACTCACCGGATGGTGTACCAGGAAGTAATGTTGCCGCATATTACCGTAGACGGGCAGAAGGTGGAGTAGGATTGATCGTTACCGAAGGTACAGCTATTAATCATCCTTCGGCAGTCAGCCACGCCAATATTCCCAATATACATGAAGAAGCAGCTTTAGAGGGCTGGAAGCAGGTAATAGAAGAAGTTCACGCAGCTGGAGGTAAGATCATCCCCCAATTATGGCATGTGGGAATGGCGCGAACTATAGGGGAAGGTCCAAATGTTGAAGCCCTTCCTATTGGCCCTTCTGGTCTGAATTTAGCAGGAGAACCTGTGACAGAGCCACTTACTACAGCTGAAGTTGAAAGCTTAGTCTCAGCATTTGCTCAAGCAGCAGCGAACGCGAAAAAAGTGGGTTTTGATGGTATCGAGATTCATGGTGCACATGGTTATCTGATAGACCAGTTCTTCTGGGAAGGAACGAACAAACGTACCGATCGTTACGGTGGCGATTTGGTTGGTAGAACTACATTTGCAGTAGAGGTTATTGAAGCGTGCCGTAAAGCGGTTGGGCCAGATTTTCCGATCGTGCTACGCTTTTCTCAATGGAAATTGGGTGCCTATGATGAGAAGCTGGCAAAAAATGCAGATGAGCTCGAAAGATTCCTTACTCCACTTAGCGATGCTGGCGTTGATATTTTCCACTGCTCCACTCGTCGCTTCAGCCAACCTGAATTTGAGGGATCTGAGCTTAATCTCGCAGGGTGGACCAAGAAAATCACAGGGAAACCATCAATTACGGTGGGTTCTATCGGTCTTCACAGTGATTTTTTTGCAGAAGACTCAGCTCAGAAGACAGAAGATAACATTAATGAATTACTAGAAAGAATGGACCGTGAGGAATTTGATTTGGTTGCTGTGGGCAGAGCATTAATTAGCGATCCGGCTTGGCCTGCCAAAGTACAAAGTGGAGCAATAGACGAGATCATTCCATTCACGGCTGAATCGACAAAAACTCTATACTAACGGGACAGAACAGCGGGTTATGGACAGCTCTGTTTTTAGAATAATTTTCATTAAGGGCTAATATTATCATAGATATTAAAAAGCGTAATAGGTAAGGAGGATATGGGTTGATAGATATCACAGAAGTCTTCATAGATACTCTAGCACCGAACAGTGCAGCAATTAAGAACGGGCAAGGACTAGTTAAGAAGAGACGATTCGTCCAATTGAATCAGTCGGAAGACGGCGTGGTTCTGTTTGGTGAATGTGGTGGTAGCGGTAGCAGCAACTATTATCCTTCTGCTGATTTTGTTGTTTCTGACAAACCGGTGATGCGTTGTACTTGTCCAAGTAGGCAGATTCCTTGCAAGCATGTCCTCGGATTGCTATATGCCTATGTAGGCAAGGAGACTTTCGTATCTGCAACGATACCTGAAGATCTTGCTCTTAAACGAGAGAAGATGAGTAAGCGTGAAGAACGAAAATCTGAGCTTGCTGCGGAAGGGGCTAATGTTAAGCCCAAGAAAGTGAACAAGTCCGCACTTAAGAAAAAGATTGGAGCTCAACTGGAGGGCTTGGCTGTACTGGAGAAATTGACCCAATCGCTTATACGTGCAGGACTTGGAACAATAGACGCCAAAGGTGTAAAGGATATTCAGGTGCACGTGAAGATGATGGGCAATTATTATTTAACTGGTGCACAAATTGAATTAAGACGATTAGCTTTATTGCTCTCTTCTTCTGACAATCGTGAGAAAACTTATTCATTAGCAATAGAGCAGCTAACCCGAATTCATGCGTTCATTAAGAAAGGGCGCGCTCATTTAACAATGAAGCTGGAAGATCCGGATATGTCTTTGAATCATGAATCTACGATTGAAGAATGGCTTGGTCATGCTTGGCAGCTAACGGAGCTTAAGGAATGCGGTCTGATGAGTTCGGATGTAGAGCTGATCCAGCTTTCATTCCTCAGCTATGATGATGAAGCCAGACAGGAATATGTAGACCTCGGCTACTGGATAGAAAAATCTACAGGTGATATACATCGTACGCTCCAATATCGTCCTTATAAAGCAGCTAAGTATATTCATGAAGAAGATAGCTTTACTGATGTTGCACTTATTCCTTCTTTCTATCGTTATCCTGGTGACCGGAACCGGAGAGTTCGTTTCGAGAATATGTCAACACGGCCTCTGACTAATCAGGATGTAGAGTGGATCGTTTCTAAGGCAGTTCATTCTTATTCCGACAGCTTCAAGCAGATAAAAAATCAGTTGAAGAATCCGCTAGCGGACAAGAATCCTGTGTTGCTGCTGCATGTGAATAAGATTAGCAAATCGCAGCAAGATCAGTTCGTCATTACGGACGAATCGGGCCAGCATTTGGTGTTAGACCAAATAGTAGCACTCGAGCAGGATACACTTGCACTGTTACAATACTTTACACTCGAAGAATTATCGGATACTACGATGCTGCTTATGTTTGAACATCAACTCGATACAGGACGATTGAAAGCACAACCGTTAACCCTTATCAAAGGGATGGAGATGATCCGTCTATTATATTAAGAAAATTAAGAAAGCATAAGTTTCACATAAACTTTGGGAGGAATATCCATGAGTACAGCTTTACTACAAGAGCTTCATCAAGAAGTAAACCGGCTGTATATAGCTGGCAGTGAGCTCGCTGCTGAGGATTTCCGCTTAAAGCGGCTATTGCCACAGTTTCAACAGTTAGGTGAACGTGCTCCCATATTCAAAAGGTTAGGAGAGGGACTCGTTGCGGTCATTGAACCAGATCATTCCGAGGGATCTTCCTCTGCTCAGAACCTACAGGAGCTCAGTGTGCTGCTTAGCTCGGTGCTATATACACAGGGGGCGACTTCGCCTGATGGTGAACTGCTTGAGGTGGAAGTCCATCCGGTGAGATTGCCTACTCAGTTCTCATATCGTAAGCTGTCAGCGGTACAGACGGCATTAAAGACTCGTGGGGGAGGACGATATGAGATTATCAAGGAAGCTTTTGAGACAGGATTGTTTCAAGATCTTCGAATGTTTCATCCCGCGTTAGCAGCTCTCCAAGATCCATATGTTGAGATCGCCGAGCTTGTGATGAAGCAGATCCTGCCAGCTTATGGGCCTCAGATTATTCCGATCCTTATCGATCAATTTGATCCTGCTGGAGGAATAGTAGAGACGAGAAAGCTGTACGTGATCGCAGTATTAGGTGGTGATAGCGTTCAGGATCTGATCTATCAAGCTGCAGATTCAGGATCAGAAGATGTTCGAGCCATGGCTATTTCTCTGCTCGCAGGTCAGGGACAATTTGAAATCGAATTACTGGCTTGGAGTACAGATAAGAAGAAAAAGATTCGCGAAGCTGCCTATAATGCGCTGGCTAAGAGCGACTCGGTAAATGCGGTGAATCGGCTGCATGAGGCATTTACGGGAAAAGATAGTGAACTTGTAGTTCCTGCATTGAGACAATGTCAAGCCCAAGAGCTCACAAAACGACTTGTTGTAGAGTTATCAGATATGCTTCAAACCGTCTCAGAGATTATGGGCGATACGAAGAAAAAAGACGGATTATGGAATAAGGTAGTCCAGTATCTTCGGGTTTTATCTTACAAACGCAGTCCTGAACTAGAGAAACTATATTTTAATGTTCTCGAGCAGTATCCATTATATATGAATCAGCTAAAGTGGAATTCATTGATCGAGGAAGCAAACTCCTATTTTAGACAGATAGATTCTATCGAAGCGAGACGTATATTACAGCAAACACTTGAGCGTGATCTTGTCTACTATAGAAACAATAGAAGATATGTGAATGATGTTTTTAAAGATGCGTATCTCTACTTGTCACCAGAGCGTGTGTATGAACAATATGTTGAAGTTCTAAACCATTATGCGCCATCTTCAACTAGCCATGCTTCTTCAATGGCGCAGCAACTGCTACGCACCATATCTGAAGTTGTAGTTCAAAGATATCATGGAACTTATGATGCAGTTTGGAATTCACCTGTAGACCTGATTCAATATATGTATAAGGTCGAAATGCAGCCGCCCGAGGTACTGGCTGTTCAATGGGATTCACGGTGGCTTGACGCTTTTATAGAGCTGGATCAATACGAACTGGTAAGTGCCTTTGCAAGGCCGGGACATGCCGAAGCAATGCAGTATTTGCTTCGTAAATTGACCGATAATCCTGAATTCCGACATCGGTTTTCCAATATTCTCTTGATGGGTTTAGCGCGTACAGGGATAAGTAAACAACGCTTGCAAGAAGCTCTCCTAGTGGCTTTGGAAGATGATAGAAATACAGAATGTCGATTAATTGAACCGTATACGTTTGAACATCTATGTCAGCTTCCAGCGAGTTGTGCGAGTCGAATAATAACTGTTCTACCTCGATTTAGTGAGGTTGCAGAAGAACAACTTGAGTATGTCATTCGTCTCATGCAAGGATCATCAAACCCAATAGAAGAGGTGTAGCTACTGATGAGTCAAGAACTATTACAAGATATTATGAGGCTTCCAGCAGAAAGATTGTATGAGCATGAGTTGGAAGCACTTCGTAAAGCGGACACAGGTAAGGTTCCAGCAGGATGGCAGATGTCGCCCCAATCTGTACTGAAGTTTATCGTTGGCGGTAAAGCAGGGAGTACCGAGATTACACCTAAGTACATTGGTAACAAGCGATTAATAGAGATGGCGATAGCCACGCTGGTAACTGATCGTGCGCTGCTGTTAATCGGTGAGCCGGGTACAGCAAAGTCATGGTTATCTGAGAATTTATCAGCTGCTATATATGGACAATCAGGACTTGTCGTACAAGGTACTGCGGGTACGAGTGAAGAGCAGGTGCGCTATTCGTGGAACTACGCAATGCTGCTGGCACAAGGCCCTACGGCGGAAGCGCTAGTGAAGAGCCCCATTATGCGAGCGATGGAGGATGGCGGCATTGCACGTTTTGAGGAGATATCTCGTTGTGCATCTGAGGTACAGGATGCGTTGATATCCATCTTATCGGAGAAGACGATATCCGTTCCTGAGCTAGGTAAGGAGATGAGTGCGCGCAAAGGCTTCTCGATCATTGCAACAGCTAATACGAGAGACCGTGGTGTAAATGACATGTCAACTGCCTTGAAGCGACGGTTTAATATCATCGTCCTTCCAGCCCCTGCGGATTTGTATACTGAAGTTGAGATTGTGAAGAAACGGGTTCGTGAAATTGCCTCTTCCTACGATTTGCAAGCGGCGCTCCCTGCAGATGAAGCTTTACATAAGGTCGTGACCATCTTCCGTGAGTTGCGTAGCGGGATGACATTGGATAAGAAGGAGAAGGTGAAGTCTCCAGCAGGTGTGATTTCCACAGCTGAAGCGATTTCGCTCTTAACGAATAGTATGGCGCTGGCCGCAAGCTTCGGTAATGGAGAACTGACGGACGAAGATCTGGCCGCAGGGCTGCAAGGTGCCATTGTGAAAGATGATGATAAGGATCAACTTGTCTGGAGAGAGTATCTAGACAATATTATGAAGAAACGTGGCGCAGATTGGCGGGGGTTATATACGGCTTGTAAGGAGATGAACTAGTGGAGAGCGAAACTACTGGAGCAGGCGTGCATATTTTTGGGGTGCGGCATTTGTCTCCTGGTGGTGCGCAGCATCTATTGAGCTTTCTTCATGAAATAGAGCCCACAGCTGTGTTAATTGAGGGTCCATCGGATGCCACACCTGAGATTCGCCATGTCATCAACATGACAACCAAACCTCCTATTGCCATTCTAGCTTTTACGGAGGAAGTTCCTGTGCGTACAGCCTTATGGCCGCTTGCGCTATATTCCCCCGAATATCAAGCGATGAGATGGGCGGAGCAGCAAGGGGCTTATACAGCTTTTATAGATTTACCTTCATCAGTGGTCATCGCGTTACAGGATATACGAACCAAAAGTAGAGATTCTGTTGAACAGAGCGATGAATCTGAAGTTAACAATACAGTTGAGAAGGCTCCTGAAGAAGCATCTCTATATGATAGAGTAGCTGAGCTGGCTGGTGAGCTTGATTATGATATGTATTGGGAGCGCAATTTCGAACACAACACTAACAAGGGTGCATATCAGGAAGCAATTATTTCCTTCTCATCCCAAATGCGTCAGATTTCTGAAGAAAATGAGAGACATAACAACGTAATAGAATATGCACACAATACTATACGTGAAGCTTATATGCGTCGTCAGATTCAGGATACAATCGCTGCTGGCCATCAACCAAATAAGATCGTTGTTGTATGTGGAGCATACCATGCAGCGGCGCTTGCTGATCTGGCATCTGGTATGTCAGATGAGGAGATAGATGCTCTTCCTTCTCTAAATTCGAAGCTAACACTTATGCCCTACACGTACTATAAGTTATCTTCTTTGTCTGGCTATGGAGCAGGTAACCTCGCTCCTCATTATTATCAAATGATGTGGGAACGTATGATGAATGGCTCACTTGAAGACTTGCCGAATCATTATCTGTCTACCGTAGCCAGATACTTGCGTAATACAGGGACACACCGTTCCACAGCGGAAATTATCGAAGCCGTTCGCTTAGCTGAATCATTAGCTGCCCTTCACGGTGGAAGTGCTCCGACGTTAAGAGATCTAAGAGATGCTGCGCTGACTTTACTGGGGCGTGGAGAGCTTAGTGTGATCGCTGAAGCTCTTGCTCGTACAGATATCGGTACTGCTATTGGTGAGCTGGCAGAGGGGATCAGTCAGACGCCGATTCAAGATGATCTGAATCGGCAATTAAAGCGCTTGAAGCTTGAGAAATATAAAACCCCAGTGGCAAATGATCTTGAACTAGATCTCCGAGAGAACCGAAGAGTGTCTTCTGAGGAAGCTGCTTATTTAGACTTAAATCGTTCCTTTCTTTTTCATAGGCTCAGATTACTTGGGATCGATCTAGTGAACATAAGAGCAAGTGGTCAGACTGGCGCAACGTGGGCAGAGCATTGGGTAATGAAGTGGTCTCCTGAAGTTGAGATCCAGGTCGTTGAATCTACGCTACTTGGGGAAACAATTGAGATTGCTTCAGCTTATGTATTGCAACAAAAATTAGATGGCAGCAGTACCATTGCGGAAGCGTCAGCACTTATTCGAACGGCTTATGAGTGTGGAATGATACACCAGATGGAAGCGGGACGGCAGACGCTTCAGCGTCTAGCTGTTGATACTCGAGATGTGGTGCAGATTGCTGCTTCCATTCATGAGTTATCACTTCTGATTCAGTATGGCGATGTTCGACGGATCGATACCAAGCCGCTCATTCCTTTGCTTGAACAACTGTTCAGACGAGCCTGTCTGTTCTTGCTGGATGCGAGCCAATGTAACGATGAGGCTTCAGGTGAGATGCTAAAAGCTATGAACATACTGAATCAGGCAGCAATTGAACATAGTGTGGAAGTAGATGAGCAGTTGTGGATACAAGAGCTGAAACACTTGTCAGAGAGGGATGACTGCAATCCGCGTTTATCTGGAGTGGCGTGTTCCATTTTATTGGAGCGTAATGTGATGACTGCACAGCAATGTTCAGAAGAAGTATCGAGGCGCCTGTCGCCAGGTATACCCGCAGAACTTGGAGCAGGCTGGTTCGAAGGGATGTCTATGCGTAATCGATATGTACTGTTGTCTCGATTAAGTCTGTGGGAACAATTGAATGAGTATATTAATTCATTAGATGATGAAGAATTTGTACGTGCATTAGTGTTTTTACGGCGTGCTTTCAGCACCTTTGAACGAAGAGAAAAGACGATGATTGCCGAACTTCTAGGGGAGTTGTGGGGTGTGAACACCGAGCAGGCTGCTGAGATTCTGACGGGTGAGCTGAAGGAGGCCGAAGCGAAGATGATTGAGGATTTGAATGAATTTGACTTTGGAGATATATGACGATGAGTACATCCGTGGATTCAAGTGTTGTAGCTCGGTGGCGCCTTATTCTTGGTCAGTCTGCAGAAGCGCAATTGACGATTTCTAGCGGAAACGCAAGTATTCACCTGTCTGAAGATGAACTCATCATGGACCAAGCACTGGCTGCTATCTATGATGAGACGAGCGATATCGTAAATAGTGGTGCTGCTAACTCTTCGGCTACGGGACAAAGAGGAGCGGGATCAGGTAAATCTGCACCCCGGTTGGCAAAATGGTTAGGAGATGTTCGCAATTTCTTCCCAGAGGATATCGTATCGGTTATTCAACATGATGCGATGGAGCGGAAGGGCTGGAAGCAATTATTGTTTGAGCCGGAAGTTCTGGCAACAGTGAAGCCTGATATACAGCTAGTAGGTACACTACTTTCGCTAAAAGGGAAAATTCCTGAGAAGACAAAAGATACGGCTCGCCTGTTAGTGAAGGCGGTTGTGGATGATCTTGTAAAGCGTATGGAGGAAGATCTGCGTCGGGCGGTGACGGGTGCACTGAATCGCAGAGAGCATTCTCCATTACCGTCACTTAGTGGTATAGACTGGACACGGACGATAAAACGCAATCTGAAGCATTATGATGCAGAGCGACAACAGATTATCCCTGAGAGATTCTACTTTTATGATCGGGCAAGACGCAGTAAGGAATGGACAGTCATTGTGGATATCGATCAGAGTGGTTCTATGGCAGAATCAATTATTTGGGCTTCAGTAGTTGGTTCTATTTTTGCAAGCATCCCATCGCTTAGTACCCGAGTAGTTGTATTTGATACAGAGGTCGTTGATCTGACAGAGCAATGTGCGAACGATCCTGTTGACATGTTATTCGGGATTCAGTTAGGCGGCGGTACAGATATACAAAAGTCTGTTGCTTATTGCGAACAGTTTATTGATCAACCGAAGAAGACATTATTTATCGTTATTTCGGATCTTTATGAAGGTGGGAACCAGGCAGGCTTAATCCGTCGTATGCGTCATCTGAAGGAATCTGGAGTTAGAACGATGTGCTTGCTGGCTTTATCTGATGAAGGCAAACCTTTCTATGATGAGCATGTGGCGAGATCTTTGACTCGCGATGGAACACCCTGTTTTGCGTGTACACCTGCACTGCTGCCACAGTTAGTAGAAGGTGCACTAAAAGGACAGGATCTTACTGAATTAGCAAAGAAACTTGGTACAAAAGGGATTTAACAAGAGTCGTACTATTACAAGTTTCATTAAAAGCGATATTCAGACAAGAACTGTGATTCATTACAGTTTTTATGGCGTATATAAATATCATACCCCCCTTTATAGAATATAATTTGGCCCTGTCGCTCGTCGGCAGGGTATTTTTTTTATGGAAGTCTTTAGAAGAGCTATTATCCTGACCTATTAAAATTTTCTTTTAGAGTATGCTCTGCTCTCACGCTGTGGTAAAATAGACCTGATTTTTTAAAAAAATACGCAAGTTAAGTTTTTACTTGATAAACCTAAATCAGTGCATATTGGGATGGACATCTAAGATGGATGTAATGTTATAGAATGTGCTATAATTTTATATTAGGTTAAAACATCAATAAGCTACATTTGAGATAGAGGACGTGAAAACAGCATGACTAAGGGGAACCATAACTCACCGGACTTAAAATCCGGCAAGGGTTCGAAAGATTATTCGAAATATTTTGATTTTAGCGATGCGAAGGTAATTAGTGAAGAAGAAGGTAAGATTACTTATCGGATTAAAGGAAGAAACGTTCAAATTAATAGCCAGCCTGATTATAAAGAAGGAAAACGGCGTGGCAAGGAAGAAATAGAAGTGCATTATGATTTCGAGATTCCTGAAGAGATGCAGAATTTCGGAGTAGACAAATATTATCATATTACGACTTATGGCTGCCAAATGAATGAGCATGACACGGAAACGATGAAGGGCCTGTTGGAACAGATGGGCTACAAAAGCGTCGATGATCGGAATCATGCGGATCTCATTCTGCTCAATACTTGTGCGATTCGCGAGAATGCCGAGGATAAGGTGTTTGGAGAGCTTGGTCACCTTAAGAACTTGAAGATTGAGAAGCCAGGTCTTTTGCTGGGCGTGTGTGGCTGCATGTCGCAGGAGGAAGGCGTAGTTAATCGAATTATGTCTAAGCATGGATTCGTGGATATGATCTTCGGTACGCATAATATTCACCGTCTGCCACACCTCATTAAAGAAGCTGTATTCAGTAAAGAGCTTGTGGTGGAGGTATGGTCTAAAGAGGGCGATATTATTGAGAACTTACCGAAAAAACGTGAAGGCATGCGGGCTTGGGTAAACATTATGTATGGCTGTGATAAGTTCTGTACGTACTGTATCGTACCTTTTACACGAGGAAAAGAACGCAGCCGCCGTCCGGAGGACGTCATTGCTGAAGTAAGAGAGCTCGCGCGTCAAGGATTCAAGGAAGTGACTTTGCTGGGGCAGAACGTAAACGCATACGGTAAGGATTTTACAGACATCGATTACACCTTTGGTGACCTAATGGATGATATGCGTTTAATTGATATCCCGCGCATCCGCTTCATGACATCGCATCCACGTGATTTTGACGATAAATTGATTGAAGTACTCGGCAAAGGCGGCAACCTGGTGGAGCATATCCATCTACCGGTTCAATCGGGAAGTACTGCCGTACTTAAGAAAATGAGTCGCAAATATACTCGTGAAGCTTATCTGGAGTTAGTTCGTAAGATCAAGATAAGTGTGCCTAATGCGGTATTAAGTACCGATATTATCGTTGGTTTCCCTGGTGAGACGGATGAGCAATTCGAAAATACTCTTTCGCTAGTGCGCGAGGTTGGGTATGATATGGCATATACGTTCATTTATTCACCTCGTGAAGGTACCCCTGCAGCTGCTATGGAGGACAATGTACCGATGTCAGTGAAGAGCGAGCGTCTGCAAAGACTCAATGATCTCATTAAAGAGAATAGCCGGATCATTAATGACCGTATGCTAGGTGAAGTCGTCGAGGTACTGGTAGAAGGCGAGAGTAAGAATAACTCGGAAGTCCTTTCTGGCCGTTCCCGTGCGAACAAGCTGGTCCATTTTGAAGGTTCGAAGGAGCTTATTGGCACATTTGTAAAAGTGAGAATTACAGATACCAAAACATGGTACATCAAAGGGGATATTGTGGCAGAAGCTGCTGCTGTTCATTAATCATCACATACGAATGGGGAGATGGCTTGTGAGTACAGAGGAACAACGTTTGAATAAATATGGAATGAAGACTTATAATACCCGTGACTTGATCGTACGCGAGGATATTATGGGTAAAGCCAAAGAACTGGCTACATTGATCTCGACAAGTGAAGAAGTAAAGCATTTTCAGCAGGCTGAGCAAAAAATCCTGAACCACGAACGGGTACAAGGCCTGATTGCAACGATTAAGAAAAAGCAGAAGGAGATTGTCGCCTTCGAAAGCTTTAAAAATAAAGATATGGTAGCCAAGATCGAGCATGAAATTGAAGTGTTACAGGATGAAATTGACGGCATTCCAGTCGTGAACGAATTTCAGCAGAGCCAGAGTGACATCAATTATCTACTCCAGCTTGTTATTTCCGTGATTAGAGATACCGTTTCGGAAAAAATAAATGTGGAAGCCGGCACCGAGGCGCCTCCGACCACATGCGGATAACCCACACTCAGTTTAGGGGGCGGATGCAGATCCGCCCCTTTAAGTTTCACACTATACATAATCCTAATCTTTCTATGTCCAGTTGTTGATTTTAGAAGTTAAGGTTTGGTACATTTAAAGATACGATTTAGTAAAATTATAGCTTCGGAAAAGGATGGGGCAAATATGAGCGAAAATGGGGAACAAACCTATAACGCCAAAAAATATCGTACACCGGACGGAGTTCCGGCCGACATCGTAATGTTTACACTGACCAAACGCGAACGTAAGACGGTCACGAAGACGCTTCCCTTACGTGAGCTTAAGGTAATGTTAATTAGACGAAAGAAATGGCCATGTGCTGGAATGTGGGCTCTCCCAGGCGGATTCTGTCAGGAGGATGAGTCCATTTATGCTGCGGCTACACGTGAACTCAAAGAAGAGACTGGTGTAGATGGTGGTCATTTGGAATATCTGGGCGTTTACAGTACACCAGGCCGCGACCCTCGCGGATGGATTATCAGTCATGCTTTTTTTGCCCTTGTAGAAGAATGGATGTTGGAGCAAAGACAAGCTTCGGATGATGCTGGCGAGGTAGGTTTATTTACATTGCAGGAAGCACTTGAAGAGCTGGAGCTCGCTTTTGACCACCATGATATTATCAAGGATGCATACTTGCGTATTCAACAACAAATGCTTCAGACTACGATCGCAAGACAGTTTTTACCTAGACATTTTACCCTTAGTGAGCTCTATCAAGTCATTCAAACGGTAGTGCCGGAATTTAAGGAACCGAATTTTATTCGTAAAATCACTTCAACACGTAGTCGTCAGGGTATATTAAAAGAAGTAAGAGATGAAGAGGGAAATGCGCTTAGTTCAAATCAATACTCCCAGCGTCCCGCTCAGCTCTATATGTTCACAGATCATGAGCCTTTGTTATCCATCTACACGTAGTGGCTTAAATCAGGAGAGGGGATTAATCTCATGAGAGCACTAATAGTGATCGACTTTACGAATGATTTTGTTAACGGAAATCTGCCGGTTGGTCAGCCAGCCGTAGATATCGAGCCTAGAATCAGCCAATTAACGTCGGAGTTTGTCCAAAGTGGCGATTATGTCGTTATGGCCGTGGATTTACATGAAGAGAAGGACCCTTACCACCCGGAGAGCAAACTTTTTCCTCCTCATAATCTACGCGGGAGTGAAGGACGTGAGTTGTTCGGAAGTTTGAAATCTGTGTATGAGCACAACCGCGATTCCATCTATTGGATGAACAAAACGCGTTATAGTGCTTTTAGTGGAACTGATCTGGAAATCAAGCTGCGGGAGCGTGGCATTACTGAACTTCATTTAATTGGGGTCTGCACAGATATTTGTGTACTGCACACAGCAGTAGATGCATATAACAAAGGGTTTGCAATTATTGTGCACGAAGATGCAGTTGCCAGTTTTAATCCAAATGGACATACTTGGGCGTTAGAACATTTCCGGGGAAGTTTAGGAGCAGACGTTGTTAAGGCATAATACTAAAACAGAACATACACATATAGCAGCGTAGATATTAGGAGATGAGGACTTGAGAAGAGAACTTGCGCTACATACGGATAAATATCAGATCAATATGATGTACGCTCACTGGGTGAATGGAACTCATAAACGGAAGGCTGTATTTGAGGCTTATTTCCGTAAGCTACCTTTCGGTAACGGCTATGCTGTGTTCGCAGGGTTAGAGCGTATTGTTGGTTATATCGGCGGCTTGCGGTTTACCGAAGATGATATCCGTTATTTGTCTGAGCAAGAAGAAAACTATGCTCCCGCTTTTTTGGAGGAACTGTTGCAGTTTCATTTTCAGGGAACCGTTCATTCGATGAAAGAAGGCGCTTTGATTTTTCCAGATGAGCCATTAATCCGTGTGGAAGGGACAATTATGGAGGCTCAGCTGGTGGAGACAGCCATTCTGAACTTCATGAACTACCAGACGTTGATCGCTACTAAGGCTTCACGAATTAAGCAGGTGGCTCCGAATGACATCTTGCTGGAGTTTGGTACCCGGCGTGCGCAAGAAGCCGATGCAGCGGTGTGGGGGGCTAGAGCAGCCTATATTGGCGGCTTTGATGCTACTTCAAACATGCTGGCAGGCAAAATGTTTAGTATTCCGACTAAGGGAACACATGCACATTCCTGGGTTCAGAGCTTTGGCAGCGAGCAGGAGGCTTTTGATGCCTATGCTAAGGTGATGCCGGACGAAGTTACGCTATTGGTAGACACCTTTGATACACTCCGTAGTGGGGTGCCTAATGCAATCAATACAGCTAAGAAGCTTGAGGCACAAGGTAAAAAGATGGTCGGTATCCGTTTGGATAGCGGTGACTTGGCTTATCTATCCCGTCAAGCGCGTAAGATGTTGGATGATGCTGGCCTGGATTATGTGAAGATAGTCGCTTCCAACGATTTGGATGAGAACACGATCATGGATCTAAAGCTGCAAGGCGCAGCGATTGATACTTGGGGTGTGGGCACACAACTGATCACTGCCTCTGACCAACCCTCGCTGGGTGGCGTCTACAAGCTGGTGGAAATTGAGTCCGCTACTGGAGAAATGATCCCGACGATCAAAATTTCTTCCAATCCTGAAAAAGTATCCACGCCTGGAAAGAAGGACGTATTTCGGATTATCGGTAAAAATGGCAAAGCGCTTGCGGATTATATCTGCTTTCCAGAAGAGGAAGCTCCACGTAACGGTGCGCGGTTGAAGCTGTTTAATCCGCTCCATCCATACATGCATAAGTATGTAGAGCGTTACGAGGCATTGCCTATGCTAGAACCGATATACGTTAACGGATTCCAAGTGTATACTTTGCCGGATTTGAATGAGGTTCGCCGTTATCATCGGGAGCAAAAGGACCTATTCTGGCCGGAGTATCAACGTAAGCTGAATCCCGAAGTATATCGGGTGAATTTGAGTGAAAAGGTCTGGACTAGCAAGCAGCAGTTAATCGCTGAGCATATACGACCGGATATTGAATAGATTTTGCAGGATTAATTCTGTCAACAGTGTTAACGCGGGAGAGTGATATACCCGCGTTTTTTTGTTTTTACAGAGGCTTGTAAATAAGGAGGAGAACTTAATGGAAGAGGGGAAGCTTGCTTTAGCGCTGAACAGGAACGTTAAGCCAGGCGAAATCATTACTTTCGGCACGTATTCACAATCGACGGATGATAAAGAGCTGCCGATTGAATGGCGTGTTCTCCATAACTCAGGTAGCGAACTGTTCGTTTTGAGCGAGGACATTTTGGAATGCAAGAGGTATCACGGCAAGAGCGCAGATATTAAATGGCGTGATTGCGTGGATATTACGTGGCACGACTGTGATTTGCGTGAGTGGCTGAACGATGAATTCTATAACAGCGCATTCAATGCTGCCGAGAAGGTATTAATAAAAACGACCCGTTGCTCAGATAACGGAGAGGGTACCCCAGATACAGAGGATAACGTTTTTTTGCTTAGCGTTGATGAGATAAAGGCATTCTCAGAGATACACGGAAAAGAACTACGGCGTGCGGTTGGCACGGAATTTGCTAAAATGAAAAAGCACGATGGATGCAGCCTATACGTTTACGATAAAACGGATAAAGATAACTATATAATTAAAGACGGCGAAGAAGTTGGCTGCTCTTGGTGGTGGCTGCGAACACAGGGAAACAAACCTTCGCGTGCGTTTTTTGTCGGACCGAGTTACAGTATTCGCAGCTATGCGAATGTCAGTGTAGCCCGTGACGGCGTCCGTCCCGCTATGGTAATTAATCTTCCACGATAAAGACATTCGGTTTAGAGTGGCAATAATTAAAAAGAGGCGTGTCCCTCTCTTCGCTAGTGTGAAGAACAAGGGATACACCTCTTTTTGATAGATCGGTCCAAGCTAAATACTTCAGTTTTTCTTCTTAAATTTCACGAAGGACCAAATCGTAAGCATCAACAGAACTGCTAGGCATGTTCCTATACTGATACGGTTCTGAACATCGAAGAGAAAAGAAACCGCGATAACAGTTAAACAAACAAGTGTAACAACGGTTATATAAGGGAATCCCCATACCTTAAAGGTTGGTTCTTTCGGATAAGATTTTCTCAGTTTAAGTTGTGACATACAAATGCTGATCCATACGAGAATAACCACAAAGCCTGGAACCGCCATTAGCAAACGGAACAATCCATCCTGGGCGAAGTACGCTAACAAGGAACCAATAACAAGAACAACGGCACAGAGCTTCAGACTGTTGATGGGTACACCTTTTGCAGAGGTTTTTGCCAAGCTGCGTGGTGCTTCGCCCTGTGACGCCATAGAGTGCAGCATCCGAGTGGCGCCATAAATACCAGAATTGGCAGCAGAGAGCACCGCTGTAATCAGAATAAAGTTCATGATGTGATCGGCACCCTTAAGTCCTGTTGCGGCTAATACCTGAACAAACGGGCTTGTATGCTCATTCAGTTGATTCCAGGGTATTAATCCGCAGATGATTAGGATCGGCAAGGTATAGAACAGAATAACGCGCAGAATGAAGCTTTTGACAACCTTAGGTAAGACCTTCTCTGCATCCTGTGTCTCCGTCAAGGTTAGCCCAATCAACTCTGACCCACCGTAGGAGAACATGACGACAAGAAGGGCAGAGAAAATGGGAGCCCAGCCTCTCGGGAGAAATCCACCATAGTCTGTAAAGTTGTGTAAGTAAGGCGTAGCCTCAGACATAGGCAACAGTCCAAAAATTAATGAGCTTCCTAAGATAATGAAGATGATGATCATTGCGATTTTGATCCCGGCTAACCAAAACTCCGTTTCTCCATAACCACCTACACTCATCATGTTGATGCCGATAATTAAAGCGCCACTTGCAAGACTGAGCAGCCATAAAGGAACATCCGGTAACCAGTATTGCAAGAAGCTGCCTGCTGCCAGCACTTCAATCACACAAACGGTCAACCACATGAAGCAATATAACCACCCCACGATAAAGGAGAGTCGTTCTCCAAAAGCCTCACGTATGAAGTCCTTCATATTCCTATTCGGGTACACCGTAGCCATTTCGGCTATTGCCCCCATGACCACTAAGAGTAGCAGGCCTGCTAATACATAAGTAAGAATAACCGCAGGTCCGGCAATGCTTATGGTCTCAGAACTTCCTTTAAAAATCCCCGTACCGATTACTCCGCCCATCGCCATAAAGCTGATATGCCGAGGAAGCAATTTCTTCTGTAATGATGCTTCGTTTGACTTCACAATTAATGCCTCCTAAGCTGTCTTCGAAAAATTACACCAAGCATCAGTTTATCCTGAAACGGACTAGTTGAAAAGTAAAAATAACACACATTTTTATGAAGAGGCGTGACTTTTCACTGGAGTGTGATATTTATCATGCAGAATGTGATGAATTTAACATCTTAATTTTTAATTTTATTGCTAAATAAAAGTAGCTAAATAAGCTTAGGTAACACATGGAAAATGCAAGATTTGTCACTTCGCGACTTCCAAAATCAAGATACAATCGTTGAAAAAGTCAAAAGGATATTATACTGATGACATTCTGAAAGGGGCTATGTCGGTGGTACAGTTACCAAAAGTGAACGAACTCGGATTTTTTGAGATTCGTCTGGAATCAATTGGAGGGCTAGGCGCGAACTTAGCTGGTAAAATGCTTGCCGAAGCAGGCGTTGTCGGTGCTGGAATGAATGGAGTGAGCTTTTCATCCTATGGTTCTGAGAAAAAGGGATCAGCGGTAAAGGCACATATCCGTTTTTGTGATTTGAACACACATATTCGTGACACTTCACCGGTAGAACGACCTCACGTCGTAGGCATATTCCATGAAGCGTTGGCAAAGACCGTCAACGTGACTAGCGGAATTTATGATCATAGCACGGTGCTAGTAAACTCGGCTAAGTCGCCAGAGGAATTGAAGTCCTCCCTGAACATGATGGCAGGAACTATAGCTGTCGTTGATGCTACATCGATCGCATTAGATGAGAAGAACCGCGTAAACATGGCAATGTTAGGTGCGTTGTTCCGGATGTGTGATTTCTTGGATCCTGAAATTATGAAGGGTGTTATCGAGAAATCACTTGGCAAAAAATATCCGCAGGCTGTTCAATCCGCACTAACTACTTTCGAACGTGGATTTAATGAAGTTACTTTCATGCATTTCCCTTTGCCTGAAGGTGCGATTATGCCTGAGTTCGTTCGGTCCGATATTTCGGCCTTAGGTTATGAAACTCAGCCTATTGGTGGTACCATTACGAATCCTGGCAGCAGCTTTTTAAAGAATCTTAGCATTTCAAGATCCGGTTTATTGCCTCATTTTAAATTAGAGGATTGTATTCATTGTGCGCAGTGCGATACGGTATGTCCTGATTTATGTTTTGTTTGGGATGAGCAGCCTGATAAGAAGGGACGTCCGCAAATGTTCCTTCAAGGCATTGATTATCAATACTGCAAAGGCTGTTTAAAATGCGTAGAAGCTTGTCCTACAACGGCTTTGTCTGGCGAACGCGAGGAAGATGGCTACGCTGAGAGCCATACGGTCCGGCATATCTTTGATCTTGTTACTGAGGCTTAATTAATGGAGGAAAGGTGGAACACACGTGGCTATTGATTACGAAAAAGAAGTAAGCTCTACGAAGGTAGAGCAGAAATTCCTATATGAATCCGGCAATGAAATGGCGGCTTATGCTGCCCATCAAATAAATTATCATGTCATGGGTTATTTTCCGATCTCCCCATCGACAGAAGTAGCTCAATTTCTTGATACCATGAAAGCGAACGGTCAGCATGATATTATGCTTATTCCATCAGATGGCGAACACAGTTCTGCAGGAATCTGTTATGGGGCTTCGACGGCTGGTGGACGTGTATTTAATGCTACAAGTGCCCAGGGTTATATGTTCATGCTAGAGCAATTGCCGGTACAAGCTGGTACACGGATGCCTATGGTAATGAATTTGATCTGCCGCTCGATTTCCGGTCCGCTTAATATTCATGGTGACCATTCTGATTTGTATTTTGCGCTAAATACGGGCTGGCCGATTCTGATGTGCCGTGATCCACAATCCGTTTATGATATGAATCTGATGGCACTTAAGCTTGCTGAGCACGCCAAAGTGCGTCTTCCAGTAATGGTAGCATCAGATGGGTATTTTACTTCTCACCAGAAACGTCGCGTACAGGCATTTACTCACCGTGAGGATGTTCATAAATTCGTTGGCCCACAACCACCGGTAGGCTTCACAGATACACTAGACCGCAATAATCCAGTTACCGTAGGTCCTTACATGAACGAACCTGATTATATCAACAACCGTTATCAGCAGTCGGTAGCGATGTATAATGCGGGTGAAGTCTTCGAAGAAATTGCTAAGGAATTCGCTGAATTGACTGGACGCCACTATCCAATGATCGAAGAGTATCGGATGGAAGATGCGGAAGTAGCCGTATTCTTGATGAACTCTGCGTCAGAGATCATTAAAGATGTTGTGGATCAGCTTCGTTTGCAAGGGATCAAAGCAGGTGCAATTTCGCCGAATATGATTCGTCCTTTCCCGCAGAAGCAAATGGCTGAAGCGCTGAAAAATGTTAAGGCAATCACCGTAGGCGACCGTGCGGATTCGGTTGGTGGTCACGGCGGTAATATGGTAAATGAGATCAAGGCAGCCTTGTTCACCTATGGTAACACTACTACAAAGGTAATTAGCCGTATTTACGGGTTGGGCGGTAAGGACTTCTACGCAGAAGATGGTCATGCATTCTTCCAATTAGCATTGGATGCCGTTGCTGCAGACCGTATTGAAGTTCCATTTGACTACTATGGTCACAATCCAGGTGCACCGGACAAAGCGCCACAGCGTCTATTGAAGCCGATGGACTTTGATTCGCTGAAGACAGGATTAATTACGGTTAAACAGGATGAAGCAACAGGGAAATTAAGTGTGCGGATACCCCCACTGCGCAGCTTGACGAAGAAACCTAAACGGCTTGCACCAGGTCATGGCGCTTGTCCAGGTTGTGGAATTTTCTCAGGACTGGAGACGTTCTTCAAAGGCATCGAAGGGGATATCGTAGCGCTTTATCACACGGGTTGTGCGATGGTAACAACTACGGGCTATCCATATTCTTCTCATAAATCTACTTTTATTCATAACCTGTTCCAAAATGGTGCAGCTACCTTATCCGGTGTCGTAGAAATGTTCTGGGAACGCAAACGCCGTGGTGAATTGGACGGACTTGGGCTTCAAGACGACTTCACATTTGTAATGGTAACTGGTGATGGCGGTATGGACATCGGAATGGGACCTGCGATTGGGGCTGCACTACGCGGTCACAAAATGATTATCGTAGAGTACGATAACGAAGGTTACATGAACACAGGTGCTCAGCAGTCCTATTCCACACCACTGGGTCACCGTACATCTACATCCAGCATTGGTAAGAATCAGCAAGGTAAAGTTACACAGCATAAGGATACTGCGCAAATCATGGCAGCTACTAACATTCCATATGTCTTCACAGGTTCCGAAGCTTACCCGCAGGATCTTGTGAAGAAAGCGGCAAAAGCACAATGGTACGCCCAGAACGAAGGACTTGTGTATGGTAAAATCCTGATCGCATGCCCACTGAACTGGATGTCTGAGGATAAAGAGGGTACCAACATCGTTTCGCTGGCTGTTGAATCTTGCTTCTTCCCTCTATATGAAGTGGAGCACGGTTCTACGAATATTACGTACAATCCAGAGGATAAGGGCAAACGCGTTGAGCTCTCCGCTTGGTTGAAGACAATGGGCAAAACCCGTCATTTACTGAAGCCTGAGAATGAGCCGGCTTTACGCAGCTTCGAGGCAGAGGTTGAGCGTCGCTGGAGTCGTCTGAAAGCGAAACATGAACATCCTGATTTGTAAAATATAATGATAAAACACCCGGCAGATTCGTCTGTCGGGTGTTTTGTATATAATGAAAGAAGGGAGGACTGATTCTATTGAGCTGGATTTTATGGATCTGTTTTTTTGTTTCATTACTGTTATCTTATTTGGATCAGCGAAAGATATTAAAGTTAAAAGACTGGGTGATCATAATTGCAGCTTTTTTACTTTGTGAATTGTATGTCGATTTATTTGGGTTACTGATTCCTGTGGGTTTTATCATGGGCTTGATTTATATGAATAAAAAGAAAAAGTTTCTTTACGCAAAGGCGCTAATGTATGGGTTGATTACCGTCTTCGTCATTTTCTATACCCCTAAGATTAGCTTTCAACAAATCAAAGCGCTTTCGGAGAGTAACAAATATACGGAGCAATTTAATCAGGTTAAAGCCGTTTCTAATTATAAAATTGAATCAGATATTAACAATGTACTCCAGAAGGCAGCAATTCATTTAAAAGATAAAAATCCAAACTCAGAAATACCTGTAGACGATCCTCATGTAGCCTTCAGTATATGGGTTCTCCAACACAGAAATGTAGCTCTTCAAGATTTAGATTGGTTATGGTACAAGGCGCCGTTAGAATTACATTATTATTGGCAAATTAATCGTCCCGATCCATTGGTTACTCTTGAATATGTTGTATTTAATGATGTTGGGTACATGGGTGTTTTTGAAAGAGTGTATGAAAAAGAACCCTATCATCTCCGAACGATCTATGAGTTTGACCGCCTTAAAACATGGACTCCGATGCTACCCTGATTCTGAGTTTAACAAAGATAAATCGTGAGCACCGACTCACAACCTAGAATGGAATTTATTTCTCATATTCATACAAACCTTTCGCTAGACAAAAGAAAACTGCAAATGTGCATCTTTTTGCGCAGATTTCTTCTTTTATTAGGTCGAAACCTGCGAATATACAGGAATATCCGTACTTATGACACGAAGACTTATTCTTAAGCAATAATTACTGTGAATTTGCAGGAATCTATACTTTAGTCCGCCACGTATCATTTAAAGATGTAGTTTTGCAGGTTTATTCGACATTTCGTCATTTACAGTGAGCGATTTAGTCGACCCTCAGTATCTTTGAGCCCCCCAGTGCTGTGTTTACATTTAATAGATCCATATACTAGGAAAAAAGCAAGCCTTCTGATGTTCAGAGACCTGCTTTTAACAGCTAGATTACTAATAGGTTACAAATGTGACGTCAATCATAAGACAAATGAAGAAGAGACTGCTTTAATGTTTGCGGTAGAAAATTCCAACCTTGAAATGATAACTATGTTGATTGTAAATGGTGCTGACCTATTAGCTAGAAATAAAAAAGGCCAAACTGCTCTAGATATCGCAAAAAGCATGGAACAAACTTATGCTATTAAAAAAATAATTGAATATCTTTCAGGCCATCTATGATAGCTTAACTAAACTCCCTCGATATGATTTAACTTCCTCACGCAAGCTCGTGTATTCGCAGGATTTCATCCCTTTTGCGTAACGTATCCCGATACTCTGTGCTTTCTTTGTCATCCTGCGAATACGCCAACTTGCGTTAGTAATGCATAGTTTTTAAGCTGCCAATGCAAAGACTTTCTTTGTGGTGTATGCTTCTTCACTGCGTGCCAGACCTACTAAAAGTCGAGCCAGCTTTCCACATAACTTCATGATGGATTTCATTTTTTCAAGCTTTTTTAAACTGGACATTAAGTAGATGTAGAGCCTTGAATTCTTTGTTATTCTTGACATGCACATCGTGGTTAGGTAGAGGAAGTGCCGCAGGCGTGGTCGTCCTCGTTTACTGAGCGTCATCTGTCTCTTCCATTTCCCAGATATTTCCTCGCTTAACTCCATATGGATGTTATAAAAAAGACATTCATAACACCTCTGAAAATTGGTAAGATGCAGTCAAAGAAATATTCGTTCATGTGGTGTTGAGGGATTTTAATTTGCATTTCATCCAAAAGCTATCTATACAAAGTCAAAAGGTTGTATCATGTTTATATGGAGTTTTAGAATAAAGGTATAGAAAATGAGAGGTGTATCATTTTTGTATAGAGTGGCTATTTGCGATGATGAGGAAAAACAAAGAGAGCTTGTCAAAAGTATCCTGATTACTTTGTCGATAAAGACTAATATAGATTTTGAAATTGAATTATTCGGCTCGGGAGAGCAATTGGTATCCCATTATGAGCGCTATGAAACTCCATTCCATATTTTAATTTTGGATATTGAAATGGGGGGGATAAACGGGATTCAAACAGCCCGAAAAATAAGAGAGTTAAATAACCTAGATGAACAAATTATTTTTCTGACAAGCTATCCTGAATATATGGTGGAAAGTTTTGATGTCATGACATTTCAGTATTTGATAAAACCCATTGCTCCTTCGATCTTGGAGGAGAAAATAATCAAGATATGCCAATACTTTCAAGCACTTGATAAAAAGTTTATGGTTATCAAGTCAACCTATGAAGAAATCATTTTAAAATATGATGACCTCATTAGTATTCAAGCTGCCAAAAGCTTAACTATAAAAAGCAAACTACATTTTACGACCACTAATCAAACCTATGAAAGCAAAGGCATCATTTCAGATTATGCTTTGGCCTTAAAAGACTGTAACTTCTTGCAAATCCATCGTTCTATTATTATTAATCTGCTTCATGTGAAGAAATTTTCTAGCGGAGTTGTTCTAATGTCCAATGGGTTGGAATTACCTATAGGTCGTTCTAAAATTAATGAGGTTAAAGATACTTACACCAAATTTATGATTATGAAGGTCGATTGATATGATTCAAAATAATTTTCTTATTGTCTTTAGCATTGTCCTTGTGATGGGTGTTCAAATTAATTTTTTCTTCAACTCGGTGTTTGATAAATCAGCTAAAAAACATAACCGATTCATTTATTTCATTATGTTTGGGTTGCTTGATTACCTGTATCTGGTTATTCCTATCTCTCCTATTTTATCTTTGATTCTACCTTTGCTCATGATATTTAGTTTTGCACAATCTTATCAAGTAAAAATTAAAGACAAGATCATTTTTTCTATGTTTTACGGTGTTTTAATATCTCTCGTTAATTTTATATCCCTTTATATTTTTTATACCCTATATTCAATTGAGTTTAGCTTTGACCCTGTAAATGAATATGATCAAATAGCTTACACAAAAGCTATTTTACTCAGTTGCATGATCATGTTTGCTATCATTCAGATCATACGCCTACTTGCAAAACGTAGAAGTTACTCTTTGCATTATCGTTACTACATATTTTTTTCGGTTATTCCTATCGTAAGTATAAACCAACTGAATATTCTAACTTATAAGGACGCCTATTCTTTCATATCCGTCATTGTATTACTATTCTTAAACGTTATGATTTTCTATGTTTTTGATAATATCATTGATAAATTTCAATTCATGCATGAGAATGCTCAGCTGCAACAGCAGATGGACCATCAGGATGCGAATTACGAAAAAGTCGTTCACAGCTTTAAATCCATTAAAAGAATCATTCATGATACGAATCAACAGTTTTTGTATATTGAAGAGTGTATTGAGCGAAATGAGCTAGCAGCAGCAAGGGAACATATTAAGACTACATTAAATAAAGTTGAAGGGGCTTATCAACGGGTAAACACAGGGAATCTAGTTATAGATGCCCTTGTCACAAATACACTTAATATTGGACAAGCCAATGGCATAAGAATAGATACAAAGCTTAGCTTATGTTCACAAAAAGTCCATATTGACCGTTATGACTTATGTGTTGTCATTGGAAATATGCTAGATAACGCAATAGAGGCTTCTAAAAAGTTGAAGATCGCAGAAGATAGGTACATTCTTATAAAAATACATTCTACCGAGTCTACCCTTCTCATTCACATCATGAATCATATGGAGAATGAAGTTGCCCACTTAAACAGCCAAAAATCAAACCCGGAATTTCATGGTATTGGATTAACGAACATAGCTAGAATCTGCGACAAGTACGGTGGTCATATGACCATTGAAACAAAACATAAAATATTTAATAATATGGCACTAATTCCATTATATACCAATAATCCTTAGACAACCTGTTGTTTAGGGATTATTTTTTGCGTTTCAGGGCCATTTTCATTCTAACAGCGTTCTTCCTTGTATGATGATTTCAGTAAGTCACATCTAGATGGAATACGAGGAGGGATTAATAATGAAGAAGATGGTTTCCGTAGTTATGACTGCAATACTTTTTGCAATACCAGTCACCCCTGCTTTTGCTCTAACGAATAATGATACTGTAAAAGAAAAGGCACAGAAGCTGGCTTCGAAGATCGTGTCCGATTATGGTGCAAGTGGATTACAGTATGCAATTTTGGATCATGGATCCATTGTTTTATCGGATAGTGCTGGTGTCTACGATAAAGCGACCAAGAGTCCGATAACCAAAGAGACGATGTTTGGAATAGGCTCAGTAAGTAAAACGTATGTGTCTGCTGCAACGATGATGCTAGCTGATTCTAATCAAGTTGATATTGATCAACCACTAACCACGTACATTAAGGACTTTAAAATGGCAGATGAACGATATAAAGAGATTACGCCACGCATGTTGATGAATCATTCTTCAGGAATTTACGGTAGTCACTATGGGAATAGTTTTTTGTTTGATGATAATGACACGAAAAATCATGATGAATTATTGGTCAAATTACAATCAGATAACTTAAAGTCAAACCCCGGCGAATTTTCGGTATATTGTAATGATGGTTTTCAACTGCTTGAAATCTTGGTTGAAAGAGTGAGCGGTTTAAGTTACAGCGAATTTCTTGAAACCCATATTAGCAAGCCTCTTCAATTAACCTCTACCCAAACACCACGTGATTCGTTTGATAGAGACAGACTCACAAAAACTTATTTTCCCGGGATCGATCAAGCTTTACCCACCGAGAATGCCAATCTCATTGGGACAGGAGGCATCTACTCCACGGCCGAAGAAGTAAGTAAGTTTGCTGAAGTATTAATCGGGAATCGAACGGATATTTTATCTGAGAAGTCAGCAATGGCTATGCAAAGTCATGAGTATAGAAAGGGTGTGTGGGTTTCTGAAGAGACAAACACCATTAATTATGGCCTGGGTTGGGATGCCGTCCGTTTAGCACCATTTAGTGATTACGGAATAACCGCATTATTCAAAGGTGGAGATACGTATATGTATCATGCTGCTTTGACTACCCTACCCGAACATGACATTTCTATAGCTGTACTTTCATCGGGAGGTAGTGGTATTTACAATAGTATATTTGCATCTAATATTTTATTAGAATATATAAGCGCCAAAGGCATCATTAAAGAAATCCTACCTAAAAAAACATTTGAACCTCCATTGAAAGTGGACATGCCATCCGATTTACTTGCTTACTCTGGATTATACGGTACCGTAGGTAAAACGGTAAATCTGGAGATAAAGAACGGAGAGATTGATTTACCCGATCTAGGATTTGGATCGATACCGCCTCAAAAATATGTATATACGGGCAATGGACAATTTAAAAACAACGATGGGAATGCAACCATAAGCTTTGACCACCAGAAGAATGGAACAACCTATTTAAAACTTAACGCTTATACGGATACTCCAGGATTAGGTCAAACAGTTGCGGTAACCTACGAATATCAAAAATTAGATTCCAATCCTCTAAATCAGTCAACTAAAACGATATGGGAACATAGAAATGAAAAAAACTACTACTCTTTGGATGAAAAGATAACTTCAATGTTGTATTTGAGCAAATCGCTTTTGGCCAAAAATATATCCGTTGATATCAACCATGGATACGCATCCGGCACTAAAATTGTTGACGAGAATAAAGCAGTAAATGTAATTGAGATTCCTACTTTGAACGGAAGAGATGCTTTCGATTTGAATTTCTATAATGAGAACCATAAAGAGTATTTAAAGATCGACGGACAATCCTATATAAGTGAAGATGCTATTCAACCCATTTATGAAGGGAACGACTCGTTTTGCACCATACCATCGGGTGGTCAGGCTGTATGGTATAAAATTGATGATCAATCAGCCAATCGAGTCATGAACGTTGATACTCCAGTAAGTGGAGAATTTGCCGTTTATGACGCAGATGGAATGGTTGTGAACTTTTCAAAGGCAACGAGCACTCATTCGGTAGTTCTACCTGTAGGTGGGATGATCGTTTTTGGTGGTAATGAGGGTGATATATTTAAAATTAATTTGATGAATAAGTAGACGACTCAACTTTGTAAAACAACAATTAGGAAGATGATTTCAAACTTACAATATTAATTGAGAAGAGGAATGCCTTATGAAAATGCGTAGTCAAATTACATTTGCAAGTCTGGCCCTTTTAATAACTGGAAGTTCCCTGCTATACACATCGCCAAGCTCATTTGTAAAAGCAGAACCCACTCAAAATGTATCTAGATCGTTACAAACAACCACTCAACGAGATCATAATTCCGTCAAGCAAGCAATGCGGGATACTTTGCAACTTGGATTCCCAGGGATACTTGCTAAAACTTCTGAGGGTGGAAAAACGTGGGGTTATGCCGCTGGGGTAGCGAATCTGAGCACCAAGAAACCAATGGAAACAGATTTTCGATTTCGCATTGGCAGCGTGACGAAGACGTTCACCGCAACGGTTGTACTTCAATTAGCTGGAGAGAACCGCTTGAATCTAGACGACTCCATCGAAAAATGGCTGCCTGGTTTCATTCAAGGAAACGGATATAATGGTAAACAAATTACCATCCGGCAGATATTGAACCATACAAGTGGTATCGCTGAATACTCAAGATTCAAAGGCGCAGATTTTATGGATACGAAAAAATCGTATACGGCTGAAGAAATAGTTAAGATGGGGATTTCTCTGCCCCCAGATTTTGTCCCAGGAAAGGGATGGTCTTATTCAAACACAGGATACGTATTACTGGGTATTCTTATTGAGAAATTAACCGGAAACAGCTATGCGGAAGAGATTGAGAATCGGATTATTGAACCCCTTGAATTGTCGGATACATTCCTACCTGGCAATTCAAGCGTTATTCCAGGCACCAAGCATGCTCGGGGATATTCCCAACCAGACGAAGCAAGTGAGATTAAAGACGTTACTTATTATAATCCAAGTGCAGGTAGCTCGGCTGGAGATATGATTTCTACTGCTGATAACTTAAATAAATTCTTCTCTTCCTTGCTCGGTGGCAAATTACTCAAGAAACAGCAACTAAAACAAATGCTTACTACAGTTCCTACAGGAAGAGCAGGAATCGATGGATATGGTCTTGGAATCTTTGAAACTAAGCTTCCAAACGGTGTCTCGATATGGGGACACACAGGTGGCATTCTAGGGTTTTCTACGATTGCTGGAGGTACACTTGGAGGCAATCATACGTTGGTCGTCAGTTTGAACAGTTTGGGTAGAGATAACAGTCCTAATCCGTTTAAAAGTATTTTACTTGCTGAATTTAGCAAGTAGGAAAAAATGGAAAATACGGATAAATTCTACGCAATACAAGGGGCTTGGTCCCTTATTTGAAGATTATGATAATTTATTAACAGCTATATCAGTAATTAAAGGAGAGTTAAATTATGGATGAAATTATGAATGATTATCTAATGAAAATTGAAAATCATTTGAAATCGATGACCGATTCCGAGCGTATTGACATTTTAAAAGAAATCAAAAGTGTAATACTTGAATTGCATAATAATGGTGTATCTACTGAGCAAATCATCGAACGGTTAGGAAACCCAAAAGAATTAGCGAAAGTATACTTAGGTAAAGCCATTTCAATGAACAGTAAATTTAGTTGGCGTAAATTTGGTGCAATATTTGCTCTTTGTAATAGTTTTGTAGGTGTTAGTGGTATCTTACTCTTGCCGTTCATCAGTACTCTTTCCATTGCTTTAATAATTGGTGGAGTTATTACGCCGATAGGCGGAATTCTTAAATTTGTCGGACAACATATGGGATTTGATATTGGGGGAATAACAATCGAAATGGGAGCATTTACACCAAGCCCAATGCATTCCTTGCCAATTTCTATTGTGATTGGAGTGTTAATGTTTTGGTTTGGGAAAATCTTATGGAAGCTTACTATTAAATATATTCAGGCAATTAGTCAGAAAAAGAAATTAATATAATGAACCGGGACGCGACGGTCATTCATAGACCAACCGTACCCCGATTTCTGGCTGGCCTATTTTTTTGTAGGCATATATCGTCAATCGCAATCGAAACAATCGAAAGGCACACCGTAGCCATCGGAGTTAGCTGCTGAGGTCTGACCTTTTTTTGCATGACCTTAGGCTAGGTGATGAACTAGTCGGAAGACTGTGTGGGGAAATAATTCATCATATTACACTGAGAGGGTACTTTCAGCCTATACTAATTTCATTGACGGAGGATTTTCTAATGCGTAAAAAAAGAGTTTCAAAAGTGCTCGCTGTAACGCTAAGCACGTCTCTAGCTGTGACTTACTTAATTGCTTTGGTCGGAGGGTATAGTGTCAGTGCGGAACAGCTCCCTCTTAAGAGACAAACAATCACAGCGATTCAGACTGCAGCTGTTCCTGCTGCTCCAAGCGGTCTGGTTGACCCCAAAGAAGTGGAGGCCTTCGCGGACAATTACTTTGGGAAGAGCCTGAAGAAGTTCAATGTTCCGGGTGCCATGTTCGTCGTCGTTCATGACGGACAAGTGGTTTTATCCAAAGGATACGGGTATGCAAACAAAGAAAGCAAAACCCCAGTTGATTCTAATACCGTTTTTCGCATCGGTTCCATTTCTAAGACGCTTACAGCTGCGGCTGTGCTGCAGCTTGTAGACCAAGGGAAGATCAAGCTGGATCAGGACATCCAATCATATCTCGGAGGTATCACAATACCAAATTCGACAGGTAAACTGCTAACTTTGGAAAATATGCTGACCCACATGACTGGGTTCGATTTCCCATATGAAAAAGACGATGACGCCTCGCCCGATCTTCTCAATCAAGAGAATTCTCTTCGAGATTTCTTAATGGATCGAATGCCAACCATCGTCCGGACGCCGGGGGAAGCCTACCAGTATGACGATTATGCTTTTGCTTTGGCGGGATATGCCGTGGAACAAGTTACCGGGCTCCCTTTTCATGAATACATGGATAAAAACATCTTTCAACCACTCGACATGAATTCTTCCCATGATCTTGTAACCCCAGAGCTTAAAGCCCGAATGGCTGCAGCTTACGATCCGGAAGGCACACCATATCCGGAGTATGGCCTTTATCCTACGGACATGCCTCAGGGCGGAATGTTGTCCACCGGAAGCGATATGGCTAAATTCATGATCATGCTTCTACAAAAAGGAAAGGCCGGAGATCGGCAAATGTTAAGTGAACAAAGTGTTCAACGAATGACCAAGTTTTCCGTTTTCGCTCATCCGGCCATACCTATTACAAGCTATGGATTTGAAAGCATTTTCAATGAACTGTCGAATGGTCAGTATGTCGTCAGCAAAGGTGGGAACATCCCCGGACATGCCTCTTTTACATGGCTACTGCCTGAGCGTAAAACGGGAATGTTCGTCATTTATAATAATGATTCCGAATTGCGCTCGGATTTGTATGCTGCTTTTATGGACCATTATTATCCGAAGAGCACTGAGATGCCTGAATCGGTATCACCTCTGACAGAACAGCAAGCCGCGCGTTATGTCGGATTATACAAAGACCTGCATACCCCGTCATTTGTGACTAGAATTACGTACAATAACGGACAACTTGTAGCGGAAGACAGATACAAATTGGGGAATGGCAAGACTACTTTGAAAAAGATAGATCCCTTGTTGTTTATGGATGACCACGGGAAGAAAATAGCATTTCTTGAACAAAAGGATGGCGGTATTACTTATATGTATAGACCCTCCAAGTCACCGATAGCCTATTCGCCCAAAATACTGGAAAAAGCGTTGTTTTCCGATGTGTCGAAAGAAAGCCCCTACCAACCGTCTATAGAAAAGCTCCATTCGCTTGATATCATTAATGGAAGAGATGGGCGCAGCTTTGACCCCAAGGCGTCCATGACCCGTGCGGAATTCATCACAATGCTGCTGCATGCTGTCGGCTATCCGCCCTCCAAATCGAAATCCGGTTATACGGATATCGAACACCATTTTGCCTTCAAAGAGATACAGGCAGCGGTCGAGCAACATTGGTTGGGGGAGGAGACCGGAGGCCGATTTGAACCGGATCGCACGATAACTCGGGAAGAAATGGCCGTCATCTTAACGCGCATTCCTCTTCCATGGCCGCTTGGCGATGAGGTCCGATTGGCAGGGAAAACCGATGAATCGGCTATCAAGGCCGTAAGCAAGCTTGTTGCTGCCGGAGTTACGGATCCAGTCACAATAACCAATTCTGACGGTTCAGTCGATTTCCGCTCCAAAGAACCTTTGCTTCGGCAAGAAGCCTCCTATTTCATTGACAAGATTCTATTTGTTCCTTAATCTCTTATCGGCCGTTACAGCCGCATTCGCACCGTGACGGAATCTCCAACCATAACTAACTTGTTGTTTCCTTCCAGTTTTATTTTTCACTACCTTTGCGCTTAGCACATTCTATTCGTGAGGGATGGGACACTATTGTTCAATAAAATATCGACAGGCTATAATCTATGGTTTCCGTATTTTATTATTTGGTCGATCTAAACCTTTACTTTCCCTTTCCTTAAACAGTAACAAATTTTTTTAGAAAAAGCTTAAAAATGAATGTAAGTATGGGGCAATAGAAGGCGATTGAAAGAATCTGCTTACGCTATTGCCCCTTTACAATGATTAGGATACAATTACCTCATTACGAAACACATTCATTTTCTCCGCTGTCTTATGTTCAGCTGGAGAAGGAGCTGTTGTCTTAATTGACAACTTATAGAATATGCCTTGAGGTTGAAAAAGTGTAGCCATTTTTTGGTTATGCCTTTTTTTCATTTCAAGGCTTTTTTTATGTCCAAAAACAGGGAGATAGAGAAGGACCATTTGAAGAAATACTGGCCTATAGAGCTGGAATGCATAAGAAAAGGCGTAAATCATCTTGATGATTACGTCACTATGATTAGTCCACATTAATCAAGTGCTCGCTTACTCGAAACAGTATCGGGAGCAGACGACAATCACTCAATTTGAACCAGTTCAAGATATTAAGAACCGGGGAGTGTTATGATCGCCATAGACAGGCAACTACGGCGGATCAAACTGCAAATAGAATATGACTATGATTGGATTAAGATCGATGATGTGGTTCAGGTAACTACATAAAAAAACGCCCCGGAAACTTTCCCCGGGGCATAACTACTATTCCTTGAATAACTCATCCATTAAACTATCGATTTCCTCTTTTTGGGAAACCGTAGCCTCAATATCGAATTTAGTTTAGAGTATGAATTTGAATTGTTTTCTGCAGAAAAAAGCGAGAGAAGACCCAATGCATTTAGCGCGAGTCTGTCTCTCATTTATAGGGGATTTTTAATAGTGTTGTGAAGTAGAGTTATCTTCCGCCTCTAGGCATCATGGAGTTATCCACAAATACATCTTTAACAGAATAGGTGTAGCAATGGCGAGGTACAGGTACACAGTGGTGACGTCTTACGATTTCAATTGGATGAATCACATTTACTACTTGTGGGTGGAAGTGATCTTGATAGACCACCTTAGGTGGGTCAGTAACCGTTTGGGCTGGGCATTTTGGACATTCAGACATTTCCTTCAGCTCCTTTTGTGTGTGGACTTACCGTATTATACGCACAGAACAAAAGCCTGCTTGGTTGTTTGTCTATTGTATTTAAAAATGGGTATTTGCTTAACGCTTGTAGATTTCACGCATAACATGGCGAAGTTCCGGGATAATTAGCCGTTCCATAGCCAGTTTTACGGCTCCAGTAGAGCCGGGCATAGAAAAGATAGCGGTCTTTCCCATGGTACCTGCAATGGCTCGACTAAGAATAGCTGCCGAACCGATGTCCTCTGTGAAGCTTAGCATCCGAAAAATCTCACCGAAGCCAGGTAATGTTTTATCTAGCAAAGAGTCAACAGCTTCATACGTCGTATCCCGTGGAGAAATCCCTGTTCCACCTGTCAGGAGTACAGCTTCTATTCCGGCGTGGTCAACACATTTATACAATAGCTCACGAATATCCTGATAATTGTCTTTCGTAATAGTGCTGCCTATCACTTCATACCCGTCTTCTTCGAGCATAGATTTAATCAAAGCTCCTCCGGTATCTGTTTCAATAGTTCTGGTGTCCGAGACAGTAATGATATAGCAGGAAACGGTTTGAGGCGCTTCTTTCCGATGTTCTTCAACAGATGACAAATGGCTCAACTCCTAGATTAGAGATGTTATCATGATAGGGTATGGCAGAAGTAAAGACAAGCTTTCTTGTACTCACAGAATTCAGCAGGAATTTGGGGTGCCGCTTGCGTGCTTCGCTCGCATGTAGTACACTCGCTACACATAACTGTAATTTGCTGGGGAGCGATGAAACATGGAACAGGTCGTACCTGTGTATATATTGTCAGGATTTCTGGGGAGCGGCAAAACAACGCTGCTGCAGCGCCTACTAGATCATTGGAAAAATCAGGGTTTACGCCCTGCAGTAGTGATGAATGAGCTGGGTGAAGTGAATTTAGATGGATTGCTAGTTGAGCAAACTGTCCCTATGGCAGAACTACTTGGTGGATGCATATGCTGTTCTATCCGAAGTGATCTTAGTACAGAACTCGCAACACTGATCAAGAAAGAGACTCCGGATGTCGTAGTGATCGAGGCAACAGGCGCTGCAAATCCGCTGGAAATAGTGGATGGCGTAACCGAGATTTCGTTGTATCAAAAAGTAGAACTGAAAAGCTTGATCACCGTCGTTGACGCCGCGCATCTTCTTGAACTGTATCGCGCACAGCAGGGGGCAACTTATCGTTTGATGCAGGAGCAGATTCGCTGCGCTTCTGTCTTGCTATTGAATAAAATTGACCGTATAACCGCTGAAGAGGCGGAAGAGGTTAACGCTGTACTGAGGAAATGGAACGCTTATGCACCCATTCTGCCAACTGTGCGTTGTGAGGTGGAACCGGAGGAACTGCTGCGTGATGCAGGTGGAGTTCTTACGGATAAACAGCTGGAAGAGGTTGAGGACGCGCGCGAAAGCTTCTTGCATGATGAAGATGAATACACTACTGGTGGCACACATACTAGCCACGATCATGTGATGGCGTACACACATTATTTTAAACGTCCAGTAAACAGTGAAGAATTCGAACAATTCGTTAAAGAATTGCCGCGTGATGTTTATAGAGCTAAAGGTATTGTGACCTTTAATGACACCTCCAGCCGGTTTCTTTTCCAATATGCCTATCGTGAAGCTGATTTTATGAAAATCACACCACAAGGCGAAGTGCCTGACGTTGCCGTATTTATCGGCGAACATTTCTCATCAAATGAACTGCGCACTAGGTTACTGGAGATGGAGGGACGTACCTTCGTTCGTCCTAGTACAGTTAAGAGAAGTCTATAATCAGATCTCCTTGTCAGAAGTTGTAATGGTTCATTCCTAATCTTGTAGGTTAATAGTATCGCATACCCTATAAAAATACAGGAGGTTTAAGGCTATGACCCGAATTCAATATCAGGAGTGCATTGACGCTTGTTTAGAAAGTATGAATGCCTGTAATTATAGCTATGTCTCAAGCCTAAAAGAATATGATCTTGCTTCTCTGCGTGAAAGCATGCGGCTAGATCGTGAATGTGCGGATATTTGTTCATATGCCGTACAAGCGATGACTCGCCAAAGTCCGTTTGTAGCCGGAATTCTCCGTCTATGTGCCGAAATTTGTGAAGCCTGTGCAGATGAAAGCAGCAAGCATATACATACACATTGTCAGGAATGTATTGATGCCTGCCGTAGATGTGCTGAGGCGTGCCGTTTGATTAGCGATGCGGTTGAAGTATACGCGTAAGGATGTATACCCAACCTAACTATATAATAAGCAAATGACCAGACCATTGCTGTGGATGTACAGCATGGTCTGTTTTCTTTTTAGCACAAGGCTAGATTAAATTTCGTTTCTAGAAGAGGAAATATGTAGGGAACTGGAGAATTAACAGTAGATATGAAGCGAACATAAACTTCTCCGCATCACCTGGATGATATCAGTTTATTATAGCTCTGGCAGGCCGAATAGAAGTGGAGGGGAAAGATGAAGCATACACAAGTACCAGAGAGTGAACAATCCAAGGAGTTATTTGCGTATTTTGGACTAGCAGTTTATTATGGTCAAGCTCTAGAACAGCAGTTGACCAATTTGTTATTGCTCACCAAATTATCACAAGGGAAGACGCCCACTGAAGCAGATCTGACTGATTTGTATCAGCGAAAACTCAGCAATTCACTCGGTCAACTCATCAAAGAAATCCAGCATCACTTTCCTTTCTCAGAGCAAGAAACCGCTCAGCTAGAAGAAGTGTGGAAGCAGCGTAACCATATCGTTCACGATTATTTCAAGGAACGGATACAAGAAACGTTCACCCCCGCTGGAAGGGCGAAAATGATTGAGGAGTTAAAACGCTTCAAAAATAAAGCAAGAAGGCTAGAGATCAAATTACAAGGCTATTGTACAGAAATGTTCACGAAACTGGGGTTAGAAGAGGAGACTTTGCACTAATAACCCTTCTAATCCGCACTCCTTTACAACCTCCGGTCTAAAATGAATCTTAGAAGCTCTAACGCAGCGTGACAGTGCAGACAGAGCTTCGCCTAATGCCGGAAGCATCTCTGGCGTTAGGTGTTCACCCGGTTCCCACCACCAATTCATAATGTTCAATGTTTGGTTCTTCTTATCCATCACCGGTTCAAATCTCGCAATAAAACGATCATTATATAATAAAGGCAGTACATAATAACCATACTCCCGTTCCAAGGTTGGTTTATAGACTTCCCAGCGGTAATGAAATCCAAATAATTGTCGGATCAGCTCTCGATCCCATATCAAGTTATCGAGTGGAGCTAAGACAGCCGCAAACGAATAACTTGAATGACTCTCAGCATCTTCAGACTCCTGCTGTATTACAGCTTCTAAAGTTAGAGCGTCCATGCTACGGATGTAGAGTGGAAGCTTAATACCCTCCACTAGAACTTCTCTGAGACTGTACGCCATTAACAGTCTTTGAATCGCTTCAGTACGTTCCTTGCTCTTTAGACCAGAAATTCCAAGCCATCCATCGCCAGATTTATTCCATAGCAGTCCGATGCTACCTATTCTACGCAGCACATACCAATCATGAAATTGTTCATCAGTGGGGTTAGGGTCTTCAGTGTTTAAAAGATTATGAGGAAGCAGGCGTTCAGTGAAATCGTAATACCGACGGGTATGAACACGATGATGAACGACTACTTCCCCCCAAAAGTACATACTTTCCAAAGCGGCCCGGGTTAATCTAGCCGGAGCCCAAGCCCAATCCACCTTATCCTTACCATCTAGATCCAGAGAGGAGAGGGGACCGCGCTTTAATAGCTCTTCACGAACCTGTTCTACTGTAGCCATTACTGGCTCATTGGCCCGATGGTGTGTGGCTGATGCCTCTCTTCTGCGCTTAAAATAAGGCCAGTCCTCTGTACAATAAATGGACATGTTCTTGTCCCAGCCATCTATTAGAAGTCGGTCTTGATACAGTAGCTCTTGGGCTTGATCAGGTGTGAAACCGGGAACTCGTGCTTGGAGGACAAGCTCATGGTTATGGCCTGCGATGTTAAGTGGATCATATTGGATACAGCCTACGTGACGAACGTAATCATAAACACTAAGTTTACCTGCAGGAAGAGCGCCCCTAGTTAACTTTTGGTGAGCCAGGAGAAAAAGTCGAGCTTGCTTCTTAGTTATAGTGTATGTACGCATCAAATGCCTCCTTCACCTATATGTATTATTTTTCATTCTACAGAACAAATGTTCTAATATCAAGTATAGAAAAACCCTGAATCACTGGATGTGACTCAGGGGATCGATTACATTTTCTCTAACGATGGTTGCAAGCTGCCTAACGAAGGTCGGGAGGGTGCACCATTGTTATTGTCTATGCTGTTAGAACCAGCACCTACTTGTAGCTGGTACATCCGGAAGTATCTACCGCCGAGTGCCATCAGCTCATCATGGCTACCGCGCTCTACAATCTCACCATGATGCAGAACAAGAATCTGATCTGCACTGCGAATCGTGGAAAGACGGTGTGCGATGATGAATGTGGTACGTCCTTTTTTGAGGACTTCTAATGCATCTTGAATGACGCTTTCTGTCTCCGTGTCGATATTGGAGGTAGCTTCATCAAGAATCAGAATAGCTGGGTCGAAGGAGAGCGCTCTGGCAAACGAAATCAATTGCCGCTGACCTGCAGAAAGGGTGCTCCCTTTTTCAATAACCGGTTCATCAAAACCTTGAGGAAGGTGGGCCAGCAATTTATCTGCTCCGACTTCCCGTAAAGCCCGTTCAACCCGTTCGCGTGAGATTCGTTCATCCCCCAGGCTGACATTGGAAGCAATAGTACCAGTGAAGAGGTAAGGGTCTTGAAGAACAATCCCCATGTGATTGCGTAGCCATTGCTTCGGAATATCTGTAACCTTCTGGCCATCAATCGTGATTTCACCTTTCTGTGGATCATAGAAACGGAATAATAAGTTGATGATCGAGCTTTTTCCGGAACCGGTGTGACCTACTAGAGCAACAGTTTCGCCTGGACGTGCTTCAAAGGAAATATTGCGAAGGACGAAGTCTTTTTTATAAGCAAAAGATACGTTTTTAAACTCCACTTTTCCTTTATAGCGCGGCATGGAACCATCGGTAACATTCTCCCCAGGCTCATCCATAAGATTAAACACACGACCCGCAGACACCATAGAAGTGTCGAGGTTTGCAAGCTGATTCACCATACCTGTAATCGGTTGGAACAAACGTCCAAGCACATCGACGAAGGCGTATAGAACACCTAAAGATACAAATGTAGAACCCGTAATACTGCCATGTCCGAAATACCAAAGCACCATCACAAAAGAGAGACTGCGTAGAGAGTTCACCAGGTTGTGGGAGGTGAATGCATTCAGATTCAGCATTTTATTCTGATATTTCAAGTAGTCATCGTTCAGATGCTCAAATTCTTCACCAAGCTGCTTCTGACGGCGGAATATACGAACAATGGACATTCCTTGAATCGATTCATTAATGATAGCGTTAATCTCACTCAGACGTGAGCGGATGATCGTATTGTATTTTGTAGCGATTTTGCGGTAGAGCACGATCCAAAGAATAAGAATCGGGATGATGAACAAGCTGATCAGACCTAGCCGAACATCGAGCAGGAACAAGGCGATGTATACACCAGTAATATTAATAATACCAGTACTGAAATTAGAGAGAACGGCAATAAATAGATCCTTAATCGCCTCGGTATCATTAGTTACACGTGACACTACCTTACCTGCTGGCAAGTTGTCAAAAAAGTAAACCGGAAGTCGCTGGATATGCGCATACACATCTGTTCGTAGTTTTCGGATTACCTGATTCGCCGAAGATTGCAGCCAATAGGTTTTACCGAATTCGGCAAAGATCGAGATGACCAGGAAGATAGCGTACAAACCGACCAGCTGATAAATACCAGGGAGCTCAGGTTTGTAAAAATCAAATAGTTCATCCGCTGAAAGTTTAACCGCAGGATAGATGACTTCATCCTGGCCGCGCGTGATATGCATTTCACCATTACTGAACTTTCTCTCACCATCGGACTGTGTTACGGCTTCATTGATAAAGTAGAAACTTCGTCCCGATTGAAGAATGCGAATTTCTTGACCCTTAGCTTCCCCGGGTTCAAACCGGTCTCCGCGTTTGTAATAAGCGTTGTTATACTGAACCGCCTCATTTGGTGATGTAGTACTAAAATAAGGCTTTTCGATGGCCAACATATGATTGTCAATCATGCTTTTGGCAATAAATGGACCTGCCAGTTCAGCCGCTACCCCGATGGAGAGGAGTAGAAGGGCTGCGATAAAGGTTTTTTTTGCGGTCAATGCGTATTCAAGCAGGCGTTTGCCTGTACTCTTTGTCAACGGTGACACCTCCTAAAAGTTTTGCTTAGTCATAGCTAGTATGTCTTTTAATCATTCGATAAATTATTCTCTACTTGCTGCCGGTCATACTGCTCGCGGTACCAGCCATTCATATCCAGCAGCTCTTGATGCGTACCACGTTCTACGATATGTCCGTTATCAAGTACGACGATCATGTCAGCATGTTGAACAGCAGAGAGGCGGTGCGTAGAGATCAATGTAGTCTTTCCCGCACGTTCTTGGCGAATATTCTCAATGATCTGAGCTTCAGTACGAGCGTCAACAGCGGATAAGGCATCGTCCAGAATCAGTACATCTGGATTTGCGATAAAGGCTCTGGATAAGGATACACGTTGTTTTTGTCCACCGGATAAGGATACACCACGTTCACCAACCAACGTATCTAAACCATCGGATAATGTTCCTAAGTCATTTTGGAAGGCGGCAGCTGTGATAGCTTTCATGATCGTATCGTCATCCGCGTTGTCTAGACCAAATTGAATATTCTGACGTACTGATTTGGAGAACAGGATCTGTTCTTGAGGAACATAACCCATCCAGCTGTGTAGCTGATCCAATGAAATCTGTTGAATCGGAACTCCAGAGATGAGAATTTCACCATTACCTGTCGGATATTCACGAAGCAGCTGTTTGAGGAGCGTTGATTTACCGCTTCCTGTACGACCGACTACACCTAGAGTTTGCCCTTGGTTTAAGGTCAGACTGACATTGCTTAGATTATCAATCGTCGATGAGGGATAACGGAAGGTCACATCGTTAAGTTCAATCCGGGTAGGATTAGCAACTTGAACCGGATTGGCAGCACTTTGAACATCCGCTTTGGAGTTTAGCGTCTCATCAATACGTTCGAGAGAAGCGCCACCACGTTGCATGATGTTAATAAGCTCTCCAATAGCGAACATCGGCCAAACGATCATTCCGAGGTACATATTAAAGGAGACAAGATCCCCTAGGGTGATCTGATTGCGGAACACAAGATAAATCCCATAGGTAAGACCGATAATGTAGCTGAGCCCTACGCAGAACCGAATCGTCGGTTCGAAGAAGGCATCGACACGGGCGACGGCCATGTTCTTGTTGTATACATCTTCTGTAATATCTGAGAATCGTTTCTCATCAAGTCTTTCTTGTACATAAGCACGGATAACCCGCACACCTGAGACAGACTCGAGAACCTGATCATTCATATCTCCGAACGCATCTTGTGCTAAGCTGTAACGATCATGGATCGCTTTACCATAAAAAATCATAGCTATTGCAATTAGTGGTAATGGTAAGACTGCTGCAAGTGTCAGCTTCCAGCTGACAAGAAAACCCATTGCGAATAGTACGACAGTGAGGTAAATTGTAGAATCCACCAGGGTGAGCATCCCGAATCCAACGGTAGCTGAGACAGCTCTGATATCATTGGTTGCCCGAGCCATCAGGTCGCCGGTTCTATTGCGTTCGAAAAACGACGGGGTCATGGTCATCAAATGATTCATAAATCTCGAGCGCAGGAGGCGCTCTACGAGGTTGGAGCCTCCGAATAATTTGTGCATCCATATGTAGGTAATCCAATAAATGACTAGCAGAAAAATGAGGATCATACCGATGTACTTGGCTAAAGATGCTGTAGTAATAGAACCGCGTACTATGTCGTCAATGGCATTGCCTAGCAGACGTGGGGGGAATAATTCAAGAACACCTACACCAATAAGTAAGATAAGGCCAATCAGGTAACGCCTTTTTTCTCGGCGAAAGAACCAGCCGAGATTACGGAGAACGGAGAACAAGTAAATCCCTTCCTTTCGAGTTAAAATACTAGCTGTGATGTTGGAAAAAAGCGCAAGTGGTTATCTCAACAGCCAAGAAAAAACGACGTTGTCGTCCTTCAAAGATGACAACCGACAAAAAAGGCATATCATCCGAAAACGGACGATATGCCTGTAATTTACAGCTATCATGCGCACGGTGCTATACAGCACCAGGCATGTGAGAGACCTTCAAGAACTAAAGTTATACGATCAATTACACTCGCAGGGAACTTCAGGATGGTTTCACCACTTGGGCTGCTTCGGTATTCGGTTGATTGGAAATTCCAACAATAGTAATTTGATATGGCTGTAACTTCGTAAACACCGCGCTCACCCCTTTCATTGATTTAATAATAACTTTTGGTAATAACTAGTAGACCGTTAGTTATGTTCAGAGTTTATCACTCGGTTCGCAAAGTTGTCAAACTAATTTTTGAGGAGCTTGGGAAAACATTAATTGTATAAAGGTATTTGAATATCGATTCATTTTCAGTATGATTAGACTATACAAAGGAGCTGAGAGAGATGAACATGGAAATTAGTCAAGCAGCGGCAGCTTGGTTTAAAAGAGAACTGGATCTGAAAAATGGAGACTATATTCGTTTATTTCCCCGCTATAGCTCGGGAGGTGGACTTCACCCTGGCTTCTCACTAGGGATCGCAACAGAGGCACCTGCACGTCCGGCAATACAAGTTGAACAAGACGGTATTGTGTTCTACATGGAAGAGCAGGACTTATGGTATATGGAAGGTTACGGCTTAACTATTGTGTATTCTGAGGCAGACGATGACATTGAATATATGTATGAAGCCAAATCGGTGCCTGGCGGAGTACAGGTTTAAATGTCTTAATTTTGTTTTTTTTACTAATGTGAAAAGCCCTTGCCAAAAGGCAGGGCTTTTTCTAGTGTTGATATAATCAGTGCGAATTGCGAAACGTTTCTTCCTCCATAGCAAAATCGAAATCGTCAATGTCGTATACTTGAACAGGGACTCCACCTTCAATAATGCGTTGAATCAGCTCGAATTGATCTGTAAGAATAGGCACCTTCTCACGTTGTGAGGACAATAGAAGCTCCGTTTCGATAGGATCGAACGTTTCGCCGTAGACAGCGGTATCCATGCTGTTAATGATGGTAATCTTTGATTGTCCGCCTAGTAGAATACCAGAGCTTTTTGCCCAAGGAACAGCCAGACAGCGGTTGATTTTTTTAGCATTAAGTGGCTCTTCAAAATAGGCAATGAGCTCACCAATCTTGAGTTTGACATGCTTGTCATCATCTGGACGGTTCATTAACGGATCATCACTGTCCCGCAGTTCGTATAATTCCATCACGGTCGTATAAGGCACTATATATTCTACAGGGCTGCTCGATATGAGAAGCTGGCCGTAAATCGCCATCATGACGGCTTCCGTCACAAATTGTCTAGACATCTTTATCCTCCTGAAGTTCGGGTACTGCTATCGTACTTATGGACTTAAAAATATAAAAACACTGTAGAGCGCAAAAGTCAACTGTACTTAGCAACTCAGTAAAGAGAAAGGACAGAATATCCCTGTGAAGCAATGGAAATCATATTTTACTTTTGTACGGCCTTACATGAAGTGGATTGTGTTTACGCTCTTTATAGGTATGATCAAGTTCAGCATCCCGTTGACACTGCCTATGATTCTGAAATACGTAGTCGATGATCTGCTGATGAACCCTGCCATGAGTGCCCAGGAGCGGGTATCGCAATTGATGCTCATCCTCGGAGGCGCTTTTGTTTTATTCGTAATTGTAAGGGGACCGGTGGAGTATTACCGCCAATATTTTGCCCAGCTGATCACAAGTAAGATATTGTTCGATATGCGGAATAAGCTATACAGTCACTTACAGCGGTTGTCGCTGCGGTATTATCAGAATACAAAAGTGGGCGAAGCGATTTCGAGATTTATAAATGATGTGGAACAGACCAAAAATTTAGTAGAAGTCGGAATGATGAATGTATGGCTGGATTTATTTACGCTAGTGTTTGCGCTTGGTTTTATGTTTTATTTGAATCCAGTGCTGGCGCTAGTATCTATCGCTGTACTTCCGTTTTACGCCTTTGCGGTAAGTAAACTATATAAACGACTTAAGGTATTAACGAAAGACCGTTCACAGGCTCTGGCTGGCATTCAAGGCTATCTTCATGAACGGATTCAAGGCATTTCGATCATCCGCAGCTTCACCATGGAAAAAGTGGATCAGAAGCAGTTCGAAGATATCAACGGTAACTTTCTTAAAAAAGCGATGGCTCAAACCCGTTGGAATGCGATTACCTTCGCGATTATTAACACATTAACGGATATTGCACCACTGCTAGTCATCGGATACGGTGGTTATCAAGTGATTCATGGCAATTTGACTGTGGGAACCTTTGTTGCTTTCTTCGGCTATCTGGACCGGATGTATGCGCCGCTGCGTCGATTGATTAATTCCTCGACAGTGCTCACGCAAGCCTCTGCTTCCCTTGAACGGGTGCTTGAGCTGCTGGAAGAGCCTTATGATATCGTGGATAAACCGGGAGCAAGACCTCTGGCGAATGCACGTGGTGAAATTGATTTTCATAATGTTTGGTTCAAATACAACGAAGAGAATGATTGGGTACTGAAGGATATTAATTTAAGTATCAAACCTGGTCAGACGGTCGCTTTTGTTGGAATGAGTGGTGGCGGGAAGTCCTCTCTCATAAGCTTGATCCCGCGATTCTATGACATAAGCAAAGGTAGCCTCCAGATGGATGGTCAGGATATACAGGGTTTGACGCAGGAGAGTTTGCGAAGAGCCGTTGGGATGGTGCTTCAAGATAATTTCTTATTTAGTGGGTCTGTACGAGATAATATCTTGTTCGGCAATCCTAATGCTACAGAGGAGCAAGTCCTCTCGGCGGCGAGAGCTGCCAATGCGCATGATTTTATTGAGCAGCTGCCGCTAGGCTATGATACAGAAGTGGGAGAACGTGGAGTGAAGCTGTCCGGTGGGCAAAAGCAACGGGTAGCCATAGCAAGAGTGTTTCTTAAAGACCCAAAGGTTCTTATACTAGACGAAGCTACGTCAGCACTGGATCTGGAATCAGAGCATTTAATTCAACAAGCGCTGCAATCCCTCTCGTCGGAACGAACTACACTAATAGTTGCGCATAGACTGTCTACCATTACACATGCTGATCAGATCGTGGTGCTTGAGAACGGTGAAATCACAGAACGTGGTACACATGAGGAACTAATGGGACTGGACGGAAGTTATGCGAGATTGTTTAACGTACAGCATTTGGATACATGATAAGATATAACATTATAATAAACTACTTAGGTGGTCTTCTCGGGAGAGAGGGCCATTTTTTTAAATCCATTTGAGTCTTTTTGAATATCACGTGCGTCTAAAAAATATAAGCAACATGAAAGGTAGTGAGAACTTGAATACAACAGAGCTGGAGGAAAAGGCGATAGCGGGTGATGAAGACAGCTTTACTGCATTGATAGACGGGATGCAAGAGCGTCTTTACCGTATGGCGTACTCCTATGTGAGGAATAAGGATGATGCGCTGGAAATTGTACAGGAGACCGTCTATAAAGCGTTCATCTCAATTCATAAACTGCAGCAACCTCAATATTTTAAAACTTGGCTCACAAAAATAGCCGTCAATTGTGCCTTGGACTTTATCCGAAAATCTAAAAAAATCGTGTATATGGAGAAAGATCCCGAAGGCAGCTACGCTTCAGAACCCATAGAGGATGTCATTGATCTTCAGGAGGCGCTAAGAGTCCTTGATAAAAGATCAAGAATGATCATTGTGATGAGGTATTTTGAAGACTTGCCCATAAAGGAAATTGCCGGGGTATTGGACATGCCAGAGAGTACAGTGAAAACCGTCATCTATCGGGGATTAGGGAAATTAAAAATTAATATGAAGGGGAGTGAGTACTTTGGATAATAAACTTGAACGTTTACAGAAAGCATACAACGATATTGAAATCCCCGAAGAACTATCACAAGCTTCTCGAAAAGGTATTGAAAGAGGAAAACGCTATAAACAACAGAAAAGAGGAATAAAAATGAGCGGATTAAAATGGACAGGATCAGTTGCAGCAGCAGTTATCATTTCTTTTACAGTGGGTGTAAATACGGTACCCGCCTTCGCGGATAGTATGAATCAAGTGCCCGTTCTAGGTAAGCTGGTAAGTGTATTGAAATTTACGGATGGAAGTGCAGGCGGCGGCACGATTCAGGATGGAGTAGATGTCAATTTCATTTCGTTGAAACATCAGAAGAATAGTGATCAAATGATTTTAAATTTTGCAAATTCGGACAATACACAAGACCTTGCAAGCTCTTATAACGTAAAATTCACTGACAATCCTTATACAATGACCGTAACCGTGAGTGGGGCAAGGAACTTCTCAGCTGTTAAAGATCTTGAGACATTAAAAGAAAGCAAGTATGTTCAAGATGCTTATCCTTTAATTACATTGGATGACTCGATGATACGTTTCAATGTAACCTTCAAAGAGCCAGTTGCTTATGAGGTAAAGGAATATAAGGAGCCGGCACAGGTGGCGATTACATTGAAGGATAAGAAGGGTGACGTGGAGGAAGGAACTTCTATCTATTCACTTAGAACAAGCTCAGAGCCTTCCGGCGAGAGTCAAGGCATGGCTGAAGAGATGTTATACGGGTTAGAGAACGTACGCGTATTAAAGGATCAGAAGGGATTATTCCTAGTGGAAGCTGGGTATTTCAATACAGAAGCAGAAGCTTTGGCCCAACTGAAAAAAATTCAAACAGAGCATGGGGTTGGTGATCTATTGTTTGTAGAAAAACGATCGTCTCAGGAAATTCCACAATCCATTTCTCAGGCTGAATAAAAATAAAATAGAGCAGCGATTCTCTCGATAGTGGAGAATTGCTGCTCTATTTTTGTGTTGAATGGTTGCACCACCGTTTACATTTTGCCAATCAAGAGCGACAAAATACCGGCTGCGATAAGCGGTCCTACAGGGACACCCTTGAACAATGCAACGCCAATCACTGTTCCGATCAGGAGACCCGCAACAACTGTGGGCTGGTTGGTCATAAGGATGGCTCCGCGCCCACCAAGATAAGCGACGAGAATACCGATCGCAATCGCAAGAAGAGACTTCCAGTGGAGGAAGGACTGACCGACCATCTGCAGCGATATTTTTCCGCTGGCCAAAGGCGTCATGACCCCGATCGTAAGAATGATAATCCCGATGGTTAAACCATATTTCTCAAGCCAAGGGAAGGTCTGCTGCAGGCCAAGAACTCTTAGCAGTAGTAGGACGACCATTGCTATTGTTACAGGGGAATTACTGCTTATAATACCGAGCGCAGCAAGACCAAGCAAAAGCAAAGAGGTCATGTCCATCTTAAACGTTCAACTCCTTATTGTGAGAACTGCGCTTCGCTAGAATGTGATCTGCGATAAGTTTACCATGCCCACGTCCTGTCTCAATAAATACTTCATTCGCATTGCGGCCTGAAGCGATTACTCCTGCAACATAAAGACCTGGAACATTACTTTCCATAGTTGAAGGATTAAAAGCTGGCTTATCCATATCGTCATCCATAACTACACCGGCAGAAGTGAGAAGCACCCGGCTAGGCCGGAAGCCAGTTAAAGCAAGGACGAAATCATTATCTATGGATTTTTTGTCTCCATTATGACTCGTAACTATAACCGAACTAGCCGTAATTTCAGTAACACGTGATTCCAGATGTAGAGTGATTTTACCCTTTTGTACCATCCCTTCAAAGATTGGCCGAACCCAAGGCTTAATATTCGAGGAAATGCTCTCACCACGATAGACCATATCGACTGTAGCTCCAACACGCATAAGCTCCAGTGCTGCATCTACCGCTGAATTACTGCCACCAATGACAGTAACTTTCATCCCTGTATATGGATGGGCTTCACCGAAATAGTGGGTAACTTTAGGAAGTTCTTCCCCTGGAATACCGATCATATTTGGTTGATCAAAATAACCTGTAGCGATAACGACGTTTGCAGTGATACGTGTGTGATGCTCACCACGCATATTGGACGTATGTACAGCATAGGTTCCATCTTCCAGAGGCTCAATGGATAACGCTTCTTCGTAAGCGGCGATATCTAGACCATACTGCTTCGCAGCCCGGCGGTAATAGACAAGAGCTTCATGGCGGTATGGTTTATCATTGGTCGAGGTGAAAGGAACGTCTCCGATTTCTAATAACTCAGCGGTACTGAAGAATTGCATATTTGTTGGATACAAATAAATGGAGTGTACGATAAAGCTTTTTTCAATAATGAGACTGGACAGTCCTTGGCGCTGGCATTCGATAGCTGCCGAGAGGCCGCAAGGACCTGCACCGATAATAATTACATCTTTCATACAGTGGGTTACCTCCTGATTGTTACTATCTTTTCTTTAAATCCTACCCTAAATTCATTCATTTTGCCATAAGCATAAGATTAAACACAATAACCATTGCAAGCATAATGTTGATTGTTATATAATTAGATATATATCTAATGTGTATCTAGCTTTTGAAGGTGAAGGAGTGTGATTCCAATGCAGTTAGAAAAAATAGTGAGCTATCATAAAGCTTTGGCTGACCCAACACGTCTTCGTTTATTGTTGCTTCTGTCACAAGGAGAAATGCACGGACAAGCGCTGGCTGAGAAATTGAATTTATCACAACCAACGGTAACTCATCATGCAGCGAAATTGCGTGAAGCAGCTCTAATAAAGGAACGACGTGACAAAAATACAGTTTATTTTAAGTTGAATCCAGATTTCATTAGTAGTGGCGCTGAGGCTTCACTTCAGTTTATTTTTTCGAAAGGAGCGAGAAATATGGAAGAAAAATCACCTGAAAATAGTCTAAAGGAGTCTGTGCTGCGTAACTTTTTTTCGAAGGATGGGCGGCTTCGGCAAATCCCGGCACAATATAAGAAGAAACTGATCGCACTTCAGTACATGGTTGAGAAGCTAGAGCCAGGGGTAGTTTATAGTGAGAAGGAAATTAACGAGTTTATTAAGCAGTTCCATGAAGATTTTGCTACCATTCGGCGTGAATTTATTATGCATCAGTTTATGTATCGTGAGAATGATAAATATGAACTTAATCCCCAAGAAATTTGGACACGTTGGGAAGATGTCAAATAATGATCATAAAGTTGTTAACAATTTGTGTCTGTTGGAAATATGCTGATTAAGAGGGAGGAATTCGAATATAATAGAATTGTAAGCGTTAACAAAGATAGTTTTTCGAAAGGAGACTTGTCTTATGTTTTTTAAACGCACAAAAAAACAACCCCAATCCGATCATATTACCGTTACCTTAACCCAAGTCAAGCAGGCGATCAGACAGTTTGAAGAAGATATGCCTGCGCTCATTAATAGAACAGCTTTAATCCTTGACGACAAAAGAATAGATTTGAGCAGACTAAAGCGGTATTTAGGAGGAATTCCAGAGCAGAATTTCTATATGTCACGCGAGACCTATGAAGTTTTCGAGGAACAAGATAAGCTTGTTCCGTATTACCTTGATATGGTTCAGTCCGCTGTAGACAATTACATCAGTGATACAGGTCAGCTGCCACTTGTTGAAGATGCATGGTTACCTGAGGTCCATTATCGTTTGCTAGCCACAGAAAGTTATCTCAAAGAAACCCCTCCTTTCCCACTGTATATCACAGAAGAGGAAATGATGCTGACACATCGTGCGGAGCATTTTGAGTAAATGAATAAATCAAATATAAAGCCTATAAAGACTGTTCGGTAGAAGGGGAGACAGCTGTTCCTTTTTTACAGAATGGTCTTTTCATTGTCTCCAAAGGCATAGTACAATAGATTTCTGTAAGTTAAATTTTATAATCAACAGCATGTAAGGGGAATCGCTTGATGAAAGAAGTACAAGCTATATTATTTGATTTGGATAATACTTTAATGGATCGTGACCATACATTTCGCAGTTTTAGTACTCAGTTTGTTCAGGATTTTCTAGGACATTTGGAAGCTGAAGAAGCGCAGGAAGTAATAGAAGATATGATTCACAGAGATGCTGATGGTTATCGTGATAAAGACGGATTCTTCGTAGAGCTAAGCGAGGTACTGCCTTGGGAAACACCAGTTACGGCTGAACATATACGTGCGTATTATGATGCAAGTTACATCAATCATGGTGCTACGATGAAGGATGCTGTGGACGTTCTAAAGTACTGCAAAGAGCGCGGTTATATACTTGGTCTGGTTACCAACGGCAAAGTAGATATCCAGAACACCAAAATTGATACCCTTGCCCTGCGAGAGTACTTCAAGGCTATTGTCATTTCTGGAGAAGTAGAAATCGCTAAGCCCGATCCTAAGATTTATCAACTTGCTTTAGACAGATTGGGAGTTACTGCGGATCAGACATTGTTTATTGGAGATCACCCCGTGAATGATATCTGGGGTGCAGGGAAAGCAGGGCTACAAGGCATTTGGCTGCAAAGAAAACATACTTGGGACGATCAATTGGACATACAACCTTGGAAGATAATCTACGAGTTGAATGAGCTTAAGTCCATTTTGTAATTTTATCAAAATTTATAGTTGACATTATACGGCAGCGCCGTTTATGATAACAGCATCTTATTTCGGAAGGAGACGATGTTTTATGACAGTTTTAAATGTAATGAACTCAACTGTTGTGGATACGTGTCTTCCGGGAACAGCGGCTGCCGAATAAGTTATTCGTGCAGTTTAGCAGGTAAGCTCTATTACGCTTATTAGAGCCGCGGGAACCGTATTGGGTCCGGCGGCTTTTTTGCGTATATAGAATCGATAGGAATTGTAGTTAATTGTCTATTTCTCTATATATCGCACGGGAAAATGAACTTATCCTTGTCTTTAGGATGAGACATTTTCCTGATTATGTGTACACTTTTTGTCCTTTTCGTTCTAGAAGAGTTCATGAAGTGTGACCGCCGCCGGAGTCTTAAATTCCGACGGCTTTTTGTGTTCTCGGAAAATGCTAGGAGTACATGGTAAATAAAAACAAAAACTTAAACAGATCTTTAGGAGGATTCAAATGACTAACATACAGCAATATGGTTGGAATGAAAATTGGAGTTCAAAATGGGATGAAAAGTGGAAGGAGACGGAGGATAAACGGCTTGTTCCCGGAAGAATTGTAGGCGATTTTGGCAGTAAGTATAGGGTGATGACTGATTTGGGAGAGACATGGGGGGAGCTATCAGGCAAGTTGAGACATACGTTTGTCGCTTCAGGTGATTTTCCAGCGATCGGCGACTGGGTGGCTCTTTCAATGCAGGATGGCGGCGAGCATGCGATTTTACATGGGATATTGCCTCGGCATAGTGTCATCTCACGCAAGGTGGCTGGTAACACACAAGAGGAGCAGATTGTTGCCTCGAATGTAGACACTTTATTTCTGGTCAGTGCTTTGAATGATGACTTTAATGTTCGGCGGATGGAGAGATACTTAATCATGGCTTGGAACAGCGGGGCCAATCCAGTCATTCTGCTGACCAAAGCAGATCTTTGCCTAGATGCAGAGAGTAAAATTGCCGAAATGGAAAGCGCCGCACCAGGTGTGCCAGTTCATGCGGTTAGTGCACTGCAAGATAATGGCCGTGAGAAGCTGCTGCCTTACATTGGGAGTGGACAGACAGTAGCTCTAACGGGCTCATCAGGCTGTGGTAAATCTACGATGGTCAACTGGTTATGTGGAAAGAATCTTCAGCTTACACAGGATGTAAGAGAAGGCGATAGCCGTGGACGCCATACTACTACCCACCGTGAACTGTTTATTATGCCGGACGGAGGAATCATAGTAGACACACCAGGGATGCGTGAGCTGCAGCTGTGGGAAGATGAGGGTGGATTAGATCTGGCGTTCAGTGATATTAGCAGCTTAGCTGCTGCATGTCGGTTTAGTAACTGTAAACATGAACGTGAGGAGGGCTGTGCGGTACTTGAAGCGGTTCATAACGGTGAGCTCGAAGAGAAGAGACTGCTGAACTACCGAAAGACACAGCGGGAGCTGCTGTACCAAAGCACCAAAGAGGTGAAGCTCAAGAGAAAAACCACAGCTTCTTCTAAAGTTCATTCGACAAGGACTAGAGGGTACGGTTGGCGTAAAGAACTTGATGAGTATTAGAAGAACTTTATAGACAGCGACGGAGCCAAGAGTAGTGTTCCAATAGGCTAGATAGTCAAAAAAAGGGTGACCCTGAGCTCAGGGTCACCCTTTTTTATTAAATTCTCTTATAGCTTCTATTAGAACGATGCTGCAGTTTCCTTAGCCAATTGTAATCCGTTCTCAATGATTTCAGCGGATTGTGCAGGAAGTTGGTTGTGACCTTCGATGATTACTTGAGTAATATCTTTGATACCCCAAAGGTTAAGGTTACCAACGATGAAGTTTACAGCCATTTCAGCACTTGCTGCAGGACCTTCGGAATAAATGCCACCTCTAGCGTTCAGTACGATTGCTTTTTTACCTGTCAAAAGACCAACTGGACCTTCAGCAGTGTAAGAGAATGTTTTGCCAGCTTGGCAAAGGTAATCGACATAAGTATGCAATACGGCTGGTACAGTCATGTTCCACAGTGGGAAACCAAATACTACTTTATCAGCAGCGATAAACTGTTCCAGATATTTATTAACTACAGCAGCACCTGCTGCTTCTTCAGCTGTTAGTTCGTAACCTTGAGCAGCTTTGTACATACCAGTGATCAGGGTATTGTCGTAGTAAGGAAGTTGCTCTGCGAACAAATCAAGTTCAGTGATTTCATCTTCTGGATTGTTGAGTTTGTAGTTCTCCAAAAATTCATTGTAAAGCTTAACACTTACGGATTGTTCTGCTGGACGGTTGTTTGCTTTGATAAATAAAACATTAGACATTATGATTGCTCCCTTGGATGTGTGTATTTAATATTAACTATAAATAATATAGCATGTATTATTTTGTTTGTAAATTATTTTTTTGTAATTGTTTTTTGGGGAAATGAGTATTTTATAAAGGAACAAGAGTTTGAAAAATAGAAATCCCGGTTAATAAACTTACAAGGAAACAGGAAAATATTCCCTATATCCATAAGGATCTGAATGAATTAAAAGGAGCGATGGACATGTCCATTGATCGGTTTATCATTAAGAAATTGGATAGCTGTCACGAAGAGCATACACGCCAAAATTTAGTGAGACTCTTTAAACTTCGAATACAGAAAGCTGAAAAAGCAGAGAATAAAAACTATAAGATTAGCTGAAATTTCCCCATACTCGTGTAATCATTCATTACTAAAGCTGCAAAACTTAAAAACAGCAAGTCTCTTTCAGAGACTTGCTGTTTTGTCTGCGAAAGGATAAAAGAAACTTCACAAAAAAACTACCCCTCTATTAATAGAGGGATAGCGCCAATGAATCATTCTCACTATAACTGTGCAATATAGCCTCAGAGCCTTTAATTTCGATACTAATTAATGAATTCAGGCATTTCTGGATAGCATTCTTGCCCTTTTGAATTTTGAGCTCCAACGTACTGTTAAGTAATCTAAGTACTTTTTGAGTGGGCTGTTTATTTTCTGTTGTGAAATACACAGGTACAAGTTTGTTCTGAAATGTGATGAGCATTCTCATTTTGAAGACACCTCGCTAAAAGTATTTCATGTTAATGATAATACCCTTTGTTTCTTAATTTTACCTTAAAATTAGCTTATGATAACATAAAGATTGTTAGATTAATATACATATATATGAAATACAGGAAGGATACAATGATGTGAATGACAATGGATTGGCCGATTTAACGCATTTTTTATTTCCAGATGAAGTAATGGGGCAAGCAGTTCTGGATCAGTTACATACAGGTTTAAACGCAGAACGGATCTGTAGATTGAAATATAAAGAGAAGGAGGAAATGAAGGATCTGTGTCTGCAAATACATAAAGACCGGATACTAGTAATCTGCAATAGTAACCCGGAAACCCTGCCCTATGAATTAAAGGATGAAAGTGAAACGGAGAGCTTTTGTCTTCAGCTGTTCGAATGTGAGAACATGAAGGAGCTCTTTAATCACGGGATTCCGGCATTACTAATGTCAAAAAGAAAATTTGAGGAGCTGAAAAAAAGCTCATGCTCATCCACGCTGCAAATGCTCTCAGATTGTTTAGCAGCAGAGACAGGGGATGATGTACATTCCATCCAACTAGCACGGGTAATGAAGTGCTTCATGGCGGAAGGAGAATTACGACTCTGTACGTCCAGTGACAGTGGATGGAGCTTCCAGAAAGCACGCTTCTTAGGCGATCATTCCAGTGGCTGGTTGTTACGAATGAGCAGTGATCCATCCAAAGACTGGCTTATAGCCCTCCCGATTACAAAAGCTCAATTATGTGGGTCAGTAACAAAGTGGGTGTTACATTCTTCCGCATTTCTCACTCCACAATAGCAGTTGAATAAGGAGGGAGGGTAAGTTGATCTGAATTCAAGATCGATTTGACAGCAATCGTCTTTAGGATCTTGGAGTAAGAGAAACCCTCGACATTGGGTTGTAGTACAATAGTTTGTTCTTCTCCAGTAAGGTTATGAACGACGAGCACCTGATCCTGTGTTGTTAGTCGTTCGTAAGCCATAACCCCGGGATTGCCAGAAGTATAGTCACGGATTCCGCCATCCCGGAGCGCAGGAATCTCATTTCTTAGCGCAATAAGCTCGCGATATCTTTCTAGCATTGAACCACTGTCATTCAGCTGGCTCTCAACATCAACGTTTATCGCACCCGCATTATTACGTCCGGCCTCCCAAGTAGTCTGCCCCTCTCCTTGATCAGCTGCACTCCATCTCATAGGCTCTCGAAGTCCTTCATCTGGCTTCACACCGCGCATTCCAATTTCTTCACCATAATAGATAAAAGGATTCCCAGGCAAAGTTAATAGTAGGGCTGCTGCCATTTTTGCATGATTCGGGTTATTGTCTAATTGACTCATGACTCTGTTTTGATCATGATTCGTCAAGAAAGTAGCATCGGTAAATTGGTTATCGGATATTTTGGAATACAATTTATAGGTTCGTTCCAGCGTAAAGGCCGTTCCGCTGTCTTTTTCAGTTTTTACAGAGTTCACCAGTGTTTCTGCTAAGCCAAAGTTAAAGCTTGAGTTAAAAGCTTGATCTAAATAAGCTCCGACAGTGACAGCAGAATTCTCCCAGACCTCGCCAACTATATATGCCTCTGGATTTACTTCATTCATAGCCTTGCGGAACTCCTGCCACCAGGATACATTTTTAGCGGTAGTAGCCTCACTTTTATCACTCAAAAGATCTTCGTAGATATGCTTCGCAGCATCTAGTCGGAAGCCATCCACACCTTGCTCCAGCCAAAATTTTCCGATGTCCTTCATTTCAGTACGAACTTCTGCATTATCGAAATTCAGATCAGGCATGCCTTCCCAAAATCCGCCCAGATAATGACTGCCAAGAATAGAATGCCACGCACTGCCACCGCCAGCAGCGCTGGCTCCATTTGCGGGACGACCTTGATCTTCAGCCCAGACGTACCAATCGCGATATTTGCTGTCACTGTTTTTAGCCGAGTCTACGAACCATGGGTGTTCTTTGGAGGTATGATTCACAACCAAATCCATAATTATTTTTATTCCTCGTTTATGCGCTTCTTTAATTAGCTCCTGCATATCCTCAATCGTCCCATAATCAGGATTAATCGCACGATAATCGGTTACATCATATCCATGATAGCTTGGTGATGGGTTGATGGGCATGAGCCAAATCCCGCCAATCCCCAAATCAGTCGTGGTTTCAGGATTCCCATCATTTAAGTAATCCAGCTTTTGGGTGATCCCTTTTAGATCTCCAATGCCATCGCCGTCTGAATCATAGAAGGAACGAACAAATAATTCATAATAAACAGCGGAAGGTTGTTCATCCGTCTTATTTATCAATGCTTGAGGTGTAGCGGTGCTCTGAATGGAGTCTACTTTAGGGGAGGGCGTGGCAATGGATGTTTTGTTGCTTTGATTACCAGAACAACCGGACAGCAGTAATGTGGTTAGACTGATGCCCACCAGAGAGCATATTGTGATTTTTTTGGTTTTGAATGTAACACCTTTATACATATGTAATAACTCCTTCTATTGCAAATTTTCTAATTCAAGAAATGGAAAGCGCTTTATTTCCTATAGTACTCGAATGCATCCCCATGGGTAAAACGTTTGCACAGATACAAAAACAGCAAATTAAACGATATTTATCCATTCCTTCAATAAAAGACGCTAGTATCATGGTTATTCTTGGATTTCCCTAGGTTATTGGAGGTTTTAACCTTTTCGTAGGCATCTGCATATGCTTTAAGCAAGGGCGAAGGACCCGGTAAGAAAGGAGAATGAAGAATGAAGATTAGGAAAAAGCTGTCATTGTCGCTCATGATCATTACTTTATGCTTTTCAGTGCTTGCCGGTTGCGGCGGAAAGTCAGAGTTGGTAAAGGTGAAGATTGGTGAAGTCACCCGTTCTGTCTTTTATGCACCCGAATATGTTGCCTTATCACAAAATTTCTTTAAAGACGAAGGACTTGACGTAGAGCTACAGACGATCCCCGGTGGAGATAAAACCATGACTGCACTCCTCTCAGGTGCCATCGATGTTGCATTGGTAGGTTCTGAAACCTCCATTTATGTGTATCAACAGGGTTCAGATGATCCGGTCATTAATTTTGCACAGCTGACTCAGAGGGATGGAACGTTCTTGTTTGCCCGTAAAGCTGACGGAGCGTTTAACTGGGATAAAGTGAAGGGTTCTACCTTCCTGGGGCAAAGAAAAGGCGGAATGCCACAAATGGCAGGTGCGTTTACTTTATCTAAAAAAGGAATAGATCCTACTAAAGACATTACCTTGATCCAAAATATTGACTTTGCTAATATTGCCGGTGCTTTTGCTTCAGGTACAGGCGATTATGTGCAGCTGTTTGAACCACAGGCTTCAATCTTTGAACGTGAGAATCGAGGTGCAGTAGTGGCTTCGTTTGGTGTGGAAAGCGGCTATTTACCGTACACCGTGTTTATGTCTAAGAACAGCTATATTAGTAAAAATGGAGACACGGTACAGAAGTTCACAAATGCGATCCAGCGTGCTCAGCTTTGGGTGAAGGAACATAGCCCTGAAGAAATCGCGGATGCGATTATGACTTATTTTGATAAGACGGATAGAGATATCGTGGTTTCTGCAGTCAAACGTTATAAGGAACAGGATACCTATGCGGTTAATCCAATTATAGATCAAGAAGAATGGAACAATTTGCTTGATGTGATTGATAATGCTGGTGAGCTTAAAGAACGCGTTCCCGCTGACAAAAATGTGAATAACAGTTTTGCTGAGAAAGCTGAGAAGAGCATAACGAGCAGCACTTCAAAATAAGAGAGAACCAAGGATCCTAAATAAGATGTGTAAATTGAAGGAGGGGCTGACAATGCTTCCAGTAGTGCAATTAAAGGGAGTAACGCATGCCTATCTTGGCGACCGTGAAGCTTCACTGGCCGTTGAGGACCTGAACCTTAATGTCGAGCAAGGAGAGTTCGTTAGCTTAGTCGGACCAAGTGGTTGCGGTAAGACGACTCTCCTATCGATTATTGCAGGACTGCTGCAGCCATCTCAAGGCGAAGTGTTCGTAAATGGCCAACCCATAATGGGACCCTCACCAGAGGTTGGGTATATGCTGCAGCAGGATTATCTTTTTCCTTGGCGGAGTATTCTGGATAATGCCATTCTAGGACTAGAGCTGACTGGAAACTTGAACGAAGAGAGCAGAAAGCGGACGTTGGAGCTACTTCGAGAGATGGGCTTAGAGGGCAAAGAGCACGCCTTTCCTACTCAGTTATCAGGTGGGATGCGGCAGAGAGTAGCTCTGGTACGCACCTTGGCAACGAATCCTGGACTCCTTCTACTAGACGAGCCGTTCTCGGCACTTGATTACCAGATCAAATTACAGCTGGAAGATTTGGTCTCTGAGACCTTACGCAGCAGGGGGACAACTGCAATATTAGTTACTCATGATCTATCTGAGGCCATTGCGGTAAGCAGCAGTGTTATTCTTCTACAACGAAATCCAGGGAAGATCCGAAAAGTATTTTCAGTGCCAGAGCAAATCCGGTCAGCACCTCCGCTATTTGCACGTGATCAGCCAGGCTTTTCGGAGCTTTTTCATGAAATATGGAAAGAGATGGAGATTGCAGGGAGGGAAAGCTAATGAAGCATACGGAGCAATCGGGGTTATTAGCTTCCCGTGAACAGTGGCTACAACAATTGCATGGCGATTATAAAAAAACGAAGCACCGCTGGCGCAATAAGGTGATTGTTGTAAGGAGCAGCCTGTTACTGCTGTTTTTTGTTCTCTGGGAAGCTGGCGCAAGAATGGGCTGGATTGATGAGTTATTATTCAGCTATCCCACAAAAATCTTCCGGCAGATCTGGGGAGATATGGTCAGTGGAAGCTTGTGGCCGCATCTGGGGATGACGGTAGGTGAGACTGCGGTAGGCTTTGTACTTGGAACGCTATTAGGGACACTACTTGCTGTGATCATTTGGTGGTCTCCTTTTTTATCAGCAGTGCTTGATCCGTATATGGTCGTATTTAACAGTATGCCGAAGGTGGCGCTGGGGCCGATTTTTATCGTCATGTTCGGAGCCGGATTCACTGCTATCGTTGTTACTACTTTATCTATAACGGTGATTATAACGACGCTTGTTGTGTACAATAGTTTTTGTAGTGTGGATCCGAATCTGGTTAAGGTGGTTCGTTCCTTCGGAGCTTCCAGAGTTCAGGTGTTCTTTAAAGTAATTCTTCCAGCCTCGTTCGGGGCGGTGGTCTCCACCTTAAAGGTGAATGTGGGGATGTCATGGGTAGGGGTTATCGTAGGGGAGTTCCTGGTCGCTAAATCGGGACTGGGTTATCTGATTATTTATGGTTTCCAGGTCTTTAATTTCACGCTAGTGATGTCCAGTCTTTTGATTATCGCGGCCGTGGCTACAGCAATGTATCAATTAGTGGTATATCTTGAGAAGCGTTTGTTATCCCGGCGATGAACCTTATGTAATATTGTGTCCGTACACAAAATCTTGTAACATGTCTATATCTTTACCTATTTATTGGGTTAGTGCTTGTAAGGAGAGATAAGGCTATGGGATTTCGTGTGATAAAAACAGCAGCAGCTACGTTATTATCCGTACTAGTTGCGTCTGCAGTGGGTATACCTAATGCGCAGAGTGCAGGCTTGCTGGCAATTTTGGGTGTAGAGGTTACTTTGAAAAGGAGTTTCCGAACGATAACGGCTCGTTTTTTAGCCTCGCTCGTGGGACTCTTTTTTGGCTGCATCCTATTCTGGCTTCTAGGGTTCCATTACTGGGTGCTCGGACTGTATGTACTCGTGGGTTTTCCGATGATTGTAAAGTCTGGCTACAAAGAAGGAATTGTCACCAGCTCGGTTATCGTGTTTCGCGTGTTTGGACAAGCTGAACTATCGCTCCATGTCCTGTTGCAGCAAATAGAGCTTCTGGCTATTGGGCTCGGTTCAGCAGGGCTGGTAAACTTGATTTACATGCCACAGACTGGTGGGGTCATTTATGGGATCCGTAAGGAAGTGGATCGCTATTTTTCGGTTATTTTTACCCAGATGGCCCGAACGCTTCGAGATCCTGCGTATATTTGGGACGGTAAAGAATTAATTGACGCAGATAATACAGTGCAGCGGGGATTAACAGCAGCTACCCGTGAGATGGAGAATCATGTTATTCATCCTGATGAAGCATGGAATGTTTATTTCTACATGCGGAAGGAGCAACTGGAATCGATTCAAAGTATGATGCAGCTGCTTTCTCAAGTGTACCGCCATTTACCGCATGGGGAGATGGTTGCTGAGTTATTTGACCAGCTTAGCGGGGATGTGCTTGCGGAAGAATATACTGGACGAACTGAACATTTACTGGACGAGCTAACAAGAGAATTTGAAGAAATGGATCTGCCAGAGACACGTGAGGAATTTGAAGTGCGCTCAGCTATTCTTCAGTTATGCAGGGAACTGGCACTTTATTTAAAGATCGCTAAGCGGCATAAAATCCCGGTCAGTTACAAGCCGGAGAAACGTTTGAAGATTCGAAATAAGGCTTAAATTGAGGCTTTAATAAACTGAAGTATTAACTATCTCTGTCAAAATCACGATAAGATATGTATGAGCTAAAAGTTGATCACAGGATATGATTAACGATTTTATGGTGAGTTCAAATAATAGCAGGAAGTTCGGTAGTCGAATTTTCCGCATTGGCAGGTGAGGCGTATGGACAAAGTTATGGAATCATTTATAGGAAAACAGCTTATAGCTAACCTTTTTAATGACAAAGGAGTATTTGTTTTACCCGCATTGACTTTATTAAGTGCTGAGCATATACGATTAATCAATCAACATAAGATCACCCTAGAGTCTCATGACGTCGTACAGCTGGATAGCGCGGAATTTTTCCAACTTGCAATCGATGATTGCACAGCTGCGATAGAAAATATTTTTGAACAGCTTCGTCATAACAAAAACAAACGAATTCCTATGCTTGAGGTTAGAAATGAAGTCATTCCGTTTATTCAGCAGGTAAGCGAAAAGAATGACTTCTACGGCGTATTGGCTGCATTGCAGTCCAAGGATGATTATACATATAGACATAATGTAGCGGTTGGTATTTTATCTACATTGCTAGGTAAATGGCTAAAATTAAAGCCTGAGGATTTGAGTATGCTGACGATCGCAGCGACCCTTCATGATATCGGAAAAATGAGGATTCCGGATGAATTATTAACCAGGCCGGGCCCGTTGACCGCTGAGGAGTATCAGCTTATGAAAAAGCATACGACCTATGGTTACGAGATGATCCGGGATACTATTGGAACCAATCATATGCAAGCGCTCGTCGCCCTACAGCATCATGAAAGAATGGACGGCAGTGGTTATCCATTCGGCGTACTTGGGAATCGGATCACTGATTTCAGTAAAATTGTTGCAGTAGCAGACGTGTTCCATGCGATGACATCCGACCGGTTTTATCGTAAAGCTTCACCTCTTTATGAAGTGTTGCTGCAGATGGAGGAAAACGTATTTGGCAAGCTTGACCCTTATATTTGTAGAGTCTTTATTAATAAGTTAATGCAGTCAATGATAGGGAATGAAGTGGAATTGACAGATGGACGGACAGGAAAAATCATTATGATTCTTGCTACTGATCCACTGCGTCCCCTCGTGAATATTGATGACGATTTTATTGACCTGAGTAAACATAGATCTATTGGTATTATGCGCGTAATCCCGCAATAGCGGGCTTTATAAGGTTTTTTTAACGTTCAGAATGGATATGTATTAGGCTGGACCATTTTTATAATCTACTCATATCTGTACAAATTTTGAAATAAAATGAACTATAAGTCTTCTGATAAAACCCTCTGGAGGGCTTACTCAAATTTATTTATAGACTAACAATCAACAAATGCCTAGAACCTGCATACACTTGATAGTGAATGATTGTATGGAGGAGGTTTAAAGATGTCATTAAGCCATAAACGTCAAACAAGGGAGATCATTACGAAGGCAATTTGCGGCAAAGGTCGTAAGTTCTCTACAGCAACCCATACCGTGACTCCGCCACATCACCCGACTAGTATTCTGGGGGCTTGGATTATCAACCACCAGTACGAAGCGGTTGCCGCCGGGAACGGAATCGAAGTAATTGGTACTTACGATGTAAACATCTGGTACTCGTACGACAAGAACAAGCAGACCGAGGTAGCTAAAGAAACGGTCTCCTATGTGGAGCTCATTCCGCTTTCGTACCTGGACACGAGACACCGCACTTCTACCGTTGAGGTCTCTGCGGAGGCAACGCAGGAACCCAACTGTGTAGAAGCGGGCGTATCGCCAGGCGGAGGCAGTGTGACACTTCGCGTAGAGCGCGAATTCGAAGTGGAGTTGGTGGCTGAGACCAAAGTCCGTGTGTATGTCACTGAGCAAAGCGATGATCCAGAAGACAAGGATTATGATTTTGAAGGTGATAGCTTCGATTACGATGATCTAGACCCTGACAATCTGGATGATGAACTGTAAGGAAGGATACGCCGCCGCTAACTGAGTACTGATGGGTTATGGTCCATTATATGTAGGGAGGGCGGCGGCGTAGAGGGCGAATGCCCTCCTTTTTTTTATTTATTTTTAGAATTAAAAATGGAATCAGAGTGGATGAAGAACAGCTTGGTTCGTATGAATGGGCAAGAAGTGCTACTGCAGGGCTTTCAATCTTGGGCTGCGATGGATGGAGGGGCAGGAGAATGAATGAGGGGTTTAAGGTGTATTCGGGATTGTCATCAGCACAGAGAGAGTCCAGATTATTTCGGAGCGGGATTGAAGCGACGCTCACTTCGTCTAGTAAGCAGGAACTGCTGCGAATGAAGGGCTCAGAAGCATCTCTGCGGAGAAACCAGACCTCTGGTGAAAGAAATCGCTTAGAAGATACATATGATACTCTGCCTTCCGATAAGGCCCATAAACAGTGCTATAACATACTCGTGTATAATTTGAGCGTTCTGCAGATCACTCCACTAGGAGCAGGCCCAGGTATGCGCGCAGCCTCCGATTTGCTAGCCGGGGCTGTGCGAATGGATAGAGTCGATAGCAGCGAATCAATGGGGGCTGCACCAGGAGTATGGCGTGGAGTAATGAAATTACTTCAGCGTATTGCTGTTCGGACTTTGTACAGCTTGGGGCTGGATAGCGGTGAGGTCCTGCTGAGGGCAATGGGTAACCGGAGGTATGTCGTGGAGGGAGTCACTCCACTACTACAGAGTTCCGGCAAATCATTCCCAGAGCCTTATCGTTCCGCAGCATTAGCGCTGGAACAGAGCCTTGCTCTGGAGCAGCCAGGCCGCAGCGGCCTGCTCATGGGCATGGACCCGGAGTTTATCATCCTCCGGGAGTCCACGGGCCGCGTCGTGCCTGCGTCGCGGTACCTGCCCACGGACGGCGTCGCAGGCTGCGACGCCGGACCTCCGGGAACGCGGGGCGCGTTCCCGGTCGCCGAGCTGCGCCCCCAGCCGCGCGGGGAACCACGCGCGCTGCTGGCGCAGCTGATGTCCGCCGCGGCTACGGCGGACCGGCTCATCGCCGACCGCACGCTGCGCTGGCGGGCGGGAGGCATGCCGCTGACGGGCTGGGCCCTCGGCGGCCATTTGCACTTCAGCGGCGTGACGCTGACGGCGCCGCTCTTGCGCGCGCTCGACAACTATCTCGCGCTGCCGATGCTTTTGCTTGAGGACGTCCGCGCGGGAGCGCGTCGTCCTCGTTACGGCGTGCTCGGCGATTTCCGGATTCAGCCGCATGGCGGCTTTGAATACCGGACCTTGCCGAGCTTCCTGGTATCCCCGGTCATCGCTAAAGGCGCGGTCTATCTGGCTCACCTTATCGTGAGCCATTATGAAGACCTGACGCTGCGCCCGCTCGACCGGGAAGACCTGCATATCGCCTACTACGGCGGCGATAAATCCCCGCTGCGCGACGCAGTACCCCCTCTGCTGGCGCAGCTACGCTCTCTAGGCGGCTACGAGAAGGCCGCCCAATACATAGAGCCTTTATTTCAGTATATCGCCTCTAAACGAACGTGGGATGAATCTCGCGATATCCGTGAGCTGTGGTGCAGCAAAGTTAAAGCTTGAGCTTATATTTCAAAATATTAGAAAGTATTAGTTTTTCACATATCCCTTATATCTAATATTTCTCGCATAAACGCTTACCGTCCTAATAAGGACGCCGAAGGCGTTTATGCTTGTCTACATGTACATGATGCTCCAAGAGCCGATATCTTGAAATCCAAGTCGTTTGTAAATGACCCCAGCATGAGGGTTGTCATAAAAGAGGCATAAAGATTTCCCTTCAGAGAGTAAGTCTATGCATAGCTGTGCAACTACGCTTGAAGCTAATCCTTGCTCTCTGAATGCTTGATGAGTGGCAACCCCTACAATCATAGCTGACATGGAATTTTCCGCTGATGTTGAGGCCGTTGTAATCACTTGATCTTCACGTTTCACATAATACGTACGGCCAGTGCCAGTCGCCAATGTTTTACGTAGGCTAGTTCTCGATCCATCCCGACTGCTTTCAAACTCTTCTATTGTATCCGTAAGCGAACAAATCGCTTCCACATCCTGGATGGTTGCTTTATTAATGTTATCAACAGAAGAAGAGTCCTGTTTAATTTTGGCATTCATTTCCTTTAGCTCAGCAAAGTACAATTGCTTTTCTTGTTTAAAGTTAATTACTCCGTCAAAGGCTTTTACCACTTCGGTTACACCGGAAATCATATGAATATCGTTATCTTGTCGCATGATTGTAGCGAATCCTTCCACATCAAACGGCCCATCCGCGTAAGGAAGATAGCTTCTATAAAAACGTAATAGAACGGCTTTTATCCGACCATCAGATGGATCTATCTCTCCCCACAATGCCATAAAATCCTGTTCAAACCCGAAATTCTCTACATCTCCAATGATGAACAAATTAAGAGCAGGCTCTTTCTGTAGCAACGCCATTAGAAGTTCCCGATCATCCTCCGTAAGTCTTCGTATCATTTGATATTCTCCTTTTATTTTCTTATGATCTAACGCTCTGTGTTAAGATTTTACAATATTAAAAAGCAGAAGAATACACCTCTTTCTAATGAACGATGGATGCTTGAAATATATACAAAAGGTACTACCCATTGAGCTTCAGTAATAGTGTCGGATTTCGTGATTTTTTGTCTGAGGATCGAGAAGAATGAACTTCTATGCGGTTGCAGGGTGACTTTGTACGCAAATTTTCTGTTATAATGGAGGACAGCAATAAATAGGCATGGAGGTTGACCATGGCACAATATACGCCGATGATTGAGCAATATTTAAAAGTGAAGGAAGGGGCAAAGGATGCCTTCCTATTTTTTAGACTGGGCGATTTCTATGAAATGTTCTTTGAAGATGCCATTTTGGCTTCCAAGGAGCTTGAAATTACGTTGACAGGTCGCGAAGGCGGGGGCGCAGAGAAGATCCCGATGTGTGGAGTACCTTATCACGCCGCCGAGGGTTATATTCAACGCCTGATTGAAAAAGGTTATAAAGTCGCTATTTGTGAGCAATTAGAGGATGCTTCTGTCACAAAGGGAATGGTAAAACGGGATATCGTACGTGTCGTGACACCTGGAACAGTTATGGATGGAAAAATCATTGCCGACAAAAGCAACAATTATCTTGTTTGTGTAACCGAAAGTGATGGGATGATGGCATTAGCTGCATGTGATTTAACTACAGGTGAATTGTATGTTACTTCAGTGTTATCTGGTGCAGAGTGGCTGCGCGATGAGATTGGCATTTATGAACCGGCTGAGATCATCGGAGACCCGGCGTTATTGGAGCTTTTACGTAGTGAAACGCCTCTGTTGGCGAAACCTGTTGTGTACACACCTTGGGAGAAACGTGAGGAGGAGCTGGCACGTCGACAATTCGGTGAAGCCGCATGGGTTCGTCTGGAGAAAGAACGTGGACAATGTCTAGCGCTGCTAATCTCCTATCTAAACGAGACACAACGACGTTCAATGGGACAACTTAGTCAAATTTCTCCTTATGAACCAGGTAATTATATGATTCTTGATCCGTTCACACGCCGAAATCTGGAGCTAACAGAAACGGTCCGAGAACGTTCTAAAAAAGGATCTCTTCTATGGCTACTAGACCGTACCGAAACATCCATGGGTGCGCGATTGTTACGTCGCAGAATAGATAAGCCGCTGTTGCAGCGCGCTCCGATCGAACGTCGCCTAGAAGCAGTTGATTATTTGTACAATCAGTTTATTGTTCGAGAGGACCTGCGTTTAGCGTTGAAGGAAATTTATGACTTAGAGCGGCTGGTAGGTCGTATTGCCTTTGGTAGTGCGAATGGTCGTGACATGAATGCCTTAAAGCTATCACTGGCACAAATCCCTGCTTTGAAAGAATTATGTATGACCTCGGGATCTGCAACCTTACGCGAGATCGGTGCTAGCATGGATGAATGTGCCGAGATACGGGAGGATATAGATCGAGCAATTGTTGAAGATGCGCCGGTGTCCGTGCGAGACGGAGGAATTATCCGTTCTGGTTATCATGCCCGGTTGGACGAGCTGCGGGAAGCTAGCAGTAATGGTAAACGTTGGATCGCCGAACTGGAAGCGAAAGAACGCCAAGCCACTGGCATCAAATCACTGAAGATCGGATATAACAAAATCTTCGGTTATTTCATAGAGATCACCAAATCCAATCTGGCTTCGTTGCCGGAAGGGCGTTATGAACGTAAGCAGACGCTTGCAAATGCAGAGCGATTTGTTACACCTGAGCTTAAAGAGAAAGAGGCACTGATTCTTGAAGCGCAAGATAAAATGACAGATTTGGAATATAGCCTGTTTACTGAACTGCGTGATCGAATCAGCGGCCAAATTCCGCGACTGCAGAATCTTGCGGAAAAGGTAGCTGAGATTGATGTGTATCAATGTCTGGCAGCCGTCAGTGCCGAGCATCGCTTCGTAAAACCTGTCCTATCGGATGGGTACGATCTTCGACTTGAAGGTGGTCGTCATCCTGTCGTGGAGGCTGTGTTAAAGGACTCGGCATTTATAGCAAACGGAAGTACGCTTAGTAAGGAAGATGGAAATATTCTTTTGATCACTGGTCCTAATATGGCTGGGAAAAGTACCTATATGCGGCAGGTTGCACTCATTTGTATTATGGCTCAAATTGGCTGTTTCGTTCCGGCCACCAGTGCAGAAGTTCCGCTAATTGATCGAATCTTTACACGTATTGGGGCAGCTGATGATTTGATCGGAGGTCAGAGTACATTTATGGTAGAAATGGCCGACATACAGGTCATGACAGAAAAAGCAACAGCCCGGAGTTTAATTATCATAGATGAGCTTGGTAGAGGAACATCGACGAGTGAGGGCATGGCGATTGCACAAGCGGTAATTGAGTATGTGCACGATACCATTTCTTGCAAAGCTTTAGTTTCGACGCATTTTCATGAATTGGCCCACTTAGAAGAAAGTCTTAAAGGGCTTAAGAATTACTCTATGGCCGTACAGGAGAGCGGGGATAAAGTAAACTTCCTGCGTAAGCTTGTTCCGGGAGCAGCAGACAGTAGCTATGGGATTTATTGTGCACGCCTAGCGGGGCTTCCTGAAGGGATTATTGATCGTGCTTACGGTCTGCTTCTGAGTATCGAGCAGGCGGCTCATCCAGGTGGTTCCTCTATTCATTATGGGGGTGGACTTGAAATTCAGGCAGCTGCAAAAGAGGTCGCAACTACATCTATCCAACAACCCGATAGTGTCATCGCAGAAACTTCGGGGATTCCTGCAGACTCCTATTCATCAATAGCAGATGAAGTATTTCAACTGTCTATCTTTGGCGAGGAAGAACCACGTAAGAATCGGAAAGGTAGTGCAAATCAGTCGGCTGTAGTAACTGAAGTACAAGAGAATCCTGCGATAAAAGAATTCATCACTTCTGTGCGTAACGCAGATCTTATGAATATGACTCCACTTCAGGCTATGAGTCTGCTGAACGACCTGAAGATGAAAGCAAAGGATCTTTAATTATTGATTGCCTAAATAAGAGGTGAATGAAATTGGCCAAAATTCATATATTGGACGAGCATATTGCCAACCAGATTGCTGCGGGTGAAGTTGTAGAGCGACCAGCTTCTGTTGTGAAGGAGCTAGTTGAGAATGCTATTGACGCAGGAAGCACAAGGATTGAGGTTTCGGTGGAGGAAGGCGGTTTACAGAGCATCCGAGTAAAAGATAACGGCTCGGGGATCGAGCCTGAGGATTGCGAGACCGCCTTTTATCGTCATGCCACAAGTAAAATCGCTAATGGGCGTGATCTATTCCAGATCACTAGCTTAGGGTTCCGTGGTGAGGCGCTCCCCAGTATTGCTGCGGTATCCAAAGTCTCTCTTCTAACGGCTACTGCCGATGACGGCAAAGGACGCCTGATTGATATTGAGGGTGGTAATTTAATTCGGAATGAAGATTCCCCTTCGGGCCGTGGGAGTGATCTAGCGGTGCGTGAATTATTTTTTAACACACCGGCACGGCTGAAATACATGAAGAGTATCCAGACGGAGCTTGGTCATATATCGGATGCCATGTATCGAATGGCGTTAGCCCATCCGGGAATCTCTTTTACCTTGCATCATAATGGCAATCAACTGCTGCACACGCTTGGTAATGGTGATCTGCTGCAAGTGATCGCAGCTGTGTACGGAACCTCCGCAGCTAAGGCTATGTTGCCGATTGCGGCAGAGGACTTGGATTATCGTATTTCTGGTTATATAAGTCGTCCGGAATGGACACGCTCAAATCGAAACGCAGTGACTACCATTGTGGGAGGACGATATATTCGCAGCAATGGTCTGAACGCAGCGATCATGCGTGCTTATCATACTTTACTTCCGATTAACCGCTATCCACTGCTGGTGCTCGAACTGGACATGCATCCTTCACTTGTGGATGTCAATGTTCATCCAGCTAAGCTGGAGGTTCGGTTTAGTAAGGAGAATGAGCTTTACACGTTTGTTGAACAAGAAATTCGTAAAGTATTGTTAGGGCAAAGTTTGATACCGCGTCCGGGTAAAGAAACCATTGGGCCAAAGGGCAGCAGTTCATTTATACAGGAGCAGTTTGCTTTTTCTAAAGGGTCAGTTCCGGCACCCCCACCGTCTGAGTTGGGCAAGGATTCAGTTCCTCAGGGATCTGGTAGTTCCTTTAGTAGACAACAACCATCAAATGTTGAACAGAGCGCCAGTGTGTTCAGAAAAGAGGGGCAGATTGATACTCCGATGACCCGTGAAACGGCTCCATCCTACGGCTCAGGATACCAGTCTTCCTCTTCACAAGGACGTCAAAATAATGTGAGCAACAACTATGCTAATGGGTATCGCCCGCAAGAAGCTTCATCCCTGCAGAGGCAGATTCCTTCTGCCCAAGCGTTATGGGCACCGCCAGTCGATGAAGAACCTGGGCTTCCTGCCTTCCCGGAACTAAATTATATCGGACAGCATCATGGGACTTATATTATCGCTCAGAATGACGGCGGACTGTATCTCATTGATCAACATGCGGCTCACGAACGCATAAATTACGAGTTTTTTTATGAGAAGTTCGGTCGTCCTGAAGACGCTTCTCAGGATCTGCTTTTGCCAATTACGCTTGAGTTCACGCCTTCGGAAAGTCGTCAACTTAGTGAACGTTTACATTGGTTTCAGCAGGCTGGAGTGTACCTTGAACATTTTGGAGGACAGACTTTTCTGATTCGATCTTTGCCGTATTGGTTTCCTGAAGGCGAGGAGAAGGCGATCGTTGAAGAAATGGCGGAGTGGGTCTTGAGTGAACGATTGATTGACCTAGCGAAGCTACGAGAGAAATCGTCTATTCTATGCTCGTGTAAAGCCTCCATCAAAGCCAACCAGAAACTAACAGAACAGGAAGTCGAGGCCTTGTTGTCTCGTCTGGCAGCATGCAGACAGCCGTATACTTGTCCACATGGGCGTCCGATTGTGATTTCTTTTTCATCCTATGATTTAGAGAAATTGTTCAAACGGGTGATGTAATTGTACGATTAGAAATTTGTTTATAGCAAGACTGGAGGCAACATGATTATAACTACGGGTTATAGCCCGATAATGGATATTGTAGAGCGAGCTCAGAAGCTCGCAGAAAGAACGGGCTGTAAATACGCTCCACGCGAGAAATTCTCTATACCCAAGATGGTGGAACACTATGGAGATGAGGATATACTAATCCTTTCTAAAGAAGCCGTTCGTTTACACCGATTAGGGATGGAGCCTATGGAGTTTCACCCAAGCATGGGTTTTGTTCGTGCGAAACGGATTCTAAAGGGTGATATAGAACCGATGCTTGTCGCTGCTCGAATGCTTCCCGGAGATAGCGTACTAGATTGCACAGCGGGTCTAGGTGCTGATTCCTTGCTATTTGCTGTGCATGGTGGTGAGTCCTCAGAGATTACCGCTCTGGAGAGCTCATTGCCGCTGTACGCACTGCTCTTTGAAGGGATGCGGCATTATACTTCTGGGCAAGTAAGGGTTAATGAGGCCTTGCGTAGAATTAATGTCGTTCATAGTGAACATTTGGACTACTTACGTGCTCTACCGGATCGAAGTGTAGATATTGTGTACTTTGATCCTATGTTCCGAGTGCCGCTGACCGGTTCTGCTTCGATTTCCCCGCTGCGGCAGTTTGCTAATCGTGCAGCATTATCACTAGAGAGTGTAGCTGAGGCGGTAAGAGTGGCCCGTAAAACTGTTCTTTTGAAAGAAAAGGCTCTGAGCGGCGAATTTGAAAGGCTTGGCTTTACAGAGCTGCTCCGGAGCAACTCCAAAACATCGTACGGGGTGATACACATTGACAACTAAAGAGAGACATAAGGTTCTAGTCTTACTAGGACCAACAGCTGTAGGTAAAACCAGGTTAAGTTTGGAGCTTGCGGCTGCATATAACGCAGAGATTATTTCTGGCGATTCGATGCAGGTTTATCGTGGTATGGATATTGGTACAGCTAAGATCACTCCAGCTGAGATGATGGGAATTCCTCACCACCTAATCGACATTCATGATCCACAGGACCCATATTCTGCTGCTGAATTTCAGGAACAAGGTAGCAGACTTATCGAAGAGATAAGCAGTCGTGGGAAACTTCCATTTATTGTTGGGGGAACGGGTCTCTATATTGAGTCCTTATGTTACGGTTTTCAATTCTCTGAAGCTGTGGCTGACGAAGCTTTCCGTAAAGAACAGGATCAATTTGCAGAAGAACATGGAGCGCTTGCACTGCATGCCAGACTTGAAGCCGTTGATCCGGTCAGTGCAGCGAAATTGCATCCGAATGACCGCCGTAGAATTATACGGGCACTGGAAATTCATCACCAGACAAACACCACACTTTCCGCTTCTCATGCAGCTCAAAAGAAGGAGTCGCCCTATGACTTATGCCTTATCGGTTTGACAATGGACCGGAAAATACTATATAAACGTATTGAGGACCGAATTGATAGCATGCTTGCGGATGGTCTTGTTGCTGAGGTGAAGGGACTGCTGGAAAACGGCTACAGCAGAAGCCTTGTGTCCATGCAGGGACTGGGCTACAAGGAAATTGCCGCTTACCTCGCAGGGGAACTGACGCTTGAGGAAGCTGTGATACTGCTCAAACGCGATACTCGCCGATTCGCCAAAAGACAGTTGTCATGGTTTCGCCACATGAAGGAAATCGAGTGGATCGATGTCGAAGGTGAGCAAAACTTTTCTGAGAATTTCTCGAAAATACGTGCTATAATAGCAGGAAAGTTTCTCTCAGGTCTTGAATATACTTCTGAACAATATAATTGAACCATTGGGGGTACGTCATATGAACAAGTCCATTAACATCCAAGATACATTCTTGAACCAACTACGCAAAGAAAATATCCCTGCTACAGTATATTTGACCAACGGCTTTCAAATCCGGGGAATTATTAAAGCATTCGACAATTTTACAATCGTTATTGACAGTGATGGACGCCAGCAAATGGTGTATAAGCACGCGATTTCCACTTTTACACCACAGCGCAGTGTGTCACTTATGCAGGACAATAGTAACGAAGAATAACATTAACAAAATTGAAGTGAAACCTTTCTTGTTAATAAATCGTTTGAATAGAGTGTGAGAGAGCAACCTGAGAAGGTTGTTCTTTTCATTCAGAGAAGTCCATACATGATTTATTCAAGGAAGGGAGTCAGGAGGCATCATGTCTAGAGATGATACATCAAGGACGAACAACAATAGAAATAGAGGATCGTCCAGTTCCAATTCAAAACCAAAACCGAAAAGTAAGAAGAAAAAGAAGTTTTTGACTAAAAAGCGTGTGCTGTGGAGCTTGTTCTTTGCTACAGCGTTGGCCATTTTCTGTGCGCTTGGCGGTTATCTGTTCATTATGCTGAATGGGCAAAAACTTCTCCTAGAGAACCAAGACAAGCTGACCGTAAATGAAACTACAAAAGTATATGACCGCAATGCTAATTTAATCGGCGAATTATCGCTTGAGAAAAGTGATCCTGTAGAGTATGAGAAGATTCCACCGTTATTGATCAATGCCTTTGTGGCCACAGAAGATAAACGCTTCTTTGAGCATTCTGGTGTGGATTTATGGTCAATCGGCCGGGCAGCGGTAAAAGATATTGCTGCACGCAGCATGGTAGAAGGTGGTAGTACCATTACTCAGCAGCTGGCCAAAAACATCTTTTTGACACGGGATAAAACATTTTTCCGTAAAGCGACTGAGGTATCTATTGCTGTAGCATTGGAGAACCAGAAATCTAAAGAAGAGATCATTACGATGTACCTGAACCGAATAAACTTTGGGGGTACGATCTACGGAATTAAAGCAGCATCGGAAAGATATTTTGGTAAGAGTAATCTGAATGATCTAAAGGTTTGGGAAATTGCAACCTTGGCAGCGATGCCTAAGGGGCCGTCTCGTTACAACCCTCTGCGTAACCCGGATCTTTCAAAGGAACGTCGTGCAGTAGTCCTTCAGCTCATGTACGAACAAGGTTATATTACGGAGCAAGAGAGAGACGAAGCACAAGCCGTGGATTATAATTATAAGCCACCTGAAAAGAAACAGCGTTATCAAGCTTTTATTGACTTCGCAGTGGAAGAAGCAGAAGAAAAGTTTGGACTATCCGAAGATGATCTGAATATTGGTGGTTACAAGATATACACCACGATGGATAAGCACGCTCAAGAAACCGTAGAAGATGCTTTTGCAGACAGTGATAACTTCGAGAAGAGTGTAGACGACGAACTGGTACAAGGTTCTATGACCATCGTGAATCAAGAGAATGGCGGCATTGTCGCACTTCTAGGTGGACGGAATTATGAGAAAAAAGGCTACAGCCGTGTAAATGGCAGCCGACGTTCTCCTGGTTCAGCCTTTAAACCAATCGTTGCTTATGCTCCAGCACTGGAAACTGGAAAGTACGACAAGTATTCTACGTTAAGCAACGAGAAGCAGTGTTTTTCTAACTATTGCCCAACTAACCTTCACGGATATTCCAAGAGTATTAGTATGAGTGATGCTATACAGAAATCAGAGAATATTCCTTCGGTCTGGTTGCTTAATGAAATTGGAGTGAATACCGGATTTAAGTTTGCCAAGAAATTGGGAATTGGACTGGAAGACGAGGACAAGAACCTCTCACTGGCTCTCGGAGGTATGAGCAAAGGAACGAATACACTGGAAATGGCGCAAGCCTACAGTGCTTTTGCAAATGGCGGTGAACTACGAGAATCCTATTCCATTAAATCGATCTCGGATAGTAGTGGAGAGACCGTCTTCAAGGCTAATACAACGCCTGACCGTGTTATGAGTCAGGAGACGGCTTATCAAATGACTGAGATGATGCAAAGGGTTGTAGAGAGTGGTACGGGTAGAAAAGCAAGGATTGACCGTCCTGTTGCCGGTAAGACCGGTACGACTCAAAGTGGATATTCTGGAATCAGCTCGAACCGCGACGTATGGTTCGTAGGTTACACACCAGAATGGACAGCAGCGGTGTGGATGGGTTATGACAAGCCAGGCAAGAAACATCTGCTTAAGAATAGCAGTGGGCTTGCCGCAGCATTCTGGGGTAAGGTGATGGAGGAAGCGTTAAGGGATGTTCCTAAGAAGTCCTTCCCACAGCTAGATAATGAAATCGCTCCTGCGCCTACAGAAACACCTGAACCAGCTAAGAATGTAAGTGGACTTACAGCAGCTTATGATCCATCTACGATGACAGTAAATTTGGGCTGGCAGGCAGTTCCTGTTGCTGGTGTAGAATATCGTATTTATCGTAGAGAGACATCCGAGGCTGATTTCGGTTTACTGTTAAATACGGTCACGACTAGTGCAGGAGACTTTAGTGCAATGCCAGGTTTGGTTTACGAGTATTATGTTACTTCCTATGATCCTGCAACCCAAGTGGAAAGTGAACCATCGAATGTGGTTACTGTCTCTGTGCAGGATGAGATGCCAACACCTGAGCCAACCATTGATCCTAATCTTCCGACACCAACCCCTGAGAATGGTGGAGACAATGGCTGGGATAATGGCAACGGTGGTAATAATGGTAGTGGCAACAATGGAGGCGGGAATAATGGTGGAACAGGAACCTTGCCTGAATTCACTACGCCTCCACCGTCAGCAACACCGATACCTACCGCTCCGCCAGATGTACCTTCTGGAGGCGGAAGTTCGGGGAATGACAGTGGTAATGCAACACAAAGTCCTGATCAAGAGGCAAGCAATGTGAATGGTGATTCTTCTGTTCAATAGTGATGCTTTGGATTTATGAAGTTAGCTTTTCTTTTCCTGAGGCTGTCTCAAAAGTAGTGAATGCTACTTATGGGACAGCTTCTTTGTTTTATAACTCCATATTTTTCTAATAGGATCTGTGATAAAAATTTGCTGTATTTTGCGGGATGTTTTGAGTGTATCCTCTAAATGTGGTAAGCTGAAGAAACCATACTGGAGAGGGTAATTTCTATGAAACGTAAATTCGGAGACCGGGCCAACTGGCGCCGGATTACGCGTCGCCATTTTGCCTGCCGCTATGTGGAGAGCCGGGAATTCAGCGGATATATTACGCTTTATACCATCTACGGGCTGAAAGAACCACTGTGGAAGAGCTATGGACGGCATACATATCGTATTGCGGATAAAGGTTATTCCTGGCTGCAATATTTCCCCAAAGACAGTCACTATATTGTGACGGCTATGTTCGACGAACGGCAAAATATCATTCAATGGTACATAGACACCTGCAAGGTGCAGGGCGTCACAGACCAAGGCGTTCCATGGTTTGATGATTTGTATCTGGATGTGGTTGTGCTTTGGAACGGCGAGGTTTTCTTGCTTGATGAGGATGAATTAGAGGAAGCGCTGGAGAGGGAAGATATTTCCGAGAGTGATTATAAACTCGCCTGGGAGACAGCCAATACTATTTTACGCGGCATCGATGCTCATGCTTTCCCTTATTTCTCACTATCTTTGAAGCATCGTGCCGAATTATTTCATCATGGAGAATTCAGGAGGAAATAAAGAAATGGAATGGTACGTCTACGGAAGAGGGTCTTCCCCGATTCGGATTGTTTCCAAAAAACGCAGATTCTGGACGAAACGAACGTTGCTTATCGCTTTATCGATTATTGTGATTGCTGGATTGTTGTGGTGTGCTTATGCGTTAAACAATATTAATAAAGCTGCCACGACAGATCCTATGCAAAAGGCGGATGTTGGGATCATTCTTGGCATGTCGATGTGGGGGGATGAGCCTAGCCCAGGACTTAAGGAACGGCTGGATTACGGACTGAAGCTTTATCAAGAAGGGATGTTCCCATATCTTATTGTATCTGGTGGTTTAGATAAACCTGATTTACAATACACAGAAGCTCAAGGTATGCGTAATTATTTGGTTGCTAAAGGAGTGCCAGATAGCGCCATTTACGTAGAGAATGAAGCTACCAGCACTTACGAGAATCTTTTGTTTAGTAAAGAGATTATGGCGCGTGAAGGTTTGTCTTCAGCAATAATCATTACGCATACTTACCATGGGTGGCGGGCTCATGAAATTGCTGACGAGCTTGCATATGTGAATCCTGAGCTGGGACTTACAGAATCCACCGTTCTATCGATGACAAGACATAAAACACGTGAGATTCTAGCCTATACGAAATGGAAGCTTCAGCAGCTATTCCTGTGATTTGTCCAAAAAATCCCGAATCTTCTAATAACACTTCATTTACTGGAATAGACTTGATTAGAGAAGTCAGCCCTGGATAATGAGGTGATACCGATGAGCGGACGCGTAGCAGCGGCCAGTGGACGGGAGGAAGAAAGACCGTCTCGACAAATCAATATTGTATTGCGGAGTCAAGAGCCTCCGGCTATAACTAACCCTTCTGGAGAGAGTCGGCCGGTACCTCCAAAAAATCACGGCCACACTAGCCTGTTCCAAGAGTTAACGCAAGAATTGGAAGGTTTAGTGGGTCTGGACAATATCAAAGAGCTAGTCTTTGAAATCTACGCCTTGTTACAGATTGCTCAAATGCGAACTGAGGCAGGACTTGCAAGCGGTGGGCAAGCTTATCACATGGTTTTTAAAGGGAATCCCGGAACTGGCAAGACAACCGTGGCTAGAATCGTGGCTAAGCTGTTCCAGCGTATGGGTGTACTGACCAAAGGACATCTCATTGAGGTGGAGAGAGCCGACCTTGTAGGAGAATACATCGGTCATACTGCACAGAAGACTCGCGATCTGGTAAAAAAGGCTTTGGGCGGTATTTTGTTTATCGATGAGGCTTATAGCCTTGCTCGCGGTGGAGAAAAGGATTTTGGAAAAGAAGCGATTGATACGCTCGTCAAGGCCATGGAGGATCATCGCAGTCAATTTATACTTATCTTAGCGGGGTACTCTGGAGAGATGGAGTATTTTTTGATGAGCAATCCCGGATTACCTTCACGGTTTCCGATACAGGTGGAATTTCCTGATTATACGATCGATCAACTGCTGCAAATTGCTGAACTCATGGCAAAAGATCGCGACTATATTTTGATGCCACAGGCGATACTCAAGTTAAAGCAGCATTTGTTAGCAGAGAAGACGGAGAGTCTTCATGCTTTCAGTAATGCGCGGTATGTTCGCAACGCCATTGAGAAAGCTGTCCGGGGTCAGGCTGTAAGACTGTTAAACCAGTATGAAAGTACCAGCCCAGGCAAGCAGGAATTAATGACGCTTCGAACTGAGGATTTCAAATTATGAATTACAGGATACTATCACCGTCATAAGGAGCATGACATACATGGCAATAACAACGCATGATACCGAAACAGATGTACAAGATCGAGCGATATTGGTAAGTCTCGTCACAGATAAAATTAAAAGAACCGGAATTGATCCAGAGCTTTCACTACAGGAATTAGTGCAATTAGCCGAAACCGCTGGTGTTGAAGTTCTGGATGTGCTGCGTCAAAACAAGGAAACGCCTGATTCTAGATGGTTTATTGGTAAGGGTAAAGTAGAAGAGCTACGGATGGCTGCTGATGCTCTCGGGGCTAATACAGCTATCTTTGATCAAGAATTGTCCGGAGCCCAAGTACGGAACCTTGAGGAGGCTCTGGATCTTAAAATTATTGACCGGACGCAGCTTATTCTGGATATTTTTGCGGGGCGTGCGAAGACGCGAGAAGGAATTATTCAGGTAGAGCTGGCACAATTGTCCTATCTGTTACCCCGGCTTTCCGGCCAAGGGAAGAACTTATCCAGACTAGGTGGAGGAATTGGTACCAGAGGTCCGGGTGAAAGTAAGCTGGAAACCGATCGCCGACATATTCGTGATCGGATTACGGAGCTGAAACGCCAGCTGGATGAGGTTGTTAAGACTCGTGAGCTACATCGGGAGCGTCGCCGCAAGGCGGGAGCGGTGCAAGTCGCACTTGTTGGGTATACGAATGCAGGGAAATCAACGCTGCTTAAGCAACTAACCGATGCGGATGTCTATATTGAAAACCAGTTGTTTGCCACACTGGACCCTACTTCACGTGTGCTTGAGCTAGCAGGTGGTAAAGAGGTCGTGCTTACGGATACTGTAGGCTTCATTCAGAATCTTCCGCATGATCTTGTCGCATCTTTCCGTGCAACGCTGGAGGAAGTGAATGAGGCTAATTTGGTGCTACATGTGGTGGATGCCTCTTCACCAATGCGTGAGGAGCAGATGGAGATTGTCCAATCCATCTTGCAGGATCTTGGTGCATCTGGTACACCGCAAATCGTACTTTTTAATAAAATTGATCTATGTCAGCCTGAGCAACTGGAAATGTTGCCTACAGGTACAGGGTACTTGAAGATCAGTGCATTTAATCCTGAAGATTTAACACGGATTACCGAAATGATCGCCGATGAACTGGCTGGCGACACACTCAACTTCCGCATTCCCGGAGACCGAGGTGACATTTCTTCCTTGCTCTACAGGGTGGGAGAGGTTCTGGAAACGACATATGATGAGAACGATGTGCTCTATAACGTTCGTCTTAATAAAGAGGATTATGACAAATGGGGTTACATGCTTGCTGATTTTGTGGACCAGCAGTAATCTTATCAGTCATTCCTAAGGTGGAAATGCTTCGTTTATAGGTATAAAATAATAGCTAATCTAGAAAGCGTCAGTTTACTGCCGCTTTCTGTCATTATGATGGCAAGTAAATGTAAGGAGCGAATAAGAACGAATGGTAGTTTTTGCAGAGGATATTTTGAGCGCGGCAGAAGCCGCAGAAGTTGAAATAGAAGGCGCTGTCAAAGCCCTTGATCGTATTGTAGATAAGAATCAGTGGAAAGTTATAGAAGCGTTCCAGCGTCATCAAGTCAGTGATTTTCACTTTGCCGGTTCGACGGGGTATGCGTATAATGACCGTGGCCGTGAAGTGTTGGATCTTGTCTATGCTGACGTTTTTGGTGCGGAATCTGCTCTGGTACGCCCGCATTTCGCTTCAGGAACACACACCATATCAACAGCCCTATTTGGTGTACTGCGTCCAGGAGATGAGCTGCTATACATCACAGGACGTCCGTACGATACCTTACATAAGGTAATTGGTCACACAGGGGATGGGACAGGTTCTCTCGCAGATTTCGGAATTACTTACCGGGAGGTTACTCTTACTGCAGATGGCAAGATCGATTGGGATGAGGTAGCTCTCGCTATTAACGAAAATACTAAAGTGATTGGAATCCAAAGGTCACGCGGATATGATTGGCGTGCTTCTTTCACAGTGGCTGAAATTGGTGAAATGACTTCGAGGGTAAAGGTGTTGAAACCGGAAGTGATTGTCTTCGTAGACAATTGTTATGGTGAGTTTACCGAAGAGCTTGAGCCTCCACAGGTTGGTGTGGATCTAGTAGCAGGATCGTTAATTAAGAATCCGGGTGGGGGTATTGCTGAGACAGGCGGTTATATTTGTGGCCGACAGGATCTTGTAGAATTGGCAGCTTATCGATTAACCGCTCCTGGCATAGGTGGTGAAGTAGGGGCTATGTTAGGAACAACACGTGGGCTTTACCAAGGGTTGTTTATGGCACCGCACACGGTCGGACAAGCTTTAAAAGGGAGTATTTTTGCTGCATCCGTATTTCAGCGTTGCGGGTTTGAGACAAAGCCAGCGTGGAACGAGCCTCGTACAGATTTGATTCAGGCGGTTTCCTTTGATGGACCAGAACACTTAATTGCCTTTGTTCAGGGCATACAACGCGCTGCGGCTGTGGACAGCCATGTGGTACCAGAGCCTTGGGATATGCCAGGTTATGAACATCCTGTTATTATGGCTGCAGGTACGTTTATACAAGGTGGAAGCTTGGAGTTATCTGCAGATGCGCCTATACGAGCTCCTTATATTGGCTATATGCAAGGCGGATTAACTTATTCACATGTTAAATATGGCGTTTTAATGGCACTTCAAAGTATGCGTGAAAGAAAATTGCTGTAAGAATATCTCACATACCATTGACACGCTGTATTAGGAAATGTACAATGAGATCAGAAAAAGATCATTGGAAGGTTGGATGAGTCATGGGTGATGAAATCCGCAGAAATATGGCACTATTTCCTATTGGAATTGTAATGAAGCTGACTGATTTGTCCGCGAGACAAATTCGTTATTATGAGCAGCACAGTCTGATCGTACCAGCACGTACGTCGGGGAATCAGCGTTTGTTCTCTTTTAATGATGTTGAGCGCCTATTAGAAATTAAAGCTCTGATTGAGAAGGGTGTTAATATTGCTGGCATTAAGCAAGTAATGAATCCTGTCTCTAAGGAATCCGAGGAAGCTACTGTAATTACCCCTGATACAGAGGTAAGACGTAGAGAGTTATCCGATTCCCAGCTTCACCGAATGCTGAAGCAAGAACTAGTTTCCGGTAAAAGACCGGGACAAGTGTCTCTGATTCAAGGTGAGTTATCCCGGTTTTTTAATAAATAATAATATATAGAAGTTCGAAAGGGAGAGGATCACATGAGCTTTTCTAAAGAGGATATTTTACGCATTGCCAAGGAAGAGAATGTTCGTTTTATTCGTCTGCAATTTACGGATCTATTAGGTACTATCAAGAATGTAGAGATTCCAGTTAGCCAATTGGAAAAAGCGCTTGATAATAAAATGATGTTTGATGGTTCTTCCATCGAAGGTTACGTACGGATTGAAGAATCTGATATGTATCTCTTCCCTGACCTAGATACATGGGTAATCTTCCCTTGGGTGACTGATAGTCGTGTAGCTCGTCTGATTTGTGACGTCTACATGCCAGATGGTACACCTTTTGCTGGAGACCCGCGTGGTATCCTCAAACGTTGTCTGAAGGAAGCGGAAGAAATGGGTTTCACAGCTATGAACGTTGGACCAGAACCTGAATTCTTCCTATTCAAGACAGACGAAAGAGGCAATCCTACTACGGAATTGAACGACCAAGGTGGATACTTTGACTTAGCGCCAACGGATTTAGGGGAAAACTGTCGTCGTGAAATCGTACTGACCCTTGAAGAAATGGGCTTTGAAATCGAAGCTTCCCACCATGAAGTAGCTTCGGGCCAGCATGAAATTGACTTTAAATATGCTGACGCGATTACTGCTGCTGACCAAATTCAAACCTTTAAGCTCGTCGTGAAAACGGTAGCCCGTCAACACGGCCTGCATGCAACTTTTATGCCTAAACCATTGTTCGGTATCAACGGATCTGGTATGCACGCTCACCAATCCTTGTTTAAAGGCAAAGAAAACATGTTCTACGACGAGAGCGACAAGCTGGGTCTGAGCAAAACTGCACGTTACTACATGGCTGGTATTTTGAAGCACGCTCGTGCTTTTGCAGCGATTACTAACCCAACAGTGAACTCATACAAACGCCTTGTTCCTGGTTATGAAGCACCTTGCTACGTAGCTTGGTCTGCAAGTAACCGTAGCCCAATGATTCGTATTCCGGCTTCTAGAGGTCTTAGCACACGTGTTGAGGTTCGTAACCCGGACCCAGCAGCTAACCCTTACCTCGCACTTGCTGTTATGTTGAAAGCAGGTCTTGACGGAATTAAACGTAAGCTTGATCTTCCAGCTCCGATTGACCGTAACATCTATGTGATGTCTGAAGAAGAGCGTATCGAAGAAGGCATTCCAAGCTTGCCATCCGATTTGAAAGAAGCACTTAGCGAAATGATCCGTAGTCATGTTATTACCGAAGCTCTCGGCGAACATGCTTTGGCTCACTTCTACGAGCTAAAAGAAATCGAATGGGATATCTACCGCACACAAGTTCACGAGTGGGAAAGAGCGCAATACATGACTCTTTACTAGAACGTTCAAACCCTTGACGCCTTTGGTGTTGAGGGTTTTTTTCTGTGTGGGTAAGGTTTGGAGGTTTTGTGGAAGGTTAATAAGCGCCCCCGTAATGCCCCCTGAAAATGTAGTTTCATTCGAGGATACTAAGCAGTTGGAGTTAGAAAAGGCAAAAGAAGAACGACTGCAGCAGATTGAACCTATAGCAGATCTAATCATAACTGCTGCTGGCAGGGATCTTCGAGCAAAGGAAATTAGATTTCTGGAATCATTAGAAACCAAGGATCTAGAAACCTTCACTGCAATGTTTACTGATGCTCTTAATGGCTATGCTGCTCAGGGTTCTTATCATCCAAATGACCGATTTGAAGATTATAAAAATCTTATAACAACGAATAAAAGTTATTTATGAGGGAGGGTTGAAGATGTAATTCAATTCGAAAAAGCAGCAAGCAATCATCGACTTTATTTATAAATTCTCATTTGAATTTCAATATCAGCCCAGTATACGCGAAATTGCAGTAGCCATGGGGCACCTGTCAATATCGACAACTCACGGTTTTATTAAGCGCTTGGTGAACAAAAAGCTCCTGTCCTGGAGGAGGAATCAACAAAGAACCATAGTGCTCACCATAAAAGGATTGAATCAGGTAATTAAGACAGGAGCATCTAAGATAAATGCGAAGACTGAGCTGTGACACAAAAATAAGGGGCATAAGCCCCAAGGACGGATAACAAGACATGGTTCTGGCAGTTCGAAATTTCTAATTGATCTGACAATAATTCTTTCTGACATATTTCCTTCAGCCTGCAAATGCTATTCCATTAAATGCAGCATTTACCATCCATATTCCATTTCTCCCAACTTCTAAGTCTGAGTAAATAAAAAGTGAATAGCGAATTTGACCATTTGAAACAGTAGGAATATCGGGGAAATCTCCTGCGGTTATGGAGATTGTGGATGCTGTACTCTCTATAGGACCTGGTCGGACTTGCGATTCATAGATTAGTGTGCCAGAACCAAGGATTCCATTTCCATTTCTTTCTATTACGACTGTTACTGATGTTTCATCTGGTGTATCGAAAGCTTTATAGAAAGTTACTGAACCAGACAACCATATACGTACCTTGTTTGCATCTGGCGTTTCTACAACTGAAGATGTTTGAATTCCCAAATCTCCAATCAAAATTGGGTTGACGTATACGTACTGAATTGCACTCCCTAACCCAGACATATGTTCCGAAATCCGCATATCAAGAGCTCGTGTTGTCATGAGACTCACTCCTTTTTTATTAATAGAGTATGTTGTCCAACAAGTCTTGTGAGCCTTTTTTTAGAGTAGATATGAGGGGAAGATGAAAGCCATAACCATCATTCAGCCATGGGCAACGCTCATAGCTCTCAGGGAGAAGAAGTTTGAAACACGCAGCTGGCCTACCAAGTACCGAGGTCTACTCGCTATCCATGCAGGAAAGAAGATTGATAAGGAAGCTTGTCGGGAGCCTGAAATCCGCAAAGCGCTGGAGCGACATGGATATACGGAAGACAACCTTTCTACCGGTGCAGTGGTGGCAATATGCAAATTGTCCAACTGTCTGAAATCAGTAGACACCTGGAGAGAAGGATATGAACTAAGGGCAGGAAGCTTATTTACTCCCCTGAATACGAATTTGGTGATTTTACTCCGGGGAGATTTGCCTGGGAACTGGCAGTCGTTAATCAGCTGCCCGAGCCCATCCCAGCAAGAGGACAGCAAGGTCTCTGGAATTGGGAAGGGGCGCGAGTATGACACCAGAACGGATAGAAGAGATAAAAGAGCGTCTTTCCGAACGACAAGCCCGAAAAGGAACATTGAGCAGAGAAGAAGTTGAGTTAATGGATGCGCTGGCTGCTCTAGAAGAGTCACAACAACTGAACAAAACTTATGAACGCTCAATAAGTAACAGTCTAGAACAACATAGATAGGATCGGATAGCACTTAAGGAGGTACAGCAGACCATAGCCTGACAACGGGAGGTACTGGAGTTCTATGCGAATCAAGTACATTGGGAACTGCCAAGCTTCGGTATAGGTCATTCAAAGGTTACGAGCGACAGAGGGGAAGTAAAGCACGTGAATTGTTGGAGGAAGGGAGCAACAAGGCATGACACAGGTAAAGGATAAGACAAACATTTGCCCCCGAGAGAGGGCAGAGGCGGCATATATCACGCTTAGTAGTGTTAAAGAGTAGATCGGGGGATTCGCTAAATGAAAAAGTCTAAAAAAGCAAAGCTACAAGAGCATTGCATTATGAGGCTTCAATACAGATATTCAGACGGAGGAATAGCAGGATACACGAATGTAATCAATTCTTGTGTGATACAACACCTGATCTAGTTAAGTATTTATCATGGGAAGGACTAGAGTGGTTAAAGGAAAAACTCGATGAAGTATATCGTGATATGCCTGATTCTGATAAAGACAATTGAACAGTATAAAAAAAAGGTATATCACCCTGAAAGGAGTAGCCGATGACAAATGAATTAATTGATAGTAATGAATCTCTTGTCAAAGTAGGTGACCAAGTAGAGGTAAGGCTCCCTTATATAACGGACACATCGTTATCTGCAGCGGACCTGTAGAGTACCGGACAGAGGATGTAGGCTGCTACGGACACGGTTACGGCATCAACGATCCGCAGAGAGGATTTACGTATATCAGTAGCATTAGCAAATCTACAACAAAAATGATAATTATACGGCCGTTAGGCCATCGTCCGACAGCATAAACCCAGCATCGCGGGGGCCGTACCAGATCATTAAGGGAGTAGGAGTATCCCTCCTCTCCCAAAGGCACAGTAGACGCATACTGCGACATAAAAAAAGATAAAAGTGATTATGCACCCTTATCTTTTTCAAGCAATTCTATTATTCTGTCTAATTTTTTCTCTATGCTAGCATTTTTATCTAAAATCTTGTTTTTAGTTAGATAATCTCCTTTTAACAGTAAAACCAAGGGAATTGCCCAAACAAATGCCAATGGTATTAAAAAAATATATTGCAAGATAACACCTCATTAATAGTTATTATTTTATTATAACAAACTAAAACTTAAAAAAGAACTTATATGAAGATCTACTGCGCAGTACGAAGATACATGACATTAAGGGATAGAGGAGGTTGCAGCACTCCTCTCCCACATATTTCGAATTAGGGAAGAGAAGTTCGTTTTGATAACGAAATGATGTTTTTGTCCTTATCATCACCATGGTCCGCATTTTCTTCTATCGCTTTTTTCTCATCGTGAAACTCAACATGAGAATAGGCCGTGATGTAGTCAAATGGAGTGTAATTATTACTTGGTAATTTTCTTGTAAGTAATATCTTGACAATGATGATTCCTAATGAGAGATAGAAAATGGCTCCTACTCCAACCAACATGAATTGTACTAAGTTCATTGTTAACACCACCTTTGTTTGATTTTATAATTTAATGTTAATATTTACAAGTTTACCGAGATTTGATGCACATTACGAAGTTACATGGACAGAGAGGAGGGTTAATAGCCCTCCTCTCCCACAAGGAGGATATAAGAGATAGTTTGGCTGTACTGAACTTATAAGGGGGCTGAGACCCCAATCAAAGGAGACTACTCATGAGAGAGATTAAGTTCCGAGGGAAAACGTAAAAATGGTGAGTGGATATACGGCAGTTTTTTGGTAATGAGCAGCGAGGGTGACACTCATATCATCGACCATGAGAGTTGGTATAAGTGGAAGGTTGATCCTGAAACAGTAGGTCAATACATCGGATTAAAGGATAAGTACGATCGGGAGATTTACTCAGGAGACATCCCATGTGATCCGACTGGTATAGGAAAAATAGAATGGGTTCAAGAGCATTGCGCGTACATGGTGTTCTCCAAAAATCCGAGTAAATACCACCATTTGGAGTCAGATGGAAAGCTGTTACACACCGAAATCATCGGCAACATCTTCGAGAATCCAGAACTAATAGAGGTATAAGGAGGTGAAGAGGATGGAATCAACGATCGACGAAATCAAGAAGATGCATGGCGTTCCGGTTTGGTGTCACATCCCGAGTGACAATCCGACATGGGGGGCGTAGACGTAGAACATGATTGTGTTGTGCTGGGGAGGTATATAATCTGCAATTCAAATACTACGGTGAGTGGCGAGCATTTAGGGAGGGTGAGAAGAGGATATGAGCATAACAAGCTATCAATTATTCGATAGGGCAGGCTTAAGCAACATCATAAATAAATCTCTTCAAGCATTCCCGAAGTCCTTCATAAATAACAGCAACGAAATTATCCGTGAACCAAGAAATAATGAGTACTTTCGGCTGGAGGGAGTCAATACAGGGTTGGACTTCAAATGTAAGATGTTCGCGTGGGTAACGAGACCGATCGATCGCTAAAGGATTGAATAAATACTGGGCACAACCTTCAACAAGGATGAAATGTATAAAATCTATGACCGTTTAGGAAATGATATTAATCAAAAGCTGACTGAGCAGTTCATAGAATCTGGTTACGACATGGCGCTATTAAAGAGAATGTAATTCATAGACCGTCAGGCCATCGAGTCAGAACGAAAAATCGCAGTGAAACAGGAGCCGGTACTCTTAGTTCTTAACCATTAAAGATATACCATAGTAATCCATAAGCTATTCCGAAGTAAGCAAACACACCCAGTAAAGAGATGGATAAAAGAATAATGATAACTTTTTTACCGTTCATAAAATTCACCTCTTAATTCGAATAAAAAACCTCTCCCAATTTTTAGTGTAGGGGAGAGGCCAAGAAAGAAAGATTGGGCACAGCCCTCATCATCCAACTTGATTATAAATTAATAAATACTTACCATCAATTGATTTTATAACTGGAGGTCATACCTAATGAGCGATTGGTACTCAGGAATCAAAAGCAAGGAGATTGAATCTACAGGTGGTGGGCAAGGAAAGATTAAAAGCTCATAAATCACAGAGGAAGAGAGAGCAAACCAAGATTTGAAATATCCCAAACCTATTGGTAAGGTTGCCGAGCGGCCATTTGTGATAAAGGGGGCAGTAGAATGAGTTTATTTCTTCAATGGTCTAATCTTGCTGTACGCCTGCCATCTATATATAGTAGGAACCTATTACAAAAGGTTCCTCTATAGCAAATGTTTATCTTAAATGTGACCCGAATCCCATTATCGTGGTATATGGATTGCCGATACGGTATGTCACCACTTACTTTCTAGGTTGTAGGGGCATACCGTTTATTATTCTTCAAAAGGATTTGAATTGTATTTATAACTCCAGTTCTCTTCAGGTAAAATAAGTAAATTATACACTTCTGTTTTTGTTGCTGTAAGATTATCAACAATATCTAAGTATTCAAGGTTGACTTTAATTAAAGTTGGATCATCCTTGCTAGCTTTAGTGCTGATTAGTTTTATTTGATATTTATCTCTTATCTCTTTTAATCTTTCTTCAGAAACATTTCTTGGATCTGTAACTGATCCACTTGTAAAACCAAATTCAAGTATTACTGCATTTTCTAAACTCTTTAAATCGTGTTCAAAAGTCATTGGTTGCCGAATTAGTTGCTTTACATGCGCTAAATTTTCAAGATATTCGCTGTAGTGTTGTTTTTCTAAGTCAGAAAAACAATCATTAATATATCCATATAATGTATCATCATTTAAATCTGCTTTTTCGTTACTAAATTGAGAATCAAAAACATCTTCAGCTAAATAATCATAAGGTTCCAGTAAGGAATTTAAACTCGTTATTTCACTTTCAGTAAAGAATTGTTTGTTTTTAAATTTTTCATCAAACTCTTTTACAATTTCTGTTGAAACTTTAAGCAAGTCTTTACTAACGTATCTATCATATTTTGAAGATAGATCAAGTGTAAAAGTTAAATCCGAGGCATTCTCGACTTGAGCTGGTAATTCTACTCCTTTTATATCAGCTACCACTTGAAGACTTTTTTGATGAAATGTTTGTAGTGGAGAACATGCGGTTACTGTAATTAGTGATGAAGTAATTGAAAAGATAAATAAAGCATTTTTTAATTTCATAGAAAAGAAAACTCCCTTTTATGTAAAATAATAAAAAGACATAGGTCCTACTAGTTTAACATTATCAGTAGGTAAATTGTACCAGTATTATTTGAATTAAGTTTAAAGAATGATATCTCCAAGTGCTTCATAACCCCCCCAAAGATGCAAATGTGAGGCGTAGGAAAGTATATGGTGGAACGGCAGGTAAATACTTCCTAATGTCGAATAGATTTATATCAAGTCAAAGGGGAGATTAAACCATGCGATATGACCGCGATACTGTTACGCCAGAAGAAGTGCTTTCGATAGGCGCTGAGTCTATGCAGAGAATATTAGAATTGACTCATTATGAGCCTAGAAAAGGCGATAGGTTTTTCATTAGGACAGAACCTAACAAAGAATATGTTATAGAAGATTATCGTTTCAATTTTAGCGAAGATATAATAACCTATGATGGTGACAAAACAATCAGCTATGATGATTGCCTACCAATATTCACGACAGGATTGTTAATAGATATAATAAGCTTCATGCACTCTTTCGACCTAAGGAGTTTTGGAAACGGATGGGTTTTACTATGGAACAGCGAGGAAATGTTTCAAAGTAATGAAGACGAACTTTTGGTTTCTTTCTTATGGAGGGCTCTAAAAGATCTATGCGTAGCTGGAAAGTTAGAGTGACTACATATAAGGTATAATTTGATGATTAAAACGGAGTCGCTGAAAAGAGGCTTTTTATTTTAACCGGATCATTGAAAAAAGGTGCGGCATCCGCTATGACAGATGAGGAGACCGTTAAGCAAGACATAGATGATTGGTTATCATCCCAGGAACGTAAGGACATGCTTGTTGGTGAACGCTACTATCGGAATAAGGCTGATATCTTAGAACGTAAGCGAATGACCATTGGAGCAGGTGGGGCGCTGGTAGAAGCTACAAACCTCGCTAATAATAAGATCGTTCACGGATTCTTGCGAAAGCTCGTTGATCTGAAAGCCGGTTATCTGCTGAGTAAGGAAATGAGCATCCAGACACCTGTTGAAGGAGAGCATTAAAAAGGGGTGCGCATGGTTGCATGTTTATTTAAGAAGGGAGTGCCCCGTCAGCGATGGCTGTTGTGGCACTCCCTTCTTTTTGAGGATATTCTTGAGCAATAACGACAAACTGCATTAATTTAGTCGTCTGATTAGGCTTATAGGTTCGCATACAAGGTTGCTATCGGACCTATCGGACCGCGATGCAGTTATTGGCCTGGAAAGTACCCAAAATTATGCTCTAAAGAAGCAATAAGGTTACTGGAGTTCGAAACCCTGCACAAAAGACGATTATTTTGTAAATAACGTCATCTGAGTCCAAACTCGAAGAAGAGGACTTTCTCCGTTAGTGGAGAATAATGTTAGAATATCTTATATATAGATATACAATACTTTCCTGGGAGGAGCACTAATATGCGCATATTCATATATATAGGACTGGCTTTTTTTGTGATCTCTGGTATATGTGTTGGAGGATTTACGACAGGTACTCAGCAAAGAGGGAATTTTTATTCGGAATCCAAAGAAGACCGTAAAATTAAAAACAAAGTAGCGAAATGGTCTGCTTTAGGAGGGGTTCTTTCCTTGGCTATAGCTGGACTAGTATATTTGTTGTGATATTTACCTTACGCAAGTTCAAGAGTGGTGAAGAGTGCAATACATGACTTTTTACAAGAAACTTTAGACCCTTTATGACTTTGCCGTTGAGGTTTTTTATATTTATAGTTCTAGTAAAATGGAATTTAATATAACAGTCACAATTATTCTTATCATCTGACATTATTTTATATTTTTCTTGCAAAGGTATATCTTTCATAGGATAATATGGGTATATTTTCCTAGCAAAAGTTGGAGATGGATATTATCTGAGAGGAAGTAGAATATTGAAAACAAAGAAACCTTTTTTTAAAAAATGGTGGTTTTGGCTTATTATTGTTTTTGTTGTAATAGGGGTGATTGGATCACAGGGGAATGATAGTGAACCTACAGTATCAAAATCAGAACCAGCAGTGGCAAAGGTAGATGATACTGCAGCAACAGAGAAACCGGTCGAAAAGGAAAAGCCTACCAGCAAGCCTACAGAAGAGCCAAAGGAAACGATGATAACTGAAGTTGGACAAACCATCACAACTAAGAATTTTAAGCTTACAGTTGAATCTCTGGAAAAGCCTAAGGGAAATGATTATGTACAACCATCAGAGGGTAATGAGTTTGTAGAAATCGGAATTATACTTGAGAATATTTCCAGTAAAGATTATATGGTAAGCTCTATGCTAATGTTCAATGCATACCAAGACAGCTTCTCCATAAATGAAGATCTCTTGGCTCATACTTTGGATAGTCAAGTAGGAACAATGGACGGCGCTTTAGCTGCGGGAAAGAAAATTCGTGGCAAACTAGCTTACCAGCTTCCTAAGGATTGGAAAGAACTTGAAATCAATACTGATTTTACGGTTTTAAGTTTTAGTTCAGATGGAGAAATCAAAATCGTTCTTCAAAATAAATAGGATATCTCACATATAAGAGTCTCGCCAATGCTGGCGGGGCTTTTTTTATTGTTAAACCTGATAATCTGCATTTACATAAAGTACCAAACCGATTATATTGAAAGAAAAGCGTAATGGATGAGGGGTGTTATATTTGGCGAAGATTTTTAATGAAAATACTGTTTCATTTAAACAAAAGTTATCTCCGATCCCTGAGTTTGCTTGGCATACGAGTGAGAGGTTAGCTGAGATCGCTGATTCTAAACATCTTGTCTTCGACATAAGATCGCTTGATCCAGATAAGTATTCCTTTCCTTATCATTTTCATAGAAACGCTGAAGAAATATTTGTGATTTTGACGGGAAAAGCGATGTTAAGAACTCCAGAGGGTTTTAGTGAGGTTTCTGAAGGTGATGTGCTATTTTTTGAAATGGGACCTGAAGGAGCGCATCAACTTTATAATCATACGGACGCCCCTTGCAAGTATCTTGATCTCCGAACGAACCAGGGCATAGATGTTTGCGAATATCCGGACTCAGGTAAAATCAACATTCTCCCCTATCAAGAAATTTATCAGGCGGATCAACAAGCGGACTATTATAAAGGAGAAAAGCAGGTAAGGGAGAAATGGAACGGAATGGAGGATCACACTTGATTCAAGATCGATGGTTCACAGTCACGAAAATTGATCCAATTACTTATGCAATCAGTGAATATGGACATTGGGAAAAGGTGCACTCTTTTTTGTTGTTAGGGAAAGAACAAGCGGTGTTGATTGATACGGGATTAGGCATCGATAATATAAAAAGAATAACGGATCAGTTAACGGATTTACCTATCACTGTCATCACTACACATGTGCATGCAGACCATATAGGCAGTCATGGACAATTTGAGACGATCTATGTTCATAAAGAGGATGAGGATTGGCTAATTAATGGAATACGAGGTTTGACCCTTGCCCAGATCAGAAAAGATATTAGCCGAGATATTACTCTTCCTATTCCTGAGACGTTTGATCCTAATGCGTATACGCCTTATCAAGGAAAACCAACAGCTCTATTGCGAGAGGGAGATGTGCTTGATTTAGGCGGGCGTAGATTAGAAATTTACCACACACCGGGTCATTCGCCAGGTCATATTAGCATCTTTGATCATGCCAACGGGTATCTGTTTACAGGGGATTTGTTGTATGATGTTACGCCAATTTATGCTTTTTATCCCTCTACTAGTCCGGCAGATTTAGTGGCTTCTTTAGAAAAGATTGCGCAAATTCCAAATGTATCTCAAGTATTCGGCTCTCATAATACGTTGGGTCTAGATCCAGCTATTTTGCAAGAGGTTATGAAGGCAGTTCGTGAATTACGTGAACGGGATCTTGTTGCTCATGGTACGGGCATTCATCAATTTAACGGATTTAGTGTGCAATTTTAAAATGAATGTTGGATGCAGCGAAAACGGCCCTCTCAAAAGGACCGTTTTTTTGTCTTTCCTTAAGGTTTTCAAAATTTCTAATTGGGAAAGGTAAAGTGAAGTAATAATAGGCGGAAGGGGGGCATTCATTCGGATACGATCGACCTGAAGAACGCATGTAATTGTTGGACTTGGGAGTAAGCTTCTTTATATTGATTATCGGATTGTTGAATGGGCAATAATCCTGGCAAGAAGGAAATACTATACACAGGTATTTCATTGCTGTTCATATATATTTTAAGCGTAAGTTCCTCAATAACATCAGCCTCTTCGTCACCGCTATTAACCACATTAATATCCGCACTTGAAGCAGTTGATTTGCTGTTTTGTTGTCTTTTAGATACTTTTGAAAGGGTTAGTGCGTTAACAACAATCTCTGATCCCATTATATTGTCGAACGAGTATAGCTTTGCTATTGCTTTTTTGCTTGTTTTCGGATTGCTGGTACCTATTGCTATTTTTTTATAAGGTTCATTAAGGGCGATCAAGTGAGATTGATTGGGCGGAATGAATGTTTTGGTGAATATAATATTAAAAGATGAGGTTGCGTTTAACAGCTTAGAAAGTTCAGAAGAAGTAGATAGTTTTTTTAATTCTATAATAACGGCACTTAGAATTAAGACTCCTCCTACAATGGCAAACATATACATCAAGAAAATCAGCATGTAATCACACCTCCAATGATCTCAGTAGAGCAAGATTTATTGCTTATTGAAAGATATGCCTGAATTCTCTCTACTAGTATCTGTTAAGAGCGAAAATCGTGGGAATTTAGGAAACGACTACTGATTAGAAAAAGAGAAAGCACCCAGAGATCTGCCGATTTTGCAAGCTGAGTGCAAAATTGGGGCAACTGCTGGAGTGCTTTGTTGAGAGCATTTAAAATAAATATGTCAAAATCATAAGAAATTGAAGGCTGTGATTTGATCAGTATAAACAATTAGCTGTTTGTATTCGATCGGAGATTCATAGTGAGTATAGGGTCTTACAGAAACATCATTAAGGACTACAAAGTTATAGCTGAAATTTTTATCGGGATGTTCCGCACCTAAATAAGATATGTATTCATCTACAATGACATCATCCATTAGAGATTTTAAGTCAAAAACATCCTCTTTATTGGAGGTGGAAGGGGAGATGGTCCCTTGAATACTGCCGAATGAGGTGAGTAAATTTACTTTTTTTCCACTCGCTTGATCGTTATTTAACAATAAGCCAGAGAGTTTAACAAGTGCATCGACTTTAAAATCGACGAGGGTTCTAATTTTTGAGTTGTTCAAAACGAGACACTTCCTTTCAATTTGAAATCCTGTTAACATTATTCGACATATAACCACATAATTCCTATTAGGTCATCAAAAATACATAAATACAAACACGCCCCCTCCATTGAACCATGAGTGAGGCGTGTTTATCTATAGAGATAGATTTAATTCCTGATCGTTACTCGTGTTCCAATAGGAACAATCGCAGCTAGTGCTAACACATCTTCATTGTACATACGAATACAACCGTGGGATACTTCGTGCCCTATGGATGAGGGATCATTATTTCCATGTATTCCATAGTGAGGCTTAGATAGACCCATCCAAAAGACCCCAAATGGACCACCTGGATCGGGTTGTTTGTTAATGATTGTGAATTCACCGAGTGGTGATTGAGTTAACATTTTACCGATTCCGACTGGGAAGCCCCTGATCACAATGTCGTTATCTAGAAGATAAAGCATACGCTGCGTCAGATCAACTATAATCCGGTAATTTGGCATTGTGCAACACTCCTTTCTAATTAAGATATGAGGAGGATGCCTAAACGGTTATTCATTAAAAATGGTCATTTTAGCCTACGAGAACAAATGTTCTGTAATTGATAAATGGAGTTTGATAACAATAAAAAAGCTATTCTGCATTTGCAGAACAGCTTTTTAAAAAAATAAAAGAAAGTATATATTTTTACGATATTCCCTATCCTTATACTTCTCGTAGAAACGGATACCGTCCTTTAAAGGGCGGTATCCGTTTTCGCATGGTAGGAGTGCATACTTAGTGGATATCTCGAAATAATCCGATAACTCTGCCGAGAATGGTTACGCGATTAAGGCGAAGAGGCTCGTACGCCGGATTCTCCGGCTGAAGACGTATATGATCACGTTCTTTATAAAAAGTCTTAACGGTTGCTTCATCTTCTTCGGTCATAGCTACAACGATATCTCCGTTATCAGCCGTTTGTTGTTGACGAACAATAACATAGTCGCCATTCATAATCCCAGCTTCGACCATACTGTCACCTTGAACCGATAACATAAATACTTTGTTATCTCCAACATAGTGAGTTGGAAGCGGGAAGTAGTCTTCAATATTCTCAGTAGCAGTGATAGGAATCCCGGCGGTAACCTTACCTACGACAGGAATGCGAGCGACGGTTTGCGCGAAATGATGGACATTCTCGGAATCCTCTTGGCCAAGCAATTCTATCGCACGAGGCTTCGTTGGATCTCGACGGATAAGTCCCTTCTTCTCTAGCCGATCCAAATGACCGTGAACTGTGGAGCTGGAAGCAAGACCAACAGCTTCTCCAATCTCCCGGACGGAAGGAGGATAACCCTTGCTGCGGACTTCGCTACGTATAAATTCCAGGATCGCCAGCTGGCGACTTGAAATCTTTGACATTGGAATCAACCCCATATAGTAATGTTTGGGAAAATTATAACATAGAACTACCGTTCGCACAAACATAAGTTCTAACTATTATAAATATTAATTCGAAAGAGTTAATAAATGGTAGTCTTGTTTTGATTGCGTTTCCTTCATCTAAACGATAAGAGTGATTCTTTATATGAAGAATATGGTAAATAGTAACCTCTGAAAAAAAGAGAACAATTGTTCTAAAATAGTATTGAACAAAACACATGTTCGTGTTATTATAATTTCAAAAGTAAGAACAAGTGTTTGGAGGATGATATTCATGTTAAAATACAGTACATACCGCAGCATCTACGATAAAGCCCCAGTGGTTGAATCTTTAGGACATAATCCTATTACCCGTTATTCAGCTCAGATTAAAGAGATTACAGAGCTTTTGCTTGAAGGCTTGATGCGTTTGTTCCGTAGAGATTTTGTTATTAAACTGACATTGATCATTGTGCTCGTACTATCAGGACTTACAGTAGTAGGTAATGTATTTGCAGGATCTACTACTTTAATGAAGGATGAGAAGCGCGTAGTAGTTGAACGTGGAGATACACTTTGGAGTATTGCTCTTGAGAATAAACCTTCTGATATGAAAACGGCTGTATATATAGAAGGAATCAAAAAATTCAATGGCATTAAAGGTAGTCAGATTAATGCTGGAGATATTCTCACTTTACCTATTTATTAATATTCTAAGAACATAACAAGAGGACATGAAGAGCTTGCAGGGAGTAAACCTTGACAAGCTCTTTTTCTCATGGCAGAGTTAGAATTAATTTATAAGGGGAGGGAAAGTTTTGAATATTGATGAGTTGGTCGCGCGTATTAACGAATTGGCACGCAAACAGAAGAGCGTAGGCCTTAATCAAGAGGAAACGGCGGAACGCGCCAAGCTTCGTGAAATTTATTTGGGGAATATTCGCAATAACTTCCGAGCACAATTGAATACGATTGAATTGGTCGATAATGATGAGCATGAACAAGGTAACAAGGGGCGTAAGCATTAACACCCTGTTCCTTTTCATAGATATTACTGGATGACTAGGGGGAACGCATATGGCCCGTTCTTGGGAAAGAATGGTTCAACGCAACACGCAGCAAATTAATAAGCAAAGAAAGAAACAGGGGAAGGAAACGATTTACGCATCTAAATCTAAATCTCCTGGTAAGAACAGTGAAACCTTTAAAGGCCGTAACATTGCATTTCCAGTAGTGTTATTAGTGCTTGGTACTATGTTTTGGATGGTTGGTTCAGTGGACCAGGCCAAAGGTAATGGTATGCTTATGAACTGGCTAGGAGTCGTTTTGTACTACTTACTAGCGGCACTTCTGTTCTTCCGACGTCCGTACTTGAAGGTAGAGAATGCTAGACTATCTACTATAAAATTCAACCGCGAACGTTATCTGCCAGCTTCTGATATTGAAAAAATCATCCTTTCGCGTGGAGCTGTTGTAATTAAGCATAAAGGCAAACGCACGAAATGGATTTTTACCAGACTTATGAATCGTTATGATACCAATGCAATGGGGACTCGACTGGAAGCATTCGCAAAAGCTCACCAAATTGAAGTAGTTCACGAATAGAAATTAACCAGCCATGGGAGAGGGAGACCTGTAATGCCAATTTCCGCCGTACTATTTGACCTTGATGATACACTGCTCTGGGATGATCGGAGCGTTAATGAAGCATTTCGTTCTGCATGTGAAGCCGCTGGGGATACGATTGATCCACAAGAACTGGAACTTGCGGTGCGTAAAGAAGCCATTGGACTATATGAATCCTACGAAACGAACCCGTTTACAAAGATGATTGGGATTAATCCGTTTGAAGCACTTTGGGGGAACTTTACTGCAGGTGAACAGCCGGAATTCCGTCAATTGGAGCAGCTTGCACCGGGATATCGTAAAGAGGCATGGCGTCGTGGTCTTGCAGCACTTGGTGTAGAGGACGAAGCTCTTGCTGAGACATTAGCAGCCAAATTCGCAGCAGAGCGTAGAAATCGACCTTACATCTATGAAGAAACGATTCAGGTGCTTGAAGAACTGAAGGGGAAAGTGAAGCTATTGCTTCTGACTAATGGATGCCCTGCATTGCAACAAGAGAAACTAGATGGCGTACCTGAAATCGTTCCTTTCTTTGATCACATCGTGATTTCTGGAAGCTTCGGGAAAGGAAAGCCGGATAAGGAAATTTTTCTGCATGCCCTAGAACTTTTAGATATTGCACCTGAGCAAGGAGTTATGGTCGGAGATAAGCTTACAACGGATATTCGTGGTGGGCTGGCAACAGGTTTGACTACAGTTTGGATTAATAGAAAAGGCAAACAGCCAGATCCGGAAATTCAGCCGGATTATGAAATCAAACATCTTGGAGAGCTTCTTTCATTAGTCCAATCTTTATAAAATTTCATTCATTTAAGCTTTAAGAAGGCAGTGAGTTCCTAGGTATTTAGGAGACTTGCTGTCTTTTTTATATCTACATCATATTTAGTATGTTAGATGAGATTTACTAGTATATGATTTAAGTCACAAGAGTTTAGCTGAATTGATGCGAAATACTGAAAAACCAATAATAATGTGTATAATAGATGGAGAATGTATAACATGAATTGGTAGATTCTTAGTAATCAATTCGACTGGGAGGAATCTAAATGAAGATTTCAAGAACAATAGTTCCTTTATTATTAGGTGCAACACTTTTAGTATTGGGAGGATGTTCATCAGACCAAACTGAACATTCTGGCGTACATAATATGAACATGGACATGTCTATGGAACCTATCAAGGTCGAGTTACATTGGAATCCTGAAGAGGTTGTTGTAAATCAGAAGGTGACCTTTGAAGCAGTGGTGACGCAAGACAACTTGGCAGTAGATGATGCGAAAGAGGTTCTGTTTGAAATTGTGAGTAAAGATGATAGTGAACAGAAAATTGAATTTAAAGGGAAGCTAGTCAGTGATGGAATCTATCAAGCAGAGGGAACACTAACGAAAGAAGGACAATATATTGTTACATCACACGTAACTGCTAGAACTCAGCATTCTATGCCTAATAAAGAACTCTCTGTAAAACCATAATTAAAAGAATAGCAATTCCTATGATTACAGATAATGCAGAGTGGAAAGGAAGGCTTTTCGAAATTCCTTTATTCTGCTAAACTTACTCTAATGTTTTACTGGGGGGACTATACGTTGGCTAAATATACACTTGAGGAAAGCTTACAACAAAGAATATTAATTCTAGATGGTGCAATGGGCACAATGATCCAACAGGTGCCTCTGACAGGTGAGGATTTTGGTGGGGAAGAATTGGACGGCTGTAATGAAATGCTAGTATTAACTCGTCCAGAAGTAATTCAGACGATTCATGAGCAGTATCTTGAAGCAGGTGCTGATCTCATTGAAACGAATACATTTGGTGCAACGTCTGTTGTACTTGCTGAATATGATATTCCGCAGCGGGCTCGTGAAATTAATCTGGTTGCAGCAAAGCTAGCCCGTAATGCCGTTGATAAATATGATACACCAGATCGTCCCCGCTATGTTGTAGGTGCGATGGGTCCTACAACAAAGACACTCTCTGTTACGGGAGGCGTGACTTTCCAAGAGCTCGTTGATAGCTACGAGGAACAGGCAGTGGCATTGATTGATGGTCAAGTAGATGCGTTATTGCTAGAGACCTCTCAGGATACTTTGAACGTGAAGGCTGGAAGTATAGGTATTCGAAATGCATTTGAGAAGACGGGTATCAAATTGCCAGTGATGATTTCGGGAACAATAGAGCCGATGGGTACCACACTTGCCGGTCAGAACATTGAAGCATTCTATATTTCTTTAGAACATCTGAAGCCTATCTCTATAGGCCTGAACTGTGCGACGGGTCCAGAGTTCATGCGTGATCATATTCGTTCACTTTCTGCAATCTCTTCAGCGGCTGTGAGTTGTTATCCGAACGCTGGACTGCCAGATGAGAATGGGCATTATCATGAATCTCCTGATTCTCTTGCGCGTAAAATTGCTGCGTTTGCAGAAAAGGGATGGCTTAACATTGCGGGAGGTTGTTGCGGAACAACACCGGAACATATCCGTGCTATGTCGGAGGCACTTTCACAATTCCCTCCACGTCCGCTTGCAGGAAATCATCCACCGGCACTTTCTGGGATTGAACCTATTTATATTGAGAACGACAACCGTCCATACATGGTTGGTGAACGTACGAATGTATTAGGGTCGCGTAAGTTTAAACGTCTTATCGTCGAAGGTAAATATGAGGAAGCCTCAGAAATTGCCCGTGCACAGGTGAAGAGTGGTGCTCAAGTTATCGACGTCTGCGTGCAAGATCCGGACCGTGATGAGATTGAAGATATTAAGCTGTTTCTAGAATTAGTTGTAAAAAAGGTTAAAGTTCCTTTGATGATCGATACTACCGATCCGAAGGTTATTGATCTGGCATTACAGTACTGTCAAGGTAAGGCGATAATTAACTCCATTAACCTTGAAGATGGTGAAGAAAAATTTGAGCTGGTCACTCCATTGATTCATAAGTATGGCGCAGCTATCGTAGTGGGTACGATTGATGAGACAGGACAAGCAATCAAGGCTACGGACAAACTGGAGGTTGCCAAACGCTCCTACGACTTACTAGTGAACAAATACGGATTAGCTGGAGAAGACCTTATTTTCGACACGCTTGTGTTCCCTGTAGGAACCGGGGATGAACAATATATTGGCTCTGCTAAAGAAACGATTGATGGGATTCGTCTAATCAAAGAAGCACTTCCAGGTGTTCATACGATCTTGGGGATCAGCAACGTTTCCTTTGGATTACCGGAAGCAGGACGTGAAGTGCTGAATTCAGTATTCCTCTATGAGTGCACTAAAGCTGGGTTGGATTATGCGATCGTAAATACCGAGAAGGTAGAACGTTATGCGTCTATTCCTGCTGAAGACCGTCGTCTTGCGGAGGAATTAATTTATAATACGAATGACGACACGCTTGCTGCTTTTGTAGCCGCCTTCCGAGGGAAAAAGGTTGAGAAAAAAGAGAAAATTTCTAACCTGTCACTAGAAGAGCGTCTGGCTTCATATGTAGTTGAAGGCACCAAAGAAGGACTTATTCCAGACCTTAATGAGGCGCTTACCAAATCAGGACCTTTGGAGATTATCAATGGCCCGCTAATGGCCGGGATGTCAGAGGTTGGACGGCTGTTTAATAACAATGAGTTGATTGTTGCTGAGGTACTGCAAAGCGCTGAAGTGATGAAGGCTTCTGTTGGTCATTTAGAGCAGTTTATGAAGAAGGATGAGACATCGGTAAAAGGTAAGATCATGCTGGCAACTGTAAAAGGCGACGTGCATGATATAGGTAAGAATCTGGTGGAGATCATCTTATCCAATAATGGTTATCAGATCATTAATTTGGGTATAAAAGTACCACCTGAGACCATTATCGAAGCGTTTCGTCGTGAAAAAGCCGATGCGATCGGATTGTCTGGACTACTCGTAAAATCGGCACAGCAGATGGTGCTGACTGCGCAAGACCTACGCACGGCTGGGATTGATGTGCCTATTATGGTAGGTGGTGCTGCCTTGACTCGCAAGTTCACCAAAACACGTATCCGGCCGGAATATGATGGGCTGGTATTATATGCTAAGGATGCTATGGATGGACTCGATATTGCTAATCGGCTTATGAATCCTGTTGAACGGGAGAAAATTGCCGAGGAAATCCGAGTGGAAGCAGAATCCGCAGTGGCAGTTGCTCCTAAGCAAGAGCTTCCTACGCTGACTAGAGCTGTACGCTCCAAAATATCTCCAGATGCACCTGTATTTGTTCCACCGGATTTAGAGCGCCATGTCATTCGTAATTATCCATTGGGGCATATTATCCCTTATGTGAACATGCAAATGCTGCTCGGTCACCATCTGGGACTACGAGGTTCTGTAGAGGCGCAATTAGCTGCTGGTGATGAGCGGACTGTGGAGTTGAAAGGTACTGTCGATGACATTCTACATCAAGCGATGCTGGAAGGTACGATTACTCCTCATGCGATGTATCAATTCTTTCCGGCACAATCAAGTGGTAACGATATTATCGTGTATAATCCACAGAATACAGCCGAGATTCTGCATACCTTTACTTTCCCAAGACAAGGTGTTGAGCCTTATCTCTGTCTAGCGGACTTTTTGAAGTCGGTCGACAGTGGAATGATGGACTATGTTGGATTCCTCGTGGTAACTGCGGGACACGGTGTTCGTGAGCTCTCTACAGCCCTTAAGGATAATGGAGATTATTTACGCTCACATGCGTTACAATCTGTAGCGCTGGAAGTAGCAGAAGGATTAGCGGAGCGTGTTCATCACATGATGCGTGATACATGGGGCTTCCCAGATCCTGCAGATATGACCATGAAACAAAGACATGGGGCAAGATATCAAGGGATTCGTGTATCCTTTGGCTATCCTGCATGCCCAGATCTGGAAGATCAGGGACCACTATTTAAACTGTTATCCCCAGAGGATATCGGTGTTCACCTTACAGAAGGCTTTATGATGGAGCCTGAGGCTTCCGTTTCGGCGATGGTATTCGCTCATCCAGAAGCGCAGTATTTTAATGTAGAGAAGCTGTAATTCTTTCATTTATACACCCGGTCTGTAGGGGGATTGTATCCCTTTCAGCGGAACCTCCCGTAACTGGGGGGTTTTTTGCTGGAAGAAGGACGTTTAGAATAGATAAGAGATAGTTCAGTCAATAAGAAGAAGGGAGGAAGAGGGATGGAATTATATTTTTTAGGTACGAATGCAGGGGTACCAACTATACAACGCAATGTAACGTCGATTGCATTAAGACTTCTGGAAGAACGCCGTAGCATTTGGATGTTCGATTGCGGGGAAGGGACTCAGCATCAGGTTCTTCGCTCACCGATTCGCCTAGGGAAGCTGGAAAAGCTATTTATTACACATTTACACGGAGATCATCTATTTGGTCTTCCAGGTTTATTATCTAGTCGTGGTTATCAGGGAGGGACATCTCCTTTAACGGTTTATGGTCCCCCTGGATTGAAAGCATACTTAGATATATCCTTAGCTGTGAGCCAATCCCGAATTCCATACAAGATTGAGATTGTCGAGCATACAGGAGGAACGGTATTTGAGGATAATGGTTTTAAAGTGGAGGCAGCATTATTAGAGCATCGTATTGATAGCTATGGTTACCGGGTAACGGAAAAGGATAGTCCCGGGAGCCTCAATACGGAATTACTAAAGAGTTATGGCTTAAAGCCTGGACCGTTATATGGAAAATTAAAAAAAGGTGAAGATGTTCTAACGGATGACGGTGTTCGTATCTGCGCTGCTGATGTTGTTAGAGAACCTAAAAGAGGGCGTATTGTTACGATCTTGGGAGACACAAGACCTTGTTCAGGAGCTTTAGAACTCTCACTTCATGCAGACCTTATCGTTCATGAAGCAACCTTTGCTCATGATCTGGCAGAAATGGCGTATCAATACCATCACAGTACAGCACGTCAAGCTGCAGAGCTAGCAAAGGAAGCCAATGCAGGCCAACTATTGTTGACTCATTTCAGCTCTCGCTACAGTTCGTCTGAAGAGTTGATTCCTTTGCTGGAAGAAGCTGAGCTCGTTTTTCCAGAGACATTGTTAGCGGAGGAATTCGGCACATATCCAATTTATCGAAGACAAAACGGGCAATTGGGGAAATGATTATTTTCCGGGAAAGCGCAGGAAATGACAGTGCTATGCTAAAAAATGCTCGATGAGTCTCTCGTTCGATTTCATTCGACGAAGTGTGTTAGATTTAAAGTAATTACAGCGTGTAAGAGGTGCGAATGGCTGGAAATCTTGCCGAAAATAAACGGGCAATACCACCAAACAAAAAGTATTATTAATCATTCTAAATCCAAGCTGGGCTTAGGTTGAATGTTCATTAATACCGTTATTAATTTATTACATTAATTAATTTTTTTATGGAAATAGAGGGATTTATAATGGAACAGATTAAAGGATTATTGATTGACTTAGATGGTACGTTATACCATGGGCATAAAATGATTCCTGGTGCTGATTTACTGATTAAAGGTCTGCGTGAAGCGGGCATTCCTTTTTTATTTGTTACCAACAATTCATCGCGTACAGCGGCTAATGTGGCTGCACATTTATGTGGAATGGGAATCGATGCGAAAGCTGAGGAGGTATGTACCTCATCAATGGCGGCCGCACGTTACATAGCTGAGGAATCACCTGGGGCTGCAGTGGCGATACTTGGAGAAGAGGGTTTGCATGTGGCTTGTACCGAAGCTGGGCTCCGCATCGTCACAGACTCACCCGATTATGTACTGCAAGGCATCGATCGCTCCTTCAACTATACGTCGCTCTCGCAAGCTTCGCGCTGGATTCTGGGAGGAGCAAAGTTTGTACTCACTAACCCAGACTTAATGCTGCCATCAGATGATGGCATTATGCCAGGCGCAGGAACGATCGGAGCAGCCATCGAGGCTGCTAGTGGAGTGAGTCCGGTAGTGATTGGCAAGCCGGAATCCCATTTAATCAAATTTGCGACAGATCTTCTTGGTATCGAGCCTGAACATGCAGTGGTTGTCGGTGATAATATGCGTACAGATATAGCAGCTGGAGTAAATGCGGGCTGTCGTACAGTTCTTGTATTTACCGGATTAACCAATGCAGAAAATCTTGACCACTATAAAAACCTTACCGGAATCTCACCGGATGAAATTTGTGCCGATTTAACTGAACTTAAAACGATTCTCGGTGTATAATAGCTAGGATCTTATTACTTCACCAACCTAGAAGGGACGATGAGCTATGCCGGAATTGCCGGAAATGGAGAATTATAGAAAGCTGCTTAGTCAGCATATTATAAATGTGCCAATATCTGATGTAATCGTGAACAGAGAAAAATCAATTAATATGGAAACAGAAGCTTTTAGAAATGCATTGATCGGTGCGCGTGTTGTTTTTGTTGAGCGGCGTGCCAAGTATATTTTGTTTCATCTTCATGATGGAAGAAGACTACTTTTACATTTGATGCTTGGTGGAATACTTTTTTATGGCAGGGAGGAAGAACGGCCGGATCGTAACACACAAGTCGAAATCGCATTTGGAGATCATATCCTTTACTTCATTGGACTTCGCTTAGGCTATCTACATTTGCTGTCGGTGAAGGAAAGCGAAGCCACAATGGGTAAGCTTGGGCCTGAGCTGCTGGATCGTCGGATGACGCTGGAAAGATTCACTGGATTATTAAAGGGACGGAGAGGTGCGCTCAAAAGCCTGTTAGTAAATCAGCATGTGATGGCAGGAGTCGGGAATTGCTATGCTGATGAGATTGCTTTTGAAGCTAGGCTTTTACCTTCTGTACAAGTACAAAATTTAACATCTGAATCTATAGCCCGTCTTTATGAGAGCATCCAAAAAGTACTGACTGAGGCCACTGAAATTGGTGGGTATATGGAAATGCCGTTTATGACTGGGGATACTGTTACAGGTTCATATAATAATCAATGTAAAGTGTATGATCGTGAAGGCGAGTCTTGTCTTCGTGATGGGGGAACGATTATCAAAACAGAGCAGTCTGGACGCAAAGTGTTTTATTGCCCAAACTGTCAGCATGACGAATAGCCCCAAAATAGGGGCACATGTTAGCATTCGCGGCGGATATGGGAGAGCTGCCCGATTCGCTTGGGAGAGCGGTGCAACATGTTTTCAATATTTCCCTAAAAATCCGCGTAGTTTGAAACTTAAACAGGTAGATGTACGAGATACGAGGGATTGTGCGCTCTTTTGCCAAGACGAAGGGATTGCTTCGATTGCTCACACACCCTATGGGATTAACATGGCGGCTGGTGTAGATGATGTTACTCCGCGAAAGGTTTATGTAGATTCTCTCTTAAATGATCTAGAGATTGCAGAAGCTTGTGGTTCATTAGGCATCGTTGTTCATTTTGGACATTTTGGTGGAATGGAGCCGTTACAAGGCTATCAAAATATTATACAATGTATGAATGATGTGCTTCAGTCCTGGGATGGTCGTACTAAGCTGCTTATAGAGAATCAAGCGGGCAACCATGGAAATGAAGGGATTACACTTGAAGAACTCGTGAAAGTTCGAGAGCTTAGCCAATTTCCGGAGAAAATAGGATTTTGTTTGGACACCTGTCACGCTTACGCAGCTGGTATCTGGAACCCTGAGCGAACAAAAGCCTTCCTTGAACGAGGAGAGCAACTTGGATTTTGGCGACATCTTGTTGCTGTTCATTTAAATGATTCTAAGTTTCCTTTCGACTCAAGACGCGACAGACATGCTGGTATCGGACAAGGACATATTGGAGAGCAGGGGCTGAAAAGCTTATTGTCCTCCAAGCTTTTACGAAGCTCAGCTGTTGTCATGGAAACGGAGAAGGGTGCGGATGGCAGTCACCGAAAAGAAATTGCTACTGTGCGTGGCTGGTTTGAAGCGGAGGCGTAATTGTGATTCATATCTATATGGATGATCTTCGAAAGGTACCTAAAGGGTTCGCTCTGGCTCGTTCGACGGAAGAATGTCTTCTAATGCTGCGTGAGTGCGAGGTGGATATTTTATCACTGGATTACGATATGGGGCCGGGTGATTATTCGGGCGGAGAAGTTGCCAGACGGATCGTACTGGAAGGACTATTCCCCCGAGAAATCTATTTGCACACTTCCAGTTTGTGGGGGCGAAAAGAAATGTATGAGATCTTATATACTGCTAAACCTGAGGGGATGCTTTTGGTAAATGGTCCCCTAAGTTCTGATAAGCTTCGCGATATCGCCGAGGAGACGAACTTGAAATGAAGGTAATGAATGAAGTGGAATTACTGGAGGCGCTCAAGAGTTCAGGAGAACCGCTGGTAGTATTCTTACACACTCCACTGTGCGGTACTTGTAAGGCTGCTGAACGGATGTTAGAGGTGGCGGCTCATCTATTGCCTGCTGAACTTCAAATGGTTGCAGGCAATGTGAACATGCTGCCGAATTTGGTACAACAATATCGTATTACGAGCGTTCCTGCACTACTTGTAGCTTCTGCAGAACGGGAAGATGATCCGAAAGTTTATTATTCCATGGTTTCAGTTGAGCGAGTACTGGAATACATAAGGAGTGTTATATCATAATTATTTCATTACAACATTTATCTCTCCGCAGGGAAGAAAACTTAATCTTGGACGATGTGTCGCTAGAAGTTAAAGAAGGTGAGAACTGGGTCATTTTGGGACGGAATGGCTCCGGTAAAACCACAATTTTAGAGATGATGACTGGTTATTTGTTTCCTAGCAAAGGGACTGTAGAAGTGCTGGGTTATAAATATGGACAATGTGATATACGTGAGGTTCGTAAAGAAATTGGCTATATCGGGCCTTCCTTGATGGAAAAGATGTCATTAGAAGATCCGGTGTGGGAGGTCGTAGCAACAGGTGCTTACGCTTATTTGCGTTTCTACGAGACGATCCCCTCCGAAGTAAAAGAGAAAGCAATCAGCATGCTGGAAGATATGAATCTAGGCAATATGGCATTTCATCCTTTTGGGACCTTGTCACAGGGGGAACGTAAAAAGGCTATGCTGGCAAGATGTCTTATGGCTGACCCTAAGCTATTAATTATGGACGAGCCATGTGCCGGCCTTGATCTATATGAAAGGGAAAAAATGCTGGCTGAAATAGACAAGCTGAGACAGCGTAATGTTTCTGTAGTATACGTAACTCACCATGTGGAAGAAATTGTCCCGCTTTTCACGCATGTTGCATTAATCCGTGAGGGTAAGCTAGCTGGATCTGGACCGAAAGAAGAAGTATTAACGAAAGAAATGATCTTGGCCACTTATGATATTCCTGTTGATGTTGAATGGGATAGCGGTCGTCCCTGGATTAAAATTAGACCTGGAGGCAAAACGATTTGAACGATTTAAGACAAGATACCGAAGAGCAGAACATTGCTCCGGAAGAAGAAGTGTATTCACGATATATTTGTACAGCTAATCACGGATTTGCGCCTTATGCGCAAGAAGAGCTTCGCCGTTTATTCGGTGCTGTGAAGAGTACCTTGTTACTACCAGGAGAAATCTTTCTGGCTACATTGCAATCTGAACCAGAGGAAGTAACGCGCCTACTCACACAGAATCTTCCCATTTTCCTGCGACATATACAACCTGTTCAGTTTCAGGATGAAGGAACCATGGAAGCTCTACAGCGTTTGGCGGTGTATTTAAGTCGCCACACTGAGCTTGAGGGTGAGAAGGTATCCCTGAACGTTCGTAAAGGTGATCCTTCCTTCTGGCAGGACAGTCCAGGAGAACTTCGTGAATGGCTCCAAGAGCAATTGCAGAGCTTAGGCGCAGAATTTACTGTGCAAGATCCAGCCTGGGTTATTTCAGTCTACGCAGACGGGAATGCTTTATATGCAGGTGTGTCCAGACCAGAAGCGAATTTATCTAGCTGGAATGGCGGTGCCATCCGTTTCCGTAAGGAAGATGGACAAATCTCACGTGCCAAGTTCAAACTAATGGAAGCCGAGAAGGAGTTTGATATTCCTTTTTACAGTTTCCGTAATGCGTTAGATATTGGTGCTTCTCCAGGTGGGTGGACTTCTTTCTTACTGGAACGTGGAATGAAGGTTACGGCGGTTGACCCTGCGTTAATGCATGAGTCCCTTCGTAATTATCCGGGCTTGAAAATTCTTCGTAAAAACGCAGGAGAAGTGAAATTCCGCGATAATGAATTTGATCTACTCGTATGCGATATGAGCTGGAGTCCTAAGCTGATGGCGAAGCTTGTAACCGGGCTGCTACACAGTCTGTCGACGGGTGGGACAGCCATTGTGACTGTAAAGCTGATGCATAAGAAACCACTTGCGATGATCAAAGAAATTATTGCGATGTTTGAAGGGGAGCGCATGCAGATTCAGCGTGCAAAGCAGCTGTTCCATAATCGTGATGAGATCACACTTTATATGATTAAATACTAATCAAACAAATTTTAATTTACTAAGGGAAAGCATCCCGTTATTAATGTTAGCCGTATTTTGCGGTAAGAACATTAATGGCGGAAGCTTTCTCTTTTTTTATTGCGAAAAGGAGGAGTTAAATTGCATTTTGAGACGAAGCTTAAGATGGGACAGGTTATTGATGACAGATACAAAATTTCGGGACTGATTGGATCAGGTGGGATGAGTATTGTTTATCTGGCGGATGATTTGCGTCTAAAGGGTAAACGATGGGCTGTAAAAGAAAGCTTATGCTTAGATGAGCTGCATTCTGACATCCAAGCGGAAGCCGATATGTTAATTACACTAGATCACCCACGATTGCCGCGTATTGTCGATTTCTATCTTCCAGATCGAGAAGGGTATTCCTATTTAATCATGGACTATATTGAAGGTGTGAGCTTGAGTCAGCTAATGAAGGATAATCCCGGACCTTTGCCAAGTGACTTCATCATTCAGGCGGCTAAACAGCTTTTAGAAGTCCTTCAATATCTGCATAGTCATCAACCACCGATTATCTATCGTGATCTAAAGCCTTCAAATATCATGTTGACACTGCAAAAAAAGCTGATGTTAATTGACTTTGGGATCGCACGTAGCTACAAACACGGTATCTCTGAAGATACGGTTAAGCTTGGTACGGTTGGCTTCGCGGCACCTGAGCAATATGGAAGTGGGCAGAGTCAGCCGGTATCCGATTTATATGGACTAGGAGCATTAATTCTCTATATGGCAACTGGAGGGCAATGTAGTCAATGGGAGTTTGGGATGGAGAATAGGCTTTATAACCATATGCCATCTGGCATTATTCCAATCATAAGACGCTTATTACGACATCACGCTGAGGAGCGTTATCAAAATGCAGAAGCAGTTCTACAGGCACTAATTCGTATGGAATCTGAAATGGATAGAGGAAATGATTTTACTATTTTAATCCCAGATTCTCTAGAAAAGCGAAAAGCGATGGTCATTGCCATACTCGGAGTTGCCTCAGGTCTTGGAACAACACATACTTCATTCGCAGTGAGTAGCTTACTTGCGCAGAAGGGGGCAACTGCATGGGTTGATTTTTCTCCTGATTCATCGGTTTATGAACGCATTCGCAGCATGTTACAGACACAGATTACAACTGTTGCATCCAAGGATGAGATATCTGCTTTTTCATGGAAAGGGGTGCATTATTGGAAACGTCCTATTCACGGAAAAATGGCTGATTTGCTGAGAGGGGATTATCAATTTGTAGTGTTGGATCTTGGCGTTGGGGAATATGAAGGGGCGCTTGATGAGTTCAAATATAGCGCTATGCCGATCCTAATTACTTCTGGTGCAGATTGGCGACTCGAAGATTTACTTGTGTGGCTTAGGCGTAAAAGGTTACAGCCTGAAACGAATTGGAGGGTGGGGTTACCACTCGCAGAACCCTCAACTGTACAACTGTTGCAGACCGCTATAGGTACAGATAAGATTTATGGACTACCCTTTCAGCAAGATCCATTCAAGCCTAAGGGGAAGTTGGTAGAAGTGATCAATGAAATGTTTGAGGGAGTATTAGATGTACCCAGTAAGGGGAAAAGCCGTAGTTTTTTTCAAAAGAAAGGCTGAATAAAGCGGTTCTCTATGCTTCCTCTTTTCACTCAACTAACTTTTAGTTCAGTGTTGCATTAAAGTGTGTTAAAATATATATTTATACGTGTTTTGAAAAATATAAGAAAGTATAAGTTTTACACTATACTTTATCTTTATATTTCTTGCATGAACGCTTACCGTCCTATAGGGACGCCGAAGACGTTTCTGCTTGAAATATAAGAAAGTATATGCTTCACACTATACTTTATCCTTATATTTTTACGAGAAACGTTTGTCGTCTTTAAAAGACCACAACGTCGTTTCTTCTTATTACGCATTATTTAAGTATAGACAGGAGCTTGCGGAGAATTTATGAGTTTACTTAGTGTAGAAGACGTTTCCCACAATTTTGGGGATCGGACGTTGTTTAAAAATGTTTCTTTCCGGTTGCTACCGGGTGAGCATGTAGGAATCGTAGGAGCAAATGGCGTAGGAAAATCGACGCTTATGAATATTTTGACTGGAAAACTGTTGAAGGATAGTGGAAAAGTAGAGTGGACGCCTCGCGTCCGTTACGGTTACTTGGATCAGCATACGATCTTAACGCCAGGGAAAACCATCCGTGATGTATTGAAGGACGCTTTCTTGCCACTTTTAGAGCTGGAACAGGAAATGCTAACTATAACTGAAAAGATGGGCGACGCTTCTCCTGAAGAGTTAGAGATGTTACTCGAGCAAATGGGGGACATTCAGGAACAGCTGGACATCGGAGATTTTTATCTTATTGATGTAAAAGTGGAGGAAATGGCAAATGGTCTTGGTCTTTCCGTTATTGGACTTGACCGTGATGTCGCTTCACTAAGTGGGGGTCAGCGCACAAAGGTTCTGCTCGCGAAGCTTCTGCTTGAGAAACCGAATGTACTATTGCTGGATGAGCCTACCAACTATTTGGATGTTGAGCATATCGACTGGTTAACTAACTATTTGAAGCAATATCCATATGCATTTATATTGATCTCTCATGATACGGAATTCATGAATAAAGTCGTAAATGTGGTCTATCACCTGGAGTTCGGTAAACTTACTCGATACACTGCGAACTACGAGAAATTCCTGAATATGGCCGAGATGAATAAGATCCAACACATAGATGCTTATGAGAAACAACAGGACTTTATTAAGAAACAAGAGGATTTCATTCAGCGTAACAAAGCTCGTGCCTCCACATCTGGACGGGCGAAGAGCCGTGAGAAACAGCTGGATCGTATGGATCGAATTGATCGACCAGAAGAAGCTGCAAAACCTACCTTTAAGTTTAAAGAAAGTCGGGCCAGCGGGAAAACAGTCTTCGAAGGCATTGATTTCGAAATTGGTTACGACCGTCCGCTTCTACCTATGCTGAACATGACCATTGAACGTGGAGAGAAGATCGCTATAACTGGTTGCAATGGTGTCGGAAAATCGACGCTACTGAAGACTATTCTTGGCGTGATTCCAACATATAGCGGTAAAACTTATCTAGGAGATTATCTGAACTCAGCATACTTCCAACAAGAAGTGAAAGCAGCTAATCTTACACCTATTGAGGATGTCTGGAATGAATTTTCTAGTCTCACTCAGAATGAAGTGCGTGGACATCTAGCTCGCTGTGGTCTGAAAAATGAGCATATTACACGACCGCTTAGCATGCTGAGTGGTGGCGAACAAGCTAAGGTTCGTCTCTGTAAGCTGTTGATGCGTGAGAGCAACTGGGTTCTGTTCGATGAACCTACAAATCACCTTGATGTTATTGCCAAGGCTGAGCTGAAGCGGGCATTGCAAGAATATAAGGGAACAGTCCTGCTCGTCTCCCATGAACCTGATTTCTATGAAGACTGGGTTACGAAAATTTGGGATGTTGAACAGTGGTCAGCAGTACAAGTATAGAATCATCATACTCCCGGGGAATAGCAGACGATCTGCTGTTCTCCGGTTTTTGGATACGGGGAGGGAAACCGAATGATTCATACAGATGGTCGTGAAGATCGTTATTCTCGTCAGGTGCGATTTGAGCCATTTGGAGCAGTGGGACAAGAAGGGCTTGCGCAGTCTAGTGTTTTAGTAGTGGGAGCAGGTGCGCTTGGTACAGGGATTGCAGAGACGCTGGTACGCTGCGGGGTAGGTAAAATTATTTTAGCTGACCGTGATTATGTAGAGTGGAGTAACCTTCAGAGGCAACAGCTCTATACTGAGGTAGATGCTATTGAACGTATGCCTAAGGCTGCTGCTGCGCAGCGCAGACTTCAACAGATTAATTCTGAGGTCGTTATTGAAGCCTATGTTATAGATGTTCGTGCCGAAGAGTTGGAAGGGCTTGTTTCAGGGGTTGATCTGATCATGGATGGTACAGACAATTTTGATACTCGGCTCATTATTAATGATATGGCGCAAAAGCACGGTATTCCTTGGATCTATGGTGCATGTGTAGGCAGTTATGGAATAACCTATACGATTTTGCCAGGAGAAACTCCATGTCTCCATTGTCTTCTAGGTACAGTACCGCTAGGAGGTGATACCTGTGATACCGCAGGTATACTTCCGCAAGCAGTACAACTAGTTACGGCAAATGCAACGGCAGAGGCGCTGAAACTACTAGGTAAGCGTAAAGATCAATTAAGAAACAAACTGTTAACGTTTGATGTGTGGCGGAATGAATACCACGAAATCGGAGTGAAAGCTGCCAAAAAGAAAAACTGCCCTTCTTGTGGGAGTCATCCGATCTATCCCTATCTAATGGCAGCGAATACCGAACGAGGCGATGTTCTTTGTGGAAGGGATACAGTACAAATTCGCCCTGCGAGACCACAGAAGCTTAACTTGCAGGAAACTGCGGACCGTTTGTCTCGTTTAGGAAGCGGAAGCGTGGACAGCAACGCTTATCTGGTTTCTTTTATAGAAGGGCCTTATCGGTTAGTAATTTTTGCTGATGCTAGAGCGTTGATTCATGGAACAAAAGATATTGCTGCTGCTCGGAGCTTTTATCATCGATATTTTGGATAAAGAAGCTGTAAATAGGTGTTCAGGCCATTTCGTAGGAATGGTCTTTTTGTTTTCCGGGAATTCTATACGTACCGCAGTGATGCTGGTGCAAGTCATATGGATATGGGGGAACTTTGTGATTGAGCAAATAATATGGTATATGGCTGATAGCAGTAGTAGAGAAGAAGATCGAACCGTTATAGAAAATGTGCTACAAGATATTGGACTTGAAGCAACAAAAAGCGAAGATCCCGAGGATCTCCGCTTATCCATATCAAAAGTAGAACCGGTACTGCTGCTTGCTGAGTTATGCGAGGTGGGGACTTGGGAAGGCTGGGACATAATTTCCGCTGTAAGAGCTGAGGGGATGATACTACCGGTAATGGTGATTTCCGGTGAACAATCTGAATCTGGAACTGGGGCAGTTTCGGCCTTCTCAGCCGGGGGTAATGAATATATGACTAAGCCTTTACATACCGGTGAATTCAAACACAGAATTCTAAATTTGTTAACTCTTACTGGACGGCGTCGAAATTTAAATCAAATACTGAGAGTCGATGGTTTAATGCTCGATCCCAGCCGCAGGTTTGTAAGTCGCGACGGGATCGAGTTAAAAATGACACCCAAAGAATTTGATCTATTGTATTATCTCGCTGCGAACCAAGGAATGATATGCTCTCGCATCGAGATACTTAAGGAAGTATGGGGTTACCAATTTCACGCAGATACCAATGTTGTAGATGTTTACATCAGACATATCCGTTTGAAAATGGATAAAGGTCACCGGAACAAGTTGATTCACACCGTTCGCGGAACAGGATATGTAATGAGGGCGCCCGAAGGCGGCACCACATCCTGAGACTATTTCTCTATTATAGGTAGAACTCTACTACAGAGTCGTTGTTTACAGTACGCGGCGAGCCTTTAAATATGTTTTTTTCCAGTTACCGGAGTTCAGATCGGAAAGCGTAACACCTGGTTTACCGTAAGTGTGCAGAATTTTGCCATTGCCCACGTAAACAGCAACGTGAGTTACATTTTTACCGTTTGCTCTGCTACCGCTGGAGAAAAATACAAGATCACCTACACGAAGATTAGCTTTAGATACGGCTGTTCCTACTTTAGATTGAGCTACAGACGTACGTGGTAATGTTACGTTATATTGTTTAAAGATGTATTTTGTAAAAGAAGAGCAGTCAAAAACTTTAGTAGTAGAAGTGGATGCACCGAACTTGTAAGGCACTCCCATATATTTCTTCCCGAGATTGACTACGCTTTGACCTTTAGATACGGAAGCTGCTTCAACTTTCGTTGCGCCTACGCCTGTTGCCATCATTGTACCCAAGCCCATTGTAGTAACCATACCTATAACAATCGCTTTTTTAATCCATTGTTGTTTATTCATGTTGTATTACCTCCAAGGTGTCAGTCTTTGTTGTTGTGTTTGTCTGTCTTGCTTGCCTAATTCGTAGTATAGCAGGTTATCTATGACATAAAAATTGGAAGAGGTGCAATAAAGTGAGGCTGGGTATGGGTTGTAAGCGTTTTATTAAAAATTCATTAAAAGTTACAAAAAATTAATAATTTGATGGAATAGGATCTTAAAAAAGCCGGGAAACCCTTGGTACAAAAGAGTTTTCACGGCTTTTTCGAATTTAAGATAAAAGTTACAATGATGTTTCTAAACTATAAAAAAGTAGCATTTTACGTTAAACATGATCTCTATGTATCTAGTCTTTACTCTGAATGATCAGCAACAATCCACTTCGAATGGTAACCGTCCCTGAGGATGAAACCAGTTTGTTACTCACACCAAGTGATTGTCCAAGCTTTAGTGTAGCGTCAGTCAATGGATATTGAAATCCTTCTAAGGTAATACCCGATACTTCAGGGGTTAAAGGCAGTAGAGAAACGTAGGTATAGCCTGAATTTTTGATAACTGCTTGGGATCCTGTAAGGGTTATATAGTTATGCGTGTCCATGACGTAGCAGTTGATTTGACGTTGTAGGGCTCTTGTCATCATTTGAATGCTAGCCAGGGAGTGGTCAATTCGAGTACCTGTAACACCTAATAGTAGAATAGAATTGGGTTGCTGATCCATCGCAATATCTAGCGCCATCTCGCTATCTGTCAAATCTTTGTTCACGGCATCACAGGTGATAGTCTTCTTACTTTTGGATTCAATATCTTGAAGCGCTTCAGGCGAAACGGAATCAAAATCACCTACTGCTATATCTGGTGTATATCCGTGTGAAATGAGAAATAGCGCTCCCTGATCCGCACCGATAATAAAATCATCTTCATCTAATAGGTTGAAATATTCTGGAGACAGTTCTCCACCTGCAAAAATTACGACTCGTTTGGATGACATAACATCCATTCCTCCTCTTAAACCTCTTGTTGAGTATCCTGTCCAGTATAATGCAGATCGAAAGGTTGCACAATTGACCTCGAGAACGCTAAAATGAGAGTGTGCGATCTTTTGAGTATAAATTCACATATAATTAGGTTTAACAACTGGGAGGTGAACGAAATCGTAAGAGTACTGTTTGTATGTCTGGGTAATATTTGTCGATCACCAATGGCGGAGGCTGTTCTGCGGCATAAGATTAATGAACGAGAACTATCTGATAAGATTCTTGTAGACTCAGCGGGAACTGGAGATTGGCATATAGGAAAAGAGCCGCATGAAGGAACAAGACGTATTCTTGATCAGAACGACATTAGCTATGAGAACATGTTAGCGCGGCTAGTCGACAGTGAAGATTTTCAAAAATTTGACTATATCGTCTGCATGGACAAGTCTAATGGAGAGAATGTTCGAAAGATTCCAGGCGGGAAAGACGCCGAGCTAATGTTCTTCATGGATTTATTGCCTGAGGAGGAGCTGCGCGAAGTGCCGGATCCGTATTTTACAGGTAATTTTGAACAGGTATATGATTTGATCAACGCGGGCTGTGACATATTGCTGGAAAGAATGATAAGAGAAAAGCTGTAACCCATTCGGATTACAGCTCTCTCTGTATGATTCATATGGTAAATCGAGGCAAATTGCTGGATTTAACTGTAAGCGCAATCAAGTAATCTACATACTGTTCTTTAGATGTTCACTATTTACTACTATCAATAGGTCATTATGCGTTTAAGAAATAGAGTAGAGATTCTGGTAGCTCTTTCTGCCAGAAGCCCCAGAGATGAAGTCCGTCTTTCTCTCGGTAGGATACGGTTGCTCCGCGTGATTCAAGCAATGTTTTTGTTTCTCGATTCATCTGAACAAAATCATAAATGCCAGTATCCGTTTTGTAGTCTGTTTCCTGCAGACCAACGACCATATTAATGTTGAGCCAGGAGAGATCCTCTTCTTTAGCCAGCATGTCGCGGGATTCAGGATAGAATGCACCGGAAAGGCTGATGATACGTGTGAAGATCGCAGGATAAGCAAGTGCAAGATGGAGCGATACACTGCCCCCAAGGGAGTCACCTGCTAAGATTCGTTCGTCCGGAGTACGGCGCACAGGATATTTTTGTTCAATGAAGGGAATAATCTCTTCGGAAAAGCAAGATAAGTACTGCTTGAATCTGCTGCCAAAAGGAGCGTATTCTTGAGTGCGAACAGCGACGTCTACTTCGACACCAACAATGATGAAGGGCTCCACGTCTTCTTCTATAATAAGACGTCCAGCGAGTGTAGCGATGCGGCCAAAGTTAAAGAACTCTTCGCCGTCTTGGCAGTACACCACTGGGTAGCTCAAGACTTCGTTGTAGCCGGGAGGGAGATAGATGCGTAATTTACGTTCCTCCTGCAGATGTTTACTCCAAAGCGTTTCTTTTACAATTGTGCGTTTCAGAAAAACAGAATCGCTCATAGTTGCCACGTCACCTTTCTTGTCGAATTTTGCAATACACAACGGTTTGCTCTAAAATGAATAGCTGAGTAACTGTGTGATTAATCATTTACTTGTTCCAAAAGCTTTAAACTGTTATATAAAAATAAATCACCTGTTATACATACAAAATTTAAAGGAATATAAATTTTATAAGTATTTCTTTGACGAAAGTAACCAAACAGGTGTATAATAATATTATAACAGAGGCAGCTGATATTCAAATTTTTTTATTGAGGTGAAGATAATGAGTAAAGTTCCTTATGAAGTGTATACAGAGGACGTCGAGGCTCTAACGGTACTTTCCCCGGATGGAGAAATTATCAACAAGGATAAAATGCCTGATTTAACCGACGATCAACTGAAAGAAATTATGTATCGTATGGTATTTACCCGTACTTGGGATGATCGTGCAGTAAATCTTGGTCGTCAAGGCCGTCTTGGTTTCTACGCACCGGTATCCGGTCAAGAAGCTACTATGATTGGTAGCGAGTACGCTTTGGAGAAAGAAGACTTCTTATGCCCAGGCTACCGTGATATTCCGCAGCTAGTATGGCACGGACTTCCATTGTACCAAGCATTCTTATATTCCCGTGGACACCAACATGGTGGAGCTATTCCTGATGGCGTTAATGTATTGATGCCACAAATTATCATCGGCGCGCAAATCCTGCACGCTACAGGAATTGCAATGGGCTTTAAATTGAAGAAACAAAAGAGTGTTGCAATTACTTACACTGGTGATGGCGGTTCTTCTGAAGGCGACTTCTATGAAGGCTTGAACTTTGCTGGTCGCTTTAAACTGCCTGTTATCTTCTTTGTTCAAAACAACGGTTACGCGATTACGACTCCATTCGCAAAACAAACAGCTTCCAAATCGATCGCTCACAAAGCGGTTGCAGCTGGTATCCCGGGAATTAAAGTTGACGGCATGGACATCTTTGCAGTAATCAGTGCTGTTCGTGACGCTGCTGAGCGTGCACGTAATGGCGAAGGTGCTACATTGATCGAAGCTGTAACTTACCGTTTCCGTCCACACTCCCTTTCTGACGATGCAAGTAAATATCGTTCGAAAGAAGAAGAAGGACAATGGAGCGAAAAGGATCCAATCAACCGTCTTGCCAAGTATTTGGAGAAGAAAGGTCTTTGGACTGAAGAAGATACGCTGCGCGTGAAAGACGAAGCGAAAGCTACTGTTAACGAGCAGATTAAAAAAGCTGAACAAACCGAAAAAATGACTATACCTGGCTTGATCGACAGCATGTTCGAAGTAACACCTAAACATCTGGAAGAGCAAAAAGCCGATTTTGAATAAGGGGGATATCAGGCAATGGCACAAATGAATATGAAAGAAGCGATCCGCGACGCGATGCGCGTTGAACTGAATCGTGACCCTAACGTTCTTATCTTCGGAGAGGATGTTGGTAATGTAGGTGGCGTTTTCCGTGTAACGGAAGGGCTGCAAAAGGAATTTGGCGAAGATCGTATTTTTGATACTCCACTAGCTGAGTCCGCTATCGGTGGTCTGGCATTTGGTCTTGGTGTACAAGGCTTCCGCCCAATTGCAGAAATTCAATTCGTTGGTTTTATCTTTGAAGCACTTGATCAGATCGTTGTTCAAGCGGCACGTCTGCGCTGGCGTTCTGGCGGTAAATATAATGCTCCAATCGTATTCCGTACTCCTTTTGGTGGCGGAGTTAAGGCTGCTGAGCTTCATACAGATTCACTCGAAGGTTTGATTGCACAAAGCCCGGGTATTAAAGTAGTAATTCCTTCAAACCCATATGATGCTAAGGGACTTCTTATCGCGTCTATCCGCGACAATGACCCTGTATTCTTCATGGAGCATTTGAACCTTTACCATGCATTCCGTGCAGAAGTGCCAGAGGGTGAATACACTGTTGAACTTGGCAAAGCTAACGTAGTACGTGAAGGTGCTGATGTTTCTATCATTACTTACGGGCTGATGGTACATACAGCTACCAAAGCAGCCGAGCAACTCGAAAAAGAAGGCATTAACGTTGAAATTATTGACCTTCGTACTGTAAGTCCAATCGACATCGACACTATTGTAGCGTCTGTGAAGAAGACTAACCGTGCTATCGTAGTACAAGAAGCTCAAAAGAGCTCCGGTGTTGCTGCTGAGGTTATTGCGCAAATTAACGAAAAAGCATTGCTGCACTTGGAAGCACCTGTTCTTCGGATCGCAGGTCCGGACACAGTATATCCATTCGCACAAATTGAAGATACATGGCTTCCAAACCCTGCGCGTATTATTGCAGGCGTGAAGAAAGTTTTGGATTTCTAAAATATTTTTTCTATGAGAAACGGTTGTCATCCTTTATGGATGACAACGTCGTTTCTTCTTCTGAATTCTAACCATAAGGTCAGTCCCAATTTCACAAGGAGGTTTTCAAAGTGGCAAAGTTTGAATACCGATTCCCTGAACTAGGTGAAGGTTTGCATGAAGGTGAAATCATCAAAATGCATATCAAAGCCGGTGACAAGGTAACGGATGATGATATCGTAATGGAAGTTCAAAATGATAAGGCGGTAGTTGAGGTGCCTTGTCCAGTGAACGGTACCGTGTTGGAAGTTTTGACTAAAGATGGCCAAGTTTGCCGTGTTGGCGAAGTTGTAGCTATTATCGAAGCTGAGGGCGACGTGCCTGAACAAGAAGGTCATGCTGCTGAAGAAGCTCCAGCTGCACCTGCACCTGCTGCACCTGCACCTGCTGCACCAGCTCCTGCGAATGCTAAATCAGCGAACTTTGAATATCGGTTCCCAGAACTGGGTGAAGGTCTGCATGAAGGTGAAATCATCAAAATGCATATCAAAGCCGGTGACAAAGTAACCGATGATGATATCATCATGGAAGTTCAAAATGACAAGGCAGTAGTTGAAGTTCCTTGTCCAGTGAACGGTACTGTGTTGGAAGTTCTGACTAAAGATGGTCAAGTATGCCGTGTTGGCGATGTTGTAGCTATCATTGCTGCAGAAGGTGACGTTCCTGAACAAGCAGGTCATGCTTCCGCAGAAGCAGATGCAGCAAAAGGAAGTGCAAATACCACTTCTTCCCCTGCAGCAACTAGCCCATCTGATGCTAAACAAGGTGGATCTGTTAGTGCAGCACCAGCGCCTGACCGTGATGTGTTGGCTACACCAAGCGTTCGTAAATTTGCTCGTGAGCAAAAAGTGGATATCTCTAAAGTGAACGGAACTGGAAAAGGCGGCAAAATCACTCGTGAAGACGTTGAAGCATTCTTGAAAGGTGGTTCAGCACCTGCGGCAGTGGCAACACCTGCAGCGGCAGCTTCTGAAGCTCCTAAGGCTGCTAAAACTGAAGCTAAAGCAACATCTGCAGCAGCTAGCGGTAATGTTAGTCTTGAAGAAGAACGTGTACCATACAAGGGCATTCGTAAAGCGATCGCCAATGCAATGGTTAAATCGGCTTACACTGCACCGCACGTTACAATTATGGACGAAGTAGATGTTACTGAACTGGTAGCATTCCGTACACGTATGAAACCAATCGCTGAGAAAAAAGGCGTTAAGGTTACTTACCTTCCGTTCATTGTTAAAGCATTGGTTGCAGCTTCCCGTCAATTCCCAGCGCTTAACGCTATGATTGATGAAGAAGCAGGCGAGATTGTTTACAAGAAATACTACAACATCGGTATCGCTACTGATACACCAAACGGCTTGATCGTTCCAGTTATCAAAGATGCTGACCGTAAGAGCATCTGGATGATCGCTAGCAGCATCACTGACCTTGCAGTTCGTGGTCGTGACGGTAAATTGTCTGCTAACGAAATGAAGGGCAGCACGATCTCCATCAGTAACATTGGTTCTGCTGGCGGTATGTTCTTTACTCCAATCATTAACTTCCCTGAAGTGGCTATCCTCGGAACTGGCCGTATCAGTGAAAAAGCAGTAGTTAAGAATGGTGAAATCGTAGTTGCTCCTGTAATGGCGTTGTCACTCAGCTTTGACCACCGTATTATCGATGGTGCGACTGCTCAAAACTTTATGAACTACATTAAATCGCTGCTCAATAATCCTGAGCTGCTGGTTATGGAGGTATAATTATGGTAGTAGGAGACGCTTCTCTAGATATTGACACATTGGTCATTGGTGCAGGTCCTGGTGGGTATGTGGCGGCAATTCGTGCCGCTCAGCTCGGCCAAAAAGTCCTCATCGTGGATAAATCAGAACTCGGCGGTGTATGTTTGAACCGTGGATGTATTCCTTCTAAAGCACTGATTGCTGCTGCACATCAGTTCGAATCTGCTAAGCATGGTGAAGTTTTCGGTGTTACTGCTGAGAACGTTAAAGTGGATTTTGCCAAAACTCAAGAGTTCAAAAACGGCGTAGTTAAGAAAATGACTAGCGGCGTGACTAGCTTGATGAAAGGCAACAAAATTGAAGTATTTAACGGCGAATGCATGTTTATCAGCGACACAGAAGCACGTGTGTTCAATGATCATGAATCCCCACGTTACCGCTTCAAACACTGTATCATTGCAACAGGTTCCCGTCCGATTGAACTGAAACCTTTCCCATTCGGTGGACGCATTTTGTCTTCGACTGAAGCTCTTGAGCTTCCAGAAATTCCGAAGAGCATGATCGTAATCGGCGGTGGTTACATCGGCGCTGAGCTTGGCCAAATGTACTCCAAATTCGGCACTAAAGTAACAATCATCGAAGGTTTGGATACTGTACTTCCAGGCTTTGATAAAGATATGACTCGTCTTGTTGCGAAAAACATGGCTAAAACTGGCATCGAAATCGTAACTAACGCTAAAGCTGAAAGTGCTGTACAGAACGACAAGGAAGTTACCGTGAAATATTCTGTTGGTGGCGAATCCAAAGAAGTTACTGCGGATTACTTGCTTGTAACTGTAGGCCGTCGTCCTAACACTGATGGTGAACTTGGACTAGACCTGATCGGTCTTGAGCTCGACGAGCGTGGATTGATCAAAGTCGATCACCAAGGTCGCACAAGCATTCCTAACATCTTCGCTATCGGCGACGTTGTTCCAGGTCTGGCGTTGGCTCACAAAGCTTCTTACGAAGGTAAGATTGCCGCAGAAGCGATTGCAGGACTTACATCTGTTGTTGACTACAAAGTCATCCCAGCAGTTGTGTTTACAGATCCTGAATGCTCAAGCGTTGGTTTGACTGAGAAAGAAGCGAAAGACAAAGGCTACAAAGTGAAAGCTGGTAAGTTCCCATTTGCAGGGAATGGCCGCGCCGTATCTTTGAACAGCCCAGAAGGTTTCATCAAAATTGTTGCTAACTCCGAAAACAATCTTGTGCTTGGTGCACAAATCGTTGGTATCGAAGCTTCTAACTTGATCGCTGAACTTGGTTTGGCAATTGAAATGGGCGCAACACTTGAAGATATCGCTTTGACTATTCATGCGCATCCAACCCTTGGCGAAATCGTCATGGAAGCTGCTGAACTGGTTGAAGGTCATCCTATTCACGTAATGAAATAATTTCTCTACCCAATTGCTCTAGCAGGCACTGAAAGGCGGAACGCATTTGCGTTTCGCCTTTTTGAGTTTTCCACTTTTTTGAAAAAAGATATAATGGGAGGAGATGAAACAATTTGAGCGAATACACTATAAAATCATTCATCCGTATTTTAAAAACTTATATAGGGAGGACAAATGATGAAACCCAATAAGTTAAAGCCTGGTGATGAGTTGCGAATCATCTCACCTGCCAGAAGTCTGTCGTTAATCGCTGCTGAACAAAGGAAAATTGCCAAAGAACAGCTACAAAAATTAGGCTTTCGGATATCATTTTCCGTAAATTCTTTTGAGAAGGATGATTTTGTTTCCTCATCGATCGATTCTAGAATAGAGGATTTGCACGAAGCTTTTTTAGATCCGAATGTTAAAGGGATTCTTACGACCATTGGAGGCTTTAATAGCAATCAACTGCTACGTTATATCGACTATTCCATCATTGCAGAGCATCCTAAACGATTATGCGGGTATTCGGATATTACTGCTTTAAGTAATGCAATCTATGCTAAAACAGGATTAGTTACATATTCAGGACCACATTTTTCTAGCTTCGCAATGCTTCACGACAATGAATATACCACCGAATATTTCCGTAAGCTGATGATGGACAACAAAGAAATAGTGGTGAGGCCTTCGAAGCATTGGAGTGATGATGAGTGGTATCTGGATCAGGAGAACCGTGTATTTATCAGAAATGAAGGTCCGTTCATTATCAATGATGGAGAAGCGAAAGGGACAATTATCGGTGGGAACCTTTGTACATTAAATCTTTTGCAGGGAACGGAGTATATGCCAAGTTTAAAAAATTCGATATTATTTCTTGAGGATGATTATGAGTCATCGCCTGCAACCTTTGATCGGGATTTACAATCGCTGATTCATCAACCAGATTTTCAGCATGTTAAAGGATTGGTTATTGGCAGATTCCAACAAGGATCACGTATGACTAAAGAACTGTTGATCAAAATCATAACTTCGAAAGAAGAGCTATCAGACATTCCTGTCATTGCAGACGTGGACCTTGGACATACCTCCCCTATGATTACTTTTCCTGTAGGTGGACAAGCCTCACTTCGTGCTTATGGGGTTAGAGTAGAGTTAAGGATATCGGAGTAGCGAATTCCTCGGATTATTAAATAAATTTAAAAAATATCTTACCTTCTACAAAAATCGGATTTTTCAGATATAATATATGAGGTGAAATATTACGGAGGTGCAGTAATTTGAATAATGAGTTAGAACAAACCTATTTGAATTTTTTACAATATATTTTAGATAATGGTGTAAAAAAAGAAGATCGTACCGGAACGGGTACTATTAGTGTATTTGGTTATCAAATGCGATTTGATTTATCAAAAGGCTTCCCATTATTTACAACAAAACGGACTCCGTTCCGTTTAATCGCTAGTGAATTATTATGGTTTATTAAAGGTGACACAAACATTCGTTATTTATTGAAAAATAATAATCATATTTGGGATGAATGGGCTTTCAAAAGATGGGCTGAATCAGACGAATATACAGGTCCAGATATGACTGATTTCGGGAATCGTTGTTTAATTGATGAAGGCTTCAATCAAGTTTATCAAGCAGAGATGAAAGCATTTTGTGATCGTGTCTTAGAAGATGATGCGTTCGCAGCGAAGCATGGTGACCTAGGGAATGTTTATGGTAAGCAATGGCGAAATTGGACATCTTCTACGGGGGAATCCATTGACCAATTACAAGATGTAATTCATCAGATCAAAACAAATCCTGATTCTCGTCGTTTAATTGTAAGCGCATGGAACCCGGAAGATGTTATAAATGCTGGGGCAAAAGGGAGTAAAGCAGCGTTACCACCTTGCCACGTTATGTTCCAGTTCTATGTTGCAAATGGTAAATTAAGCTGTCACTTGCTGCAGCGCAGCGCTGACTCTTTTCTTGGAGCTAACTTCAATATCCCGTCTTACTCCTTACTTACACATTTAATTGCACATGAGTGTGGTCTAGAAGTAGGCGAGTTTGTATATAGCATTAGTGATGCACATATCTATTCAAACCATGTTGATCAAGTTAAAGAGCAATTATCAAGAGATTTAAGACCATTGCCAACATTGGTTATTAATTCAAATAAGAAATCACTTTTTGATATCGAGCTGGAAGACCTTATCATTGAAGGATACAATCCGCATCCTTCGATAAAAGCGCCGATCGCAGTATAAATTAATGGTTATCAAGATTTTTGATCTATATAGGTAGGAAGGAGCGTGTTTCATGAGTATTAGCTTAATATGGGCAATGGGCACCAATCATGTTATTGGAAAAGATAATGATATGCCTTGGCATTTACCGCTTGATTTTGCTTATTTCAAAGCGGAAACACTGGGGAAGAGAATGCTTATGGGCCGCAAAACGTGGGATTCGCTCGGAGGGAAGCCTCTAAAGGGCAGAACAAGCTTAATTATGACTAGAGATACTGATTATGCTCCTGAAGGTGCAGAGGTTGTACACACGCTTGAGGAAGCTCTCAGCGAGGGTAGAAAAGACGATGAGCTGATGGTGATCGGCGGTGCGGAAATTTATAAGCTGATGTTGCCGTATGCTGACAAGTTGATGTTAACGCAAATTGAACAGGATTTTGAAGGAAATACCCGGTTTCCTGATATTGACTGGAGTGTGTGGAAAGAGGTTTCCAATAAGAAGGGAATTCGTGATGAAAAGAATCCGTATGATTACCGTTTTCTTGTTTATGAACGTACGGAATAGCAATAAAACGTTTTCTCTGACATAACATGTGAAATAGTACAAAAAATCAGTAGATTAATCCATTACTGTGCAAAAGTAATGAGTGCTACTATAATTAAAATTAGAAATGATAATCTACAGGTATAGAATGTGCAGGTACTTCATTGCGCTGCTCACGACCATACGAAGCCGCAATATGCTACAATGTACTATACTTCAACACGAAGAGAACGGATGGGGGAAACGTAAACATGTCTACACCTACAGGTTTTATGGAGTATAAACGGCAGCTCCCAGGTGATCGGGATCCTGAGCAGCGGGTAAAAGACTGGGAGGAGTTCCACCATCATTTATCCGAGGACGAGCTTCAGACACAAGGAGCGCGCTGCATGGATTGCGGAACGCCGTATTGTCATACAGGAATTGATATGGCTGGAGGAACCTCGGGTTGTCCAGTTCATAATCTAATTCCAGAGTGGAATAATTTGGTGTACCGCGGACTCTGGAAAGAAGCCCTGGAACGTCTGCATAAGACGAATAATTTCCCTGAGTTTACTGGAAGCATTTGTCCTGCTCCTTGTGAAGGCTCTTGCACAGTGGGTCTAATTGGACAGCCGGTGACCATTAAGACCATTGAGTTAGCTATTATTGATAAGGGCTTTGAAGAAGGCTGGGTTGTACCTAATCCTCCAGAGAAACGTACAGGCAAAAAGATTGCAATCGTAGGCTCTGGACCTGCTGGACTCTCAGCAGCAGCTCAACTTAATAAGGCTGGACATACAGTAACTGTATTTGAACGCAGTGACCGCATCGGCGGACTGCTGACATATGGCATTCCCACTATGAAACTCGATAAGAGAGTTGTTCAACGTCGTGTAGATTTATTAGCTGCAGAAGGTATTAATTTTGTAGTGAATACAGAGATTGGCAAGGATATTCCTGCTCAACAGCTAGTGGATGAATATGATGCGGTTGTTCTGTGTGGTGGAGCTACAAAGGCACGACGTTTTAACGTTGAAGGCAGTGAGCTTAAGGGTGTTATGTACGCCATGGACTATTTAAATGGTACGATTAAGAGCTATTTGAATTCCAATCTTGAAGATGGCAACTATGTATCTGCTGAAGGTAAAGACGTGATCGTCTTGGGTGGCGGTGATACTGGATCTGACTGTGTTGCTACAGCACTTCGTCATGGCTGCAGCAGTATCACTCAATTTGGTACACATGAAAAAGCACCTCTTCAGCGTGATCCGATTGCTAACCCTTGGCCACAATTCCCGAATGTATATAGCCTAGACTACGCGCAAGAAGAAGCTAAAGCCATATTTGGGGATGACCCGCGTGAGTTCTCTATCATGACTACTAAATTTGTTGGTGATGATGAAGGTAACTTGAAAGAGCTGCATACTGTACAGATCCGCCGGATCGTGGATGAGACAGGTCGTAAAATCTATCAGCCTGTTCCAGGCACCGAAGCTGTATATCCTGCTCAATTAGCTTTGATAGCCATCGGTTTTGATGGGCCAGAACAAGATATTATTCAAGAGCTTGATCTTGAGACAGATCGTCGTTCCAATGTGAAAGCTCGTTATGGCAAATTCAATACGAACGTGGATAAAGTATTTGCTGCTGGCGATATGAGACGTGGTCAAAGCTTGGTTGTATGGGCCATCAACGAAGGACGCGAAGCTGCGCGTGAAGTGGATAAATACTTGATGGGTTCAACCGTTCTTGTTTAAAACGTTAAGATAATAATTGTCTAATAAGCCGTTTCAAAAGCAGTTTACCTGCTGGAGAAACGGTTTTTTAAATAAAGCGATGCTTGACGTAGATATCAGTATCATATAAATTAAATACATTATTCACATGATAAAAGCATTGACCAAGGATCTACGATTCAAGAAGCGTTAGAACAGAGAGGGAACCCACCGGGTGAAAGGTTCCTCAAACACGTGTGAGTGGTATCCTGCCTTGGTAGCTGTAGCGATAGTATCTACTAACCCGCTACCGGAATCGACCGTTATCCGATTTGAGGATTGCCAAATCAGAATGGATTGTATTTTGAGTTGGCAGTTGAATAAGGGTGGTATCACGACACATTCGTCCCTGACGAATGTGTTTTTTTGCATTTAGAGAGATAATTTCTGGGGAGGGTATTTAAGATGCGACAAAGCAATTTATTATTAACAACACTGCGTGAGGTGCCTTCGGAAGCGGAGACAAACAGTCATCAGCTACTGCTGCGTGCGGGGTATATCCGTCAATTAGCTGCTGGAGTATATACCTATTTACCACTTGGACGGCGGGTTCTGCGAAAGATAGAAGCGATTGTGAGAGAAGAGATGGATCATTCCGGAACGCAGGAGATTTTAATGCCATCCATGCAGCCTGCGGAACTTTGGAAGGAATCAGAACGTTATGATGTTTATGGTAAGGAGTTGATGACTTTTAAGGATCGTCATGAGCGGGAATTCATTCTCGGTCCAACGCATGAAGAAGTAGTAACCACACTTGTGCGGAATGAGATCAGCTCCTATCGTAAGCTTCCTGTTACCGTGTATCAAATTCAGACTAAGTTTCGAGATGAACGGCGACCACGTTCTGGATTGCTAAGAGGAAGAGAGTTCTTGATGAAGGATGCGTACTCTTTTGATATAAGCTCAGAAGGACTTGATAAATCATACCACCAAATGTTCGATGCTTATCACCGGATATTTAAGCGATGTGGATTGAAGTTCAGAGCTGTTCATGCAGATTCTGGTGCAATTGGCGGAGAAGGGGGCAGCCATGAATTTATGGCACTGGCTGATATCGGGGAAGATACGATTGCGGTTTGTTCCTCTTGCGATTACGCAGCCAATCTGGAACAGGCAGAAGCTGTACGTCCTGTTAAGAAGGAAATGAATTTCGAAGTACCAGCGATAGAGAAATTCCATACTCCAAATTTACGTACAATTGATCAATTAGAGCAGGAGTTGGAGATCCAGCCAGAACAGATTATGAAAACATTGATCTACGAAGGTAGCGGACAATTCTTTGCTGTAGTGGTTCGAGGAGATCATGAAGTTAATGAGATAAAAGTGAGTAAATATATCGGAGCGATGGAGATCGGTCTTGCAGACTATGAAGCTGTGAAATCCTTAACGGGTGTAGAGAGTGGGTTTGTGGGGCCTGTGGGACTTCAATTAACTGTACTAGTTGATGCCGCAGTTGCTGAGATGACGGAAGGTACGACGGGAGCAGGAGAAAAAGATTATCACTTCCGTAATGTTGTACCAGGTAGAGATTTTGGGCTTGAGCATGTGGGGGATTTTCGCAATGTAGCGGAAGGAGAAGCTTGTCCACATTGCGAGGATGGCGTTCTTCATTTTCATCAAGGCATTGAAATCGGACATGTCTTTAAATTAGGTACCAAATACAGTGAGAAGCTTGGAGCTTCCTTTTTAGATCGTTCAGGCAAAAGTCAGCCTATGATCATGGGTTGTTACGGAATTGGAATCTCGCGACTATTGTCCGCAATTGTAGAACAGAATCATGATGATCAAGGAATAATGTGGCCAGTTGCATTAGCACCTTATCAGGTTCATATTTTGATCATGTCCATAAAGGACTCGGAGCAACTGGAAGTTGCAGAGGAGCTTTATAATCAACTTACTAAGCTCGGTTTTGAGACGCTTCTAGATGATAGGGATGAACGTGCTGGCGTTAAATTTAAGGATTCAAGTTTGATTGGTATACCCGTAACGCTAGTAGTCGGTAAGGAGGCTGCACAAGGTAGGGTGGAGTATCTAGAAAGAGCCTCCGCTGCGGGTAAAGAAGTCTTAGAAAAGTTAGAAGCAGTTTCTCGTATCCAAGAATTCTTTTCGCAGCTGAATTAAACTTCTATAACTCAAACTGAAAGCCATTGTTCAGGGCGGGAAAGTGCTGGAGGTAACTTTGTGAGATCATCACCTATTGCCGCATTAATCTGACCCTGAGTCAGAAAAATGCTCTCTGATAGATCAGCCCCCCTAAGGTCAGTGTCACGGAAATCTGCACCAATAAGATCTGCACCTCTAAGATTAGCGCCTTTAAGGTCAGCGGCAATCAAATAGGCTCCCCTCAGGTTGGCGCCCCTGAGATCTGCATTTTTAAGATTTGCGCCGACAAGGTCAGCACCACGGCTGAAAGTTCTCGATGCTTTTTTTAGTTTACGACGAGCCTCAGTACGCACAAGTTCACTGACTTGCAGCAGTAACAGATTAATCTTTGCTCGATGAGCGTCAACATTCACCTTCTGTAGAGAATCAGGGTTAAGTAAAGTGAGTTGTTCCGTCTCATCGAGTGCTGTTTGCAGCTCAACATGTATTGAATGGGTTATATCTAAGTTCAATGATTCATTTAAGTACCATAGTAATTCGTGCAAATGCCACATCGTCGGAAATACCTCGAACATTTGCTTTGCAGTTTTTGGATTCTTCCGCCAGTCCTCACCAGTATAAGTAACCTGAGAAAGCTTTTGCCCAGCCCCAAAACAGTCATATACAGTACAACCACGAAATCCAAGCGCTCTTAAATCTGTATGTACACCACAGCGAAAGTCTGATTGTAGGTTATGGCACGGCTGGCCAGCTGCTTTATCCATAGCAAAATCCACTGAAGCTGAAAAAGGTAGTGCGGAACAGCACAAACCGAAGCAGCTCTCACATTCTGCTTTTAAATAGTGACCGTTTTTGTCCTTATAAGGTTCTGTAAATTTGTGATTTTCAGACACGTTTTGATTCCTCCGATATATAAAACTCGTTTACCAAACTATTCTAATTCATAGAAAAGACAAAGGGAAGGCTGAATTTTACCTAGGCCTACTAACCAATCCATTAAAAAAAACCGAGGTTAATGGTATAATAGAATACTGGACGCATTTTGGACTTAAGAACGAAAAGGTAAGGAGCGATTGTTTTTGAAGACACTCATTATTGCGGAGAAACCGGATATGGGGCGGAATATCGCCGCCGCAATAGAACCGAAGGCCAAAAATTACCGTTCCTATCTTGAAGGGGAGCAGTACATTATTACTTGGGCAATAGGGCATCTAATCGGTTTGGCCGAGCCGGATGCTTATGATGTTAAATACAAAAAGTGGAATATTAATGATCTGCCCATTATTCCAGACCAGTTCAAACTGGTTCCTAATGCGCGGACAATCGACCAGCTCAAGGTAATTGGAGATCTTGCGAAACGTAGCGATCTTCTAGTGAATTCATGCGATGCCGGGCGAGAAGGGCAGCATATCTTTTCACTCATTCAACGACATTTGAAGCTGGAGCATCCTGTGAAGCGGTTGTGGATCTCGGATCTGACCCCAGAGACCATTCGCAAAGGATTCCAGGAGCTGAAGGATGGATCGGAGTACGAGAATCTAACGAAAGCTGCAAAAGCACGCAGTGAAGCGGATTGGCTCATCGGCATGAACGGATCACGTGCTTTTACTACAAAGCATAATGTGCTGCTGTCCGTGGGTAGGGTTCAAACTCCCGTACTCGCGCTGATTTATGACCGTCAGAAGACGATTGAGGCGTTCTCTTCCCTAAAGTTTTTTGAGGTGGAGGGACATTTTACTCAGAATGAAATGAGCTATAAAGGAATGTGGCAGGGGGATCGGCTGACTGACGGGGATAAGGCGGAGGCGCTAGCTGCCAAGGTCAAAGGAAAACCGGGCCGGATTGAGTCTTACGAGGTTAAGGAAACAAAAGAGTATCCAAATAAGCTGTACGATTTAACGCTGCTGCAGCGTGAGGCGAATGGAAAGTACGCTTTTTCCGCAAAAAAGACGCTTGATATTGCTCAAGCGTTATATGAAAAACATAAGGTGATCTCTTATCCACGGACGAACTCCAACTATGTTACAGAACAGAATATTCCTGAGATGCATAAGACGTTATCCGCACTGCAAGGGACGGCTTATGATGAGTGGGTGAAGGGTGCGAATCGCAATCTCGTTCATAAAGGGAATAAATTCATCTGCAACCCCTCGAAGGTTGAGGATCACCACGCGATTTTGCCTACATATCGTAAAGCATCAGGACTTAGTGCAGATGAAGGAAAGCTGTATGATTTGATTGTGCGGCGTTTTTTGTCTCAGTTCTATCCGGCAGCGGAGTATAAAGTGCATACGGTGATGACCGAGGTAGAAGAGGAAAAGTTCAAAACCACAGTCAAGGAATTATTAAGTCTCGGCTGGAAGGTCATTTACGCGGACCAGAAGAAGGATAAAGCGAAGACTTCCAAGGGTAAGAACAAGGATGACGAAGAGGACGAAGAGATCGAAGTGAATGAACCATTTTCTATTGCTCCGGCAGAAGAAGTGGTTTGTAGTGAGGCTATTGTTAAAGAGAAAGATACTCAGCCACCCAAGCATTACACAGAAGGTACGCTGCTTCGAGCGATGGAAAGTGCCGGAAAGCAGATTGAGGATGAAGAGCTTCGCGATGCTATGAAGGATTCAGGGCTTGGAACTCCGGCTACCCGTGCAGCAACGATAGAACGGCTGAAGAATGTCGGATACATCGAAATGCAGGGCAAAAAAATTGCCATCACGCAAAAAGGACGAACAGCCATTGAGCTGATTCGTGGAGCGGGTATTGAGCTGTTGACTTCACCGGAAATGACCGGACAATGGGAACGTCGTTTGAACGAAATATCGAGAGGAACGGCGTCGGACGGGCAGTTTATGGAGAATGTAAAAAGATTCGCCTGCATGATCGTAGACAAAGTACGAGTACAATCTCGGGCGTCCAAAACCTCATTTGAAGGGGAGACGCCTTCTGTCAATACAAGTGCTAAAGGGCGAAGTGCTGGAAGTACATCTCGTAAAACCACCGACAAACCTGCGGCGCCGCGAAAGCGCAAGGCAAGTAGTGAAGAGGAATCTGCCAATTCAGGGCCTAAGGTCATTGGAAACTGTCCGCGTCCAGGCTGCGGTGGAATGATTTTTATGGGTAAAAAAGGCTACGGCTGCTCTCATTACAAGGAAGGCTGCAAATTCGTGATCTGGAAAGAGAATCATGGCCGTACACTCACGGATGCGCAAGTGAAGGCTTTGATTGAGAAAGGTCGGACGGGCAAGCTAAAGCTAACCAGTGAAGACGGTACGCCTCTTGAGGGCAAGTTAGTACTACAGAATATGGATACGGGCCAATTAACGGTAGAATCATAGTCGATTAGAAAGATTGTGTGTACGGCAAAAAGGTGTCTTTAGCCATGTTGGAAACGTGGCAGAGACACCTCTTTTATTGCTAGTTCGCTAATTATTCAGTGGCTTTAGCCAGCTGCGCCTCAATCGCTGCAGTTAACCCTTCGTAAGAGGAGTCTGGAAGCAGGACACCGTTCACCATAAATTTAGGTGTTCCGTTAACTCCATACGATCCCGCGATCTTGAAGTCTTCTTTGACGTCGAACATGTAGGTATGATTCTTGAGATCTGTTTCGAATTGAGCGAAATCAATATCTTCAATGTTATCTTTGACGAAATTTAGAATGAACTTCTGTGTGGCCCATATTTTGCTCTCATCGCCTTGATTGGCGTACAGCTTATGGAGATATTCCCAGAACTTCTCGTTGCTTTGCCTATAAATGGCTTCACCTGCACTTGCAGCAAGATAGGAATCTCGATCCAAAAAGGCAAAATTCATGAAGAAAAGCTCAACTTTTCCGGTATCCACGTAGTCCTTAACAAACGTATCCAGATATTTCTCCGTCCAGTTTTTGCAGGCAGGACATTTGAAATCTGCAAATTCGATGACTTTGATTTTGGCATCAGGACTACCAAGATGAGGTTGCTTTTCATATTTCAGCCCATCAACAACAATGCTCCCCTTCACATCAGTGTAGTTCGGTAAACCCTCTGTACTGTCCGTCTTGTCATTTAGAATGAAGACAATAACAGCGACAAGGATTACAACAACTATACCTAAGAGCATGGGAAGCATTTGTTTGTTAGTTCGAGAATGGTTGGACTTCACTTTCTTGTTCATATCTCATCTCCTACCTCATTTAGGAATTATACAAAAATAGTATAATCATCCCAGAGGTAGAGTAGATATGTCATTTGTAACAATGTCTGAGGTTACTTTGCACCTAGAGTTTCTGCAGGGTAGCAGTACGAATAACAGGAGGCACCTCATGGATGGAGGAAATGGTCTTCACTGCTTGTTGCATTTCTTGCTCCAGTTCAATAAGGTTATAGCTCCATTCATTCTGTTGCTTCAGATAGATACTGTTAATGCCTGCGGTTACTGCCGGAAGTACATCTGTACGTAAAGAGTTACCAATCATCCAGGTGCGTTTGCGGTCAAAGCCTTGCGTAGTCAAAATATTTTCAAGTGCCTCAACATTTTTATGTTGACGAATATAGATCCGGTTATCAAAGTAAGCATCAAGCTTCATTTGCTCAATTTTACGTTGTTGGATCGTATCGTCTCCACCTGTATACAGGAATAAATGGTGACCATCCTGCTTCAGAGTATCCAGCGTTTCAACCATGCCAGGGTAAGCTTCGATTTCTTGATCATAGACGCTTAATCCAAGCTTGTGTAACTGTTGTTCTTGAAAACGGTCCGTCGGACGATTATATTTGGCGCAGAAATAGCGGTAGGTAGCGATTAGGGATTTAGGGAAATTATCGCTGGCAAGACCACTTGTGTTGACCGTGTGCACGTCAATTTCTATTTGTTTATCACGTAATTCACTGGTGCTTGGGCCAAATTCGTTAAACCAATCAGTCATTAGCTCAAAATATTGCCCTAAAATCAGATCGAAATATTTGTTGCAGTGGACCAGTGTATCATCTAGATCGAAAATCACCTGTTGTGTCATGTATTTCATATCTCTCACTCCTTGGATCTGTATCTGTATAGTGTTCTATAGATAAATATAAGACTCTAGGAACATTTGAAGCTCTGATGCGCCGTCAGGGCGAATACTGAAACGTTCATCTTGTTCACCTCTAAGATGGATGCGGAGTAGGCCGGCTACTCGTAGAATCATAAGGTGATGCATCAGCATTTCTCTGGATTGATTAAGATCAGATTGCATCTCCCACAACGACTTGGGTTCATGTGCGACATAGCGAAGCAATCGAAGTCTGGTGGGGTCGGATAGTGCCTTAGTCATGCGCAAAAGCACCATAGGTGGTTCATTTTCGTCTTCTAAAGGTACATCTACAGGATATTGTACGATCACCATGGTTTTGTAGAAGCAGTAGGTGTTAATCGGACGATTATGAACAGTTGGTAGTAATACAATCGTCTTTAGATCCGTGATCTCCTCGAAAACTACACCGCCAGATGCGTATTCAATTAGAGAAATGGGGTCCATTTTGCTTTCAAGCATTTTTTTCTCAGAAGCATCTTCAATTAATAGCGGTAATATTTTGTGCTCCACATGGCGGAAGTATTGCTCATACCAGAGACGCAAGAGTGGACTATAGCTGCTCCGAATCCGAAAAGCATCTTCAATCGTAAACTCCTCAATGAGCGGAGCGATTTGCTGATAACATTCTTCTATGGAGGCTGAATCCAGATCATCTAAGAAATGCTGCACTGAAGTTGCGGGTCCTCGAATGTAAACCCAGGCATATAGCACATCATAATCCGTAAAAGGCCACTCGGCGGCTTGCATTAAAGCTGTTACCTTATGAGGAGAAATGCGATCTTCCACATCACTTATCCAGTGGGGACCAATGTCCAAATTGGAGATCCATTTTCTAGTTACATATAACATAAAACTGTCCAGCAGTTCATAAACCGGCGATACGTCGATCTTTAATTCGTACTCCATGTCTCATGCACCCCCAGGAAATCCGTAACATCTTCATATTATCTCTTGTTTTGAAGAGGGTTGTCCACTATAATGTTCGGTGTTTGCCAATTGGCGTTAGAACAAATTAGCGTTATTAATCATAGGGGGATATCATCTGTGTCAGACCGGCCAAAATTATCTATTCGAAGTAACAGCAAAATGAATTTCATGATTCTTATTACCGCTACTATAGCGGCTGGACTCAGCCAAGGAATGCTGCTTCCCGTATTATCCATTCTATTGGAGCAGAAAGGAGTTTCCTCTTCGCTTAATGGACTTAATGCAGCTGCTTTATACATAGGATCATTCGGAATGACCTTGATTGCTGAAAGAGTTCTCGGAGCGATTGGATTCAAAAAATTGATTGCTGGCGGGATAAGCTTAGTCTTAGTAAGCTTGCTTTTATTCCCCTTTTTTCCTGGAATCAAAATATGGTTTGTGTTACGTCTACTTGTAGGTGTTGGTGATGCAGCTATCAATTATGCCGCCCAGCTATGGGTGCTGCTAATGACACCTGCCGAGCATCGCGGACGAAATCTTTCCCTGTATGGGATGTCCTACGGCCTGGGCTTTAGCTTGGGGCCACTTGGAATTAGTCTGCTGCGCTTTGGTCAGGCAACACCCTTTATTGTTTTAGCTTTTCTTTTTTTGCTGGTCCTAATACTAGCCGTTACAATGCTTCCGGATTCACGTCCAGATAAAGTTGAGAGTGGAGAAAGTCAGGTACGCCGGTTTGGACGTTGTTACAGTCTAGCGTGGTTCGCTTTAATTCCTGCACTCCTATATGGTTTCATGGAAGCAAGTTTAAACAGTAATTTTCCAGTGTATGGCCTCCGGATCGGATACAGCACGGATCAAATTGCAGCCTTATTGCCTTTTGCGGGCATTGGAGGACTGCTGTTACAATTCCCGCTAGGGCTGTGGAGCGACCGTTTTGGTCGAAAGAAGGTATTGATTCTTACTGGGATTGGAGGCGGGATTGCCTTCGCATTACTGCCATTAGCAGGTGACCATTTCAAAGTGACTATGGTGCTGTTGATGATTGCTGGTGGACTTGTAGGCTCCTTTTTCTCGTTAGGGCTTAGTCTGGCTGCGGATATTTTACCACGACATTTACTGCCTGCTGCAAATGTGGTTGCTTCTTTTCATTTTAGTATAGGCAGTATTATAGGTCCAGGTATCGGCGGTTTGCTCATGCAAGTCGGCTGGGGCGGGGGGATTTTCGGCTTGATGGGCGCTTTATATATCGCCTTCGGATTGCTTGGGTTATTTTTCTCGCCACGGCAAAAAATTTGAGGTAAGATAAGAACGAGTGCTCGCATGGAAATTCATCTGGCTTTCAGAGTACACTATAGATTATAGATAAAGACAGGGAGAGGCTGAACTATGATCACAGTTGAACACTTAGCCAAGGCAGTTGGGGAAGATAAGAATCCAGTTCTACAGGATATAGGGTTTCAATTAGAACCGGGTGAGTTCGTAGCAATACTTGGAGCTAGCGGTAGCGGTAAGACCACTTTACTGCGCTGTTTAGCGCTGCGTGAGAAGTGGGATAGAGGGAATTTTAGAGTGGACGGTACAGATATAATGGCGAGTGCCTTTACAGGTAAAAGAAAAATCCGCCGCGAGTGGGCATACCTGGAGCAGAATGCAGAGCTCAATCCTAACCGTACTGCATTGAAAAATGTACTGATCGGCCAGTCTTCACAAACGCCGTTATGGCGAATGGTCACTGGGATGGTACGTTCAGATGATTATATGGGTGCAATGGATGAACTGGACGCCCTTGGCCTCCTGGATAAGGCGAAGATGAAGACAAGTCAACTTAGTGGCGGAGAAAGGCAGCGTGTAGCGATTGCTAGAGCGTTGACTCACGGTGCTAAAGTGATTTTAGCGGATGAACCGGTTACGGGATTAGATCCTAAATCCGCGGAGAGTGTCTTGGAAACATTGCGAAAGCTGTGTAAAGAAACCGGTCTTACGGTTGTAACGGTGTTACCGATTGAATTAGCGGAACGTTTTGCTACGCGTCTATGGGTACTAGAAGATGGCAGAATTAAGCATGATATAAAGGGGCGTAGATTAACGTTCCAAGAACGTGCAAATCTTTAAATATAGGACACGGATAAGGAAAAGAGTGATGAAGTTGAATATGAGAAGTCTTAGGTGCTTTGTAGCCGCAACGCTGACGTTATCCATGCTGTCGGGTTGTACTTTCATCAGTGATCCTGTTTCTAAGATGAAATCCCCACAATTGTCTGCTGACAAAGCAACACTTATGGCTGCTATTAATTCACTTAAGCCAGCAGGTTCCACGTTGATTCGTCCGACCAATGACGATGATAGTACCATCTTTACTGAGGATCTCAATAAGGATGGAGTTATGGAGACGTTAGTGTTCTATAGGACTCCAGGTGAAGCCGTACAGATTCACGGGATGATACTGGAGAAACAGGGCGACACTTGGGTCAAGAAACTTGTATTCGATGGCGACGGGTCTGTGCTGGAGTCGGTAGATTTGAAGGATATGACGGGTGATGGGAAGCTTGAAATTGTTACCGGCTATTCACAAGGTGAAGAAAAGGGTCTTGTCGTCTATAGCTATTCCAGCGGAACATTAGAAGAAGTGCTTTCACATCCTTATACAAAATATATGATTGATGATCTTAATGGGGATGGAATTGAAGACATAACCGTTGTTTACTTTAAAAGAAATGAATTTGCAACCATTTCGGTCTATCAGTACAATGATGGCTTTAAGGTTCTCGATAAGCTTGATAATATCGATCCTTATTTTAATAATTATTACAATATTGTTGCAGGAAAAATCTCAGAGAATAAAGAAGGAATCGTATTGGATGCTGCGGTGGATTCCCAATCAGCCTATACCTCTATTGTCGTTATGGAGAATAACAAGCTGCGTGTGGTATTACCGGGCGATGCACGGACTTATAAAGATCGTCGGATTGCAAGTGAAGATATTGATCATGATGGCATTATTGAAATTGGATTGCTTGAGGCGCCTAAAGGATGGGAGTATTTCGATCCAGCTGAAATTCCATACTTTACCTCCTATTATAAATGGGATGGGAAAGAAGGTCTGACCTTCGCAACCCAGCTATATCATGATCCATCGGATCGATTCAATATTAATTTTTCTCCGGAATGGCATGGAAAGGTGACAGTTGATACGAAATCGGTTCTGGATAAGAACCTTAAGTTTATCATGTCAGATACCGGTGAGACGGTTGCTGAGGTTTCCTTCTTTTCTCCTTCAGAATGGGATCGCGTAAAAAATGACGGTTGGGATTTGCTTGCACGTGATGCAGACAAGGTCATCGCCTACCGCGGTAAGTTAGAACAAAGTACAACAAAGGAAGGAAGCAATAAAATTGCTTCCCCTATAGAAAGGAAGGGAATAGATGAGTAAAGTACTGATACTGGAAGATGAGGAGTCCATTCGTAGTTTTATTGTCATTAACTTGAAGCGTAATGGGTTCGAAGTGATAGAGGCTGCGGATGGGCATGAAGCTCTTCACAAGCTAACCACGATCCCTGATATTGATATCGCTCTGTTGGATGTAATGGTTCCGGGTATTGATGGATTTGAAGTATGTAGACGGGTCAGAGAAACCAATGAGCGTTTGGGTATTATTTTTCTGACAGCCAAGGTTCAAGAGCAAGATAAAGTGTATGCATTGTCTGTAGGAGCGGATGACCATGTTAGCAAGCCATTCAGCCCGACAGAACTGATTGCTCGAATTCAATCTTTGCTGCGCCGAGTGAACGTTCATCGTGAACAGTCAGCGAAAGTTTCATTCGTATCAGGGCCATTTACCTTGGATCTTATTTCCAAACATTTTAAACGTGATAATGAAGCGATTGAACTGACGCCAACGGAATTTTCGTTGATTCAATTCTTCCTCGAAAAAGAAAATACACCGCTCAGCCGCGATCTTCTGCTGGATCATGTGTGGGGCAAGGAGTATATGGGTGATCCCAAAATTGTGGATGTGAATATTCGTCGTTTGCGTCAAAAAATAGAGAATAATCCGTCAGAGCCAGAATTTTTACAAACGGTGTGGGGACACGGATATAGATGGAAAGGCCAAGTACAATGATTAAGAAGGGGATGCGCAGACAAATTGTTCTACACTACATTCTTGTAGTTTTTTTGGCGCTTCTCCTCGTAGAAGTTATCTTCCTGCTTGCCATCAGAACGTATTATTATGACAGTGTATATAGCAAGATGAAAAATCACATTACCACGGCAGAGTCGTTTTTTCATAAATACGAGCTAGATGGCGATAACAACTCGAATCAGCTGCAAGTACTGCTGGATAGATTTGAGCTGCCCAATACAGAGCTAGAAGTATTGACCATGAATGGTGACATGATTACCAGTTCGACCGGTTTTCAGCCTGATCGTACGATTACAACTAGTGACGTCCCTGAAGCGGTAGGGGGCAGTATTGGCCGCTGGGTAGGACGCCAGAGTGGTACTAACGAGAGTGTTATGGCTGTGTCCAAGATGCTGCAGGTTCACGGACGTGATACGTATATTCTAAGATATCTTACTTCACTTGAGGGCATCAACAACGATTTGCTTAATCTTACGTTACTGTCAATTGGTATAGGCGCAGCTGTTATGGCTGTTGTTATCGTGTTCAGCTTCGGACTTGCCAATTCAATCGTAAAGCCGCTCAATAACATTACGGCGGTTTCAGCCCAAATGGCAAAGGGTAGATTTAATGTGCGGATTAAGGGGAATTACAAATTTGAGATCGGTGACTTGGCTTCAACGCTGAATTATATGGCTCAGGAAATTGTGCGCAGTAATCAGATTAAGGATGATTTCATCTCGTCCATTTCACATGAGCTTCGGACACCCCTTACTAGTATCAAGGGCTGGAGTGAAACCTTGGTATCTGGTGGCTATGATCCGGAGGAGACGAAGCTTGGAGTCAGCATCATTTCCAAAGAAAGTGAACGCTTGATTGGTCTAGTAGAGGAGATTCTAGACTTTTCAAAGCTGCAGCAGAACCAAATGAAGCTGTCCATTGGGATTGTTGACGTGAAAGTGTTACTTCAGGAGACTATACTTAATATTTGGGCCAAGGCGGAGAAGAAACGGATTCACCTGCTTCTTGAATGTGAAGATGGGATCTATGTCAAAGGGGATGCCAATCGTCTAAAACAAGTGTTCTTGAATCTGGTAGACAATGCCGTGAAGTTTTCACATGAGGAGTCCAGTATAGAATTGTCTGCGAAGAGAATTTCGGCTACAGAGACTGCTATCATGGTTCGTGATAGTGGGATTGGGATTAGTGAAGCACATATCTCCAGAGTGAAAGACCGTTTCTTTCAAGTGGATGCGTTGAACGGGGGAACGGGCTTAGGTCTAGCCATCTCACAACAAATCGTGGAACTTCACCACGGAAAGCTCGAAATGGAAAGTGAGCTAGGTAGTGGAACTGAAGTTACCGTAATCTTGCCACTTACTGAGAAGCTGCCTGAAGTCAATTCAGATCATGTAGCACAAATAACAGCTACTTTACCTGAATCAGATGTCTAGGAGGTATGGGAATGGAAGTATGGGGGAATTCGATTAGGATCGTTCGTGGAGAACCTGATCGGACTGGTGATATCTTGAGGCTGCTGCAGGAAGCAGCAAATTGGATGGAACGAAATGGGATTAAGCAATGGACCCCCGGCCAATTTAACGAGAATGATATCACAGGCTATTTCGCTGATAGGCATGTTTATCTTGCGATTGACGATGAAGCAGTAGTTGGAATGTTCACGTTACAATTCAGTGATCCTCAATACTGGGGAAGTAAAAACGATGAGTCTTATGCATATTTGCATAGATTAGCTGTAGCGGGTTCACACCGCAGTCAGGGACTTGGTCAGCATATGCTTAAATATGCTGCGGTGCGAGCCAAAGAACTTGGCTGCAGAGGACTCAGATTTGATACCGTCGCACATAACATTAAACTCAATCGTTATTATCAGAGCATGGGTTTTCATTACATGGGTACTAACGATATGGGAAATGGTCGTTTAGTGAACCTGTATGAGCATTTTGAGGAACAACCTGATTCCGATCGTCTGATTCTTAGATTTATTTCTGAATCGGACTTTGAGCACCTGAAACGATGGAGTGTCTCACCTGAGTATCTGAAGCAATGGGCTGGACCTTCACTAACTTTTCCTCTTGACGATGACCAGTTTACTGAGTATTTAGATGGGGCTAATCATCCAGCGAATTCTGATCGCCTTATTTTCTGTGCGGTGCATGAAGCTACTCAGCAGGTCGTGGGACACATCAGTTTTTCAGCCATAGACCGGGCGAATCGATCTGCACGTATTGGCAGAGTAGTAGTAGACACTGATTATCAGGGTAGAGGCTTTGGAACAAGGATGATGAATGAAATGCTCCGAATCGGATTTGAGAGCTTGGATCTGCATCGTATTTCTCTGGGAGCTTTTGCTTTCAACACCGTTGCCCTGAAAACCTATGAAGCATTGGGCTTTAAGCGGGAGGGTGTAGAGCGCGAATCAGCGCTGTTTGGGGAGCAATATGTAGATTGTGTGGAAATGAGTATTTTAGATCGAGAATGGTTAGCGCTCCATGAATCATAAAGGTTATCTTCTAACAACCGAAGGGGCTGTTGCTCTGGTCATGTTCGACCAGGACAACAGCCCCTTTTTATAAATATAAGAATATATAAGTTTCACACTATACATTATCCTTATATTTCTCGCATAAACGCTTACCGTCCATATGGGACGCCGAAGGCGTTTTTGCTTGATAAAGTATTTTTATATATAATGGTTTTTATGAAGGGAGAACTTCCCGTAGACGTCCTGTCTTCTCATAAACATCCTGAAACAGACGGGAGGGTTGGTTTCGAACCGCTGGCTTAGGAGCTACGGTCTCATTGGGCCCAACAACTACAATATTATTAATACTTCCCTTGACGACAGCACCATCCTTAATAATGGCGCCTTCGCCAATAATGGCATTTTCGATCTGTACTCCACGTCCGATGCGAACGCCAGGCATAATAACGCTTTGCTTAATTTGGCTCATTTTTCCAATTTCCACACCATTGAAGATTACAGAACGTTGCAAGCTGCCTTCTTGCGTGCAGAATTCATTCACGAGAGAGTCCGTTGATGGAATCTGAACACGTGGTTTATGAACAGCAAGCTTAGTCCGGCGACTCCGGCTATACATCGGCCAATGAGCTTTGTCGAGCTTCATGCCATTGTTTTTTTGCAGAAGATCCATATGTGCTTCCCAGAGACTACCCACAGTACCTACATCTCTCCAGTATCCTTTGAAGCGGTAAGCGAATAAATCATCATTCTGATCAAGCATCGTTGGTATAACGTCTTTACCAAAGTCATGACTGGAATTCGGATTAGCTGCATCCCGCAACAAGTGCTCCTTCAGATAAGCCCACTCAAACAGATATATACCCATAGAAGCTAAATTACTTTTAGGTACTTTTGGTTTTTCCGCAAACTCAGAGATTTTTAGTTCTTCATTTACGTTCATCACTCCAAAACGACTAGCTTCATCCCAAGGCACCTCCATTACGGAGATGGTGGCTTTTGCAGCCTTCTCTACATGGTAATCCAACATTTTGCGGTAATCCATATGGTAAATATGATCACCGGATAGAATGAGAACATGTTCTGGATTGCGGCTATCGATATACTCAATGTTTTTATAAATTGCATCAGCAGTTCCTGTATAGCTATCTCTGCCTTCAACACCGGAAGGAAGTAGGGTGACACCTTTATCCTTTTGACTATGTAAGCCCCAAGGTTCACCTTCACCGATGTGTTCATGTAAGGATTCAGCTTCATATTGCGTCAGGACACCTACTGTATCAATTTTAGAATTTACACAATTACTTAGTGGGAAATCAATAATTTTATACTGTCCACCGAAAGGGACTGCAGGCTTAGCCATACTGGAAGTCAAGGGAGCCAATCTGCGGCCTTCCCCTCCTGCCAAGAGCATGGCGATACAATCTTTTTTGTTATTCATTTGTTATCCCTCCCATTTATTTTGTCAATGCTTGATATATAAACTCACGACAAGCACTTGAAACGACATAGGTGAAGTATATTGCTGTGTAAAAAGAAAAATTACAATTAATATTTCTTTATCAGAAAATCTTTTGTTTTCACATCAAATCATTTTCAAAATGGTAATATTCGGGTAATGTAATAGGTACAAGCATTCAAAAAAGGTGGTGTAGAATTGGCTGAAAAAGCAACAATCGATACCTTTCCGTCAGCATCTGATATTTATTTGTTCCATGAGGGCACCAATTATCGCAGCTATTCTATGCTGGGTGCGCACACTGCCGCTGAAGAAGGCGTTACGGGCGTGCGCTTTACCGTGTGGGCTCCTCATGCGACATATGTAGGACTAGCTGGTGATCATAATGGCTGGGATGGAACGCAGGACATGGACTCGTTATATAAGATACCCGATTCAGGATTTTGGAGTCGTTTTTTTCCGGGAATACAGCCGGGAACTTTTTACAAATACAGGATTGTTGCCAGTGATGGCTCCAGCTTCCTAAAAGCGGATCCTTTTGCCTTCAAAGCTGAGGTTCGACCGGCGACTGCATCCGTTGTTACGGATCTCAGTGGTTATCGTTGGGGAGATGCTGCATGGCGGAGAAAGAGTAAAGCTCCATATCATCAACCGATGAACATTTATGAGATGCATTTTGGAACTTGGCGTCAAAAAGAAGATGGGGAATTTTACAGCTATCAGGAAATGAGTGAATTATTAATTCCTTATTTGGTGGAAATGGGTTATACCCATGTTGAGTTTATGCCGCTTGCTGAGCATCCATACGATTTGTCATGGGGCTATCAAGGGACGGGGTATTTTGCGGCTACGAGCCGATATGGTGAACCCCATGAGTTGATGTATTTAATCGATCATTTGCATCAAGCTGGAATTGGTGTCATTTTGGATTGGGTTCCGGCCCATTTTGCAAAAGATGCACACGGTTTAAGAATGTTTGATGGCTCGCCACTTTATGAATATGCAGATCCAATGTTAGCGGAAAAACCAGGATGGGGAACCCTATCGTTCGACTTTAGCAAGCCTGAGATTTCTTCGTTCCTCATTTCTAATGCACTCTTTTGGTTTGAGTATTATCATATTGACGGGATGCGTGTAGATGCGGTTACCAGTATGCTACGTCTCGATTTTGAGAAACAAGCTCATCAATATCGACGTAATGTGAATGGTGGTCTGGAGAATTTAGAAGCCATTAAGTTTATTCAGAACCTGAATAAGGCGATATTTCAGTATTTTCCTAAGGCATTAATGATGGCAGAAGAATCTAGTGCTTGGCCGGGAGTTACAGCGCCAGCTCATGAAGGTGGCCTCGGTTTTAACTACAAATGGAATATGGGATGGATGAATGACACCTTGGGCTACATAGAACATGATTTTTGGGGGCGAACTCATCATCATAATTTATTAACATTTCCAATATGTTATGCTTATGCCGAAAATTATGCATTACCGTTATCACATGACGAGGTTGTACATGGCAAGAAGTCGTTACTGGACAAAATGCCCGGTTCTTATGAACAGAAGTTCGCAGGACTTAGGCAACTGCTCGGTTATCAAATATCCCATCCCGGAAAGAAACTTCTGTTCATGGGAGGAGAATTTGGTCAATTTATCGAATGGAAGGATCAAGAGCAGCTGGATTGGCTACTGCTGGACTATGACAGCCATCGTGGTATGCTAGCTTACACTGCTGCACTTAATAAACTGTATCGCTCGGAGAAAGCCCTGTGGGAGCTTGATCATTCCCAAGAGGGTTATCAATGGATTGATGCAGATGACAATGAACAAAGCGTAATTTCATATCTGCGTAAAGGCAAGAAGCCTGGAGATACGTTGCTGTTTATCATCAATTTTCAACCTGTCCAGCGTCAACAGTATCGTATAGGGGTTCCACGTTCAGGGACTTATGAAGAACTTTTTAGCTCGGAAGATGTAGCGTTCGGAGGTTCGGGTATACACAACTTGCCTCAGAAGAGCAAAAAGTTAGAATGGCATAATCAGGTGAACAGTATAGAGCTAACATTACCGCCTCTTAGCTTCCTGGTGTTTAAGAAAACGTCACGAGTGGGTAAGAGTAAAGAGGCAAATGAGTCATAGATTAAAGAACGAATAGAGAATCCGTACACTTTAAAGGGGGAAATAATCATGAAAGTTTTATTTGCCGCAGCTGAAGCTCATCCATTTATCAAAACGGGTGGTCTGGCCGATGTCATTGGGGCATTACCTAAAGCGCTGAAGGGTGCCGGGGTGGATGTACGAGTGATTTTGCCTAAATATCGTGGGATTCCAGAAAAGTTCACTTCAAAAATGGAGCATTTAACAGAAGTGTATGTGCCAATCGGCTGGCGTAATCAATACTGTGGAATCGAACATATGGTTTATGACGGTATCCCCGTTTACTTTATCGACAATGAATATTATTTCGGACGGGACGGAATCTACGGATATATGGACGATGGAGAGCGCTTCGCGTTCTATAATCGTGCGGTGCTGGAGTGTCTGCCAGCTATTGATTTTCAGCCGGACGTCTTGCATTGCCATGACTGGCATGCGGCTGTAATCCCAATGCTGCTTCAGGGGCATTATCGACACAATCCATTTTACAGCGAAATGCGAAGTGTATTTACCATACATAACCTGTTGTATCAGGGTGTGTTTCCTTATGAGGTGCTTGGGGAGCTATTGGGTCTGGACAGCAGTTATTTTGGAGGCGTGGAGTATTACGGGAATGTGAATTTCTTAAAAGGTGGCATTGTATACAGCGACCGTGTCACCACAGTAAGTCCAACCTACTCGGAAGAAATTCGAACACCTTATTATGGTTACGGACTGGATGGATTGTTGAATGCGCGAGCGGATGTTTTAAGCGGTATTGTGAATGGAATAGATACAAAAAGTTATAATCCTGCAACAGATACAAGTCTTGTTACCCGTTATCGTTCTAATCTGGCGAAGAAAACGGAGAACAAATTAGCCTTGCAGGAGGAATTAGGACTACCTGTAGATGCTAACATTCCGATGGTGGCTATGGTTACTCGTCTTGTGGATTCCAAAGGTTTAGATTTGCTTACGCGTGTATTGGATGAGCTATTGCATAAGGATGACATTCAATTTGTTCTGCTTGGAACGGGGGATGAGTCCTATGAGCGGTGGTTTAAGGAAGCGGCTTGGCGTTATCCGGCAAAGCTATCTTCACAAATCCTCTTTAATGATGCACTCTCACGCAAAATATATGCTGCTAGTGATATCTTTCTTATGCCTTCCAAGTTTGAGCCTTGCGGGATCAGTCAACTTCTCGCTTTACGCTACGGCAGCATACCTGTTGTGCGGGAAACTGGTGGCCTGAATGACACCGTTCAAGCTTATAATGAAGAATCCGGTGAAGGGAACGGCTTTACATTCAGTAACTACAACGCCCACGATATGATGTTTACGCTTCGCCGGGCGATCTCATTATACAAGCAGCCTGAACACTGGAAAAAGATTACGAAAAACGCATTTGCTGGCGATTATAGCTGGAATGTATCGGCGCAACAGTACATTGATATTTATAATGAAATTACGGAATAAGGATTCATTAGATTCCGTAATAGGTTAATAAGGGAGTGCACTGAAGTATAACTCATACTTTAAGTGCACTCCTTTTTTTTGATGAAAATAAGAGGCGATTTGCCGCATGATTTGGTTAAGTTAGGGAATAGTAAAAATGTATAAGATTATATAAAATTTGAATAAATGTTGAATAATATTTTTCAGAAGAATGAATTCTTTGCTTTGAAACCCAATAAAAGGAAGTTATTGTCACAATTATGCCTTTGCATATTCATGCGTTCTGATTTATAATAAGTCGGTCAAAGAGACAACTTGGATTTTTTTCATACGAATAGGGGAGATATAGAAATGAACAAATGGGGTAAACTTAGTTTAGGTATGTTATTAGCAGTAGGCCTGTTGTCAGGCTGCGGTCAAAATAAAAATGATAGTGATACCGCTGCAAGTGGAAATGCAACTAACGGTGGGGCTACTAAGAAGCTTACTATGGGCACAAGTGCAGATTTTCCTCCGTACGAATTCCATAAAGTAGTAGACGGTAAAGATACTATCGTGGGCTTCGATATCGATATCGCTAAGGAAATTGCTGCTGATATGGGTGCTGAACTTGTAATTAAGGACTTGCCATTCGACTCACTACTAAACGAATTGTCCAGCGGAAGAGTGGATATTGTAATTTCTGGACTTAGCCCGACGGAAGAACGTAAAAAAGCTGTTGATCTTTCAGACATTTATTACAAGGCAGAGCAAGCGATTGTTGTGCGCGAAGCGGACAAAGATAAATACGCCACTATGGATGCTGTAAAAGGTACCAAAATTGGTGTGCAGACTGGATCCATTCAAGAGGAAATTGCTAAAGGGATCGAGGGAGCGAAAATCACTTCGCTTGGTAAAATCTCCGAAATCGTTCTACAATTGCAATCCAATCGTGTAGATACTGCTATCATTGAAGGGCCCGTCGCCAAATCATTCGTTAAGAATGTTCCTGGTCTTGTAATTACTGATGCTAAGCCAGAAGTTGAAGATGACGGTTATGCTATTGGTATTAAAAAAGGAAATAAAGAGCTACTGGATCAAGTAAACAGCACACTGACACGTTTAAACTCAGAAGGTAAAATTGATGAGTACGTAACGGCAGCTAGCGAGCTTGCAGATAGCACGAAGTAAAGAAACAAACGGATATTTTAAAGTCTGCTAAAGTAAATTGTATGTGTATACAGAAAATAGCGACAATAAGCTATTTTCTATTTTTTTGGAGATGGGAGGATAGGTTATGGACATTACTTTATTTAAAATGGCTTATGATTATCGTGATTTTTTCCTAACCGGTTTGCAGTATACCTTGCTGCTTGCTGTTCTAGGCGTCTTCTTTGGTTTTATTCTAGGGATTATTGTTTCCTTGCTACGTATGTCCAAATGGGGTGTGCTTCGCTTCTTGGCAACAGCCTGGGTAGAATTCCTTCGTGGTACACCTATGCTTGTACAACTGTTTCTGATCCATTATGGATTGGCTACATTCGGGATTGAATTTACACCGATTCAGTCGGGGGCAATCACTTTATCCATTAACAGTTCTGCTTACCTTGCAGAGATTTTCCGTGCTGGGATACAAGGGGTAGATCGTGGACAAATGGAGGCAGCCCGTTCGCTTGGAATGAAGCAAGGGATGACTATGCGCCATATCATACTCCCGCAGGCACTCAAGAGTGTTCTTCCGGCAATCGGAAATGAATTTATCACCATTATCAAGGAATCATCGATTATTTCTTTTATCGGCGTTACGGATTTGATGTTTCAAGCACGTACGGTTACAACGATTTCTTACGATGGTATGACACCACTTGTAATTATCGCATTTATGTACTTTGTGCTGACATTTACGCTATCGAAGATCCTAGGTAGACTGGAAAGGAGGCTGAATACCGATGATCGCCGTTAAGAATTTGCAAAAAAATTACGGGAAGCTGGAAATTCTCAAGGGAATTGACTTGGAGATTCATAAAGGTGAGGTCGTCGTCGTTATCGGACCGAGTGGATCGGGTAAAAGTACCTTTCTGCGCTGTTTGAATCTCCTGGAGCAGCCAACTGGTGGCGAAATCACTTTTGAAGGTGAATCTATTACCTCCAAAAAGCATGATATTAATGTCACACGTGAGAAGATGGGAATGGTATTTCAGCAGTTTAACCTCTTTCCTCACAAAACAGTTCTGCAGAACATTACACTAGCACCGATTAAGGTGAAAAAACAGCAGCAGTCCGAAGCCGATAAATTCGCAATGGAGCTGCTCAAGACTGTAGGCCTTGAAGATAAAAAGGATGCATATCCTGCTCAACTGTCCGGAGGACAGAAGCAGCGGATCGCGATTGCCCGTGCGCTGGCAATGCAGCCTCATGTGATGCTCTTTGACGAGCCAACCTCAGCCCTTGACCCAGAGATGGTTGGTGAGGTGCTGGAAGTTATGAAGAAGCTTGCAGAAGATGGGATGACAATGGTCATTGTTACGCATGAGATGGGCTTTGCACGCGAAGTGGGCGACCGTATTCTATTTATGGATGGCGGCGTGATTGTAGAGCAGGGTACACCTGCACAAGTATTCGGAAATCCTCAGCATGTACGTACACAGGATTTTTTAAGTAAAGTGTTATAAGCAAGTCAAATTGTAGCGGCGCTCGGGCAAGTTATCCGGGTGCCGCCTTATTTTTTTAACAGTTGCATAATTTGAGGATATAATGGACTGAGTTCATTTATTTATGTAAACCATGTATAATAAATGGTCAATCAACTTGAAAAGGAGTACATACATAATGAGAGATGATCTGCGCCGGATAGGCATTATCGATATTGGTTCTAACTCCATACGTCTTGTAATCTATGATACAACGCCGGAGGGAGGCTATAAGATCATCAAGGAGTGTAAGTACTCTGCACGTCTTAGTGAGAAGATTACGAAGGAAGGTCGACTGGAACAAAATGATATGGAGACGATCATCCCAGTCTTGCGCCAGTTTAAGGAGATCTGCCATGCTTTTGATGTAGAGTCCATTCGTGCGGGCGCTACAGCGGCAATCAGAAATGCTGCTAACTCCAGTGAAATTATTGCCTTTTTGTCAGAAGCTTCTACCATACCCATTGAGGTTATCAGTGGTCATCAGGAAGCTTACTTTGGCTTCTTAGGTGTCATAAACGCATTTAATGTTGAAGATGGTTATGTCATCGATATTGGTGGCGGGAGTACTGAAATCACACTTTTTCGCGGGCGGCGTTATCAACATAGTATTTCCTTTCCGTTCGGAGCGGTGAATACCAATCTTATGTTTGGTCAAGGCGGGAACTGGAATGGAGAGCAGATTCAGAAGCTGGAGACCTATGTTCTGGGGAGATTGGTAGAGCATGATTGGCTTAACGCAACAGCAGGACTTCCATTGTTTGGTCTGGGAGGTACGGTTCGTTCTCTAGGTAAGCTGGATCAAAAGACTAGAGCATACTCATTACCTAACTCTCACGGTTACACCATGGCAAGTGAGACGATTGAGCATTTTATGAACACATTACCTTCAATGCCTTATGATAAGCGTAAAGATTTAGATGGGTTGTCTAAGAGTCGAGCAGATATCATCGTATCCGGGTTGATTATTTTCCATACGGTATATCAGTATATTGGGGCTAGCCAGGCTGTAATCAGCGGGGAGGGGCTCAGGGAAGGTATGCTACATGATCTACTGAAGCCGGAGCAACCGGTGCGAGACAGTGCGCTTGAATACAGTTTAAATACGATTATTCGGTTTGATATTCGTACTTCTAAACGGTATTTAGATCATATTAACAAGCTTGCTCTAAGTCTGTTTGACGCGTTCAAGGATGAGGAGAATAAAGCTGAACATGAGATGTTAATTTATGTATCCATCATGCTACATCGAACAGGGTCTAACATTAACTATTATCAATCTAAACGACACACCCTGTATTGGCTGATGAATTCACCGATTCGCGGATTGACACACCGCCAGCTTATCCTGTGCGCGATGATTGCCTCGTATAGCACAAAAAGCCGGAAGCAGAAATTGTCCCAGATGTATAAGGACATTTTACTGCCTTCCGACGAAGAGTGGATTCATAAGCTCGGATCGCTTGTACAGCTAAGCATTGCACTAGACAGCACCGAGATCGGGATTGTAAGTGGCCTGAAAGCTAATCTACACGGCAATACTCTTAATCTGGATCTTGAGGGCGCTTCAGCGCTTCTGATTGGTCTAGAGGACATTGAGAACGCCTTAAAAGCATTTAAGAATGCTTGGGCGGTGAAGGTAAAACTCGATTTTCCTTCCAACGTGTAACATCCATTGCTGCGAACTGGCTCCGGAAAGGGGCCTTTTTGTCGTCTGGTTGCTCGTAATACCCATTAGGCTGTAAGAAGCTGGCCTTCACATTATCTTTAAGGGATAGTTCAAGAATCTTAACGATTTGTTTACGAATATTGCTGTCTCTTACCGGACACATCAGCTCGATCCGTCGGGTTAGGTTTCTAGTCATCCAGTCTGCACTGGATAAATACACCTCAGGCTTCCCGCCATTTTCAAAATAGTAAATTCTTGAATGCTCCAGAAAGCGGTCGACAATACTGCGAACCGTAATGTTTTCGCTCAAGCCTTCAATCCCCGGACGAAGACAACAAACCCCCCGAACGATTAAATCGATAGATACACCGGCCTGTGCGGCACCATATAAATCGTCGATGACTTGTTGATTAGAGAGTGAGTTCATTTTGGCAATGATACGTGCAGGTCTTCCGGCTGCAGCATGCTCCGCTTCACGCTTCATCAGCTTTTGTAAGGAAAGGCTCATGTCCGTTGGAGCTACAATGAAGGAATTCCAGTCAAAATCAGCGGAATAGCCAGTCATTTGATTAAACAGCTCGGAAGCATCAAGTCCGATATCGCTTTGAGCAGTAAATAGACTTAGATCCGTGTAGACTTTGGCGGTACTATCATTGTAATTTCCTGTGCCTACATGCACGTAACGACGTAATTCATGGCCTTCCTGACGGACAATCAAGGTGACTTTGGCATGTGTTTTGAGTCCAACAAGACCATAAACGACATGGCATCCGGATTTTTCAAGTTGGCGAGCCCAAGCGATGTTACGTTCCTCATCAAATCTGGCTTTTAACTCAACAACCACTGTTACCTGTTTTCCGGATTCAGCAGCATTAGCGAGTGCAGTGATCAGAGGAGAGTTTCCGCTCACGCGGTATAAAGTCATCTTAATGGCCATCACTTGTTCGTCCTCTGAGGCTTGAATGATAAAGTCCGTCATCGCATCAAAGGATTCGTAAGGGTGGTAGACCAGAACATCTCGCTCACGTAATACCTCGAAGAAATCCTCGTTCTCTTCAAATTCAGCAGGGTAGACGGGTTCAATGCTCGGATAGTTTAAGTAACTAAAGCCCTTAATACTGCCGGCGAAATTACGAAGGAAACTTAGATCTAGCGGACCTTCAATTTCGAATACGAAATCTTCAATTTCAAACTCAGCTTGCAGCTGTTCCAAGGCATATGGATGAATTCCTTTTTGTACTTCAAGTCTTGCTGGAACACCACGGCGACGTTTGCGCAGCTCCTTTTCAATCTCTTCTAGAAGATCCTCGGCCCCTTCTTCGTCGATCGTGAGATCAGAGTTGCGGGTCAAACGAAATTCACTAACGGCAACGGGCTCATAACCACTAAATAAAGTTTGAATATGATGACGGATGACATCCTCTATAAATACGAACTGCCGTTTCTTACTGTTAGACCGGTGTGGTAGCGGGATACATCTTGGCAGATTAGATGGAATTTGCAGAATAGCAAAAAAAGGCTCTTCTTCAAGGCCATTCTTACGAGTAAGAACTACTGCTAAATAGATAAATTGGCTATGAACGAGTGGAAACGGTCGACTCTGATCTACAGCCATTGGCGTAAGTACAGGATAAATGATATCCCGGTAATATTGTTCTATGGACTGTTCCTGTGCATGAGTGAGATCCTCATAATCCACAAAAACGATACCTTCTTTATGCAAACTCCGTGAAATATCACGGAAAATCCGGTATTGGTCGGCAACAATTTTGGTAACTCGCTTGATGAGACGTTTGTATAGCCCGGAAGGGGTATAGCCAGTGAAATCTTTTTTAGTATAGCCTGCCCGGATTTGATCTTGAATTCCTGCCACTCGAACGCTTATGAATTCATCAAGATTGCTTGAGACGATAGCCAGAAATCTAGCCCGTTCCATTAGCGGATTATCAGGGTCTTGAGCTTCTTTCAGCACGCGTCGGTTAAATTCGATCCAGCTCAAATCTCTATTGAGGTAAGCAGTGGCTGGGCTGCTTTGGTTGTTTTTATTCTCTTCTGTATTCATGGGACCTCCAAATATGATTCGTTGTCTGTATCTATTCTATTTATCATATTCTATCATTCTACTATTGGATAAAGCATGAAATGTTAACGCTATGTAAAATCTTCGGGAATTTTATATGATAATTTTTAAAAATGGTACATGGATCTTTTAATGTAGTTTACATAATGAAAAATATGTTAACCACAATCCGAAAAAATGACAATATTGAAACTTGATTTTTCACAATGGTAACAATTACATAAGCACAGGTTACAAAATTGTGATATATTAAGTCCTGTCAGTTTTACAAAAGACTGCAACACATCAAGAAATCACACACGGGTTGTACATAAGTACTTAAAATGTACACGAGCGTATACGGAAGTGATACCGTTCACGCCCATCTAATGAGGAGGCAATTATGAAGAACAGATTTAGAACAATTAAAACCCTTGCTGCAATTATGGGAATCAGTGCATTACTGCATGCCGTTCCAGCTCATGCAGACAGCGTTCATATCGCTAAGGATGGCAACACTTTTTATACTTTATCCAAGCAATATAATGTAGGTGTGAATGAATTAATGAAAGCAAACCCAAACGTTGCAGCACTTAACATTTACGAAGGTCTTGAAATTACTATCCCTAGTAAGATGCAGGCTGAGTCCGTAACTACAACTGACAAATCACCAGTGATTACACCAAGTCTTAATGTAAACTCAGAGTCCAAAACAGTTGAAGCATGGGGTAAGTCCTTTAATTATGACAAATCGATTCAAGTCAAAGCTTCAGCTTATTCTTCTGCAAGCAGTGAGAACGGCGGATGGGGTGCAGTAGATTATTTCGGAAATCCTCTCAAGCTTGGAACTATTGCTGTTGATCCAAATGTGATTCCTCTCGGAACCAAAGTATTGGTGACAGGCCATTCACATGATGGATTGCCTAAAGATGCATTCTTAGCAACGGCAACGGATGTGGGCGGTGCTATAAAAGGCAATCGTATCGATATCTTTATCCCTGGTAGCCAAAGCTTTGTATCATCATTCGGTTATCAATATGTACAATTATACATTGTTAAATAGATAGATAAAAATAGAGAGAATACCTATGAGATATGAAAAGTTCTAAAATAAGGTTACACAGGAAACGGAGGGAGTCCTTAGCGGCTGCCTCCGTTTTTTTTACGTATTATAAAATATATATTTGGGGGTAATTTATTTACCTTTGGACACCTGTAGTAATTGAGGAACGGTAACGAATGTATAACCCCGCTTGCGCATAATAGTGATTACTTCAGGTAAAGCCTGAATCGTTCCCTGTAGATGACTACCTGGACCGCCTCCACCGTGCTGAAGAATAATCGCTCCTCTTCCAATATGGGCTAGAATATTATTTCTGACTTGGTTTTTGGAAAGTCCTTTCCAGTCCAATGAGTCCACATTCCAATTCACGAGCGTGTAGCCATGGCTTTTTGCCCATTTAAGCTGCTGTTCACTGATATCCCCATAGGGTGGGCGAATTAGTCGTGGTTTATATCCGGCCAAGGTTTGTATAATATCCTCGGTCTTTATGATTTGTGATTGAAAATCATTCATCGCAAGCTTCACAAACTGAGGGTGGTTATACGAGTGATTTCCAATCGCATGTCCTTCTCTAATCATTCTTTTCACCAAAGCTGGATGTTTTTTTGCTCTGCTTCCCACCACAAAGAAGGTTGCTTTGACATTATATTTTTTCAGGATGTTAAGCAATTGGGGGGTAAATCTTGGATCAGGAACATCATCAAAAGTAAGTGCTATGACTTTATTCCGAGGTCCACTAGTCTTAAAAGTCTCTGGGTATTTGTGTAACAGCTGACTTAATGTCAGACCTTTAGTGTTTTTATTGCTGTTAAGTGTCGAACTATTTGTAGCAGCGCTACCTGCTGAAATTGCGGTATCTTCGTCTGAAGCGGGTACACTTTGTGTTTGTTCTTGCGGAGTCTTCTGACTCTGTACAGGCGCTGACGCAACCTCTGAAGAATAGGTTGGGAATAGCATAGTTATGATTGTTCCTAATATTACGAGCAGTTTCTGACCTCTCCGTTGAAAATACATCCCCATCTGCCTCCTTTACTACCTGATCACCGTCATATTCTTAATTGTTATCTCCATAGATGGGTAGATTTATGCTGATAACAATACAGTATTGGTTAAGATTTCTTGAAGGAACCAATGCGTGTATACTAATAGAACGGGGAATTCCCGAGTCAATTATAGATTACGGAAGGATGGAGACATGAATGTCTGATTTGTTTGCACCGTATGAATTGAAGGGGTTATCGCTGAAGAATCGTATTGTCATGCCACCTATGTGCCAGTATTCGGTGGATAAAGAGGATGGCATCCCTAATGATTGGCATTATGTTCATTATGTAAGCCGTGCTATTGGCGGTACAGGATTTATTATCGTGGAAATGACTGGCGTACATCCAGATGGTAGAATCACTAATCGAGATACAGGAATCTGGAGTGATTCGCAAATTGAAGCTTATCGTAGAATCACGGATGGTGTACATGCGTATGGATCAAAAATCGCTGTTCAATTAGGACATGCTGGACGAAAAGCTGTGGATGCAGAGCCGCCAGTGGCTCCATCAGCAATTCCTTTTGATGCTAATTTCAAAACGCCACAGGCTCTTTCTAAAAAAGGAATTTCAGAATTAATTGAGGCCTTCCGTGAAGGGGCGCGCAGAGCTATAGAGGCAGGATTTGATACGGTCGAAATTCATGGTGCACATGGTTATTTAATTCACCAGTTTCATTCACCATTGACGAATACCAGAGATGATGAATATGGACAAGATCCTGCGTTGTTCGGAGAACAGGTAGTTAAAGCAGTCCGAGAAGTGGTTCCTGTAGACATGCCATTGATTATGAGAATATCTGCGAAGGAATATGTAGAGGGTGGATATGATGCTGAATACGCTCTGGATATTTGCCGACGGTATAAGAATGCTGGAGTGGATCTGTTCCATGTTTCTTCTGGAGGAGAAGGTCCTATAGGTTCAAATGGAGGGCTGGGTGCAGGCCCTGCTTATCAAGTGGATCTGGCAGAGTTTATCCGTAGTGAATTACAGGTGCCTGTAATTGCTGTGGGGCGGCTTGAATCCTTTACTGAGGCACAGTCCATCGTCGCGGAAGAACGGGCAGAGCTGATAGCCGTTGGCCGTGGGATGTTGAGCGATCCCTATTGGGCTTTACATGCGGAAGAAGCGCTTGTAGGCGTACGTAATGTACCCAAACCTTATGAACGCGGGATCTGGAAAAAGGGAAGCGCGCTTTGAATGTGAAGTTTGTCACAGATTTTATACTCCTTCTAAGGCAATCTTAATAAAGATAAAATTTGAAGGAGCTTGATAACGTGGGGATGGTTTTAAGTAACGATCGGCTAACTGACGGAGTGTACCACCTTAAAGTTGAAACGAATAGCGGCGGTGAAATGGGTCAATTCTACATGTTACGGGCATGGGATGCTTATCCGATTCTTTCCAGACCGTTAAGTATACATGAAGTAAAAGAAGATAGTGTCGAATTTTTATATCACGTAGTGGGGGAAGGCACTGAGATCTTTTCACGGTTGACTCCTGGTGACTCAGTGGAGCTTGAAGGGCCTTTTGGCACGGGATTCCCGCAGGTCGAAGGCAAGGTTGCACTTATTGGTGGTGGAATTGGGATAGCGCCTCTATATTATTGTGCAAAGCAGCTGCCTAGTTGTGATATCTTTCTAGGTTTTAGTCGGGAAGCTTACCGGACAGAAGCTTTTCGTCCATTAGCAGCCGAGCTTACAGTAGATGTAGGCGGATTTATTTTGGATCGTGTGGATTTTAGTCAATATGATCATGTTTTCGTTTGCGGCCCACATCCTATGCTTAAAGCTGCACAGCTTAAAGGCGTAGCGGCCGAAGAGGCGGGTAGCAATACAAAAGTTTATCTCTCTCTAGAGAATCGAATGGCTTGCGGCATTGGTGCCTGTCTTGTTTGTAGTGTTTCTTGTCGTGATGGTCAGCGAAAAGCCTGTGCAGACGGACCCGTGTTCCTTTCTGAGGAGGTGATTTTCCATGACTAAGATGAGCACAACAATTGCAGGCGTTCATTTTAAGAATCCGATTGTAATGGCTTCAGGAACATTCGGCTTTGGTCGTGAATATGGAAAGTTGTATGATGTATCTTTGCTAGGTGGAATCTCAGGGAAAGGGCTCACCCTCCATCCAAAAGCAGGTAACCCTGGCACTCGAGTTTATGAGACAGCCTCTGGCATGCTGAATAGTGTAGGATTGGAGAATCCTGGTGTAGCTGCGTTCTTGGAAAAAGAATGCCCTTATTGGGAAACACTCGATACAGCCCGTTTGGTGAATCTTGGGGGAGGGACGCTTGAGGATTACGTACTTGGAGCAGAAATGATCCAGCGTGATGCAGATCTTCGATCAAGCGCAGGTAAACCAGCTGTTGATATGATTGAGTTAAATATTTCCTGTCCAAATGTAAAAGAGGGCGGAATTGCATTTGGAATCAAGACTTCAGAAGCGCAAAAAGTAGTACAAGCTGTTAGATGTGCTACTAGGCTACCACTTGCGGTAAAGCTGTCTCCAGGTGCTGAGAATATCGTTGGGATGGCGCAAATGTGTGAGGCAGAGGGAGCAGATGCTGTCTCGCTGATCAATACCATTTCCGGGATGAAAATTGATGTGCGACGGAGAAGTAGTGTATTTAATAACTTGTATGCCGGACTGTCCGGACCAGCGATTAAGCCAGTTGCTTTGCGCATGGTGCATCAAGTCGCGCAGAACATATCTATTCCAGTAATCGGAATGGGGGGCATCACCACAGCTACTGATATTATTGAATTTATTATGGCAGGTGCTTCGGTAATCCAAGTAGGAACCTACAATTTCATGAATTTGAGAGCAGGTAGCCAGCTTGTTGAAGAGCTTGAGCAATTCATGGTTCAAGAGAATATTCAATCCTTGGATGAAATACGTGGCATTATATAAAGTGGAGTAGTGAGGAGATACTATTGACTTCTAACAAGATTAACCCTGAGGATATTGAGCTGACGGCGACGTCTGTCGGTCGTGATCTTTTACTCGTAATTAGTGGGGGCGTTCGTCATATTGGAGCGGCAAGTACTGCGTATTTAAATGGAGAGCGGGTGGAAGTGCAGACCTCTGCCGTTCCTCATCATAAAGAGCATACGATAAGCGAAGATATTGCCATTAGGGTAGCTGAGGGTTTAAACAGGACGGTCACAGTGGTTATGGGCATTCATTACGACAATCTCACGAAAGAAGGTATTAAAGAGGTCGTTGAGATCGTAAATAATAAAGTAATTCAATATTTAGCGCAACAAATGTGAAACGGGATTGGCAATTCTGCGTAAAAGATATCAAGTGAGTATTTAAATTATCTTTTGGAGGAATGAAACCATGTCTATATTTAAAAGATTGCGCGATTTAACAATGTCTAACGTGAATGCGATTATCGACAAAGCAGAAGACCCGATTAAGATGACCGATCAGTACATTCGTGATATGACCGAAGATTTGGAAGATGCAGAAAAAGCGGTAGCCGCTCAAATCGCTATTGAGAAGAAGTTCAAGCAGCTGTATGAAGAGCAGGAAGCACTAGTTAACAAACGTACGCAACAGGCACATGCTGCAGCTCAAGCTGGTAATGTTGACCTTGCTCGTCGAGCTCTAGAAGAGAAGAAGGCTGCTGAAGCTAAACTGGTAGAATACAAAGCTAGCTTCGACCAGAACAAAGCATCTGCGGATAATCTTCGCGGCAAACTTGACGAGATGCGTAAGCAGCTCACTCAAATGAAGAACAAACGGGAAACCTTGGTTGCACGTTATAATGCTGCCAAAGCTCAAACTGAAATTAATAAAGCGATGAGCGGTTTCAGCTCTGATTCCGCATCTGCTGGTCTGAAACGTATGGAAGAAAAAATGCTGCAAGCAGAAGCTCAAGCCGAAGCTAGCAACGAGATGAGCTCGGGCAACAAATCACTTGATGATGAGTTCGAGAAGTTGAACAAAGATCAAGCAGTAGAAGATGAATTGGCTGCTCTGATGAAACAATACGAGAAGCAATAACATTTGATCTTAGCCGTTTCACGGCTGATGTTCACAGGCGAAGGGGAGACAAGAATATCGTTTCCTCTTCGCTTTATCTATGCTTATGACAGCATGCAAAATGAATAAGCGGGGGCTATTAGAATGGATTTCCATATCCTGGTGTCCATGGTCGTGTGGACAGTGAGCGGCGCGGTGTTGCTGTTTGTGCTGATGTTCGTAGATTCACTCTTCACTCGATACAATGATTTAGAAGAGTTAAAGGCTGGAAATATGGCAGTTACTACACGTTTTGTAATGAAGCTATTGGCACAGGCATTCATTTTATCATCATCGATAGCTGCTTCTAACAGCCTGCCAGATGCTTTGCTGATCTCGATTGTATCTTTTTTTCTTTTGCTTATATTGGAAAGAACGGTCCGTCTCCTCTTGGCTAAATGGGGGAATCTGGATCTGGATCATGGTACACAGCTTGGCAAAATCGGGTACGGCTTATTATCAGGCTCACTGCAAATTACGGGAGCTTTAATTATTTCTGCATTTATGTAGGGGGAACGATCAAGTTGAGTATATGGAAACGTATAGGTAATCTTTTCTCCAAACCAGCGGCTCAGGAAGTTCAGAAAAGTATGCTTAATTTGTCTCCCGGAGACATCTGTGAAGTATCGCTCGTTACCTACGAGGTAACCGGCAGGACCCATAATCGTGGACGAAATGCGGTAGTGCTGACATTAAGAGATGGTAGTCAAATTGCCTATTTGCATATTGAGGAGCGGGAACAGCTGCAATATGGTTTATATAAACCTATTGATGGGCGCTTAGATAATCCTGCTGAGGTTCCAACAACACTTGAACTGGACGATTATACATTTTTTCTGGAGGAAGAGTATGATGGATATGTTGCTGCCATAGGCCAAACCCCTTTTATGAATGGTGGAGAGCAGCATGTATGGCAATATCAGTCAGATGATTCTCGGCTTCTGCGTGTAGAATGGCAACATGGACGGTTTATGCTGTATGAAGGGGAGAAAGTAATTCCTGGTGATGTGAAGGTAATTAGAGCATCCTAGACATGAATCGTAAGAGATGTGATCTTGAGATCGCATCTTTTTTTTGTAATTACGTAGATGAAATCGGTAAGGGATTAATGTCGTTTCCACCATTCATTTTACTTCAGGATAGCTCATGTTAAAATAGTACCTATTGTACTGCAAAAATGGACGATTTAGAGCGGAGGTATGGTATGAAGGATCATAAATTTCAGCGCAGAGCGCTTCAAGTAAAAGAGGCACAGGCCAAAATAATCAAATTTGCTAATCCGCTAGAGTCACAGGAGGTCTCATTGAATGAGGTCTGTGGACGTTATTTGGCTGAGGAAGTGATTGCGCCACATCCTTTTCCCGCGTTTAACCGTTCTAGCATGGATGGATATGCAATTATTGCAGCAGATACTAATCACTGTGTAAATGGACAAGTCATATGGTTAGAAATGGTGGACAATATTCCATGTGGCGCTGTGGCATCGGTAGATATAACTTCGGGAACAGCAGCAAGGATAATGACTGGAGCACAAGTGCCGTCAGGGGCAGATACTGTAGTTATGCTAGAAGTAACGGAGACACGTGAGGAAGAAGGAAAGACTTACGTAGGTATTCGAAAGAAGCAGGAAGCGAAGTCTAATATCACACCGATGGGGCTGGAGTTAAGCTCTGGTGAGCTAGTGCTGCCAGCGGGGCGATTAATCTCTGAGGGGGATATAGCTGTTCTGGCAGCGTTTGGCATACATACAGTGAAAGTCTATCGTCGGCCTAAGGTAGCTATCTTTGCGACAGGCACAGAGCTGCTAGAGGTACATGAACCACTACAGCCTGGCAAAATTAGAAACAGCAACTCACCCATGCTCGAAGCTTTAGTCAAAGAGGCAGGTGGGGAGCCAGTGATGCTGGGATCTATTGTGGATGATCTGGAGCTGGCTCGAAGTAAAGTACAGATGGCGCTGGAAACCTATGATTTTGTAATCACTACGGGTGGAGTATCGGTAGGAGATTATGATATTATGGGCGATTTAGTTCGTGAACAGAGTGGAGATATGTTATTTAATAAAGTGACGATGCGTCCGGGGAGTGTAACCACTGCTGCTGTTAGAGGTGGTAAGCTGCTGTTAGCCCTATCAGGTAATCCAGGTGCTTGTTTCGTTGGTTTTCAATTGTTCGCACGTCCGGTTATCAGATTAATGCAGTGTGCGTCACAGCCGTTCTTACCAGAATGGACAGCCACACTCGGTGCAGATTATAACAGAGTGAATGACTTTACCCGATTTGTTAGAGCGCGATTAGAGATCCGTGAAGGCAGCCTTTATGCCATTCCAGCAGCGATAGACGAATCTTCCGTGATGGTCACGATCAAGGATAGCGATTGTCTGATTGTTGTTCCACCAGAGGATCGAGGCTTATCTGCGGGTGCTAAAGTGACTATTATCAAGCTTCCGGGAGAAATACGGGGATAGGATAAAGGTAAAATGCTTTTTGACATTAACAATAGGACGGAAATAGCTAATTATCTAATATGCCAACGATATTATTTACAACATTTCAATATATGAAAAATTCACAATAGAAAAGCCGATAATTCAACATAATGCTAATCTGATCAGTCTTTCTAAACCATGTAAAAAGAGAGCCGGCCACACCTTTTCCATAAAAATCGGATAGGGTATGGCCGGCTTTTCGCAAAAATTAACTATCCAAACGGCGTTCAATCGCCTCAGACATCGTTTTGTCCGTGAGATGAGCATAGATCTCGGTTGTTTCTGTCGAAGCATGCCCGAGCTGTTCTTTCGTTTTATAAATATCGTTTTGCAGATAATAGTCTGTTGCAAAAGAGTGACGAAGCTTATGTACCGTAAGATAGGGCTTACCAAAGCGTTTTGCATATTTAATAATCATTTCTTGAATGGCTCTTTTGGTCATGCGTTTGCCTTCTTGCCGTCCATTGGGCAAAGCGATAAATAAAGCTTTTTCCCTCTTCGGCGTTTTATAACGGGATTGACGTAGGCTTAAATAAAGAGCTAAATCCTCTTTAGCTTGTTCTCGAAAATAAACAGGGGTTTTGAAGGTTTCATCATTGTTCCCTTTTCGGGTGACATAGATCAGCTTGTTGTTAACATCCAGATCATCTACGTTTAGATTGACTACTTCGGATACACGAAGACCAGAATTCAGAATTAAGCTGGCAATACAGGCATCGCGTTCACGATTTAATTGAAAGGAGTAATAGGCCTGCTTGTTTCCTTCGACATCTCGTCCATATCCTTCGAAAATGTACCCCACGAATTCCAGCAGTTCCTCATCCTCTAGAATCTTGCCCTTTAATTTAGCAGCAGTATCCTTAGGTTTATGCGTTCGTTTAACTTCAACCTTAGCCATAATGTTTCGCTTAAGCAATGGATAGAAGTTCTCGTCCTCAGCGATTTGACTTAAATAATGAAATAAAGAGCGTAATGCGGACAGCTTACGGGACACGGTTACACGTGTATTGGTTCCCTCAGCTCGGGTAGTGAGGTGTAGGCGGTATCCAACAATACTATCCATATGCAGGGTTTCTAATTCCAGCAGGGTGATCTCTGTATTGGAGTTGGCCTGTGAGAGGCCTTCTGCACGCAGCCATCCAAAAAAGGACTCATAGTCCCGAATATACTCCAGGAGGGTGGAAGGGGATAGATCAGGACGCTTATAATCAATAAACTGCTGAACGAACCAAGGCATGAGAGGTAGCTTTAGATCCAGTTTTTTACGGTCATCGTTCTTTTGAACGCTCATGTGATTCACCTTTTCCATAGTTTGCATATCATTTCTTCTTTCTATCTTATCATGTTTTGTCCTCCCATGGGCTTTGATCAAAGCTATTTACTAGCGATGAACTTGCTCCTGAAGTAACTAAGTTATATGATGTGTAGTAAACATAAATGGCAGAGGTGCACTAAATGGAACTTGGAATGGAGCTGGTTCCCAAAGAGCGGAAACAGACGATAAGCAAACTAATGCAGTACTATTTATATGATTTCACCCGTTATCTGGAGCTTGATGTAGATCAAGATGGAGTATATCCAGCTTATCCGGGATTAGAATCATTTTGGAGTAGTGGCAACAATAAATTAGCGTATTTGTTTAAAGTAGACGGGAATATTGCCGGATTTGCATTGGTAGAACGGTTGTTGTATGATCCCGAAGGGCAATTTTACATGACTGAGTTTTTTGTGATGCAAAAATATCGCCGGAGCGGTGTGGGGACCTGGGCCGCGCATAAGTTGTTTGATATGTACCCAGGCGACTGGAAGGTGTCACAGGTACGCGCGAATACGCCTGCCCGTAATTTCTGGCATAGAGTGATTGGAGAGTACACAAATGGAGAATTTAAAGAGCGTTTTAATCCGCCTCAAGGAAATCCGAGTCAATACTTCAACACATTAACTAATAATAAGGTTAATAATTGTAAAGGTAACAGCGATGATGTAGTCATGAAAAATTAATGGTTATCTTACGATAATTAAGATAAATGCAGCAATAGTTTACATAATAATTGTTATGTAAACCATAAATGAATAACCTAACAGTCTTAACAGGATTGTTGGGTTATTTTTGTTCATTTCACCCAAGCACAGAGTGGGATTTAGCATATCTTATGGTGTACTCAATTACAAAGGAGGAGTTAAAATGGGCGAATTCGCAGGAGGATATGGTGGATTTACTTCCACAGGAGCGATTCTGGTTCTGTTTATCCTGTTGGTTATCATCACTAAAACTCTTTGTCTGTAATCCTTTAACATCATGAAGTTTGGTTCCGCCAGTCTATAAGGACTGGCGGATTTTTCATGTTTGGATATGACAATAAGGGTTGGGTGGTTTGCCTGTGACTTACTATATAGAAAAGAGCGTTATAAATTATATATATTTAACAATGTTCAATGACTAAACGATGTTCAAATTATAAGGAGACGTCATGATGACTAAAGAACAAAGGCAAATGCGTGAGCGTGAGGAAATGAAGAAAAGAATTTTAGGGGCTGCGGCTTTGTTGATTGCAGAGGAGGGGATTGAAAAGCTTTCTATTCGCAAAATTGCAGAGAAAATCGAGTATTCTCCGGGTATTATTTATCATTACTTTCAGGGTAAAGATGAAATTGTGGTGAGATATTTGCAACAGAAATATACAGATATGGTTGACGGGCTTCAGTCTGTACAACGAAAGGCAGAGCATGAACTGCCACCAGAGATGCTTTTGAGACAATCGCTTGAGCAATGGATCAGGATGACCCTTTCCACAAGTGTTGAGTACCGTAATGTTATGCTAAATGATACACCGGCTGTTCTTAGTTACACAGCAGTTCTATTCAAGGGAGCTGGTCAGGAGCGTAAAGCGATAGGTATGCTCTGTCAATGTCTATCTAGGTTCGAATCGAAAGAACAACATATGGAATCTTCGATAGAGCTCACTGCTCAAGTGATGTGGAGTGCTGCGTTCGGATTAATTATGCGTTTGATTGTGGAAAAGGATTTGCCTGAAGATCAGGTTGAAGCACTGATATCTTGTTATTTGGATTCTATGGTTTCAATAGCCACCAGGGAGATTCGTGAGCCTTTAACATAGTAGGATGATCAGAGGGTGGAGGGAAGAATCAGAATGAAGACGATTATTATTTATACTTCTAAATATGGATGTACGGAGAAAGCTGCCTATTTATTGAAAAATCAATTGGATGATGAGACTGAAGTAGTTAATTTAATGCATGCTAAAGAGCCTACATTAGAACGGTACGATACTGTCATCTTAGGTGGGTCTATTTATTTTGGGAAAATACAAAAACAAATGACGGAGTTTACTTCAAAATATCAAAATGAACTGGCTAAAAAGCGCGTTGGATTGTTTATTTGTGCAGGAGCGAAGGGGGAGCAAGCCATACAAGAATTGAAATCTTCATTTCCAGAGAAGCTGTATAACCAATCAATTACAAAAGAAGTGTTCGGTGATGAGATTTACGAAGAAAAAATGACTGCATTAGATCGAGTGGTTCTACGAGTGGTAAAAGGGAAGAATAAGAGTGTAAATGGATTATCCAAAGAGACGATAGAACGGTTCGCACTTGCGCTAAAGAAGCGGTGAACGAGTGTGGAAAATCGATTTCCTGAAATCAGTTAACATAATCATTATTATGTTAACTGATTATTGTTTCAGATACCAATTATCGTTAGATAGGAGAAGGGGGCTTATAAAAAGTATTGATTTTTGATTTTATCGCTATTATTTTCCGCTAATTCATCATATGAAAAATTCACAATAGATTAGTCAAAATCCACTATCGCCTCACCCTAGACACTACACATCAATAAACAATTCACCTCACCCTACAAACAAAACCCATGAAAAAGGATATAACATCCCTTGATCCATTTATACAAGCTTTTTTTCAATGCAAATAGCTAGTTCTATAGCTTGTATCGCATGGTCTAACTCAATTATTGATGAACTACCCTCCACTAGACATTGGAGTGCATACTCCAAACTTTTTTCATAGGGATTAGCTGGTTCTAACAAAAGATCTTGTTTACCTACAGCGGTATATTCAACTAATGATCTTTCAACAGCTCCATTCATGTTGTCACTCTCTTGATAGACAAGCTTGCCTTGTTCAAAATAAGCCTCATAGCCTACGGTAAAAGGATACGAAGCCGGCATTTGTGAAGAAACAACGATCTCTGCGGATACATGAGGTTGTTGAAAAATTGCACGGACTAAGGCTTGAGTACTTTTACCACCATCGGATCCCCAAACCGAGTGCGGCTCCATAGATCCCAGCATCCAGGTCACAAAATCCAATTCGTGAATCATCAGATTTGTAGCGATAGCATGCAGACCGAGGTCACCCCACAAAGGAGGCGTTTCTCTTTTTAAGGTAAGAGATAAGAGTTTTCCGTATTTCTCATTATGAGTCGTTTCATAAAGATATTTGTACGCAGGATCGAATTTAATAAACTGGTTGACGAGAACTCGCGAATTATACAGTTGTTCAGCTTCCTTCATCGCAAGAGCATCTTCTAAGTTGTAGCAAACCGGTGTCTCACAGAATACATGTTTTCCATGCTTAAGCGCATCGACTACATACTGCCTATGTAAAAAAGAGGGCAAACAGATATCAATCACATTGATGGTGGAATCAAGCATAATATCGTCAATATTAGTAGTTATCTCAACGCCTAAAGCTTGTTTTAGCTCCTGCAGCTTAGATTCGTTCCGACCAAAGATAATTACTTTGTCAACTCGATCCATTGTCGTCCATAACTGCGCATGATAAGCTCCGAATCCAGTTCCTAATACGCCTATAATCATGTGTATCAGCTCCTTTAATGTAATGAACTAATCATAACCTTCTATTGTTGACAACAGCTTGGCAAGAATTATGATGTATACTATAAAAAAAGAAAAACTTGGAGGCTCCCATGCGCTTGCATCGTTTGATTGCAATTTTATTATTAGTGGAATCAAGAGGGAAGATGAAGGCCAATGACTTAGCTGAAGCCTTGGAAATCTCCGTACGTTCTATCTACAGAGACATTGATGTATTAGCTGAAGCAGGAATACCACTGTTATCCACGCCGGGACCGAATGGTGGCATCTCCTTGATGGAGGGGTATACTGTTAACCTAAATCAGCTTCATGGGGAAGATGTAATCAATCTATTTCTAACAGGAATGGGGATACATACTGGCGGACATACAGATTCCGGATTAAAGCTAAAGACAACCCTCTTGAAATTAGAAAAATCATTACCCGCTTCCTATCAAAATGATATCCAGAAGGCACAAAGACGTTTTTATTTTGATGATACGCCTTGGTGGACAGAACGCTTAGAGATTCCATGTCTGGAATCGATTCGAACTGCTGTTTGGAGATCTCAGAAACTGCAGATTGAGTACCACAAGATTAACGGAGTCATTTCGAGCAGGAAATTACAGCCCTATGGTCTAGTTGTGAAAAAAGAAGAGTGGTATCTTATAGCCTACTGTGAAGAAATCGAACAAATCCGCACGTTTAAATGTGAGCGAATCGCCTCTACACACCTTATAGAAGAAGAGTATGCTATCCCTCAGGACTTTTCATTAGAAAGGCACTGGAAGCAGCAGGAGAGGGGATTTAAGCAAGCTTGTAAAGAGGAAGAGATCTACCCAGTATTGATTAGAACGGATAAGAGGAGAGAGGCCTCGCTACACGGGGTGGAGATTATGAATAGAGTAGAGGAAGGAGATCAAATAACCCATACTGTAAATATGTATAGTTATGATAGTGCATGTACGAATGTTTGGAGGATACTTGGACAAGCCGAGATTGTGGAACCTTTGGAATTAAGACAATATGTGAAAGTACAGGCGAATTTGCTACAGGAGGTTTACAATTAGTATGATTTTTTTGTGAAAAAGGGACCGTTTCGATTGCATGTTCTGCAATGAAACGGTCCCGCTCATTTGTGAATAGGCTTTATTCATTCAATAAGTTTACATAATAATTAATATGTTAACTAATTTGGGATTGCCCCATAATAACCTTTAGATTTAATAAATTAGACTTTTATGTGCTAGCGTCTACGCCAAGAGATAACTTTTCTCTAGCAGTAAGCCTCTTGTGCGCTACGATTAGAAAAGGAAGACCTATAGCCGTGGTTAAAGCGAGTGGCAGGAAGATCGTAAGGCCGTTCTGAGCTCCATAATGATCCAACAACACTCCGCCGAAGATAGGCGCGATTACACTCCCCAAATTGTTAAAGCCAATCGTTCCAAAGTACGTACCCTTCATTTCTGGCTTCGCGATCCGATCAATTAACATATCCATCATCGTAAAGAGCAGTACTTCCCCTATCGTAAATAGTACGACACTAAACATTAGAAGGGCTACACCTTCAGCTAAACCTACTAAGAGAAGACTAATAGCAACGCAGATATTTCCGAGAATCAATGGAACAATGGGTGAGAATTTGCTTGCAGTACGTACAATAGGATATTGCACCACTAATACTGTAATGGCATTGAGTGACAACATATAGGAGAATAATTGCCCACCATTTGTGAAATGGGTGTTCATTGCTAAATATTGCGCCATAGTGGAACCAAAATGTCCGTATCCAAGTACACAAAAGATTGTACCAAGTAGAACTGGCAAGAATACACGGTCTCTACCGGTTGTTGCCAAGGCTTCAAGTAAACGTGGTGGTTCGGCTTGCATATGACTCTGCATGGTTGAACGATGCAATTTAAATTGGACGAATAATACAATTCCATATGCAACATATACAATACCAGCGATCATAAAAGGAAACGTTGATTCGGCAGAACCGAGCTGTACTCCAATAATCGGACCAAAGACAACACCAAGGTTAATCGCAGCGTATCTAAGATTGAATACAAGCAGCTTACTTTCAGCAGGGGTAATGTCGGATAAAAGTGCCCGTGATGTGGGCTCAAACACGGATCTGCATAAACCGTTCAGGGTGTTGACCAGGAAGAACACCCACAGATGTTGTGCAACAGAGAATCCGAAGAATACTGCCGCCCAGCCAAATACGGAGATTAGCATGACAATTTTGCGGCCTACAATATCCGAGATATATCCTCCGTAGAAGCTGGCCATTACCCCCGCCAGAGAGCTGACGGCTACCGTAATCCCCGTTTGTGTGGGGGTGGCTCCAAGGACTTGGGTTAAATAGATGGATAAGAACGGAATGCTCATTGAAGTTACCAAACGTCCGAACATCGTACCGACGATGATAGTCCAAGCTAGTGGGTGAATATGCCTAAGATGCTGGTTCATAATTGAAAAGGTCTCCTAATCTGATAGCTATAATTTAGTACTGCATATTCATTGACGATATATGTATAATTATAATGATAAAAGGGGGAAGTAAAAGTGTAAGAATTACTTACAGTGTTTCACCTTTAAAGGAGTGAACGATCGTGGACCATATTAGTAATCATTTTTTATGTTTAGCAATAGCCATCCCATCCTCAATAGATATAGGGGAAGCTAATCCAGTGACGATAGATAGACTAGCTTCGATTCTGTGCTGCACTCCGCGTAATGTAAAATTTATTCTGCGAAAACTTGAAGAGCAGGGTTTTATACACTGGCAGCCTGGAAGAGGACGTGGAAATATCTCGCAGCTAACTTTTCTTCGAACGATTGAAGAGGTGCTGGAGGACAACTTTCAGGAACTGATTAATAAGGGGAAGATTAAGGAAGCTATAGAGTTATTAAGTCGTGGTCAGGTTAGCGACACATTAAAGGAACGGTTATTAATGGTGTTAAATAAGCAGATGGGCTTCCGCAGTGAAACGGAGTCGACATCAGGATTGGATGTCTTGCGAATTACACGAAACCGGCACATGGAAGTGCTGGATCCAGCTTATGTATATACCGCGTTTGAATCCTATTTACTCGGACAAATTTATAGCACATTAGTTACCTATGATGCGGCAAGTGATACCTTTCTTCCCGGATTGGCGCATATGTGGGAAGCAAGTGAAGATTATACTAGTTATATTTTTTATCTACGGAAAGGTGTGCGATTCCATCACGGCAGGACTATGACCTCTAGAGACGTAAAAGAGACATTTCAACGACTTATAGATTTGAACAGTCCGGCGTTGAGCTTGTACAAAGATATTGAACGAGTAGAGCTTGAAGGAGATCACAGGATCAGGTTTGAGCTGTCTCGTCCGAATCTCTTTTTTCTCCATATGTTCAGTTGTATTCATATGTCGATTCTTCCTCATGATGTAGATCTTGTAAATGAAGTGTGTGGAACAGGGCCCTATCGTTTACTAGATCTTAATGAAGATGTGCTAGTCCTCGCGGCATTTGACTATTATTACGGTATACGCCCGCTACTAGATCGTGTAGAAATCTGGTATTTGCCAGAACAAGCTTCAAATGAACGCTTGTATGAACTTCCTGAATCTGCTCAGGAAGGTTTGTTACCTAATATCATCTGTAACCACAGTATTGACTACCCTGCCTTGGGATGCCGATATCTCTTGTTCAATTTCCATAAAGGCGGAATTCATCAACACCAACTATTCCGGCAGGCTATACGAATCCTTTACAGCCGAGAAGCCTTAATTAAGGAGTTAGGAGGGAACCGTAGTACCCCTGCTGATAGCTTTTTACCTTGGGAGAGCAGTAAGAGAAGTATTATTGAGCCTACTCTGGAACATGCGAGAGAGCTTCTAGTGGCAAGTGGCTACCAGGGGGAGACCTTAAGATTAGCTACAAAAGATAAAAAAGAAGAGCGCGAAGAAGCCCTGTGGCTTCAAACACGAGCAGCTTCAGTAGGACTGCATATTGAGCTGTATTTATTCAACGAGTTTAACTCAGCAGATATAAAGAACACCTCCGAAATCCTACTTGCCGAAGAGGTTCTTGAGGATGATTGGCAGTGGGGAATGGTTAACTACTTTAATAATAAACTTAATTATCTTTTTTCTCTGCTGAGAGATGAACAGATCTTGTTATTCTCAGATGTACTTACCGATTTCACGCAATCCCCAAAGGAAGAAAGAATTAAGTTGCTGGATCAGGCAGAAGGTGTGCTTAGGGACAACTATTGGGTGTTATATGGTTGTCATATGAATAAAAAAGCGCAGCTAAATCAAAGCTTGTTTGGACTTCACACCAGTTCATTCGGATTTCTGGATATCTCAAAACTATGGATCAAAACTACTAGTCTTTAAGGAGAGTTACCTAAATATGCTTGTACAGGAATGTTTTCTTTTGCTATACTTTCCAGGGAGGCTGTATCGATAAATCATCGAATGGTGCTCTAATAGGTTTTAATAAATGAATAGTAATTAACTTGTAGCCATGGAGGTGAACTCGTTGGATTTTGCTCAGATCCGTAAGGACCGAGACAAAAGAACGGTCGATACTTGACTCTTTTTTTGCCTTTCGGACCTGTTTAGCAGATAGCTAAAAGGTCTTTTTGTTTGTTTAAATTAAGGGAAAAGAAGGGGAGATTATTATGCGTTTTCTTATCGTGGGTGCAGGAGCTATAGGTGGATATTTCGGGGGTCGTCTAGTTCAAAAAGGAGAAGATGTTACTTTTCTCGTCCGAAATGCCAAACAGATTCAGTTAGAAGCGGACGGTTTGATTGTAAAAAGTGTTCATGGGGATTTTCAGACTTCTGTACGAACGATTTCTAATAGGGAAGCAGTAGAGCCCTTCGACTGCATTATTATAGCGGTCAAGGCATACCATTTGCCTCAGGTGATGAATGACATTGAACCCTACGTCGGTGAACATACACTGATCCTCCCGCTCCTCAATGGTTATGATCAATTTAGCATTTTGCAGAAGCGTTTTGGCCCAGAACATGTACTGGGTGGTCTTTGTTATATAGAAACAACTTTAGATTCAGCAGGTACTATCGTTCAAAGCAGTTCGTTCCATAGTATTGTATTTGGTGAATGGGCAGGTGGTGAGTCAGAACGAACACAGTTGCTTCTGAGTCATTTGGATAAAGCCGGTTTCACAGTGACATTAAGTTCTGACATTCAGCGCGAAGTGTGGCAGAAATATATATTTGTAGCTAGTCTAAGTGGGATTACCACTTTAATGGATAGCTCTGTTGGGCCTATTTTTGCTTCCCCAAAAGCACGTGCAATCTATGAGCAGCTTCTTCAAGAGATTGTTAGCTTGGCTCAAAATGCTGGAATGCCTGTGGGACCGGAAAATATAGCTTCCACGATGCAAAAGATGCTTTCTGTGTTACCTGAATTTACTTCATCCATGCATCGGGATATGCATAAGCAACTACCTGTAGAAGCGGACCATCTGCATGGGGCACTTCTGGCTATGGCTGTTCCGGGTCAAGGCGCGTATCCGGTTCTCGAAACCGTGTATGCCCGTTTGAAAGTATACGAAAGCGTTAATGATATGAAATGATCTACTTTAAATCACAATAAGGAGCTGGACAATTATGAAGGAAACAAATCAAAAGATTATGACTTTTCTAATGTTCGAAGGTAAGGCAGAAGAAGCTATGAATTTCTATACGTCCTTGTTTGATGATTCCGAAGTGATTAGCATTAAGCGATATGGAGCGAATGAAGCAGGACCTGAAGGGAGTGTAATGCAAGCTTCCTTTTCTTTGCATGGACAAGTATTTATGTGTATAGATAGTTATGTTCAGCACGGGTTTACCTTTACTCCAGCGATATCCTTATATGTGAATTGTGAGAGTGAAGCTGAAATTGATCGGGTCTACGAATCATTAGCACAAGGTGGACAGGTCCTAATGCCTCTTGGAAGCTATCCGTTTAGTCCGAAATTTGGCTGGGTAGCGGATAGATTTGGCGTGACCTGGCAATTAAATTTTTCGGGGAATGCGTAGCAAGAAAACTTTGAAGAAGGCCCATATCAGGAATGCCCGGTATTTGAAAGTGATCAATTGATGTATAGATTGGTTCAAAAGGAAGACGCTGAGGACCTACTGGAATGTTATTCAGACGCTGCTTCTATCCCGCTCTTCAATAGCGATAACTGTAATAACGATTTTAACTTTCAAACGATAGAAGAGATGAGTGGCTGTATACGATTCTGGCTGGATGAATATGCAGGACATGGTTACGTTTGATTTAGTATTGTAGAGAAAGATAGTGATAAAGCTGTTGGTACTTTTGAATTTTTTGCGAGAAATGAGAGCGTTGAAGGGGTAGGACTGATTGGTGTTCTAAGGCTTGATCTGATCTCGAGATTGGAGAATGAAGGAGTTCTTACAGAGATCCTCTCTATGTTTGAGAAGGAGTTCTATGATTGTTTTAGGGTTGATGCGATGATTACCAAGGCCATTCCTACCGCTGAGCAAAGAATCAGCGCACTATTAAATAGTGGTTATTCAAAAATTGTGGGCAACGCACTGGTGTCTTTCAACGACTATTATCTGATCTCGAGGGCTGCAGTTCAGGAGGTATAATCGCAAGCTGCATAAATGAAAGAGGAGGTGAACCTAATAGGGTTTACCTCCTCTATTTTTACGAGAAACGGTTATCGTCTTTAAAAGACGACACTATCGTTTCTTCTTAGAAGAACGGATTTAATTACATTGCTGAACAACAGTTGTGCCCTCATTAGTAATCGTGACAGTTGAATAACCAGATAGAAACTCTGTATAACCGCATACAGTTTCTTGGGTGGATTGTCCTTTTGCGTTAGTATACTTAAGGTATATAGAACCTTCACCACTTAAGCTCAGTGTAGGTTTGAACCTTTTCGTTTCACCTTTCTTGATGGGACTTGTAAATAATTCCTTGGAATCCGTATGGATTAAACCTATTTCAATAGAGCTAATATCATCATCCGACTGATTATCTACAGTGAGCAAGAAACTCTTAAATGGACTCAGAATATTGGATATCGTACTGATCCCGAAAGCTATCACAATACCCATTGAAAATATAGCAATACCTATAAAAAATCGTCTCTTCATCATTTAGTCCCCCTATGTAAGTAAGACAGGGTTCACTCGATAAATGTTACGGTATATAAGAATTAATTATAACTATTCATTAACAAGTGAAATTGGAAGAGATGTGCTACCCTTAATGTATGCCAAAATTTATATGAAAAGGGGTTTTGTTTTGACAAAATCTACGATTCTTTCATCAGAAGGAATAACGATTCGTCATTTTGAACAAGGGGACATGCCATTACTGGGTGAGTTATATAACTCGGTTACTTCGCGGGGAAATGCTGTTTTTTGGTGGGTTGGTGATGAGGAAAACTGGGAGAATGTGTACTGCGCCTTTGAAAATGGAAAAATGGTTGCCAAGGGTCAAGTAGAGATCATAAATATTGTGCCGCCCGGGCGTTCAAAGGAAAGCAGACATTCGATCTATTTGAATTTGAAAACAATACCTGAACGAGAAGAAGACTACGATTTATTAGAGAGCATGTATCGAACGCTCCTCTTGAGAGCACTTGAATTGAAGGAAACTTTATCAACAGCTTACAAAACGACGCTATGTGTCGGGAATAACGCATCGGAGATCGCAAATACGCAATTTTTTGAAAAAGAAAAGGGCTTCTGTCAATACAACAGCTTATTTAAAATGAATCATACTCTTGATCATTCCTACACCGTACCTGAACTGAAAAAGGAATTTGAATTTGCAACTTGGATGATGGAGACACCACAAGAAGAAGATCTTTATTTAGAATTGGAAGCAGAGGTTTGGCCAGAAACCCCACTCGGGAAAGAACGGCTATCTCAGTTTAAGCAAAATCCGCTTTGGAACTCTATGGTTGTTCGAGAAGGAGAGAGGGTTGTAGGCAGCTTGATGGTATGGCAGGAAGAGAATAGTGGGTATATTGAAAATGTTTTTGTTCTTGAGCCGTGGAGAAGATTTGGAATTGCTAGGTACATGCTTTCTCAAGCGTTAAACTATTTCAGAACACATGGACTTGAAGAAGCTTATTTAATGGTGTTAACAGATAATGATTCTGCATTGCATCTTTATGAATCTGTCGGATTCAGTTTATCGAGTGAGGAAAGACGGTATCGTATAGAGCTCCTATAGTTTTTGAAGTGGAGGATTACTAAGCAAAGTGTGATTCGGTTTCATCGAGGTTCGATGATAGGATTGCACTTTTTTAGTAATCCTTTCGCCATGTAATAAATGGTGACTGGAAATCCTCTGAACAATTTTGTTCAGTTACTGTTAGTTACTTGTTTACCCTCGCATTTCTTACACACGTTAACCTTTTCGCCAGAAAGTCCTTTTCCGATGTACAAAAGCTTAATACGAGTGCTGCCGCAGATCAGACATGTTCCTCTGCTTCGGGATGGCATACGCCAGAGTGCTTTGCCACGCTTGTTTTTGGACATAAATAGCCCACCTTTGCGATTGATACCCTATCTTATGAGCGAGGGAACCTTAAAGTTCGGAGAATGAAGCTTATAAATTCCTTTGTGATGGAGACAAAATTAAGGATAAAAAGGGCAAAAAAACGCCCTAAAAAAACAGCGCATAACTTAAATTATACGCTGTTTTGATTTTAAGACGTTTTATTGAGGGAAGATCACCACTTGGACGAGCAAAAAGGAGGGGTTTTAAGGATTTTTTTATAAATAACGGATATCGATATCTCTAAATTTACCTGATGACATTTTCAGCATTCTGAATTGCAGTGAGCCTTGTTTATAAGTGCCTCTGCTCTGATCCGGATTGACTGGAATGGGAAGTGGGATGATCTCGCTATGATCTTTTCTAAGACCGCTTAATTTGATTTGTGTTCGGTTGATTTGTGCCCAAATACTTTCGGGGTGAATTCCACTTGGAATACGAATTTTAGTGATCAAATAATTATGTGTGTCCAGATGCTCAAATTGCAGACTTGAGGTTTCGTTCGTAAATGACGAAGAGGTCGCTGCAGTAGCTTCTTTGATTATTTTTTCAACATAACCATCGATCTGGCTTGGATCCAGCTTCCATTGCTCTTCAAGCGACTTTAAGGATAGCTTTTTCTTAAAAAAGGGATCTTCGTTCATCCAATCTAAAGGGTTCGATTTATTCGGACTCATGAACGCTGAACCTCCTTCATTTTTTATCCATTGTATGGGCGTATGACTTATTCAGTGACATCTGGGCGAATATCTACATAGAATAGGTTATCATTCCGAAGGGAGGAGTGGTTTGGTGGTTTCAATCATCGGCAACATTAAAATTAACAGCGTGGGTCCTAGTTCCACAGTCTTAGTAGGAAATACGGCATCTGTTATCTTGAGCAGTAACTCTAAAATCTATGCCGGTGCCAACTCCTTCTCAATAGGTGACTCTATAGGCACGAACATTACGAATAATGCTGCCAGTAGTACGAACACGATGGATTCAGATGTGGTGGATCAAGTATCGCCTCCTTAAGGGTGGGTTAATATGAATATTACGGTATATCAGTGCATATCGGTCAATAATCTAAAAATTGGTACGATCTCAAATTCATCGGTCCTTCAGATCGGCACATCCGGACGCATTAATGCCTTGTCTCATAGCTATCAGACTGGGGACGTTCCAAAATCTCCTCCTGCGCCAACTCCAGCGGTAAGTGATTTACCTCTTGTACCCTTGCCTCCACCAACTGAACTATATACCCGATAGAATTAGGCTCCTATACTTCGCATACAATAAACTATAGGAGGGGGTTGTATGAACCCGTATTACGTTCAGCAAGTCTTTAATGCATTAAGAGTGCAAGCAGAAAAGATTCAATTGCTAGAGAAACAGCTCCAAGATTTAAAAGGTGACGTAGAGAGTCTAAAGAACAATAAAACTGCAAGTATAGGTCCTATAAATTATCATTTTGAACAATTGAAAATCGAGAAGCTGGAAGGCACTTTAAATATAGGCATAACACCAAATGAGGGAAATAATCTGGATGAAGCAATGATCAACGGTAAGTCTATTGGGGAGCAAGAGGGGGGGACACCTTCTGCATCTGCATTATCGGATAAAATCCGTCCAGAGATTCTGAAGTATGTACAAGAGGAAGTTCCTTTTCAATTTTCACGCTTAGAAAAAGAGCAGAACTTAAGTATTGATGAGCAGTATATCCAAATGGTAACCCAGGATCTGCTGAATCAGATGGATGGCCGGATTAACGAGTATGTAAGCCAGCTTCCTGCCGCTGAAGAAGGGCGTGGATACACAGAAGAGGAAAGTGCTTCTATTGTTGAACAAATCAAACGAGATATTGTTACGGCGGTAGAACGGCATTTGGAAATAAACATAACTGGAAGGCGGGAGCCGCATGAAAGTAACCGTGATTAACAGAGAAATAAATGTAAACGCGGTAAAAGTGTTTTCGATATCAGGTTCTTCGGTATTTTTAGTAGGGGATACGCAGACGATTAATTGTTCTTCGGCGTTTGACAGCGTGATAGAATATACTCCAAGTGCTCCGGATCAAGTCCAAAAAGGTAGTTAACAATGCATAACTCGCGTATACAAGATGTATACATTAATAATCTGTCTGACAGTTCGATTTTCTTATGTGGATCTGTAGAGCGGATTCAGTCCAAATTCGTGGGCAGTAAAGAAAATTACCTAAATAACATACAAGAGATTAATAGCAATAATAGAGAGGCTTTACGCTTAGACATCCCTCTTGCGACCTGGTCGAACCAAGTGAATGATGATGTTGAGATTTTGAATGATTCTGAGGAATCAAGCATTAATATTAAATTTATTAAAATCTTATCGATTGGCTCTGGAACGACCTTCCAGATTGGAAATGGTGGCTCAGTTCATCTGGAGAGTCGAACCAGTGAGTTCAAGCGAGAAATAGCTTCAGAAGATGAGGGGTAATTTGGCATATTTGTTGATACTTATTTAATAAAAATAAAATTGTTTACATAATCATTATTATGTAAACTAATAAAAGGTACTATCCTATAAGAAAGTACTTTTCACAAATAAGAGACCTTCGAGCTACGAAAAAGAGGGCCATCAAAGGTATTCTGCTATAGAAATAGCATTAAACTCATAATTAAAGAAAGCCTGCACATTTGCAGGCTTTCTTTAATTTGGTGAACGAACATATTTATTTAGAAACTTTCACGAAGCCATGTAGTCGCCAGCTTGATGGCGGCTTTTTTGGCATTGGTTTCAGCTAAAGGATTTAGCATCACAAAATCATGTATGATCCCTTGAAAGCGAACGGCCGTAACAGTGACACCAGCTTCACGTAATTTAGCGGCATAAGCTTCACCTTCATCACGTAGAACATCTGCTTCACCCGTTATGACTAGTGCTTCGGGTAGATCGCGTAACTGATCTACACTAGCTCGAAGCGGGGAGGCTGTGATCTGCTTCCGCTCCTCAGGGTCAGTTGTATATTGATCCCAGAACCATTTCATTCCATCACGCTGCAAGAAGTATCCTTCTGCGAACTCATTATAAGATTCGGTATCAAAGGAGGCATCCGTTACCGGATAGAACAAAAGTTGTTTCCCTATCTTCGGACCACTGCGTTCTTTAGCCATAAGCGTAATGGCGGCTGCCATATTTCCACCGACACTATCACCGCCTATGGATAGCTTGCTAGCATCAAGTGCATGATCACTACCCTGTGCAGCGATCCATTTCAGAACAGCATAGATTTCTTCAATTGCTGTAGGATATTTAGCTTCTGGAGAGAGGCTGTAATTTGGAAAAACAATGGCAGCCTCCGCTCCAACAGCTAGCTCACGGATCAAGCGGTCATGGGTATGTGCATTACCAAACACCCAGCCAGCACCATGAATGTAAAGGATCACTGGCAACGATGCGGAAGAGGAGCTAGGGGGCCGGACAATTCTTATGGAAACATTACCATTAGGTCCTCCTGGCACCATAAGATCTTCAATTTCGACTTCAGGTTTATATATCTCACTGGATTGTACAGTATCTACCGTCTCACGGCCTTTTTCTGGTCCAAGATCAGGAAGGAACGGAGGTTTGGAATTATCATCGGCAAATTTCTGCGCTGCTGGCTCAAGAATGATCTTTGGTTGATTTGACATGATGTATCGTCTCCTTTATCTGGTCATAGTATAGTTTACCCTCTTCATACCATAACCATCTAAACGAATGCTGAAACGATATGAGTCTTACAATGCTTTTCGTTGATCCTCACGAATTTCACTTTTTAAATCCCTTATTCCGGCAACCGTTTGTTTATGTTTGATACGGAAGATCAAAATAAACATCAAAGTAATAAGTAACGGATAGCCTATTGCCCAGCCTGTAAAAGGAAACACGGCAGCGGTAGCTAGAAAAGAGATCCAGCTAATCGTTACGCCTAATCTACTTCCCTTAAGTAGGCGTATCCCCGCAGCACAACCTCCGATATAAGTCAGGATAAATGTCGCATTTGGAAACTGGATCAAAGTAGTGATAGATATCAATCCGCTGCTGTACAGTGACATGACCGTTACAAAACAGAGGAGCAGGAAAGCAATCCCACCGATAGGGGTATGATATGGTTTGGATAGTCTCCCCATCCATTGCGGTGCATAGCCCTGACGTGATAACGCATAAGCCACACGCGAGGCAGCACCGGCATAAGCGATAATGGTGGCGGTACAGATGAAGAGACCTGTAAGTCCTGCGATAAATCCTCCCCAGCGTCCAAGAGGCTGGCTGATGATCCAGACAAGTGAAGTGCTCGACCCACCTTTAAGGTAGCTTTGTGTGCCAACCGTTGCTAAAGCGGATAAGAAATATAGAACACCTACAATAATAGCAGCGATGGTCACACCTTTAACTGCAGCACGTTGTGGATCTTTGAACTCCTCAGAGAGATGTGAGACAGCTTCCCAACCAATAAAACACCAAAATAAGATTGCTGCAGCCTGTCCAATGCTCATCCATCCGTGTGGGGCAAAGGGAGTGAAGTGTTCAACCTCCATTCGAGGAAGCGCAGTAGCAAACGAGAAGACGAGAACAGCTACAATCGCAATCACTACAGCAATTTGTACCTTTCCCGCCACTTGCATACCAATCCAGTTTGTAATTAGCCCGATGGCCAACATCACCGCAGCGATAGTAATTCTCGCAGGTTCATCCCAGCCCATTGCGGCTGTCATATAACCAGCTCCGGTCAGCGCAGCGACAGGCGCACCAATCGGAACAGACATTAGAAAAAACCAGCCCACTAAAGATCCGGCTTTAGGTCCGAAAGCAAGGGTAACAAAGTGGGACACGCCTCCTGCGTTAGGAAATTTGGCAGAGAGCAGGCCCATCGATAAGGCCATTGGCAAAATCAACAGCGTCATAAATCCCCAGGCCAGCAATGAAGCGGGACCAGCCATTTCTGCAGCCAGTCCGGGAACGATTAAGACTCCCGAGCCCAATACAGCGCCGATATAAAGAGCTATAGCTTGCGGCATGCCGATGTTTCTTCGTAAAGTGGTTGAACTTGAATCTTTCATGATTTTTAATCCTGCTTTCATTGTCTTTTGTTATAGAGTAGCAGATAATAGATCCATTGGAAAAACAGATTTTTTGAATAGTATCCATTCGAAATTTCGATGGGTAACTATTATTCAGTGGGCACGTATGGAATCACGTCATCTTTTTACCTTTATAGTCGTAGTGGAGACGGGTAGCTTCACACGAGCTGCACAGAAGCTTGATTATGCACAATCCAGTATTACCGCACAGATCCAAGCGTTAGAGACTGAAATAGGTCAGCCTTTATTTGATCGGATCAGTAAAAAGATCATCCTAACTGATGCAGGCCGCCGTCTGCTCCCATTCGCTCAAGAGATCTCCAGAATGCATTCTCTAGCGCAAGATGCTCTTCGCTCCGAGAGTGAGCTAACAGGGTCTTTACGCATTGGCGCACCTGAATCTCTGGCTGCTTTTCGCTTACCAGGCATTATCAAGGAGTTTCGCGTGAAATATCCAAAGGTCCAAATTCTTCTGAAGCCTGGGGCCTGCTGGGAGCTAACGGATTTAGTTCGATCCGGTGAATTGGATTTGGCCTTCCTACTGCAACCAGAGACGGAAGATAAAGATCTGAATATAGAAACACTGGTGCATGAACAAATGACCCTGATCGCTCCGCCGGATCATCCTTTATTGAGTCTTCCAGTGGTAGAACCGGTTCATCTTAAGGGCGAAACGATATTGCATACGGAAACTGGTTGTAGCTACCGTACTTTATTTGAACATCATTTAAACAGACACGGGGTATTTCCGGACCCTACGTTAGAGTTTTGGAGTATTGAGGCGATCAAGCAATGTGTTATGGCGGGTCTAGGCATCGCTTTTATTCCAATGATTACTGTGAGCAACGAATTAGCGGAAGGGAAGTTAGCTAGGCTGAATTGGAATGATGAATCGCAGCGTGTGGCCACTCAAATTGCCTATCATCATAAGAAATGGAAATCTCCTGTTCTAACAGAGTTTTTAAAAGCTGTGCAAAAGCATGCTGAAAAATGGAGCAGCTAAGTTTAATTCTTGTAGCTATTCTATGGTACAATAGATTGTCGAAAACAAGGGAGGCTCGAAGCCATGAATGAGTGGAGTGAAGACTACGAAGAGGGGCTTGAGGCTTTTTTAATCTGGATGAAGGATGCCGGTTACACTCCCTATACGCAGAAATCCTATTTAGTGGATGTAAAACAGTTTTTAGAAAGTCTGAATGGTAAAAAGCTAGAGTCCGTAAAGAAGCTACATGTTATTTCTTTTCTTACGTCAGTGCGTGAACGTGGTGTAAGTGATGCTACCCGTAACCGGAAGCATGCCTCAATTAACTGTTTTTTTAAGGCATTAATTGAGCTGGAATTGCTTCTAACCAATCCAGCAGCTGGGATTAAGAAATCTAAAACTGAGATCAATCGCGAACCGGTCTACTTAGATGAAGGTGATCTGGGGCGATTTTTGTCTTCTATAGATGGGAAATACAAAGGTCGTAATTTAGCAGTCTTTTTACTGATGTCCTATATGGGGCTTCGGGTGGGGGAAGTCCACACGCTTAATTTAAGTGATTATAATGTAGAAAGACATTCCCTTCGAGTGTTCGGTAAGGGACGTAAATGGCGTAATGTACCGATTCCAGAGGATGTAGTACCTTTTCTTGATCTGGCAATAGAAGAACGATTAAATCCTTGGCGCAGTAAAGAGGAAGCTATGTTCATTTCACAAAAAGGACGCAGGCTGTCTATACGTGGCATTCAGCAAATCGCTGCGGACACCTTCGATCGTTTCCAAAGGGACGTGCCTGCTGCGCAACGTCGCCCCTATTCAAGCCATAAGCTACGACATTCCTTCGCTACCATGCTGCTACGAAAAGGTGCGGATCTGCGGACGGTTCAGGAGCTGCTGGGACACTCTTCCATTCAGACTACAACGGTTTACACGCATATCACGAGCCGTGAGAAGGAAGAAGCCATGTCGAAATTGCAAGTCCAGATTTGATAGAATTCAAAGTGCAATTCTTTTCGTGAAAAAGGGGCTATCCCCGGCCATGTAATCATGACAACAGGGAGAGCCCCATGTATTCATTTGCTTATAGTTCTAGCTTAGCTATCTCAGCTTTAAGCTTCTCGGCAGATTTCTGGAATAGAGCTCGTTCTGTCTCATTTAATGGAAGATCTAGTACTTCTCGTACACCGGACCGATCTACGACGCAAGGGGCGCCAAGGTAGACATCCGAAACTCCGTTATAATTATTCAATAAAGTAGATACGTTCAATACAGAGCCTTCATTATGAAGAATGGATACCACAATACGATCTAGTGCTAATGCTATCGCGTAGGAGGTTGAGCCTTTGGCATCAATAATTTCATAAGCGGCATTCTTAGTATCTTGGAATATTTCATCTTGTTCTGCTTCGTCAAAACCGAGATCAATCCCGGCAACATTCGCTAGACTCCAAACAGGAAGTTCCGAGTCTCCATGTTCCCCGATAATCTGACCATGAATACTGCGTGGATCAATTTCTTTGTGGCGTCCAATCAGGTAGCGAAAACGTGCACTATCCAGCACCGTTCCGGAACCGATGACTCTTCTGCGATCAAAACCGCTTATTTTCAAAGTGGCATATGACAAAATATCTACAGGATTAGTAGCAATAAGTAGTATCGCATGTTGATTATATTTGGTGATTTTTTGAACGATATCTTTGAAAATTGAAATGTTTTTGCGGAGAAGATCTATCCGGGTTTCACCCGGTTTTTGTGATGCACCGGCAGTTACAATGATGATATCCGCTTCCCGGCAATCTTCATATGTACCAGCCCATAGCTTCACACCACCAACAAAGGGCATGCCGTGATTCATATCCAATGCTTCTCCAAGGGCTTTCTTTTGATTAACGTCAATAAGTACGAGCTCAGGCATACGTCTCCGTAGCAGTAATGTATAGGCTGTTGTTGTACCAACTGCTCCAGTACCAATGACTACGACACGATTGGGTTTCGGGGGGGCCATGATTCCATCTCCTCAGTAATTAAAATTTTTAGCTTTTAATCTTGTCCATCATAATCGCTAACGATATTGTTTTCAAGCAGGTCTTATTTAATGCATTACCCCATTTTGGGCATACTTAATAGAAATTCTCTAATCAATTTGACAACAAGACTAGACAGGAGAGAATGTAAGAATGGATTTATTTCGCAAAAAACCGCTAATCGCACCTTCAAACTCGGGTGCAACCAAGTTGAACAAAACACTTGGTGCGCTGGATCTAACCATGCTAGGTGTAGGAGCGATTATTGGTACTGGTATTTTTGTAATGACAGGAGTAGCGGCAGCAGAACACGCTGGTCCTGGCCTGGTCATTTCATTCCTTTTAGCCGCGTTTGCCTGCGTGCTGTCAGCCCTTTGTTATTCAGAGTTTGCATCGACCATCCCGGTCTCCGGAAGTGCCTATGCTTATAGTTATGTAGCTTTTGGAGAATTACTCGCTTGGATTTTGGGTTGGGACCTTGTGTTAGAGTATGGCGTTGCAGCAGCTGCAGTAAGTAGTGGATGGTCAGGCTATTTGCAGGGACTTTTAGAGGGCTTTGGTATCCATATTCCTACAGCACTATCCGGGGCGTATAATGCGGAAGCAGGTACCATTATTAATTTACCAGCAGTAATAATCATTTTACTAATTTCCTACTTACTAACTCGGGGAACTAAAGAGACTGCTCGTTTTAATGCGATTATGGTCGTTATCAAAATAGGTGTAGTGCTTTTGTTTATCGTAACTGGATTTTTCTATGTTAAACCAGAGAACTGGACTCCATTTCTACCCTTTGGCTATCAAGGTGTTGTAAACGGTGCGGCAACGGTCTTCTTTGCCTACATAGGTTTTGATGCGTTATCGACTGCTGCAGAAGAAGTAAAGCAGCCACAGCGCGATTTGCCTATAGGGATTATTTCATCCCTTGCTATATGCTCTGTATTGTATATCCTAGTTTCACTTGTATTAACAGGTATTATACCGTATACGGATCTCAATGTTAGTGATCCCGTTTCTTATGCGCTTCGTGTTGTAAATCAAGATATGATAGCGGGTCTAATCTCTGTTGGAGCTATTGCGGGAATGACCACCGTACTGCTCGTAATGCTGTTTGGTCAAACCCGACTGTTATTCGCAATCTCACGTGATGGTCTTTTACCACGAGGATTGTCTAAGATCAATGCTAAAACACAGACACCTATTCGTAGTACGTGGATGGTTGGGATCATTATAGCTGTATTAACGGGCTTTATTCCTTTGGATCGATTGGCTAACTTAACAAGCATTGGAACACTGTTTGCCTTCTTTGTCGTTTCTTTGGGGGTAATTGCCCTGCGGGTTATTCATCCCAATATGAAAAGAGGGTTCAGAGTACCCTGGGTACCCTTCATTCCATTGCTAAGTGCGGCAACATGCGGATATTTGATGTATAATCTAGGAAGTGAGACATGGATTGGGTTTCTGATTTGGACGAGTCTTGGACTTCTGATCTATTTTCTATACGGCTACCGTAATAGTAAGTTAAATCATAAATAAGATTCCAATTGAGAGGAGAGAGGGCATTGACATCTAGAACCGCTGGATTGAAAACTCTAAGAATGTTTATGATGCTATTTTTTTTAGCGTGGATAGTCTCAGCATGTTCTTCACCACCACCGGAGCCTTCTCCACAGCCACAGCCTACAGAAGCACCGGAAGAAGGACAGACGATTACTCTGATTACACCACCAAGTAACAATACTAACAAAGAGAGTGGCCCGAAATATCAGGTTCAAACTCGAATTACGGGTTTTCATCTGCTTAGTGAGACAGAGGGCATGGTATGGGGTGTAACAAAAAATGAACTTCGTTTGTACGTTACCCATAATAACGGGGCGACCTGGGCTAATATTTCTCCTGCACCCAATGTGCAGTTCCTGTCCACACCTGTCTATGGAAAAGGCATCTTTTTTACTGACTCTAACCATGGTTGGATTATAAGAAGTGCATTTGGTACGACAGAGAATATAGTGTTACGAACCACAGATGGAGGAAAAAGCTGGAAAATCTCTTCGTTAGGTGATGATAATAATGTATCTTCCGTTTATTTCAATTCACCAACTCAGGGATGGCTAATGACCTCTGCGAACGCTACTCCTAATAAGGAAAGCAAGGCGATTTATTCAACGTCAGATGGTGGGGCCACATGGGAAGAAGTGATGCAGAATGAACAGTATAATCCGAACCTTCCCAATCATTCGATCCCGTTCACAGGTGTAAGTACTGGAATGATCTTCAAGAGTCGTGTAGAAGGATTTGTGACTTTGCAGACCGGTGCCCTTCCTAAGATCTTTATAACTAAGGACGGTGGTCAGAGTTGGAATCCAGGACAGTCTTTTCTGGTAAATGAACAACTGGAAAGCTGTGACAGAGTCATTACTGGCAAACCAGAGTTCTTCGATGCTAGTAAGACTAATGGTTGGATGTCTGTGGGCTGCCAAAATGATAAAGATAAGACGATTACTTACCACGGTTACTTTACCGCTAATGGTGGAGATAACTGGAAATTTACACCTTTTGAATTAAAGAGCCCAACCGGAGGGAATCATCAGAGCGCTCCGACGTTTCTGAATTCGCAAGTTGGTTGGGCCATTATTGGTGATACTCTTTACCATACCGTTAACCAAGGGAAAACTTGGCTCCCTCTTAAGGAGAGCAGTGTTCTGCAGTCTAAGCTTGAGGAATATCCTGAGACGATTAAGATGGAGTTTATTTCCACAGAGGTGGGATGGCTTTTACTTGAGAAAAAAGAACAAAAACGCTCGCTCCTCTTACAAACTACAAATGGTGGGATTAGTTGGCGTGTGATGTAAAGTGAAGTGAAGCTGTTTCAAAAGTAGAGTATAATACTTTTGAAACAGCTTTTTTTGAATAAGAATGAACTTCTAAATCAATATGTTTTTGATTGATTGAATATAAGGAAAAAACTTAATTAAAATTTTCTTTATAGATGTGAAAAAAATCACATGACATTTAAGTGATCGTGTGATATATTTAACACATAGAACAAGTTCAAATTTTCACAAACTTAACTTTCGAATAGGAGAGATTACAATGAAAACTTTTGAAACAGATTATATGACAAGAAACCTGCTGCAACTTTGCTACAACTGTGATGACGCTCACCTGTGTGAAACGGAAGAACAATGCAGAGCATGCTGGGCAGACAATGGTATGTTAGATGTTGAGACTGACGAAACGAAGCAATTGCTAGACCTCGTTCATGCTTAATCTGATCACTCAAAATTATGATTAAAGACCACTCGATTTCTTGATTTCTAAGAAAACGAAGTGGTCTTTTTGCATGAAGTCTCACTAATTTAATGCTTTCTGAACTAGAAGAGGCATATACATGTACAGAAGTGCCTGAAGCTAAGTTATGGGTTGAATTAATGGGTATGAAGGGGGAAAATGTCATGGGAATGGGCCCGGATCTTTCATGGATGTTTGATTTCTCTGGAACAGTGATGCCAATATTTCTCATTGTAATGGTTGGTATTCTTGCATTATCAGCAGGCAGGGGTTTGCTTCAATGGAGCCGGAACAATAGCTCGCCCATGCTAACCATCCCTGCCCGTATCGTCAGCAAGCGGAGTGAAATAAGGCAGCAGCAGGTTCAAGAAGATAATGGTTCAAGTCGTACGAGTACAATCTACTACTTAACGTACGAATTGAATGGGGGCAGTCGAATTGAATTTAAAGTAGATGGCCATGAATATGGAATGAGTGCAGAAGGCGATAAAGGCATGCTTACCTATCAAGGAACCAGATATCACGGATTTGAGCGACAACCACAATACTCCACAGCGGAGTAGTCATTAGCTATACATTCATTCTTAAACCATTCTTCTGTTCCATTCAACGGAGCAGAGGGATGGTTTTTATTTGCGGACTATTTAGCAACTAAACAGAATGCAAATGGCTTTAAAATTAGGTTGAAACTGTCACCTCTTGGGCTAATGCACATACAATACACCATGCAGTTAAGAACGAGGTTGTTTACGAAGCAACCCCAAGGAGGAGACAGCGTGGCCGTCATCAAAACGAACTCGGAAGATGTGAAGGTGCTAGCGCGGTTGATGAGAGCGGAAGCTGAAGAAGATGGAGATCTCGGTATGCTTATGGTCGGCAATGTTGGTGTCAACCGGATTCTTGGCAATTGCCTTGATTTTTTGAACATTCGTAATGTGAATGACATGGTCTATCAAAGTCCAGGAGGATTCGAAGCCCCGCAGAAAAGCTACTTCTATCAACGAGCAAGAGAAGCAGACATTCGTCTTGCTAAACGTGCAATTGCAGGTGAAAGAACATGGCCAGCGACCAATGCTTTATGGTTCTTCCGTCCTGTAGGAGATTGCCCTCCAACCTGGTATAACCAACAAAACACAGGCCGCTTTAAAGCTCATTGCTTCTTTACTCCGACTGGAGAAGATTGCCCGGCTGTATTTATTGGTAATTAACAGGGTAACTGTGTAAAAGAGAATTACTCATTATTATGAGTAATTCTCTCAGTAAGCTAGTGTAAAGGTTCTTTTGTGTCCAAAGGGAGCAACTGCTCCGATAAACATTTAGGAGGTTTCATTAAATGATCGTTCAACCATACCGTCCCGTCACTTATACTATTGGTAGTGTTTCTTCTTCAGGTATGCAAATGCCAATGTCTACAGGAATGCAAGGAATGCAAGGCATGGGTAGCATGCCTCCACAAGTTAGCAGCGGAAGTCCGATGACACCAGGAGGGGTTGTAGTTCAAAACCCACCTCAACAGTTTGAACAATCGTATATCGAAAATATTTTCAGACTGAATTTAGGCAAAGTAGGTACATTTTATTTTACTTATGAAAATAACAAAGAGTGGAATGCCAAAGTTTACAAGGGTGTGCTGGAAGCTGCGGGCCGTGACCACATTATTATTAGTGACCCAGTAACTGGTCAACGTACTGTATTACTTATGATTTATTTTGATTATGCTACATTTGATGAGCCCCTTACTTACCAGTACCCTGGAGTGATCGGTAATCCTCCTACAACAAGAAACTGTCGCTAATCAAGTCCTTATATTTCTGGATGAACCCCAACACTTAACGGTGAGGGGGTTTTCTTTATACATACTGATGTTTTGGAATAATAAGGGGAATAAAGACCCATTTTTTTTCGAAAGGACACGCATGCTTGCGGTTTGCCCCAATATATTAATATAATAAAGTATATATTCAAAAACGTGATTCCAGACTGGAGATGAAACCATTGGGAAATTGATACTGAAAGGAACAACTGGCAAGCTTCTTGCCGATACTCTGAAAAAACGAAGGAGGTGGGCCTATCCATCCGTACGGAGAATGATGGATAGGATTATAAATTGAGCGACCCTTTACCCGGTATATTACACGTAGGTCTTATTATTCTGTTGGTATTATTAAATGGATTTTTTGTTTCAGTCGAATACGCAATGGTGAAAGTACGAAGCGGTAGAATTGATACCCTTATTGAAGAAGGTAGTAAAAAAGCTTTAAAAGCGAGAAGCATCGTACGCAACTTGGAAGGTTATCTATCCGCCTGTCAGCTTGGTATTACATTGGCTTCACTTGCGCTAGGATGGTTGGGGCAACCCGCTATAGCTAACCTTGTTGGGCCCTTATTAGGAAGTATAGGTTTTGGAGTAACCGCTGTTAATGTTGTATCTTTGATTATTGCTCTAATGTTTATCACTATCTTGCATATCGTACTAGGAGAGCTTGCACCTAAGACTATTGCAGTTAACAAGGCTGAATCTGTCCTTTTGCTAACATCTGGACCGATGAATGTGTTTTACAAGATCATGTATCCAGTGATTTGGATCGTAAATGGGCTGGCACGTGGTTTATTACGGATCTTCCGTTTATCCCCTGCTTCAGAGCTGGGAACGGCGCATACGGAAGAAGAAATCCGTATTATCATGCAAGAAAGTAATAAAAGCGGATTTATTGATAATACCGAAATGGCGCTGGTTGACAATATTTTTGAATTTGTGGACACAATGGCCCGTGAGATCATGATTCCTCGAACAGAAATGATCTGCCTGAATAATCATCTTTCAACGGAAGAGAACCTTGAGATTGCTTTTGATGGAATGAGGACGCGTTATCCAGTCTGTGATGGTGATAAGGATCATATCCTAGGCTTCATTCATATCAAGGACTTAATTAGGGATCGTGAACAAAGCTATAATAAATTGATTCGTCCTATACTAACCGTACCAGAATCTATTCAGATTAGTGCTCTGCTGAAGGTCATGCAACGCGCAAAGACACAAATCGCCATTCTGATTGATGAGTACGGTGGAACATCAGGAATGGTTACGCTGGAAGATATCATGGAGGAAATTGTAGGAGAAATTCAGGATGAGTTCGATGAAGAACGTCCTGGTGTTGAGAAGCTGGGGGAGGATGAACACTCCATCGACGGCTTGATGCTTATTGAAGAGATCAATGATCTTTTGGGGCTCCATATGGATACTGAGGATTATGATACGATAGGCGGTTGGCTGTATTCTAAATTGGAGGTTAATCCACCTCAAAAAGGACAGTCTGTAGAATTTGATGATCATCTGTTTATTGTGGAAGAAACGGATAATAAGCGGATTTCTCGAATTAAGCTGCTGAAGTTACAGCTATTGACTGAAGAAGCTGGTGCATAACGAACTTATTAGTAATATTAGGACACAGTGCTATAGCGCTGTGTCTTTTTTACAGCGTTTTTACAGTATTGTTTGCCAAAAAGAGATTAAAAATTATATAATTTTAAATGTATATGATAAAAACTACATTAGTCCACAGAGGACAGAAAGGAACTCTCCTTGAGTAAACCTAATAAAAGTACAAGTGTTCCCCAGCTTAGCAAACAAGAGAAACGGCGGGTAGAACAGGAGCAGCAAAAGCAGAAGACGAGAATTTTAATTATTAGTTCAATAGCTTTAGTAGTCATCATTTTTGTTGGATTGTTTATGTTAGCTTCGAAAGATGCCGCAAAAAATGCCACTTCGGGAGAACCAGTAGCATTCAATTACAGTGAGCTACCTAGAGTCGGTAAAGAGGATGCACCTGTTAAAATTGTTGAATTTGGAGACTTAAAATGTCCAGCGTGTTCCCAATTTGCAACTTCAGTTAAACCGAAAATTGTTCAAGATTTTGTCAACGAGGGAAAAGCAGCGCTCTACTTTGTAAATATGGCTTTCGTTGGTCCAGACTCTGAAACTGCCTCACTTGCTGCATTATCTGTTTACCATCAGAATCATGATGAATTCTGGAAGTTCTATGATGCTGTATATGCTCAGCAAGGTGATGAGAGCGAAGAATGGGCGACTGAAGATTTCTTAGTAAGCCTTGCGGAGAAAGAGAAGTTAGCTATCGATTACGAACTGCTTCGTAAAGATATTAAAGATCGTACGTATGCAGATGAGCTGAATAAGGGTATGCAGTTAGCTAGTGAAGCTGGGGTGACGACTACACCATCCCTTTATATCAATGGAGTAATGACTGCGGATCCATTTAACATTGAAGCGATTTCAACTGAGATTAACGACGCCGCAAAAGCTGTGGAGGCAAAGTGACAAAGTTCCTATCTTTTTGCAAGCGTAACTGCCTGTATCTGGCCTGGTTCGTCTCTTTAGTTGCTGTTGCTGGTAGCTTGTATCTGAGCGAAGTATTGAAATATGAACCTTGTAAGCTTTGCTGGTTCCAGCGAATTTTTATGTATCCTCAGTTATTCCTCTTGGGAATTGCAACCTTTCGAGGGGATAAAAGGATTATCCCATATGTACTTCCACTAAGCTTGATTGGTGGCAGTATCTCGATCTATCATTATGCGGAGCAGAAGATTCCCGCGTTAAGTAAAGTGCTTCCTTGTACAATTGGTGTTCCTTGTAATAAGGATTACTTGAACTTTTTTGGATTCATGACGATTCCTTTCCTTGCATTAATCGCTTTTGCTTTAATTAGCATTTTACTTTGGTACGGACGCAAGGAAGAAGAAGTGATGGAGTTAGATACAGAGGAAAGTTTAGGATTTTGATTTTTTAATTTTAAAGGATCCGAAAAAATGTGAAAAGTGATTAAAAACACGATCCAGAGGGATAATTGAAGAGAATGAAAGAGAGCATCCAATAAGACGCTGTATTTGCGCTTACTGGATGTTTTTTCATTCTTTTTTCATTTTTTTCAACGCTTTACTGTATACACATTGTAGACTAATATTAGACCTTGTGAGAAGTTGAATATGCGCTGAATTTTCTTAGGAAAAACGGGGGAACCAAACTTGGCATATGTGCCAATGGGGTGAATCGGAATGGGTCGATTAGACTTATACCGTAGGGCTAAACCACAGCCCGAATCCGCCAGCTAACCTCGTAAGCAAAGGTGGGATAATGACCATGCATAGCATGCGGATCATTTCCGTATGCTATTTTTAGTGTCTGCATTTATGAAATCCACCAATGAAAACAGCGCGCGGAAATTCCGTTTCAGCTCCCAAAGAAAGGAACTGTATCCACCATGGTAAGCAAGGTAAAACGACTATTGATCGGGCGTCCGATGAAGTCGAACGAACTCGATCATGAAAAGTTATCCAAGGTTAAAGCACTGGCTGTCCTGTCTTCTGATGCGCTCTCGTCTGTAGCCTACGGAACGGAACAAATTTTGATTGTACTGGTGGCTGCGGGGTTTACTGCCATCTGGTATTCCCTGCCAATTGCATTAGCCGTATTGGGCCTGCTGGCCATCCTGATTTTATCCTATCGGCAGACGATTTACGCTTATCCTCAGGGAGGCGGAGCTTACATCGTTGCCAAGAGTAATCTTGGTGTTCCGACAGGGCTCTTAGCAGGAGGGTCTTTGTTAGTGGATTACATTCTGACCGTAGCTGTTAGTGCGTCGGCAGGGACGGATGCGATCACATCGGCTTTTCCAAGTCTTCATAATCACACCGTTCTTATTGCAGTATCAGTTATTATTTTACTTACTTTGATTAATCTTCGCGGAGTTACAGAATCAGCTTCATTCATCGCAATTCCAGTGTATTTGTTTGTAGTGTCGATTGTAGTCTTGATTATCTCCGGTGTTATTAAATATGCAGCAGGTGGCGTACATGCGAATGTCCCGGAAATTGGCTCTGCTGTTTCTAATGTTAGTTTGTTTCTACTATTAAAAGCCTTCAGTTCTGGCTGTTCGGCACTTACGGGTGTAGAGGCTGTATCTAATGCCATTCCAAACTTTAAAGCACCAGCTGAAAAGAACGCAGCCAAGACCTTAATGGTCATGGGGGTTATACTTGGATTTATGTTTACAGGTATCACACTACTGGCGTATTGGTACGGCATAGTGCCTGATGAAAAGGCAACGGTTGTTTCTCAGATCGCTGAATCGACCTTTGGCCGCGGAACCTTATATTTTTTCATTCAAGGGATCACAGCAGTAATTTTGTTCTTGGCGGCTAATACGGCTTACTCAGCGTTCCCGCTGCTCGCATTTATGTTTGCAAAAGATAAATATATGCCACATGCTTTTATGGTTCGTGGTGACCGTCTAGGTTTCTCTAATGGTATTATTTTTCTAGGTGTTCTGTCTGCTGTGCTTGTAGCTGCATTCCACGGAAATACAGAAAGCTTGATTCCACTTTATGCGGTTGGTGTATTCATTCCTTTCACATTGTCACAGCTAGGAATGATGGTTCATTGGTTTAAAACAAAACCAGCGGGATGGAAAAAAAGATTTGTTGTAAATACCATCGGTATGCTGACAACATTGACGATTACGCTTATTTTTATCATCACTAAATTCTCAAGCGTATGGATGGCTTTCATTTTCTTACCTGCTGTAATGTTCGTGTTCCACCGGATTCACAAGCACTATTTGAACACTGCAGATCAGCTTCGTATATGCCCGAGTACAGATAAACCTTTGATTAAGGGCAGTACAGTTGTTGTTCCTGTTGCGGGTGTAACACGTGCTGTACTACATTCCATCAGCTATGCCAAGTCTCTAACGGATAATGTTGTAGCCGTGTATGTTGGCTTTGATGAAGAGGACATTCAAAAAATGGAGCAACGGTGGGAGGAATGGAATCCAGGTGTACGCCTGATTGTACTTCGTTCCAGATATCGCAGTATTATTCGTCCGTTAGTGAAATTTATTGATACAGTGGAGTGGAAGACCGCAGCGACGGATCATATCACGATTCTGATTCCACAGTTTATAACTAAGCATTGGTGGCAAGCTGTACTTCATAATCAGACCAGCTTTTTAATCCGTTCGTATCTAATGAATTCAAAAGATGTTGTAGTTGCGACTGTCCCATATCATTTGAATAAATAATGGATCATTAAGGAGAGGCTATATCCGGAACGTTCGGAATATAGCCTTTTTTGTCTTTTTAAGAAGGAAATTATTGCAAATCCACAAAATTTAAAATTTATATGTTGACATAGAGAATGAGAATCAATATCATTTAAAAGTGAGACTGAGGTAGTCAACACCTTTGAATAACAGAGGATGTACACACTAGGAGGGTATTTAATGTTTTTGTTTAACAGAAAAAGATTTGGAAGCATGAAATTAACGATGGTCGGATTAATGGTGATGGTGCTATTCTTATCCGCTTGCGGTAATAATAATCCCGGTAACGCTTCAAACGCAGGAACAGAGCCAACGACGGCACCTACTGCTGAAGCTACAGAAGCTCCTACAGCTCCTAAGACGTTAACGGATGCAATGGGACATGAAGTAACGATTCCAGCTAATCCTGGGCGTGTACTGGGTTCTTATTTGGAGGATGCTTTGGTAACTCTAGGTGTGACTCCAGTAGCGCAATGGTCAGTGACTAATGGTATTCAAGATTATCTGTCCACTGAATTGAAGGATGTTCCTACGATCAGCTACGATCTTCCGCTCGAGGCAGTAACCAGCTTCGCTCCGGATCTTATCCTCATCCCGTCGGAGTCATCTGTACAGAATGGTATCTATGACCAACTGAATAAGATTGCACCGACTTATGTGATTGGGGATAAGCTAAATCAAGATTGGCGTAAATCGCTACTCAAGATTGGTGAAATTCTGAACAAGACCCCTGAAGCAGAGAAAGCCATTAAAGATTATGAAGACAAGGCGGCTGCAGCGAAAGAAAAGCTTAAAGGAGCTATTGGAGAAGAGTCCGTGGCGATTTTATGGTTGGTACAAAAGAACTTCTATATTGTAGACGAAACCCGCAGCAGTGGTGCTGTATTATATACAGACCTTGGTGTAAAGCTGCCTAACTTAGTAACAGAAATTCCTGTTGGTACAAGAGCTACTTGGAATCCAATTTCGCTAGAGAAGCTTTCTGAGCTGACAGCAGATCATATTATCCTTGTAAATAGTGATAAGACTGAGGGTTCGGAGATTCTGGACAGTGCAATTTGGAAAGGCATCCCGGCTGTGAAAGCTGGAAATGTGCATGAAATGAGCTCAACAAGCAGTTGGCTATACAGTGGTGCGAACGCTGGTGACAAAATTATTGACGATGTGTTAAAAAGTTTTGTGAAATAAAGAGTCGTAATTCACCATGAATGAGACTGATCATTTGGGTGGGGAAGGGCGTGCAGATCAAGTATCTTAGGATACTTAGATCTGCACCATTTTTTTATAAACCATTCCTGTATTACTGAAAAATAACTCCTACAATTGTACAACTTAATTTTTTTTGCGATAATGAGAATGATTGTTGTTATCATATAGACCATTGTAACTATCGATTAAGGAGACGACTCATGGTTTCACCCTCAGATTTCGCACATCGTAATAAAAATGACACAAAAAAAGCTCTACATACCCGACCGGCAGCTGCGATGGGTATTCTAGTGATTGGACTCGCTGCCATTGCCTTTGGACTGGCACTTTCGGTCTCAGTTGGTGCGGCAGATATCAAGCTAGCTACGGTATGGGAAGCAATATTTCATTTCAATCCAGATATACAAAAACATCAGGTGATAAGAGAACTGCGATTTCCCCGCGCGATAGCAGGTGCTTTGGTCGGTGCTTGCTTCGCTGTAGCAGGGGCAATCATGCAGGGGATGACAAGGAACCCTCTTGCGGATTCAGGTCTGTTAGGCTTGAATGCGGGAGCAGGTGTAGCGCTGGCCACAGTTTTTGCTTTTGCACCTTCGATCTCATTTACTTCACTTATGTTGTTTTGTTTTATAGGTGCTGCTATAGCGTCTTTTATCGTATTTGGAATCGGGTCGCTATCTTTTAATGGCCTTACCCCTTTACGTTTGACGCTGGCAGGTTCCGCGGTTAGTGCACTACTGGTTGCTGTTAGTCAGGGCATAGCTATTCTTTTTAACTTATCCCAGGATATAGCCTTCTGGTTGGCTGGCGGAATGGGTGGGGCAAGCTGGACTCAGATCAAGATTATCTTCCCTTGGGTGTTCGTGGCATTAATCGCAGCGATGATGTTAGCGCGGTCTGTCACCTTGCTCAGCTTAGGAAGAGAAGTTGCAGTTGGTCTGGGGCAGCGGACAAAAGTAGTACAGTTGGCATGTATGATTGTTGTAGTAGTACTTGCCGGAAGTGCAGTCTCGATGGTTGGCCCGATTGCTTTTATAGGACTAATTATTCCACATGTAGCACGTTATTTCGTTGGAGTAGATTATCGCTGGATCATTCCTTGCTCGGCAGTTCTTGGGAGCTTATTGATCATCTTTGCGGATATCGCCGCTAGAATGATAAATGCCCCTTATGAGACGCCGCTAGGCGCATTAATTGCCATCATCGGTGTACCTTTCTTTATTTACTTAGCGAGTAAGCGGAAGGGGGAGCTGTAATGCACAGAACAACCCTTTCTCCCAATGATAATGAACGCCGTACACGTGCTATTACAGTGTTATCGCTCCTTGCCATATTGATCGTTGTTGTTTTTATTGTCAGTATGAATACAGGATTTATGCGTCTATCCCCACGGGAGGTACTACATACACTGCTGGGTGATGGAACTCATCAGCAAAAGCTTATTTTATTTGATTTTAGATTACCTCGCATCGTAATTTCATTGTTGGTTGGAGCGGGCTTTGCAGTGTCAGGCTGTATTTTACAAAGTCTCGCAAGAAATGCACTTGCCGAACCGGCTACGCTGGGCATAAGTGCGGGTGCTGGTTTTGCGGTAATCATTTTTATCTCGTTTTTTCCGGCTACAACAGCAGCTCCGGTATTTGTCTTGCCGCTCTTAGCGCTTGGAGGGGCTAGCTTAACCGCCGCTTTAATCTATATTCTGGCTTATAGAAAAGCAGATGGTCTATCTCCAACAAGGTTGATCCTTATCGGGATTGCAGTCGCTGCCGGAATTAACGCTTGCCAGCTGGTGTTGGCACTTCGGCTTGATCCTAATAATTATCAGTTTGTAGCGACTTGGATCGCCGGGAAAATATGGGGTGGCGATTGGAGATTCGTACTTGCTCTGCTACCTTGGATAGCGATTCTGTTACCGTTCGCCTTCTATAAAGCCCGTATTCTTAATGTATTGAATCTAGGGGAACATACTTCAGTAGGACTTGGAATGCGAGTGGAGAAGGAACGTATTCTCCTTCTAGTGACAGCAGTTGCGCTTGCCGGCTCCTGCGTTGCTGTAAGTGGAGGAATTGGCTTTGTCGGCCTAATTGCACCACATCTTGCCCGCAAGCTTGTGGGACCCCGTCATCAGGTATTATTGCCCGCTAGTGCGTTGACAGGGGCGCTTCTTATGATTACTGCTGATACTATCGGCAGATGGGTGTTACAGCCTGCAGAAGTTCCAACAGGCATCGTGGTTGCGATCATTGGTGCACCTTACTTTTTATATTTACTCGCCAAATCGAAAGCATAATGCGTACGAAGCGAGTTTTACTATGTAGTTCATTCTAGGAGCATAGCTCCATAAAACTTTTAAGGAGTTGTTAACATGTCAGAACGTTTGAACACAGAAGAGTTAAGTATTGGGTATGCAGAGGCTACAATTGTTAAAGGGTTGAACTTAACTATCCCTACGGGAAAAATAACCGCACTAGTGGGCGCTAACGGTTCTGGTAAATCTACAATTCTTAAAACAATGGCCCGGATCATGAAGCCTAAGAGCGGCAGTGTAATGTTGGACGGTAAATCGATCCATAACTTTTCAACGAAAGAGGTAGCTCGTCAGCTTGCGATCTTACCGCAAAACCCAACGGCTCCAGACGGACTAACGGTCTCTGAACTTGTCAGCTATGGCCGTTTCCCGCATCAAAAAGGATTTGGCACAATGACAGCAGAGGATCGCAGCATTATCTCCAACGCAATCACTGTTACAGGTATGGAGCCTTTCCATGACCGTCCGATTGACCGCTTATCTGGAGGACAACGTCAGCGTGCTTGGATCGCTATGGCATTGGCGCAAGAAACTGACATTCTATTCTTGGACGAACCAACAACATTTCTAGATATGGCTCACCAGCTTGAAGTTCTACAGCTTCTGCAAAAGCTGAATGAGGAAGAAGGCCGTACCATTATCATGGTCGTGCATGATTTGAATCATGCTACTCGTTATGCACAGCATATGGTAGCTATTAAATCCGGTACTGTGGTTAGTGAAGGCTCACCTACTGAAGTTATGACACCAGATGTACTGCGGGAAGTGTTTGGAATTGAGGCAGATATTGTTCCAGATCCACGCACCGGTGTGCCGCTGTGCCTTCCTTACGAGCTTGCTGCATACAAAGCTGTGTAATCATAATTGAAAATCATACAACGAACAGGCTCCCGTCATTGACAAGGGAGCCTGTTCGTTGTTACAGTTGTGGTTGCCTACAAATCCATGATACCACTACTAAAAATAGATCAAGGACCATCATTTATACATGGTTAAAGGAGCATGAAACATGAATATTGACAAAATTCAAAATGACCTAGAGCAGCTAATGACTGCAGGGATTGTGAAGAGTCATGAGAACTTAAAAGATCACGTGTATACCAAAATGGGCGGTAAAGCTGATATTTTGGCAGCACCAGCTACTTATGAGGAAATTCAAAAGATCGTTACATATGCGGAACAGAATGGGATAAACCTTACGGTACTTGGGAACGGCTCCAATGTGATTATCCGTGATGGAGGTGTGCGTGGAATAGTTCTGCAAACGGCAGGACTAACGGATGTGGGGATTCGAGACAATCTCTTATATGCGGAGTGCGGCGCTAAGATTATTGATGTTTCCAGATATGCGCTGGATATGGAGCTTACGGGTCTTGAGTTCGCCTGTGGCATTCCAGGAACGGTTGGTGGAGCGTTATACATGAACGCAGGCGCTTACGGCGGAGAAATTAAAGATGTACTGCATAGTGCACTGGCTATAACTAAGAGCGGACAATTAGTGACTCTGCAAGGGGATGAGCTGCAATGGGGTTATAGAAAAAGCGTGTTCGCAAGCGGTGAATACATCGTACTTGAGGCCAATTTTGCTATGACTTCAGGTGATGCATTAGCCATCAAGTCGAAAATGGATGAACTTACTTACCTGCGTGAATCCAAGCAACCGCTTGAGTATCCTTCCTGTGGTAGTGTCTTTAAACGTCCTCCAGGTCGGTTTGCAGGTCAGTTAATTCAAGAGAGTGGCTTGCAGGGAACAAGAATCGGTGGTGCTGAGGTATCCAAGAAGCATGCAGGGTTTATTGTAAATGCAGATAATGCAACCGCCAGCGATTACATCGGGCTAATTCACCATGTAAGAGCGACTGTGAAGGATAAATTCGGCGTGGAGCTTGAAACTGAAGTGGAGATCATTGGAGAAGAGTAACTTCTAATTAGAAAGAGCCCACAGATTACTGTGGGCTCTTTTGTTGTCATTACATATAGTTTAATCCACTGAAAGGGTATATTTAGCTTTTTCAGTAGTTATTTCCGCCTTGCGATCACTTATGTCCTCAATCCGAAGCCCGTCAATAGCTAAGTCATAGGTGGAGTGAGGTAGTGATACTAGCTCACCATCGGCGTTTAAAGTGCTGCCAAATCCTTTTAATATTAATGCACTCCCAAGATAATCATCGATAACATCCTCCGCACTCCGAAACTCAACAGCCTCTAGATTAAAATGAATTTTATCCAGATCACGAAGCTCTTTCTTTTCAATTACAATAGTTTCATTCACATGACTGTTAATCCAGTCCATAAGTTTCTGTGTACTTTGTTCCATTAGATGATCCCACCCTTACCTCGAAGATTATTATGTTTAAGTTACCCTTTTCTTAGGATTTGAATCCTTATTTTTGCCACATCTGAGCGGATTTGAACAAAGGAAGGTACTAAGGAATAGCGAATGTTACAGAATAGCAACAACAGAGATAATCCTCTACAACCAGAATAAGGATAGAAGAAAGTTAACTATTCTAAAAAGGGGGGAGTGTTATTGATTCAGCTAACTGAGGTCTCAAAATATTATCAGGAGAGGTGTGCAGTTGATCGAATTACTTTCACTGTGGAGAAAGGTGAGGTCTTTGGATTTCTAGGTCCCAATGGTGCAGGGAAAACTACAACGATGCGCATGATGACAGGGCTTCTTCAGTCTACAAGCGGAGAAATTTTAATTAATGGCATGAATATTTCACGTCATAAAAAAGAAATCCATGCTCAAATTGGTGTTGTTTTCGAGCTTCCGAACCTATACATGCGTAGTTCTATTCGAAATAATCTGGAGCTGTTCGCTGATCTGTATAGGGTAGCAGGAAATCGAGTGAATGAAGTCATGGAAACCCTCCAGCTGTTAGATAAGGAAAAAGCTAAAGTAAGCAGCTTATCCAAAGGCTGGAAGCAGCGTGTTCTAATCGCCAGAGCATTATTACATAAGCCTCAAGTGTTGTTTTTAGATGAGCCTACAAGTGGGTTAGATCCAAATTCAGCTTCACTCATACGTAATCACGTCAAGAGAATTCAAGAAGAAGGTACAACCATTGTCCTAACGACGCATGATATGCACGAAGCCGAGGCATTAAGCGATAGAGTGGGCATCATGCACGCTGGTGCATTGGTGGCACTTGATGAACCGCATAGACTTAAGACCATTTATGGTAAACCAGAAATTGAAGTTATATATCAGCAGGATGGGAAAGTGGTTATGAAATCCTGGCCGATTGCAGAAGAAGCTACTAAAGATCATATCTATCAGTTAATGTCTACGAATCAAATTCTAAGTATGCACAGCAAAGAAGCTTCGCTGGCAGATGTATTCGCTGCCCTGACGGGAAGTGAGCTAAGTTGAGTTATCAGATATGGAAGCTGTTTAAACATGAAAGTAAGGATATACTGCGTAATCCTGCGACTGTAATTCTAATAATTTTGCCTATATTTATGGCTAAAATCATCATCACTGTAGTGGACAAGAGCGGTTTGGACTTCATGCTTCTTTCTACATGGATATTATTTGCGCAAGTGATGGTTGGGATCATGATTACCGGCCCAGGATTAATTGAGGAGCGGGAGAGTAAGACTTATGATGCACTGTTGATTACTCCGCTAAGCAGAGGCCAGATTATTACTGCGAAAGCTGGATCTGTTCTTGTTTTTTCTTTGTTATCACAGCTGATTATTTATGTACTAAATCAAGGTTTGACAATGGATTTACTCCCTTCCTTATTGTATATGTTATTGGGTGGAATTATCTTTGTGCAAGTTGGAATTATCATTGGTTTAAAGGTAAGTTCCTCCAAAAATGGTTCAGCCATCTGCTCCGCATTTATGGTTGTTTTTTTCTTAGTAGCTTCTGTGTACGTCGCTCTTCCAGAATGGACCTATCCGATCTTTGTTATTCTGCCAAGTATTGAAATCGTTCAGAATTTGAACAGTATTCTAAATGGAGAAGGAGTATTGCTCCTAGAAAGCCTGCTTTTGCTCTTGTGGATTGTGGTACTTTCGCTCTGGATTTGGAAGACGGGCAAAGCGTAGAACTTGTCAGAAGCAAATTACCATGGTATAGTTCAAGACGCAATATGCATGAAGAAGAAGTCTGCACGGATTGTGCAGGAGAGGTTCGCGAACTCCCTCTATAAAAAACTAAGAGTATCTTAAATCTTATAAGCGGATGCAGTCCTTAACCCGGATGTTGCTTCCGTTTCTTCTTAGTGGAGCAAAGTTTTCGAAATCTCGTTCTTCTTTCCATTACCGGCCAAGGCCGAAGGAAAAGAGAGGGGTTTTTTGTCGTGTCAGAAGGAAGATTGAAAGAGGAAATGCAAGAAGTCACTTTACTTGGTAATCAGGGAACGCAGTACAAGTTTGGTTATGATCCAGCTATTCTTGAGGTGTTTGATAACAAGCATCCAGGGCGTGATTATTTTGTTAAATTCAACTGCCCTGAGTTTACTAGCTTATGTCCTGTTACAGGTCAGCCGGATTTTGCCACATTGTATATTTCGTATATTCCTGAACAGAAAATGGTGGAATCTAAATCATTAAAGCTGTATCTGTTTAGCTTCCGTAACCACGGTGACTTTCATGAGGACTGCGTCAACATTATTATGAATGATCTGATCTCACTGATGGACCCACGATATATTGAGGTATGGGGCAAGTTCACTCCGCGTGGAGGCATATCTATTGATCCTTATTGCAACTATGGAAGACCGGGTACGAAGTATGAGGCGATGGCGGAGCACCGCTTAATGAATCACGACCTCTATCCGGAAAAAGTGGATAACCGCTAATCCCAACAAGTTGATAAGGAGAGATTAAGATGAACAAAAAAGCACTCGTCGTATTTAGCGGCGGACAAGATAGCACCACTTGCCTGGTTTGGGCATTGAAGCAGTTTGAGGAAGTGCAGGTAGTTACCTTTAATTATAATCAGCGTCATGCAGCTGAAATCGAAGTTGCTACAGAAATAGCAGCTAAGTTTAATGTAAAACAGCATATCCTTGATCTTGGGCTGCTTAATCAGCTGGCACCAAATGCACTAACCCGCCAGGATATTGATATCGTTGCTGGCGAAGGTGATGAGCTTCCTAGTACATTTGTTGACGGACGGAATCTGTTATTTTTATCTTTTTCCGCAATATTAGCTAAACAATTGGGTTACTCCCATATCGTCACTGGTGTCTGCCAAACGGACTTTAGCGGGTATCCGGACTGCCGTGATGTATTTGTGAAATCATTGAATGTTACGCTGAATTTATCTATGGACTATGAGTTTGCGATACACACTCCATTGATGTGGCTGGATAAAAAAGAAACGTGGAAGATGGCAGATGAACTTGGTTATTTTGATTATGTTCGCGAACACACATTGACCTGTTACAACGGTATTATTGGCAGTGGCTGCGGTACTTGTCCAGCCTGTCTGTTGCGTCAGCGTGGTCTTGAGCAATATGAGGCGGAGAAAATGGAGGCCGGATCTTAATGCTTAACGAGGTTTCAGTCTGCAAAATATTTACGTTTGATGCGGCGCATCAATTAATTGGTCACAAAGGGAAATGCAGCAATCTCCATGGACATACTTATAAGCTCGAAGTAGTGCTTAAGGGCAAACCAGAGGCTACGGAAGGCCATTCAGACGAAGGGTTTGTTATTGACTTCAGCGATATCAAGACGACTGTGCAACAAAGCCTTGTAGATCGTTTAGATCACGCTTTTCTTGCTATGGGAAATGAACCTGTGTTAGAGACGTTAACGAATACGGGCTCCAAAGTAGCCTTGTTGTCTTTCCGCACCACAGTGGAGAATATGTCTTCATATATTGCCTACAAGCTTAAGCAAGCAGGGTTGCCTTTGTACTCGGTAAAGCTATGGGAGACTCCAACCTCCTGGGCTGAGGTGCTGGCTGAAGATGTTCCGGATGAAGGGCCATCCTACCGTTTATATGGAGGCTGTGACTGTGAGTAAGATTCCTGTAATTGAAATGTTCGGTCCGACTATTCAAGGCGAAGGTGCGGTAATTGGAGTGAAGACGATGTTTGTCCGCACCTATGGCTGCGATTATCGCTGTGGCTGGTGTGACTCTGCTTTTACTTGGGATGGTACTGCTAAGGATAAGGTTCGAATGATGACCTCGGATGAAATTATGAATGAACTTTTAGCTATAGCTGGAGATAATTTCGACTGTGTTACGATTTCAGGCGGAAATCCTGCTTTGATTGGTGACGGGATGGGCACTTTTATTAACCTGCTACATGAGCGCGGGATTCAAGCTGCAATAGAAACTCAGGGGAGTAAATGGCAGGAGTGGTTCAATGACGTGGATGTGTTGACAATTAGCCCTAAACCCCCAAGCTCAGGAATGACAACGAATTGGGAAATTCTAGATAACATCATGAGTAAAATGGAGAAACTGGGTCGTTCTACGCATAGCTTGAAGGTCGTAGTGTTTGACGATAAGGATTTTGATTATGCAAAAGACATTCATGAGCGATATCCCAATGTGCAGCTCTTTCTGCAGCCTGGGAATGATGATGTCACTGAAGAAGGCGACATTTCTGCTCGACTTTTGGGAAGGCTGGAATGGTTGTTTAATAAAGTAATCGTAGACTCTGATATGAATAGAGTACGTGTCCTTCCACAGCTGCATGCATTGATCTGGCATAATAAGCGTGGCAAGTAAAAAGTATTTAAATGTAACGGGTGTCTGCTCAGCAGATGCCCTTTTTTTATTGATTTAAGCCTTTAAATAGGTAGATAGAATGTCCCATAATCTGGTATGATTTTCATAAAAGTTGTAGGAGGTACTAAATGGGAAATTCAACTGCACTATTAATTATCGATGTTCAAGAAGCTATGTTCTCCTATCCTGATCAAAAGCTGTACGATGAAGAGGGTGTAATGGAGAGAATTATTTCCCTTCAGAACAAAGCTAGGGTAGCAGGTACTCCAATAGTTTATATTCAACACACCGAAGATGAGGAATATACAAAAGGTACGTCCACATGGCAGATCAGTCACCGTATCACACCGCAGGAAGGTGAAGTTATTGTGGAGAAGTCTACTTGGGATGCTTTTCACCGAACCGAACTGCAAGAGGAGCTACAGAAGCTGGGGATCACGAATCTGGTGATTTGTGGGATGCAAAGTGAGTTCTGCCTAGATACGACAATAAGACGCGCATACAGTATGGGGTATAAGAATGTTCTCGTCCAAGATGCTCATAGCACCTTTGATAATGGGGTTCTCAATAGTAGTGAGATCGTTAAGCATCATAATGCAGTAATCGGAGGGAGATTCGCCCAGTTACGAGCTGAAAGCGAGGTTCAGTTCTAGATGAGTACACCTCAGGCTGCCATGAAACCTATTCAGCGTTCTCGACTTAGACTATTTGCCGGAAAGCGATATTTTATTTGGAAAAGATATTTGAAATGGTGCACTAGCCGCAGCAAGGTGGCGAAGCAGCGCACTAGTGGAATTTTATCTAATGAAGTGATGACTCATGCTACACCGTTATTAAGAAGTCTACGGAATGTAGATATGGTGCTTCAATACAATAAAATAACCAATTTACGTCTGGCGATAGCGAAACTAGATGGGCTCTTGGTGCGCCCGGGTGAGACTTTTTCCTATTGGAGAAGCATCGGTAAGCCCAGTAAGCGAAAAGGGTATCTGGACGGGATGGTGCTTCATTATGGTGGCTTCCATTCTGGAGTCGGCGGGGGACTGTGCCAGTTGTCCAATCTGATCTACTGGATGACACTGCATACACCTCTTACGGTTACAGAACGGCATCGGCACAGCTATGATGTATTTCCAGATGAACAGCGTACACAGCCATTTGGAAGCGGGGCCACCTGTTCTTATAATTATTTGGATCTTCAAGTGAAGAATAACACGAATCAAACGTATCAATTAAAGCTCTGGCTGGATGACAGCCATTTGCATGGGGAATGGAGATGCGATGAGCAGTCCCTTTATAAATATGAAGTGTACGAAAGTGATCATAGGATTAGTTTAGAACCTTGGGGAGGGTATATACGCAGTAACAAGATTAGTCGAAAAGTATATACACGGACCGGAGAGCTACTTGGAGATGAAGCTGTAACGGATAATTATGCGCTTATGATGTATTCTCCGCTTCTTCATGGATAAGAGGATAAGGTAATGGGTTATAACATAGAAGACACGTTATCGTTCTATCCTATGCTATACTTCAAAGGAGCGGATTAACAGCATGAAAGCATTAACCTACCAAGGGAAGAAGAAAGTGAAAGTTAAAGAGGTTGCTGATCCGAAGATTGAAAAAAAGGATGACATTATTGTTCGAATTACTTCTACAGCGATTTGTGGCTCAGATCTGCACATTTTTAACGGTGAAATTCCAGGTATGCATGATGACTATGTTATTGGTCATGAGCCCATGGGGATTGTTGAGGAGACCGGTCCAGACGTAACTAAAGTCAAGAAAGGCGACCGGATCATTATTCCCTTTAATGTAGCCTGTGGTCAGTGCTACTTCTGCCAGCATGAGATGGAGAGTCAATGCGACAATTCTAACGAGGCCAAGGATACAGGCGGTTATTTAGGTTATTCTGATACTTATGGCGGCTTTGCTGGCGGGCAAGCTGAATTGCTGCGGGTACCTTATGGTAATTTCGGCCCTTTTGTCGTTCCTGAGGATGCAGAAATGGAAGATGAGAAAATTCTTTTCTTATCTGATATTGTGCCTACTGCTTGGTGGGGAGTCGAAAGCGGCGGAGTGAAGCCAGGGGATACAGTCATTGTTCTCGGCTGCGGGCCTGTTGGACTGCTTACTCAGAAATTTGCCTGGATCAAAGGCGCCTCAAGAGTCATTGCGGTTGATCATATTGGCTACCGTCTGCAGCATGCGAAGCTGACCAATAATGTCGAAATTTACAACTTTGAAGAGATTAAGGATATTGAAGCTCATTTGAAGGAGATAACACATGGGGGCGCAGATGTAGTTATTGACTGTGTAGGTTTGGACGCCAAAATATCTGCTTTGGAGAAAGTGGAAACCACTCTGAAGCTACAGGGAGGCTCACTCAGTGCATTTAGAATGGCCTCGGATATCGTACGTAAATTCGGAACTATTCAGCTTGTAGGAGTTTATGGGCTTAATTACAATATGTTCCCTTTGGGTCATCTATTCGAACGCAACATTACTTTAAAAATGGGACAGGCTCCAGTGATCCACTATATGCCTTTGCTATATAAGATGATTAAAGAGAATAAATTTGATCCCACAGATATCATTACACATCGCTTGCCTATCAGCAAAGCGGAGCATGGCTATGACATTTTTAGTGAGAAAAAAGAGGATTGCATAAAGGTGGTTTTGAAACCTTAGCCTTTAAGAAGCATGAGCTCTCGTCAGAAATGACATTGCTTATGCTTTTTTTTAGTGAAATCTAATGAAAATAGATGCATTTTTTCACGGTCTGCGTTAAATTAACATAAGTGACTTAAGATAGTGAAAGGACGCGTACCATGTGAAGCTTAAAAAACCGCCACTTCCTATTCCGATTTTAATGTTGATTGGGATTGTGGCCATCTCTTTTTCCGCCATTTTTATTAAGTGGTCTGCAGCGCCAGCATCTATACAAGGAATGTATCGGCTGTTGTTCACCTCGCTGCTGATGTTGCCTTTTGCAAGACCATACAGCGGAGCAGCGTTCGCTCTTCGTAAAAAAGACTGGATCATGCTAGTGCTCTCAGGCACTATGCTAGCTCTACATTTTTTGCTTTGGATGGGCTCTTTGAAGTATACTTCGGTAGCTAGTTCAACGATGATCATGGCGCTGGAGCCAGTGTTTATTATGCTGGGCGTTTATTTTTTGTATAAGGAAAAAACGGCTGTGTCTGCTATTCTGGGGCTGAGTATTGCTATTGGCGGAGTAGTGTTTATCGGTTGGGGAGATATTGGTATCTCTGCAGATAATCTTAAAGGTGATTTGTTATCGGTTGGAGGAACAGTAGCGGTAGCTATGCATATGCTTATCGGTCAAAAGCTTGTAGTGCGCATGCCCTCATACCTGTACAGCTTGATAGTTTTCTTATCAGCGGCTGGTGTGTTTGCCATATACAATCTGATTATGGGGATTTCCTTTTTCAATTATCCTGCGAAAGAGTGGGGGATTTTCCTATTGCTAGCAGTGGTTCCTACGGTGTTTGGTCATATTTTATTTAATTGGCTGCTTCAGTATGTATCCGCAACTACGGTATCTATGAACATCTTAGGAGAACCAGTGGGGGCTAGTATCCTTGCTTATCTGCTCTTGGGTGAACAATTAACTGCGCTACAATGGGCAGGTGGACTTTTGGTTATGTTAGGACTGGGCGTATATTTGTACGCTGGAAGAAAGAAAACGATTCAGGTGGCAGATGCCATTCAGAATGCTTCATAACAGATATTTTAATCATAAAGGGGTCGCAAGGTATGGAAGAACAAGATCAAAATTTAGAACTGCATCCTGGAAAAGGCACTGCGCCAACGAGTGAGGAACTATGGAACGAAGACACGTACACAGCTTGGGTTGCCCGATTTGGTACACCGTCTGAGGCTTCAGCCAAGTTAATCAAGGAACCAAGTGCTAAGCTGTACCCGCTCTCTTCTTATTTTGGAGATGTACAGGGTAAAAAGATGATGAATCTCATGGGATCAAACGGTATGAAAGCAGTCGCGCTGTCATTACTTGGAGCGGATGTTACTGTTGCTGACTTCTCAGAAGCTAATGCGCGTTATGCAGCTGATCTCGCACAAGAAGCAGGTGTTCAGCTTAACTATATCGTATCAGATGTTCTTAAGCTGCCAGATCACGTGCTCGATGGTTCATATGATATCGTATTTGCTGAATTAGGAATTGTACACTACTTTACCGACCTAGCACCGTTTATGGAAACCGTCCACCATTTACTTTCTCCTGGTGGGATTTTTGTTCTACGTGATTTCCATCCTGTGACAACTAAGCTGATATCCTCTAAGGGTTCTACAGCGAAGGTTCGTAAGCACAAAGTTAGCGGGGACTATTTCGATACGACATTGGAAGAAAAAAAGGTCTCGTACTCTAAGTATTTGCCTTCCACAGGCAAACCAATAGCCGAACAGGAACATAGCGTTGTATATTGGCGCCGCTGGACACTTGGAGAAATTGTAACTGCTGCTGCCAGTTCAGGGCTTGTGATCCGCCAATTGATCGAAGAACCCAATCTATCCTCGGATGTTTATGATAAAGGAATACCAAAGACATTCACCTTGGTGGCTGGAAAGGGGCAGATCCTGTAGGCTATTCGAATGTAAGGATTACAACTGTTATACACATATGAGCTGATCTAAAGGCTACTTCGTCCGTAAAAGGACGGTGTGGTCTTTTTTGCTTGCTTCAAAACATAAAATTTTAAACTTTTTTACGGAGAATATTCCATTACTTTGGAAACTTATAGGTAATACAATAATTTTACATTCAACATTTGAAAGCGATTACTTTACAAAAAGGCATTCATAAAGGATTTGAGGTGGATATGAAATGGACGAAGTATTACTACGAATGGCGGGGATTGATAAATTTTTTCCTGGTGTTCATGCATTGAATCAATGTCAATTTGAGCTGAAGCGTGGGGAAGTGCATGCCTTAGTCGGTGAAAATGGCGCAGGAAAGTCTACCTTAATGAAGATTGCAACAGGAGTCTATTCCAAGGATGCGGGTCAGATGTGGTACAAGGGATCTGAGGTGGAGATTGCTAATACTCGCGCTGCGCAGGAACTCGGGATTAGTATCATTCATCAGGAACTGAATCTAATGCCGCATCTTACAGTGGCCCAAAATATATTTATTGGTCGTGAGCCGCGCAAGGCACTGAAATGGTTCGTTGATGATCTGGAGCTAAATCGTAAGGTGCAGGAACTGTTTGATCAGATGAATCTAAAACTAGATCCGAAGACTTTGGTCTCAGATCTGACAGTTGCTAATCAGCAAATGGTTGAAATCGCCAAAGCTTTGTCCTTCAATGCGGAGGTACTGATCATGGATGAACCAACTGCAGCGTTGACAGATACGGAAATTAACGAGTTATTCCGTATGATCGAGCAATTACGAGAAAAAGGTGTAGGTATTATATACATCTCTCACCGCATGGATGAGTTGAAACGGATCACAGACCGCATTACAGTCATGCGGGATGGTTGTTACGTGGATACTGTTCGGACGGATTCAATAACCATTGATCAGATTATTAGCATGATGGTTGGTCGTGAACTGTATCAAACGTCGAAGCCAACGCTTTCGTTACAGACAGAGCAAGTCGTACTAGAGGTTCGTAACTTATCCAGTGGGCAAATGTTGAAGGATATCAGCTTTCATCTGAATAAAGGTGAGATTCTGGGCTTCGCTGGATTAATGGGCGCTGGACGTACTGAGGTTGTTCGTGCCGTATTTGGGGCTGATCCTATCGATAAGGGTGAGATTAAGCTGCATGGAAATACGGTTCGTATAAAACAGCCTCATCAAGCCGTGCAGCATGGAATTGGCTATTTGTCCGAAGATCGCAAACGCTACGGGCTGCTTGTTGATATGGACATTAGCATGAATAATGCGATTGCTTCCTTCTATAAATTCCGTAATGCATTCGGATGGATGAGGGATCGGGAGATGCGAAAGTCCGCGGAGCAGCATGCGGAAGCACTAGCAACCAAGACTCCAAGTGTAAGTCAAAAAGTCAAATTCTTATCCGGTGGGAATCAGCAAAAAGTAGTTATCGGGAAATGGTTAACAAGAGATTGCGATGTGTTGATCTTCGACGAGCCAACACGTGGTATTGATGTAGGAGCGAAAAGTGAGATCTATAAGTTGCTTGATCAGCTAGCAGGTGAGGGAAAAGCGATCATTATAGTCTCTTCAGATCTCCCAGAGATTCTAAGAATGAGCCATCGCATTATTGTCATGTGTGAAGGACGTATAACTGGTGAACTACTCGCAGAAGAAGCATCGCAAGAAGCGATAATGAAATATGCGACGATGCGTTCATAATCGTTCAAGAGTTTATCGGAGGTGTCAAGGTCATGAAGATCGCAGATAAAGGGATTAGCCAGCCTATCAGCTCGAAGCAAACCGGGGCGCAATCAGGATTTAAACAAAAATTACTAGCATTCGCAAGTTTGATCATTCTGGTCATCGTATTTTCCGTAGCATCAAGTAACTTTTTTCAGTTTTCTAACCTAGTTGGAATCCTCGTCTCGACAGCTGTAATTGGGGTATTAGCGCTGGGCGCAACCTTTGTAATTATTACGGGCGGGATCGACCTTGCTTTGGGTACTGTGATGACCTTCTCCTCGGTGATGGTTGGCGTCATCATTACATTCTGGGGTCTACCTGTTCCACTCGGAATTGTAGGCGGGATTCTAGCTGGTGCACTATGCGGTTTTATAAGTGGTTTAATGGTGGCGAAAATGAATATTCCACCTTTCATTGCTACTCTAGCGATCATGATGGTCACTAAAGGATTGTCACTTGTCATAACGGGTGCCAAGCCGATTTATTTCAATGATGATCCGATTTTTGCCAAGATTGCAATGGGCAAGATGATCCCAGGCATTCCTAACACCATCGTAATCTTCCTATTGCTCGGTGTTATCGCAAGCATCATCTTATCGAAGACCATTATTGGACGCTATAACTTTGCACTTGGCAGCAATGAAGAAGCAACTCGCTTATCAGGTGTGAATACGGTCAAATGGAAGATTGTGATCTATACCATCACAGGGATTTTCAGCGGAATCGCTGGTATCCTGATGGCATCACGTCTAAATTCAGCCCAACCATCACTTGGCACTGGTTATGAACTTGAAGCTATAGCGGCTGTCGTCATTGGAGGCACATCTTTAAGCGGGGGCGTAGGTTCTATTCTAGGTACAATTATTGGTGCACTGATTATGAGTGTACTGACGAATGGCTTACAGATTATGTCCGTTGCTCAGGAATGGCGGACAGTCATTGTTGGTGTTGTAATCATCATAGCAGTGTATGCTGATATTCTTCGTAGACGGAAGCAATGAACGAGGTATTATCTCCATTCGGAGTGATATACAAAGCAAATGACGAGGGGGAAGATTTAAATGAAACAACGTCGAAGAGGGATTATCATGCTTGCCAGTTTGTTATTGGCTACTACCTTACTTGGTGCTTGTAACAACAGTGATAGCAAAAAGAGTGCATCCGGTTCAGACAAACCATATATCCCAGTCATTTCAAAAGGCTTCCAGCATCAATTCTGGCAAGCGGTGAAGCAAGGAGCCGAGAAGGCTGCCAAGGAGTTTAATGTCGAGATTACGTTTGAAGGACCTGAAAATGAGAGTCAGGTAGATAAACAAATTGAGATGCTGCAGACGGCGCTAGATAAGAAACCAGCAGCAATCGCGTTAGCAGCTCTAGATAGCAAAGCAGCGATTCCATATCTGGATAAGGCAAAGGAAAACAATATTCCAATCATTGGCTTTGACTCTGGTGTAGATAGCGATATTCCTGTAGCAACCGCAGCGACTGACAATAAAGCGGCAGCAGCTTTGGCAGCTGATAAAATGGCTGAGTTGATCGGCAAAAAGGGTAAAGTAGGTTTAGTTGTACATGACCAAACAAGCAGCACAGGTCAACAGCGTCGAGATGGCTTCTTAGAACAAATGAAAGCGAAATATCCAGATATTGAAGTGTTAGAGCCGCAATATGGCGGCGGAGATCAGTTGAAGTCCACGGATCTTGCAAAAGCGATGATGCAAGCCAATCCGGACCTTAAAGGAATCTATGGCTCAAACGAAGGATCTGCAGTAGGAGTAGCTAATGCAGTAAATGAATTACAGATGGGTGGTAAGATTGTGGTTATCGGCTTTGACTCCGGTAAACAGTTAATGGATGCTATTCGTAGTGGTGTTGTAGCTGGCGCTGTTACACAGGACCCCATTGGTATTGGGTATCAAGCGGTGAAGGCAGCTGTTCAGGCGATTAAAGGGGAAACCGTAGAAAAGAATATTGATACCGGGTTTCACTGGTACGATAAGAACAATATAGATTCCGATGAGATCAAACCTCTGCTGTACGAATAGAAGAGATTAATAATAGAGGTTGCCTCAAGAAGGCAACCTCTATTATGCTTATCCCAAAAGGTAAACATTTACATTACATGCACTCGTTGAGTCAATAGCTGAGGAGGTGTTGGATGTATAAGATTATTCTAGTTGATGATGAAGACGAGGTTCGTGAGGGGATTAAACAGAAGATAGCATGGAATAATCATGGTTTTGAACTTGTTGGAGATTTCGATAACGGCAGAGATGCCCTTGATGCAGTCGAGCAGTATCGACCGGATGTGATTATTACAGATATTTGCATGCCCTTTATGGATGGACTAGGATTGGCTAAAGCTGTAATGGAACGATACCGGGACATGAAGGTCATTATCGTAACTGGTTATGAAGACTTCGAATACGCTAAACAGGCTATAACCTTGAAGGTGACGGAATATTTGTTAAAACCAATTAATGCTCGTGAGTTTGCCGAATATCTAAGCAAGATGAAGCAGGATTTGGATGAAGAGCATTTACAAAAGGCCAATATCGCTAAGCTTCGTATGCAATTAAATCAGAGCTTTCCTTTGCTTCGCGAACGTTTTCTGGAGAAGCTTGTTACTACTCGTATGAAAAACGACGAGATCGAGAATAAAATGAATTATTTTCATATACAGCTGCAAGGTGAGGCTAACCTTGCAATCGTAATCGATATAGAAATGGACAATCGTAGCCTGGATATTGCTTCTGATGCTGAGCTGCTGCGCTTTGCAGCTTTTAACATTGTGCAGGAGCAACTTGAGAAGGAGCAGGGCGGTGTCGTATTTCAGACGAGAGATGGGAAATTCGCTGCGATATTATCAGGGGATTCCGATGAGATCGAAGTCACAACACAACTTCTTGCAGATCAAGTACAAACCAGCCTGAACAAGTACTTGAAGCTGACGGCTACCATCGGCATCGGTAGAAAATACGCTGATTTACAGCAAATTCCACAATCATTCCAGGAAGCGATTTCATCCATAGAATACCGATATCTTTTAGGCATAGATAAGGTTATCTCCATACAGGACCTTGAGTTCGGCAAAGGATTGGATCAAGCACATTTCTCTTCATGGGAAAAGCAATTCATATCCGCGTTGAAGACAGGTAAAGCATCAGCGATCTCGGAGGTCCTCTCAAAATGGTTTCAGGAGCTAAAGAGCAATAGCTCTTCTATAGAAGACTGCCGAAGTAGCATCTACCAAATGCTCGTTGCTCTAATGAACTATGTAGTCGATATAGGATTCCCAAATACAGAGCTTGTTTCGCATAATATGTTTGCTGAGGTTGCAGCCCTTAAGACTTTAGATGAAGCTAGGAATTATTTGGAGAGAACTTGCCATGAGTTGATACTCAAGCTATCGGAACAAAGAACAACCGTCAGAACCTCTCAGATGAAAGCAGCAGAAGCTTATATTCGGGAGAATTATTGTAATGACAGCTTTTCACTTAATGAGCTGTGCAGCCATATTTTTATGAGCATCAGTTATTTCAGTGCGACTTTTAAACAGCATACTGGAGAGACTTTTATTGAGTATTTGACTCGTCTCCGTTTGGAAAAAGCTAAAGAGCTCCTTACCGTCACACAGTTGAAGACTTATGACATCGCTGCTAGAGTTGGCTATGCTGATCCTCAGTACTTTAGTGTGATTTTCAAACGTAATGTTGGGATCACACCGAAGGAGTATCGACAGCGACAGAAGGAAAATCTCCTTCTATGAACCCTCATCGCTTCTTCCGAAGTCGAAGTATTCATAATAATATCGCTATTTCTTTTTCCCTTCTTATTCTCTGCACAACTATAGTTCTGAGCTATACTTCATACCGACTCTCCTCAGCTGCCGTCATGGGGAATTCCGTAGCCTATACTTCACAATTAATAGAACAAGTAAAACTGAACATCGAGAATTATATTAGCAACATGGAGAGTATTGCTGCTTTGGTATTAACTAGTAGTGATCTTGAGAGATATGTAAAAGATTCGAGTTCGGGACAAGAAGGGAAAGTCAAAGATAAGCAGTTAGCCAGCCAATATCTTCGATCTGTCGTCCAATCCCGCACCGACATTTCTTCTATAGTGTATGCAAGCTCGGAGGGTATAACGGTTTCAGATCGACTGGACGCGGTTTTGAAACCGCTTCCTGAGTTGATTGCTCAAGAGTGGTATCAGCAAGCTTTGAACCAGACGGGAGTGGCTGTCTCCTCTTCACATGTGCAGCACTTATTTCAAGATGAATACCGATGGGTAGTGTCGATCAGTAGAAAGCTATCAGATACCTTTACAGAAATGGAAGCAGATCGACAAGGTGTGCTACTTGTAGATCTTAATTACAGCGTAATTAACAATTTGTGCAAACAAATCGAACTGGGAAAACGCGGCTATGTATTCATCGTAGATCCGTCAGGGAGCCTAGTCTATCATCCTCAACAGCAGCTGATCTACTCGCAGCTTAAGTTTGAGCAATTGGAAACCGTTCTTGGGATTAAAAGCGGGTCGGTTACGGTGAACACTGGGAACGAACAGAAGCTGTACACGGTGGATACAACCAGCTTTGGTTGGAAGATTGTGGGGGTGACCTATCCGGATGACCTGGTTGCTAACAAACAGCAGATGCAAGGTACAGCTGCCTTGTGGGGAGCTGTAAGTCTCATCTTTGCCATGGCTATATCTGTGCTTCTTTCGTACGCACTAACTAAGCCACTTAAGAATCTAGAAATAAACATGAAAAAAGCTGAACGCGGAGAGTTCGACATTCGTGTGGAAATTGAGAGCCCGAACGAAATTGGCAAGCTTGCCCGAACATTTAACCTGATGATTATGAAGATTAAAGAGTTGATGAGTCAGATTGTGATGGAGCAAGAGATGAAGCGTGTGAGTGAGTTGAAGGCATTACAAGCACAGATTAAGCCCCACTTTTTGTACAATACGCTAGACTCGATCATCTGGATGGCAGAGACCGGTAAGATGGAGGAGGTGGTCGAAATGACCTCATCATTATCGAAGCTGATGCGTTCTACGATTGGTGAGGGCGAGGAATTGATTCCGATCGCAAGAGAATTAGAACATATTCGACACTATCTAACGATTCAGAATATGCGCTATCGCCATAAATTCACATATTCGATAGAAGTGGATGAAGACATTCTTGAATGCAGTATATTGAAATTGGTCCTTCAACCCTTAGTTGAAAATGCGATTTATCATGGGATAAAGCATAATCCTGAGCAAGGGCACATCCTGATTAGAGGTAAAAAAGAGAAAAACGATATTACCATTCAGGTTATTGATAATGGTGTTGGTATGAATCCAGAGCAGATGAACAAGTTATTGCTTCAAAAGGCAGATTACAGGATTGGCAGCGGGGTTGGCGTCGCAAATGTGAACCATCGCATTCAGCTATATTTCGGTGACCATTACGGGTTGTCTTTTACGAGTGAAATGGAAGAAGGGACGACGGTCACTTTAAGAATTCCTGCGCTCTATGAGGAGGAGAATCCATGAGCTCACTATGGTCGAAAATAGGCTTGTCTGCTCTACTGGTAATCTTCATTGTAGCGCTCGGGTGGGTAGGTTATCGTATGTTTATGAACGATCTTGATCCAAAGGTCAGAACCATTATCTACGTTCCTAAGACTATCGATACCAGTATTGAATTCTGGGAGGTAATGAAACAAGGGGTGGCGACTGCTGCCAAGGAATTCGGTGCAGATGTCCATACGGTAGGAACAGATACCGAGCTAGATGTAGATAAGCAGATTCAATTACTGGAACAGGCGATTGAGGAGAAGCCCGATGCCATTATTTTGGCTGCTACCGACTATTATCGTCTCGTTCCGGTTGCAGAGCAGATTAAGGCTGCTGGTATCACTCTTGTTACGGTGGATTCGGGACTGAACGGCGGTGTATCGGAGAGCTTTATTGCCACAGATAATTATGAAGCAGGCCGTAAAGCAGCGCAGAAGTTGATTGAAAATATTCAAAGCGACGATCAAGTCGCCATTATGAATTTTGTACCAGGCTCCGCTACAGCTATCGAAAGGGAGAAAGGGGTTCGGGATGCTTTATCTCAGAATGGAGTTAATCTTGTGCAGGATACCCTTTACAGTAACGGATCTTCGAAGAAGGCATATCAATTAACTGTTGATCTTCTAAAGAATCAGCCACAACTAAAGGGAATCATTGGTCTCAATGAGCCCTCTACATTAGGTGCGGGACTGGCAATTATGGATATGGGCTTGAAATCAAAAGTGAAGCTGGTTGGGTTCGACAATTCAAGTAGTGAGGTTCAGTTGCTGGAGAACGAAACGATGCTGGGAACGGTGATTCAAAAACCTTTTACTATGGGATACTTGGCAGTGAAAACTGCACTTGAAGTCGTTTCAGGTCACAAAGTAGCTCCTGTTATGGATACAGGCTCCGAATTCATTACGAAGGAAAATATGTACACAAGTGAGAATGAAAAGTTAATGTTTCCCTTTATAGAATAAGCAAATAAGAGCGCTCAAAACCATTTTGGCTTTGGGCGCTCCCTTTTATAAAATAGGAGGACCTATTAGTTGTTGTTTAATATATCGGCAAAAGATTGCTGCAACGGTGTTAATATATGATCTTTTCGCCAAGCCAGTACAAAACCACCGCTCTCAGGCAAAACTCCCGGTAGAGGAGCATAACAAAGACGACCTAACGCAAGTTCTGCTTCAATGCTAACTCTAGAACAAATGCCTACGCCATCTCCCTCGCTAATTAACTTCTTTAGTGTTTCAGGTGAATTCAACTCGGATCGGTTCCACAAGCGAATATGATTTATTTCTGACCATTGATCCGCAAATCCCCGTAAACAAGAACCACCCTCATACTGAATCCAAGGCTCAAGCGCGATCTGTTCTGGTGTTAACTTCTCTATAGTTGCAAAAGGGTGACCAGGGGCAAAAATGAGCACAGGCTCGTCGCGGACAACCAGCTGAAAGTTAAAGGATTCATCATGCCAATCAGAAGTGTGTAAAATAGCCATTTGAATTTCTCGGCTTCGGAGTCGTTCCTTTAACAAAGTATCACTTTGGATCGTCATTGAATTATTAATCCCAGGATATTGTTTCATGAATTGGATTAGCGCTTTAGGTAAAATATAAGTTGCAGGTATATAACTTGCTTCCAGCTTTAAAGTACCTTGTGTTGGTGAAGAAAACTGTTTAACAGTACGTTCAGCTTCGGCTGTAAGTGAGACAATCTTGAGCGCATATTGATAAAGGGCCCGACCCGCATCTGTGAGCAGTACTCTTCCACTTCGATATTGGAATAAAGGCGTTCCAAATTCATTCTCTAGATTCTTCATATGAAAAGATACTGTGGGTTGTTTAAGGCCTAATTCAGCGGCTACATCAGTTACTTTCTTATATTTTTCAAGTAGGATAACGATCTTTAACTTCATAATATTCATGACTTTCCTCCGTACAATGCTAAGTTGGATAACAAATTATATCTCCATTATAGATTAAATCTATACATATATATAGTTTCTATTGGTATTTTTATCGTTGGCTTTACAAAGTTAAGAAGTTTCTCTAACGAACGAGCTCTAGAATAAGAAGAGTCAGAGGGGCTAAGAAGCTCCGGACAACAACAATAACATATGCGTACAATGCACTTTTACAGTAAACAAGCATATGGGGGCCAAAGCTCCACAACACCATGTTAAAGCTTGCGAAGCCAGTTCCGTATGAACTGTATGAGGAAGCCGTGCTAACAAAACATTTAGGAGGAGACAAAACAATGCAATTCAAAAAATCTTGGGTTATGACTTTGGCTTTAACAAGCGTACTAGCACTTTCAGCTTGCGGTAATGGTGGGGCAAACAACACGGGAGGAAACGCTGCAGCTACAAATGAAGGTAGCGGCGCTAAAATAAGTGGTTCGATTCTAGCTTCAGGTTCAACAGCATTACAACCATTGGTTGAGCTGGTAGCCGAGAATTTCATGGATAAAAATGCTGGTGTGGACATTCAAGTTCAAGGCGGCGGCAGTGGTACTGGTCTTACTCAAGTAGCTGAGAAACAAGTAGATATCGGTAACTCTGACGTATTCGCAGAAGAAAAACTAAAAGATGCAGATGCAGAAAAAGCAGCAGCTCTTGTAGATCATCAAGTAGCAGTAGTAGCGATCGCAGCAGTAACTCATCCGGATGCTGGCGTAGACAGCTTGACTAAGCAACAACTTATCGATATTTTCACAGGAAAAGTTACAAACTTTAAAGAAGTTGGCGGAGCGGATCAAAAAATCCAAATCATCAACCGTCCAGGCAGCTCCGGTACTCGCGCAACCTTTGAAAGCTTTGCACTTGGAACTAAAACTGAAGATATCCCAGGATCGATTCAAGAAGATTCCTCCGGTACTGTTAAGAAAATGATCGGAGAAACTCCAGGGGCTATCGGTTATCTGGCTCTTTCATACCTTGATGATTCAATCAAAACACTTAGCCTTGATGGTGTAGAAGCATCTGTAGACAATGTTATTTCTGGTAAATATCCAGTATGGGCTTACGAGCACATGTACACAAACGGCGAACCAAATGAAACAGTAAAAGCATTCCTTGACTTTTTCTTGACAGACGAAGTACAAACAGGTGAAGTCGTTGAGCTTGGATACATTCCAGCAGTAAAAATGCAAGTGACTCGTGACGTTGCAGGAAATGTTACAGCTAAGTAATTCACTTCTAAGTAATTAGTAAGGATTAGAATCTCAAGTGATTAGAGGCGGATACATCTGCCTCTCTTTTCACTTTAGAAAGAGGGAGCAATTGAGGGTGAAACTAAAGAACTCACGCATCGAGAAACATCATATTGAAGATTTTGTGGGACGTACATATATGTCCTTCTGTGTACTGCTATTGATAACAATCATTGTATCGATGGTATATTTTGTGGCGTCTAAAGGGATTTCAACTTTCACAAGCGGTGATGTTAGCGTTACTGATTTTCTATTCGGAACAAAGTGGTCACCTGAAGCAGATACGCCATCCTTTGGTGCTTTTCCGTTTATTACTGGATCCTTCTTAGTTACTCTACTTGCAGCATTGATTGCTAGTCCACTTAGCCTTTGCGCTGCGCTGTTCATGACTGAGATTGTCCCAGGATGGGGCAAAAAATTGCTTCAGCCCGTAATCGAGCTGTTGGCAGGTATCCCTTCAGTTGTTTATGGTTTCATCGGATTAAGTGTTATTGTACCGTTTCTACGCAACAACCTGCCTGGTCAAGGCATCGGGGTAGCTGCAGGCGCGCTTGTGCTCTCGGTCATGATTCTTCCGACGATTACAAGCGTGGCTGCAGACGCGCTGGCTTCATTGCCGCAAAATTTAAAGGAATCCTCCTATGCGCTTGGTGCCACCCGGTGGCAGACGATCTCTCGAGTGATTATTCCGACAACGTTTCCTGCTATTATGACTGGTATTGTACTGGGGATGGCACGTGCATTCGGTGAAGCCCTTGCTGTACAGATGGTTATCGGGAATGCGCCATTCGTACCAAAATCACTCTTTGAATCAGCTTCTACCCTGACGAGTGTAATCACGCTTGGAATGGGGAACACAACCATGGGCTCTGCGCACAATAATGCTCTGTGGAGTATGGCACTGGTTCTTATGCTGATGACCTTTGTATTTGTCTTCTTTGTGAGACTGCTTGAAAGGAGAAATAAAATTTGAAGCCGAGAACCGTAAATAAAATTGCCACAAGCCTTATTGTGTTTTTCGCATTACTCATCGTAGCTATTCTGGTTGGTCTATTAGGATATATCCTCTTTCGAGGTCTTAGTCACATTAGTTGGGATTTTCTATTCTCTGCACCGCAAAAAATTCGAGCAGGTGGAGGAATTGGCCCTCAGCTATTCAACTCCTTATTCCTTTTGGTACTCACGCTAATAATTACAGTACCTCTAGGACTGGGTGCCGGTATTTACATGGCTGAATATGCACGTCCGGGAAAAATCACCGGCTTTATTCGCTTAATTGTTGAGGTATTATCTTCGTTCCCTTCAATCGTAGTCGGCTTGTTTGGTCTATTGCTGATTGTTAACTATTTTAATCTTGGCTTTTCCTTAATCTCTGGAGCACTGGCATTGACGGTCTTTAATCTACCGCTGATGGTTCGGATTACTGAGCAAGCTTTCCGTAGTGTTCCGAAGCAACAAAAAGAGGCTGGTTTTGCACTAGGATTGTCTAAGTGGAAAATTGTAACCTCCGTGTTGTTCCCAGTAGCATTACCAACGATTATTACGGGTACTATTTTGTCTGCTGGCCGTGTCTTTGGGGAAGCAGCCGCGTTGATGTTCACTGCAGGAATGAGTAGCCCAAGACTAGATTTCACTAACTGGAATCCACTTAGTCCGAACTCACCACTGAATCCTTTCCGTCCAGCTGAAACACTGGCTGTTCATATCTGGAAGGTAAATAGTGAAGGCCTTGCTCCCGATGCCGCGCAAATTGCTGCGGGAGCTTCAGCAGTACTTGTAATTATGGTGTTAATCTTCAACTTGGCAGCACGTTATTTCGGTAGATTTATTTATCGTAAGCTTACAGCTTCAAAAAGAATGAACTAATTCCTAAAAACTAAAGTAGAGATGTAGGAGGAGTAATCGATGGGAACGTCGGCAACAGCAGTGCGTGAATCTTTTCAAACCGAGGACCTGAGTATTTTTTATGGAACATATGAGGCAGTAAAGGGGATTAGTCTTCCTTTTGCTGAAAATACGGTTACTGCACTGATCGGCCCATCCGGCTGCGGTAAATCAACCTTTCTTCGTTCACTGAACCGTATGAATGACGAAATCTCCGGATCAACAACCAAAGGAAGCATCTGGATTGATGGCGTTGATATTAATGCTCCTGGGACAGACGTTATCAAACTGCGTCAGAAGATCGGTATGGTTTGGCAAAAGCCCAATCCGTTCTATAAATCCATTTATGATAACATCGCCTTTGGACCGAAGTACCATGGGGTAAAAGGAAAAAAAGCACTCGATGAGATTGTAGAGAGCAGCCTTCGTAAAGCAGCGTTGTGGGATGAAGTGAAGGACCGGTTAAAAGATTCAGCATTAGCTTTGTCCGGTGGACAACAGCAGCGCCTTTGTATTGCAAGAGCGTTGTCAGTTAACCCACAAATTCTACTCTTGGACGAACCAGCATCCGCACTAGATCCGGTTTCCACTGGTAAAGTAGAGGAGCTCATCAAGGAGTTAAAAGAAGAGCTACGCATAGTAATCGTGACACACAACATGCAGCAAGCTGCACGGATTTCTGATTATACGGCTTACTTCTATCTGGGATCCCTTATAGAATACGATAAGACGGATAAGGTTTTTACTAATCCAGAGAATCAAATGACACAAGAATATATTATGGGTCGTTTCGGCTGAAGCCTTTCAACATCGTTCCTTAGGGAACGGTGTTTTTTGTTTCTATTATTTGCAAAAGGCAGATAGATACTGTATCATTAATGATAATGATTATCATTATTATTATAGGGAGTGGATCTCATGACACAAACTCAACCGACTCAAAAGAATAGCGTAGCTGAAGTAATAAGAGAAAGACGCTCTATTAAGCTTTTTAAAAAAGATTCACTGCCACAAGGTCTCTTAGAGGAATTGTTAAATGTAGCTGTATGGGCGCCGAACCATGGGGTGCGTGAGCCGTGGAGATTTATTGCTTTTCAAGGTGATGGTACAAAGTTCTTGGCTGAAGCGGCATTTGCTTTCGTGAAACGTGCTTTTTCTGATCCTGAAGTGGCTGCTAAGCGAAAAGAATATATCTCAAATATTCCATTAACGTTAATTGTGGTGATGCCTGAGGATCCTCGGCAGAGAGAGTGGGATGAGGATTTTGCAGCAGCGTCAGCACTTGTGCAGAACTTCCAGCTAGCGGCTTGGGAGCAAGGTGTGGGAACGATTTGGAAGACCGATCCTTATATCAATAATCCTGAATTCCGTAACAAAATTGGTGTGAAGCCTGGAGAGAAGATCATAGCTATGATCCATGCCGGATACCCGGAGACTGTGCCAGACAGCCGTCCACGAACGGATGCTTCTGCACTATTGAAGATCATTGATAGCTATCCAGAGAACGATGTAGTGGAATAAGCAGAAGGTTTTACGGTATTTGAATAATGAATATTAAAAGAATATATATCCGAAGCATCCGAAGGGGTGCTTTTTTGTTGTAAGTTCAAGCTCCTAATGTCGTATGGTTGGATAGCAAAATCGCGTTAAATGTTTATAGCAATATATAATGTACATAATGAATGATATTGATTACAATTTGGTTAAGTGGATGAAATTAAATAAGGAGGGAAAAGCGTGGGGGAGAACAAGAACATCAAGATGAAACTGGCACGTATACAAAAAGATCTTTCCCAAGAACAGTTAGCGGAAGTTGTAGGGGTTACAAGACAGACGATTGGTCTGATTGAAGCCGGGAACTATAACCCAACGCTTAAGTTGTGCATAGCTATCTGCAAGGCATTGGATCGATCTTTAAACGATATTTTTTGGGAGGAATAAGGGTGAGCAGGACAAGGATTAAGGATGAGCGGATTATCAGTGAAATTCAGAAGTTTAGTACGCATGGTTTTATGATTGTGTTAGTGAGCTTTATGGTTAGTCTTTTGGTAAAAGTGTTTATTCTGCAATGGGACATTAAGTATTGGTTGGATACGTTTGTGATTGTGATGGCAGGGTGTTTGTATATAACTGTTCGTTCCGTAAAAAATGGAATATATCTGCTACCGAGTAAAGAAGGCGATGTAAGACGGTATAAGAAAATCAATTTAATTGGGGGAGCTGTCAGTACGTTAATATGGGCCGCTTTAATGTTCCTATCTGATTTTAGAGAAGCCGGGGAGTTGGATATTGCTAAAAGTATCATGAGCACCCTTGTGGGTTCCGTTATATTTTTCGTTGGGATTACATGGATGCAGTGGTTCATTATTAAGAGATCTAATAAAAATGCGGACAAAAGTCTAGAGGGTTAGTTGGGTGAAAAATTCACTCTTGTAAAACTAATGTGATTAGTTTATATTTAAGCTAATACCATTAGTTTTATGGAGGGGTAATGATGAGAGTAACGCGTGAAGGTCATTTATTACAGCTAACTTGGATGCCAAGAGTTTTTCCTGTGAATTGTTACATCATTGAGGAAGAGAATGAGTTGACTTTGATAGATGCGGCAATGCCGTTCAGTGTAAAAGGAATTATAGATACCGCAGCGAAGCTTGATAAAAAGATCACTCGTATTATATTGACGCATGCTCATGATGATCATATAGGTGCACTGGATGAGCTAAAGAGACAGCTTCCAGAGGCTCAGGTGTACATTTCAGAAAGGGATGCAGCATTGCTTAGTGGAGATCGTTCACTTCGTGAGGGAGAACCTCGGACTCCTATAAAGGGAGGCGTGCCCAAGAAGGTAACAACGAGACCAGATGTATTGCTCTATGATGGAGATACCATTGGTTCATTAACAGCAATTCTAACTCCTGGTCATACCCCTGGATCTATGTCTTTCATTGATTCACGAAGCGGCGCTGTTATCGTTGGAGATGCTTTTCAAACCTTCCGGGGAACCGCAGTTTCAGGAACCGTAATTCCTTGGTTTCCGTTTCCGGCTCTGGCAACCTGGAGTAAAGATCAAGCATTAAAAAGTGCAATTAAGCTTCTAGAGGCTTCCCCGACTATACTGGCTACTGGACATGGAGACTTACTTAGAAACCCAGTACAAACCATGGAGAAAGCTATTCATAAAGTACAAATGATTCAAGATAGGAGTAATTAAAATGTCACCTAGAGCAGGATTAGATCGTCGTACGCTAGTTATTGCAGCAGCAGAAATCGCCGATCATGAAGGGATAGAGGCCGTAACCTTAGCCGCATTGGCTAACAAATTAGGTGTTCGTTCTCCGTCTTTATACAATCACATTAACGGGCTACAGGAATTGCGCACACAACTTGCAATTTATGGACTAGGGGAGCTTTCCAATGCAATGAGCAACGCAGCTAAAGGCTTTAGTGGAGACGCCGCTGTACAGGCGATGGGGCGAGCGTATGTGGACTTTGCTAGAAGCAGACCTGGATTATACGAGACAACGTTGCGAGCCCCTGAACAGGCAAATACGGAGCTGGAAACGGTAAGTGATCATATTTTGAAGCTTATCATTCATGTGATGAAGGATTATCAATTGGGTGAGGAAGGAGAAATTCATGCAGTACGCGGGTTACGAAGTATTCTGCATGGCTTTGCCTCTTTGGAACAAAAGGGCGGTTTTGGAATGGCGCTTGATACGAATGTAAGCCTATCTCGGCTCATCAGTACATATATTGCTGGGATCGGAAATATGAAGTCTAAATAGTGGAGTACATAGGAGATGATGTTGTGATGTATAAGGGATATGAAGAGGAAAGTGTTATCACCTTTGAGGAAACTGCAGAAATCGTTACCAAGATTGGGATTTTGCCGCTTGCCACTCTGATTCCTGAGCACCCATCTTTAAATGGATTAACGAAAGCGGAGAATTGGCATACGGGTTCAGAGCTAGATCCATGGTCATGGCGTGTAAGGTTTCCTGGTGAAGGCCTGGCTGGATACGGTAAATTTGTTAAGAAGAAAGCTATCTTGGTTTCTAGGGAGTGGTTTCCAGCATTTGTGGCAGCTGTAGGTAGTACTAAATCTATAGAAGAACGTTATAATGACGGATTGGCCAGCAGAGAAGCAGTGACTTTACTACAAATTATCCGTGAACATCAAGGGATTGATACGCGTATACTTCGTGTTGAAGCTGATATGAAGGCTAAAGAAAAGAAGACGGCTTTTGATAATGCGGTTACGGAGCTTCAGGCATCGCTGGACATCGTTATTTCAGGTGTAAAAGAACGCCAAAATGCAGAAGGTGAGAAAAATGGCTGGAGCAGTACCTCGTTTGAGACTGTAAGCCACTGGATGGAAGATAACGGTCTTTCCTCATTTGAAGGCGATAGAGAAGAGGCAATAGCTTGGCTACATTCCAAAATGAATGGCATATGGTCGCCTACAGCAATAGCCTGGACGAACAAAGCATTCTCATGGAAATAAAAACGGTTAATCACTACTCCCATGAGAGTGATTAACCGTAAGCGTTTTCTAATAAAATCATATCCATCACATTATTGTTCCAACATAGGTGCCAAGTAAGCAATCAGGAAATACAAGAATCCGAAAAACAGCATAACATAGGCGGTATATTTGATTGCATTAGATGCAACAATTCTTGAATCCACCGGTGCTTGAATTTCGAGCTGTTCTTCTTCAACGCTGTCAATTTCATTGGATATTGGGTCTCTCAACATGATAATCCCCTCCTTGGAAATTAGATCCTTAACTGTATTGTGACATATTTGTGAACGGAAATCAACAATAGTGTGAACAAATATTGAACTTTTATTCAAATTTGGACTATTTATTTTCTGGATATCTAGTATACAATAAAAAACAACCTGCTTTTGTCCTCGGAAGAGGAACCAAGCAGGTTGTTTGGCATTTTATTTATTCAATAATATAAGCGAACAATTTAAGCCCAATCTCCATCACGGAAGATAGGTACGGTTGTTCCATCATCCTTAATACCATCAATGCTCATTTCAGGTGAACCCATCATAAAATCAACATGTGTATGGCTTTGGTTCATTCCTTTTTCCTGCAATTGTTCTTTGGTCATTGTCGTACCCTCTTGAAGGGTAAAGGCATATGCTGCACCTAACGCCAAATGGCAGGAGGCATTCTCATCATATAATGTGGTGTAATATAGAATTCCGCTCTCGGAGATCGGGGAGTGGAAAGGCACCAAAGCTACTTCTCCAAGATAAGCAGAGCCTTCATCTAACGTGATAAGGGAAGCTAGCGTTTCTGAACCTTTTTCAGCGGTGAAATCCGTTACTTTGCCGTTCTCAAAGGTGAGGGTGAAATTGTCAATAAGATTACCCCCATAGCTAAGCGGCTTAGTGCTGCTTACCTTACCATTCACACCAGACTTCAGTGGGGCAGTAAATACTTCTTCTGTAGGGATATTGGCTAGGAAAGGGACTCCTTTGCCATTGACAGCTCCTGCTTGACACCAAATATGCCCTTCTGGTAGCTCAATCGTCAAATCGGTTCCATGTCCTGTATAGTGCAGCTTGCGGAACTTATTATCATTCAAAGCAGTACAACGTGCCTTCAGGCCATCTAAATGTTGACTCCATGCTTGAATAGGGTCAGCTTGATCCGCACGTGTAGCTTTAAAGATAGCATCCCATAGCAAATCAATCTGCTGATCAGGTGATGCATCAGGGAATACCTTTGCTGCCCACGATGCTGATGGGAATGCTACAATACTCCAGCTTACGTGATTCCCCATTAACAACTCACGATATGGAGCTAATGTCTGTCCAGAGATCCGCTGATTATCCGCAATTCTTCCTGACTCAACACCGCTCAATAGATCGGGATTCGTTGAAGTTATCGATAGAAATGCTGCACCTTTTTTAGCCAGGTCTTCCAATTCATCTGCTTGCCATTGTGGCGGTTCCAAAAAGGAATCGGATGGAGCGAGGTCATAACGAGCACGTGTAACAACCTCATCACTATAATTAACCTTGACTAGCTTCGCACCCGCTTCATAAGCTTTACGTACTACAAGACGCACTAGTTCTGCGGAAACGATGTCAGCATTTACAACAAGGGTCTGTCCAGGTTGGATATTAACCCCAATCTTCACTGCCAGCAATGCATAATTCTCCAGTTTTTGCTTGAAATCCAACATAGTTTCTACTCCTTTCAATATCTCTAGTCTTTATTTCATATTTACAGTTATTAGAACGCCCAGTTTCCATTAAGGAATACAGGTTCTTCTGTTCCATCAGCAGTAATTCCGTAAATATTCATCTCCGCAGAACCGATCATGAAATCCACATGGGTAACGCTATTATTCAATCCATGTGCAATCAGTTCATCCGGAGTCATATCTTTACCGCCTTCTAAACAGAAAGCATAAGCCATACCTATAGCTAGGTGATTGGATGCATTCTCATCAAACAAGGTATTGTAATAAAGAATATTGGACTCTGAGATAGGGGACTTATGTGGAACTAATGCAACTTCACCTAGGTATTTTGCTCCTTCATCCATACTAATGAGGTGCTCTAGTGCTTCTTGTCCTTGCTCTGCACTAACACTAACAATTCGTCCGTTCTCAAAAGTAATAGAGAATCCATCGATAATGTTGCCGCCATGGCTAAGAGGTTTGGTGCTTCGTACGGTGCCATTTACACCAGTCTTTAGAGGAGCGGTAAATACTTCCTCGGTAGGCATATTGGCTACAAAAGAATGACCTTTCGCATTAATGCTGTCACCTTGTGCCCAAATATGACCTTCTGGAAGCTCGATGCTTAGGTCCGTACCAGGTGCTATGTAATGCAGTTTCTTATATTTTTTTGCGTTGAGTACATTTGCTTTTTGATCTAAGGTGTCGAGATGTTCTTGCCATGCAGCTACTGGATCTTCACGATCAAGACGTACGGTGTGGAAAATAGCTTCCCATAGCTTACTTACACGTTCTTCAGCTGGAACATCCGGGAATACTTTATCCGCCCAAGCCTGACAAGGTACGGCAACAATACTCCAGCTAACTTTGTCGGACATTTGCATTTCACGATATTTGGTGAGTGCGGCTCCCCGTACTTTTTGATAATTTGAAATGCGTACAGGATCAATACCTTTAAGTGCATCAGGATCTTCCGCGATCACGTTAAGAATAGCCGCGCCCTTCTCGGCGAGTTCGGTCATTTCACCTGCGTACCAAGTAGGAGGCTCAGTGAACACTTCTGGTGCAGCATGTTCAAACTGCTGGCGTGTAATGCTTGCATCACTCCAGTTCACCTTCACCAAGCTTGCTCCAATCGCATATGCCTTGGCGGTAATCATACGAACGAAATCAGCTGCAAGAATAGGTGCATTCACCACCAGAATTTGCCCTGGTTGAACGTTAACCCCAATTTGCACAGCTAAATCTGCATATTTACTAAGCTTTGCCTCGAAATCAGTCATCGATATTTCCTCCAATTACTAATAGTTTGGTACTTTACAAGTATTGTACTAAATTATTAACCGCCGGATGAAAAAAGTCAATTACATGGAATTTACAGTGTAAATTGAGGAATTACATTCATTTCAATGCTATACTGAAAGGGGAAATGATTTGATGAATGGAAGGAAGATTAGCGGATGAATTTAGAGATCGTAAGTGCTGAAATGAGCCGTAAAGAGGATAAAAGCTATGTAGGGAGGACGATATTTACTCTCGAAAACCATAAGGCTCCATATGAGATTACTTTTTTCAGTACAAGAGGAACGGAATGGGATTACAGCCTAAGCTTTGCTGGTGAGCCTGGAAGTGAAGAGCAGTTCTTAGAAACTGACGCGCTACTTGAAAATGATGACGATGTATACAATCAATTGCTTGATGCCGCACTAGATAAACAAGAGATCGTTGAAGAGTAAAACATACAAGTGTTGATTGATTACCAGCGGCAATATTCATTGCCGCTGGTTACATCTCGCCTTATCCGATTGTAATCTTACCTTCAGGATATCTGTAAAGTTCCTTACTACCCTTAGGTTTGAGTGCATAAGCTAGAGTAAGCGGACCTGTCCGACCCAGAAACATTAGAAAAATAATGAGTACTTTACCCGCCGTAGTCAATTCTGGAGTAAGTCCCATGGAGAGACCAGAAGTCCCGAATGCAGATACGGATTCAAAGAGTACAGCAAGAAAGTCAGCCTTTTCTGTCACAGATAACAACATCGTAGCAATGACCACTAACATTAGAGACATCAATGTCATCGTCACGGCTCTATAGACATTTTCTTTGGCAATCCGATGACGAAACATTACAATATCCTCTTTACCCCTTAGTCTTGCAGAAACCGCAGCCACTAGAACAGCGAACGTAGTAATCTTAATTCCCCCACCAGTAGATCCAGGCGCAGCCCCTATGAACATTAGCAGAATCATTAGAAATTGCGTTGATTCCCGCATCAGTGGAATTTCAATTGTAGTGACGCCACCTGAACGTGGTGTTATCGCTTGTAAAAATGTAGCCATCATCTTTCCACCTGCACTCAAGGGCTTCAGCGTAGAATTAAATTCTAGTAAGAAAAATAGAGCAGCCCCAATGACAATCAATATCATAGAGGTCGAAAGAACAACCTTAGAATGTAGAGTAAGCTTTTTGCGTTTTGGAAAGTCAAAAACATCAGATAGGACGATAAAACCGACCCCTCCAAGAAAGATGAGGATCATTGAGGTGAAATTCACTATAGGATCATTTACAAAACGAGTAAGTCCACTAAAGGGCCCATGAATGTCACCGAATAAATCAAAGCCTGCATTATTAAAAATAGATATGCTGTGAAAAATTCCATAATATACAGCTTTCCCGAAAGACATATCCATCATAAACCTACCAGCAAACATGATGGCACCTGTGAGCTGAATAACAAGGGAATAGATCAGGACTCTGCGGATCAACTGGACAATACCTTGCATGGAATTCTGGTTCATAGATTCTTGCATAAGAATTCGCTCTTTAAAGGATATGCGTTTATTAAGGACCAAAGTAATCAAGGTGGCCATCGTAATAAAACCCAATCCCCCAAATTGAAATAATACGAGTAGAACAACTTGTCCAAAAGTAGTCAACTGTGTGCCCGTATCAATGACTGCCAGACCTGTAACACAGGTTGCCGATGTAGCCATAAATAATGCATCAATAAAAGAAATATGCCCTTCTACTGAGGCGACCGGCAAACTAAGTAAAAAAGTTCCGGCAGTGATAAGTATTACAAATCCTAGTGATAAGACTTTTGGTGGAGTTAATTTCAATCCACCGAAGTTCAGATTAGCCAATTCAATTCTCCTGTCATACGTGAAATTAGAGTAGTGCACACAAAATTATAACATAACTTGCCAGACCTTCCCTAAGTGGAGGGAGGTAATTGACATATTTTATCGAATTATTCTAGAATAACACCCTATTCTGCAACTTTAAAGAGGAGGCTTTCTTAATGGTGGTAAGTCCGATTCTGAATCAGATTGGTGCAGTTTTTATTCCGGTAAAGGATATTGAGAAATCCAAAGAATGGTATTGCCAATTGCTTGGTTTGCCTTTGGATGGTGAAGTATTATTCGGGCATCTATACGTGATCCCCATGCAAGGACCAGAAATCGTATTAGACAGCAAAATTTACACTTCTGAGTCCGTTCTTAATATCCCCTCTTTTCATCTAAATACCGAAGATATTGATGCTGCTTATGATTATGTGAAAGCAAATGGCGGAGAGATTCTTACGGATATCGAGCATGACCATTGGTTTAATTTTAAAGATCCTGACGGTAATGTTATTATGGTCTGTCGTTGTTAAGAACCTTGCAGCTCGGAGGAGTAAGATATGGTCATTACATCAAGAAAGCTGATTCCAAATGATGCAGAAGCATTACTTCGTTTACAGCATCAGTTGGATCAGGAATCCAAATTTATGTTATTAGAGCCGGATGAACGACAATCCAGTCTAAATCAGGTCAAAGAGATGCTCGAAACCTTCGCTTCAGCAGATACTTCAATCCTTATTGGGGCAGAGGTTGATAACCATTTGATAGGTTATATATCGGTTAGAGGTGGAAGTGTTAGACGCAATCGTCATAGTGCGTACATAGTCATTGGCATTCTAAGACAGTATCAAGGTCAGGGGATCGGTACAGGGCTATTCAAAGAACTGGATGCATGGGCTAAGAATACTGAAATTGTTCGGTTAGAGCTAACAGTTATGACCCATAATGAGCTAGCTATGTCGCTATATATCAAAAATGGGTTTGAGATCGAAGGGACGAAAAGAAAATCACATGTAATTGATGGCCAATGGGTAGATGAATATTACATGAGTAAGATTTTGATAAAAGAAAAAAGGATAGAGGATCAGATTTAATCTGATAACTCTATCCTTTTTTTTATGATTAAAAGCTTATGAATTCTCAAGCTCTGACGATTCAGTATCACCAGTGGTCTCAATGATGACCTCAACCTTGCGTACACGGTATCTGTTCATTTCACGAATGATTAAGGTTACGTTGTCATGTACAATGCTTTTGCCAACGGCCGGATCTGGGATATGACTGTATAACCAGCCTCCAATCGTTGTCACTTCCTCATGTTCGAAATCAAGACCGGTAAGCTCCTTGACCTCAATTAAAGATACCTTACCATCGAACAGATAATTTGTATCGCTTAGTTTCTCAATTTCTCTGCGCTCATCACCGTCAAATTCATCTCGAATTTCACCAACGATTTCTTCCAAAATATCTTCAATCGTGATGAGTCCAGACGTTCCACCATATTCATCAAGCAGCAGGGCGATATGCACCCGCTCCAACTGCATACGTGTTAAAAGGTTCTTAACAGGTGTTACCTCAGATACGGTTAGGACTGGCTGAATCAAGCCTTTGAAATCAAAATCAGGGTTATTGTCATATTGCAAATAAAGCTGTTTCGTATTAATCATTCCGATGATATTATCCTTGCTACCTTCTGCAACCGGGAAGCGAGTATATTGTTCCTTACGAATAATCTCGAAATTTTCTTTCAATGAATGATTGGTGAAAAGACATACCATATCCGTTCGTGGAACCATGATTTCTTTGGCCAACATTTCGTCAAAAGTAAAGATACGGTTGACATAGCCATATTCAGCTTTATTGATTTTTCCACTTTCATAGCTTTCGGATAAGATCAAACGAATCTCATCTTCACTATGAGCGTCTCCATGCTCACTGGCAGGCTTCATCCCGAAAAGGCGAACAAGCAGATTTGCGGAACCATTCATAAACCAAATGAGTGGGTACAAAATTCTGTAGAACCAAATAATCAGCGGTGATGTAATTTGACCGATTTTTTCCGGAATGTTTATAGCTACTGTCTTCGGAGCAAGTTCCCCGACAACGACGTGTAGGAATGTTGCAATGACGAATGCGAATAAGAACGCAAGAGGGTGACTCACACTTGGACTAATATTAGCCCAGTCGAATACCGGAAGGAGCAACTGCTCAAACGCTGGCTCTGCCAGTGCACCAATACCCAGTGCAGTGATTGTAATCCCGAGCTGACAAGCAGATAAGTATCCGTCAAGATTAGCAGACACTCGTTGTACAGCTAGCGCGTTCTTCTTTCCCTCGATCACCATCTGACTGATCTGACTACCTCTAAGTCTCACCAATGCAAATTCCGTTGCTACAAAAAAAGCGGTTAAAATAATCAAAATAGCCACCAACGTCAAACTAAGTCCTATACCCATATAATCTTTACCATCCCTTTCGTTCCTAAAATAGGTTATACTCATATTATGAGTTCTTATGAACTATTCTACGAACTTTTCAGAGAAATATCAAATGGTGGAGGGAAACAGATATGGAATCATTTGCATTGACTCGTGTGGAGATGTCCAGTCTTCTGCTCTCATTGACCGGATTATCAGACCGGAAACCGCTGAATATCCTCCAAGAGGCATGGACTAAATTTCATCTTGATGAAGTACAAAAGGGGACTTCGTTACCCGCTTTTTTATCTACAGATGTTCCACCCATTTTTCAAAAGATCATTAAGGGGCATGATGTAAAAGGCTTTTCACTCGGTGAAATTGCTTCATTAGGCCATCTAATAGAGTATTCCACTTTGACTGTGACTACTATGCAAAATTGGGTGAAGCGTGATTTTAAGGAGTATCTCGGTTCTCCAAGAGAAGGAAAGAAGTATTCAGTTAATCAGGCAGCACTTCTGTTTATGATCGATGATCTCAAATCGGCCCTAAATTTCGAAAGTATTCGTCAGCTATTCCGATTAATGTTCTTAAAGCCAGATCGAGACGATAATGATCTTATAGAACCGACAAGGCTGTATTACGCATATGCTGGACTGTTTGAAGAGATCAAGAGCAATCCAACTATACAAACCCAATGTAAAGTAGATCAACTTTTACACAAGGAGTTCTCCTGGAAAGAAGATTCCCTGCTTAGAAGTTCCACAGATCGTGTGATCAATCGGCTGACGCATCTTACGAGATCTCAGAGAGAGTCTGTCCGCAACATACTTCTGATAGCCACGATAGCTGTTCAGACCTGTTATTTTCAATCGCTTGCCAGACAATACTTTAATGCAGCTTTATTTCTTGATTTTTGAACGCTTCAATTTTAATATGTATAAGTGAAACAATCAAAAGTAAGTTTCATAAGATATATGTTGGATATAAGGGGGCTTAGAAGTGAATCAAATGACACTGCTGCGGAATCCGAAGCAAAGGAAATTACTCTTCAGTGCAGGCTTAAGCTGGATGTTCGACGCGATGGACGTCGGGATGATTTCTTTTGTTGTAGCGGCTTTAGCCAAGGATTGGAATCTGGGACCGGAGCAGATAGGTATATTGACAAGTATTAACTCCGTGGGCATGGCTGTGGGTGCTGCGGCAGCAGGGATATTAGCCGATCGTTTTGGACGTAAACCGATACTTCTATGGACACTCCTAATTTTCTCGGCTGCGAGTGGGTTATCGGCTTTTGCAACAGGCTTCGGAATACTCTGTGTACTTAGATTTATCGCTGGATTTGGACTAGGTGGGGAACTGCCCGTCGCCTCAACATTAGTGTCTGAAAGTATGCCTGCCCGTGAGAGAGGCCGTGCGGTTGTGCTACTAGAGAGCTTTTGGGCGGTTGGATGGATCGCTTCCGCTTTAATTGCATTCTTTGTTATTCCTGATTATGGCTGGCGTGTAGCATTCGGTATTGGTGCTGTTCCCGCTCTATACGCTCTATACTTAAGACGCGCTATAGACGATTCACCGAAGTTTGCTGAGATCAAGAAGGCGCCTGTGTCCTTGAAAAAACGTATCACAACAGTATGGTCACCAGAGTATCGTCGTTCTACGATTATGCTGTGGATTTTATGGTTTACTGTAGTGTTCTCGTATTATGGGATGTTTCTATGGCTACCTACAGTTATGGTACTTAAAGGCTTCAGCTTGGTTAAAAGCTTCGAATACGTGCTTATCATGACGCTAGCTCAGCTGCCGGGTTACTTTACTGCCGCTTACTTCATCGAAAAGTTCGGACGTAAGTTTGTCCTGGTCATCTATATGCTGTTCACTGCCGTTAGTGCGGCATGGTTCGGAAATGCAACTACAGAAGGCATGCTGATGGCTGCTGGAATCTGCTTATCATTCTTTAATCTCGGAGCATGGGGTGGTATGTACGCTTATACACCAGAGTTGTACCCAACAACTATTCGTTCAACAGGCGCTGGTTTAGCGACTTCCTTTGGCCGGATTGGCGGCATCATCGCTCCTTTGTTAGTAGGGGTGCTGGTAGGTAAATCTATAGCGATTGGCTCGATCTTCATGTTATTTTTTGTAACGATTATTATCGGTGCGTTAGCGGTGCTCTTCCTAGGAAAAGAGACAAAGGGAACGGAGCTCCTGTAAAGGATAATTCTTCATTACATACTTGATGTTAATCTACCAACAATGCTAAAATTTAATAAGAACAAAACGGTTCCTTCACAGTTGTGAACAGGGCCGTTTTTTTTAACATTAGAAACTACTATATATTTAGGGCCCCCGCAAAGAAGGCGTTATGCTTGCATTCGTCCTTCTTTTATAAGAACGGAGCGATCGAACATGAGTAAGGATAGGAATCAGCCTCATTTCACGGAATTAGTCTGGGAAAGTACGGAACAAAATGTTCCTATTCCCCCGCGAAATTCATCAGAACCAGCGCTGCCAAAGTTATCTACTGCAAATGTAGGAAAGCCTAAAGCATCGTCTGAACCTTCTTTACAGCTTCAGCTTTGGGATCTGGAGACCGACACGCCGGAGCCTGTGACAACCACCGAAGGTCAGTTTGTAGCTAGAGCGAAGGAGTTGGAACATAGAACCGAGGATTCGGCGCTATTTATTCCTTTTAAGAGTTACTGGCCAACGTATGGTCATATGACGGGCACGCAAAGTAGATGGTATTTTTATTGGCGCAATGAAGTTAGACAGGGTAGATATCCGAAAACGGATCTTTCATATATTTTTCTGCACGTGTATGAGCTTATTAATGGTGTAGGTTGGCAAGATCCTTATGATGGCTATAAGCAGCTCAGTCAAATCTGGGAAGCTTATCGTGAAAATTATAAACGTCTGGATCAATATTTGGGTGGTTGGATCGCAGACTTCTCGTTTGTTCATCATTTGGATGTGCCTCTATCTTTAATCGTTGCTCGTTCACGCGGTCTTGCCGGAGATTTGGCAGAGCTAGAGTTAGAGAGATGTCTTACTGTAGCTCCTGAGCAGTTAACCTTTACGGTATTAACAGCAATGTCGGACTACGATATTAGTAAATCGAAGTTTTATATGGGGGAAGGTAAAGAAGCCCTCGAACGATATATTCCACAGGTAGTGGCATTAATCAACGCTTATGTCAGTCGGAAACATGGCTCGAATTTGGTTGAAATGTTCCCACCAGGCCCCTCAGTAATGCGGGAGCGTTATTTATTTCGTAGCGCCGTATATGATATTTCGCTATATGGCTATTCAGTACTTATACCGGTTGTGCGTATCAGTAAATCTCCACCGCTTCGCAGTTTGATTACAAGGCTATTCCGTTTAACTGAGAATAAATTACGGGAACTGCTGGGGTATCGAGGACGGCTCAAAGGGGTTAATGTGGATGCGGATATGGATGACCTTATCACTCGTTTTCTGAAGCGGGAATTTGAGAAAGAGAAACAGGAAGATAAGGGGCCGGCAGTAGTTATTGATCGTGAGAAGCTTGAAAGGCTGCAGAGTGATTCCGAGATTGTACGAACCATGCTTACGGTTGATGAAATGAATGAGCTGGAAGAACTTGAGGCTAGCGGTTTTGAGATTACTAATGAGGAATCCGAGCTTGAAGAAGTAGTAGAAAAAGAAGAATTTGAAGATATTGAAGATGAAATCATTGTACCGCTTCAGTCTCTTGAGCCTGAATTAACTATAGAAGAAATTCAATCTGCTAACGTAGATACGGAGTGGGAGCAGTTCTCTAATGCTTTAAGTCCACTCCAACACGAAGCTCTGATTACGCTTATGAACGAGGATGGAACACAAACCATACAAAAGCTAGCGGCTGCAAATGGTACGATGTCAGAGCTCTTGATTGATGAGATCAATGATATCGCAATGGATATTCTTGGTGATTTGATTATAGATGGCGAAGAAATTGCAGAAGATTATAAAATTTATCTGCTTAATATTTAATGGGGTGAACTTTGGATGAATGGTTTAAAAATACCCAAACGCATGACGACAGCGCTAGTCAACTCACTGACAGCCGGTGTGGTTCCGCGTATCGGACTAGAGCATATAGCCGTTGGCCGCCGGCCAGAGATTGAAGCGATATTGAGAGATATGGATAATATTGCGGAGGGTGGAGCTGCTTTTAAGCTGATTACCGGCAAATTCGGTAGCGGCAAAAGCTTTCTTTTGCAGATGATCCGTAATTATGCGATGGATCGGGATTTTGTAGTAGCCGATGCGGATCTATCCCCTGAACGAAGATTAGTGGGAACGAAAGGACAAGGTCTTGCTACATATCGAGAGCTGATGAGTCATTTGTCTACCCGGACGCGTCCAGATGGAGGCGCTCTGGAGATTATTTTGCAAAAATGGATCATTACGCTTCAGCAGTCTGTGATGCAAGAGAATGAATATGGCCCTGATCACCCTCAGCTTGGAGACGAGGTAGAGAAACGAATCTATGCTGTAGCCTCCGAAATGCGCGGTTTGGTGCATGGATTTGATTTTGCCAAAGTGCTGGCTTCTTATTGGAATGCCCATAAGCTCGCTGACGATGAATTGAAGCAGGATTCCCTTCGCTGGTTAAGAGGTGAATTCGCTACTCGAACGGAAGCACGAAAAGCACTTGGTGTTGGCGTGATTATTGATGATGATAATTGGTATGATTATATGAAGCTGTGGGCGGAATTCACTTCTGCTATCGGTTATAAGGGACTGCTGCTGTTCATAGACGAAGGTGTCAATCTCTACAAAATCACGAACAGTATCTCACGTCAGAGTAACTATGAAAAGCTGCTTACGATGTTCAACGATACGATGCAGGGCAAGGCAGAAAGCTTAGGGATTTTTATAGGGGGGACTCCGCAATTTGTGGAGGATGGACGGCGTGGATTATTTAGTTATGAAGCGCTGCGTTCAAGATTAGTTGCAGGAAGATACGGCGCAGCAGGTCTGAACAATTATACTGGGCCTATTATTGCACTGGACATGCTCTCACATGAAGAAATTTTGATCCTTTTGCAAAAGCTTAGAGATATCCATGCCCTTCATTATGGTTACGAAGCACAGTTAAAACAGGAACAATTGGTTCATTTTATGGAAGAAGCTGTGGGCAGATTAGGGGCAGACGAGCTCCTGACTCCGCGTGAAGTGGTGCGTGATTTCATGGATCTACTTCACACCTTACACCAGCATCCGGAGATCTCTTTCGAGAAGCTAGTGGGCGAACGAACCTCTAAACCTGCCGATACTGAACAAAATGAGTTAGATGGATTCCTCGCGGAGTTTGAATTATGAGTGATAATCCGTTTTATAGGCTGGCTCCCTTTATTAAAGAGTTTATCTATAAGAACCGTTGGGAAACTTTGCGTGAGGCGCAGGTGGATGCCTGTCGTGTACTGTTTGAAACGCCGCATCACTTACTGATTGCTTCGGGTACAGCTTCAGGTAAGACAGAGGCGGCTTTTTTTCCAGCGCTTACTGAGCTGTATGAACGTCCTTCCGGTTCGGTTGGTATTCTCTATATCGCTCCTCTGAAAGCATTGATTAACGATCAATTTACACGGCTGAACGATTTGCTCCGTGAAGGCAATATTCCGGTATGGCACTGGCATGGGGATGTTCCGCAAGCCGATAAGACGAAGCTGGTGCAGAATCCTTCCGGCGTGCTACAGATTACCCCTGAATCGCTTGAAGGACTATTGATGAACCGTCCGAATGCTATCCCGGCACTGTTCCATGATCTCCGATATATTGTCATTGACGAGGTGCATGCCTTTATGGGTGCTGATCGGGGAATTCAGGTCCTGAGTCAGCTGGCAAGAATCTCACGAATGGCGGGATGTCATCCGCGTAGAATCGGTCTATCGGCTACGCTTAGTGACTATGCTTCGGTGACGGAGTGGCTGGCGGCAGGGACGCGGGAGAGCGTAGAGGTGTCCGCTCCACAGGGCGGGCGTAAGCTCCGTTTAAGTGTGGAGCATTTCTCTTTCCCGGATGCACGGGATGAAGTGCAGGCGGAGCATTTAGAACGCGCGAAGCAGTCTTATTACGATTTCATTTATGATCATACGCATCTTAAGAAAGCGTTGATCTTCACGAATAGCCGCTCGGATGCGGAGACGGCAACCCTTGAGCTGCGGAGAACGGCCGCGAAGCGTGGGGAACGGGATGTTTTTCACGTTCACCATGGCAGCATCTCCGCGATGCTCCGCGAAGAGACGGAAGCCGCGCTGCGGCAAGGCTCCGGACCTGCAGTTGCGGCAGCAACTTTGACGCTGGAGCTGGGCATTGATCTAGGAGAGCTGGAGCGGGTGCTCCAGGTCGGCGCTCCTTATAGCTGCGCAAGCTTTGTGCAGCGACTCGGCCGATCGGGCAGGCGCGGTGACGCCGCATCCGAGATGATCTTTGTCACGCCCGAGGAAGAGGATGAGGAAGCGCAGCTTCCGGCACGGATGCCTTGGACGCTGCTTCGAGCGATTGCGGTTATTGAGCTATATGTGCGCGAGAAGTGGGTTGAACCACTGGTGGTGCGCCAGCTGCCAGTAGGGCTGTTATACCATCAGACGATGAGCATATTGAAGAGTATGGGGGAGGCGGAGCCGGAGGATTTAAAGGAGGCTGTACTAAGCTTACCTTCCTTCAATAGTATTGATCCTGCGGACTACGATACCTTCATGACTTATATGCTGGGCATGGGACAAATCGAGAGGATGGATGAAGGCAGCTTGATTATTGGGATGGCGGGGGAGAAGATCGTGAACAACTTCCGCTTCTACGCAGTCTTCAAAGACGATGAAGAGCATGTTGTCTATAACGGGACTGAAGAGATCGGTTCGATCACAACAGTACCACCACCGGGTTACTGCTTTACTCTGGCAGGGAAGCTCTGGAAGGTAGAAGAGGTCGATAATCGACATAAAGCTGTTTATGTAAAAACCTCACGCGGTAAAGTGGATACGTTGTGGCTTGGAGCGGGCGGGGATGTGCATACACGAATTATGACCAAAATACGTGAAGTGTTAGGCGCAACATCCTTGTATCCGTATCTTGCTCCGAGTGCGGCTGCGCGGCTTGAACGAGCTCGTCGTTTAGCGAAGGAAAGTGGAATGCTTGAACGTTCCGTTATGCCGGCAGGTGGAGATTCGATGTTTATCTTACCGTGGGCGGGTAGTCGGCAATTCCGTACACTAGAGCGCCTTCTCAAAAACAATTTGAAGAGCTCACAGGGACTTCGATCTATCGTGCCGATGGAACCTTATTATATGGTGGTTGCAGGCAAAACAGATGCAGAAACGCTGGAAGCGGAGATCATCGCTGAGAGTATGGCTGCCGTTGATCCTTTAACATTGTTATCTCCAGATGAAGCACCCTACCTCGGAAAGTATGACGAGTTCATCCCGCATGAGCTGCTGCGCAAAGCTTTTTCTTTGGATGGATTAGATGTTCCAGGGCTGCTAGAAGTACTAAAACAATGGCGGCAACCACAGTAACTATCTTAAATATTTTTAATCGAGACGCCCGCTTATGCGGGCGTCTCTTTATGTTCGGACGCACAGCAACGTGTATCTCCTTGTGCCGATCTAGACTTTCCTCCTATTCCATAAGTTGTATAAAAACAGGGCAGGCAGAGAATAGTATCTAGAAGATTCCTATTAAAGGATGATAACGATGTGGTCTAAAATAGTCTCTTATATTCCAGATTGGACAGTTTTTATGCAGGCAGCCATCACGCTGCTCTTTCCCATAGGGTTATATTACCTTTACAAGCATTTGTATTTTTATGTTGGAAGCGGACGTTCCAAGGAGTCAGGAGCTGACTCTCAGGAGGAACATAAGAAGGCAGACAATGAGGGAGTAAAACAGCAGCAGGGTGCGTCTACAGTGTTTACGCAAGATTATGATACCGACCTAGCGGCGATAAGAACGGCCTTGGGGGGGAATAGTGATGTGCATTTTCGTGAATTTTCAGTCAAAGGTATTCAGGCACGTGCCGCATTGGTCTATGTGGAGGGCATGCAGGATGAAGAGCTAATCAATCAACAGGTGTTGCAAAATCTGATGTTTGCCGGTGAAATGCAAGCTTCGGAAGGAATATACACCTATATGAAACAGAATATGCTCCCGCTGGCTCAGCTTAGTGATGCTAGAGATTTAGACCATCTGCAGGAGTCTGTCCTGTTTGGATACACTGCACTGATTGTCGAAGGCATGCATGAGATGCTTCTGGTGGGCTTTCCACATGGAGCAGTGCGCGCAATAACTGAGCCAACCTCGGAAGCTTTACTGCGGGGACCCCGGATTGGCTTTACCGAAGTGCTCAGTGAGAATACCTCTATGCTACGGCGCCAAGGTCTTAATAAGAATCTGGAAATGAAAATGGTTGAAGTAGGTAGCGAAATCAAGAAGAGTCTAGTTATCGCTTATATGAAAAACATTGTAAATCCTGATCTGCTACAGGAAGTGAATGAACGGATCTCCAAAATTGATATGGATTTCATTCTGGAATCTGGCTATGTGGAGCAGTTAATCGAGGATGATTATTTAAGTCCGTTTCAGCAAACACAGAATACGGAAAGACCCGATCGAGTGATTGCCTCTTTATTAGAGGGGAGAATTGCAATTTTGCTGGACGGCACACCGTTTGCACTCATTGTTCCAGTGACGTTCAGTATGCTTTTACAGTCTCCCGAGGATTACTATGAGCGCTGGTTTCCAGGTACCCTTTTAAGGGTGTTACGGTTTTGCGCATCATTTCTGGCTCTGTTAGCCCCTGCGCTTTATATTTCCTTTATCTCCTTTCATCCGGGACTAATTCCTACTCAGCTGGCCATTTCCATAATTGAAGCACGCCAAGGTGTACCCTTTCCTGCTTTAATTGAAGTACTGATTCTGGAGATTTCCATTGAAATCTTACGTGAAGCTGGAATTCGTCTGCCGAAGCCCATAGGTCCGGCAATGGGAATTGTCGGAGGTCTGATCATTGGAGATGCCGCGGTACAGGCCGGTATTGTAAGTCCATTTCTAGTAATTGTCGTTGCAGTGACAGCGATCTCTTCGTTTTCCATACCGATGTACAGTGCTGGAATTACCCTCCGGATCTTACGATTCGCAGGCATGTTATTTGCAGCGGTCCTGGGCATGTACGGAACCATCCTGTTCTTCCTGCTGATTTGCAGTCATCTGACTCGCCTTTCAAGCTTCGGGGTGCCTTACATCACACCTATCTCGCCCTTTCGGGTAAGTGACTGGAAGGATTTATTTATCCGTGCACCTTTATCCATTATGAAGCGAAGACCGGAGATGCTGAAGACCCAGAAGAAAAATCGCAAATCCTAGAGAATGTATTCTTGCAGGAGCAGGGGGGAGACCACAGTGTTCAAACGTACGGATGACAAGATCACAACCTCGCAAGCTGCCATAGTATTGACCAATTCAATGCTGGGTGCCGGAATTTTGACCTTGCCAAGAGATCTTGTCAAGGCTGTACAGACTCCTGATGCCTGGGTTTCTGTGGTGCTGGGTGGTATTGTCGTGTTTATAGTGATAATGGTTATGGTGAAGCTTAGCCAGCAATTTCCAGGTAAAACTGTCTTTCAGTATTCTAAAAAAATTGTTGGAAATCTTCCGGGTGGTGTACTGAGTTCTTTGTTGATTCTGTACTTTATTGTGATTGCGGGCTTCGAAATCCGAGTACTGGCGGAAGTAACGTTGTTCTTTCTTCTGGAAGGGACTCCAATTTGGGCGATTGTGATGCCGTTCATCTGGGTAGGCACCTATTTGGTGTATGGGGGGATTAATTCCATTGCCCGTGTGTTTCAAATTGTGTTTCCGATCAGTATCTTTATTCTGATTATTTGTTTTATCTTAAGCTCCAGAATATTTGATATCCATCATTTACGCCCTTTTATGAGTGAAGGCCTGATGCCGGTCATTCGGGGGATGAAGTCGGGCATCCTGATCTTTACTGGATGTGAGGTTGTTATGATCATGACGGCCTTTATGGAGCATCCGCAGGAAGCGGTTAAAGGGATGATGGTCGGATTCTGTATCCCGTTGGTACTGTATTTGGTAACTGTTGTAATGGTTATTGGAGGTCTGTCCATCAATTCTGTAATCACCAGTACCTGGCCTACGATAGATTTGGTACGAAGCTTGGAAATTTCAGGATTCTTTTTTGAACGATTTGAATTTCCTTTGTTAGTCATATGGCTGATGCAGATGTTCTGCAATTTTTGCAGTTTTTTCTTTAATGCGTCACTTGGAATTTCGCAAGTGTTTAATCTGAAGATCCATCCGGTTATGTTCGCCTTAATGCCTGTAATTTTCATCTGCACGATGATTCCTCAACGCATCAACGATGTCTTCAGTCTTGGTGAATCGATTGGCTATATGGGTGTGCTGATTTTTATGTTGTTGCCACTGTTATTGTCGATCGTATTACTGATCAGGAAGAAAGGACTCAAGCAGAATGTTTAGACAGAGAGTAATACACTTACTAATAATATTCATGATTCTGCTTACGCAGCCTGGTTGTTGGAGCAGTAAAGAGATTGAAGACCTGAGTGTTATTACGGGATTGGCGCTTGATAAGGGGGAACCTAGAACGCTCGAACGGGAATTTGAGGAGCGTGGAGGGAGCTACCCAAAGCATAATAAACTTACGGCAACCGTACAAATTGTGCCTGAAAGAACAATCGGGAACTCCGGTAAAGAAGGCGAAAAAACCAAAACCCATTTTTACAATATTTCAGAAACAGGGGATTCTCTGCTTGAAATATTCCGTCAGTTCTCCATTCGCAAGAACCGTCCGATTATAGGCCATCACCTTAAGGTTATCGTCATATCAGAGGATCTAGTGCAAAAGGCGAAGATCAGACAGTTAATGGATTTTGTACTCCGAGATAACGATATCCGTCCCAGCTGTCTCATATTTCTTAGCCAGGGGCTCGCGTCCGATTCGCTTATGACGACTGAGGAGGAGATTCCTTCCTTCCGGCTGGTGGAGATGGTCCGTAACAATTTCAGAACCAGTAAAGTTATGAAGGGCATAACGCTATCGAATCTAGATGCGCTTATGTACTCCAAGCAAAGCTTTGTGTTGCAGAACGTTATAGAGGCACATGGTGAGGTCAAATTTTCCGGAGCCGGTATAATCAAGGGAGATACAGGACATTGGATCGGAAATCTCGACCAAAATGACGTGGAGAGTATTGCCTGGATCAAGGGGGATATAAGAGGAGGGAGTCTCAAAGCATATGATCAGTCGAACGAGTCGATTACTTATGAGATTAAATCCGTTAAGAGTAAGATTACGCTGAAAGAGACCGATGATAAGAAGATATCATTTCATGTTGCAATTGAGTCCACTGGACGCCTAATTGAGAATTGGGATGTTGATGCGCATTCCTCGGAAGTTGATTATTTCAAAGAACTAGAGAAGATATTCGAAGAAAAATTAACCCAACAAATCAATGCTCTTATCAACAAAATGCAATCCACTTACAAAGTGGATGTAGCAGGATTCGGAGATTGGTTTAGCATTGAAAGGCCTCATGTCTGGAAACAGATTAAGGATCATTGGGACGAGGAATTTACTCGGATTCCAGTGACCTTTGATCTAAAGCTTAAGATTACCGATTTTGGTACAACATCTGATTGAACGAATTTCCAGACAGAATATCGAAAGCTACTTTTAATCGAAGCACCCCAATTAGCGGGTGTTTCGTTATGTTCGGACATATATTGTATTTTTCTAGAAAAAACAAACCATATATCTTAAATTTGACACCTTGTTGAAAGCGCTTAACAGTACAATAATAAGCCTATAACGAAAATAGGGGGCGTCAAACAATGGTCAGCAAAAAAATGAAGGCAACTTCAACAATTGCGTTATCAGCAGCTTTGGTTTTAAGTATGGCAGCGTGTGGAAATTCAAACAACAACGAGAGTAAAGGCGCTACAGAGTCGAAAGGGAATACAGCTACGAATGCTCCAGATGCCGGAACTACAAAAACCGAAAGCGGTAAGAAGGTCACGATTACTTTTCAAAATATTTACCCGGATCCAGCAACACCTTCTTATAAGATGCTTCATGAATTAGTTGACCAATATGAAAAAGAAAACCCTAACATTCACATCGAACTGGATACTTTAAATACGGACCAGCAAAAGGTTAAATTGAAAACACAAGCCGCTTCCAAAGAAATTCCTGATATTACGATTGTTAACCCGGCTGCACAAATGAAACCTTTCGTTGATGCAAAGCTGTTTGCTCCTCTGAATGACATGCTGGATCAAAATGGACTGAAGGACACTTATCAATCCGGTCTACTTGATTACTACAGCTTCGATGGTAATGTTTATGCGCTGCCAGATGGTAATAACATCGAGGTAGTCTACTATAATAAAGAACTCTTCGAGCAAGCGGGAATCGCAGACACTCCTAAAACATTCGATGAATTACTCCAAGATGTAAAAACCTTGAAAGCAAAAGGCATTACGCCAATCGCGATCGGTGAAAAAGATTCCTGGACGGGTTCATTCTTGTTCATGAATATCCTGCTTCGCACCAATGGAGGACCTGGTTTCCTTCAAGATGTACTTGATGGCAAAAAAACATTTGAAGATCCTGCTTTCATAGAAGCTGTAGATCGTTTCCAAGACCTCGTGCAAGCAGGTGCATTCCCAGATGGAGCAACTTCCATCGATGCTAATGCAGGTGGTAATATCTTCAAATCCGGTAAAGCCGCTATGTGGGTTATCGGTTCATGGGAAACAGGTGCAATTGACGCATCCTCAGTTGCTGGTAAAGCAGGAGCCTTCCAATTCCCAAGTGTTAATGGTAAAGGGGATCCAAATGAATTCATGCTCGCACCAGGTAGCGCCTTTGCGATTTCTGCGAACAGTGAGCATTTACAAGAAACGAAAGATTTCTTGAATTTCTTTACACTGAATCTTCCTAAAAAACAATTTGAACTTAAAAATGCTGTAGGGATTGGTCAAAAAGTGGATGGGGACCTGAAAGGCGCAGGATATTCTGATCTGGCGATCAACATTTCAGGATTGTTCAATCAGGTTAAAGGTGGCGACTTGGCCTTTGACAACACCATGAACCCAGCTACGGCACAAGTCCATCTGAGCAGTATCCAAAATCTTTTTGTTCAAAAAGTGGATTCCGCTCAAGTAGCTAAAGAACATCAAACCGCATTTGAAGCTAATAAATAAGAAGGTTTTGAAAACGCGATGCGAGGGTGCTTAAACGCTTCTTCGCATCGTGTTTACATTCTAGGGGGCGGAAATAATGAAGGTACTAAAGGTTCCAGCGCGCACAATCGCTGTCTTCGTGTTACCTTGCCTGCTTTTGTATGTGTGCTTGGTGTTTGCTCCTATCCTAGTATCCTTTTATACAGGATTGCTGCAATGGGACGGAATTACGACTACGAAAACATTTGCTGGACTTGCTAATTTCAAAGAGATGTTTTTTCATGATCCAGTGTTTTGGCCATCTGTAAAGAGAACGTTACTCTATGCTGTGGCTTCTATGGTGGAAATTCCATTTTGTTTGTTGATGGCTATCCTGCTAAATCGGTACGTGAGAAAAGGAAACACTTTAGTTTCTATTTACTTTACGCCGGTTATTTTGTCGGTGGTTATCATTGGGCAGCTCTGGAAAACGATCTATGACCCTGTCTCCATGGGCGGGATGTTGAATGGCGTCCTGATCTCTCTTGGGCTGGATAGCTGGACTCACAATTGGATCACAGAACCTAAAATTGCGATGTTTGCGCTTTATGCAGTATCTCTTTGGCAATATTTTGGCTACCATTTGCTGATTCAATATACCGGTGTTCAGAATATCCCGGATGAGCTGTATGAAGCGGCAAAGATTGATGGGGCTGACGGATTCAAAGCCGATCGATATATTACTTTTCCGCTGATTATTCCAATCTTTAAAATATCTATCGTACTCGCTTTTATAGGATCTTTGCAGGCTTTTGATCTCGTAATGGTTATGACAGCCGGTGGACCCGCTCATGCTACAGATGTTATTTCCACACATATGTACAATAGTTCTTTCTTATCCTTTAAATATGGATATGGTAGTGCTATCGCTTCGTTCTTGGTCATACTGTGCCTTGTGTTTACTGCTAGCATTAATACTATCTTTAATAAGCTAGAGAAAAAATTCAGTTAGCAAAGGAGTGCGCGATCATGCGGAATGTCAAGCATAAACGCCCAAAGCGTCCTTACAAGGACGGTAAGCGTTTAAGCGAGAAATATAAGAATAATGTATTCCGTGAAACTAATACGTTCTTATATTTTAAAAAAGGACTCGTGTATCTTCTCTTTGCGATTCCTGTCGTTACCCAGCTATATCCTCTGCTATGGCTAATGCTCTATTCCTTGAAGACCAATGAAGAGATTTTGGGAGGAAGTTTTTTCTCATTTCCAAAAGTATTTCAGTGGCATAACTATAGCGAGGCTTATAAGTCCGGTAGCTATTTAAAGTATTTATCTAACAGTGTAGTGGTTACCGGTGTAACGATGATCTTCGTCATCCTGCTTAGCTCGATGGTAGCTTACGCGATCTCACGGTTCCGTTGGCGTTACGGCAACTTGGTCATGACGATCTTCTTAATGGGGATGATGATTCCCATGCAGGCCACCTTGCTTCCGCTGATGATCATTTTCAAAAATATGCATATTCTGAATACACACTTATCGCTCATATTGCCTTATGTAGCTTTTTCAACCCCAATAGCGGTGTTCATATTAAGTGGCTTTATGAAGAGCATTCCGCATGAAATTGAAGAATCAGCCTTTATTGATGGGGCGAGCGTATATCGGATCTTCCGCACGATCATTCTTCCTGTATCTGTACCACCTGTAATGACTGTATGTATTCTAACGTTCATCAACATTTGGAATGAGTATATCTTAGCGGCCACCTTCATTTCCTCCGAGAAATTGAAGACCTTGCCCTTTGGTGTGTACACATTCGTTAGTCAGTATTCTGTAAACTATGGGAATATCGGTGCATTTTTAGTGATGGGTGCCTTACCCGTCATTTTAATCTATTTCTTCTTATCCAATCAGATTACAAAAGGAATGGTGGCGGGCGCAGTAAAAGGATAAATCTATATTGCAAATTACAATAATGGAATTATAATGAAGAAGCAGCAGGACAGATGAGTTTGAGGAGGGAAGCCTTTTTGAGAAACAGCTTTCATTCCATCCACCATCGATTGTTTTTGCTGTTTCTTTTTTGCATGTCTAGCATTCTATTAATTGTGAGTCTGCTCTATTACAACCGGACAACCGTACAGTTTCATGAGAAAATAAGTGATTTGTCGCAGAAGAATGTCGCCCAGACAGCGGATCTATTCAGCTTACTGTACAAAGGGTATGATAGTCTCTCTAAATCACTCAGCAATAACTTTGAATTGATACGTTTGATTAATGAGACAAGCACAGAGCCCGCGGTAGCATACATCAATGAACAGACGATTACCAATATTTTGGGAGCTATATTTTATTCTCGGGATGATCTCGTAGGTATTCATGTCATTACAGATAAAGGTAAGATCTATAATTACGGAAACTATATGAATGTGGTTGATCCCGAATATATGAAGGAAGATTGGTACCATCAGCTGCAAGCTTCCTCCGGTAAAATGGTCTGGCTCGGCGTCTATGAACATTCTCTTATCGATAAAGTGGAGGATAGTCCTGTGTTTGCCTTCGGCCGTCAGATTTACGATCTCAATGAACACAAACCGATTGGCATTGTTCTGTACGAGACGAATCCGAAGCCTGTTCTGGATGCGCTGGATAATGTGAAGCTGGGTGAGCATAGCCAGGTGTATTTAATGTCGCAGGATGGACGATTCGTATCCTCTGCCGAAGATCAGGAACCTGATTTAACTCAGCTACCGTCTTTGCAAAACTCCCAGAATGTTGTGGTCGAACAGACAGCCAACCGTCTACTTGTCGCTTCTAAACTGTCCTTCTCTGGTTGGTGGGTGCTTAGTATCACTCCTAATCGCGACCTAAATGTAGAGTTGGTAGAGATGAAACGTTATCTGTTCATTGTATTTTCGATTCTTGTTCTCGTCTCTACTTTGATAGCTTCTATTGTTTCACGAACGATTTCTTTGCCGCTTAAAAAGGTGATTCGAGAGATGAAGCAAGTGGAGATCGGTAATTTTCGGGGAATGGTGAATGTTTCATCTTATCAAGAGATTAATATTCTTGTTGCTTCGTTTAATCGGATGGTTCGCCGAATCGAAGAACTAATCGAGCGGGTAAAACTTTCTTCCGTCAGTGAGAAGAATGCTGAGCTTCATGCCTTACAATCTCAAGTGAACCCACATTTTCTATACAATACTCTGGATATGATTTATTGGATGCTGGATGAGGAAGGGAATGAGCAACTGGGTGAACTTGTTCTCTCGCTATCTTCGATGTTCCGGTACAGCAGTCATTGGGAAGTTGACGTAGAAGTCACGTTACGAGAAGAACTGGAACAAATCGGGCACTATCTAAATATTATTTCTATTCGGCTGGAAGGTCGTCTACGGATTGAGATAAATATAGATGAACGATGGCTTGAGGTTCGCCTTCCCAAGATGACTGTACAACCCGTCATTGAAAATGCTGTAAAACATGGCTTGGAATCGCTCGATCGTCAAGGTATTCTGAAGGTGAGTATACTTGAAGAAACTGGAGTGCTGAACATCGTCGTTCAAGATAATGGCAAAGGTATGGATGCAGAGAAGCTGAATGCGCTGGTGGAATCCTTGGATCGACCAACAACGAAAGAAAATGGAAAAATGGGAATCGGTCTTCAAAATCTGCATCGACGGCTCCAGCATATGTTCGGAGAATCCTATGGTCTTGTGATTCGAAGCTTACCTGGAGAAGGAACCGAGGTTGCTATCATGCTGCCGATTCCGCAGGAAGGAGAGCATAGTCGTGAACATTCTCATAGCTGATGATGAACGGGCGATCCGAGAAGGCATTAAGCGCACTATAAGAAGTATCTATCCAGATTATTGTGTATATGTTGCTGCGTCGACAGAAGAAGCTGTCAAGATTATGGAGGAACAGTCCATCCATATCGTCTTAACAGATATTCTTATGCCCGGTATGAATGGCCTAGAGTTCATGAGGATTTCTAAGCGGCGGTATCCTTATGTCAAATGGGTGGTCATCTCTGCACACAGTGAGTTCGCCTATGCGCAGGAGGCAGTACGTCTTGGAGCGAGAGATTATCTACTTAAGCCGATCGGTAAAAGCAAGCTACTTGAGATTATTAGTAACTTATCGCTAGAAATAGAGCAGGATCATAAGCTTATTAAAGATGAAGACCGATTAAGGTCAAGTCTGAAATATTTAAGAGAAGGTGTATTTCAGAGGCTCGCTTCTGGTTTTAATCTTGGTAATTTAGACATCAGCCAATTAATAGAAGACCATCAATGTTTCTATTTGATTTTGCTACAAATGGATGCGGGTGATAAAAACATTCGGATAGAACATTTTATTGTAGAAAATGTGTTAACTGAGCTGATAGAGCGTGACGGGAGCGGTTTTGTGGTCAGCTATGACCGCCAGAGTCTGCTGGGATTAATCACCTTAAGAGAAGAAGCACGATTAGAATCTTTTCTGGAAGATGGGCGGACCTATTTGAAGCAATATTTAAAAACACCTTTCCAAATGATCCATTCCGGACTTAGCTACGATATAAATACTGTCCCTCAGATCGTAACGAGCTTAAGAGAGGCAGTGAATTCGCAAGTATTGGATTTAACGCCAGCGAAAGGTAGTGGCGAAAAAGCCATCGACATCGCATTGCAATATGTAAAAGAACACTATTTCGAAGACCTTACTTTGGAAAAGATTGCTTCCGTTGTATTTCTGAATCCGGTCTACTTCAGTCAATTATTTAAACAGAAGACGGGTCAAGGCTATAAAGAATACGTGACATCCTTACGATTGGAGCAAGCCAAGCTGCTGCTAGTGAACTCGAAGCTTAAGGTGGCAGAAATCGCCGAACGTATTGGATATCAGGACATGCGACATTTTACACAGATGTTCCGCAAGCGGTTCCTAGTAACTCCGACGGAGTATCGTCAGCAGCTTAACAATGGAACCTACTGAATTTTTGTTCATAGGAAAGGAAAAAGGATCTCTGCAGCCATTAGGGTGGCTATAGAGATCTTTTTTTGTGTGTAGATCAGTATGGGTAACTAGAAGCAGCGTATATAAAAATAACGAAAAATAAAATGATTATGGCGTAAAGTAGAGTGCCGACAATCCCGCATACCAGACCCGCAATAGCTAAGCCTCTTCCTTGCTCATACCGAATCCGTATTTCTTTAAGGGACAGGGCAGACAGAATAACCGCTACAATCCCTAACAAAAATCCAATATAAGGAACAATTATGGAAAGTACTCCTAAAACGAAACCAGCAATTGACTTGCCATTCATCGGTGTTGGTGGGGGCGGGGGAGGATAATAGTTTTGATTCTCGTTCGGCCCATAACTCATTCAAATCACCTCCTATCAAGCGTGTTATTGGATGTAGTTAATCCAGTGTTCAAGCTGTACACAAGGAATGAGTCCAATAGATTCAGCTAGTCTGATGGAAGCTTGATTTGTTTCAAGCACATGATAGCGTGGAATAAACCCTCGTTCTAACGTTTCTTGTATGGCGGTTTGGACCACCTTTTTCGCATACCCGTTTCTTTGAGAGGATTCTAAAGTATGTACAGCACCGATTTCCCAGATGGTTTCTTCATTACGGAACGCTAAGCAGGTACTGACCGGATTGTTGTCTAGGAAAATTGACACGGAAAAAGCCCCGTTTTGAAAATAGTCTTCTATTTCGTCTTTCGTGTAATGATTAGCGGCCCACAGCGGAATTAATCTGTCGTTAACCACATGGCTGATAACAACATCTTCGTCCTTCGGAAAGATTTGTCCCTCAGCTGTACTGTATGAGTAGAACCCCCGGACTTTCTCCATTGAAAAATGTGATGATAATGCCTCTTTATAGTTCACGTCTTGCAGTTTAAAAACAATTTTTGCTTGTGGAGGCAACAATTGTAACAGAGCCGGAAATACATCTGGGCTGCTGTAATCCATAAATACGATGTAATCCGCTTGAGGATATACTCTATGATCATATGCGTACGCTGAAGCAGGAAGAAGCAATAAAACACCCCATTGATTTCCTTGCTCCACAAGATGAGACTCCATGACTTCATGGAATGAGGTTAGCATTTTTAATAAACTGACATTCTTCAACGGTTTTTTGCGCAATCTGGTCATAATTCGGTCATTCTGGTGCATGTTATTTACTCCCCGCTCAATATATTTCAATATAAATTGCACTTATGCAGATCATTATATTTAGGATAATTATTATATCGCAGAAATACGTCAGCTTGACAGTGACTGCTATAATGTATTAGGAAAATAAAGCTTGCTGTTTGATGCAGCATACGTAATCGGAGGCACAGAATTTCATGACACAATCTATCACACCCGCTGCAGTTCGTGTAGGAGGAGGCCTAACTAAACAATTCATACTTATTTTAGCCATTGCATCAGGATTAAGCGTTGCAAATATGTATTACAATCAGCCCCTTTTGGCCGATATAGGACGAACATTCCATGCATCCTCTAACGCAGTAGGATATGTATCGATGCTTACTCAGATCGGTTATGCGCTTGGGATGTTATTCTTTGTTCCGTTGGGCGACATTCGTGAACGAAGAACACTAATATCCGGACTTCTTATTGCTGTATCACTATCACTTGTTGGTTTCGCTACAGCTCAGAACCTTATTTGGATGTATATTGCCAGTTTTGCTATTGGCATAACTACGGTCGTGCCGCAGGTCATCATTCCTCTCTCGGCGGAGCTCGCTTTGCCAGAAGAAAGAGGTAAGGTTATTGGAACCGTAATGAGCGGGCTATTTTTTGGTATTTTGCTGGCAAGAACAATATCCGGAATTATAGGAGATATGTTCGGCTGGAGAGCCATGTACTGGATTGCCGCAGCTATAATGCTATTGTTATCCCTTATCTTATACCAACTAATTCCAAAGACGAAACCAGAAAATAATTCATCCTATACAGATCTATTGAAATCAATGGGGAATTTGATTCGCAGATATTCGACGCTTCGTGAAGCATCATTGATTGGTGCTTGTATGTTTGGTGGCTTCAGCGTGTTCTGGACTTCACTGGCTTTCTTTCTAGAAGGTGAACCTTACCACTATAGTAGCTCTATCACAGGCTTGTTTGGGTTGATTGGTGTAGCAGGTGCTGCGGGTGCTCCATTTATCGGTAGGTTAGCTGATAGGATCGCACCGAAAAAGATAGTAGGTATACTACTATTGCTGACATTGATTGCTTATGGATTCTTCGGTTTAGCTGGATTTACAATTTGGAGCCTGATTGCCGGTGTTATTATCTTGGATCTTGGAGTACAAGGGTCACAGGTTAGTAACCAAACACGGATCTATGCACTTGAGCCGGCGGCGCGCAGCCGAATAAATACGGTGTTTATGGTTAGCACTTTTACAGGTGGAGCTATTGGATCAACACTTGGAAGCTTTGCATGGCAGCATTGGGGCTGGAATGGCGTCTGTCTGATGGGTGGAATGCTAATTGTGGCTGCTATATGCATATGGATAGTCTATAGAGGAATTGAGAAGAAGACATTCAACGCAGGAGGTGCATGAGCATCGCTCAGAAGACGAAAGTCGTAGAAGTTGTCCCGTATGATCCAGAGTGGAAGGTAGAATTCGATAGAATAAAAGAACAGTTGTTATCTTATGTTGGCGACCTCATTATTACGATAGAGCATGTGGGGAGTACTTCCATTGAAGGACTCGCTGCTAAACCCATCATAGATCTTGATCTTGTAATGGATAGCTACGATGTACTCCCACAAATCATAGAACGTTTACAACAGCATGGTTATGAACATCAAGGGAACTTGGGAATCGAGGGCAGGGAAGCCTTCAAAAGACGTCAAGCGGACGAATTCATGAAATATCATCTGTATGTATGCCCTAAGGATGGAAAAGGGTATTTGGAGCATATCGCTTTTAGAGACTATCTCCGTTCAAATGCGGAAGCACGTCAAGCATATGCAGAAGTCAAACAGCATTTGGCGGAACAACATCGCTACGATATGGATGCTTACTGTGAAGGAAAGACAGCGTTTGTCACCTCGAGTTTATCAAAAGCCATGAAATAACCCATAAGCAATCATGTGCCAGATCGAAGATGGCTTCGATATTCACTGGGGGACATACCGCTCCACTTACGGAACTGCTTGGAGAAATATAACGCATCATTGAAACCGACCGAAGAGGATACCTGGTCGATGGTGAGCGTTCCTCCAAGCAGTTCCTTTGCTTTATCCATGCGAACCTTTAACAAATATTGCTTGGGTGACATTCCGATCTTTTGCTTAAAGGCCTTAGAGAGGTGTGCCCTATGATAACCAAGAGAGGATGCCATGTGGTCGATACTGATCTGTTGATGAAATTGGAGAGAGATCCAGCGGATCGCTTGATTGATCTGGCGGTCGATAACATCCGGTAATTGTGCGGATTTAGGGGTGAGCGAACTTATGTTCGCAAGACCGAATTTGTGCATCAGAAGGCGCAGCCACCCAGAAGCCTCCAAACTTTCCAACCTTGGATAAGCAGACTGCTGAAAGGAAAAACGAATATGCTCATACAAGTTATGTATTTCTATAAGGTTATTTATGTGTATTAACGGCTTGTCCGGTGTAATCCCCACTTCTTTAAATAGCTGTTGAACGGCTTCCCCTTGCAAGGCCACCCATACATAAGTCCAAGGCTGTTCCATGTCTGCCTGATAGCTGAATAATACCCCTGGGAAAATAACAAAGGTATCTCCTGTACCACATACCTGTGAGTTACTTCCACTCTGAAATATGCCTTTTCCATCTATTACGGTATGTATAAGGTAGTAATCGTGAACGGATGGCCCCATTTTATGTCCAGGAACCGGTTTGCCTTCACCGCTGAACAATACAGTCAGGTCGGGTTCATCTGGAGCAAGATTAAGCCCTGCTGAGAAATGATAATGCTCTGAAGCCATTTGCTTCTGACCTCCTATACATGATTTGAATTACAATTAGATTATAGGACATATCACTTAAATGCAACAAACATCCATATATGAATTGTATTTCTCCATACTCATTGAGACCGCTCTCATTTATAGTGAATAGTGAAGAGAGAGACGGAGATCCTCTGACATTCTAGTGTTTATAAGGGAAATTCATCGAGGTTTTCTGAGCGGCTAGCGATGTCGAGACCGTAGAACTTACTACTTAAGGAGGAATATTTCATATGTCCAAAATTACATTTATCGGAGCGGGTAGTACTGTATTTGCAAAGAATGTTTTAGGAGATTGCATGAGAACTCCAGCCCTTCAAGGCTTTGAGCTTGCCCTATATGATATTGATCTTCAGCGCCTAAAAGATTCCGAGAATATGCTGAGTAATATAAAAGCAAGTAGTGGCAGTACTTGTATCGTGAAATCCTATACGGATCGTAAGGAAGCTTTGCGCGGAGCTAAATATGTGATTAATGCGATTCAGGTCGGGGGTTACGATCCTTGTACCATTACAGACTTTGAAATTCCGAAGAAATATGGCTTGCGTCAAACGATTGCGGACACGGTTGGTATCGGTGGTGTTTTCCGCAACTTACGCACGATTCCTGTCATGCTTGATTTTGCGGCAGATGTGAGAGAGGTTTGTCCAGATGCTCTGTTCATGAATTATACGAATCCAATGGCAGTATTGACCAATGTGATGAACACTTATGGTGGTGTGAACACTGTTGGATTATGTCATAGCGTACAGCATTGTATTCCAGGCTTATTCGAGCATCTGGGAATGGATCAGACGGGTGTACAGGCTAAGATTGCAGGGATTAACCATATGGCTTGGCTACTCGAGGTTACGAAGGACGGAGAGGACTTATATCCGGAAATCAAACGCCGCGCTGCCGAGAAGCAGAAAGAGCATCACGGGGATATGGTTCGTTATGAAATGATGCTTAAATTTGGTTACTATATTACGGAGTCTTCAGAACATAACGCAGAGTATCATCCTTATTTTATCAAACGTAATTATCCTGAGCTCATCGAACGGTTTCAAATTCCACTCGACGAGTACCCACGCCGCTGTGTAGATCAAATTGAACGCTGGCAGCTAATGCGTGAAGAATTAGTAAATAATAAAGAGCTTGTACATGAACGTTCGCATGAATATGCGTCCTACATTATGGAAGCCATCGAAACGAATGTACCTTTCAAAATTGGTGGTAATGTTATGAATACAGGTCTTATCACCAATCTTCCGAAAGAAGCATGTGTAGAAGTTCCGTGCCTTGTAGACCGCAGTGGTGTCACTCCAACCTTCGTGGGAGATCTGCCTCCGCAGTGTGCCGCACTGAATCGTACGAACATTAATACACAATTGTTAACAATTGAAGCAGCGATTACTCATAAGAGAGAGCATATTTATCACGCAGCTATGCTCGATCCGCACACTGCCGCCGAACTGTCGATGGATGACATTACGAATATGTGTGATGAGCTGATCACAGCCCATGGAGATTGGTTGCCCGCGTATAAATAAATTGCCTATATCTATAAAGTAATACTTAGAAAGCCTGAGAAATCAGGCTTTTTTTGCTTATCAGTCTAGGACAACTGGGGTCCTACGGAATACAAATATATGGACACCTAAATGCGGAGGTGAAGCATGATGATCATTGAGAATTATACCTTAGCATCGTCCACATCCCATGCCACCCCTTATTATGTGATCAGAGGTGGGCTCCCTGGTCCTGTGTTTATGGTGGTGTCCGGCATACACGGGAATGAAACGGGAAGCATACGTGCTGCTCAAAACCTCGTGTATCGCTTAAGACAAGGAGAACTATATATTTACCGAGGTACACTTATTATTGTTCCTCTTATGAATCAAAGAGCTTATCGCAAACGAATTCGTGGCGTGCCGGATTTGAACCGAACGTTCCCACGTACTCGGAATGGATCTGCCAAACATCCGTTATCCATAGCCTTGCTTCAATTAGTACGGCTTTATCGTCCCACCTGGTACCTTGATCTCCATGAAGCGAACGGTTTATCTCAAAGAAATCCGAAACGACTCGGTCAGTCTATTATCATTAAACCGGGGAGCCAAGGTACAGTTACGGCAAGACGTATCTTAAAAGACATTAATCGTACAATCGCTAATACTTCTTATCATTTTAATATCCGTTTACGAGAGCGCCCCGGCTCGTCACGTGCAGCCGTCTCCCGTATCATAGGAGCGAAAGCATTTACTGTGGAAACCTGCTGGAGTCTTGACCGTGACCTTCGTATTCGCTATCAGATGGACATTGTTAGTCGCTTTTTAAGAAGTGCTGGATTGATGTGATGATGATTAAATACGCTGTATGCCAAGCAAGCTGACCCTTAGTTCATAGGAATCGGCTTGTTTTGTGTGGATTTGAAAGATCATTGACAATAATGAGTATAGTGTATATATTACATATATACATTGAATACACATAAACTAGGAGTGAGGGCACGAGTTCATGAACATATTGATATCCAACACTTCCGGTGAACCCATCTATGCACAGATTGTAAGTCAGATCCGCCAGATGATCCTGCAAGGAGAGTTAGTCTCAGGTACGCCTTTACCTTCTATTCGACTGTTAGCCAAAGAGCTGCAGATTAGCGTAATTACAACAAAAAGAGCTTACGAAGAACTGGAGAGAGAAGGCCTTATCAATTCCATTGTGGGAAAAGGCTCCTTTGTTTCTGGTGCAGATCAGGAGTTTATTCGTGAGCAGCGGCTACGGATCATGGAGAACAAAATGAAGGAAATTATTGATGAGAGTAAGCTGTTAGGGATTGATTTTGCTGAGTTCAGTGAGATGTTGAAATTGCTGTATGAGGAGGAGACAGAATGAACGATGTCATTCAATTGAATCAAATATCTAAAAAATATGGCCATTTTAGCCTATGCGAACTTACGTTCGGTATCAAGGAAGGGTATATAACGGGGTTAATAGGACCCAATGGGGCAGGGAAAACAACTTTAATTAAAATGATGATGGGTATGGTACAACCCGACCAAGGAAATATCGAGATTTTTGGCAAAGAAACGTCCGTAAAGAATGCAAAGTACAAAGATCGAATTGGGTATGTTTCTGATGAGAATTACTTTTACGATCAATTAACCATCGATCAGATGAGTAAGATGATTGCCCCCTTTTATAGTCAGTGGGATAAAGAGACTTATAGGAAATACATAGAGATGTTCAAGCTTTCCCCGCGGAAAAAGATTAAAGAACTCTCTAAAGGGATGAAAATGAAGTATTCGCTCGCCATTGCTTTATCACACGGTGCAGATCTGCTCATCATGGACGAACCTACTGCAGGTCTTGATCCCATATTCCGAAGAGAACTGCTTGATCTGCTTAGTGAGCATATCCAGGATGAGAAGAAATCTATTCTTTTCTCCACGCATAACACGACTGATTTAGACCGGATAGCGGATTATATTGTTTTTGTGAATGAGGGGAGGTTAGTTTTTAATGAGATGAAAGAATCTCTCCCTAATAAATACATGCTGGTAAAAGGCAACAAGGAGTTGCTTGATCGGGATGTGCGAAAATGGTTCATCGGGCTTAGAGAGACGGAAGTTGGTTTCGAGGGTCTTCTGAACAATCGCTCTGAGGGGGAACGATTCTTTAGAGATCATGCCATATGCGAGACACCTACTCTGGAAGAAATCATGTATTTTACAGTAAAGGGAAACGCTTTGTATGTTTAATCTCTTGCTGTTGATTCGGAAAGACATTATTCTCCTACGGAATTTTATCCCTTTATTTTTCTTGAGTATTTTGTTTGTTGCATATGTACAATTGGATAGCTCCAGTATGTTTGCTACCTTTCAATCTTTACTATTGCTCGTATACTCCTGTTCAATGGATGCACAGAATAACAACACAAAGTTTGTTATAGGACTGCCAGTATGTCGGCAAGAGATTGTCTTGGCTAAATACTTATCACTAATTCCTTATAGTTTCATCGGTTTGGTTTGCTCTTTTGCTTTGTTTCTAATTTCCTTTTCATTTGGATATTCCATTAGCCCAGTGTATTGGATAGGGGTATCTTTAACGTTACTTATGATTCCTTTGACTGCGTCTATTTATCTGCCGATTCATTATTGGCTTGGTTACAAAAACTATTACTTCAATATCTTTTTTAATGTTGTTATAACGATAACCACCATAAATGCTGGATCTTCACTCTCACATTCATCAGTTTTCTCAAAAATAACCCATTTAAAGCTGCAAGATCATCTGGTGCAGATAGGTTTGATAGGGATCGTTTATCTATTCATCTTGTACTACTCATATAAGATTTCACTAAGATTGTTTTGCAGGGAAGAGTTATAAGCTAAGGAGGACTTATAGTGTATCATTCATTTTATCTTATTCAAAAAGACTTCATTCTTCTGCGTAAATTTCTGATGCTGCTGATCCCTTTTTTTATCTTTATAGCTTATTCGAACTATCATAGTTTCAGTTTATTTACGGTAATGCCACCCATGCTGTTGTTGATAAGCTCCTGTTCTATGGATACTCAGCAGATGACGCAACGGTTTCTCGTTAATCTCCCTGTGCGGAGACAAGAGCTTGTCCGTGCTAAATACTTCTCAATCCTTCCGTATGCGCTTGTTGGGCTGGCAGCAACTGCTTTTACCTATCTCCTGATTATTATGACAGGTAAAGAAGTAACCCCTCATTTTTGGCAAGAGGTTGGTATTGCGATATCTATTTTCCCACTCCTAGCTATGCTTTATTTACCGATTCATTACTGGTTAGGTGCTAAAGGAACGCAAGTAGTTAATCTCGTTTTTATGATGATTATAATGGTTGGTCCGAATGTGATTGGTAGCTTGCTTCAATGGTTTCCTGACCTGGAGAACTGGCAGAGTTCTGGCGTGAAGTCTAGCTTTATTCCTTATATCATACTAGGACTCGCGTACGTGTTTTTACTCAGCTGTTCTTATCTCATTTCATTGCGGATTTTTGAGAAGAAGGATCTCTGATGTTAATAATTTGAGATTTAGATTGAATTCATATACCATTATCTCTACAAAGATAAATACTGTAGGGGAAGGGTATACATCCAATGCCTAAAATGATTTATAGTTTTCGTACAAAAATGATTATGCTGCTGATGGCCAGTATGCTAGTATCCGGTGGGATAACCTTTTTAATCTATAAGGCGCTCCAGCGATATTATCACTCTGAGGTGAAGTTTGAGAATCCACTAACCAAAGTTCGCTATGTAATAAGAGATATTGGAGATGTGAATACATTTTTAATTATCTTTATACCACTAGCCATTCTATTTTTCTTCTTATTCACTAAGCCGTATGCAAAATACTTCAAAGAAATATCAAAGGGGATTCATCAACTAGCGTCAGGTGATTTCTCCGAACGAGTAGATATACCCTCCAAAGATGAATTTGGGATGATTGGTCATGATCTCAATCTAGCCATTGAGAATATGCAAGAAGCCATTGAGCGGGGAGACATTGCCGAGAGCAGTAAAGATCAACTCGTGTTGAACCTGGCGCATGATTTGCGTACACCCCTAACCTCGGTTATCGGCTATTTGGATTTTATTTTGAAAGACAATCAATTAACCCCTGAACAGACCAGGCATTACACGACGATTGCTTATACTAAATCTCAACGTTTAGAAAAATTGATTGATGAGCTGTTTGAAATTACAAGAATGAATTACGGCAAGCTTAAGCTTGAGAAATCCTCGATTGATCTCAGTGAGCTTCTCTTACAATTAAATGAAGAATTATATCCAGTCTTTGAGAAAAATGGCCTATCCTCCAGATTGGATATGACACAACCTCTGATAATTTACGGTGACGGGGAATTGTTAGCACGTGTATTTGAGAACCTTCTTACGAATGCGGCCCGATACGGAAACGATGGTCAATTTATTGATATTCACGGTTACTTAGACGCTAACGAGGTAGTCGTTGAAGTAATTAACTATGGAAATTGTATTGAGCCGGAAGAGCTGCCACGAATTTTTGATATGTTTTACACGGGTGATCGTGCACGAACACATCCAACAGGAAGTACGGGACTTGGCTTGTTTATTACTAAAAATATAGTAGAGCAGCATAATGGAGCCGTATCTGCGCAAAGCAGTGTGGTGCGGACAATCTTTGAAGTGAGACTCCCGAGAAACAGTAATTGAAGACCATTTCTATACGATGAAGTACCAACCTAAAGAGGATTCGTTGGTGGGTGATATCTAAAAATCGTCCACCTTTGAAATCCTCTTAAAAACATGATATAATTAGCATGCTAATTAATTTGTAAGGTGGTTCGGGGGAAAAAGCTGTGATTGAAGATGAGATAAGAGAACTACTGGATAGAATTTCAGCGGAAATGCGTAGAGATTATGCAGCATTGCTTAGAGAATTTAATCTTCATGTGGGTCAAGAACAGTTATTATGCCGGTTATGGAGATCAGATGGAATGACACAGATCCAGTTAAGCGAAAGTCTGAATTGTGAGCCTCCAACTATTACGAATATGGTGAAGTCACTTGAGAGTCATGGGTTTGTTGTTCGAAAAAGAGATCCTGAAGATGGCAGAGTAAGCCGAGTGTATCTAACTCCAGCCGGACGTAATCTTTGTGAACCTGTGGAACGTATATGGAATAAGCAACTGGATAAATTATTAACAGGAATTTTACCCGAAGAACGTTTATTATTAAGAAGGCTTATGAAACAGATGGTTGTAAATTTATTAGCAAGCTAATCAAAACTTAGAAAAGAGGAACATAGATGATTACCAGTTTGACTCGTATTAATGAACTAGCCAGGAAAGAACGTGAAGAAGGTCTGACAAAAAGTGAATGGGTGGAACAGATCGCTTTGCGTGAAGATTATCTGCGTGAAATTCGTGGACAAGTTCGTAACAGTCTATCGGGAGTAACGATTGTAGATCCTGAGGGAAATGATGTTACGCCTGAAAAAATTCGTTTATCGCGTAAAGAAACTTTGAACTAATATTTAGCTAATGAAGTGAATTTACACCTTTAGAATATCGTTGAATGGTCTTATGGGCTAATCAGCGAATATCTAAAGGTGTTTTTTTATGATATCAAATGGACGAAAGTAGAATCATATTTATAAAAGTTATCTTAACGGAATCTTAATTTGATTTTGTTAGCTGATGCTGAAAGTTAAGGTTCACTTAAACTTGTGTTTCACAGGATCTAAGACTGGATTGTTAGAATGAAATGGACACAAGAGAAGATATAAATATGTGGGGAGCGGGAATTACATGATGAAAAAGACATTTTTCTTTTTACTGAAAGCAATAGGAGTTATAGTCATAGCCATAGCGCTTTTTCTAGCCATTGTTTTTACTGTTAATGTGATCTGCAACAAAATCGAGAAAGGAAAAATTGAACCCTATGGTCAGCTTGTACCTGTAGATGGAAAAAACATGAACGTCACGATTCATGGAAATGGTGAAGAGACGGTAGTATTATTACCAGGATATGGAACTGCAGCGCCGGGTATTGATTTTAAGCCGCTTGTAGACGAGTTATCTCCATTTTACAAAGTGGTTGTGATTGAGCCATTTGGCTATGGATTAAGTGATATCACCGAAAAAGAACGAAGTACTGAAAATATAGTGAGTGAGTTACATGAAAGTTTACAACAATTAAATATAGACCGTTATATTCTGATGGGACACTCCATATCCGGAATTTATGCTCTAGACTATGTAAACAAATACAAAAACGAAGTTAGTGCATTCGTAGGGATCGACAGCAGTGTTCCGGCACAAGGAGCCGGCGATGAACTTCCAACAGCAGCCTTAAAATCACTTAAACAATCAGGTTTCTACAGATTGCTGGTTAAACTCTCGCCTGATCAAATCATTGCACCCGATGTTGATGCTAAAACGAAAGAGCAAAATAGAATGCTTTCGCTTAAAAACATGATGAATCCAAATATCATCAACGAAGCAGATCATTTCTCAAGCAACTTCAAAGACGCAGAAAACTTAAAGTTCCCTAAAGAACTTCCCGTGATGTTCTTCTTAGTAAAAGATAATTCGGATGTTGAGGGTTGGGCAGCTTTACACGAAGAGCAGATCAAAGATTCCTTACATGGGAAGATGATGATGTTTGAAGGCGATCATTATTTACACCATACCCGATCGAAAGAAATCGTGGAGAACTTCAGAAACTTCATGGGTGAGATAAAATAAGAGTGAATAAGAAAACGTCGAACGATTCATATAGTGAATCATTTGACGTTTTTTTTAGCTTATATCATACTACTCATATAACAAGAGATAAACAGCGAGGTAAATCATGAGCAAAAGAAATAGAAAAAGAAACATTCTATTAACGATATTGGCAGCAATAGCTGGAATATGCACGGTATCGATTTTATTAAATAAGACCTACCGTACTACGTTTGAATCCTTGTCTGAAACCGATCGGCGGATGCTGACAGAGTTATCCGAGTTGTATAACCATTTTGAGCAATCCAGTGATCAGCTCTGGAATAAGGATTATCGATTTGACTCCAAACCCTTGTTACTGGTACGAACGACTAAGGATAGCGGTCTGTTTCGTAGCGAAGGGTTTGCCGTGAATGTGCCTATGAAGAAAGGGATTTTTGCTCAAGAAATCAGTCTGCCTGAGTCGATGGGCTTACCGAAGGTATATCGGATCAGTCGTTTTTCACCGACAACCCTCTCAGCATGGTTTCCAGCTAATTTTGGAACGCTAAATCTGAAAGGTATGGAAACAATGTATTTTAAGTATTATCCCAAAATGTTTAGCGATCCCGCGCTGTATTTTGATTTTTCTTCTTTTTTATTGCACGAAGGGTTTCATATCTTCAAACAAAAAGACTGGACGTATGATGCCAATGGTGCTGAGCATATCGAAAACTATCCTATAAATGAAGAAAATTACGCATTGATGGGTATTGAATTCAAACTGTTGGATCAAGCAATGGCTGAAAGCAATCCTGAACTCGTTCAACAGTATTTACATGATTGGACAGTTGTACGAAATTACAGATACTATAAATGGCCGCAATTAATTGGCGAGGCGAAGACAGAGGCTATCGAAGGTTCTGCAAGGTATTTGGAATATCGTTATAGTAAGTTAACTGGTGGTAATTTAATGGTGCTGGCCACCAAGCAGGAGCCTTACCATGTGACATTTATGCAAGCATATGATTTTATTGCTAACGGACAAGCGGAGTCGCCTTCTTTCTTAGAAAGAAGTATCCGTTATGAAACTGGGGCTGCTTTGGAGCTAACGATGGATAAGGCAAACTTACCATGGAAAGAAGCGATAGAAGATGTATCTGGGAAGAAACCAGGAATGACACCGTACGAGATTTTGAGTAACTATTTTAAAATGAATGATCTAACTACTATTGAAAGCCAGTTAGGTGAAATTAAAGAAGTATACGATTACGATGCCTTACGCAAACAGGGGGCGAAGATCGTTAAGCAGCTTATTGGCGAATAGTAACATTAAACGTCGAACGATTCATATAGTGAATCATTCGACGTTTTTTTATATGTTCTAATTTTCACACTAATTCTTATGAATAATATCATTTCATAATGAAACACTAGAGCTAAGACATATTCAACGAGGGGGGACTTCATATGATTCAGCCTAATCATGAATTTATTGATTTTTTCGATCGGATATTCACAAACTCAACTGGCTCATTATATAGACATCATGGAGCGGAAGGACTATGGGTTGGTTTTGTTGCACGAGGGACAACTCCCGAATCCATAACTTTAGAAAAATCCTGGTCATATAACATAGGCAGTTACGTTTTTTGCGAAAAGGAACCTGCAGACCATAATGCCTTTCTGGATTCCATATTGAAACATATGAACAATCAGCAAGGTCCTTGTTATGAGAGTGACAGTCCAATGTTTGTGTCTAGGTACTTTTTTTGGTGTGACTGTAGCGATAGAGGCGAGGCTGTAATAAAAAACTGCTATCTTGTATCACATGTTAATGGTGGTAGTGGAATATCACAGTTTAACGACCCATTATTTATTAACAACACGAGCCTGAAGCTTGAATTTATCGAAAGGGTCTCTGTTCATCCGACTGCAGGCAATCAATTTCTGTTTAATCAGTATGGAGATCAAGGGATAATTAATTTCCTTTCTAATACTAATTCTTCTGTAGAAATTAGTTATATACAAGTAGGGATTCAAAACTTAGTCCTAGCACTTCATGGCAAAGAGTCAGGTTCATTTAAGTTTGATACACGAGCGAAATTAAATGATAAAGGATTAAATTTCTATCCATCTCCAGAGTTACCTGTGACCCAGTTACCTGTAGGTTTGCGTTATCATTTTTTCTATGACGAAGCCGGAAAACAAAAAACAAAAAGCCAGCATTTCGGAATAACAGGAACTAGAGATACCGATACACCATACCGCTTTCAGTGTGTTTTAAATCCGCTTTTCCCACTCGCCAAAGAAAAGCTTCCAACAGCTTTCCGGTTTGGAATATTACCAGATGAAAGTACTGATATAAACATTAATCTGTTTAAGACTCCTTTTCGTTCCGATTTCGGACATCCCATTATGTTAAAACCTATAGTTTTTAGCTCTGAGTTTAGACTGGAGGATAACGATTATGAACCGTACTGGACTCCAGGTGGACCTTTCCAAATTCAGATGGCGAAACTAAGCGAGCGAACTAAGGATGTGCGACATTTACTCTGTGGATTATCCGGCACTGAAACTATAGGTTTCAGAAACGGGCACATACTTAATTTTGTTTCCTATCAACCGGCGTTAGCCCCGATATTTCCTGTTCCTTCTCTTGAAGAACAAAGGTTCACAAGTGGTGATGCGACGATTCCGGAGCTGTTACAATCTCATCGTACAACTTCATGGATTTCTGTCCAAAATAATCAATCACAAGAGAATATCTACGTCTCCCAACCTGAAGATGCTGTTTTATTTAAAACAACAGAAGTACGATTAACACCACCAAACTTACCCAGTCCATTAATTTACGATCAACAAAAAACTTCCCTGTTAACTGCAGAGCATCTATATCCTCTTGTTCCATACGTGGGTATGAAGAACAGTGATATATCAGATTTTGAGGATGAGGTAGCGACTCAGTATGAATACCAGGTTATTCATCCAGTCCGTAAACGAAATATTACAGGACTATCAAATCATGCGGTCATTACTTTTCCTACTATTGAGGGTGAATTGCGAAAAACGACAACTCCACAAGGTCTACTGGTTGAAGCAGATATAAATGATAATTGGGAGAGTATTTTATTAGCACAAATAGCTAACGGCACAGGGACTACTCAATACCTGAAATTAGGAATGATAAGTTCGCAACTGAAAAGTGCGTTTTTAACCAATCAGTTATTTCTTGTCATCACTAATCCGCTGGATCCATTTGTTGGTCAATTTATGGATGAAATAGATATTTCGGAATGGCCGTTCCATATCAACAATAAAAAGGATGACAATAAATACGGCAACTATCAGAATGTAATAATTTTGAAATTTTGTGAAGGAACGCTTAAGGATTTAGTAGAAAAACCGCAAAATTGGACTAACGCGGATACGTTTAATAAATCTGATAACGGTGAATTATTCGCGCTTTCTGCTTGGTTGCGCGAATATTTCGAGGATGCCTTAACGCAAAAGGACCCTTTCTATGCTCTTTTTAATCATAAAATTCAACAAGCCAGTTGGACTGGGATATTAGCTTTAAAGGTAGACATTAAACAAAAGGCAATGCCGAGTGATTTGAAAGTGTTGAATGCCGGGATGGAGAAGGATCTCTTTCACGCGCATCATATAGGTATTAATGTGAATATTCCTGAGGAAGTGAATGGGAAGATCGTTCTCGAAAAGGATAGCTCTTTATTCGCTTTAGTTCACTATATGGATCCAGTTTACGAACAGGTGAACAACTTTGGAAACCCAATTCCTGTATACACTGAAGATGATTTCGATTTTAAAGTTTTATCTGTACGTGCACTTTTTTTTAACTCAGAGATTCAAGACTTTACAAGCGAAGTACAGTTGACAGTAAAACATATATTTGAGGAATCGGTAAACGAAGTAATTTCGCAGGGAGATCAACTCACTGTATCATCAGGCTTAACATCAATTTTCTTTACAGGGCGTAGAGAAAATCACGGTGAAACCAATCTCTACATCTTTAATACCCCGAAATCAAACAAATGTCAGCTGGAGAGTAGTGTATTCCATCATGTGGAGATTTCTGGAGCCAGCATTGATACTGTACAAATAGCAAATGGACCCAAATTTGAAACAAGGTTTAATCTTATGGGATTTATGGATTTTCAGAACATTAAAGGACTTGATGCTTTCTCGTATGGCAGTTTAAGTGTGGAGGATGCAAGCAAATCGAAGAAATCCGGACTTCCATTCTCGAAACAGCTGATCCGCCTTGTCTTTGATGAATCCACAATGAAACGGGATAGTATCTGGATGGATACTTCAGATATCCTGATAACCCCTGAACAAGTACAACCACGTAAGGAAAGTTTGATCTTTGGATTGCCTTTAAAATTTAAAAGGTTTGTATCGTTCGCTTCTTCTGGAAAATTGCCCTCAGAATTGGGTTATATCCCACTTATCCTCGTTAACACTGCAATTTCTGTACCACAGCCTCTTGATATTAAAGGACCTTGGTCAGGCTTTGAGTTTGAGCTGGATCTGGGGAATGCGGGTATGCTTGCAGCGGATACACTTTTCACTACTCGTGTGTTGTTGGCGTGGACCAAATCAAATGCTCCCGTGAATATTGAACGTCCGAAATATAACTTCTTTCTTGGATTGCAATTACCCGGAGGGGGAGAACAGGGCAAGCTCTTTAATTTACAGGGAGTTATTAAAATGGGTATCGGTGATATCGTGTTAACAGCAGATCCAAGTAGCGGTACAACATCATACTCGATGCAATTTAATAATGTAGGCTTACAATTTTTGGATTTCAAATTTCCACCTGGAGGTACGATGAATTTTGGCCTACAGCCTCCCCCTGGAGCTACAGCCGATCAAACCAACGGGCTTGGCTGGTATGCGAATTATATAAAAGATTCCACTAATCCAATTTGTTAAGGAGGGTACCATGAGTATTTTTATTTTAAGCCAGAAATTAATGGAGCAGAAATCATTGTATCAAGCAGTGGCTGAAGCTAATTTGATATCTCCTACTGATCTTGTGACGTTGAGACAATTATTGGTGAATTCGTTTGGAGTCGCAACTGACGATGTCTTGGTCATAACTAATCCCGTAATTGATGATGCAACTGCAACTCATCTGAAGCTCAAAGGCTCTATGCAAGTATTAAAAAAGACCACACGTATAGCTGTTGAATTTATCTGGGATGGAACAGAATTGAAAATTGTTCTTGCAGCAGAATTCGGTTCGAAATGGAAACTACGCGATAGCTTTCCAGGACTTCCACCATCACCGCTGGACTTGTTAGAGATGAATGGCATTACGTTCTTCTTTACAACTACGGATTTGACTGATTATCCAGTTGAAGGAGGCCAGTTTATTCCTTATTTGAAAAAAGGGCAAAATTTAGTGTGCGATTTTTCAGTTAAGGATAAGCTATTTCAATCCTATAAAGCCTACCTTCCAGATTCGAAGCTTTATTTGTTCTATACTCCTCTTGATGTTCAAGGCTTATTACGTAAAGAGTTGCCACACTGGGAATGGATACAACAACTTTCTGGCGTTATGACGAACATGCCAGATTTTTTAAATGTATTGAATCCGGGATTAGGATTATCAATTAATGATGTACGAATCAAAGCTTTTTTGGTAGCTGAACTACGCGTTCCGAATGGGTCACTAATTAAGGTACGGTTGGAGCAGCTCACAGACGGTAACTACCAACTAAGCTTAGGAGATGTTAGGGAATTAATCACTCCTCCTCAAGTATTTGCGCTCATGGAAGGACGAAATTGGTTTAAAGGAATTCCCTCTAAAATGCTATCTTTTTTTGTTGAAATGACGCTGTTAGATTATAAAGTAACTCTAAATGGAACTAATCATCAGATGATTTGTCATGAGATAACTGTTGCTTCCACCCAAGCATGGGAGGTGGGGAATCTCTCTATGATCCCGGAGATTTATTGGAAGGTTGGGGATTGTCTCCACCCGGGTGAACAGGAATTGATTGTTCGAGGGCGCATATTAGTAAGTGGATTCAAGGAAGCCGTTCTTTTATTAGAAGAAGATCTTTCTTTTCACGGGATCTTTGATGCAGAAAATGACACGATTCAGGTGAACGATATTCTAAATACATTTGAAGGTAATGTCATCAACCTGCCTGGAACCTTACACTTTCCAATCAAACAAATGGATTTGACCATTACAAATGCTTTGAATGGTGACTATAAAGTTATACTTATTGGGAAGAGTGACCTCAATCTCTTGAATTTTCAAATTCAAGATCCTACCTTCGAATGGCACAAATTCAGTTATATTAACCAGATAAGATATCATTACGTGTTTCGAGGGAAAGTAGTGATTGGACCATTGAGCTTTGATGTGGAAGCTCAGCCGAATTCAGTGGGTTGGTTATTGAAGGGGATGACTTTGAAAGAGGTCAAGATGAGTGATTTGGTGCCTTCATGGCCATTCTCAGATGTAATTGCTGACAGTATAACCTTTGAATATCAAATCACTGATAATGCAGATAACGATTCGTATAGTATATACGCTGATTTCAAATGGAAAATTAATGAACGATTTTTACAGCTAGAAATCGATGCCGTATTAAAGATTGAGGGAGGCTCCACCCATAACACTTATACGATTGAAACGGAAGTGGAGATACCAAGGATAGGGGCACAAGTGTGTCTAACTTATATTCTAAGTGGAGCTCCAATATATAAGGTTCAATGGGAAGGTATGAAATTTGATTACTCACCAGATCAAGAATATATGCGTTTTGCTTTTACAGGTAATAACATAAGATTCCTACTGACAGCTATGATGAAGTTAACAGGGAGACCTTACTTCCATCTGCCTGAACCCTTAGACCAGCTCTTAGATAAGGTGGGGCCAGCTTCCGTTCTTTTTGATTTAGGACCTGCTGAAAAGGTTACTTTAGAGACAGATTTGAACATAAGTATTTTGGGGTTAGATTTGAAAAAACTTAACGTTAACAAAGATAACTTAGATCACGTATTTGTTACTATTACAACTAACCAGTCCGACCTTGAATGGGATCTTAGTGACCCAAAAGAGCAGCCTAACATTAAATTGTTCCCCGATTTTTCAACAACGTTTGACCTTGAGTGGCTAGGACTAGCGCAAAGATACACCATGAATCAAACTAAGTTTGATTCCGTGGGTGATGCGGTCAACGCGATGAAATGTGCCTTTCAAAATGGAGCCGGATCAGCTGAATTACCTTATGATGCGGCTAGCCAGTGGCTGATGGGTACGGAGTTTAATTTGTTACAATACAACACAGGGGATTATTTCCTCAATATGCAGCTTGTTTTTAATGATCCCAAGTTATATGGGTTAAAGATTGCATTAAAGGGTGAATTGGCGAAGCTGTTCGACGGTCTTGAGTTGGAGGTTATGTACACTAAGCTTTCAGAATCCAAGGGGGTTTACTCAGCTGAACTAACACTTCCAGATTCCATGCGATATATTCAAACCCCACCGTTTACGATAATCATTCCGATATTTGGCATCAAAATTTACACGAATGGTGATTTTGAGATTGACGTAGGTTTTCCTCGGGATCTCGATTTTTCAAGATCTTTCACCATTCAAGCTCCCCCATATTATTCAGGTGCCGGTGGGTTTTATTTGGCTCGATTGAAATCGGATGCTTCAGAGTATGTTCCAATAGCAACGAATGGCCATTTTGGACAAGTCTTAGCTTTTGGTTTAGGTATGGCTCTTGGAGTGGGTAAGGACTTCAATAAAGGAGTTCTAAAGGCAGGATTTAATGTGAGTGCGGTTGGCGTCTTTGAGGGTGTTCTCGCAACATTTCATCCCGATAACGCAAATAAGGAGGAACGTTATTTTTCATTAGATGCAATGCTTGGTGTCATTGGACGAATCTATGGAAGTGTGGATTTTGGTTTTGTGATGGCTGATCTTAACATAGCTGTTAACCTGGTCATTCGTACTCTGATCGCTGCTTACAAGAACCTGGTTCTCGAACTAATAGCGACTGTGGATGTATCCATTAAGTATCGTATTAAAATTTGTGGTGTGAAAATCACAGCCTATAGCTCTTTTCATACAGATGTGAATGAATCGGTTGATCTTGGAGGAGGGAGTAAGGCACCGTGGATAATAGAGGGTGAGAGCCTAATTGCACCATACATTACAAATGAGTGTAAAGCACCCGTTTGGAAACAGCTTCCGATAAATCGCAGAATTAAGATCAAGACGTATTTTGTTCCTCAGCTTACAGTAGATCAACCGAAAGAGACGGATTCAGTTAATGCTCATTACGTTGCAATGCTTTATATAAAGAAAGATGAATTTAAAGGCTTGTTAGAATCACTTTTCTTATGGGTATTACAAGCCTTTGGTCAAGGGGATCTGGACCAAAGTAACCCTATTATCACTAAGCAAGTTGTTAGTGATGCACTTTGTTGGTTCAGGGATGAAACAAACGGGACTCCGATGGATTATGATCATTTAGTTCAATATTTTTTCACTGATGAAGGTGCGATCCAAATCCATCAACCTGGCAGTGATTTGAGCGATATTTCTGTGTTCCCAATGGTTCCAGCCCTTTCGATGCGAGTTCCCTATTATAACGGGACTTCGCCCGTAGATGTAGACTTTAGCTTATACAACGAGTTAACACCAGTATATCTTGATAATCTTAGATTACATTTCTCACAAGTCCGAGCACGTTATTTATCGGAACTTGGTCAATCGATATCAAAACGCAGCTATTCATGGACTACAAGTCAAAAATCAGCATCTAAAGTCTTGTTCGAAGATTTCTTTGTTTCACTCGCTAAACAAGGACTTCAAGCAACAATGGATCTATTTAAGGGTGATAACAGTTTAGAATGGGATGCTATAAAAACCGAGTTGGAGTCTAAAAGCTCTGATATTTCAGCAATGGCGAGCCATTCATTGTTAAGCGGTATGCGGCCACCCAAACTAGACGGATTTGAAAATAATGTTTCAATGGTATGTACAGGCAATCCTCCGGTCTCCACCATGTCTCTTTACCAACTGACGGGTCAACAGTTTCTTTTACCAATCTTTACTCAGGTGCCTGATTGTAACGATTACGGTATTAAGATATCCTCAAACCAAACCTGGGTTCGTCTCTACGATTCGTCTAATATTGAGACTAATGAAATCTGTGTGAGCCTCCTACGAGAGGATATCGCAAACATCCAAGAGTTGACAATCGAAGCGAACAATGGCATCAAAACAATGTCTGGTATTGGGATATTGCCTACCATGAAGCAAGTTACAAAGTGGTATACACTTGTTTCCCCTACAACAGTAGGTAATTTGCAGCTATGGAGTTTCCCCAACAGCCTGCTAGGACTTATAGCGAAACAAAGCCCAATAAATTCATCTTTGTATGCTCAAGTGAACCAGGATGGTAACGGGGACGGCGCCATTGATTATCGGTCAGGTGTTATGATTAATGTATCGCTGAAGAAGCTGCCGGAAAGGGATAGTGTTACTGGAGTCAAGCTAGATGGAGCACTGTTTGAACTAGTAGGTACGGATGAAGCCGGTACAACTCTTTTAGAAAGATGGCTGACTTCCAATCAAGGGGATCCAGAAATACAGGTGAGTTATTCAACGAAAAGTGGTGAATGGACTCTAGGTGAAGGTATACCTACCGTTGTGAAAAGCAACCTTTCTACAGAAACCAATCCGATGAATGGTTTATCTTTTCAGAATACGTATGAAAGTATTCTATGGGCATGGGAGTGTAGTATCGTTCGTTCTGGAGGCTTCTATCTCCATTATGAGAATAATGGGAATACACTTCCCGAAGAGATCTTTAATGAACAGGGCATAGGTCAAATCCGTCTGATCCTGTTGAACGAAGTAAACTCAACAACCTTGGATACCTATTCAAATTGCTTAATAACCATGTCTGGACAGTCAGCACCACTCTATATGAGTCTGACCAAGAATAGAGCAACGATCGCTAATAACGATGATACACTAATGAGGATTTCTTCTCGCCTAAGCTTACCTTTCATGGATACGGGACGTCTTCTTCAAAATCAGCTACTTAATACGATTGAGCTTACTATTCCGAAATCCGGTGGGTTTGTTCATTCTGTTGCCCGAAGTGAAACCCTTCTGTCTATATCTGAGAGTTATGATGTATCTCTGGAATCTTTACTATGGGAAAACAGGAATCTAAAGAACCTCTTTCTGGTCGGTGATCTCCTTGACGTTTCATGGCCCATTCAAGAAAAGGTTAACACGATGCCTGTGGGGCATGTAGGTTTCTCAGTCCTCAGGGATGAGGTAGCAGATAACGATACTATCGAGAATTATTTGGAACAGATTTATCGACTACTAGGATATCGTATTCGAGGGAATTCGGATTTTTGTCAGAGCATTGATGGACTACCAGTTGCTATTCACAGTTTAAATGATGATGAGGGGAAGTATGAGAACGTAGTTCCTATCTTCCCTTATGCGAAATATAATCCACTGAATTGTATGCCTACGGTTCCGAATAACTATTGTGTGCCGGAGTTTGACTTGAATCCCTATTCCGGAATAGGAAAAACGGTTCAAATCGATTTCTTTTGGCATGATTACTTTGGAAACCAACTGGTGATGAAACAATTCCCAAATTTCATTCAAATCCCAATTGGATTTACTGATCGTTTATTAGCTATTGAACAGTGGCCTGGTATAACGACTTCTTACACATTTAGTGTAAAAGAGATGAAGCGGAGATTGCATATCGAACTTCTGTTGAATTTTGAGTTATATAAACAACAGCCAAATGAAGAGTACGGGGTCTATCTTAAGCGGTTGGAAGCAGACATGCTAATTTACACAAAAATTTATTATCAGCTATGCCAGTGTGACGAGACTGGTAATCCTTTAGTTTCGTACAAAGTGCAAACCAGTCTTGATGAGTATGCAGATCATTTATTTGACACCGTTCAAACTGACGAATTAAAAGCTTTTATCACCGATTGCTGTATCTACTTAAATAACCTGTTAAATCCTCTCGACTGTGATGGGAAAAGTGAAATTAGGAAGTCACTCGATTGGCTCATCGAAGATACGAATCCATTGGATATTTATGAATTAAAAGTACTCTTGTTTATAGAGCGTCCGATTGATTTAGTGGATATAAACTTCAAAGACGAAGACACTGTTCGAGCCGCTGTTTCGGAAATTCGACCGATGATCAAAGAAAACAATTTAGTGGACTCTGATCCTAAGATGCGTTCTCTGAAGAAATTCGCAAGAAACTTTGAGATGGTATTCAATATGGATGCTTATGATCTGAAAGTGGCCATGGGAAGAACTAGGTTCGGCAGTACAGGAACAGATGCTGATAAACTATGGGCTGTCCGAGTTGCAAAACCTGGAATTACAGATCATGATCCAGATGCCACTTGTGGGGACAAGAAAGGACTGCGATATACGGTCGGTGCTTATCCGATATTTTTTGCGCCAAAGTTAATGTCCAAAAGTAAGATTTCCCGGCTTGTTAGCATCCCTGAGTTTGATGGGGCTACTGGAACATTGGGGATATATAGGAATCAATTAATCGGACCGATTGATATGGATAATTGGGCAAGATTGTATTTAAGTGCAATAGAAAATCTATTGTCAGCTTCCATGGGATGCAAAGTGTATGAGAAAGATCCACCTATGTATAGAAGTATACTTAGTCTAAAGGAACAATTAGCTAAGATCATACCGGAAACACTTGACCCCATACTAGAACCTACTGAGAGTGAGCGAATTAATGTTCCAATGGAAAAGTTAAAAGCCGATGCTGCCGAGAAACTTAAACAGCATTTGCTGATAAAGTTAACTAATGCCTATGACATTGAGACCATTGTCTCGTTTCCAGTTTCCGTTCCTTGGAGTCCATGTACCGACTCTCAGGCACAGCTTCCACAATTGTATGGGGGCATTAAGGTTCAAAAAAATACCAAACCTCTACGAAATGAGGAGCAGGGTGGAACTGAATCAGCTTATCAAACCTCGAATTCTAAAGTACTACTAGAGAAAGGGGATAGTGCTCTTAGTTTTACATTCGATGCGAAGTGCGCTGAATGTCAATCCAGTGTAACGGTTGATTTGGCTTATGAAATCCAACATATAGAGCACGAAATAGGAAGCCTTCCAAATATTGATGGTTATAAGGCTTCCTCCTGGCTAAGTTTTATTCACCCTCTGGAGCAAGTTGAAATAGCTCAAGGTGTAACAGTTCCGATACCACTTCGTTTTTATCCGGATGAACCTAAAATGATTAGACATGAAGGAGTTTCAATGCTTCAGGGTCTAAACACTACATCTGAGGAAACTACGGTGCAAACAGCCGTGAAATGGAGATATGGATTTGAGTTTGAAAGAGAATATGCTTCACAAGATATTCTGGAATGCCAAGTGATGTTTAATCAGAAATCTAATGCTGCGTTTATGAAGGTAGAAGACTTTTATGATAAACTCACTCGATGTGTACAAGTATATAAAAAAATGGAAGAGGTTCTAAAACAAGATAATATTGATGAGGAGCTTTTGCTGAAGATCGTATCTTCTTTCATGACATTAGCAATTCCAGTAGCATCTTCTTGGAAAGAATGGTATGAACATGGAAACAGAAGGGCGATGAGCGTAATTTCTGATACCGAATATCGCTTTAGAATTCTACAAGCACAATGCGATTACAACGGTGAAAAACAGCTTCTCAACATGATTCTCAGTCCTGTATCTGTACCAGTGGAGCTTAAAGATCTAGCTCCTAAGCTGCAAATTGAAGGCTGTACTCTGGAGAAAATCGCCGACAATAGTTATGTGTATCGATTAGATAACCCAGGTGGAGGGATGAAGTATTTAAGTTGGACGGACGGAATGGAAAAGACGAAACGGATTATCCAATTTGATGATTTACATTTAGCTTATTTACAAGATGCATGGGCTGGATTAATGGTGATTCGGAATGCGGAACTCGTTCCAGGAAGAACAACGAATGAGAATTTTGTATATAGAACACCTGTCATTCGATTCCCAATGAAATTAACACCTCAATTGGATATATACCCAACAATCCATATAGCAGCTATAGGAGCAGCAGGAGGGCAATTAGTAAGACGTTCATTGGATGAACATCTTACTGCATTATTTACAAGTTTGTATGGAGAAATGAATACAGGCTCGAAGATAGACAAATCAATTATTAAGGTAAAACCACGGTACCAACAAAAACTAATTGGTAACTTGAGATTTGGTACATTACCTATATCATTGATTTTACCTTCAGATTATCAACTACCTGTTGATGATGATTTTATCAAAATATTGGGAGGCAACATTCGGGATTGGTATAATCAAGTTGAACCGTTTAAGGACGGGGTTTACCAATTTGAACTTACACTATACACAAGTGTAGATGATGCTAAAGCTCCTTTGGTTCGTCTTAGAAATTTGGTGTTAGATCGTAAGGATATTACACATGAATAAGATAAGGATTGAGAATAGCCTTGCAAAAGAACCAACATAACTACTTCGAGAAAAGCTTGTTCATTCAGGCTTTTCTTTTTTTATTTATTATAAAAAAGTAAATCGTTTAGAAAAAAAGATGATTGATCAACGCAATTGTGGGCACTCTATATCCTAATCTTTACTATAGGAAGGACTACAATAGCATGTGCGGAATAGCAGGAATCTTAAAATGTAATGGACAACCCCCGCAAGAGGAAACCTTAAAACAAATGACAGGTGCAATGAATCACCGAGGTCCTAATCATGAAGGCGTATGGCTCGATTCTCAAATTGGGCTCGGTTTTCGTAGGTTATCCGTTATAGATTTACGTGATGGAAATCAACCGATGACGAATGAAGATCGTTCCCTTTGGATTGTTTTTAATGGTGAAATCTATAATTATAAAACACTACGAGATCAGCTTAAGTTAAAGGGACATCACTTTCAAACGCAATCAGATACAGAAGTCATTGTGCATTTATATGAGGAATACGGTAAGGACTGTGTCCATCATTTACGAGGAATGTTTAGTTTTGCGATTTGGGATGTTAAGGAACAGACGCTTTTTGCTGCCAGAGATCATTTTGGCATCAAGCCTTTTTATTATTACAAAGATGAGAATAACCTTTTATTTGCTTCGGAAATTAAAAGCATTCTTGCAGTTCACGGAGTACCAAGAAAGCTTCAGTATCAAAGTTTATTTAGCTACTTAACTTTTCAGTATGTGCCGCAACCCGATACGATGTTTGAACATATTCATAAATTAGGACCTGCAGAGCGAGTATTTGTTAACGCTGAAGGTGAAATGAAGATCGAGAAATATTGGGAACCCCATTTTCATCCGGTAAAACGATCTTTAGCAGACTATGCGGAGGAAATTCAGTGGAAATTGAAAGAGTCTGTAAACCTTCATTTACAAAGTGATGTGAATAGAGGGTGTTTTTTGTCCAGTGGAATTGACTCCACAGCTATAGCTGCAATGATGAAAGCAGAAGAATCCACAAAGACCTTTTCGATTGGATTTGAAGGGGTAAACAATGAAACCATCATTGCAAATCAAACGGCAGCTAAACTGGGAACGGATCATTATTTTCACATTTTATCTACAGAAGACTTTTTTGATAGTATTCCGAAAACAGTATGGCATCTAGATGAGCCTGTCGCGGATCCTTCCGCCATCGCTCTTTATCATCTAAATCAGCTTGCAAAAGATTATGTCACGGTTGTCCTATCCGGGGAAGGCGCTGATGAATTATTTGGAGGATACCGAATCTATAAAGAGCCAGATGCGTTAAGACCCATTTCATGGATGCCCAATTTCATAAAGGATTCGTTACGAAAATCATTGTCTATATATCCATATCATTTTTATGGAAAAAACTATTTACTTCGGGGGCTGACACCTTTAGAGGAACGCTTTTTCGGTAATGCTAATATCTTTAACAAAAGCGGAAAAATGAACTTGCTCCATGAGTCGGTACACGCTCAAAATAGCTTTTTACATCCGACGGATATCGTTAAGCCTTTTTATGATAAGACAGTGCACCTAGATCCTACGACAAGAATGCAGTTTATTGATATGAATTTTTGGTTGCCTGGCGATATTTTGTCAAAAGCAGATAAGCTGTCTATGGCACATTCATTGGAATTAAGAGTCCCATTTTTAGATAAAGAGGTTTTTGAAACGGCTAGTAAAATTCCAGTCTCCAATCGAATTGGCAAAAATACAACAAAACTCGCTTTGCGTAAAGCTATGGAAGGAATTGTTCCTGATGCTATTGTGAATCGCCCGAAATTAGGATTTCCCGTACCGATTCGTGATTGGCTTAAGACCCCGATTTCAGATATAATGTTTGAGCAAATACGCTATAGTGGTATTGAAGAAATATTCAATATGAATATCATCGAAGAAATGTTTATCCAGCATCGGAGTAATAAAGGTGATTATTCGCGTAGAATCTGGCTAATTTACATTTTTTCAGTGTGGTACACGCTTTTTATGAAAGAAGATCTGAAACAATTAAAGAGTGCTGTGCTGTAATGGGGGAGAGATCGTTTGAACATTGGGGAATATGCTTGGAATAAACATGAGCAGCAAATAAAATCAACTAACGAATTTACTTACAGTAGTCCTAAGATAAAGATTGTAGACAATATTGAATTAAGAAATCAACTTGAAGAGACACTTGAAAAATTACCGCAGAAGTTCCTGGCCAAATGGGCTTTGAGCGTTGCTGTTGAACACCTGGATCATCTGGATCAACATCTTATAAATGACCCGCGAATTGATTTAGGGATAGAAACGCTAGAAAAACGTATATCTGGTGGTATCAGAGCCTTTGACTTAAGAAAAGTTGGATTCATAGTCAATGAATTAGCGAAAGAGTCCACAAGCGAAGCAAGTAAGTATGCTGCTCGTTCTTTTGCACAAGCTATTGCAACTGGACATATGAGAGGACACGCTATGGTAAGCAGTGACTATGCTGTTAAAATGGTAAACATATCCAATAATTCCTCGGTGGCTGAGGCTGCCACTAAAGAACGGGAAAGACAATTAAGGATAGCTAAAGAAATGTTTTAAAATTGAAGCTATAAGACTGAACGTGTATGAAGATACTGATATAAGTTAATTAATGGTAATAATTAGCTTTTTTATTTAAGAGGTACGAAAAGAACAATCAACAATAAACATAACACACAGAGTTTAATCCGAGATTCTGATACACTATAAAGTTTAATATTCGTTAGAGACAAATCAATATCTAAAAAGAGATTCAATTGTTCATGAAAGGGAAGCTATTATGAACAATTTTGAATATTGTATAGATATCAATTATGGACAGCTAATTAGCATTAGTTTGGTTTAAATTGGCTTGCTCCATTAATTTATTTACTACTTCCTCACAAAACCCGTATTTTGTACATATGTCTATGAGTTGGAATAAGCCCTGTTTACATCTAGGATGTTGTACAAATGTCGGCGGACAAAAACATAGTCCCTTGTAGGACAAGAACTTAGTCCCTTTGCCGACAAAGCCCCTATTCTGGCCATAAAAAAACAACTCAACTGGAGCAGTTTTCAATAATCATGCTTCTTTATATAAGAATTTACGTAATTAATCAGTTCATAATTTTTTGGATAATCAATGGATATCCGTGCTAGTACATAGGATTTCATTTTTGAAATAGCTTTCTTTTTTCTTAAGCTATGATTGGGGCATTGATATTCAGTGATTCTTGTGTTGATTGTATTCTCATAATACATCTTAAAGTTTATACTTTCAGCGCTCTTACCTTTAACCTCTTGGTATTTAAAAGCCATTTTGAAGTTAGCTTTGTGCTGATGTGAGAATTTATAAGAACTTTATCTTTAAGACATAATCTACATTCTTGAAGCATTCGTGCCCCAGCTCCCTGCCGGCATGCCTTAATGGTCTATATATTTGGCACAAGCCCCTCAAAAATAATAAACAGAACCCTTAAAGCACTTTAAGGGTTCTGTTTATTATTTTATTTATTTGACATATTTAATTGCATACTTGTCAAGAAGCATTTCGGATTTGTTCAATTGCTTAATTCCTTCTGCCACCTTCTTTTCACCTGCATTGAATTTGGACCAATTTATTTTGGTCGTCCTCAAGCTGTCCCGCATTATAGTGAACCCTTCCAACTGGAGTTTTGCTCCTGCCAGATAGGAGGTATGTATTTCTTTCAACTCTACATTATTAGCTTTGAGGTTTTTCAACCCGGATACAAATTTAGTATAATTGGGCAATACAGTATTGTTTAAAGTAAGAAAGATTGTTTTTCTTGTTGAATCGTTCAGGAAACTATTTTGATTTAACGTAGTTATGGCTTTCTTTTCATAGCTTCCTAATGGCTGCAACTGCTCAATGTAATCTTCAAGATCCTGTAACATAATTTCTTCGTGTGTAGGTTCCTTTATAACTACCGGCTTAGTTGGTTCAGGAATGACTGTATAATCATCCACCACTTGAACAGTGAATACATAAGGTTCAAACTTTTCTCCAATATTGACAGTTAAGGTAGCATTCCCTTTATTTATTGCATGAAGTTCAGAAACCCATTGCGTTTTTCGTACGACCTTGACAACATTCTCATCTGAAGAGATTGGAGTGAAGTCATGTTCCGTAACGTCTGCATCGGTCCAGTCAGTGATGGCTATTTCGTATGATTTCCACTCCCCAACTTTTATCTCAGCAGGTTTGGTCACTTTGACAATGTCGGTGATGTTCCGTGCAGCCGCATAAATACTGCCAACCCCGAATACAACCGATACTATAATTGCTAGCATTAGCGAATAAATCCAACTCTTTCGTTTCATATAGCCTTCTCCCCGCTTAATTATTAATAGTAAAGCATCTACCAATTTTGCTAAGACATTTCATGAATAGGTCGCAGGTAGCAAAAGCAGCATATTACTTTCCTCTTATATTATATAACTTAGCAGGAATAATTGTCCTATGTTTTTTGGGTTTGCTTCCCGTTTCGGGGCACCACCTTTACAAAGGAATGGTTTTACGTCCGGGTCTATTCTGATCACTCACACAAATGCCGTCCGCCAGCAGATTCCAAACGCTTCCTTGTTTCCGAACGCGAGTATAGGCGAGCATTCGACACCTGTGGCCTGCGTCAAGTCGGTGTAAGACATACATTAGATAATCAAATCGGCAATAGTAACATGTTCTTGTCCATTTTCGGCAATGGGACCAAGTTCTTGTCCTGAGTAAAGGATAAGAACTTGGTCCCATAAATCAGAAAATCAGCGCTGGGCGCGGGCTCTTATGGGACTATGTTCTTGTCTTCTGACATACAATGACAAAAAGTTACCTACATAAATATAAATGTCACCCTCCCTATAATGATAACAAAAAATTGATCTTCAAAAAAATAAAATTTTCCTCAATGTAAAAAGACTATCTCCATTAGGTAATAGCCTTCGATATTAATAAATCACGATTTTGCCAGGAAAAACCCTATTTAACATATCACGCATTTCTTCTTAGCATTGCTTTTAATTATTAGTATTTCAGAAATAAGTATTCCGATGACATCTTCAAAATGGATATTCTCTTATGTAGCGGTTCTTTAATGTTGTTCTAATTCAGTCAATTTATCTTCGAGATACAAGTACGAGTCAATCCCTCGATGGAATTTTTTACGAACCGTTACACGCTAGATTTTAGGGTCCGAGCCGTACTCTCGTCTAGTAAAGGTTGTGGCTGATTGGGATCCAATTCGCTGGGTAACCTTGTTTTGTTCTCTCCCATTCGAATCCGCCATCTCTTGAAATGGACGAGGTAGCTGCTGAGCAAACTACCAAGCACGTCTCAGTCGTTCATCAAACCGTATGCAGAGTGAAACGAAGTAGTCATCTTCTCGGTCACAGACAGTCGACTAGATTCGCTCTCTCCCTTAGAAAGTTACAATAACTTTGCCTTGTGAGTGACCAGTAGAAACTTGTTGTAACGCTTTATTAATATCATCAAATTTGTAAGTAGAATCAATTGAAGGTTTAATATTGTCATTTTCAATAAGGCTAGTAATCTCTTGTAGCTGTCTTCCATTGGCTTGCACAAATAAAAAGTGATATTCTTTTTTATCTCTTGCTGCTAAACGGTCTAAACGTGCACCTACTAAAGCAAACAACATTTTTTTCCACATTGGAAGATTATTTTCAACGGCAAAGCGATAATTTGGTAAAGCCTTCAATGATACTAATTTTCCTTGAGGTTTTAAAATATCAAGTTCCCTTTTTATTTCGTTTGTACCCAAGGTGTCTATAACATAATCTATATTGGATAGAACCTCAGCATAGTTTTCCTCCTTATAATTTATAAATTCATCTGCTCCAATCGACAGTACACGTGATCGACCTCTTTCACTGCCACTTGTAATAACGTATAACCCCATTGCTTTAGCAATAGGGATTGCCATAGCACCGAATCCGCCAGTTCCGCCAGGAATAAATAGTTTTGCATTAGGCTGAGCGTTGAGCACTTCTTTCAATGCTTGATAAGCTGTTAAAGCAGTAAGTGGGACCGCAGCTGCTTCAATAAAGGATAGATTTTTAGGCATTTTAAATATAGCTTCATCTTTGACCGCCACATATTCAGCGAAAGCTCCTATTTTATTCACCGGCAACCTCGTATAAACTCGGTTACCAACCTGAAAATCAACAACATCTTTACCACATGCTTCTATAACACCAGAAAGTTCATTGCCTAATGTTAATGGGAAATCATAATCAGCAATCATTCGGATACTGCCATTTAAAATAAGAATATCTAAAGGATTTACACCTGCAGCTTCTACTTTAACGAGTACCTCACGATTATGGATTTTCGGTATTTTAACATTGTTTATTTCCAAATGAATTTCTTTTGAGTATTTCTGTATTTGAGCAGCTCTCATGTTGTGCCAGCTTCCTTTCCATTTGCAAATCTTATGGCGTACAATTTTCAGTTGTACGCCATTTGTGGTTTCACTTATTCTTATTGCTGTTGAGCTTTTAATTCTTCCATTATAGGGTAGTCTGTATAACCTAAGCTTCCGTTACCAGCGTATAATGTTTTAGGATCAACTTCATTTAAAGGTGTTCCTTTTTTTAGACGTTCCACAAAATCCGGATTAGCTAAAGACCAGATACCGACTGGCACCACATCAGCAGTACCACTATCAATATCTACACTAATATCTTCAAGTGCCCGCCCTGCTCGATTGACCAATAATGGATTTGACCAAATTGAACGAATTTCACGGAGCAGTATTTCATTCCCTAAATGCATAACATGGAGGTATGCTAAATTATACTTAGCTAATTCTTTTACAAGATGGCGATAAACCTCTGGTCCTTGTGCGCCTTCATCAATCCCACCAAGAGGTGTTCCTGGTGAAATACGGAAACCGGTTCTTTCTGCTCCAATTTCTTCAACTACTGCTTTTGTTACTTCGATTGCAAAACGAGCACGATTCTCCACAGATCCACCGTATTTATCGATTCGTTTATTAGAATTTTCACCAATAAATTGATTAATTAGATAACCGTTGGCTCCATGAATTTCAACCCCATCAGCACCTGCTTTAATAGCTGCTGCAGCTGCTTTTCGAAAGTCTGCAATAGTATTTTGAATATCTTCTTCGCTTAGCTCTCGTGGAACGGGTATTTCCTGCATTCCTTTATCAGTAAACATTTCTACACCAGGTGCGATCGCTGAAGGTGCAACTGCTTGTCGATGATGCGGAGTATTGTCGGGGTGCGATATACGGCCCACATGCATTAATTGTATATACATAAAGCCCCCTGCTTCATGTAATGCATCGGTAACCTTTTTCCAACCTTCTATTTGCTTTTCAGTATAGATGCCAGGTGAATTTAAATAACCTTGTCCATCATCAGAAGGTTGTGTACCTTCACTAATAATTAATCCCATTGATGCTCTCTGAGCATAATAAAGGGAGCTTAGTTCTCCCGGTGTGCCGTCCTTTTGTGCTCTACTACGTGTCATAGGTGCCATTGCTAATCGATGAGGTAATTCCATATTTCCAATTTTCGTATTACTCCACAATTTGTTCATTTTGTAGTCTCCTCTATAAATTAAGTTAGAAATGAAATTGTTATTAAGAAAGATGAGGGTACAGTGCAGGAACGCCACCTGCAAGTCCACCTTGTATCATTCGGCTGTTATCATCAGCAATAATTTCAAAACTGCCAGATTCTATGCCATCAATAGCTATTTTTGCGATATCTGCAGGGCTTACTTTGGGAACTTCTAAGCTGGATGTCATGTCTGTCTCCATAAAGCCAACATGTAATCCTGCTACTCTCACATTATGTGGATACAAGTTTATACGTAAATCGTTCGTCAATGCCCATGCTGCAGCCTTCGCGGCTGTATAAGCACCCGCAGTTCCGGAACTAAACCAAGATAATGCGGAAAGAATATTTAAAACCGATCCTCCCCCGTTTTTCTCAATGATCGGTGCAAAAGCACGAACCATGTATAGCGTACCGAAGAAGTGCGTATCAAACTCCAACTGTATTTTGTCCACATCACCTTCCAGCAAAGAAGCGCCAGTAGATGATCCTGCATTGTTGATTAATAGCGTAACGTCCTTAGCGAGGATAGCAGCTGCTTCAACTTCTTGAGTGTTGGTAATATCAAGCTTTACAGGTATAACGCCTGGAATATCAATGGTTTCCGGATTTCTTGCACCTGCATAAACCTTAGCCCCTCTGGATAGAAGTTCAAGGGTGAGATGGCGGCCAAAACCTCGGTTTGCTCCAGTTACAAATGCCACTTGTTCAGAAATTATCATTTTATTTACTCCTTTTATTCATCTATTAACTACTATATGGGAATGATCATTCTAAAATGTACACAAGAATAGATCATTCATGAAAGAAAACTAAAGCAAGGAAAGAAACATATTTTGAGAACGATCATTCTAAAAAATATACAAGAAGGATCGTTTAAAGAGATCTATAAACGAGACAACACTCAGTTATGAGAACAATCATTCTAGAATATGCATAAGCAATTATATTTAAATAATAATTACTTATGTAAAAGTTTAATTGATAAATCGGCTATTCGATGTAATTTTTCTTTAGGCACGGAGGTCCTTGTCATTACCCTTAACCCCACACAAACAGAATGCAGATGTTCCGCTAGATCGTCGGCATTGTAATCCAAGCTAAATTCTTCATCCTGCTGCCCCCACAGAATAATATCTTTGAGCAGCTTCTCTGATAATGTGAACGATTCAGTGGACTTCAAATCCACATTGGCATCGCGCATTGCTAATTCCACCGCTGAATTCACCATCAAACAGCCTGAGGGCGAATCTTCTTCACCATTTATTATGAAACTAAAGATAAGCTGAAGTGCCTCAGTTGCAGTCTTGGAACGTTTAACTTCCCTCGTAAGCTCAGCATTCACTTTATCGCGAAAACGGTCCATGGCTTTCAAAAACAGCGTATGCTTGTCGCCAAATGTGTCATATAAACTTCTTCGATGAACTCCCATATGCTCTACAAGATCTGTCAAAGATGTCTTCTCGTAACCCTGTTCCCAAAAAAGCTTCATCGCCTTATCTAATACTTCGTTCTCTTCGAATTCTTTGCTTCTTGCCATTCGATTCCCTCCCTAATAGTAAATGTAACATATTGAGAACGATCAGTAAAGAATAGATTTTCTAATCACAGTTAACGATGTGATCTCTTAGCTTTCTTCCTTACTCCTTCCGACTGGTCTGTGGTGACTTACCTCCGAGCGGATCCCTTCCCTGTCCTTTTTAATTATCTTAGACTTTTCACAAAGGACATTTCTTATTGCATAAATCATCATAGCGCGACTATTTAGGTAACTTTAAGTCAATAAACCACAATTTAGGCACTTTTGTGTCATTGGACAGTAATAGTTCGTAACTTCATCCATCGAAGCAAACCACAGTGTTGCCGTCCACTGTCCATCACTCACCTCACGTTTTATATGATAAGCAATTTACTAAGATAATCATTCACTTATATCAATTGTTCCAACATAAAAAACCCATATCGACCCTAGTTCTAGGGTGATATGGGCGCCTGCCTTGAGATATTATTTTTTAATTGCAGCTTTCAGAATTTCGATCTTCTCTTGTCGTGATAGATCCGATGAGGTTGAAATGCTATATCCAAATTTACCGCCATCTTGCCAAAAAACGTATTTTGGGAAAACATTTGCCGGTAAATCATCGTCAAAAAATCCATTATTCTTGCTTCCATCGGCGTCCACAGTATACTTCGTAATCGCAAGCGTATCTTTCCCGTTCGTGTATTCCAGGCGAATATCGTCTGCTTCTTTCCAGTCCATTTTTTTCGTGAAGACCGGTTTGCCGCTCTTCTTCCCTTCAGCTCTCAAATCATCGATGAACTTGCCTCCCAAGGGTCCTCCGATTCTCGCTTTGGAGAAAGTGTAGCCTTCTGGCAGGTTGGAAGGATCTTGCAAGATAGCGCCTTTTAAGGTTGATGCTTTCTGATGATATTCATCAAAGGAAGCATATTCCTTCGTCAGCCCCCAATAGCTAAGATTAAGTCCGCTGTTCAACGCTTTATATTTATGGTAGATGACATACGTGTCACCCGTCTCTTTAACCAATTCCTTCACGCGATTGATTTCATCGTCGATATATTTTTTATCCTCTGCAGGAAGTGCCTTAGCTGCATCCGCCGCTAGTTTATTCATTTTATCCATTTCTTGCTTATACAACGCACGGTCTACCTTAGAGCCATTGAATTCCTCAGGGTAGGTGATATCTAATTGACGATCCCCAGCTTCTGATTGTACCGAAACAGCTAACGTTGCGTTCCCATCATCTTTTTCCTTGGCATTGACCAGCGTCACGCTGCCAAGCGCGAGAATGATTGTCATCCCTAAGATAGAAAGGCGATATGATTTTTTATTAAATTGTTTGATCATGATAAGTCTCCTTTTCATTTGTTTATGTGTCGCAGAGAGGCCGGCAAGTCCCGGCAGGCGATGATCTCCCGAGAAATGTTCCAACACTTGGATGATCGTCTGCCCATACGCATTATTTTGCTGTGGTCTCATCCGATCCAGCACGAAGGCATCACAGGCCATCTCTTGATCTTGTCGCGCTCTGTTCACTGCAAGCCATACAAGTGGGTTGAACCAATGAAGAATCAAAATCAAGTGCATGATCCAATTCACGGCTACATCCCTGCGACGGACATGAGCGAATTCATGCGCCAAAATATACTGAAGCTGTCCTTCATGCAGCGACATCAGTAGACTTGGAGAGATGACGACTGTCGGCTTACAAAACCCAACGACGGCCGGACCGGGAATACGCTCGCTGGAAAAAAATTCAACTTTGCGCTTCACGCCGAGCTGCTGCCGTGTATCATGGAACAAGGCCAATAACAAAGGCGTTTCTATACGGCTACCAGCGCGCAGGGCATGTTGCAATCGCAGCTGATCGTATATGGTTTTCGCGACGAGAAGCAGTACACCCGTAAGCCAGATCAGTACCAAGACTGGAACAAAGCCCATGGATGTAATTTCATTCCACAAGAAATGGCTCTCCGGCTTGCTTCCCGATGTATCCGTGGTTGCGGTTAATTCCGTTATCCCAACGACAATTCCATGTTTCTCCGCCACGGAACCCTTTACTAGTTCTCCTGTCTCGCTTGCACTTATCGATGGATCTTGCATTTGCTGGTGAATGCCAGGCATGAAGGATTCCAGAGACAATACATTATAAAGGCTAAGAGAAGACTCTGGTGCCCAAGGAAGCAGCAAGCGGATCGCCACGGGTATCCAGAGCAAATATCTCCATCTGGCTTCCAGTTTGTTATTGAATAAGAATTGCAGAATCAAGATCAGCATGACCAGAATGCCTGCCATGAACGATCCCTGGATCACCCAGCCGAAGAATGACACGACAGTTTCGTATAAGCTTGTACTCATTCAGATTCTCTCTTTTCTAGTTCCCCAATTCTACCGTTATTGTCGAATAACGTCTTCAAATCCTCAATTTCTTGCGTATTCAGCTTCTTATCTTGGAGGAAATTAGCCAACATCGGCATAATGGAACCACCATACATCTTCTCCATGAAGGAAGTAGTCTCGGAGCGCTGATATTCTTGCTCGCTGAACCGAGGATAAAATAATTGCATACGCCTCGAACTCTGCACCAGCTTCACGCCCGCCGCTTCCTTCTGTACCAGTCGGCTAAGAAGCGTTCGGGTCGTATTCGGGCTCCAGCCCATTCGATCCGTCATTTGTTGAACAACTTCACTAGAATAGCAATCTGGATTTAGCCACAATACCCGCACAATTTCGAGCTCTGCATCCGTTATGGATGGTATTCGGTTCATATATATAACCTCCAAATCTAACTTGCGCAGAATGCATAGGATGGACGAACTGCTGCGCATGCTCGAGGCAACCTATCACTTCTTGACCGCTGCTTTTAGAATTTCAATCTTCTGTTCTCGGGTGATATCGGATGAAGTTGAAAGGCTGTATCCGAATTTGCCGCCATCTTGCCAATAAATGTATTTTGGGAAAATGTTTGCCGGAAGGTTATCGTCAAAATAACCTTTCTTCTTCCCTTCCTTCGCATCCACCACAAACTTCGTAATCGCAAGCGTATCTTCCCCGTTCGTGTATTCCAGGCGAATATCGTCTGCTTCTTTCCAGTCCATTTTTTTCGTGTAGACCGGTTTGCCGCTCTTCTTCCCTTCGGCTCTTAAATCATCGATGAACTTGCCTCCCAAGGGTCCTCCGATTCTCGCTTTGGAGAAAGTGTAACCTTCTGGCAGGTTGGAGGGCTTTTGCAAGACAACGCCTTTTAAGGTTGATGCTTTCTGGAGATATTCTTCAAAGGAAAAGTATTCCTTCGTCAGCCCCCAGTAGTTAAGATCAAGTCCGCTGTTGAGTGCCTTGTACTTATAATACATGACGTAGGTATCTCCAGTCTTGGCGGTCAAATCCTTCACTCTCTTAATTTCTGCGTCAACCACCTTTTTTTCCGCTGCCGTTGGAGCTAGGTCGGCTGCTTTTTTAGCCGTCGACTTCTGGGCTGACTTGGAAGAAGCCGCGTCTACCACAAGGTTCATCGATGAACCCAATAGTAGAACACTGCTGAGGGTTGCGATGGCTAATTTTGATGCTGCTTTCATGTGGAAAACTCCTTCCTTTGATCTTTTTTTAAAACTACACTTGTAGTTATAATTTAATACTACAGTTGTAGTTATAAATTGTCAACACTATTTTATCGGATCCTTTTCGAGTATCCATGAAATAAAAAAACTCCTCCGGAGAGCAGTTTGATCGTACGATGGATTCGTTATTGCTGTTTTTTCCACCCCAAGGTTCCGGTTCCGGCGTACCTGGCGTTGAAAGCAGTCCTAGGTCATGGAAGATTAAATCGGCGATGCCGGTCTTCACATAGATTAGTTTTTATTTAGGGGGTGTTGCATCGTCTCAATTGTATGCTGGGTAATTTTGTGAAATTATACTAATAAAAAAACCGCGATTTACGCGGCGGTTCGACGTTAGGCTGAATGGTTCTACCTTTAATCAATTTTCTTATCGATCATCGTTGTTGCGACTCTCGTCAAACAAAGCTTTCAAGTCATCAATTTCTTTCTCGTTCAGCTTCTTATCCTGCAAAAAATTAGCGAGCATGGGCTTCAAGGCGCCGCCATACAGTTTCTTCATGAACGATTTAGTCTCCGACTTCAAATATTCTTGTTCACTGATGAGTGGATAGAACAAAAAGTTCCGTTTGGATCCCTCTTCCTGTGTTGTTCCCGCCGCTTCTTTCTGCACTAGACGGTTCAGGAGCGTCCTTGTCGTATTCGGGCTCCACCCCACTTGTTCCGCCAATTGCTTGACGACCTGGCTGGAAGGACAATTCGGACTGGCCCACAATACGCGCATCACCTCGAGCTCCGCATCCGTGATGGGTGGTATTTTTGTCATGCCTAAACCCTCCAAAATCAAGTTATAACTACATCTGTAGTCACACTTAAATAGTACAATTGTGGTCTGATCTTGTCAACCTGCATTGTGTTTCATTCTAAAACATAGCCTCCTCTTCTCCATTCTCTTGCTCAACATATTCCTTTATGTTTAGTGTCAATTAAAAGTCACAGAATTTTCTCCAATTTTAAAGCTCGTAAAAATAAAAAAGAACACCGGTTAACTTTGAGCAAGCCCAAATTAACCGGTGTTCTTGAAATTATCCAAGTTCGCTACGTTTTGGCTGCCATGGAACACACGAAATGATCCTTGAAAGTTAATTCCCGAAAACAGTACAAACGTTTGTTTTTCAGATTTTCACCTGCTGTGCGGATGGAACTCCCTCGGGAATAAGATTGCCCTATGATTTATTATTCTGCAAATAGTTTCGCATACGGATTTTCGATCTTTTGTTCGCTGCTGCTCTTACCTGTGTTATTCAGAACATAATATTGATAGAAATGGTTTGAAAAATTCAATGATTCCAATGCTTTAGCCATAAATGGATCTTCCGTCTGATTACTCAATTGGTCCCCTGTCCAAAAATAATGCAACATGAGACGATTCTGGTTATACGGATGTTTGATAATGTAGGCTCCGGATTGATTAGACTTATTCATGATTTCCTGCCATTTAAAACCGACTGTATCAGCACGCTTGATGATGCCGGACTTCAAGGCTTGTACAAACCCATTCGCATCCGGTTTGCCGATGACAATGATATTACTGTCCCCTAGCTCCTTCTTAAGCTTGTTTTTTAATACTTGACGTTCCGTTATAATCGTTGGCTTTATTCCTGCTATTTGGAAGAAGCCTTGAAACTGGTTGAGCAGTTGATCCTGTTGTTTTGTTGCTTTGTCCGATGTCAAACGGTCGCTCAAGATAATCGTTAGCGGCTCGCCCTGCAACGTTTTATCGATAATTCGGCTCATCGTCTCAGACGGAACCTCTGGAAACTGCACAAACACCGAATGGTATATTGATTTAAATTGCTCGTTCATATAAGCGGCTTCCTCGTCCGCTGTTAGACGATATTCAGACTTCAACGAATAATTGGGCTGGCGTAAATCCGCTTCCCAATCATCTCTGATCTTTTTGCCCGCTTTGTTCTCAACAACCTGAAGCAGTCCTTCGATCGTCGCATTTTTGTATACATACTGGTCAAAATATGTCTGCATCAACTCATCAAACTTCTCTTCGCCAAGCGTACGATACAACTCATAGATGGCTTGACGGCCTTTTTTATAAAAAATGGCGTCGGGAGAATCGCCAACCTTATCATTGGTCGCATCAAGCGGACTATCTAACGATACTTCATCGAATTGAATCACCTTGAATCCATTTAACGGATTTCCTTGTTTCTCATAGAAATATACCATAGAGAAATCGGCAAATCCTTCATCTAGAAATGATTCCTTCTCGGAATTATTTCCAATTAATGCGTGGAACCATTGATGCGCAATTTCATGGACAAATGCTGAATGGTTTGAAATATCTGGCTGACCCGCGATCATGCCCATCTGAATCATTCGCGAAAATTCAACAGCGATCCCTTCAACGTACGATTCAACAATTCTGAACTCCGGATAAGGATATTTACCATATTTTTCGCTGAAGAAGTTAATGACTTTAAACGCTTGATCAATATATTGATCGATAATCTGTTTTTTGTCTTTCTGATTATCAAAGTAATAGTATTGTATGGTCAGACCATCTCGTGTAACACTTTCTACTTTAAAATCCGGACTCGTGAAGAAGACAAATTCTCTCGTATTATTCGCAGTGGCCGTTACCACCTTGCGGCCTGCTTCGGCATCCTGTACGGTCAGTGTTCCAGGCATGGAAATCTGGTAATCGGCGGGTACATTCATGGTTACCTGATAATCCGCAGAATCATAATAATCGGATTCAAATGTAGTGCTGTAAGGAGTTTTGTCCCACGTATGATCTGCAGGGTTATAGACAGAAAGCACAGGGAACCAATGAGCGCCATTGATGATATTCTTGTAATGGGACAACCGCTGTGAGCCATAAGGAATTTTTACGTCGAATTCAAGTTCTAGTGTGATAGATTGCCCGGGCTGCAATGCTTGTCCCAATGCAACCTTAAGTGCCTGATTCGTATTATCGAACTTCAAGGGTTGACCTAACGACTTCACATTGTTGATGTCTATGCCGCCCAGGAAATCTTCAGGTTTCTTATCCGGATTTTCCTTTGCCATTCGTTCATTTGTATTTTCGAACATACCCGACTGTGTTTCCTTTGAACGGTTTGCATCTGCAAAGGTGTGAAATACAATATTGTCCAGTGTATCCTTCGTGTTGTTTCGATAGGTCACAGTTTCTGTACCGTGAATTGTCATCTTCTTCTCATCAAGCCTTGCGTCTACTTGATAGCGCGCAAGCTGATGAACAGCCGCATCGACTTCTAGCAACGAATCGTTCTGAATCGTTGGTTTCGCCGCCATCGCTAATCCCGTCCCGAAAACAGGGCCTGTACTTAATGCGACAACAAGACTGCCGGCAATCATGCACTTCGGTAGTTTAGTATTCCAATGTTTAAGTTTATTCATGTTGCTCCTCCTAATGATAAGTTCCTAATCATGATCGTAGATCTTCGAGTATGTACAAAGACTAGTATAAAGCTCTTACTTTACACGAGTTTTAAAGGAACCTTACATTAACCTTAAAAAGGAATCACTTATAGTTTTTTAAAACAGATACTCTGCACAAGTGTATTCCACTAACACGACTGTTGAGAGAATAGAAAACAGCCCATGGATGAGTGGGTAAATCGATAAAACAGCGTTCAAGAAGGTCCGCTCCCGCACTTGGCTTGACAATACATCTAGCCCAACAGGCTGCCGATATAGTAGCGCCTGTTGAGCTTCGAAAAAGGGTCTTATGTGGCTCTTGAACTAAAAACTTTAATTTTTATCATAATCAACATGAAAGCAAGCAAAGCGAATATGATTCCACTCCATATGAGCTGATGTATCCCCCATTAAGAGATAAACCAATCACCAATGGAAGCTCCCAACGTAATGCTTTTAGCCTCACTGACACGGAACTCTATAAACAAAATGATGATCGATTTGAACTGCTATATTTAAAGGAACGGGAAAAGGTACGCAATGACAATTTGGAATAATTCAGCTTCCATATATGCTAGGATTCGAACTCAGAGTAAGCAGCCTTATCTTGCTCGGTTAACCTGTGAAAGTCTCCTTTCAGGTTTTCTTGCAGCAAGACGTTCTCATCGGCTTCTGAAAAATAAAAAAGAGAATCTCCGCCATGCAGAGTGACTCCCGCTTCATTCAATTTTCGGCGAATGATCTTCTCAGACAGGTCTTGTCGTTGATAAAGGCTTACCTTATCGGCCATCGCATCAGGACCGCCATAACCCGGCCATCGGTGGTTTCCCCGGACCATACACCACTCAGCACCATTTTCTCATGATCAGCTCAATCGGACCTCTTTTCATCCACTTTCTCCACAGACTCGAAAAGATAATAGAGATAATGAAATAAACGGTTCCGTATGCCATTGCAAAAGAAAGACTTCCGTTTTCCAAATAACCCACTGTCATAAGAAAACCAATTCCGATCACTACGTGCCCGATATAATGGGTTAACGATAACTGTCCTGTATGGATCATCGCCTGTGTCAGAAGGGAATTTTCAAATTTATCGACCACATAAAGACAGATCGCAATGATGGCGACAGCTGAACAAATGCCAGAGAAAACATACAGCATTGTGGGCGGCATCGGTTTTGTTCCAAAAAGATAAGTTGCTGCTTCTTTACTCAGTATTGGGGAGGTCCATTTAACCAAGAAGAAAGAAATCGATTCAAAAACAACCGTTCCTGACAACGAATATACTAGTAATTTCGAACGGTTTTCCTTATTCAGCCAACGCTTCCTGCCAATCCACATGCCGATGAGGAAGAAGCTCAGCCAAGGAAAAATGGGATGAAATCCGTTAAATAACAGATTGCGAGTAAACCCTTCTATCGTCCAAAAGCCCATGTATTCCTTAAAACTCGAGTCCCATCCCTTGCTGTAATCGAATACGACTAAAAACAACTGCGATGCTATCAGGATTATCGAAAACAAAACTAGTATTATATTATCGGATACGGTGATCAAGACTGCAGCTACAAGCATAAATACCGCATAATAATGCAAAATATCGGCACTCCAGCCTATTAGCAATAAAAGCACGCCAGATATAAACAGAAAAGCAGCTCTCTTGTACAAGCTGTTCCGGATTTGAGGAATGAGTTCCCAGGTCATTGAGTTACGGGCTTTCGAGGTCATTAATGCCACCCCAATACCAGCCAACACGACAAACAAGGCGGATGCTCTCCCCTCAAAAAGGCCCGCTATCGCTTGCAACCATGCAGGTCCGCCACTCTCTGCCTGCATCGCTAGCTTATAGTTCACCATTACCATGCCGAAGATCGCCAATGCTCTTGCAAAATCAAAGGCAGTTATCCGCTCTTTCGCTTGACTCATGCCGCATCCTCTCCCTTAATCCATTTCGCTTTATGACGTGACGATTGAATCATCTGTTTTTACAACCCAGGCAATAACCACCAAAAGTTTCACGGCGATTACGATATTCAAGAATATCGCTCAATAGATAGCAGCAGCTTTTCCCATTGTGAACTGAGTGAGATCCTAATCCGATAAAACTAATATACCAAAATAAAGCACCTCTATAAGTATAGACTTCAATGGTTCAGAACGAAGAACCCAAAATGCCTGTGAAGCATCCGGTTAGCGTCACTCCTAAGGAATGCGGCTTGGAATACCTAAACAATAAACCCTAGGTCTGACCTAAGGTCAATTGTTTTTTTCAAAATTTCATGAAGTATGTTCAATTTTCCTGCATTTTCTATATTGAACAACAGGCATGCAGGACGCCTCTAGATCACAAGCACGATGCAGCGGAGTTGTGGTGCATAGCTCAAATTAATGATGATTGAACTGAAGTTAAGGGATGGGGCAATTATTTTGGAAACAGACTTAGATTTGTCTAAATGGAAGCGTTTTGAAGCAGAGATCATCCTATTAACCGTAAGATGTTATTTAAAATATAGTCTAAGTTATCGTGATAGATTATCAGATGAAGATAAACCTCTTATTCATTCTGACCAAGGCTGGCACAATCAGATGAAACAGTATCGTCATGCTCTCGAAGAACGCGGCATCAAGCAAAGTATGTCCCGTAAAGGTAACTGCTACGACAATGCCGTCATCGAGAACTTTTTTGGCATCATGAAATCTGAATTTCTATATTTAAAGGAATTCGAAAGTATCGCACATTTTAAACAAGAGCTATTAAATTACATCGATTATTACAACAAGCGAATTAAAACAAAATTAAAAGGCCTGAGTTCAGTACCGAACTCAGGCCCAACAAGTTGCCTAATTAAATAACCTGTCTAACTTTAAGGGGTCTCTTCATTTTAGTACGCAAGGTGGCTAGGAGGTTTAAAACAATTTTTAATCTGATTTGATATTCTTACTTAAGTCGGACTATCATATCAAGTGTTTAGTGCTTGAACAGTCTGATTCAATCAGAAAAGCCATGATTATTTTAAATATTTGCCTGTTAAAGAATGTTTCGCTTAAATGAAATGTATAGGTTCGCCTCAAATATAATTTGGCCACCCCTACTGCCGCCATCAGGCCCCATGTCGGTAATCCAATCCGCCTGACTGATGACGTCAAGGTTATGCTCGATAACGATAACTGTATTGCCCTTGTCCACAAGCCGGTTCATAATCTGCAACAGCCCCAGTGAATCATTGCTTCAAAGGTATAACCATGTTCCACGTATCGGAAGCGTCCTTAAAACCATCACTGCCGTCCGAGACGGCCGCGAACAAATGAGTCGGCTTGCCGTTCTGGAACAACAGGAACGGCCGCTCCAGATTGCCCAGCGTCTGCACCGTACCGTCATCCCAACGCACCGTCCGGGAATAGCCTTGCGGCTGCCCATGCAAGCTCCAATTCAGTCCGTCCGGCGACTTGGCGTAGATGCCGCCGTATTTTTCTCCGCATAGATGCCCTTCCATATCTTTGGCGATCAAATTGTATCCTTCGTTTGTTTGCCAGATGAAAGGGTCTTCGATATGGAACGACTCTGGAGGAAACACCGGCTCGTCACTCAGCACCCGGTACAGCCCCTCGTAGTGATCCGCATACGCAACGCCAATCGTCATGCCGCCATGCAGGTTGCCTTCGTAGTGACGTGCCTTGTAGATCAGCAGCACGGAACCGTCCTCCCTGACACACGGAGCCGGATTGGAGGTTAGAAAGCTATCGAATCGGCCGGGACGTGTTGGCAATATCGGTTCATCCGCTCTGCGCCACGGGCCCAAAACGCTGTCCGCTATAGCCAGACCTATCCGTTTGTTCGCCCGCGCCACGATGCATTGAGGATCGGTTAACCCGAAATTCCCGGGCGGCTCTGGATCGCTTAGAGGATGGGTCGAACCCGTATAATAAAGCAAATATTTGTTGTTGTGCTTGACGATATGGGGGTTGTGTGTGCAGCGTCCGTCCCAATATTCCGCTCCCCTCGCTGGAAGCGCCACCTCGCAGAATCGGTACGGTCCCTCGGGGGTATCCGAGTCTGCCCTGACAATCTCTGAAGCCGTCATCCAGCCGGGATGCATCGGCAGTGTCTTCGGCCAGCGCGAGGCAAACATATGGAATTTGCCGTCCTCGCCCTGCACGACGGAACCGCACCATACCCAATAACCTTCCATACGGAAGCCGCCGCCACGCGGAGCAGGCAACATTGTGCTAGTATGCATGTGCAGTCACCTCGTTTTTTCCCGCTGCTCCATAATTACTGTGAAACATGGTCTCCCATCCTTCCGAATGAAGTGAATAACAGGACTGCTCCATACATCAATGGATCGACATAGTCATGCCGGCGAACTAACCGCCGGCACGCTTGCACATATATCGATCCTAAGGCGTATTCAGCCCCACATCGTCGGCCGCTAGCGGGCGATTCAGTAGAGGCGCGCCGGAATATTCGTCCGCCCCCACATCTGCTGTCGCCCGCATTTGACCGTCCATATCAGCCAGCACGAACGCGTATGTCCCCACAGCTGCAGCAATTGCCGGGCTGCTCGCGGACAGTTTCTGAATGCCGTTCACCGCAGTCAGCAGCGGATTGATATTTCGGATCTGCTCCAAGCTGCGCGATATGTTGCTAATAGTGCTGCCAAACCCGATGTTACCTTGGAACAGCGTATTCGTTGTCGCCGCCTCGTAATAAAGCGTGCCGGTGCTGTTGTATACGATATTGTTCGCCACGACGGAATCCTGCGGAGCATACGCTTTGCCCGAGCCGATGACGATACCGGTTTTGCTGTTTACAATCGTATTGTTGACGATAAGCGCCCGGTAAACTTTCCATTGTTTGCGCAATTGTTCGACCGTCGGATTTGGAGGGGAGCCTCCAGTACCGCCGTCAAAGTCTCCGTTAGGCAAGTAGATTGCTTCGCCAGTCAAATTCTCAAAGTAGTTGTTATAAATCTTATGGTCATTGCCGAACATCCGGATGCCTTCCTGATCCGACTCCACACCGTCCCCGAGGAAGAAGTTACCATATACGCTGTTGTTATGGCCATGCCGCAGCGTCAGGCTGCCCTTGGACGTGCGGAATGTATTGAAGCGCACCGAATTGCTGCTGCTCTTGACCGATATGATTTCCGGCTCTCCATCGCAATTCTGAAATACATTGTATTGTATCGTATTATAGCCGTGGGAGAGCGTAAGACCCGACAAGCCGAGACGAATTGTCTCTTTGCCGTTAGCAACCCATGGGCCTACATCATGGAAATAGTTGTATTCGATAATATCGTATTGCGAAATTTGCCCTGAGCCATCCTGTCCTTCGTAAGCGATCAGCGGTTCGGTGTCGCTCTTCAGTCCGAAGTCGTTCCGGTCGATGCGGTTATGATGGCTGTTCGTGCCCCGCACTTGCAGCCACATCAGGCCGCTCCCCGAGCTGGGAAGCGCAAACGTATTACGGGTCAGTCGCGCATGGTGCGAGCCTTCCAACACCACTGCGCCATTGCTTGTGTTCGTAAACTTTAATCCGTCCAGCACCACATGCGAGGAGTTCTCGACGCGGAAGCCTGACGCTCCCGAGATGATAGCCTGACCGCGGTTTTTCGCTTTAATGACGATTGGCGCGTTGGCAGTGCCGTTTTTGTTCTGAACAGCAAACGGGCTTGTACGCGAATACGTGCCGTTTGCCAACACAATCGTTTTACCCGCCGTAGCGGTTGCAAGCTCGGCAGCCAACTGCGTGGAAGTGCTAACTTCGACGACCGTCCCTTCGCTACCGCTGCCGCTTGAATCACTACCATAAATTTCGACCTCGGCAAAGCTGTTCAAGGCGTTCAGCGAGTTGCCATGGCCAACAATACGAACGTAGCGGACGGGGGCAACATCGGCAAAATCAAACGTCTGCAAGCTGTTGCTCAGACTGCTGACCGCTCCCGAAAGCACTGTACTGAAGTTGTAGCCATCATATGAAGTCTGGATATCAAAAGCGAAAGTTCGCTCCGCCCCGTTGGTGAAGGCGATCTTCACGTATTCCACACGCTTGCTCGATCCAAGGTCGTATTGGACCCACTCCCCTTCACCACTCGCTGACCAGCGTGTGTTAAGATCGCCGTCGATTGTATACGCGACGATATTGCCGTCATCTCCGCTGGCCATAAGTTGTGGCACGGTAATTGCCAGCTTGCTTGCGCCTGGCGGAGATCCGCTCGCGGTGCCGTAGAGTTCAACTTCAGAATAGCTGTTCCACAGGTTGGAGGAATTGCCGTGCCCAACGATCCTCACATAGCGGGTAGAATCGACATCCGTAAAATCGAACGTTTGCAGACCTTCCACAAGGCTGCTCACAACTCCGCTGCTGACGGTCGTAAAGGTGGAACCGTCCGTAGACGTCAAAATATCAAAAGTAGAAGTGCGGCTTGACCCATTCAGAAATGCAATTTTGATGAAAGACAATTTGCGATTTACGCCCAAATCGTACTGGATCCATTGCTCGTCGCCATTCGCCGACCACCGTGTTAAGAAATCGCCGTCCACCGTGTTGGCTGGAACGTTGCCGTCATCTCCGCTCGCCGTCACGTTGGAGCTGCCAATTGTGAACTTCGTATCAGCCGCCCTCGCCGTTCCTGGTATTAACGCAACCAGCATACAGATCAAAATAATGCACGTCATACTTTTGGTTCCCATAATTCATTTTCATCCTTTCCATTATGAAATGATGGTTATTGAATTATTCCCTTCGTTCCGTCTGGCACCTCCTCTCAAGAATACGGAAGCCGGGAGGAGCTTCCTGTCCTCCCGGCTTCGTGATTACGGCCTATGATTCCGCTTAAAAAACATGCTGGCTCCAGCCTTTGCTCTTCGCCAAAGCTTCAATATAATAGTAATCGCCGTAAATCAGCGATACGTTGATGTTGGTATTGACTGGCTTATGACCGGTTGCGCCGAGCAGGATGCCTTCATACTCCGGCTTGTCGAGCGTACTGTAGTTGTTCGACAGCGAGCGAAGAATGCGCGTGGCCGCGCGCTGATATAAAGCGGCTTCCTCAGGAGCCACCTGCGACGCGATATCGATCAAGCCAGATGCTGCGCAGCTCGCCGCTGAGGTGTCGCGCGGCTCGTCCGTCAAGTCGGTCGCCGCACGGAAATCCCAATGCGGCACATCGTCTTCCGCCAACGCGCTGATGAAATAATGCGCCACACCCTTCGCCGCATTCAAGTAACGCGCTTCTCCCGTATAGCGGTAAGCGCAGCTCATCCCGTAGAGCGCCCAAGCTTGGCCCCGCGACCAGGACGATTGCGGCGCGAAGCCCTGTCCGCCGTCATAACGCTCCACTTCGCCCGTCTCCGGATCGAAGATAACGATATGATGCACCGAGCCGTCGCCTCGGATGAATGAGCGAAGCACCATATCTGCATGGGCAACCGCAATATGCTTGAAGCGCGGATCATCGCTTTCTTCACTCGCCCAGAACAGAAGCGGCAAATTCATCATCGAATCGATGATCGACCAACCCGTCTGGTTGCGGGGCCAGGCTCGAATGAACTGTCCTGCCGAGTTGTACCTGCCCGCCAGATAGTTGGCGGCGAACAGGCCGCGCCGCCGAGCGTTCGGGTCGCCGGTCAGCTTGTAGCGGATAACCGATGTCGGCAGGAACTGAAAGCCAACATCGTGGTGGAAATGGTTGTCCCGCAAGTAACATTGCTCCAAGCGTTCGTCCCAAGGCTCCGCCTCCTCCCGATAACGTTGCTCGCCGGTCATATCGTACAGAATCCACAGAATGCCCGGCCAGAAGCCTGAAATCCACTGATCCACTTTGATCTGGTCATATTTGCCCGCCGCCGAAACATGTGGCGCTTCTGTCCAGCCCGCTTCGATCATATGATCAACTTTAATCTTCACTTTATCCCACCAAGCCGTCAGCTCGGATGGTTTCAGTTTCACATTTTCATTGCTCATCTCTGAATTCCACCCTTTCTCCTAACCTTTAATGGCACCGATCAAGGCGCCTTTCACAAAATATTTTTGCAATAGCGGATAGACCAGAAAAATCGGAAGGGTTGCTACCATAATCGTGGCGTATTTCAATGTCTCGCCCAATATGATGATCTCATCCTGGGAGGCTCCTTCCGCCATGGAGTTTGCCTCGCCAATAATCAAAATTTCTCGCAGGATCAACTGCAACGGATACAGCGACCGATCCTGAAGGAAGATCATGGCGTTAAACCAGGAGTTCCAGTGGCTTACTCCGTAATACAGGCCTACCACTGCAAGCACGGGCTTGCATAGCGGCAGGAAGATGCGGAACAGAATGCCAAAGTCGTTGGCGCCGTCGATCTTGGCCGACTCTTCTAGCGCATCCGGCACTGCCTCGAACGATGTTCGCATGATAATGAGGTTAAATGCGCTTATTGCGGTAGGCAGGATCAGCGCCCACAGTGTGTCCGTAATGCCCAACCCTCTGACCAGCAAGTAGAACGGAATTAATCCACCGCTGAAAAACATGGTAAATACGATAAACAACGTAAGCTGTTTGCGATATTGCAATGTTTTTCTGGACAAGGCGTATGCGGCAAAAGAAGTAAGCAGCAAATTGAGAGCCACGCCTACAATGACAATAAATAATGTGTTGCGGTAGCCGAGCAGGATCATCGGGTTGCTGAATACCGCCTCATATGTTTCAAGCGAGAAGCCCAGCGGCTTCCAAAGAATGCCCTTATGCGCCATCATCAGCGCTGGTTCGCTGAATGAAGCAAATGTCACGTATAGAATTGGGTACACTGTTACAATCATGAGCGCGGACAAAAACAGCGTATTGCAAACCCGGAATATATGTTCACCCAAGCTTACTCGCATGCGAACCCTCCTCTACCACAAACCCGTATTGTTCAACTTCCGGCTTATCCAGTTGGAGCCGATAACAAGCGCGAAGTTAATCACGGAGTTGAACAATCCGACAGCGGAGCTGAAACTGAATTGAAAATCTTGAAGCCCGATCCGGTACACATAAGAGGAAATGACATCCCCTGTCACATAAGTGGTCGGGTTGTACAACAGAATAACTTTCTCGAAGCCAACGCTCATAATTCGGCCAATGTTCAAGATGAGCAATATAACGAAAACGGGAAGCAGACCGGGTAGGGTAATATGTAGCATCTGCTTCCAGCGTCCACCCCCGTCGATCTTGCAAGCTTCATATTGCTCGAGATCGATCGCAGACAGCGCGGCCAAATAAATAATTGTACCCCAGCCTATATGCTGCCATATATTCGACGAAACGAAGATTGTCCGGAAAAAAGACGGCTCCAGCAGCATCGTAACCCGCTCACCACCGAAAAATGCGATAATATCGTTAATGACTCCGTCACTGCTCGTAAAATCCTTGATCATGCCGCAAATAATGACAAGTGAAATAAAATGCGGCAAATAAGTAATCGTCTGAACCGAACGTTTGAACAGTGCATTTTTCACCTCATTAAGCAACAAGGCGAGAATAAGCGGAGCGGGAAAACCGAAAATGAGATCGTACAAGCTAATCATCAGAGTGTTTTTTAACACCCGCCAAAAATACATCCCGCCAAAAAAGTCTTTGAAATGCTCAAGTCCTACCCACGCGCTGCCCCCGATTCCAAGCCGGGGGTTAAAATCCTTGAACGCAATAATCGAACCGTACATCGGGAAATAATGAAAAATAATGAAATATAACAAAACAGGAGTAAGCATCATGTACAAATACTTGTTCTTAACCATGTCTTTCGCAATATTAAGCGGCAGACGACCGGCATGCGTGACTTTGCTGCGTCCCAGCTTCAATTGAGCCATCTCCTACTCCTCCTATCCAAATCCAGCATTATCGGCAGGGGATGGCTGCACCATTCCCTTGCCCCACGGCAGCCCGCAGCCAGCCGTGGGACGATACATGGAGTTATCTGTTGTTGTAGCGATCCAAAGCGCCTTGATAGATGTCGATTACATCACGAATCCTCATATCTTCCAGCTGCTTTACAAAGCTGTCGAACTTGTCGAGCGGCTCGTTGCCCATTACAAATTTGATGAACATTTCTTCCAGATACGTGTTGATTGCCGTCATCGTCTGCGCTACCTTCTTGCTCTCATCTACAGTAGGCGTAATGAACGCGGGCAAAATATGTTTCGCCGCATCAGTCTCCGACCAAATCTGGACCGCCTCGTCCTGTTGTGGGAACGTGTTGGTCGTTTTTTGCTCATGCATCGGAAATGGACCGTTCGGAACCGTATACTGCGCCAACATCTGCTGTGAAGTGTACTTATCGTTTTTTACGATCATATCGGTAAATTTCGGAACGCCGTTGTCCATCGTGTAGCTTTCGCCTTCAACGCCGAAGTTGTACATCATGGTTCCTTGCTCGCTAAATGCGAAGTCCAGCCATTTTACGATCGTTTCCAGGTCTTTCGCCGATGTCGTCACGGCCGCGCTTGCTTTCGGGTTATATTTGAAATCACGCTGTCCGGTGAAAGGTTTTTCGCCTGCTTTCAATACCGGATAAGGAGCCGCTACAAGATCAAAAGCCGGATTTTGGGCTTTACCGGACTCCAGCCATTTGCCCATGCCGCCGCCCAGCAGGAAAACAGTCGCGCCGGACTCACCGTTCAGAAGCCGCTTATCCAGCGTGTCGCGCTCGACGATCGGGAAGTCTTTATCAATCAGCCCTTCGGAATACCACTGGCGGAACAGCGTCATAACATCCTTGTATTGCGGATCTAACGGACCGTATTTCACTTTGCCTAGGTCGTCAATATAGAAGCCGTGCGATGTTTTGTATGCGTCGAAGAACGCGTCCTGCAAATTCATTTTGTTCGCGTATAGCGCCGTCAGCGGTGCTACGGCGCCTTTTTTCTCTTTGAACGCCGTCAGAACCTTATGCCAATCGTCTATCGTTACAGGCAATTGCAGCCCTAGCTCATCCAACCAATCTTTGCGCAGCATTGGTCCGCGGAAGACTAATCCTTCCTCGTTTCGCACCATCGGGAAGACGTAATATTGGCCACTGTCGGTTTTCACCATTTTATCCAGCTCTGGATTAGCTTCCAGCATCTTCTTCAGGTTAGGCGCATATTGGTCGATCAAATCGTTTAGCGGTACGATAACCCCGTCTGAAATCGCCTTTTCCGGTCCACCCGGATAAATACTCCAGTCGTACTCCAGCACATCCGGCAGCTTGCTGGAAGCCAGCAACAAATTAAACTGCTCTTCAGCTTGACTTTCGGTCGGATGGATGTAGTTCACTTTCACGCCGGTAGCTTCTGCAATCGCCTTTCCGATCGGCGCTTCCGCCAGATTCGTTGTAAATGTAATCAGGTTTCCGTTGATTGGAGCCCAGTATGAGAAAGTATCTTTCGTATCCAGCGGATACACCGGCATATCCGATCCCTCGTTGCCTTTGCTTACGCCCTCGCCGCCCTTATTGCTGACGGCGTTTTGAGTCGGCTCTGTCTTATCCTTGTTTCCAGAGCCCCCATTACTGGAGCATGCGGTTAACAACAATGAAAGTACCATTGCGATCCCCAGTGTGAACTGCAGCCTCTTATGAGTCTTGATGTTGCGATTTTTCGCCATTGTGCCCTCCGTTCTTTTCGTCTCGAATAAGTTGGTGTGAATACGCTTTCAACATATCGTTAATCCGGTGCCGCAAGCTATCGTTAAAACCTAAAATATACTGCAATTTCTCAAAAATTAGGGTAACAAAACCGTATGTTTGCTACTTTTTCTTGAAAAGAAAAGCCCTAGAGCTACTTGACTTCCCTGTAGCGCCCGGGCGTTATCCCTTCAAATTTTTTGAATATGCGGTGGAAGGTATTCACATCGTTGTAACCAACCTTCAGCGATATTTCGCTGACCGTATATTTCCCGCCGATAAGCAGCAATTTGGCCTGTACCAGCCGCGTCTTGTTAATATAATCGAGCAGAGATTCGCCGGCAAGGTCCTTGAACAGTTTGGAAACATACGACGGCGTCATGGAGAAGGCTTCCCCGATCATCGAAATGTTCAGGTTCTCGTCCTGGTAATACTCGTTGACATATTTCATGACCTTATCGATTAGCGGATTGCTGCAGTATTCGCGGTTATTATTAACGTAGTCGCACAGAAGCTCTAGCATATCGTAAAGTTGGCTGCGCATCTCCCCTACCGTCTGGCATTGCATCAGTCGTTCGATGGCGCGCACTCCGTCAGGCATATCCGGCTTGCCCGCGATGCGGATTTCGCCGATTACTTTTTGCAGCGTAGCCATTAGATCGAACATGAGACATTTGGCAGTATGAAAAGGAAACGGCTCCGTCGTCACATTTTTCTGAATGATCTCCCCGACGAAGGCTTTCGCCTTATCAAGCTGCCCTTCGCGAACCATAACGATCAATTGCTGCTCGGCCTTGAGCGGATAAAAATAACCACCTGGAGCAGCCCCTAGGTTGTCGTTGCCGCTCAGGTTCCCATAATGAATAATGCCCCCGCTGCCTGCAATGATACGGTATTCCATCGCCTCAATCGCTTCCTGGAACGCCTGGAAGATGCCATATTCGCCCTCCTGTTGTGCGCTGATGGCAGCGGTCAACTGGACATGGGCATGATTGGAGATGAACGACATCGTTTCTTCCGCGATGTGCCCCAGCTCCCCCCGCTGCTCCGTCGGCGATGCAAGCTGATGGTTGACGATGCAGGCGAGTAACTCCTGGTCCAGCTCTACCGCATAGGCGTTTACTGACTTTCGCGCGACCTCCTCGACCACGTTGGCGATCAGGAATTGCAGCAACCGCTTATTATGGACCTGATCCTCATCCTTCCGATGGAACTTGCCGAAGTGCTCGATGCGCAGCAATATAACAGAAAATCCGCCCAGCGGGAAACGCAGATCATAGGCTGAGAACGATTCGTGCAACGGGATATGGCTGTCGAGTTGCCCCTTCAGCAGCCGCTGCAAAAAGTGCGATCTGAGTGTATTGTTATGCTGATTCAGCTTGTAATGAAGCTCCTCCTTCTCATGGAAGGTGCTGCTCAGCGCCTGCTCCAGAAAGGAGTATTCATTGGAGCCGCGATCAAAGGTAAAACCCGCCTTGAACGACAAGCTCTGGATCAGCGCATGGATCGGCAGGTAGTTCCGTTTGAGGAGCCAATAGGTCACGCCACCGCCAACAATAAGGCAAAGCAAGATGCTGGCGATCGTCAATTGCTCTACCACGTTCATCTTCTGGTGATATACGTTCGCCGGCAGCGTCATCACATATTTCCATCCCGTAATGGAGGAGGTTGTGTAGGATGCAACAAGCCGACGACCGGCAGTCTCGATCTCAAGTTGTCCCGATTCTTTCGACATATCGCTGTATAATAGAGCAGGATCCGACAGCGACTCGCCCGTAGACGCAATGAACCGGTTGTCTTCATCCAGAATAAAGATCGTACCTTTCTCAGGTGCCGAAGCTTGCTCTAGCAGCTTACTGCGGTCAATCATGAACAGCAAGACAGCTCCAGGTTGATTCATGATTGTCGAGTTCACATTTTGGGCATACATGACCGTAGGCCGCCACTCATTCTCTTCAGACACAACAACGGAGTGGTAGCCTTTAATGTACCCTTGGTCAAAATATTCTCGTAACGACTGGAACGGCATATGCTCTTCAAGGCGAATATGGTCGTATAACGCTTCGATGTTCAGACGGTTGTTGCGGGCGATGACCGTATCGCTATTTTTGTAGTAAATATAAATACCTTCAAGATAATCGTTAGCGATTTCGTATACGCGCAAATCATTAGCGATTTGGTATACATCGTAGTGGTCCGAATCAGACAGATTGGTATCGGCCGAAATAAATGCTGCGATTCGCCTGTTGAGGCTCACCTCGAGGCTTAGATTCTCGATTCCTTTGAACTGGCTATCTATGGCTTGCTCCATCTGAAGAAGAATAGATTGGTTGGCACGGTTAATTTCAGCCTTTACAACGTTCAGCGTCGCGCCGTATATAACGCCGCTGATCAGAATGGGCACGAGCAGCACTGAGACGTAGGAAAGCATCCAGGTCATGTATACGCTGCGATTTTTATGCCGGAGCTGCTTCAGATAGATTGTCCACCGGTTTCGAGTTTGGGCCATAGGTTCTCCTCCATATTAGCTTTAGTCGGAATCGGGACCGACGTCAGTTCTTGTCAGAATAGCCGGACAACGAATATCCGCGACATCCGCTTTATGATTGTTAATACAAACCACCGGAGACGGCCGGTATTCATAGATGGCCGGCTGCTCCTTGCCGTATATTCGATTGTAAGCGATTACACATTGCTCCGGCGCATAAGGAATCCGCTTGCCGAGCGTAATGCCGTGACGACAATTGACAATCGTATTATTCACTACACTGGCTCGATAGACGCGCCAATGTTTCCTCAGTTCCTCCTGCGTCGGCCCCTCGGGATAGCCGTCCGATCCGCCATCGTAGTTGCCGCCGTCAATGAGCAGCGCATCCAACGTCAAGTTTTCCATATAGTTATCAAAAATGTGATGGTCGTTTCCGTAAATGCGAAATCCACCCATTTCTTCCTTCACGCCATCGCCGATAAATACATTATTATGAAAGCGATTTCCATGTCCGTGACGCGCTGTCACTTGGCCGGCGGAGTTAAGGAACGTGTTGTACCGAACTGTATTATAGCAGCTTTTTATCGAAATAATCTCGGGCTCTCCGTCGCAATTTTCAAACAGGTTGTGTTGAATGGTAATATAGCCGTTCGAGAGAGAGATACCGGACAGGCCGAGCCGGATCGCTTCAAGCCCATTGACGACACGCGGGCCTATATGATGAAAATAATTATATTCAATGACATCATGCTGCGAGATTTGTTCACCGTCGCCATCAAAAACAACGAGCGGTCCGAGGTCGGCCTTTGGCCCGAACTCGTTGCGTTCGATCCGGTTCCAGCCGCTGCCGCTTCCCAGCACAGACAGCAGGCTATACTCCGCCCCAACCTGTCGCGGCTCAAATCTATTCCGCGCAATCCTCACATGCCGCGAACCGTCCAGAATGATAGATTCACGCTGCCCGACCTGGAAATGCAGTCCCCATACCTCTACATAAGCAGAGTTCAAGATGCGTATACTTGATTCTCCAGCGATTATCGCTTTTCCTTTATTTACAGCGCGAATGCTTAATATTGCGGTGTCCGATCCTACTTTGCCTTCAATAATATAGTCTTCATTCCGTTCGTAAACGCCGTCTGCCAACAAGATCGAAGAACCAGGCTCTGCCCGGCCAATGGCTGCCGCCAACTCGTCGCTACTCGATACCCAATAAATAGTAGTCATTTTCCACCTGCTTCCTATAGAATAGGCGGATATGAACCGCAGCCTCTGCAGGATCATATCCGCAACTTCACAACCTCTATTATGAAAGATACGTTTCCCATGCCATAGTGTAAAAAAATGAAGCAATCATAAAAATGTAAACTGAGGCGCAAAAATGAGCGGGAATTACCGCCTTGCAAGCTTTAAATCGCAACCTGCCGGTGTACAATAAATGAGAAAGGACGTATCCCGACACCAAATCGTGGATACGTCCCCATTGTTGTTGCCTGCTCTGCCGCCCGCTTACCCGAAAAAGAAGTACGCAACCTTCATCTCTTCTTCTTTCAACAGCAACTTTTGTGCCGCTTCGAGCAAAGGCGTGCGGTCATAGACAAGACTTTTCATCGCTATTTTGCCATCGGTAATCGTGAAATAGTGCGCTTCTTTCGACGGATCGTCGCGACGGCGGTAGGACACGCTTCCCGGATTCAGCCACAAACTGTCGTCACTCAAATAATGAATGCATCTGCGATGCGTATGTCCGAAAATAATGCGGCGATCCTCTTTGGTCCCAATTGTCCTGACGTTGCGTTCCGCCCAGAAAGCATCGTACTTGGGCAAGCTATCAATCGTCAAATAGTTTTCGTACAGATGTTGCATTGTATAGCTATAGCCGTCCATCTCGAATGTGCAGTAGACCGGTATGCTTTCGAGGAAGGAAATTTCCGCTTCGCCGAGCAGCCTTGCATTGTAATGCGCCCACTTGATCTCATCCTCTGCCACATCATGACCGCTATTTCCGTTTCGGTACAGGTCGATAATAATGTCGTCATGGTTGCCGCGAACACAATTCGCATCGTTCTTATGCACCCAATCGATAACTTCCCGTGGGAAAGGTCCGTAGTCTACAAGATCTCCCGCGCAATAAATCACGTCACAGTCGGATTCTGCCTTGCGGATCGATTCCAGTGTCTTGACGTTGCTGTGAATATCCGAAATAATTAAAGCTTTCATAATCGATTCAACTCCTTAAGATTCAACATTCTCAGCAGTACCGTCACCACATCCGCCCAGATAGCTGTATCGCCTGGCATGAAATGCGTATCAGGCTGTTCTCTTCGTTTTTTAATTCCATGTTCAATCGGTTCACTCCCGGCAAATGCGGAATGCTGTCTCCCGAAGACAGCAGCAAACACTCCGACATTTCGGATTTATGTGTTCTCCCATTTGTCGAGTGCACTCTCCCTCCTTTATATAAAAAGATGAAACCTTGATAAATCGTCAAAAGCTAAAATCGCCATCAAATATTCTAACTTCTTATCTCCAATTTTTGGAATGAACATCAAATCTTAAAAAAGTCACTCACATCTCACGAATATGCATAGAAACATCTCTGTTGCTATTTTTATATACAGCATTCAATATTCTTAAAACAAAAGCATCAACAACATGATCCTTTTCATTTGGAGAAATAAACAAAACGACATCCGACCTTAGATGTTTTAGCAAGATTTCATTTTCGCAACTCCCTATGTTCATTTTAATTATTATGTTTCTTGCCCTGGTCATATATTGCTTGAAGCCAATTTTGTAGGTCAGATCTTATATGCACAGAATCCTATAGTTGGGGGACCCGCCAACATTTTAACGAAAATATACGCTTAGCCCTGAATCGCTTCCAGCTTGGTGTATTCTCATACTCTTAGGTGGTCCGGGACGTGTCACGAGCGGACGCAATGAAACGTATTGGACAATCATTTGGTAACATTAACGCGGTACTGTATTAAATGGTTATGATATAAAAAAAGCTGTCGAGACTTTCCTGACAGCCTTGCCGCGATTATCGCGGTTTCTATATGTTGCGTGTTTGTTCTTCACTCCCACCAATGCTTCATTTCACTGAATCCAACGTCCCATAGTTTAGCATTCCCGGAAACGATAATCGTAATTTCGTTCACCTTGTCATAAAATGGTATATTTAAAGGTTCTGCTCCATTATTATATTGTTCATTGTACTGATAATGAACTCTTTGGTTTCCATCTACCAATATAGTGAGTTCTCCCTTGGAATCTCCCTTGTCTGGAATGCCAAAATAAGAATAGAACGTCACATCTTTTTTGTTCCCCAAGATGTAGGTGTATGATTTTCTTTTATCCCCTTCACTGTAATACACGTTCATTTTGGGTTCTATTTTCTTGCCTGCTACGGTGAAACTTGGAAGATTTTCAGTCATAGGCATGGTTCCATTCATTTCTTTCACATCGTGTAATGCTTGAATTGGGCTTTCTCTTTTCGCTACAACATAATTGATGGTTTCCGAGATCACGATTACTCCAACAAGAAGAACAACAATAGATAGGGCTGAAGCAATAAGCTTTTTATAAGAAATTTTTGAAGAACATCCAACTTTATAGGCGATAAATCCAATCGCTGCACCTAATGTATTGGATATAACATCATCTACATCAAAGCTGCCAAGATGAGTTAAAGCTTGCATCGTTTCCAGAACGAGAATCGTCAAGACAAAAAAGGATATGAACTTCCCAAAACTGGAACGATACAACAGAGGAATTACTACTCCAAAAGGGATAAAGGCAGCAATGTTTCCAAAGTTGTATACCCATGAAAAAGTTAGTTTTGGAAATCGAAGTGGAACTCCTTCTGGAACAAGTATAAATGTGTATCCATAATCGCTGTTCCAATGATCTAATCTACTGAAAGCAAAAAACATAAAATATAATATCAACAGCGTGTACAAAATTGTTCCTACAAAGAGGAGTTTCCGTAATTTCACTTCCATAATATCTCCTTTAATAATTCATCGATGGGTTTAGTATATCTTCCCAAAATGACATTAAAGTGACATTGAAGTGACATTTTAGTCACTTAAAAGCTTATTAAACGATTTGTTTGTAAAAGATTGAATCCGAAATCATGCCTTTACTCATCACACTCTGGACTTGAATATCTCCATCTTTCTTGGTTTTATGCTGTGAGCCATCGAAAGACCAATGCAAATGTTACCCTCGCTAATAGAACAATTTTAATCTATCTATTGGAAAATGGGAAAAATTCTTGATCTCAAACGTATTCGGGACATAATCTTGACAATGAGAAATGACAATAATATATTCCGATAATACCGCGATTATCGCGGATATTATTCGTACAACATTCTTGTTACTTACATGCTTTTCTTAGAAAACGCCGAAAAATTCTTCAGTATTTGCTGAAGTACTGGTTACTCCTGTTTGGATATCGCTCCAAAATCTCTCGTACCAATTCGTGATTCCCATAGGAATGGTTTAATTTTACCAAAATAAGGCTCGTGGCAATAGGATCATGTTCTTGTCCATTTTCGGCAATAGGGTACAAGTTCTTGTCTCGAGCAAAGGACAAGAACTTGTACCTATAAATTAATAAAACCCTGCCCAGCGTGGATTTCAATAGGCATATGTTCTTGTCCTCTTACATTGATTGACACAAAGTCCCCTACTATCCGCTGTTTAAGTAAGAAACTTAGGGATTTTATATAGTATAATGTATTTCATTTCAAGTTAAACAGGTATTTCACCTATCAAGAAGGGAACTTTGTGTCATTAATCTATACTATTCAGTATTTATAATTGGTCCATTTTATTAACTGCTATTCGCATCTCTTCGTCAGTTTAATGTGTATAAATCATTGTGGTTTGAATAGATGAATGTCCTAATTGATTCTTTAATCTAGGTACATCATTATTCTCCTTATGATATGAAGTTGCAAATGAGTGCCTTAACGCATGCACGGATAAGGCCGGCTTTCCATAAGCAATTTCGTGCGTATTTTTCAACAAGCTTCTCAATAGATCTTTGATTTAAACGGCGATTAGTTCCTTTGCGTCCAACCGGTGCAGCCATAAACAAGAACGATGCTGATTTATCTGGTTTATACCGTGATTCTCTAACTTCTAGATAATTGTTTAAATCCATTAATGCCCGCTCACTAAAATACACGTATTGCTCTTTGTTGCCCTTTCGTATTACTCTCACCAGGCCTTTAAGAAGATCAAGATCATCATGATTACATCCTACAACTTCAGATAACCGAAGACCTGAACCAAGAATATTACATTTCGCTGCAAATACGGCTTCCAATCTGGAGTTTCTGCTTTGTTCTAAAGTTAATCAAATAACGACTTTAGGGAGGAAAGCTTACGATTTATTGTAACTTCAGAATTGCCTAACGTATATTCCAGAAAAGTATGAAAATTTTCTACTTCTCGTACTGTCAAAGAATCAAGTAGTGTAAAGGAAGGGCGGGCTTTAGTTAAGTTCCACTGCGGAATGGCTGAACATAGACGGGCAGGGTTACGAGGGTATTTCGTCTTTCGCACAGATCTCCCAGGTAACCTCATCCAACGTACACTAGCCTTCTATGAAGTTCGTGTTCCTCAAACCGGAGATTTCCACTGGCTTCCTTCAGATTCCACCTCACGGTGGACACCTTTGCCTTAAGATAATGGCTGCTACTGCTTTCTCCATTCGGGACTTAAACCCTATAGATAGCGCACATGTTAGGCGCACATAAAGAAGGAGCTGCGATATGCGCGGCTTCTTCTTTATAACCCTTTATGTCTGGGAGGCCTTCCCATGCCATTTGTATGTCATAGCGGATTTAACTGGAATGGTAACGTTAAAGCTTTGGCTTCCCACTGGATTTTTATATTCCGTGAAGAACTGAAAGGCTATAAGAATTGGGCACGACAAAACTAAAGTTCCAGAGTAGTGATTCAGTAGTTATTGAACATAAGGCATCAATTACCTACTGTCCCATAGTCTTTGATGGTTAATTTTACTTCATACTTGATAGGAACTTTACTAAATGTTTGATCCCAATCCTTTTTGACCTTTTCCCATACATAAGGGTATTCAATTCTCAATTTATTTCCGAACCCAGAAACATCTACTTTGTATTCCTGTTGTATTTTTTCTAATACATTCTTCACCAAACGCTCCACCTTGTTTTCAGCAGCCTTTTCAGCTCTTTTCAGAAATTCATTTTTAAATGCTTCCTCCGAAATAATCCAATTTTCAGCAATTCTTCCTTCAGACTCGATTTTTATATTAAATGAGATGCTGTCTCCATCAACATAAGGTATAATTTTACTTTTCATTTTCAATACTTCGTATATAATTGGCTGACCTGTCTCTTCATCAATGCTTTCAACTAAGCCGCCTTTCCCCTTTCCGGTTATCCAGGTTAAGCCCTGTAATTCCTGTTCATTCAAAAAACCACGCAATCTTTTTGTCTTTCCTTCAATCACAGCAGCTCCTGCAAATTTATTTTTCCCATTCGCCGAGATCACATTTTGCAAAAGAAAACTGGATCCTGAATGCAACTTTCCCTCTAATTTGGCCAATGTCATAGGAGGCAAAATCTTTGTGGTTCTTTTGTGACCTTGTATAATTTCAACGAGTTGATACGCTGGAATGTCTTTTGGTTCCTTCGATTCTAGTGTTATACTTGCACGATTTTTTGCGATTAGAATGAAACCACTTGGTCTTATCTCCATTTCCCTAAGAAAAAAATCCAAAATCTGTTGCAGATTCAAAGTACGTGCAAGATCCTCTCCAATGACAATCACTTTTGAATGTTCAGCAAAAGCACGTTTGTCGATTCTTAATATCATATTACGTAAAGTGGGAAGGATGGCATCGCCTGTTTCAGAAACGTTTTTATAAGCCTTTTGTTGTGATGAACCTCCTTTTGTTCCAGTTCCAGTTGTCTCTGAGGTGACAAATTGATTGGTTATAATAAACAGATCTCTATTAGGATAACTGTCTTCTTGTTCCAACTCTCCCCCAATACCTTCTCCTTTTTCTAAATCCATTGCAGTACCTGCAACTAGTCCTAAGCTTTCAATTTCTTTACTGCTCCAGCATCCTGAAAGAGGCAGGAGTATAAGAAATATCAGCGAAACCAAGAAGAACCGTACATTATGATGACTTAGTTTCATGCTTTTCACCCTTCAATCTTGAAATTGAAAGTAAGATTAGTGGCAGGACGCCAAATAAAAATATGGCGACATTACCAATTCTATCGCCAAGTTTAAATAGATCATTGATATTTTTCGGAAACATAGCAATTATGTAAATAATCGGTATCAAGCCATATATAAATGGTTTAATGTCCTTTTTGAAGAGTTGAGCTAGCCCTAATGCAGCCGAATAGTAGGTAATGGTAAATGTTGCAAAAATTTGCATAATCCAAATCACAAGCAACAAAGACTCAAATCGTTCGAAAATTAAACCGGTTATTTCAAAACTTCTTATAAGATCAAGTGTAGGCCATGTCCTTGTGACCACTCCATCCACAGATAAGGCTCCTATTACCATTACCACGGTTAAAACGTAAAAGATCAAGGGGATGGATATCCCAACTAGAACGACTTTTACAGCTTTGTTAGGCTGTTTCAAAAACGCTACAAGAAGCAACATAATTTCAGGACCTAAAAATGCGAGTGAGGCTGTCTTTATCCCTTTTAACATGGGTAGCATCCCCAAACCTAAAACCGGGCGAAGATTATCTATCTCAAATATTCCTAAGCTCATAAAGGTAACCAGCAAAAAAATGATGATCGTAATAGGGAATATTATTTCAAACATACGGGCGATTGGGTTTATCCCGCCTATGATCAGATAGAGGCCTGCCCACAAAAACGGCAGGATCATACCCCAGGTGGGAGTACCTTCCAGCAAAAAAAAACCTGTTACTTCTGCCATTGTTCTGACTTCAAATGCTGAAATTGTAAAAAAGTAACCAACAATAACTAAACTAAGGATCCCGCCCACCCATTTACCCACAATTTCTTGGCAGTATTGATAAAAAGTTTTTCCTGGAAACTGCTGGCTTAATTTCACGATGATTACCCCTGCAATCATTGCGATCAGCCCTCCTAAGAAAACGCTAATCCAAACATCTGGCGTTTTCACCTTTTCCACTGATACTCGGGGCAGTGTGAGAATCCCCGCTGCAAGAATATAATTGACGAGGATAACAACTGCTTGTGAAGTCGTAATTCGATCTTTTGAACTGATTATCATGGTTGGTTATTTCCTTTCATAGCGACTATTCCTTTGCGAATGGAATCTTTCGTATACATTATCTTGGACGGCGTTTCTTCATCATAAGTGGTATACGAACCATAAAGTTTTTCCAATCACTTACTCGATAAGGAACGATCGGACTGATATAAGGCACACCAAAACTCTTCAACTTCACCAAATGGCTGCAAACGAAAAGGAAAAACAAAACAACCCCGTATAATCCATATATAGCAGCGAAAAACATGGCTACAAAACGAAGCATGCGTAATGTAATCCCTGCACTATATTGTGGGATGGCAAAGGAAGAAATGGCAGTTAATGCCATTACAATCACCATAAATGGGCTAACAATCCCAGCTTGTACGGCAGCTTCCCCGATGACCAGCCCGCCGACAATCCCAATTGTCGGGCCAATAGGCTTAGGTGAGCGTAGCCCAGCTTCCCGAAAAATTTCGATGGCTACTTCCATTATCAGTGCTTCTATTATTGCGGGAAACGGAACTCCTTCCCTCGTTCCCATGATAGTTAAGGCTAGTTTGGTTGGGATTAATCCTTGGTGAAACGATACAAACGAAATGTACAAGGAAGGTCCAAAAAGAGAAATAAAAGCGGCAAAATAACGTAAAAGACGGAGGAGAGAAGTAGGTAACCAACGCTCATAATAGTCTTCCGGTGAATGCAACAGCATACTAAATGTAACCGGAACGATCAAGGCAAATGGCGTCCCATCTAACAAGATCGCCACTCGTCCTTCCGTCAAGGCACTAAAAACTCGGTCGGGACGCTCCGTGCTCTGTACTTGTGTAAAAGGACTGAGGTAATTATCTTCGATCAGTTGCTCTACATAGCCTGATTCCGGTACATCATCAATATTTATTTTTTTGATTCTGCCCTTAAGCTCTTCGACTAAATCAGGGTCAGCTATGTCTTTGATATAGGCGATGACCAGTTCTTTTTTTGTACGCAGTCCAACTTGAAAATTGATGATTGATAAGTCACGATTATCACCATGCTGTCGCAAAAGGGCAGTATTATCGCTTAGAGTTTCTGTGAAACCTACCCGTGGACCTCTAACCAATACCTCAGAAACTGGTTCCTCAATATTTCGTGATTTCTCTTTGGTTGTACCGAGAATTAGCACATTCGGCACTCCATCAACTAACAGTGCTGTCGATCCTGTTAATACTTTGGACACCAAATCATTTAAGTCAGGCACTTCTGTTAATTCACTAATGGAAAGGATTTGATTTTTAATAAACTCTTTTGAAATGTCCCCTTTCACAAAAGATGACTCCTGGCTGTATTTTTCGGAAAAACTTACCATAAGTGATTTCATAATGTGTTTTTCGATGAGCTCTTTATCTGACAACCCGTCAACAAAAATGACTGCTGCGCAAACGCCTGTTCCTCCTATGTGGAACTCTCTAAAGTTTACATCCGAGTTATGACCGATTTTTTTCCTCACAAGTTCAAGATCTAAGGTGAAATCACTTGTAAAATGGTCTGATGTTTCATCTTTTATTTCCACCATTTCATTTTCATTAATCCTCTTTGAAGTACTAATCCAATTAAAAAATCTTGAAATAATATACGGAATGAAAAATGCGATAAAACCCTGCATAAAAACTTTCCATTCCGGAAGGTATGAAACAATAATTTTCCACATTTTAATCACCCTATTAGGCCAACATTAGGTAGTCTGCTGTTGAATGTTCATATACAAAAACCATATTTAAATTTGAAGAATATCGGATATAAACTCCTTCTAAAACCCATTATTATCTGAGTAACAGCAGTTTAAACATAAAATGTCTTTTTGCAGGTCGTGCAGATTATTTTCAAGACCTCGGATTAGCCTTTTAAAGAAACGGTATCTTACTTTTGCAATGGAGGAAAAAATTTACATATTTAATTTTATATCGATTTAACCAATCTAATCTAAGATTAAAAAAACAAAGGAGGTAATAAAATGTCATACCAATCCACGCAACAAATTAAAAACTCTATTCAACAGCTAATTCATCAAACGGAGCAGGCAAGTCAGAATTACCAACGGTTGCTTCAACAAGAACAGCAAAATGCTCATCAGTTAGATCTATTAGCTCAACGTGAAAGACAAGCTGCTAATACGATTCAATCGGCACTACAAGGACACCAGGTTGCTATCCAGTAATTACAATCAATGATTCAAGTGTGTAACCAAATCGAGAGTAACTCCAATAATTTCATGAGTAATAACAACGCAAATATCGGATATAACCAAAACTATGCTAATCAAACAAGTACGGGTTTAGGTTTCACCAACCAATGATCGTTATTTCAAACAAAAAGAAGCTCTGTTATTTCAGAGCTTCTTTTTGTTTTGGTTTAAATCGATAAAGTTCGATGGGCATTTTTTGAAATTTGATTAAAGTCTAATACTTTATTTTTACCGAATAATTGAGAAAAAAATATGTGGGTATAGCACAGGAACGCCACCGGCAAGTGCACCTTGTAACATAAGGCTAAGCACGAACCATGGAAAGCATACCGAAGAAATGTGTATCAAATTCCAACTGTCTTTTTTCCATATCATCATCCAGCAAAGAGGCTCCAGTAGATGATCCTGCATTGTTAATCAAAAGCATAACATCCTTAGTGATTAGAGCAGATGTGGCAACCTCTTGAGGGTTGGTGATATCAAGCTTTACTGGTGTAACACCTGGAATATCAATGTTTTCCGGATTTCTTGCAGCAGCATAAACTAGACCATTTATGAAAGAAAGGAATACCTCAAGATTTGAGCAGTCTTCATTGGATACTCTCTTTAAAATTGGATAATGACTTTTCCTTTGGGATGACCTGTGGCAACGAGATTCAGAGCTTTGTTAATATCTTCAATATGGAATTCTGTGGGATCCACCGCTGGAACAATCCCGTTTTCTTCAATAATTTTTGTAATTCTTTTTAATTGTTCTCCATTACTGCGAACAAAAATGAAATGATACTGAATTTTCTTCTTCTTGGCTTTGTGGACATACTTCGCTCCAGCAATCGCGAAGAGCTTTTGTTTCCAACCTGACAAGCCCATAGCCTCGGCGAATCGTTTGTTAGGACCGGTTCGCAAAGAAAGAAGGCGACCACCTGCTTTAATAACGGAAAGTTCATGATCAAATTCGCCTGGTCCCAAGGTATTAATCACGTAATCAAGATCTCTGAGTTGTTCCCAATAGTTCTCGGTCGTGTAATCAATGTATTGGTCAGCTCCAGCCATCATTGTCCGTTCACGTGCTTGTGGATTACCACTGACAATGACCTTGAGCCCCATGCTTTTGGCGATAGGAATAGCCATTTGGCAAAAAGAACCAGAGCCCCCGGGAATAAACACACTTTCGCCAGCTTTAGCAGCTAACTCTTCATGCAAACCTTGCTAAGCCGTCAATCCTGTTAAGGGCGCAGCCGCGCCGGTTACAAAATCCAGATTAAGTGGTAAATGTGCGACAGCATCAGCATTAATCGCTGCGTATTCTGCAAAAGCACCAATTTTTTGTAAAGGTAGGCGTGAATAAATTGCGTCACCTACTTTGAAGCCTTGAACTTTTTCGCCAACCTTTTCAATAATACCTGTGAGCTCGTTACCGAGTACCAACGGGAACTTATAATCCTGGATTAACTTCACGCTCCCAGTAGCGATAAGCAGTTCCAAATGATTAACAGCCGCTGCTTTCATAATTTATCACCTCCTATACACAAATGGTTAGTTACATTTTTGTTTATTTGTAACCCGCTCATTAAGCATAATTCCCGTGGTTACAAAAGTCAATAATTGTTACTTGGTGTTGTATTATGCTACACTACAGGCAGGTTTATATACTACGATTAATGAATTCATTAAAGAAAGAAGGGTTGGCAGCATGGTGCTACGCTGGGCTTGATAGCAAATGATTGCTTCAAAATACCCATTTCACCTGCCAAAACAAATGGCCAAAATCACACAAGATCTTATTATTGAAACAGCTGAGGCATTAATTGAACGAACGGAAAAATCCGAAGTGACGCTCTCTCAAATTGCCGATGAATTAGGCATCACCCATGCAGCGCTCTATAAACATTTTAAAAATAAGCAAGAACTCTGGGCAGCTGTGTCTAAAAGCTGGTTCAACCGGATGATTTCAGAACAAATCAAAATAAACACAACTAATTTAACCACTCCAAGGGATGTGCTCCACGAGTGGCTCTGGTCCTTTGTTAACGCCAAAAAACGCGCTTACAACGAAAATCCCAAAATGTTTGCCCTCAATACACAATATGTGGACAGCAATCCACTGGTATTACGTGACGTTCTCTGGGACTCCTACCAAATTATCGATGGGTTCATGGACTATCAAGATCCCCACTTAGAGCGTGCCGAGGCAATTCTATCAGCGTTTGCGGTATTTAGTCTCCCTTCCTTCAAAGAATCATGGAATTTACCAGACTACCAAGATAGGTTTGAGCGCATCTGGAGTTTGATAAAGGAGGGGCTATAAATGAAATTTTCTCTGGTTGGCTCTTCTACTCTATTGTAAAGAAATCCTCCAATTAACCATTCACATAGTGATGATCCCCCAAGCACTCGCTGAGCACTTCGCCGGTTGATTCTAGCAATCTTTTTCCATGACCGGGTATTTTTATAAGGGATAATATTACGAATGTTTCTCAGCATTTTTACTGATTAGATAAATATAAAATCGGCAAAGGGACCAAGTTTTTGGCCAGGGAAAAGCACAAGAACTTGGTCCCTTAAAACAGCAAACCCGCGCGTGGCGCATGGCTCTAATGGGCTATGTTCTTGTCTACTTTCTCGCTAAGTGGCAAATTCATTTCCTTATTTTCTAAATGATAAAACCTAAAACTAGGCATCTCGTTTACGGTAAAATACAATAGCTACTGTAATAAAGCTCAGTGTCCATAACATTGAAATACCTGTCCCTTGCATTGGTGTAAGGACACTTATTTCATCAGAGGAAGACGGCATATACATATAAGATCCTGCCGTATCCGGAAAATAATTCAAAAAAATTTTATTACTAGGTAGAAAAACCCTCGTCAATGGACTGACAATGAAATAATAACCAAGTAGTACCACTAAAGCAGGAGTGGTTCGTCTTAATAAAGCACCTACAGCTGCACTGAGAAGTGTGGTTAATGTTAGATAGCCCGTTGCACCTATTAATGTTGTTATCATTGTGTCTATTTCTATCACTACTGTTGTGTCTCTCATCATAATAAAAGTATAGAGTACACCAGATGCAGCAATAATAAACGCCACAGGAATGGTTATAATCGCCAATGCCAAATGCTTCGTGGATAATTGAAACCCACGCCAAGGTATCGTAATTAAAGTAGTTCGAATCTGTCCACCAGTATACTCCGAACAAGTAGCTAAGATTCCAAGAATAATGAACCCTGCTTGAAGATATCCCATAGAAGCAAGTCCTATATTCAGTATATTTTGCGTACCTGTTGCCCCTTGTAGACCAACAGAAGTAAAAGCTGCGGCTAAAACTAAATTTAGAATGAATGTACCCATAAGAGTGAACCATATCAATGGTAATGTAACTAATTTATCCAGTTCAGCACCAAGGATTTGTGTTATCTTTCTACTAGATGAGACACTCATGCTGCAACATCCCTCCTATGGAATACAACAGCTGCAGCAATGAAAACAACGAGTACCCAGGCAAACATGACTAAACCGCCTGTGAAGGGGGTGTGAAACCCGTCGAATAAAGTGCCTGTGGACGTGTTGTCCGTAAACATAAACATTTCAGCCCCAGCCCTATCTGGTAAGTAAAACGCCAACTTTGTAACCCTATACATCAGGACACTAAATGATACAACGGATGAATTTATTATGAGCACAGCAAGCGGGAGGATGCCATTCTTAGTTAGAAAAGTAATTCCAAGTGCTAAAAGAGCAGTGAATGTCCAGTAACAAACTGCACCGATAAGTCTGGACCATTCAAATACAGGGGCATATTCACCAAGAATAAGATGCGTTACTGACACAGTTGTCATAATAGCAACAATACAAAGCAGTATGCTGATCACAGTCACAGCACCTGCTTTTGCCAGTAAAAAATGAAACCGGGATGAAATAACAGTTAAACTCGTTGTTATCTGTTGTCCTCCACCAGATTCACTGCTCTCTGTCAAATACTCACTGCTGACAGCAAGCACACCAAGAATAATAACGCCTTGCACACCAAGAGCTAACCCGATATAGCCAACTTCCGATAGCCGCGTGCTAACTCCAGCTATAATCTCCTCTTTTTGTGCTATGCTGTCCAAGGCAGCAATAAGCGCTGGTGCAAACGCTCCAATGAGAAAAGCAAGCCAAATACCCGGTAAGGAGAACAATTTAGATAGTTCCGCATTAAATGCTCTCATACAACATCACCTGTATATTCAGATGTCAGGGCAAAAAAGGCTTCCTCCAGTGTGGAATGGTTACCTATTACTTCTTCCAATGTTCCATCTGCAACGATGGTTCCATGCTTAATAATCACCACATCATCAACCGTCTCTGCAAGCTCTCCCATTAGATGACTGGATAATAACACCGTATTTCCAGATTCAGCACGTTCACGTAAAAATGTCCGAATCCACCGAATTCCTTCTGGGTCGAGCCCATTTATGGGTTCATCTAAAATCAATATTTTTGGATCACCAAGTAGCGCAGCTGCGATTCCCAGTCTTCTCCCCATACCAAGAGAATACTGCCCAACTCTTTTCCCGGCGGCATTAGTAAGACCTACTATTTCCAAAACTTCCTCGACACGTGAGTTAGACAATCCTGCAGCACGTGCAATCCAACGCAAGTGTGCCCGTCCTGTTCGCATACGATGAGCTCCAAAGCCATCAAGTGCGGCACCTACTGTTACTAGAGGATTATGTAATTCTGCGAATGGCTTTCCATTAATGAGTGCACTCCCTGAGGTAGCGCGGTCTAATCCAAGCAGGATGCGAAGTGTAGAACTTTTACCTGCCCCATTTGGACCTAAAAAACCAGTTACTCTACCTGGTCTAGCTTTAAAACTGATACCTGATAAGATTTCCCTAGTTCCGCGATGTTTGACTAAGTTATTAATTGTAAGCAACCATAACACTTCCTTTCTGTTATGGTTCTAATTATAAAGAAGCAAAGTTACATCTCGGTTATCATGCTGTTTACTTCTGGGTTAACTTTAGGTTAAGCTCTTCCGATAGCTACCCTTGTGCCACTATCATTTGATGTAAAATCAGCTTTCAGCTTCATTTTTTTCAACATATAATTTGAAGTCGATAAACCAATCCCGGCCCCACGCTCATAGGAAGAGTTATCCATACCTGGACCTCTGTCTGCAACAATGATGTGTTCTTTTTCTACATCAACCACAATATTTACATATTTCCCCTCTGCTGCATGACGAAGAATATTCTGAAATAAATTATCCAGAACCCGTGTCATCCATTTAGGATCTGCTTCCCAATAAAAAGTCGCCTCTGTCGGTAAATCAACCTCGATCTGGATTTCTTTTTCTTCAAATACAGGATACCACGCAGCAACAGATGCTCTTACTAAACGTCCAATATCTGTTGAAGTGGGCCTAAAAGGATGTTTCCCTGATGTAAGCAATGTATAGGAAAGTAAATCATCCATTAGATCCCCCACTCTTGTAATCGTATGATTTATTTCTGTTAATGAATTTTGTCCTTCTAGACTCATTGATTCTTTATTTAATCGGGTGACATGTCCTCTCAAAATGGTAAGTGGCGTTCGTAAGTCGTGAGATAAATTCGCTATAAGTCGATGTCGTAATAATTCCTCTTCATGTTCTCGCTTGCGGCTGTCTTCAAGCTGCTGAATCATCCAATTAAAAGAATTGCCTAACTGGTCTATTTCATCCATACGATCACTTTGAACAGATATTGGTCTAGGAAATGAGTTATGATTAGCTGAAAATGACATGGCCTCCTGTAAGCGGGTGAGACGTTTACGAAGTCTTAAGAAGAAAATCCAGGATATTAGAACAAATGCGACAATAATAAAACCAAACAAAAGTAGTACAACGTAAAATAGATTTAACGCATTCAGCTCTTCTCCATTAATAGGAGATTCAATGAACGCAGATAAGAAAATAAGTATAATTGGAGGTAAAAAGATAAATAGAAAATGTCCTTTTAGAAAATGACGAAATAATGATTTAGTCTGTTTCATAGTTTCACCCGATAGCCTATTCCCTTCAACGTTTCAATAATCTCTGGGGAATCTGGATGACGTTCCAGCTTTTGACGCAGTCGATGGATATGTACCATTAGTGTTTTATCGCCAGTTATATATGTTTCTTCCCAGATGGCTTCATAGATTTGTTCTTTTGGTAAAACTTGATTAGGGTGGCGTAAGAAGTACATTAAAATATGATGCTGCTTCGCTGTTAATATAATTTCTTCTCCTGTGCGTTTGTCAAATACCATTTGGCCTTCTGAATCTACTTCAATATAATTTCCTAATGAAATGCGTTCGGAATGTGTTCCGCCACTTCGACGGATTAGTACTTCTAATCTTGCAACTAATTCATCCGTATGGAATGGTTTCGTTAAATAATCATCAGCAAATTGTAAACCTTCTACCTTATCATCTATCGATGTTCGAGCTGTTAACAGCAAAATAGGAACAGCAGGAGCTGCCTTTTTTAATCGTTTCCCCACAGTAAATCCGTCTAAACCGGGTAACATGATATCCAAAATAACGATTTCATGCTGATTTACTTCTTTTTCAGCGCCTTCACCAGAAAGCAGCCACTGAACTGAAAATCCTCGCTGTTCCAATTCTTCTTTTAGAAAGCTGCCTATTTTCTCATTATCTTCAATGTATAATACGTTTCTTTTCAAGTAACATCCCTCGCTCTAAATTGAATTCACTATTAGACAGATTAACACAACCCAAAGAATTGTTTCCAGTTAAGACAATTTTATCGTTCGTTAATAGAGTTTTATAGAAAAGAGACCCGTCTAACTGATTGGATCTGCCAAGCCTGTAGCGGACGTTCACCGCCAAGTTGTCGTCCACGATGGGCGCACAATAGAAACCCTCTAACATTGCAGTGCATGTTAGAGGGTTTCGTGTGTAGCTGCTATTGTTAGCGAATACTACTTCATGATACTAATGGATTTCGTAGTATTATTGAAGAATACATCTGCACCAAAATACTCAGCAATGAAGCGTAACGGGAGCATAGTACGTCCGTTTACAAGTTCAGCTGGAACATCCATTCCTGGTGCAAGTTCACCGATCGCTATAGACAAAGTCTGACCTTTCAAGGTAATCATTACGGTTTTCGTAATGTTATCCCAGCCTACATTTGCTCCTAAGCTCTCAGCAACGAAGCGCAGTGGCACTAAAGTTCTGCCTTTAACTACTATCGACTCAACATCCATACTCATTTCAATTCCGTTTAATTTATACCCTTTCTTACCTAGAGTAAGTTCTAATTTCACAGGTTCAGGCTTGGTTGTTACAAAGATATAGCCTAGTCCTTTTGCCGTGAAGGTAAATTTACCTGTCTCATGGTCATATTTGCCGCCTAAGCGTTCCATGTTACCGTCTAATCGAAGCATGACACCGCATAACATGCTAATATCGTTAGTCGACAACTTCTCTTTTGTCAGATCGAAGGTTACTGGTATAAGCCCTGTATAATCAGTTACTTCCCGGCCATCTGCGAAGATCTTCAACTCATATCCCCGCCCTATAACTCCGTCTCTATCATTTACAGGTTTAATGACAACCTTCATACTCTTGCCTGTATTCAACTGCTTCAACAATTCAGGGGACAATTCAACAGATACGGTGTCATTCGTAACGGTTAGCGGTTTGTTGGCTTTAATAATCGCACCGATCGTATCGTTTTGAATCTCAAGCTCATCTTTTCCGGCTGACATCGTCAATGCAATGGAATTGCCTTTCATCAGCTGCTCTTTGATTGTAGCATTAATAAGATCTGCTACCGGTGATTCTGGAGAAGGAGTCGGCGTGCTGATTTGGCCACCTGATCCTCCGCCGTTATTATTTGCAGTAATTACGATAGTTAACTCTATCGTATCCATGCCAGCATGGTTAGAAGCCGTAACAGTGAATTTGTATGTTCCCGCTTCATTAGGGACCCCTGAAATAACACCCGTAGCTCCTTCTAATTTCAACCCTGCAGGTAAATAATTATCTCTCACTGTCCAGGTAATCGGTTCGTCGCCGTATACCGCTAATGTTACCGTATAAGGTTCTCCAACTTTGCCGCTTGGCAGATTCTTAGTGATAATCTCCGGAGCTGTTTCCACTGGCTTATCCTCTTTAATCTCGATGCTCAATACTCGCTTATCTATACCAAAATCATTCGTTGCGCCAACAGTGAATTCGTAATATCCTGCCTCTTGAGGCGTACCCGAGATAACGCCTGTTGCTTCATCTAGGTTCAAATCTACTGGCAAATCTCCTCCCTGGACCTTCCAAGTAATCGGTTCGCTGCCGTATACCGCTAATGTTACCGTATAAGGTTGTCCAACTTTGCCACTCGGCAAAGTCTTTGTGATAATCTCCGGAGCTGTGTCAACTGAGACATCTTCAGTGATCACTATATTGAACGGTTTCGAGTCACTGCCTGCGTCATTGTTAGCTTGAACTTTAAATGTAAATTGACCCCATTGATCCGGTGTACCCGAGATAACACCTGCATCTTCATCCAAGCTCAATCCTGATGGCAATTGACCATCTACAACAGCCCATTTGATCGGCTTATCGCTGTCAGTGGTAAGAACTGCCGAATAAGGTTGTCCTACCTTACCATCAGCAAGCGATTTCGTCGTAATCATTGGCGCAGTACCTGTGTCTTCAACCCATTTCGCATATAATTCAATATCCCTTGTAACAGGATCAGCAACGAAATCCCAGATATCGTTTAATGCTGCATCTTGATACCAACCGCCGAAAACAGTGTTTTCTTTTGTCGGCGCTGTTGGCTCGTTAATTGTCCCGCCCATATCTGCGAACTTCTTCACCACTTCGCTGCCACCGTTGGAATCAAAAGTTACCGCATAAGGGTTGTGTGCGCCGATGGAAGGCGTTCTGCCGCTAAGTGGATTGCCGAAGAAGTCTGTTCTCTCCGTCATATGAGGCAGAGCGTTCGCGCGATCCACATATGGGCTTACAATCTCGGCACCTGCACCATAGGCCAGGTTATTACCGTCAGCAAGACGGAACCCGTTCATCACACTGTAATCAAGCTTGGCATCAACTGTTCCGCTGTTGGTAATCCAATGTTCCGGCGCAGATTTATAATCATTTAATATAGAGTTAAGTTCCTCTTCCGATACATAGCGGTTGTCAGTTGCTGTTACGCCTGCACCTAGATACCCGCCTCCGCCTGCGTTCATGCTACCAAAAAGATTAGCCGGATATACAATGTTGTTCGTAAAACGTCCGGCTGCAAATGAAGCTGATGTTCCCCCGCCTTTCAGACCAACCTGGTTGTTTGCCCCAGTGTAGGCAAAAATATTATTTTGGAAATAAATATGCAAGTTGGAGGCCGTCGGATCAAATACTAACGAACTGCTATTCTTCAATGGTGTGACGATGACATTGTTATAGTATAATCCGCTTAATTCCTCGCTCGTTGAAGAACCTCCCGCAAGTAATATAAGACTGTTAAAGCTCTTGTTAAAATCCGGGCTGCGACCGTCGTTCACGCTAATGTTATAGCGAACGATATTGCCCTTGGCAGCATTCATCTGTAAGTACCAACCGCCATAGTTATTTCGGCTGTAATTGTATTCATACACATTGTCCTGACAATAGTTGTCAATGTCCCAAGCCATACCGTCATTACTAGCATGATAAGGGTTATCCACGGCTTCATTATAGCGGAAGATCGTGCCTTTACTTGCCATAATCCACGCTGCCGCATAGTTTTGCGAACCTAGATATGTTGGCGTTGTATTATTTGGCCCCCAGTTCGTAACCAGGTTGCCGCTCTTATCGCTTAAATAGCTGTATCCGCTGTCGGTGACCACATTTCGTTCCACAAGGGAGTTGTTCCCGCCGGACATGACAATGCCATCTCCAACCGAACTAGAAATCCAGTTGTTTCTAAACACAGCGTTTGATGCCCAAGGATAGCTTGAGTTACTCCAAGTAATGCCTGTGTTATTAGTCCCTGGATTGCTTGGCCCGTAGGCATTGTTGCGAATACCTTCGTTATCGCAGCGAAGGGTTTTATTACCTTCAACCAATATATCTACATAACCATTAATAATGATGCCGCCGGATACCTTACTTGCTCCATTTGCTTGGTGCAGCCCATTAACATCATGAACGTAGTTATCTCGAATGACGATTCCTTGCATACGAGCATCAGCATAATCTTGAATATTAAACTGACCTTGTCCCAGCTTGGAAATTCGTGACATTACAGCGATACCGGAACGGCCGTCACCTGCTTTATTGCCGATGTTCGTTACTTCAATTCCACTGACTACCCAATAGTTAACGTCATATAACTCAATTGTACCGTTTAAGGAAATGCCTGATGGGCTTGCCGCTGTTCCTCCACCATTAATTATCGGGCGTTGGTTAGGGTCGGTCGTATTATATTTTGTAAGCGTAATCGGATTTCCTTCCTCACCATCGCCGCGCAGTTTGATTTGTTCGTTCCATACGCTATTTGCATCCAGATAAATGGTTGAACCTGGCATAAATACATATTCATTAATCTTGGAGATTGATTTCCATGCCGTAGCCGGTGTGCGTCCATCTGCATGATCGTCACCGTTATTGGAGAAATAATAATCACGGACTTCAAGTGGTAGAATGTTCAACTCGAATGTGATTTCGGCAGGATTCAGATTCAGTCTAATGGTATATTTTCCTGGCACGATATTATTTCTTGCGAATGATTCTTTGTTAATTTTCAATACATTACCGCTAACCGTATAATCCACATCCCGCTGCAGTGTTACAGCGCCGATCTCCACTCCAGCTAGATCTGCTAAATCAGGATTTACGGTGATATTATAGTCGTCCAGACCAATAACATATGTGCTGTCTTCCAAGTGGCTATACTCTTTGGGCATGAGCTTTAGCGTAATAGAAGATGTTCCGGTTTGGGCTGTTATTCCACTATCGATAACATATACGTCATCGATAAAGTGCTTGTTCTGTATATCCTTAATCGTTCCAGCCTTGTTGCCCCAGTTCGTAGCAAGCTGCAATGCATCGATCTTGGAAATATTGTTCTTAACTAGGGTATCAAAATTGCCGCCATCTGTTGATTGCCTTTGAATGTCTTGTCCATCGATTTTATAGGTCGTTCCCGTTGATGTAACGAACCATTGGAATTTATGCCAGCCTTCGCTTCGCTTGACATCTACAGGATAGAATCTCCCGGATGAACCGGGTCTGACTGCGTAATTGGTCAGATTTGCGGCCCAATCGCCATCTCCATTGCCATAATTTATTGCGATATGTTCATTGGATGATGGGGTTAAACCAAAGACAGCGTGGTCATTGGAAGCCGCTCTGCCATCATCATAGTACCAAGCAGTAACGATTGTTGTCTTACCGGTTGCAGGGGTGTAATTATAGGTACCTGGAACAGTAGCCACCTGACCGGCGCCGCTTGATGTTGCGGCCTTTCCTCCGGTACGGGACATCACATCGCTGTGAACATATCCGTTCGCACCATTTGAAAATTTCTTCTCCCCTTCAAATCCATCGTAAAACATAGTGTCAGCCTTATTGAAGTAATCAACGCTCACTTGAACAGTGACCTCTTCGTTCCCTGTCGGAACATAACCTTTTTTAACCGTCACGAATCCGGCATCATCAACTTCAATCTTATCCTTGTCTTGATCTGCCGGGCTGAAGCTGATGTTATCAGCAACGAACACATCAGCAGTGTCAACGATTAACCGTGTTCTATCTCCTGCCCGTAAAGTATCGCTCTGGCGAATTAGTGCAATGTTGGCTGAATATTGTGCACTCTCTCCTGATTCATCAGAGTCCAAGAATCGTGACGTTGCACTGCCGTTTGCTTTTACTTTAAATGTATCATTTAAAGTCGGGAACAAAGCCGCATCATTGCTTGTTGCTGCAATCGGGCTTCCTTTAGCCACTCCATTACTGAAGAGTTGAACCGAATAGGCAGATGCGTTAGCGACGCGGTCCCATGTAGCGTATGTGCCGTTCCATCTGACATTTACCGGTACAGGCAATTTCTCGATCTTTAATATTCCGGATGCTGCAACTTCTTCACTGATGTCCCCCGCATTATTAATGGCAATGGCTGTAACCGTGTAGTTGCCCACTCCTAGTGCCCTTGCATAGGGTAGAACATGATGCCTTTCATGATTGTTAGGCTGGTCGGGTCCTCCATTTTTCGATAAATAATAACCAACAGGTCCACCGTCTTTGAACAGTGTTACAAGGGTGTCACCGTAATTGGAAGCGCCACTATAAATGCCCGTGTCCGAGTCAAGCGTCGGTTTAATTGGCGCATTCACCTGTGTATTGGTGGTTATCAACAACGGTGCAGCATTGGATTTCATCACAATTCCGTCTGCCGAAGACACTTCGCAATAATAGAAATTGCCTTGTTGTGAAGCTGCGTCCACATTGGGAAGCGTTAATAGCGCCTTATCAGCTCCGCTGACTTTTGTCCCGTTCAAGCCAGACTCGTCGTCAGATACATACCATTGATATGCTGAAGCAGCGGCTGATGCCGCAACGCTAAATGTTGCTGTCTCACCTTGTTTCACTTCTGCCGCTGTTGGCTGAGTGATTATTTCTAAATTTGGCAATCCACCGGGAGGTACCAAATTTAATGTTAATGTTCTGGTTCCTGTTGTTGTAGCCACATCTTTAACAACATAAAAATCGTCGATTAGATGTTTATTTTTAATATAAGCTTTGTTACCTGACTGGTTGTTCCATCCTCCAGCTATTTTAGGCTGAATGGTTGTACCGCTCTTCATAGCTTTGTAAATATTACTTTGCGCTGAATCGGATATTAATGTTCCGTCTATTTGTAAAGTCGCACCATTCGGTGTAATGAGCCACTCGAATTTATGCCAGCCTGTGGAACGTAAAGCCCCGCTATCTTTCCAACGGTTGCCTGCTGTACCCGCTGATGATGGTGCATATGCCCAAGTATATCTAGTCGGGTTATGAATAACATCAGCCTCTGAACTTTGATAGAATGTCCCGGCAAAGGTGGCATTTTTGCCATCTACAATAGCAAATTGAGTTCTATCCGTCGCTGTCTTCTCCTCATCAGGATACGGGTCAAAATACCATGCTGTCATCTTATAATTGCTACCTGTCGGCAATGCCACGTCTTGGGCTACATTTTCATTATTCGTATCATTCGAAGGTGTAATCGCTTTCAATCCGGAACGAGACTGAGCATCGGAAAGCGTGTATGACGAACCTAATTTCCCAGTTGATGTCATTGGACCATTGTTGTTCTCGAAATCCTCCATGAATAATACATCTGAGTCATGGTAATAACTCGCCGCGGCCGTGATTGTCACCGGGATGCCTGGAGCACCTGGCAACGCAAATGTATAACCGCTAGCTAAAGTAATGTTCCCCTGATTATTAACAGTTAAAAGATTCGCATTGCTGGAATCATAATTAACCTCGTCAATAACCGGTCCTTTCACGAGACTGCTTAAAGGCGAACCTTTATAGGTAAGATTCACCCTGCCTGCCTGACCAGCCGCTTGTGTCAATTCTAGTACAACAGAGTCAAAAGATTCGCCCCCTCCCGCAGCTGACACTTCAGATGAAGGCGCCAAGCCGAACAGACCAGGGAACACCAACGAAGTTGCCGTAATCATCGACAAAGCTTTTTGCATCCATTTCGATCGTATCATCCAAAAACTTCCTCCCTTTGAAATTAATAAATTAATACTTTATAAAAAATCTGCATCTATGGAAGCCTCAATAGACATAGATTTTTATAAACTTAAAAACATAACTATTCTAGTTCACTACTAATTCACTGAATCGATTACCGTTATATACGATCTTCAACTTATTCGTATTTGCAATTAACGCTCGCAAGTCAGACTCCGCCGATCCGTATAGAATGGAATCTTTCACTTCTTCCAGTTTAAGCTTGGTGATTTCCGGTTTTGTGGTTAATGTGGCAACGACATCCTCGCCCATATATTTACCAATTACTGTCTCACCTACAGAAGCAGCAGCTAAAGACTCCCAGAACTTAAGAGACTCGGTTTCTTCTTTGGATATATCCAAACGGTTTAGCACTTTCTCTTCCTTGGCCTGTCCCGCTGTCGCTAACGCAGCCGTCAATTCATTTGCAACACGAACATATTCCGCACTTTTTGATGCATACTCAACTTGCAACTCTGCTTCGCTCATTTTCGTTTTTTTAACCTGCGTTTCTACCAAATCCGGCCAACGGGCGCCACTTAAATATTGCATGTATTGATTTAAATCAAACTGAGGCAATCCATAGTAAGTCCCTTCTGAATCATCCATCTTAGCTCGCTTAACATTTTCATCTTCCATGTCGGATTTTAGCTCATCAAAGCTTTTGTAAGGGGCGATCCCCCGCTCATCTGCAATAAATTGCTCCTGCTTGGTCTTTAGCAATGCAGTCATTGCAGATTTTTTGGCGTATTCAGTTGGGGTTTCATGATTTTCTCCGTATTGACGTGTCCAGAAGCCCTCATCTACTTGGACCCCATAAGTTCTGAAGAAATAGTCTGCCGTTATAGCTCTTTGCTCCTTGACATAAAATTGAAATTCTTCCTCTGTTACTGCGTATCCATCAACTGTAAATATCCAATCTTCCGGTAGCTCCTCCTTTTTGTTAGTTAAGCTCAACACGAGTAAAGCAAGAACAATCAGAGTGGTAAACAAGATAATCACGGTTGCTTTTCGTCTAGTAAACCCCATGACGCCCCCCCTTTCAAATATTCAACCTAGCTTTTCAAGAAAGCCTATGACAGTGAAATTCATCGCCGTTGTTGGAGAAGTTCCCAAATTTAAATGGTTAGACATAATTGTAAGTTTAGCTGTCCTCTAATGTAAGCGCTTATTTAGACTGAATTAAAACAAATTTGACTTATAAAAAAACAGTCCTAGTTCGCAATTTTGTGTGTGCTAGGAGATCAATATCTTATAAAGGATCTGTCGTTTGGTGTAAACGCTTTTATTAATGAATATTAATTTTTAAATTTTATTCACAAACACCTAGACACGGCGAAAATAGTTGTGATACATTGGAGCATAAGTAATGCTGCTGGGTTAGCAATTTCTACCTATAGGTGAAAAGTGACGTTGAGGATGCGATGATTTCCTATTGAAGCGCATATCTTCAAATCTCTTTAGCATATAAGTGAAGTGTCACTTACACCTTAAAGTTAAAGCGCTTAAACTTTATAGGCATGTGTAGCACTTATTGTTAAGCGTTTTACTTTGGAGATCATTCTATAGGGAAGGAGGATTCATTGACGTTAATTAAACTAACCATCACTTAAGGAGGAATTTTTGTTTACTCAATGAAATCGACCTCAGGCACAATGAAAGTGATAATAGTGACGTTGAGGATGCGATGATCCCCTATTGAAGCGTGTATCTTCAAATCTCTTCAGCATATAAGTGAAATGTCACTTCCGTCTTAAAGTTAAAGCGCTTAAACTTTATAGGCATGTATAGAACTTATTGTTAAGCGTTTTACTTTGGAGATCATTCTATAAGGAAGGAGAATTCATTGACGTTAATTAAACTAACCATCACTTAAGGAGGAATTTTTATGTACTCAATGAAATCGACCTCAGGCACAATGAAAGTGATGTTACTTGTCATGCTTTCGGCGGTTATGCTTCTAGCGACATTAGCCGCCCCTGCACCGCTTCAACGGAAAGCTCATGGAGCGGGTGAATTGAAACCGTTTCCTCAACAAGTCAGCTATCCGGGTATCATTAAACCAAACCACGTCAGTCAATCCTCGATGAACAGTTCTGTATCTTCCTACTATGACTATTGGAAGGCTACTTATCTTAAAAACAACTTGTCCTCGCTGCCCGGAGGGTACTATGTAAAAGGTGATATTACTGGCGAAGCGGACGGCTTCGATCCTCTCGGCACATCGGAAGGCCAAGGATACGGTATGGTTATTACCGTGCTAATGGCTGGATACGATACGAATTCCAGAACAATCTATGACGGTTTGTTCAAAACGGCTAGAGCGTTCAAGAGCTCTAATAATCCGAACCTGATGGGATGGGTAATAGCAGATAGTACTGGGGCTCAAGGGCACTTCGGTTCAGCAACAGATGGGGACCTCGATATCGCCTACTCCCTTATTCTAGCTGATCGCCAATGGGGCTCGACTGGAACGATCAATTATTTGGCTGAAGCCAAAAAGATGATTGGCGCTATTAAGCTTAGCAATGTGACAACTAACAACAGGCTGAATCTTGGTGACTGGGATACGAAGAGCGCCTTGAATACGCGTCCCTCCGACTGGATGCTCAGTCATCTACGGGCTTTCAATGAAGTTACTGGAGATTCAACTTGGCTAAATGTCATCAACAATCTGTATAACGTATACAGCCAATTTACAGCAGCTTATTCGTCTAGCACAGGTCTGATTTCGGACTTTGTGGTAGGCAACCCGCCTAAGCCGGCCCCCCCAAACTATTTGGAAGAGTTCCCTGAAACAAATGAATACAACTACAATGCAAGCCGTGTACCACTTCGTATCGTAATGGATTACGCCTTGTACGGAGACACCCGTGGTAAGGATATCGCTAATAAAATGGTAGTATGGATCAAAGGAAAAACAGGCAACAATCCGAACAATGTGAAGGACGGTTACCAACTGAACGGTGCGAATCGTGGGACTTATGCAACAGCGGTATTCGTAGCGCCTTTCATCTCCGCAGCGACGACTACAAGCACGCATCAAGCTTGGGTCAATGCAGGATGGGACTGGATGAAGAATAAAAAGGAAAGCTACTTCAGCGACTCCTTTAACATGCTGAACCTACTGTTCATCTCGGGTAACTGGTGGAAGCCTACCTACAGTGCTGCGGATACACAAGCTCCCTCAGATCCAACGAATCTGACTGCAACAGCAACTTCAAGCAGCCAAATCAATCTGAGTTGGACTCCTTCCACTGATAATGTCGGAGTAACCGGCTATCGGGTATTGCGTGGCGGTTTGGAAGTAGGCACACCTACAGACACATCCTTTAGCGATACCGGTCTTACCGCATCTACAGCTTACAGCTATACGGTGAAAGCTGTAGATGCCGCAGGCAACCTGTCTGCTAACAGCAATACCGCTACAGCAACTACAAATCCAACTCCTTCTGACAGCACCAACCTTGCGCTAGGCAAGACAGCGATAGCCAGCTCTATCGAAGGTGCAGGATTTGAAGCTTCCAAGGCAACAGACGGCAACTCTACTACCCGTTGGGCTAGCATGGAAGGAAGCAATAATGAATGGATTTACGTCGATTTGGGTACAACCCAAAGTGTGAACCGCGTCAAGTTGAATTGGGAAGACGCTTACGCTAAAGGCTACAAAGTTCAGCTATCTAACAATGCAACAACATGGACGGATGCTTACGTAACAACGACCGGTGATGGTTCTATTGACGATATTACATTTACTGCAAATAGTGGACGTTACGTCAGAGTGCTGTGTACTGCTAGAGGTACCGTATACGGATATTCGATATTCGATTTTGAGGTTTACGGGTCTTAATTGAACAAAGCCTGGCGGATATGAATCCGTCAGGCTTTTTTTGTTTAAGCCAGCGACGGTTCTATAAACCATATTACCACTGGATACACAGACATATTGGACTTCACTTCGAATATAGAAAAATAGATACCATCTCTAATACGAAGTGTTCGCTCGTATCTCTCACCAGAGATTGAATATCCCGAAAGCTGGATGTCCCCCTCCACTCTTATATCCTGATCTTGATCATTTATTCGATTTATCGTTCGCAACAACATAGTTCAATACTAAATTCCAAGAAATAAAAAAGCCGAATGGATCGTTCTCATCCACTCAGCTCATAGGTTTATTTTACAATAATCTGTATAGTATCACTTTCCGTTGTTCCACTTCCATTCATAAACTCACAGCGATATTGATAGATGCCAGGCGATTTCCCTGAAATTTGTGTAGTGGCCGATTGAGCACTTGGTGTTTGTGAAGATAAAGATTGCGTTTCAATAAGTTCGCCATTTTCATATAATCGATACTGTGTTGCGTTCGTGCCCCACCACATATTAACAGTAATGTTATAGTCCCCATCTTGATCCCAGTTGTCACTAGACAAAACAGGTTTGCCGGGCTTCGCATCAGTCACGGTGACGGTGTGTGGATCACATGAAGTCGTTCCATACAAATTCGATAACTCACATGTATACACATAGGTTCCATTCGGCTTTCCTTGAATAGGAATAATGGAAGTCTGGGCAGCTGGCGAAACATCCGCGAGTGACTTCGTTTGGATCAATTGGCCATTCTCGTACAGCTTATACAATGTGCCATTGTTTCCCCACCACATATTCATCGTAACCTCATAATTGCCATCATGTAAGCCTGTCGCTACACCGCTATTATTCGATAGTGTAGGTTTACCTGGTACCCCATTTGCAAGCAACGGCAGACTACTGGAATGCCGTTCGAACTTGACTGCATCAGCCCTGGTATAAATCATATCGGCAGGTAGAGTTGGCGGATCTACCGTTGTCGGAGTAACCCTTGTTAAACGAACATACTCGCTGCCGTCTCCAGTAAAGTCGAACGTTCCTAGATTAACCCAACCCGACGAGCCAACGGTTGCATCGATATACGTGACCTCGGTAACCGACTGATGCTTTACTTCCACTTTGACATAATTATCATTTGCCGTCGTATGGACGAGCTTGTAGATGGAGACCGTATATTTCCCCTCTGGAAACTGTCCTTTCCACGTCGCGGATGATCCTTGAACGGTAGAGTAACGGGATTTCACACCAATTTTGTATCCGGATAAATTGCTTTGACTCCAAGACCCTTCTGTCGTGTACAACCCAGTCGTATTCGTGCTGTCGACAATAACCGTTAAGTCCCTGATCGCAATTGTCAAAGGCGGTGTTGTTAAGGTCAACCCGTCAATCGTTACAGTGGCCCATACCTCAATGTGATCCTTTTCCCCGTCGAGACTTAGAAGGGTCAACAAACCGCTACTGTCCACTTCAGCCAGATCGGTTCGATCAACGAAATACTGCACATTTGCCTGTGATAGATCACCAATCAGACCATTATCCAAATAGCCGGTTACGCTTAGTTGTGCGGTTTGAGTCATCTGCAGTTCGTTCCGATTCGACAGGATCACCGCAGACTCCAATTGCGGTATCTTGTTCGGGTCCACCCACATCATCGCATCGGCAACTACCCGTGATTTATTGGTCTTATTGGTTAATTCCACGTACCCACTATCGCCTGCTGCAAAAGGATAAGCACCCAGGTACACCCAAGTCCCATTGGCCGCTGTCTCATCTACGGTAACCGTCTCGGAGCCTCCGCTATAATAAACGGTAAATGAGGCATTCGTTGCCCAATTTTCACTAGCAGCGGTTATTTGCGGAAGCTTATAGTACACACTGTAAGTAACACTTTCTGGCAGCTCAGGTCGCCATTTAATTCTACTTGTCGCTGTGCCGGCAGTCGATTTGGTATACACATAGTTATCATAGTAATAGTCGTTAGCCGTTGTATCCCGTATCCAGACGCCTTCTGTCTCTGCCTCCGTATTATCCACAATGATAGATGAACCCTCCTGCCAACCCGGTTGAACTGGAGTTTCGGTTACCTGATCAGGCAGATAGAGTGTCCGCTTGCGGGTCTGTTTCCCGTCCGATTCCACATAATAAGTGAAGGTTTGGGATAAATCGTTTACCCGTATCGACCATTCCATCGGATAGATCTTATCTGGAATGGTTGTATACGTAGCCCCGCCATCCAAGGAATAATGGATCGTCGCTGGTTTCGTCGTTTTTGCCTGCACATAAGCATCGTAGGCCGTTTCGTCGGGCTTGACGATCAGCATGCCTTTAACCGCATCTATTGGACTGTGGATATCGAAGAAATAGCTTGCATCCGATGTTTCAGCAGTTCTGACCTGGTGCAGCGGCACTTCAATGTTGAGTCCTTCCACAATGATAGCGGTTATTCCCTTGCTTGAAACCGTGGCTTGAATGATTCCGCCACTCATAACCGCTTGCTCTGGTGTGCCATTGTCGCGGATGATGGTTACGGTATAATCTTGTGCCGGGTTGAACCCAATGATTTGCGCATTCAATTCGATCGGAGTCTGAACTTCAGCTGCCGATTCGTTGCTTAACCCGATGTAGAATTTATTCCCGCTCTCTCCCGTTATCCAATTCAATTGAGAATGGTTGGTCTGAATTATCCCCTTAGGCATCCAGAGCCAAACGTTGGAATTACCGTAAAAATGACCTGGTTTATTTCCATAGAGGTGATATTTGAACCATAGAAAATTAGTTTCAAATACAGAAGGAAATGTAATACTTCCATTCGATTTCAACGATTGTTCGCTGATCAAATAATCCATCGTTTGCCCGAGCTGTCCCGGTATATGGTGATAATAGATGGATGTAGCCCCGCTTGGGCCTTCCAGAGGAAACTCCGGTTCAAGTTGACTAATGGCGAAGCCCTTATAGTAATAACCTGGATAGCTGGAATATCGTCCGATGACTGCATTATGAGCAATATCCTGCAGCAATTTATCGCCTGTATAGAGCGACAATCTCAGCATGAATGGAGCTTCCTGAGCATTCATCCGATAATAACCAGTTGTACTTCCCGCTTCAAACGTCAATCCATTGGGAGAGACAAGCCAACTATCCGCTTGTACGCCTCCGGCTACATCTTCTGGGAGCTTGATCCGAGGATATTGATATTTACCACTTTCCGGCCAATGGAACGACTCCGCGTAATTATACGTCTCAGGTTGCGGAATCGTAACGGCACCTTCTGGAACCGGACGAGCAACGAACATCGTTGCATACCGTTTGGCTTCTTTATAAGCAGCATTCAAGTATTTGGGATCCTGAGTTTCCTCGTAAAGCTCCAAGATCTCCATCCACAGCTTGCTATAATAATAAATGAATTCATTTTTACTCACATTTACGGATGCAGGTGTATCAATATGCTGCATGATATAGCTGTCGGCTGCATCCTTGGCAGCCTGTAAATACTGCGCATCTCCCGTCATACGATACATCATCAGGGGCTGAATGACAGGACCCCGGTCTTTCTGGTCAGGATCACGCACGAGGTACTCTTCCTGTGCCAGCGCTCCAATTCCTGCCGTAGTCCCCATCATCTGATTGACAGCGGCTACGCTAGAAAAATCAAATGGCAAGGTTGCCATTTTCCATAACGACGGCACACCGTATACTGGCTTCTGCGTCGGCGACCAACCTATACCATTTCGCGATAAGCCATACTGGACGGACGGCAATGCTCTCGTATCGTAAAGCTGGTCATCCCCAGTCAAATAGTAAGCCCCCAAAAGAACCGCATTCGAGCTTGTTCGAACACTATCCTCGTTTTCGATGTCAATAAAGCCCTTGGCACGGCTCCACCATCCGCTGGGTGACGGGACATAATCAACAGAGTCATCCCCTTGCGGTTCTATCTTAAGTAAATCGATCATATTGAACATCGCGTCAGTAAGCGACTGATCTGATACATTTTCCCGGTATGCGGAGTAACCATACTCATTGCGAAGAATATCCGCGTAGGACTCATACAAATTGCTTTTTTGAGCGATTAGTCCCATATGAAATTGATAAGTGCTTTCTGCGGTCATTTGCGAATAAGTCCCAAATTGAGGAGCATACAAGATTGGCTGCACGCTGCCTTCGTTGTTGACAAGGCTCATGCCAAGCCTTTGTTTCGTAACACCTCCCGTCGGTTCAAATTCAACCGGAAGCTCATCCGAAGGTACAAATACCCCATACGTCAAAGGATTCCCCGAACCGTCATTCTTTTCAACCAGACTCATTGGAGCGCTTAGCTCCCTTAAGCTTGTTGATTCCACCGAACCTACCATTTTGGCGTGTGACCTGAAACCATTTAATACTTCATTGACACCAGAGATCTGCTCTGTAGTGAAAGACTGATAGCCGATCACATAATTGCCATCCCGGCGGGGTGTAAAGGCGAAGGAAACATCAGGTTTGTCCCCTGACATGGACCAGTTCACTTGTAAATCGTAATCGCTTCCATGTGAAGAATCGGTTAATATCGCCGTGTGGCTGTCAGGGAAATCAATCTCGTCGAATGTAATCCAGCGTTTGTTCATCGTATCGTAGTAATTGGTTAGACTCCCCGCATTCCCATCTAATAAGACCCATTGCTCTTCAAGTCTTTCCGCCACATTATTGACAGGCACCCAGTTCCCCGTATCCGAGTCCTTGTAGAACAAATCACGAACGATGGATTTGCCACCATCCCAAGCTGCTTCATAGAAGGTTACTTTGTAGCTGGCATTCTCGATGCTGCCTTTTTCCGTGTAACTGAGATTCGCCAATGAACGGCTGCGCAGCGGAGGCAACGGCGGAGCTTGCTGCCGGATATTCCCTTCAAACTTGACCGCATCGGCCCGCGTAATGATCTTTCCGGTCGTAGGTTGCGTTCGAGTCAGTCTGACAAATTCGCTATCATCACCACTGAAATAATAGGACCCCAAATCAACCCATCCGGCCGATGGGCCCGACGAGGGCCTCAGATCCATAAACATGACATCCGTAATCCCATTGTGAACAATTTCAATTTTAACATTACTGTCTGCTTTATCCGCCCAATCAAGCTTGTTGAATGAAATTTTCGCCGTCCCTGCTTCCAATCGCGGATTCCATGTGATGCTTCTTCCTACTGCATCGGTAAATTTGGAACTGGAATTATTATATCCCTTCACTCCCGTACTTGTAGTCCAATAAGGAGCGGAGAACCCGTTATTTGCGTTATCTACATCAGTGGTGACGACATCATCAATCGTGATGCTTCCATCATCAATGATGATCGTCTTATACGGCTCTTTTTGCTGAATATTCCCTTCGAACTTGACCGCATCAGCTCGCGTAATTATCGTGCTGGTTGTGCTGGTAGACCGAGTTAATCTAACGAATTCTTTACCAACTCCGGAAAAATAGTACTCTCCCAAATCAACCCATCCCGCAGGAGCACCAAATGAAGGCCGCAAATCCATATAGAGAACATCCGTCGTTCCATTGTGGACAATTTCAATTTTCACATTGCTATCTGCTTTATCTTCCCAGTTAAGTTTGTATAACGAAATTTTCGCCGTTCCCGCTTCCAATCGTGGATTCCAGGATATCGTTCTGCCTGCTGTACTCGTATATTTAGAACTGGAGTTATCATATCCCTTCACCCCTGTACTTGTGGTCCAATTCGGAGCTGAATATCCGTTATTCTCGTTACCCACATCAGGTGTCACAACATCATTGATCGTGATGCTCCCGTCATCGATGATAATCGTCTTATACGGTAAGGGCTCCGCGTAAGCGGTCCTTATTCCGACTAGGCTGAAAGGAACTAATATCGTCACGATGAAAACGATTAAGAAAAACAGCTTCCTTTTTATCATACAACTCACAGCCTCCCTTGTGTTGATAACGCTTACAAAATAATATTGCCCTCCTTTGTTCAAAGATCGTAAAGAAGCAATTAGCCTTATTCTTCTGGCTAAGCCCGCTCTGTCGGTTTTATCATAGCATGTTACAGAACTGTGAAATTTCTTTAATTTTAAGAATTTCTTATAAGATTTTAAGCAAGAAGAAACGACTTTGTCGTCCTTTAAAAAAGAGACCTACATCATAACTGCCCGCTCAACTGCAGTCAGTTATGATGTAGGTCTACCAATTGTACACAGCCTAATGATTAATTATAATGGCGGCTGCACTAATAACAACTTCCCAAGCTGAATCACCGTTTGATCATACCAATCTGGATGCTGCCTTACGTGCTCTCTACTTCGTTCATTGCCGCATGCTTCAAACACGGCCGCTTTGTCTGTCTTCTCGGTATCGATTTCAAAGCGAACCGTATGTTTTCCATTCGGGAGCTCCGGCAAGAATACATACTGATTTCGATTATGATCGTTGTGTAGTGTGAATCGATCGATAATAAAGGGTTCCCCACCATCCACCGACACCTTCAATCTGCCAGAATCAGGCCCCCCGATATCGAATAACCCGATATGGGTGCCCTCGAACTGCACCGTGATAGCCTCTCCAGGATCGACTGCTCGCCATAGGCCGGGGAACAACCAATTGTACTCACGCACTAAAGCAAAATCATCGGGCGTCATGTAAGACCATCCTGCGGAAAAAGTAGTAAGACTATCCAGTGACAGCATGGTCGCATACTCCCAAGGATTAGCCGGAACCAACGGATTCTGAGGTAAGTGATGTACTAACCTTCCCTGATGACCTCTGAGTTCGATAATTACCTCAAATGACCGGGTGATCGTATCCGTGTAAATCTGGTGTCCTTCGGGAATAGTCGGATGGATCGAATCATGCGTAAAAACAAGTGCTCCAGAAATGGACACGTCTTCCCTTGAGGTAAAAACGAGTTTTCCCTCCGACACCAAGTGACTGACCGCTACGCCGAGATGAATCGAAGGAATACCATAATAGTCGGCCACTTCCTCTTGCATTAAAGCCCCCTTCTGGTATTCCCCAGACTGAAATAAGGCCACATCCCGCTCCTTCAGCGTATAAACGAACAGGATATCGGTAAACCGGCTCCGCTTGCGGATCTGACGGACAATCCCTTCGATCCGCGCCTTGGATTCGGGATCTCCGCCATCGTTACCGACAAATTCAACAAATACTAGATCAGGCCGATGACGCAGTACATCTGTCTCCAAACGGGCACAGCCCAAATCCGATCCTGTCCCATTAATGCCTGCATTCACAGAGCGGATATCCGCCTTAGGATATTTCTCACGAAGCCAATCCGCCGTCATGACCCTGTAGCCTTCAGAACGGGTATTACTGCCGCCGAAATAGACGATTGTTACGGTATCCCCATTTTCCAATTTCTGAATTATATTGGGGAGCCCATTACGTGGGAATAATTCCTTCATCGTTACTTCACCTGACCTCATTTATCAATTTTAGGAGTAAACAATTTTACTGCAAACACTTCAAAATAAGGCGAACCATACGTTGCGCAGAAATTAATCCGGATTCGGGTTACACGTTTCGCATCCACCTTATGTTTATTCAACGTGAGATAATTCCCACGAGTTATGATTGTCCTCTCGGTTCCGTCTTCTAAGGTCAAGGTCATATCATAATCTTGGATAAGGGACTCGATAGGGTCGTTGAAATGCTCCAAATCCAACTGTGAATTGAAAACAAGATGGATTTCGTCTACATTTTTGGGGCTTGCAAAACAGAATTCCAACCATTCCTGTTCTTCCGTACGTTCAGAAATCCAAGCGTTCGGTAGACCATAAGGTCTGGAGAAGCCGTTGACGACATTCTCGGGATTATACATACTCTGGGTCGGTAACAGATCCTTGAAGCAAATGCTCTTATTGAATTTCTTCAGCCTGGATGGCTCTTCCGGCCTATAATGGAAGCTGACCGCTCCTGTTATTTTTTCTTCATTGCCGTAGACGGCAAGGCTCGCCGTACCTTCCAATACGATGTAGATTTTGTCATCAGCCGGTTTCTCGCAGCCCAAGTTTAGCGTAATCCAGTCGTCATGACCGGCTGCAATAACCAAGCGGTAATCTTTCAACTCGCTGGTGGGAATGTAGTTTTCCTTCCGTTCCCCGCCAAACAGCTTTACATGCAAAGTTTCAGAATGCTCGGACCTATTTTTAATTTTGATCCGTACACTTTCAGCCACGGATGTCTGAATCGGCAAGACCAAACATAACCCTTTCTCCAAGGAAATCTCTTCAGTTGGATGAAGATTATCATAGCTGCGCTGAGACGAGGCACGAATAGTTAATCCGTCAGCGAAGTAAGGATTCAATTCCTCTTGAAGCCCTACAATCGTTTGGCCATCTCGAAGTAGCAGCGCCTGCAGCTCCTCCATATGAGATTCGACTATGGCCGCGGGGTCTATCTCATACTTCAAGCATAACGAAGCAGCCGTTCCAACCGCCTGCCCCATACAACCGCAGGTTGCCATTACCCTAGTAGATCCGAAAGCCACATGGGTAGCACTTATGTTGCGACCAGCGAACATGAGATTAGGAATATTTCGTGAATATAAACTACGGAAAGGGATATTGTACAATCCTGGCACGAAATTCCATGCTGTAGCTGGCCCCTCATCGTAGATGCCCTTATTCGCATGCAAATCCATATACCATCCACCGACGGATACAGCATCTTCGAAATGCGGCTTTGCTGTAAGATCGTTCTGAGACAACATGTGATCCCCTATGAACCGCCTCGACTCCCGCTTTCCAGGAATCGGGCATACATAATCCAAGATGAGATTGTCTACATCATCAAATTCGCCGCTATTTTTGATATAATCCCAAATCCCGTACACCAATTTCCGTAGTTCCAATGCGATGTCTTCATTATTCTTGATAATATCCATATGTCCACCATATTCCAGCCACCACAATCCGCCAAGCCCATTGATTTTTCTTGGTAAAGCCCGATGGTTTAAGCCTTTTCTGATACTATCGAAAAAAGCCAACTTCGTAATATCATACGCAAAGCCAGGCCTTTTGAATGGAACGGAATATTCTACGTCACGGGCTTGAAACAGGATCGTATCGCCCATGGTGTAATGGTCCGCCACTTCAGGAGCCAATTCTTCCTTGTATTCATGCTTGGCTTCTCTACCCCAGCGGAAGTGAGCGCCAGCTTGATATCCGACAACTCCATCTCCGGAGCAATCGATGTAGGTTCGGCTTTCGAAACGAAATTTTCTTTCGGAAGCCAATTGAAGGCCCTCCACCCATTTAATTCTGCCGTTCTCCATGCCCGTTTCATGCACGCATGTATTCAGAAATAGAGAAATGTTAGGCTCAGCATAAACCATATCCAACAAGACGGTATCCGAAAGCGAAAGCATAAGCTTCTTGTTGTATAACGGATTATAGTGAAAAATCTTCAACTTGAGTTCTTCCACCAATCCGCCCTCGCGTGCATAATAGGATGGACTGTTTCCGAGATATGCTGACCCGTTGATATGAACCCGGACCTCGCTGCTCGCATTTCCTCCAAGAACCGGCCGATCATTAATAAGTGAAACCTGCAGCCCTTGGCGTGCGGCAGCAATGGCAGCGCATATCCCAGCAATACCTCCGCCTACGACGGTTACATCTGCTTTAATAAGCTCCATTTTGATAACCTCCATGATTAGATCCTTCTATCATGGTAAGCCTTTTGATGCCTTTTTTTTTACATGATTTCGCGAGAAATTTATACATTTTTTGCAACCTTATTTGGATTCATACCGTGTCATTTTTATCCGATATTGCTTAGGCGTATCACCCGTATATTCTTTAAATAATTTGCAAAAATAACCTTCATTCACAATTCCTACTTCCTCGCACAATTCCAATAAAGAATAATCCTGAACATTTAATAGCTCGAGAGCTAAGTGAATTTTTTTGCGGTTGATATAGCTGATAACGCCCTCGTTCATTGTTTTTTTGAATAAGCTGCTAAAATACGATGGAGCTAAATTCACTTCCTCAGCAATCGCCTCGAGCGTTAATCTCTGTTTAAGGTTTTTCTCTATAAACCGCATAGCACTCATGATTTCTATACGATGTAAAAGTTGGCCAGCGTGTACATATTCGAATGTGAAGTCGCCGATATAGGCAAGCTGCTCCCGAAATGTCATGAATTTTATGGGAAACTCTGATGCATCCGTGGTCAACGAGTTCCCCGATTTAAATTTCGCAGTTATGTCTCTATACAAGCCTTGAAGCATAGGTGCCATGATGGACTTATGAATTTTATAATCCGTCACAAATTGGTTTAAAGCAGAGAGTTCTTTTTCCAGCTCTTCCTTTGAAACTTTCCTTTGTACCCATGTGAGAAAATCAGCCAGTTTCAGCTGAAAGTCCTCCTTTTTGTCATTACGGTAATGGAACCGATGCATGGGTGTTTTGACTACTTTCTCTTCATGATAGTAGAAATCCTCACTCACGTTATTAGCTTCCATGTAAGCTTGTTTGATGGATTCCCAGCCTCGGTGCGGACCTCCAAAAGCTACGGATACCCTTTGATTCAAATATTGATGTAAATGGGAGACGATCTGACTGCCCAATGAATGGCAAGCATATTCCGTATCCATATCGCTGCGATTATTTTCCCAGGAAAGAAAACCAATAAAACGATTATCGGATAGATCCGCAGCTACACCTCTGCCACCGTTCACCACAGTTTCTTCGATTATATTCGTAATCGCATATTTCAAGATGTTTTGATCAGACGCTGAATAATCGTTTCGGAAACTTTCATACAGATTCATTTCAACAATAAAGCAGCAATAGTTGGCTTGAAAGAAATGGAATTGCATGCGATTGGCAAAATCCGATGCCCGATGAGAAGGAATTTCGCCTCTGATAAGCTCGTTAAAAAATTGCTTGCGGACTCTATATTTATTTTCAAGTACGGATACGTTTAACGATTGAAATTCCGCTTCTTTTTTCTTAACCTCATTTAAAATCCCGGCTGCCTTATCTAAAGCACGATCTAAATCTGCATCCCTGAGCGGAACCTTAACAATGTACTCCAATACGTTGGCTTGAATAGCTCTCTGAGCGTATTCAAAGGATGAATAGGCGGTCAAAAGAATGTATTGGGTATGGGGAAGCTTTGGTTTTAGTTGCTCGATCATGGAAATTCCATCCATTCGCGGCATAACGATATCAGATATCACGATATCCGGCTTAAGCTTCTCTATCTCCTCTATCCCCTTCAGCCCATTATTCGCTTTTCCCACTAAATGAAATCGCTTATCCCTATGGGAGAGTTCGTTAAAAAACAATTCCAATCTCTGAATGATTAGATCTTCGTCGTCAACAATGAAGCAGGTGTAGTCTCTCACCATCATGCATCTCCTTTAAACGAGCCTGCTGGGAATAAGGCTTGAACACGGGTTATTTCCTTAGGTATGCTTATGATTTGGAGCCCGAATTGTTCTCCGTAGTGAAGTCTGATTCGGTCATGAATATTATTTAACCCGATTCTTTTCCTTTTCACTTCCACATCACTCGGTTCTGAAATCAAAATATGCTTTATTTTATCAGTTGGAATTCCCTCGCCTTGATCCACTACTTCTATGATGACGATGCCGCCCTCCCTGTACGCATGAATAGTAATAGGGCCTTCGATCCCCCCTCCGTTATAACCATGGAAGATACTATTCTCCACAAGCGGCTGCAGCAGCATTCGAAAAACTGGGAAATCTATTAAATCTGCTTCGATATTTTCAATCAAGTGGAAGTTCCTGTTATAGCGGATGTTCTGAATCGCGATATAGTCCGATACATTTTGCAATTCCTGACGCAGTGAAACCTTCTCCGAAGCATCAGCTATCCCATATTCCAATATTGAAATGAGAGACTCGATCACCACATCTACTTTCTCTATTTGTCCGAGTCGTATGACATTGCTGATAGAACCAAGCGTGTTATACAGAAAATGAGGGTTTATTTGAGACTGAAGCACTTGGATTTCCAGCTTCCGCTCAAGTTCATTATGTAGCTCTGCTCCCCGTATCAGTTCCACAATTTGCTGCAGCATACGATCGAATGCTCGGGAGAGATCTCCAAACTCATCGTTTCGGTTAATCGATATTGTAGTTGTCAGGAGGCCTTGCTCCACCCGCTTCATTTTTGTTTTGAGCGCATAGAGAGGGGTCCTTATATATTTGGCAATAAAAAAGGAAATGAACAGACTTAAGAGAAGACCTGCAGCTAGAAGCCCGATATAATAGGTTTCCAATCTGGACAAAGCAGCTTTCAAGCGTGATTCATCGTTGATCGAGATGATGGTCCAGTTGAATTTCTCCGTCGGTTTTTTCAGAAGGGAAACTGGAATACCATCCTTGGTATGTAGTTGAAGGCTTGTTTCTGTAGTATCCAGAATTTGTTCCGCTGACGTGTCACCGATTGAAAAAGTATGATCTTGAATATTCATGGGTCCTTTATTTTCCGAAAATCCGGCAATGATTTTTCCCGATGCGGTGATTAGAGCCAAATCCATTTGTTCTTTTTTATTAATCTTGAACAAGGTTTCTTCAATGGCATTTAGATCCAAATCTACCGCAATGGCCATAGGAAACGGAGCACTGTTCAGATATCGAACCATCGTAACTGTCCAGCCGGAATATTTAGATTTGTAAGGATCACTGACAAATGTAGTCCTTCTGTTCTTGTCAGCCGCATCAAACAAAGGTTCTCTTTCTGCTAAAGGTTCATCGAATATTCGGGTAGGTGTACTCCCGCCTAGAATGGATAAATCGCTTTTGATCAAATAAATATTACTGACGTAATTACTGTTGAGTTCATACAGCTCTCTTAATTGCTTTTTAATCACTTCTGTATTGTCAATGTTGGCTTTCACCGATGTTTCGACCGAGAACAGTATCGTCTGGAAGGAGGAAAAATTAACTGTGAAATACTGATCTACCTTGTCTAGTATTTGGTTAGTGTAATAAATGTCAGTTTTTCTTATTTCCTTTTGGACATAGTGATAAGACAATTGACTTATCAAGATTATGCAGCTTAATACAAATGCAAAAACGATAAAAAATAATTTTAAAGGCAAGCTGATTCTTCTTCGCATCTATCATCTTCCTTTTAAATCTGTATTAAACAAATAATAGCATATGATAAGAAGAAACGCCTTCGGCGTCCTTTTTAAGGACGATAAGCGTTTCTTCGAAAAATAGAAGGATAAAGTATAAAGTAAAACTTATACTTTCTTATATTTCAATAAAGAGAGGGGCTATTTATAGCCTCTCTCTTTGTTTAAAAGATAAGAATTTATATGCTTCGCGCATAAATGTTCCTTATCTTTCTCGCTGAAACGGTACCGTCCTTTAAAAGGACGGCGAAGCCGTTTCTACTTGATTTACTTAATTAAGCCCGCTTCTTTAAATTGCTTGATTACTGTATCCTTATATTTCTCCATGTCAAACTTGGTATCCAACGTATTGAGGAAATTCTCCCAGTTAGAAAGAGGATCTTTTCCGGTCATAAATTTGACCAAACTTTCATTAATGAAACGTTGGCGGTCAGCTGCCAATGTATCGTTCGGGTCTTCAGTCAATAAATTCCCGGGCAAAGTAGGCGCCACGTATTTCTGATTGTTCTCAAAAGCTTCTGCCGTCTTAGGATTCTGGAAGCTGAAGTACTCAGCATCATCACCACGACGCGGCATTCTATAATGGTCAACCCATAGGTATTTTTCTTTCATTTCCTTTGATAATTCGGAGGTTTTATTCTTGATCTTGCCGTCCACTAAATCCCAATGAATTCCTTTAATTCCGTATGCAAAATTCGGATATGCTTCTTTGTCCGTAAAGAGATAATTCAGCATGGACAAGATCCGAATGATTTTGTCCTTATCCGCTTTCTTGGATATGGCCCATGAATTGCCTTGGAACGATTTTCTCTCTACAATTTGATCACCATAAGGACCTATCATTGGAGGAATGACGATCCATTCCGGCACCTCTCCACTGATTTCTTTCATTTTCTGCTGATAATCCGGTTCCAGCCTGCGTGCATCTCTTATCATGAAGCCAACTTTACCCTTAAACAACTTTTGGTCCAACAAATCGGGAGTATTCATTGTCACCCAGTCTGGATCTACAACTTTAGCTTCCATCATTTTATTGATATAAGCGAGCGCCTCTTTCATTTTTGGGTCGGTATACAGGAACACCGGTTCATTGTCTTTCACATCAATGGCTGATGGAGGATTGACGCCAAACATCCACATCAAACTATCGAAGCCGTAGGTTTGCAGATTGCCTTCTTTATTCATGCCGCCTATGAATCCGTAAGTATCGTTTTTGCCATTACCGTCGGGGTCTTTCTCTGTAAAGGCTTTCATAACTTCGAATAACTCGTCAGGTGTCGTTGGCACTTCCATATTCAGCTTTTTCAGCCAATCATTGCGAATGAAGAAGCTTCGACTGATACCATTTACATTATCATAACCTGGAACCCCAATGGTTTTTCCTTGATAGGACATCGCCTCCCAGGAGTCGTTGCTAAAACGTTTCTGTAATTCAGGAAATTGATCCAGATACGGTGTCAAATCCGCAAGAACGCCTTGGTCATAATATTGCGCGAGATCAGCCCGGCTTTTCAAGAAAATCAAATCTGGAATATCTCCTCCAGCAATGAGCGTATTTAATTTAGTCGTTGCTTGACCTGATTGAGGAATCATCATTTCCAAGTCGATATTTACTGCTTTCTCCAACATTTGGCGTTGGATATCTTCTTCACGAGGAGGAATCGGAGCAGCTGCATTGAAAGTGCCTTGGTTAAACATCGAAATTTTCAATTTTTTTTCAAAGGGACTAGACTGGCCTTGTGAATTACCCGTAGCTGACGATGTAACCTCTTTTTTGTCCCCACATCCTGACAATACTGTTCCCACGCCGACCATTGCTGTCAGAATAGCAAATGTAATCGCTTTACGTTGCATAATGACCTCTCCTTTGCTTCTATATTATCACGGTTTCCCCGTAACAACTCAGGTTGGAATAGCTTTTTAACCTTTAACCGATCCCAAGAGTACACCTTTGGTAAAATGCTTTTGCATAAATGGGTAAACGATCAAAATCGGAACTGTAGTCACGACAACTGCTGCCATTTGTATAGCGAACGTACTAACAGCTCCGGTATTGGCAAGCGAATCAGCACTTTGTGTTGCGACGTTAAGCAGGATGTTGCGCAAGATCACTTGAAGCGGCATTAAGTTGGAATCATTGATATAAACAATAGCATCGAAATAACTATTCCAATGCCCGACTGCGTAAAATAAGGAAATTGTGGAAAGGACGGGCAAGGACAGGGGTAGAATGATCCGCCATAACGACTGGAGCTCACTTGCACCGTCTACCCTCGCTGATTCCTCGATTTCAGCAGGCAATTGCTCGAAAAAGCCTTTAATGATCACCAGATTAAATGCACTAATGAGATTTGGAATAATCAATACCCACGGACTGTTTAGCAATCCCAGAGAGCGGACTAGTAAATAAGTCGGAATTAATCCTCCCCCAAACATCATGGTGAAGACAATGAATAGTAAAAATGGGCTTCGACCCGGCAAATATTTTTTGGATAACGGATATGCCGCAATTACCGTAAAGAACACATTGAGAGCAGTTCCTACTATTGTTCGAAACAATGTAATTTTATACGCCTGCCCGATACCATGAGAAATGAATACTTCTTTATAGGCTAGAAAGGTAAAGGTTTCTGGTATAATAACAATTCCTCTTCTTAACACTTCCGATTCTGGCGTCACTGAAACAGCAACCACATATAGAAAGGGTAGTAAGCAAAGTAGAGCTAGCAAAATAAGAATAAAATAAACGACTGCTTGCCAGACTTTCTCTCCGATTGTCAAATTGATCATATTGATAACCACCTCACCAAATTTGCCCATCGAATTTTTTGGCGAGCTTATTCGCTGCCAACACTAAAACAAATCCGATGACCGCTTTAAACAATCCCACAGCAGTAGCCAAGCCAATCTTAAGTCGCTCGAGCCCTTCACGGTATACCCATGTGTCGATAATGTCGATCTTCTCCTGATTAAAGCTGTTGGCAAACATGAATATTTGGTCAAAACCAGCATCCAGAATATGGCTTAATTTAAGGATCAGCATCAGAATCATCACGCCTCGAATGCCGGGAAGTGTTACATGCCATAGCTGTCTCCATTTGGAAGCGCCATCAATTCTAGCCGCTTCATATAAGCTTGGATCGATTCCTGCTAATGCTGCAAGGTACAATATCGCTCCCCATCCAATATCCTTCCATATTTCAGATAAGATGATCAGCAGTCTGCCCCAGGCAGGTTCCGTTAGGAATGAGATGGGTTCAACTCCAGCTTCCTTCAAAATCATGTTAAAAAGACCATCCCCTGGGGCTAATAATGCCACCATCATTCCATAAACAATGACCCATGATAGAAAGTGGGGTAAATAAGTGATCGTTTGTACGATTTTCTTAAACCATTGGGTATAAACTTCATTGAGCAGCAAAGCAAGTATGATAGGAGCTGAGAAACCGAACAATAGCTTATACAACGATATGATTATCGTATTTCTCATGATGTCCCAGAAATAAACGCCGTTCATAAAATCTGTGAAATTTCTAAATCCCACCCATGGACTATCCCATAGTCCCAAAGCTAGGTTATAGTTTTTAAAAGCAATAATGATTCCCGCCATAGGAATGTATTTGAATACGGCAAAGTAAAGTAATGCCGGGAACAAGAGAGCGTACATCACTTTATACTTTTTTATCGTTCTTATCCATGAATTTCGCTTTTTGGTGAGGGGAATGGCGTCCGCTGCCAATTTTGCTTGCATATCATCACCTCGTCTTTATTTATATTTGTATAATAGCATCCCACTACCCGAATAAATTTCTGTGATTTCAAGAATTTCTTATAAGATTTTAAGTAAGTACAGCCTTGGATAATTCCAATACAATAGGCATGATTGTCTTGCATTAAAGCTCGTACAATAACTCTGACTCGAAAGTTTGAGTATAGACCAAATACAATCCTGAGGTCCCAAACAAAAAAAGCCCTAGAAAAAATTGGGCTTAATTTAATGAGTCATGTTTTTTATATAATGCATCCACGTATTTTATTTTCTATTACTAAAAACTACATTCATGAGCAAAAAAGGCATCCTCCAGCGTGGAAGGGTTACCTTTTACTTCTCCAATGTTCCATCTGCAACGATTGTTCCATGCTTAATAATTACCACATCATCAACCGTCGCTGTATGCTCTTCCATTAGATGAATGGATTGTAACACCGAGTTTCCAGACTCAGCCTGTTCACGTAAATTTAGACTTCTCATTAAATAAATCAATAGTGCTTATGACTGAGCCAAAATTCCTTTAACAAACAATGAGACACTGTGCTTGTAGAACTCTTCCTCGGTGACGAGTTGGGATTGATATTGCCGGTGAATCAGCTCGCTCATCTGAAATCCGTAGCACATCGAGAGAAAAGACATTGCGACAAGGCGCTCATCCTGTCTGGCTATAACTTTTTTATTCTGCAAGCGTTGAAAATATTCAACCAGCAAGGAGTGAAGCTTCGCCGGCGGATCGGCTAGCACTCTGTCTAATTCGGGAAGCATTCCTTTGTCGCGGATGCCAATCAAAATGATGTCCGCATTTTTATGGAAAAACAAACGGTACTGCTGGCTTACATTCAGCAGATCAACTTCCGGATTATCGGTCGCGTCCTCTTTTAACAGCTTCTCAAATTGCGGGATATCCGAATGTCTTTCAATGATGGCTTCCAATATGCCTTGCTTACTTCCAAATTGCCGAAAAATCGTAGATTCATTGACTTTAGCTTCCGTTGCAATGGCTTTGGTGCTTACTCCCCGATAGCCATTCTTTTTGATGAGCTGTGTCGCGGCTTCAATGATTCTGTCTGAAGTTTGCATTGTATTTCTCCTTTTGCATATGTTAATCCTATTCTACTACAAGTTTTGCATATGCAGCATGGTCGGGGTTCATCATTTTCATAAACGTTTATTTAAAGCAAATCGCTTCTTTTTTCCCACCGGCTTGGTTCCGTAATCTTGACATGATCAGGGACCAATTGCGTGAGCGTGCCTAATTTATCAAATGTAATCTGGATTCGGTCAGAGGGCAACAGCCATTGTTCGGTCTCGATTGCGCAGCAATCCGGTACCGTCCCCATTCCTATAATCGTGCCCGTGAGCGGCGTGAAAACTTTGAGAACCTCCTCCATCACTTTTGCAGGGTGTGCAGAATACTCGGATGTGCTCCCCTTCCAGTGCAGTCTCTCCCCGATGCATACATTCACATCCAGCACCAGCGGATTGTCGATTTCATCCGGCGTAACCAGAAATGGCCCTATTCCTTTGCTGCGATCAAAATCTTTGCAGCGCGTCGGTCCGGTCAGCCCCTGAAAATCCGGCCATTGCACATCGCGGACAGTACTGTCATTAAAAATAACATAACCTGCAATGCAGTTCTCCATCCCTGTAACAAAAGCCAGCTCCGGCTCAATATCCAGGTAGGAAGAGTACGAAGGCCAATGAATCGTATCTCCATCGCCAATTAATGCATTATGGTTACATTTGTAATAACTGAATGTTACTTTATTCGGATCTTGCTGGAATTTTTCAGCAATTTTTTGTTTAAGCTCTTCTCTTTCCGGCCCTGTATATTCTCTTTGCAGCAGATTTACGCCAGCATTTCTCAGATGTCTTAGTGTCAGCCCGAAATCGATAAGCGCAGCCGGATTCGGAACTGGCGGCAGCAGTTTTACCGCTGCAATCGGGCTGATTTCATTTTCATTGAATTGATGCAACTGTTCGACAGCATATTGCATCATTTCCTTAGCGGCATCATAACTTGCCGGCAAATAATGAAGATAGCTGTCCATACTTTCAAGACTGTCAACGAAAGTTCCCTGCTTTTTCATGATTGCGGCAAAAGACACGACAAATTTCTCGTTAATTACAAGCCCAAACAAAGGTTCCTGGGATGTCTTGGTTTGAAAGGTTACTAGTTTCATGGTTAAGCGCCTCCATCCATGTAGTGTGATGTTGTTCTGTTACTATCATATCGTACAGTATAAATGCATGCAAGTACTCGCTTGCATTTCTGTTTTCCGTTCTCTATAATAAAGCCATAGTCAGTATGCCTTACCCCAAAAACATATACGAAAAAGGAGAATTTTCATGAAGTATGGACGTATTATCCAAAAACCTCGTGTTAAATTTATTGAAGTCGCAGATGGCGTTTTTGCCGGTATTTCGCCGTATCGCGGGATCAGTTGGGCCAATGCCGGGTTCATCAACAAGGGTGAAGGGCTGGTGTATGACACGTTCTTCGATTTGTTCCATGCGCGGGAAATGAGAGAGGCTTTTATGGAAGTAAGCAACGGCGGCTCTCCCGCATATGTGGTGAACTCGCACTATAACAGCGACCATGCCTGGGGAAACAAAGTGTTTGAAGATGCTTGCATTATTATGCACAAGGAAGCCTCCAGAGAGCGCCTCACCGAAAATATCGCCTGGATGGACAGCGTCATCAGAAGAGGAAAGGATTCTACGGAATCTACTCCGGGCGAGCGGTTTTTTGCAGCGGAATTTGAAGGATTCGACCTGGAAGGCGTAGAATGGGTGCACCCGAATATTGAGATAAAGGACGATATCAACATCCGTCTTGGCGATACGGAAGTTATGATTTACAACGTAGCTCCAGCCCACTCTGACAGTGACTTGCTGTTGTGGATGCCAAAAGAAAAAGTGCTGTTCGCTGGCGATGTCGTGTTTAACGGTTGTACGGCATACAGCGAAGAGGGAACCCTCAATTGGGTTAAAGTGCTTGATCGCATTATTGATGAAATTAAACCCGAAATCGTTGTTCCAGGGCATGGCGCCATTTGTAGCCTGGAATTCGTGAAGGAGCAGAGAGACTACCTCCTGAACTTGATCAGCGAGTTCAACAAGCATTACAATGACGAAATTGATTCCTTGTCCCTGACCAAGCAAATTGATATTTCCCGCTTCCTTCATTGGATTCAGCCAGAACGCTTGTATGTTACAGTGGATATCCTATTGAAAAGCAAACGAGGGTTACCACCCCTTCCAATTTGGAACGAGGTGCCTGCTAAGCTGGAAGATATGAAAGCTTTTTTGGCTGGGAAATATAGCAATCAGATCAAGCCATGGGACCCTATGAGTGTTTGGCAAGAATAGCAATTTGAAGCTAGCCTACGAAAAAGAAAAAACGGCCCTGTCGCAAACGATGTGAACAGCGGCCGTTCTTTTGATTTGTTCCACGGAATTAAAATCGGTGTTTTGAAACGATAATGATAAAAAATGGAGAAGGAATTATGACTTACTAAAGGGGAATCCCAGTATTGGATTGGAGGATTCCCGTTGTTGTTGTATTTATTATTCCAAATAGCCTTCGGCAAGTTTCATTAGGGTTTCTTTGCTTACTTTATTTATGTCTGCACGTAAAGTATAGGCGTATTTCACCTTTTTGTCTCGGCTCTCGTATATCCATTTCAGCTCGTGCGTCTGCGAAGGAGCAAATTCTGTATGCAGCATTTCTACTCCCTTCACTTGAACCTTCTCCTGCTTAAATTCAACGTTCTCGTCAATATACATTGTAGGATCGCTCTTTCCACTCAGATTAGTGATATTAACCCCGATTTTATCTTCGCCATTTTGATACGTAGCAAAGAGAAGGAAAAACTGATCTGTCATTTCAACCGGCATCATGGCATATCCCTGATTGGATTCTTCCGCCTGCTTTCTCAGCTTTTCTGCCATTTTCTTTTTTTCTTCCGAAGAAGGAGGATTCACTTCCTGAGCATTTTTAAAGATTACGTCCGCCTTTTGGAATGTATAATTTCCATTGACTTTGTCTGCGATCTTAATGGATTTATCCGTAATCTTATCTCTCAATTGAGAAAGATCTTGGAAGATAGTCACCTTCGTTCCAAGAATTGTTTCATGATTCGGATTATTGGCAACCATATAGAACAGCCCAGCTTCCCCGTTCTTTAGCACCTTATCCTTAAGTTCATAAAATGCCTTGTAACGCTCTATCTCATCTTTCGATTCTGTTTTTCCGTAATCTTTCGTCGATTTAGTCTCATATACGACTTCGCCATCCTTATTCGTCAAAGAATGATATTGAACTGCCGCATAACCCGTGGAGGCCATTAACATCATCCCTACACACGCAGTCAAAACAACTTTATATTTCATAAAAAACCTCTCCTTTTCTTTTGGCTTAGCATGTAATATTCTCATTACTTTTCCTGTCAAGTCGGCGTCGGGAATGCGCGGGTCATCAAACAGTCTTTTCAAATCCCGATCCCTGTCCATATTCATACACTCCCACTCCCTTCACTTGAGCATAATACTTTCGAAATTTTGCAGATGCACGTTCATACTTTTTACGAAGGCTGGCACTGTTTTTGCCGAGAATCAATCCGATCTCCTGGTAGCTTTTATCCTCGACACAACGTAAGATTAACAAATTACGCTCTTCCGCCGATAATTTTGCCATGGCTTGATGTACGGATTCATCAAAATAGTTGGCTTCAATATGCAAGTCGACTTCATTATTTTCTTTCTCATCCTGGTAAAAGAAAGGCAAATATTTCACCAACTTTCGCTTACGGATGATGTCGATACATTGATGGTAGGCAATCTTGTATACCCAGGCGCCAAAATCTATTTGATATTGGGTATATTTCTTCAAGGTGCGGAATGTCTTCAAAAATACTTCCTGTGCGTTATCCTCAGCTTCGGCATAATTGCCCAGCATATGATAACAGTAGAGAAAAATCGGTTTTTGATAAACCTCCATGATTTTTTCGAATTTTTCTGTGTCCCCATCCAACACATCTGCTATGATCTGACTTAACTCCGTATCATTCAAGCTGTCTCCCCCCCCTTTCACTCTATACAACGAAGAGCTCGACCCAAAATGTGACAGCAATTGTTCATGGATTAAGCCATAGCTAATTACTTCAAAGAGTATGCCATCATAAACCTTAGGAATATCATGACTATGTATCATCACATTTTCTTTAGTAGATTCAAAGAAAAAACGGATTTTGATGTTTACCTAAATCTTATATAAAAAAACGAAAGGTGCCCTAAACAGCCATAAAATGGCTTTCTGGACACCGCAAGAGAATTAATCAGTCTTTTGTTTTAGATATTCATCTAGGTACGATTGGTGAAATAAAACTGTAATAAGTAGTGCTAGAACTTCATAAATCCAGATCGTCAGTTTACTCATGAGCAGCCCAATCGATTCGAAATTGTATTCTTGATGTCCATTTCCTTCTTCTATTAAACTGCATACTTTATTCTATTAACAAGAAAGGAGCTGAATGCAATGGGACTTAGTTTTCGTAACAATACGAGTTTAACCGTATATGTTGCCTTCGCATATTACTCCTCTGCAAGCTGTAATCAGGGCTCTATCCCCTTGATACCTTGGCCCAGCTGGTATGAAGCGGTAGGTTGGTACACAATAAATCCAGGTCAAACGATAGAGGTATTGAGTGGGGCAGTCAACAATCGAGAGATATATTACTATGCTGAATCTACAGATAGGAGTCTTGTATGGTCAGGTGTTAACTATCTCACTCTACCGCAAAATGCTTTCAAACTTTGTGGTGGCGCAGGTTACTGTGATGCACCGCTTTGTAGAAGGCTAGGATTGAGAAAAATCAGGATTGGTAACTTCAGAAATTATACAGTTAATATTGTATCTAGTAATATTCAAAGTCAATCTAAATTTTTAAATGTCAACACGGCAGTTCCTGGTAAAAAGAAGAATGTTGGCCGGAGTACCTCTCCTATTAAAGGTCTGCGAGTTGTACGGCCTGCTGCTGGCAGAAAATCTATCTCGAAACGTTAGGCGAAAAAATGCAGAAACAGTCTTGGACTTTCCTATTCAGTCCAAGACTGTTTCTACTTGTGATAGAAGAGGGTGCTTGATTTAATAGTATCTTTTGCCTTTGTGCAACATCGGGTACGATTCCGAATGTTGACCTAGTCCTAGCACCCAACTCCCGAGAGCCTATTTTTATTAACTCCCTCTCTATCTGTCTATTTCACTCCTTTATATTTTTACATATATTAACATTGTATTTAATCTATAGAATGGAGTGATATAAATGAGTTTTTATGTACAAAATAATACCCCTAACTATATTTGGCTTGCTATTGCTCACTATGATCCAAATTGTAGCCCTACCACTTATGTTAAGAAGGGGTGGTACCGATTAGTCCCAGGTAGAAGTTCACTTATAGTAACTGGGTCATCTGCTAATCAAAGATACTATTATTACGCGTATGACAATTCCGGAAATACGTGGAGCGGTAATTACTACACGTATATTCCTAACACAGTCTTCGACATGTGTTGGGTAGAAAGATGCCAGGGCACAGGCTGTAACAGGGTAGGTTTCCGTGAGCTCAGAGTTGGAAATAATCAGAATTATACTTTGACTTTTACGAATGGAATCAATAGTTCAGCAAAATTAAGAAATACTATAGTGTCAAAAAAAGGATCTCCAAAATTCAAATTGGATAGATCGAGCATAAGAAAGTCACCCGGCAAGGTGGGTAAAATAGGTAGGCTTATTAAGCCTTTGCGAGGCTTATAGAATAGGTTACTTTTAAAACAAGGCGAGGGTATAGTTTTTAGAATTTATCAGAAGCAACCTGTAGAAATTTTTCCTGCGGGTTACTTCTGATATTTTAAGTAAGATAGTTGCAGGAGATGAAGTTTAGGGAAGTCGAGGTCACTAAATCATCAGTCCTCAACTTCACCGATCATTTGCTGTTCAATTTTTTTCATCTCATAAAAATAACCTTTTTGTCTCATCAACTCCGAATAGGAACCCGTTTCGACTACCCTGCCTTGGTCCATGACCACAATCTGGTCCATCTCCTCCAAGCCGGTAAGCCGATGACAAATCAAGAGGAGCGTATCATCAGCCGCCTGTGCGTAGAGATGCTTAAAAACATGTTGCTCAGTCACATAATCCAGCGATGAAGTTGGTTCGTCCAGAAGCCATAACCGTCCTTTGCGGAGCATCGCTCGCGCCAGAGCCAGTCGCTGCTTCTCGCCGTCTGACAGATTCTCCCCTTTTTCATATACCCTATCGGTCAAAGATGTATCAGGCAGCTGCATTTTAGCCAGCACGTCTAACAATTGTTCGTCAGCATGTTCTTCTCCATTCAGCAGCAGGTTGTCCCGGATCGTTCCCCGGAAGAAATGACTTTGCTGAAACACCACATTAGCCGTTTTCCAAATGCTAGCCTCATCCAGTTCTTTTACCGAAATATCGTTTAAACGTATATCTCCAGCCGTTGGTGTTCGCAGCTTGAGCAGCAATTCGATAATTGTTGATTTTCCTGACCCACTCGGCCCGACAATCGCAGTTTTGGAGCCAGGTAAAATGTGCAGAGACATATCCCTAAGTGCCGGTCTCCATTCCCCTTCATATTGAAACGTAACCCCGGATAGTTCTATCCTAACAGCATCATTAACAGACAAAATGCCGCTTGGCTGCGAAGACTGCTCATCTATGGTCTGTACCGTTTCGGTCAGTCGTCTGGCTGCATGTTCGCTATCCTCTTTATACGCGGGTAATGTGGCCATAGCCGTCGCTTCTTCAAATACGGTTTGTGATGCCATGACCAACATGGCAAGAAATACGCCTGCAAGCGCTCCTTCCATAATCAAATAGGCACCAAGCGTCAGCACTCCCCAGGAAACGAGAAATGTAACAAAAGTGTGCATCGATTGCCCGCGCAGTAAGTGCCCGGCTGCTCGTTGCTGTTCAGTTGCCAATACAGCGGAAGCATGCTGAAGCTGCTCCTCCCGCTGTGCCAATTGCCCGTATACTTTCAAATCCCGGAAACCGTACAACACTTCGGTTACTTCCGTGGACAGCTGCGCCCTCTGCTCACGAACGCGTCCATGTACTCTCCGCTGCCCGAGTAACACAATTCCTGGTACAACGAATGCCGTTATCAGCATACCTAGTACAAACAAAACGGCAATCCAGATCGAAAAGGTAGAAGTAAACAGCACCGTAGCCAAAAATACCATGACGACCATGATCGGAGGATAAGCAACTCGCAAAAAATAGTTTTGCAAACTTTCCACATCCCCAACGATCCGCGCAAGCAGATCCCCGCTTCGATTCTTGTTCAAAATACCAGGCGTTAAAGGAATAAGCTTGGCAAAAAAGGAAGTACGTAAACGGCTAAGCATGGAAAATGTCGCCCGGTGAGAGTACAAGCGTTCTCCATAACGGCTCGCCGCCCGGAGCAGACCAAGCAGTTTGACCATCGAGGTTAGTACAATCAAAGTATAAAGCGGTGGCGCAAATACCGTTTGTGAAATTAGATACCCGCTCGCGGAAAAGAGTGCCACACCGGCTATGCCGGCGATAAATCCACACAAAATGGAAAGAATGATATCCTTGCGCTCCTGAATCATCGCTTTTGACAGAACAGCCAGCTCATTCATGAGGATACCCCCCTTTTCCGCTGTACATCAACCATCTCGGCATACTGAGGCAGGCGCTCCATAAGCTCGTCATGCCGTCCAGAGTCCACTAACACTCCATTATCCATATATAAAATCTTGTCGGCTTGTTGAATCGTATATAATCGGTGAGCCACCGTAATCATCGTAGCCGTTTTTGCCAGTTTGGCTATGGAGCGTTGCAGTACCCGTTCGGTGTGCAAATCCAGTCCAACTGTAGGTTCATCAAACAGAATGATGGCAGGCCGCTTCAAAAAAGCGCGTGCCAAGGCAAGCCGTTGCTTCTCCCCACCAGACAGACCCCTGCCTCCTTCACCAACAAAGGTATCAAATCCATGCTCCAATTGGGCTGTAAGCGCAGCGAGTCCTGCTTCCTCCCCCGCCCGCTCAATTTCTGCCTTGGAGATGCTCTCACGAGCACCAATTGCAATATTTTCAGAAAATGTACCTGCAAAAATATAGGGATGCTGTGTAATGTAGCTAACATGTTCGAACCAAGCAGACTCATCGTATTGCGAGAGTGGGCTTCCATTCACCAGGACTGTTCCCGTTGCAGGTTTCAGCAAACCGGCGATGAGATGAAGCAAAGTCGTTTTGCCGGAACCGCTTTTACCTACAATCGCAATGTGTTCTCCCGGATTAAACTGGATCCGACCCGTCTTAAGCTCGAATGAATCTGGTGCATACTGAAACCTGAGATGGTCAATTTCCATGGATGGCGGAACTAAAAGATCATTGGTATGGGCAAGCTCCAATTTGCTTGTTTTGTCGACCCTACCCATGTTGACGTTCTCGTCGATTCCACCAAATGTTAATGTTCCTTCATTGCCTTTCGCGTCCATGCTCTCCCCTGCCGTTTCTTCAAGCATCTGTTCCACCTTACGTACTGCGCCCATACTTGTTCGGCCACTGTGAAAGGCCGTTCCCGTATTCTTTAACAGGTTGTAAAACTCGGGAACGAGCAGCAAAACGAAAAAAGCGGTGTGGAACGTCATAGATTTGAAAACAAGCAACTGGATGGCCAGTTCAAGAGCGACAATGCCTATGCTTAGCATCACGATCGATTCCAGCATGAAGGTGTTCGTAAATGCAATCTTCAAAATACCCATTGTGGCATCACGGTAACTCAGACTACTGTGTTCAATTTTCTGTTGCTGACGGTGTGCCCGTCCAAATATTTTTAACGTCACCAGCCCTTGAAGAGAATCCAGAAACGTCCCCGAAAACTCAGCAAGTTGTGCATATTTTTCTTCAGATTTGTTCTTCGTTTTCAGACCCACTAAAATCATGAACAGCGGGATGAACGGAGCTGTAAACAATAGAATGAAACCAGTGTTAGCATGTTGGATAAAAGTAACGACCAAAATTAGAATCGGGATGATAGCAGCTTCCATCATCCGCGGCATGTACTGACTGAAATAACTATCAGCCTCATCCACAGCATCCAGAGCAATACTGACCTTCCCTCCGGTCTGTCCACGAAGGGTTGACGGCATGGAAGCGTGGGTCAAGTTTTGCAGCACAGCCGCTCGCATATTCGTCTTGGCAGTGGCAGCCATGTGCAAACCAACTTTACCGTTTGCATACGACAACAGTGTGCGTACAGCCATAACAGCCAGAAGTATGCCAAGCAACAGGATAACCGATGAAAATGAAGCTCTCTCCACAAAAATCCTTTGGACTGCTTCAGCAAGCAGCCCTGCCTGACTCACAATAGCTGTACCAAGCGCAAGCGAAATGACCGCGAGGAGGGTCATATTTTTCCTTTGTGAAGACATTTGCTGAGAAATCAGACTGGATTTCCTCTTCACAGATCACACCTCCTTTATATATAGGCTTGTAGAGAACTCTCAAACATGCCGTAATGGATTAATCAGCTTTATTTTTTCCCTTTTACATAATCCGCATCAAACAGGAAGAGTTTGAAGACCAGGATAAGGGATGGGATCAACAGGCATAGACCGCCGATAAATACAACAACTAACGCTAAGCCCATTGCTGGTGAAGTTGCACTGCTCTGAATCGTGATATACGGATCAAGAATATAAGGGTATTGCCCAATCCCATACGCGAAAAAAGCACAGAAAAATTGCAACATGATGCATATGAAAGCTAATCCGTAACGGCGTCCGTTATATAACAGCCACATCGCGATCATGAAGAAAGCAACGGAAAGTGCCAGCAACCACCATAAATCCATCATATTTTGAAAATGCCGTTCATTGTGTTGGCCCAAATAGATAAATGCTGTCAGTGCGAGAATTATCGTCGGTGTGCTCCAAAACAGGGCGTAGTTCCGCATCAGCTTCAACGCGGAATGATCCTCTGCACGAGATGCGTAAAAAGTCAGAAATGAGCCGCTTATGAACAAAACGGACACGATTGCCAGTCCAACTATGCTCCACGATAACGGATTGGTAAACAGCGCCCAGTAATCCAGAGAAACTGACTCAGCCTGCTTCACAATAAAGCCGCCTTCAGACAAAGTTAGCGCCACTGACAACGAAGCCGGAATAAGCAGGCCTGTAGCTCCGTACAAAAAAAGATAGACTATGTTTTTCTTGGAACCATAATTTTCAAAAGCATAGAACGAACCGCGAATCGCAAGAAGAATAACTGCAATACTTCCCGGAACTAGCAGCGCGGAGCCATAATAATAGGCCGTGTCCGGAAAAAATCCGACGATGCCAATGTAGAAAAAGATAAAAAATACATTTGTGATCTCCCAAACGGGTGATAAATAACGGGAAATCAGACGATTAATGAGATGATCCTGCTTAGTCAAACGAGCATAAAAGGCGAAGAATCCTGCACCGAAATCAATGGAAGCTATAATTAAATAGCCGTACAAGAACAGCCAGAGCACCGAGATGCCAATTATTTCGTAACTCATCATTCAGTGCCCCCCTTTTCCGTAGATTGATTAGGATGTTCCTTCATCCATTTCTCCATCTCAACTTCTGCCGGATTATTGTTGAACAAGCGTCTTAGCACGATTACACACATACTGCCGAGTACGATGTACAAGAGCAATAAGGCGAAGAATATAATTCTTACATTCGGTGAAGTCGTGGCAGCCTCCTCTACACGCATATATCCACGGATAATCCACGGCTGTCGCCCAACCTCTGCATAAAACCAGCCTAGCTCTACAGCTAGAAAAGCGAGCGGTGCGATCAGTGCGATGATGCTAAGCATCCACTTGTTAAGCGCATTGCGCTTTTTCCAGAACACAAACAGGAAATATAGGACTGCTATCGCGAGCAGAGCAAATCCGATTCCGGCCATTAAATCAAACAGATAATGAACGAGAAGCGGTGGCCATTCATCCTTGGGGAATTCCTCCAGCCCCGTTACCTCTGCATTAAAGTCTCCAAAGGCCAGAAAGCTGAGCACCTTCGGCAAATGAAGAGCCCCTAGAACTTCATGCTCTGCATTCAGCCATCCCATTAAAACCAAATCCACACCGCTACCCGTCTCAAAATGCCACTCTGCCGCTGCAAGCTTCTCCGGCTGATGCTCGGCCAAAAACTTGGCGGACACATCTCCAGCTAACGTGTTCAGCAAGCCGAACACCAAAACAACCGCCATCATGAGATTCAAGGATTTTTTGTGGTATGCGGATACCCCTTTTCTCAGCATCGCAAAGGCTGCAATACCGGCTAACAAGGCAGCTCCTGTCAAATAGGCCGAGCTTAATACATGGAACACCTTGGAGAACGTCGCCGTATTCAGCATCGCTTGCACTGGGTCAATCGCTGTGAATTGGCCTGCTTCCATGACAAAGCCTCCAGGCTGGTTCATGAATCCGTTCACCGTCGTAATAAAGACGGCAGACATGCCTGCCCCGGCGACAATAGGAATCGTCAGCAGCCAATGGATATACGGATTTTTGAACCGATCCCACGTATACAAATAAATGCCCAAGAAGATGGCTTCAAAAAAGAACGCAAACACTTCCATGAATAACGGAAGAGCGATAACATTCCCAGCCAGTTTCATAAAATTCGGCCACACCAGTGCCAGTTGTAGTGAAATCGCTGTACCGGTCACGACACCAACCGCTACAGAAATGACAAATCCCCGAGACCACCTCTTCGCCATAAGTGTATAATGGGGATCTTTCTTTCGGATCCCGATGAACTCTGCTATAGCGATCATTAGCGGTATACCGACGCCAATCGTCGCAAAAATAACGTGGAACCCGAGAGTCAAGCCTGTCACCAGCCTGCTCCATAGCACCGTATCAATTGCCATTCTTTACTGCTCCCTTCAAACTCTGTTCATTTTTCGTCATAACTTGATGCTTATGATTAGGCCGGCTAACTCTTAGGCTGTATTCAATATCAGGTTTAGCAGGGCTCAGCGACATCGTTGCCTGTTCGTTTTAGTATGACGTTCCTCGTTCTTTGCTATGTAAAAAAGAGAAAAATTTCACAAAGCAAGAGTTGGCGAGCCTGATTTACCTGATACTGAGCAGTCAAATTAATAACGTGACCTAATGATTAAAATCATCTTATCTTAAATTGCAAGTAATTCAATCACAGATATCTCTTTATCCCTAAACGTTCAAGAAAGGGTCAAATCTTTCTGACAACTCAGTGAATAACACAAAAAGAACCCAAAAGAGCTATTGATTCAATAGCGTATATATGATTTCACAAGTCTCCTCCTACTTCGATGTTAGAAAAAAACAATATTTCCTCATTTTTACCTCTAATATATACCCCCTTCTGCAACAAAAAAACACTGACTCAAATCATCAGTGTTTTTGAATTAAAGCTAATGTCATCTTCGTCATGACAAATCTTTCTCCATTTCATATTGCTCGATGTATACGTCAAGACCAACACTTTGAAGGAAACGTATAGAATTTGTATCTCTTTTGTCTACATTGTTAACGGTGATGATAGAATGTCTCTCTCCCATCCAATGAAATAAGGAACGCCCAAATCCCTGGTTTCTTTTTTCTCGCAAAATACCGAATTGTACAACTGCTCCGTTAGCCGATTTTATTACCGCGTATCCACAAATCTTATTCTCTTCCCTTATCGTGACCACATCGTATAAATGCGGGTTTCGTAAAATCGCATGAACAGATTGTTCCCAAGAAGGTTCAAAATTCCAATAAGAATGTACCGATGTCCAATCGAATTCTTCCGGTCGAACCATTGTAATGAATGTATGTCTATGATCGTCCTGAAGGGTGACATCAATACGCCCCTTGAAACAAGCCAATTCTCTATGAATTTGAAATCCTATGGCGGTATACGCTTTTATAGCTTTATCATTCGTTTGAATCACTTCAAGCAAACACTTTTGAATATGAGCTTCTTTAAGGATGGGAAGAGCATGACGATAAATTTGTTCGACTAGCCGTCTCCCTCTATATAAAGGAACGACTCCTGTACCAGTATTAAATGCAGTACTTTCGCCGTTACGATCCCCGATGCCATGCATAACAAATGCAACCAGCTTCTCTTGATCAAAAGCACCAAACGACATCTGATAATTAACTCCCGCACCTGCAAATTTATCAGCTAAATACTCCGAAGAAACATGAAATGGAATTACATAATCGGAGAAGGCTTCGTTAAAGCAAGTTGTAAACTCTTGTAATTCAAGATCCTTAACACTTTTGATCAACATGTAGTTTTTTTCTCCTTTTCTTTTGGTACTAAGTTCTTAATCATCAGCCAATCTCCAATTCATCATTTAGTACGGCCATAGAAAAAAGAATACCCATCTGACTTTCCAAGCTTAGTCGTCTCCATTCCGTCCACTATCTTGACCGCTTTCAGTAACGATATAATTTGTGTATTCATGAGCTTTGCATCAAATTTGCCCATCTCTCTGTCTTCACTATCCACGAGCAGATAGTCGGGCATTGGAATGAAGCCAATCACCGGTATCCCTGCTTCAAATAAAGGCTGACTCTCTCCAAACTCAAACTTGTTATGTCCACGTAATAATACAGTACGTGTGCCGTCGGTCTTTTCAATAGCTTTCAGCCATATGGCCGCCATCATTTCATTCCCCGCATAGGTGTATTCTGTACTTATTTTTCCAGTTGGTCTATAGTGACCCGTATCATCGTCCTTCCACTCCATACTGCCTAAATGCTCAACCGTAATTCCAGCTACAGCTTTTATATGGCCTTGCTTGCCATCCCAGAGCTCTCGATGCCCCTCCATCCAAGTGGAAGTCGCCTGAGAAGATCCTTTGAAATCCGGTAATCTAAAATGGCCTGTCACAAAAGCGAAAATCATCGTACGTTCCGGCTGCTCCTGCTGTAAGTAACGAATCATGGACAGCATGCCCACAGCACCATTTTCCTCCACCACATTTATCCCATCCGTATGGGTATTTATGATAATCGCTTCATTCTTATTTTTCCCGTCAATTTTCACATAAAAGGATTCTGTTGGAGCATTTTTTTGTATTTCCGCTTCTAAAATAACCGTACCTTCTTTGTGCTCCTGGGCTGCACTGATCACCTTTTTTCCTTCCGTTTCATTGACCCAGATCGCAGGAATTCCAACATAATCTGTAGTAAAAGGCACATACTGCTTTTCAACCTTATCGTCGGATACCCCTTTCCAGACAACAACAACAGCTTTCACACCCATTTCCTTCGCTTGCTGCAATTTAGCTTCTTTTAAAGCTGTAGTGAGGACTAGATCGCCTTCATTTGGGGCAATTTGGCTTTCCATTGGAGATGAATCCCGCATGTTCATAACGATCCCACTTGGGAAATTTCTGAAATTCTCAATTTCAATGACAGCAATTTTTCCGCTGGCCTGGTCATACTCACCACGCTTCGTATATACCAGCTCACCTGTTACCCCCTTTTCGTCAGTTTCCCCGGAATAAGGAAAAGCTGAAGAGTCATGAATTGACTGCTGATCAATCATTAAAGAGCTGCTCTTTTCTTCCCATCGGTCAAAAGTATAGTGATCACGATAAACTTTCAGCCCCAGATCCGTTACCTGTTGCTCCAGCCATGCAATAAATTGATTATGTCCCACAGAGCCGGTTGTACGGCTTCCAAAAGAATTCATTACTTCAATATCCTTCAGCATCACTGCTGCAGAATCCAATTTACGTTCATCGATCGTCACAGCCGCGTCAACTGCTAATGCCACAGGTGTTGTAATAGGTTTTGCATAGATTCCAATACCCCAAAGTGCAGTAACGATAAGAGCAGCAATGCTGAATAATATTTTACGAACCACTAGAAATGGAGTGACTCTTCTGCTCACCTTTTGCCCAAAGAGTCCTCTCCATATGCCCGCTACGATCAGCAGCAGGATAGAAAGCGCAAGCAGCCAAAATTCTCTTGTTAGTAAGAACAACCCTTCTGCCACCATCGCACTAATTAACACCACATGTAACTTCTCACGTTTCTTTAAAAGTAAAAAGGAGATGCCTAATTCCGCTAACAAAAGGGTAATGGTCACTATCGAGATTACCGTTTCTTTGCCAATGAATACTGTAGCACAGAGTGCAAGGATCAAAAGCAGCACCGCTGACAATCGTCTATATAAGTTTTCTAACATGACGCCCTCCCATTTTATCTACTACTATTTTGACATTACATTTGTAATGCCTTATGGTGTTAGCATATTGAAAAGACTCATGAAAAACAATAAAATGAACACCAGAATGTACAAACGGAGGGGAAATGTCATCTCAAATCATGAATTATACAGCCCAAATATCTCTCAGCATCGTTCCAATAAAGAAACCAACCGTTTGACAAGAGAAGCCATCTGTACGGCATTAGTCTACTTGATCCAGGAACAGCCTTTTAACAAAATTACCATCACCGATATTGTGAAGCGCGCAGGGGTCTCTCGAACGGCCTATTACAACAACTATTCCTCTAAGCAAGAGATCCTGGTGGATTTGGTCGATTCGCTTATTTTCGAAATCAATCAAAAACTCTTACCTTACACCAATGAAATAACAGGCAAAGCCAAAGAACCTCAAAAATTTATTAAAGTGCTTTTTGAAGTTATTTTTCAGCAGCGGAACATCTACAAAGCACTTCAAAGCGCAAAGTTTGATGATGTAATTCTGGATTGCTTGAATGAAATGATGCTCTCTACTGCTCACGACAAAAGCGATGAAAATGTGTACCGAATATACTTTAAAGCGGGGGCCCTCTATAATGTTCTCCTCAAATGGATACAATCCGACTTTGCAAAATCCATTGATGAGATGACCAAGATTTGTCTCGATGTATACCAAACTCCAATGTCCCAGGAATAAGGTTTGAAAAATTGTTTTTTTTAGAATGGAAAAAGAAAGAAACTACGGAACCAAGTTTGGCTCCGCAGTTTAATTATCAACTCTACAATTGGATTTGTTTCATGTAAGCTTTGAATTCCTCAGCGATTTCTTTGTATTTTGTATGATGCAGGTAATGAGAACCTTCCATCGGGATCATTTTCCCCTGTGCGGATTGTTTGACTTGCTCTTCATGAAGCGGAATCCACTGTTTATTGTGCTCATTATTCGATTGAACGAAGAGAAGCAACGGCAAGTCTTTTGGCATTGTGAGTTTTTCTCCATTTTTAAAATTGGAACCGAGGTGGCTCAGTTCATTCATCAACGTTGGATTGGTCGCGACTTGATTCGAAATCAAACGCATCTGTTCTTTGGTATGCTCATCGAATGCAAGCGATTTATACGCATCTCCGCTCACTTTTTGGAACAATCTCATCAGACCTGATTTTTGAAGAAATTGCATGGATTTCAAAGGTAATTTGACATCCATCCCGGGTTGATTGGGAACGCTGCTATCGATGCCGACAAAAGCAAGAACTTCATCCGGATAAGTGTTCACATAGGTCGCTCCGTAAAGTCCCGCGATGGAATGTCCCATTAGAATGTAACTGTCAACACCCAGTTGCTGCAGAGCTTCGTGAACCTCACTTACTATATTCTCCGTCGTTCTTTCCTTCTCGGTTTCATCGCTCAAACCATAACCGAAAGGCTCGACCAACACGACTTTATAATTAGGGGTAATTTCATCGATCAGCAATTTGAAATCAAGTGCAGGCGACGGGGTTCCTTGTCCCGGTAGGAGTACAACGGTTTGTTCTCCACTCCCTTGAATGAGCACATTCATCTTTTTCCCATCCACATTGACATACTGGCCATAGGATTCGATTTTCTTTTTCTCTACCCCATCGCTGATTGCATCAACGATAAAAACGATGCCCATGAACAGCACGAGCGCCCCCACAATACCTCCGATTATTTTTAACCATAGGTTCCGTTTCTTGTGGCTCTTAGTCCCAGTTGTTTTTATTTCTACCTTATTTGCCACGTTCATCTCTTCCCTTCCTTGTCTCTGTATCTGAAGTGCCGCCTTGACGACATATTCAAAGTGTAATCAACTAAGATGTACTCATCGTGACGACAATATGAACGGAATATGAACAAGTCAAAAAGGAGGCGTTATATCTGAAAGATATAAGCACCTCCTGGAGACATATTTAGATCAACAGCAAATCGGAATGCAACATCTTGGAATACTTCTTACAAGATTTAAAACGCTCATCGTATTATTTGTTGACTGTTACCTTGATGATATCACTTAGGGTCTCTCCCGCTGCATTAACCAGCTCCGCCCGGTATTCATAATTGCCTGAAGCGCGGCCAGTGACATCAGTCGTAGCGCTCTGCGCAGAAGGCGTGTTGGCGATTAGCGCTTGCGTGTCGATCAGTTGCCCGTTCTCATAAAGGCGGTACTCTGTGGCATTAGTGCCCCACCACAGATTCATCGTTACTTTATAAGAGCCGTCTCCGTCCCAGTTGTCATGGGCCAGGACCGGTTTGCCCGGTGCGGCATCGCGGATCGTCACCGTGAGCGGCTGGCTCTTGGTTGTGCCGTATTTGTTGGTTAGCTCCATTGTGTATATATAGGTGCCATTCGGCTTACCGTAAAGCGCTATGCTTGCCGTCTGCGCGGACGGAGATACATCCTTCAGAGACTTGGAATCGATCAGTGTGCCATTCTCATAAAGCTTGTAGCTGGTAGCGTTATTGCCCCACCAGAGGTTCATGGTGACGGTAAAGTTACCGTCACTGAGTCCATAACCGTAGCCGCTGTTCGAAGACAACACTGGCTGTCCAGGCTTGTCAGTTGCAAGCGCCGCTCCGCCAGTAATTTGGAACGTGTAGCTCTTTTCGGCAGTATTGCCTGCGGCGTCGGTCACGATGTAGTTTACAGTATGGGACCCGGTACCCAGCTCCGCAGCATTCAGGGTCTGTCCGTCAGCTATGGGCTGTCCATCCAGCAGAAGCTGCTTGGAGGTGACGCCAGACAGATTATCTTCGGCAGTCAATACAAACTTAAGCTGGGCTTCCTCCTCGACATCTCCGACCGCATGACCGGACTCCGTCAGCTCCGCTGTCGGTGAAACCGTGTCGATATTAAGGCTCAGTGTCTTAGTTTCTTCCGCCTTTCCCTTGCCCGAAACCGCATGATAAGACAGCGTATGCCGTCCATCTTTGCTTACGGTCAACGGAGTGCTGTATACGGCTTCCGCACCGCCGTTCAGCGAGTAATAAACTTTAGCTGTATCGGAGTCGGCCTTCAGGGTCACTTCGGTGGGCTGTTTCAACCACCCCTCAGCGTTCGGATTTGCCGACAGCGTCGCCGTCGTTACCGGAGCCCCCACTTCTTCCACAATGCTGAAGTCTCCGAGACTTCTAGGTTTGAGTTGGTATACGTCTTTGAAGATCGCGGCTACGCCCGTAATATCGAGCTTCTGTCCTTCCGCATAAGGGAAGCTGTCTTTCGTGATGCCCGTCCGGGCATCCACCCGGATGTGATTGCTTGTCCCGCCATCGGCGATGGCGTCAAATTCAAAAGAACCGCTTGGAGTGGCTGTGATAATATTCGTCACTTTCACGTCTTTAAGCTTGAGCAGCTGACCTTGATTGGTATCGTTCACTGACGGCACGTCAATGGACTCGGGCAGTTTCGCAGTGCCGGTCTTCTCGATCTGCACAACTTCGGTCAACTCTAGCTCCGAATTGTACAGCGCCGTGGACGCTGTTACCTTGACCGTGTCGCCGGCATGGAAGCCACTTTGGCTCTGGTAGACATAAAGTCCGCCGGTCTCATCCTGCAGATAAAAGGTTTGCCCGCCGAAAATACCTGGCTCAGTCGTTACGATCCCCTCAACCGTCACCAAGGATCCAACAATCTTGGTCCGGGCTTCGCCGATGGAAACGGTCGCTGGAATCGGATCTTCCTCGTCCGGAAGCGGTTCTGCTGGGACGTTACCGAGCGTTACTGATTCGGTCTTCAGGTTCGTTCCGTTCTGGCGCAGACGCAGATTGGATGCAGCCGTGGTGCCCGGTTTGATCTGTACGGTCAGATCTTTGTAGGCATGGCCGTTCAAGTCTGAAGTCAGGCTAAAGTTGGCGCTGTAAGCATAGCTACTCGGCCAAGTGCCGTCACTGTTCTGGATCTTGGCGATCTGGGCACCGCTACTCACCTGGTAGATACCCAATTGGAAGCCTGATACGCTCGTATTGGCAGGGAGATTATCTGCGCTGACACGAATCTGGAAATCCTGCGCGTTCGGCAGCACCGTTTGGTGCGTGAAATTGTACACCGCACTTGCAGTAGCTGCCGGTCCGCCGTAAGAGCCCGCCTTGTAGCTGGTGCGGTCAAACCATTTGTAGCCGGCATTCGGAGCGGCCCATGGCTCTGGCTGAGGCTCAGTGGAAAGCGCCGGCTCTTCGAACGGCAGCAGCTGAGTCGGCTGATCCAGCGTCAGGCCACTTACCTTGGTGAAATCCGTATAGCTCTCTTGTTCGGCGAGCCAGTTAACCGTGTTCACCAGGAGCTCAGCATCGTCAGCCTCCTTGAAGCCATCGTAAGTCGTTTTTTTGGCACCGGTATCCTCGCGCAAATACTTCGGCGTGGCATCCTCGACTGGAGAGGAGTCGCCGAGAAAGGCGGCTTTGCCGGCACCTTTTTTCGCCACGGCCACATAAGGACCTTCCGCTACGCCGCCGCCATTGTAGACACCTTGGTCCACCGCGTTGCCCCAAGCATTGTTGGTTTTCGGCAGATAGACGATGCCCTTCGCTCGGGTCGGGTCGAGGATTGCCAGCGTGGAGCCAGCATGCATGGCTACACTTGATACTCCTGATGTAATACCGAAGGCCTGATCGGGAGCCACGATGTTGGTCGCGTTAATGTCACCGAGTGCATTGAAGCGGAACCGGACGCCGAACTCTTCCGCCAGCCAGTCGGAGCTGACCACGCCTTGCATTGCCGCGGAACCGGCCTCTTCGGTGCTCATGCCTTTGGCCGGGTTGTCCCAAGCTCCGCGGCGGTAACCGTTGAATGCCTCATTGCCGTCCCAGCGATTCTTATTGCGGTCCGCATTGTAATGATCGCCGATGAAGAAGATGCTGCCGCCGTTCTCCACGTATTCCGCCATAGCTGCCTGCTCGCTGGATTTATATGGAATGTTAGATTCGGCCACGACGAAGACGTCATAGCTGGAAAGATCGCCTAGCGTAATCGGAGTGGTCTTACGAAGCTCTTTGACGTAATAGCCTTCTTGCGCAAGCGCATTACCAAAATCGGAAAAAGCGCCATCAATAACCCAGTCGGCCGCTCCGGCCGTCTGCGCGTGGGTATTGTCAAACAGAATTTTCTGGCCTGCATGCTCGTTGACCACTTTGGCTTCAATGAATGGGGCGGGGTCGCTTGGTCCCTCGGCGTATATCGCCGAGCCGGCTCCGAATGCGAATAAATGCAGGGGTACGGCAACAGATGCAACCAGCATGCTTTTTAGCAGCTTCTTATTCCAACCTGAACGCTTCTCCTTCATATTCTTCCTCCTTAAGATATAGATCGGTGGATTTTTCCATAATTGTCCACCGCTTTCGTCTAATATGCTATCTCATAAGGATTAGGAAAAACATAGATTTTTGTAAAGTGTTGTAAATTTATACTTTCGGCCTATACAGTGGGTGAAAACAAGGTCGAATCTTGGAAATAAGCTATGAAAAAAGTCTTAGTGATACTGGAGTTTGGGTTCGGAATGTCCTGCAATAGAAAAATGGTCAAACACAACAAGCAAAAAAATCCCCCCATGTATACAGGAAGAGTTCACAATCAGGTGATCTCTTATATTCCTGAATATCATGAGGGGATTTTTGGCTAAAAAGCAGGCTCTGCTTGATGGAGCACATACTTCATTCGATTATTTATTGAAAGTAATCTTCTCCGAACCGTTCTCAAGAATGATCGAAGTTTCTCGCGGCTTTGTTTCCGCGATTTTGCGCCCGGCTCTGAACGAATAAAGTACTCCGGCCTGTTTACGAATGGTCTCATACTCGTTCTCTGCTTCAAGAACGATGAAGTTGGCAGGTTTACCTACTTCAATGCCGTACATATCCTCGATATTCAACGTTCTTGCACTATTTTTCGTAATAAGATCGATTGAATTTACGATTTGATCGTATCCGAGCAACTGAGAAGCATGAATACCCATGTGCAGCACCTGAAGCATGTTGCCTGTGCCAAGCGGATACCATGGATCAAAAATGTCATCGTGACCGAAGCATACATTAAGTCCCGCTTCCAGCAGTTCTTTGACGCGAGTTAATCCTCTTCTTTTCGGATAAGTGTCAAAGCGTCCCTGCAGATGGATGTTAACCAGAGGATTGGAGACGAAATTTAGGTCAGCCATCTTCAGTAATCTAAACAATTTGTACGTATATGCATCATTGTATGACCCCATCGCCGTCGTGTGGCTTGCTGTCGTACGGGAGCCAAGCCCGCGTTCGTAAGCTTCTTTGGCTACAACTTCCAAGAAACGGGATTGCTCGTCATCGATTTCGTCGCAATGGATATCGATCAGACGGTCGTATTTTTCAGCGAGGTCAAACGCAACCTTCATCGAATCAACGCCATATTCTCTTGTGAATTCGAAGTGTGGAATACCACCCACCACGTCAACACCCATTTTCAGCGACTCTTCTAGTAATTCCACGCCGTTCGGGAAGGAGTGAATACCTTCCTGTGGAAAAGCGACAAGCTGGATGTCAATGAACGGTGCCATTTCTTCTTTCACTTCAAGCATCGCTTTTACAGCGGTTAAGCTTGGATCAGTAACGTCTACATGTGTTCGTACATGCTGGATACCCTGCGCGATCTGCCACTTCAATGCAGTTTTGGAACGCATTTTGACGTCTTCATGCGTCAGGAAGGCCTTGCGTTCTGACCAACGCTGGATGCCTTCAAACAGTGTTCCGCTCAAATTCCATTCCGGCTCACCTGCTGTTAACGTTGTATCCAAGTGAATATGAGGTTCAATGAACGGCGGCAGCACAAGTGAGCCGTTAACATCAATTACTTCCTCATTCGCAGTTAGTTCCATTGACTGCGTTATAAGCTCAAACTTCCCATCTTTCACAACAATATTCCATAAACCTTCTTTACCCCGCAATTTTGCGTTCTGTATAATCATTTTTATTCCCCTTTTCTTTGGTTTCTTTCTTAGCAACGATCAGCATTATCACGGTGTATACAACCGCTGTTCCAATCAGTGCATTAAGTGGTGTTATTCCTGGAGCCAGTTGGGCGAAGGCCACGCCGATAACCCAAGCCACCATCGCGATCCAGTTTACATTTTTGAAAGTCATGTCGGCAAATGGTTTATAGTTTCTGCGCTTCACAATAAAATAGTCTGCGATGATGATCGCCCCGATGGACGGTATCGCCGCGCCCAGCACATTCAGGAAACCTACGAAATTGTTGTACATCCACATGGCAAATACGGTACCCACGATGCCGTTAACGATAACGAAGAACTTTTTCGAAATTTTAGTGATATTGGCAAAGCCCAGCCCGGAAGCGTAAAGTGCGTTATCGTTAGTTGTCCAGATGTTCAGCCCCAGTACGATGATCGCAGGAATGAGCAATCCTTGCAAGAACATGACCTCCGAGATATCTGCCAAATTATAAGCCATTGCGCCGACTGCACCGAAGAGGAACATAAGTGAGTTCCCTAGAAAGAACGAAATGACCGTTGCAGTAACCGCCTGCCGGGATGTTCTGGCAAACCGGGCAAAATCGGGCGTCAACGTTCCGCCGCTAATGAATGACCCAATACAAATGGTCAATGCTGCTGCTGCGGTGAGCGACTCTGTTGGTGAGTAATCGAGCAACCCTTGCAGACCACCCAGCGTGTTTACTCCTTCGAACACGGAGTAACCACCGAGAATAGCAATGGCCGGAACTGCTATATAACCCAGAATGACGAGCGACTTCATACCGAAGATGGCTGATGCCGTCATTGCGAGACCAAACACGAAGATCAAAAGGTACACATTCCAGTCCATCGCTCTGGCGACCGGTACCGCGAACATAGCTACACCGACACCGAACCATCCGACCTGTGTGAAGCCAAGGAGGAAAGAAGGAAGGTACGAGCCTTTTTCACCGAACGCATATTTTGCAAGCAAATGCGTGGAAAGACCTGTTTTGGCAGCGATATGTGCCAATGCTCCGGTATAGATGCCGAGTGCCAGATTACCGGCAAGCACGATTCCAATGAACTCCATGAATGTCAAGCTGACCCCTAACGTTCCCCCTGCCAACATGCTTGCGGAAAAGAAAGTGAATGCTAACATGACGGAGAACGTTTTTCCAAAATGATTTCTCTGCGTTTTCGGCACCGCTTGCCACGAAAACTCTTGATCTTGTTTACTCATCAGAATACCCCCAGTATAAAGTGTCCTGATACCAAAAAAGCAGAAACAAAAGAGGCTACTCGTCAGATCAAACTGACAAGTAGCCTCTTTTGTTCATCATAATCCGCGCTAAGACACAGAGCATCCCTTGACGGAATATGCCCTGCTTCTCACGTGATTATAAAAATCCGCTGTCCTTGTCAGCCTCTCTGGACTGAATTAAAGGTACCAGTATTCAATTACATTCTATTATTTTAGAAAAACCTATAGATGTCAATGTCATTAATATCCATTGATTAAAATCCTCTTTTGAATGCTGCGCTTGGAATTTTTATGTGGATGATGTCGACCAAGGCACTTGCTCATTGGACAAAGCCTTATGTGGTACCGGACAACCTCACTCTCGGAGTTCCTCCACTTCCTATCAGGAACGGCCTGATCCACAGTCCAAACGGAGCGGTTATTTAATTTATTCTGGAGGTGAATTCCGTTTCGCTCAGATGTGCCATATCTATTAAACTATTTACTAGTGCCAAGTAACAAATTCACAATCGTATCAAGCTGAAGCTCTAATGAAAAAGGATCCTCCATTACGAATTCATCATGATAATTATCGCCATACAAATAAACTTTGCCATTTTTCACTGCAGGGATGCCCTTCCATATGTTACTTTCCATTGCTTTATTGGTTGCATCCGCATCGCCATTATATACAAAAACATAATCACCTAAATATTCTGGAAGCACTTCAAGTGAAATGGATTCAAACCCCTCTGCCATATTTTTGGCACTTTCTGTTGGAGGTAGCTTCAGCATATTGTATATAGTGGAAGAACCATAATTTCCGCCCTTTGCCGCTAAGACGTACACGGCCTTTTGTGAAAACTGAACAATCGAAACGGTTTCCCCTTCCTTGATAACCCCGGTAAGTTTCGACTTTGCTTCAGCTACTTTCTGTTCATATTCCGTAATCCATTCTTCTGCTTCTTTTTCTTTTCCGAATATTTTGCTTACACTCCTAAATTTATCAAGCGGCCCTGCTGTTTTTAACCCCTCCCAATAAGGCAGAAAAACAGTGGTCCCAATTTTTTCATATTGTTCTATGTTCTCATCGATCGAACCGATAATTAAGTCCGGATCTAGCATCGTTAATTTTTCCAAATTTAAAGGAAAATCCCCTAAATCCTCAATTTTCTCGATCGTTTCTTTGGGTATGTCCGCTTTTTCCATCCAGCCTTCATCCAGCATAAACGTTCTTGCTCCGATGGGTACAATTCCTAATTTCAATAAATGCCCCATATATTGGTCAGCCGCCACTCTTTTCGGCTCTGCTGGTACTTCCACATCTCCCTTAGGCGTTGATACTATTCGAGTGTTCGTACTTTCTTCTGATGTTGCTTGATTTACGGTTCCATTCCCATTACTTTGTTCCTTCGTAGCAGTACCCGTCCCACTTGAGCAAGCACCTAATAATAGAGAACTGCAAAGCAGTAAAGCTGCCGTCGTCTGAGATTTTGTCATTTTAAACATATGTAATTCCCCTTTTTCCGTATTATGATAATGATTATCATTATTAATATACTGTTGAACGATGGGTTCAAAAATAGAGGATGTGGGGAAGTTTAATGGACTTTCAGCAACTTTATGCCGCTGTAACTCTCTTGTTCTAAAATGTGCAGGGGATTCACCTTTTCTTTTCTTGAAAATTCGGCTGAAATAATATACGTCTTTATAACCAACACTTGCTGATATTTCTCCGACCGAAGCATCTGTTGTCATTAAAAGCTCTGTTGCAAGTTCAAGCCGAAACCGAATTAAGTAATCAATCGGACTCATACCTGTGTACTCTTTAAACAAGGATGACAAATGATAAGCACTGAAATTAAATACTTCCGCAAGCGAATCTAATGTAATTGGCTCCGCATAGTACTCCTGAATGTAGGTGATTACTTGGACAGCAACACTGGTCTGTTTCACCTCAGTCTCTTTTCTATGTAATTCTTTTAAAACCTGATGAATGAATTGATAAAAAAGTGATTTTACGTTGAGTCTCTCTTCTTGCTCGTTCCATTTTTGATACATCAATTGCATTTTGTTATAAAGTAAAATGGGTGCATCAGGGGAAAAACAATATTGTGTTTGGAACAGATCCTCCTCTTGCATCCATGCACGGTAATAAATCATATAGTAATCAAAATTCTTGCTTGTCGGAACAATATTAAGGGTCGCTCCTTTCCCGCTATGCAGGACTTGAAATCCTGTAAAAGAAAATTCAGACTGATCTAATTGAACTTGAGCGCTCCCTTGTACCGAAAGTAAAAATATACTGGCAGGAATCTTATATTTATGAAGAATTTCGCCCTGAACCCTTTCAATACGGCGCACATCCAATAACTTGACCGTCGCTTGGTCCCAAAGCAATATTTGATTGCTTTTGTGCATAATGACTACCCCTCCGTTATCTGTCTAATACTCATCATAAATGATAACCATTATCAATAACAGTTGTCTAAAGATTTTAAGTTCTAGACTGAAGAAAACTGCTAAAATGTAGTTAATGTATAATGTAGATATCCCTCATGAACAAAGGAGAACTGAAAATGAGAAAACTCGTTCTATTTCTTCACGCATCGCTTGACGGTTTTGTAGAAGGGCCGAATGGTGAAATGGACATTGGCTGGGTTTCCTACGATGCTGATTTGGAGAATCATGCGAAAGAAATTCTGAGTACTGCCGACACTGTCCTTTGGGGACGTGGGACTTATCAGATGATGCATAGTTACTGGCCATCTGTGCCTTCGAACCCATCAGCTTCGCAGCATGAACGGAATCATGCCGAGTGGATCAAAAAGACAGCTAAAATCGTATTTTCCACGACGCTGGAGAAAGTCGAATGGAATAATTCCAGACTCGTGAAAGAAGATGTCGAGAAAGAGATCAATAACCTCAAACAGCAGCCAGGCAAGGATATGGTTATCCTCGGCAGTCCTAGGTTCGCACACCACCTCATGCAGCTTGATTTAATTGATGAGTATAAAATTACGGTTTCTCCCGTTCTGATCGGTAAGGGATTGCCGTTATTCCAAGGTCTCAAGGAGAAGATCAATCTTAAGCTAATCGAAAACAAGACCTTTGATTCTGGAGCAATAGGCCTCGTTTACCAGACGGTAAGATGACCTTGTCACTTAAGGTGATTATGCTAACGGGGAACGTTATTGGATCGACAACAGCTGCAGTCTAATATTTTATTTTCACCAAACAACAGGCCAAGATATTTATCTAAATAACAACAATCCGATTGCGCCCAGCAGCGTCAATCGGATTGTTGTATAATAAATTATTGTTCAGCCGCCAATTGCAGGAAATGATCTGCTGCCAAACGGACAGCCAGGATACTTGCGCTGTTTAGTGAATTATCAAAGATAAGAACATGATTGTTTTTTACTGCTTCCAGTGAGTTCCACGCTTTTGAAGTTTCCTTCTCCTTGATGGCCGCCTTTGCGATATCCATATCATGCTGGATAATAATATAATCGGGATTCATGCTGTATAGACCCTCCAGAGAAAGTGCCCCGCCCTCCTCGGGATATCCCTTTGGTGGCAACAACCCAAAGCCCACTGTTTGATTGTAGTACATCGTGTTTTTAGAGCCTTGAGCATTAAAATTGGCTTTTCCATCGACCCGTAGCAAGGCAAAGGTCTTATTTTCAAGACTATTTAACTGTTTTTTCGTATTGGCTATCATTTCTTGTGTTTCCTTAATGGCTTGTTCTGCTAACGTCTCTTTCCCAACAATCTGAGCACACAGCATCGTCGTTTTTTCCCAGGTATCGGTGTAGTCAATTAAGATGACAGGTGCAATCTTATTCAACTCATCATAATTGCTATCAACAGAACCCTTGAAGGTTACAATCACATCAGGCTTTGCATCCATGATCATTTCCAGATTCGCATTGCTATTGCCCAAATCAATAATCTCAGCAGTTCCGGCATAAGGTTGTAAAGTAGCGAAATCTTTCATTGCTTCTGCTGCGTTAGTTGATGCGATTGGAGGCGTATCTAGAGCAAAAAAGTAATCCAAATACAAAGGATGAAGAACCGCTATCCGCTCAGGTCGTGTCTTGAGCACCACTCCATTGTCGCTGGCATCTGTAATTGTTCTTGGCCATCCCGCTTCCTCGATCTTGCCGACTTCAGGTGCAGATGTGACTGAAGTTTCGGAACATCCAGCCAGTAATCCTGCTATTATAATTAAGGATGCAATCCATCCAAATAGTCTATTCATTTGGCTCCCCCTTGAGTTGTTATCATTACTATCTGTATAAATGCTTCATTAAATCACGGTTTTTCTGTATGAACAGGTCATTGTGCGAAGACACCATCCCGGTCGAATTTGCCTCCGGCGTGATGTATTGTTTGGCCTGGTTTACTGCATTGGCAGAATCCTGGAACGCTCCCGCTATCAGGTGCAGCTTTCCTTCATGATGCAGAACATCACCTGCCGCATAAATGCCCGGCACGGATGTCCCGCTCATTGCTGATCCTGAAATCCGATGTTCCCACAGATCAATTTTAATTTCACTGTTCACCAGCAGTTCTTTGTCGCGTTCATAGCCGTGATTAATGATGACCTCATCAACGGACAGCTCAAATGCTTCTCCGTTGTCATTGCTTTTTAGCAGTACTGTCCCTATTCTTTCGTGATCCGGTGTGGCAATCAATTTTTCGATTGAAGTATTTAACAAGCACACTACGCCATTGTTCGCCAAGCGTGAAATATCGGCTTCATGCCCCTTTAAGTTCTCTTTCCGGTACGTTAAATACACCTTCTTGGCAATCGGGGCCAGTTCGTTCGCCCAGTCAACAGCAGAATGTCCGCCACCCGATATTAGAATAGTCTTCTCTTTGAAGCGGGCAAGTGACTTCACCGTATAATGCAAATTTGTGATTTCAAATCTTTCGGCACCCTCGATTTCAAGCTTGATCGGCTTCAGAATGCCTCCTCCAATGGCCAATATTACAGTTCTAGTGAAATGCTTCCGGTTTGCGGCCGTGTGCAATATAAAGTAACCTGCTTCATCTTTCGAGATGGATGTGACCTTTTCATTAAAAGCAACCTCCGGCTGGAACGTCATCCCTTGCGCAACCATTTGTTCAATAAGCTGCGAGCCAAGAATAGGTTGTAAGCCTCCCACATCCCATATCATCTTTTCCGGATAGACATGCACCTTGCCGCCAAGTACAGGCTGAAATTCAATGATTTTGGTCTTCATTTCGCGGAGTCCACTATAAAATGCAGCAAATAATCCGGCCGGACCGCCGCCAATAATCGTAACGTAACATCAAACATTTCCTCTTCATGCATCATTCAATCGCCTCAACTCTCTTTTTTTATATCCCTAGATGCTCACGAAAAGTGCACCCCGTATATTCACTTCGAAACAAGCCTCTCTCAACCAGCTTCGGTACCAGCTTCTCAAAAAACAGTTCCATAGATTGTTCTGAACCGCCCGGCAAGGCGATGAAGCCATCCATAGCCCCCGCTTCAAACCGCTCAATTATATCGTTCAGTACATCCTCGACTGTCCCGACAGATACCCAATGAGCAGATCCGACAACCTCCGGCCTGTCCAGGATCTCTTTCACTGTAGGCTGGTTTTTGATAATATACCGCCGCAATAGTTCAGCATGTGTCCGACTGCGGACGGCCTGATTTGGATCAGGTAACATATCGGCAGTTACGCGCCTATCTATGGAATAATCAGTTAAATCAAGACCTAACACCGATTTAAGCGAAGCATGTCTGCGCTCAAGACTTAAATTCGCATGTGCGGTCTTATGTAATTCAAGCGCTTCTTCGCGCGTATCAGCCAGAAAAAAATATAAGCCCGGCAAAACTCTGATGGCATCCGGATCACGTCCCTGCTCTGCCGCTCTTTTTCTCAGATCATTTCTTAGCTCCACTCCTGATTCGATATCCGGCATTGCTGCAAAAATAGCATCTGCAACGGAAGAAGCGAAATTCCGTCCAATATCCGAAGCGCCGGCTTGAAATAGCGGTGGCGTTCCTGACTTGTGAGCAGGCAAAGTAAGCGGTCCTTTTACACTGAAAAATTCCCCGGAATGATTTATAGCAGTTACTTTATCCTTATCCGAGAACATACCCGACTGACGATCGATAACAATCGCTTCATTCGGAAAACTCTCCCACAGCTTGCTTACGACATCCGTGAACTCTTTTGCCTTGGCATATCTCTCTTCCGGTGAAGGCATAGGTGACTCGCTGAAATTATCGGCGCCTTCAATAGAAGTGACAATATTCCAGCCGGCACGTCCATTGCTCAGCCAGTGTAAAGACTGAAGCTGTCTTGCTACAACATAAGGCGGATTAAAAGTGGTAGAAATCGTCGTCACCAGTCCGATCCGCTCGGTTTCACGGGCTATCGCTGCAAAAAACAATGCAGGGTCCGGGCTGCCGAAATTAGAGGAATCCCCTAACATCTGTGGGCTAACATACAGATAATCAGCCCTGAAAAGAAAATCGAGCTTAGAATTCTCCGCCATTTTTGCCAAATCAATATAATATTCGATAGACCCCATCTTTTCGACTCCGCTATCCGGGTGCCGCCAGCCGTCTCCTTTCATCCAGGTTGCATTTAAGGACAACCCAATACATAATTGTCTTTTTCCTGTCATATCTACCAGCCTTTCATTTATAAATCAATTTACTGATAATGATTCTCAGTTACAAGGGTGAGTTTATCAAAAATTTAAATAAATTCAAATGTACAAATCTCAAATTCTACATGCATCATTATTTAATCTAAATAAAAAAGTCTGCACTTCTGGTTCATCACCAGTAGCTGCAGACTTAATTCAAGTATAAGAAACTCGATATGTATATTATCTAATTATCTATAGGCAGAGGGAGAAACACCGAATTTCTTTTTAAATAATCGGCTGAAATACAGCGGATTGTCATAACCGACACGGTCCGCAATCTCGTGGATAGGAAAATTGCCTGCTTTGAGTAAGTCACAGGCTCGTTCCATACGATAATTAACGACATAGTCAATTGGACGCAGCCCCGTGTATTTGTGAAAGAAGTAAGAGAAGCGGTTCGTACTCATTGCATGCCGTTCCGCTAAATCACCGAGTGTAAGTGAATTCATATAATGTAGTTTAATGTATGCAAGGGCTTCGTCTACCATCCTTTGATTCGGTGAACTGTCGTTCTCTCTGGAACTACAAGCAATCAGAACCTGATGCATTAGGCTTAAGAACAGCTCTTTGATACGCAGCTTTCCAATTTCTCCGGATAGATGGGTATTCTGATGAAGCATGATTAGTAATTCAATAATTTTTAGATTGGCTCCTGGCTCCAGCTTGAAATGAGAGTCAAATTCGGTAGTACAATTCATTTCTTCTGGCATATCCAATTTATAAAAAAGGGAGTAATACTCAAGCTCTGATTGTCCTATAACCTGCGAATCCATTTGCATGCCTGGAGCCGCATGAAAAACTGACCCTGGCCGTAATTCATATACGGTTCCATTCACACGTATTCTGGCTCCCCCGCGAATGATAAACAGAAATCCATGCTTAACGGTGGTAAATTCACTTAATAAACTTTTGGGCTGGATGACTAATCTGCTTCTATCTTCTATATCATAGACACCATTAGTAAATGCCTTTGCTAATTTGTCCAAATTTATCAATGTTCTGCACCTGCTTCTGTTAAAATCAGATCCCATTCTGATATTTATTTAAAATAGTATAGACAAAAGCGTGCGAAATTGCTAGAAGTGTAGTAGATATTCTACTGTACATTGCACTCAAGAAGATGCTCAGGAGATTTTGGTTGAAAATATGCCGTCTTCATTACAATCAATTTGAAGAAGTTCATCCTGTAAAATCCAAACATCAGTGTTTTCAACAAAGAAATGAAATCCGCCAATGGATTGAACCCATGCGGGATCGATCGGTGTAGCACTTGCATTAATTCCAACAGTGAAGGCATCTGAGCCTCCACCGGAATATTTTGCATAAATTCTTACATATTGGCCCTCTTCCAAACCCCATTCATTCTTAAATGAATCCAATGCTTTTTCGGATACTGCAAATGATATCATTCCTCTTCTCTCCTTTCTGCTGTTTAATCACATTTTTTTATTTCGCCACGATAATTGGCCATTCTGAAACTGGCTCCGCATCCACATGAAGCTTTTGCATTAGGGTTATTCATAGTGAATCCGCCTACCATTCCACTCTCTTCATAGTCAATTTCAAGACCGTCAATATATGGGATACTATTCGGGTGAACCAATATACTAAAATCCTTTTTATTTAATACAATGTCCTCTTCTGCCTGCTGTTCATCTACGATTAGGGTGTAGGATAATCCACTGCATCCCCCTTCATCAACACCCACTCTAAGAAATGGATTTCGGATATTCGCACTTAATAAGATTTCGGCGATTTTTTCTGATGCCTTCTCACTGACCTCGATGATCATTGTGAACTCCTCCTTCGTTTATTTGTTTTTCAAACCTAAAGATTGGATACCCGTTCCTATCTTGGTATACGTATTGCCTGATGTTGCGGCAGCGATCAGCCCAATGATAATCAAAAGAAGTGTGATAGTGAACGGTACTGCAGGTGCTCTTCTATCTATGATTCGACCGACGACTAGAGTCCCGATAATCTACGCAAGCAGATACGTACTTAATATCCAGCCAAACATGTTAAGGCCGTTCAAATCTACAGCACTTGAAGGGGCAATGGTGGTTATCCAATGCCATCACTGACAGAATAATACCTATGGATAGTACAAAATAACGTGGGCTGAAAATGCTTTGATGATTAGACGGCATGAAATGTGACTTCCAAGAAAATTGGTATGTATATATCGTATCCGGACACTTAGTAAACATTTTTGTTTATAATGTCTAAGCTACAGTTCAGCTTTGACTTTGTCAACATTTTTGTTTAAAATGTAGTCTGTGATATAGATTTAGTTGCTTCAAAAGGAGGTGCACCTTGAGCCAAAATCATACCAAAAAGGATGTCTCAACCAAGACCCGAAGAGCGATCATTGATCTGTTAAAGCAGCAAGGGGGAATGGATGTTATGGCACTCTCCTCCCAGTTTTCGCTATCTGGAATGGCTATTCGTCAACATTTGAATGATCTGAAAGAAGAAGGGCTGGTTACTAATAAAGAAGAGTCCCGTCCCATGGGGCGACCCACCAAGCTATGGATCTTAACACCTGCGGCCGATCGATTTTTTCCAAGCGGATATTCGGATTTATCCATCAGTTTGATCAATTCCATGAAAGAAGCTTTCGGAAATGAGGGGCTGGACAAGCTGCTGGCTGTTCGAAATAAGAATATGCAAGAACAATATCTTCAGCATCTTGGTGATACAGCAGACGTTAGAGTGAAGCTGGAGAAACTGGCCGAGATTCGAACAAATGAAGGTTATATGGCCGAGGTTAAGGAGCAGGATGATGGCAGTCTTTTATTCATTGAGAAACATTGCCCGATCTGTGAAGCTGCTGCTGTATGTACCGGGTTATGCAAGAATGAGTTACATCTATTTAAAACTGTTCTAGGAAATAATGTTCATATTGAACGGGGGGAGTATATTTTAGCGGGAGGAAGAAACTGTGTATATACGGTTAGGCAAAATAAGCTGCTGTTTTAGCGACTTTTAAAGGGACTATGTTCTTGTCCCTCGATCTTAAAACCAGCGGTGCGACGGATGAAAGAACCAGCCGCCTATGAGATTTATGGGAAGTATCTCATTTTTTCAGATTATCGAATACACTACCCTAATGTCCCAGGAATAAGGTGTATAATCAGCAATCACGCCCCTCAGATACAAACCCCAAAATCAGCCTCTTCCTTACCGGAAGAAAGCTGATTTACTGGAAATTTCTAAAGATAAGGGTTCCTTGTTAACCCTGCTGCCGGTATGCGTTCTTCTGCTGCTGCCCCGCTGTTGCCTTCTTTTTTCTGCAGTACAATCGTGAATTCACCTATGCCCGGAACGTAGATACGTGCTACAGAATGCTCTTTGTCCATGCTCGATAACAGAATCATGATTTCTTCTGCCGATGTTATTTCCATCGTATAATTCACCCCCTGCGGTAAGATGAAGAACAGAATTTAGAGTGTACTAAATTCTTTGTCCTTGCCTCCTACGGATTGACACCGATTGAGAACGGACGTGCACCTACAGGAATAACACTAATCACCGCCTGGGTAACCCCATCAATGACCGATACCGTGTTATCATCCTGATTGGTGATATAGATGCGGTTAGTCAATGGATTAACTCCTGCACCATTAGGGTTATTCCCGACCGGAATGGTAGTAATCACCGTATTCGTTAATCCGCCAATCACCGACACATTGTCGTCATCCCGGTTTGGCACATAGATGGCATTGGTTGATATGTTCACTCCCAATTCAGCCGGAGTCGTTCCTACAGGCAAGTTAGTTATCACGGTATTGGTGGCTCCATCAATGACTGAAACGGTGTTACTGGTGAAGTTCGAGACATAAATCCGGTTCGTTAAGGGATCAACACCGACCCGGAACGGGTTAACCTGAACGGGAATCTGTGTAATAACCATATTCGTAGCCCCGTCAATGACGGTAACAATATCCGAGTTGAAATCAGCTACATAAATAGTATTGGTTAAGGAATTCACGCCGATCCCCGTTGGAAAAGGAGAACCGCCGGCGGGAATAATGGTAGTCACGACAGTGTTGGTTAATCCGTCAATGACAGTAACAGTATTATCATTAAAGTTGGCAACATAGATAGCATTGGTAGAGGTATTGACCGCGACTGCACCTGCTCCATCCCCGGCAGGAACGGTGGCCAGCACCGTATTGGTCGCTCCGTCGATAACGGATACGTTGTCGCTGTTCAAATTAGCAACATAAATACGATTGGTTAACGGGTTTATGGCTACTCCCGCAGGATTCACGCCTACAGGGATGACTACTATCACCGCACCTGTTACTCCGTTGATCACAGAAACATCATTGCTATTGAAATTGGAAACATAAATGCGGTTAACGGAGCCTGTGGCTCCCCTATTTTCAGCTCCCAGCAGTTCGGATGAGACAAGACGGTGGGCGGTAACCAGCTCCCCGGCTGAGTTTTTGCCCCACACGGAGATTTCCGTTTGCAATTCAGCGAGACCTTCCGTTGTAAAGACAAACTCAAAGGCATCCAGATTGGCAAAGTAATTTCTTGTGATCACCTCGTCTGGAGAAGCCGTAATAAGCTCGCTTACATACAAAGTCCTTGTGAGGGTTAAATTGTACCCTTGGATCAGAATAGCGGACTGATTCAGTGCATCCCGGTTATCGATCTTGACCGTCACTTGCTCAGTAGGCCTTAAACCGCTCACAGTACCATTATCAATAGGTCCTGATGATAAAATTGCCATTCTAACGAATCCTCCCTTAATTCCCATAATTAAAGATTTAAAAAACTACCAGTCTCTCTTTAACGTATGTAAGAACTATAGTTGGGATTGGACTATGCTATAGCTAGAATTTAATTTCAGCAAAATTGATCTGTTTTCCCATGGAAGAAAACTACCAGAGGATTATTTTGACTTTGTTTATTCGATTTATGCTATAAGCTGGACAACCGACCTTTAGCCGGAGTGCTTCTTACCTTAAAAAAAGATGGATCATTTATTTACAGATGGTCTCACCCTATACACAAATGTGTTTATACAGAAAATGAAATGCTAGTTTTTAAAAATTGTTATTTCGATGAATCTTGGTTTTCAGTATCTCTTGATGAAAGTACGCTAACATTATCGGATCCATGTATCATTGAGCAAATGATTGAGCAATCTGATGATAACTTATGCAGTCGCGGGACGATAAAAGCGATTTTTTTAAAAAAAAGCAAAAATGCTTCCTGTAACTTCTGTAATTAAAGCAAGAAAACGCTAGTATCCGATACCTATTCAAACAACACCTTACAACGTAATAATTATTAAATAAGCCGATCCAGAAAAGGATCGGCTTATTTAATAGATTTTTTAAGATCAATCTTGTCTGTTCTCAACAGATTTCATGCGGTTTTGATCGTCAGGCACTCGATCATTACTGAATTCCTGGCCTGCTTCTACTTCACCATGACCGGAAGCACTTCGGGCAAAATTTGTGAACTGCCTTTTCTGCTCATCTAGCTTGTGTTTACTCTTAAGAAGCTCCTGCGGATCCTGATTTGTCATAATGCTATCCTCCCAAAATGGAATCATGCAGTTTATTCGCACTACAGAAGTTTTCCATAATAGAGCGGAGCTTATGCAAGAATTTCAAATACTTTATTCAAAACAAGGTATTCTAAAACAATGATCCCAACGCAAAGAATAATAAAAAACTGAAGTCTTGCCGTATTCATTCTATCCTTCCAATACTCTCCTCGGAATAATGAAACGATGTTAGGTGTAAAAGTATGTCTAATCGTATCGTTATAATCATCATTATCCACAAAGAACACGCGAAACAATACTTTATATACTGGAATATTTAAGAACAGTAGAAAAATGATCATCACAAGATCGAGACTCAATTTACTCGCCTCCCAAGATTCACTTATCCTAATTTTACCACATAAATAACTGTAGACATTGGAGGTCGATGATAATTATATAATCGTTCTATTCAAAAAAGCCCTTCCTTATAAAGGAAGGGCACTCATCGCTAATCTCCTTTGTCTACCATACTTCCATCATTTTAGCAGTCAAGTTTGCAGAAGATTGCTTATCTCGTTCAAGTTTTCAGAGAAACCAACGAATACCTTGTCTTGAATGACAATGGTCGGTACGATCTGCTTGCCTGTCAGCTCCAGCACTTCCTTCGCATAATTCACATCTTCTTCGCAGTTGAAATCGATGTAGGGGAATTTGATGCTCATTAAAGTAGCGCTTGGCAAATCGGCAATCGCTGCAAGTTGGAATCGTGTAAATTTTAATCGGTGTTTTCGAATCGATTTTCAGCATAAATGTTCGCTCCTTTACGCGTTAATTTGTTTTAACTGCTCGATTTAATTCGGTCCACAACATGCTAAACTTTCTTTCCCTTTCGCCTGCTCCTTGTATAAATCGATCGCGTGGATACGACAGGAACAAATCATAACTATCTTGGTAAGCAGATTCGGCGTAAAGCGACTTACCCCGACTTGAATAGCAGATGATACCGCCAGCATCGTCTTTTATCCCATGATCATTCGCCTTACCTCACATCAACGACGAATGGTACGGTGAACACTTCCCCGTTATGCTGAAATTGTCCCCATAATTTATACATCCCGCTTTGCGGAAAAGAAGTCGCGAATTTCGCATCCGGTCCCGTAGCTTTCTCATCGATTGGATGAACATGAAGATATTGATTCGCATCTTTTGATAGAATCACAACATGGCCGACCGCTCCTAAATAAGGCTGCAGGTTATCAATCCCCTTCTTCGTCTTCGCATCGCGAATGTTGAAGGTCAATGTCACTTCTTCGTTTGGTTTCGTACCACTCAAGGCCAGTTCAATTTCCTTGCCACCCACTACTTTCACCAGTTTCCCTTCGGGCGTAATCGCGGCATGTTTGCTTTCCTTGCCTTCCACCTTCAACCACTCGCTAAGCGTGGAATTGGCACCGCCAGTAGGAATAAAGTCCGCAAACACCTTGTACTCACCTCCAGCCGGGAACGAAGTGTTCACTGTAAATGTGCCGTCTCCCTTAAACTCGGGATGAATGTGGTTAAAGAATGACAAATCGTGATTGACGATGATGAGATGAAGCAATTTCTCGTGATTGATATCATACTTATTGACCGTTTTCCCGTCCTTATCCGTAATTTGAATAGTCAATTCCGTTTCTTCGTTTGCTTTTGCGGTGCCTGTGGGGAAGGTAAACGATACGTTAAGATCCTCCAATGAAGGCTTCGCAGCTGCGCCGTGATTGCCGTGGCTGCCTCCGTGCTCCATGTCTCCCGCCTCCTCTTTCTCATTTCCTGTATGCTTCTCGGCGATTTCTTGCCCGCTGCTTGCTGTATGCCCGGCATGGTTATTTCCGTTTGCTGACTTCTTGTCCTCCGCTTTACCACATGCAGCCAATACGCTAAAAGCGACTACCGCAGCAGCGACGAGGAGTATCTTCTTCTTCATGGTTATTGCAACTCCGTTTCAATCTAAATTCGAAGATGCAGAGCGCATCTTGACACGCTGCAGCCGCAAAGCCTCCCCTTACCCTATAATAATGATGGCATAAAAGCCGTATCATTACTGAAAGCGGTCCGACCTTTATTTCATCAGTTTATTGATCGTCTTCATGAATTCCGTTAATACTTCCGTATCCCCTACTTGAATCCGTTCGATGACACAACTTTTCATATGACATTCAAGTACTAGCTTCCCGACATCATTCAATGATGCTTGCACCGAAGAGATCTGATTCAACATATCGTCACAGTAAATATCTTTCTCAATCATGCCTTTAATGCCACGGACCTGTCCTTCGATTCGATTCAATCGGTTGAGCAGATCGCTATTGGCTTGATCGGAATGATGGCTCTTGCGCTTATCCTCTCCAGGTGAGCAAAAGCCCTGATCTTGCTGTATCACTTGTTCAAAGAGTATCGATTCTTTGCTCATCGGAATCCCCTTTTCTTTTAAAATACTCCACACCCCTATATACATAAAATATAAGTTTGTTAATTCGATGGAGTCCTGTCAACTCCGTTGATTAGGCACTGGAGCTCGATTCATTGGTTACATAGCTACCTTGTCACTTGCTTCACCCTGCTTAGGTGAACGGATAAATAGAAACGCTAGCACAGCACCTGCAAGAGCGACGATACCGGACCACATAAAAGCTTGTTGAAAGCCTTCGTTTAGCACGGAGACCGGGTCAATACCGGTTTGGGAAGCAGTTGTTGAACCCGCAATCGCAACCATGATGGCCAAACTGATAGCTGACCCAATCTGGTAGCTCGTATTGGCGAGACCCGATGCAAGCCCTGCTTCTTCGGGTTTAGCCCCCGACATGGCGGACATCGTAGCCGGAATATAGGCAAGTGACATGCCAAGTGCACCAAGCAAGGAAGCTGGAAGCACGTTAACGATAAAGTTCCCATCAACCGGCGTATTGCTAGCGAACAGAAGCATCGAACCCCCGAGTGCAATCAATCCAATGACCAAGTTTGCTTTTATTCCGAATTTTCCGATTAATTTACCGGTAATCAAAATCATGAAGATAGTAATTAGGACCGTCATCGGCAGTAAGCCGACTCCGCCGGCGAAAGCAGAAAACTTTAGCACCTGCTGCATATAGAGATTGAGGAAATACCACAGCGGAATCCAACTCCCAGCCAGCATAATGAGCGCGATATTGCCTGCAGCCAGATTGGGTGTTTTAAAAATCTTCAGTGGAACAAGCGGTTCTTTTTTAGTTGCCTGAACGATCAGGAACAGGATAAATAACACGATTCCTGAAATAAGCGTCCACAACGTGGATGGCGCTCCCCATCCATTGTGTTCTGCAGTAACAATGCCATATACCACCAAAACCAAAGCCGCTGTGACGAAGATGGAGCCAATGACGTCAATGCTGCCTTTTCTTCGCATTCCCTTGGCTAAAAGTCCAGGCGACAGGAGTAATGCAATAATGCCAACGGGTACATTGATGAGGAAGGTCCATTGCCAGCTGAGCCACTCGGTAATGACCCCGCCAAGAAACACGCCGGCTGAACCGCCAGCAGCAGCTGATGCGCCCCAGAAGCCTAATGCTTTCCCTAGTTCTTTGGGGTTGCCACCGAAGAGCATCATAACAATCGTTAACGCGGATGGGGCTATTAACGCGGAACCAAATCCTTGTAGGGCGCGACCAACATTAAGTGCTTCCTCGTTCCAAGCGAGTCCTGCCAGCAAGGAAGCTAACGTTAGAATGGAAAATCCCCACATGAATATGCGGCGCTGACCAAATAGATCGGACAATCGACCACCAAGTAACAATAATCCGCCAAAGAAAATGACATACGCATTAAACACCCACTGTAAACTTGCCTGCGTATAGCCGAGCGCTTCTTTGATGGCTGGCAGTGCAACGCCGATAATGGATGTGTCCATGATCACCATGAAATTGGCAAGACATAGTAAGGCCAGCGCCATCCAGCGTTTGGGATCGGCTTGCGGTAAAGTCTGTGCTTGATTATTCATAATTTTCTTCCTCCTCCTTTTGTAACCAATAATTAAAATTTTTAATACCAACGCAGTAATACTATACCCCCCTACCCTATAATGTCAAGTGTGGATTTTCGTATTCTCCTCAGTTCCAGAAGACGATTCATGGTTTTGCCTTCAACCATAAGAAAATTGAAATCAACTTTCCTTATCCACGTCATTACGATTTAGGCGTTTTATTGTCTCTATCCCTCTACCTCATTAAGAGAAAGACTGGAATAAATCTCTGTTCCTCTTATTTTTCACAGAAGCGATTAACTATAATTACATATAAAAATATGAGAGATGCTTTATGAGTAATGAGGAATCGCCAGGGGTAGCTTGTTGTTTAGAACGGCATATAAAAAAGCTGTCTCTGTGGGCAGCCTTTTTCTTAATATATCGTTATTTGCGAACGTAGGAATGAACTTCTCAAGCCTTCTTGTATTGGTAATATAGTGCCTTTTTGGAAAAAAAGGCGTATCCCAAACTGGGACACCCCTCTTTAAGCTTAGCTTAACGTTTCACCCTTCGAGCAAAATCCACGAACTGAAATTTATCCAGTCGATGCCTTGACTCGGTATATTGGAAAAGCACCGTGTTCTCCAAATAAACATAGTTTCGTACTACTACAATATGCGTGTAACTCTTCAAATCAAGCAGTCTATGATCCTCCTCTGTAGAAGGTTCAACGGATATAAGCTTTTTCGCATAACTGATTTTAAGCCCCAACTCCTGCTCCAGATATTCATAGAGTGAGCCTTCCGCGATTTCCTCACTTAGGAATGGAACAATATCCGCTCGGAAATAATCCTTATCCAAAATGATCCGATCACCTTCAATCTCTCTGGCACGAATAACTTTCCAAACCAGGGTTTCAGGCGGAATCTGGAGATGTCTGGCAAGCGTGGAGCCTGCCGGCTCATTTATCGTCCGCTCTACCAGTGTCCGTGAGGCAGTACCCAGTGTATCGGCCATCTCTTTAAATGAAATCAGACCGGTAACGGGGAAATCCATTCTCGTCATATCAAGCACAAAGGAGCCTCTGCCCTTAATTTTGTGAATGTATCCTTCACGGAACAGCAGGTTCAGCGCTTTGCGAACGGTCTCTCGTGAAGTGCTGTAAGCTTCAGCAAGTTCACTTTCAGAGGGCAGTTTGGTTCCCGGTACCAGTTGTCCAGAAAGAATTTGGTTGCTGAACTCATTATAAATTTGCAAATATTTATTTTCTCTCAATTTTGATCACCGCCCTTTATTGTATCACGTCATGCCTTTAGAAGCATCGATTCAATTGGAGGGGAATTTATAGCGTGGAACATATGAATTCTTATATTTACAGAAAAACAGCCCCCAGGGGCTGTCTTTCTGTAATATAAAGTCTTTGCCAATATAGCCTGTATCAACCCTTGAGATGAATAGTCAAGATGCTAGATTGTCTAGCTGCAGCTGGTCCAGTCTTCTCCTCAATCTTCTTCACCATATCCTGACCTGCAGGAATGATGATTGGAGTAATCAAAGGGTAACCTGCTGCGCGGATAGCTTCCATATCAAATTCTAGCAGAAGCTCGCCTGCCTGCACCTTGTCGCCAATATTCTTATGTGTGGTAAAACCACTGCCTTTAAGCGACACGGTATTTATTCCAACGTGGATGAGTACTTGTACACCACTGGCATGCTCCAATATAAGCGCATGTTTGCTCTTGATCACATGTGCTACTGTAGCATCAAAGGGTGCATATACTTTACCCTCAGAAGGTTCGATTGCAACGCCTTCGCCCATCTGCTTCTCGGCAAAGGCAGGATCAGGCACCTGTTCTAGGGATACTGCAGTTCCACTGAGCGGAGAGATAAGCTCCAGAATATTCACGGATTCCTGTGACTCTTGAACTATATGGCGGCTGTTCAAATTATCTGTCTCGCTCACAGTAGTAGCCTTTGTAGCTGAGTTCTTTTCGGAACGCCCCACCACAGAACGGCCGTAGAGTACAGTGGCGACAAATGGCACAATGAGAACAATAAGCATGCCAATGAAGAACACGCCCCACTGGTTCGGGAATATCGAAAGGAAGCCGGGAATCCCGCCTACGCCAATGGAAGAAGCGCGAACCTGATTAACGGTAAGAAGCATACCGGCAATCCCTGAGCCAATCATCCCGAAGATGAAAGGATAACGATAGCGGATATTCACTCCGAAGATCGCCGGCTCCGTCACACCGAGGAATGCAGAGACGGAAGATGTAGCCGCCAAGCCTTTTGCCTTCTGTTCTCTGACTACGAACATCATTGCCAGTGCCGCAGCACCTTGTGCAATATTGGATAACGCTAACATCGGCCAGAGGAAAGTGCCGCCCTCGCTGCCGATGAGCTGCACATCAACCGCCAAGAAGGTATGATGCATACCGGTGATGACCAGAAGCGCATAGAATCCGCCGTAAATCAAGCCACCAAGAAGCGCAAAATGATCAAATACAAAGATCAGGCCGGAGGTGATGGCATTGGCAATGCCAAACGTAACCGGACCGATAATGGTGAAGGCCAGAAAACCGGTAATCAGTAGAGTCACTGGCGCAACAACCAGCAGTTTAATGGAATCATGCACCCGGCGGTTGAGGAACTTCTCCAGCCTTGCCAGAATATAGGCCGAAACCAGCACTGGCAATACTTGTCCCTGATAACCGATCTTCTCCAAATGCCAGCCGAACAAATTCCAGGTTGGAACAGTACCCTCAGTGGAAGCACTTGCATAGTTATAGGCACTTAAAAGATCTGGGTGCACGAGAATGAGACCCAAAACGATCCCGAGCAGAGGACTTCCGCCGAAACGTGTAACAGCTGCCCAACCGATAAGTGCTGGTAAAAAGGTAAAAGCTGTGCTGGCAATCGTATTAATAATCGCAGCAATGTCTTTCCATGCGGGATAGACATCCACCAGCGACTGATTATCAAAGAAGATACCAGGCCCGGTCAAAATATTATTGATCCCAAGCAGCAAACCTGCGGTTACGATAGCTGGAAGAATAGGAATAAATATATCAGCCAGCGTCTTGATCGCACGCTGCAGCGGATTCTGTTTTCGGGCAGCAGCGGATTTCACTTCATCTTTGGAAGAACGAGAACCGCCAGTGATCTGAATCATTTCATCGTATACTTTATCTACAGTTCCCGGTCCGATAACGATCTGAAACTGCCCTTGGCTAGAAAATTGTCCCTTTACTAGTTCGTTGCGGTCCAAGGCTTCCGAATCCACCTTGCTCTCATCATACAGCGAGAATCTCAGCCGGGTTACACAATGTGTCGCAACCTCTATATTCTCCTTGCCCCCAACTGCCCGTACAATATCCTCAACATTTTTGCGGTCTATAGCCATATTTTCACTCCTTACATAATTGATTTGTGCTCCTTCTCAAGTACACCTCGTTAGCGGATTAACCACATGTAGGAAGCATAAGGACTAAGCTGAAGCTCTTGTGTTAATGCAGGTGTTTCTGTTGTATTTCCAATCAGAAGCTCGTCTTTACCACTTGATGATAACTCTGCCCAGTGACTATCTTCAAAGCGGAAGGTAATCTCTTTACTGCTGAAGTTCGAGACCACTACAAGCGCCTCTCCATCACCTGTTCTGGCGTAAGCGAACACTTCAGGATGACCATCATCGAGTCTCTTGAATACACCTTCAATGAATATCCCATAATCCTTGCGTAGCGCAATCAGCTTGCGGTAATGATGGAAGATGGAATCGGGATTGGCTAGCTCCTTCTGCACATTGATGTCCGAATACCGCTCATCAACTTTCAGCCATGGAGTACCTGTGGTGAATCCGGCATTTCGGCTGTCATCCCACTGCATCGGCGTACGGGAATTGTCCCGTGAACGTTCCTGAAGAATACTCAGGGCAGTCTTAGGGCTTTTCCCCTGTTCACACAAAATACGGTACATATTCAGTGACTCAATGTCACGGAACTCATCGATGCTCTTCCATACCGGATTTGGCATCCCGATTTCTTCCCCCTGATACACATAAGGTGTTCCCTGAAGGCCATGCAGAGTTGTTGCAAGCAGCTTGGCACTCTCTACACGGTAGACCTTATCATCAGTGAATCTGGAGAGGGCACGCGGTTGATCGTGATTGTTAAAAAATAAGGCGTTCCAGCCCTGACCTTTCTGCATTCCGGTCTGCCACTCTGTGAACAAGCTTTTCATCGCCTCAAAATCATAGGGCATTAGCTCCCATTTCTGTCCATTCGGATAATCGACTTTTAAATGATGAAAATTGAAAGTCATGGAAAATTCCCGCTCTTTAGGACTCGAGTATCGGATGCAATGCTCCAATGTAGTTGAGGACATCTCTCCGACCGTCACCATCTCATACGGACCAAATACCTCTTCGTACATCGCTTTGATGTATTCATGAACCCGTGGACCGTCAGTATAGAACTTGCGTCCATCTCCCGGTGGAACACTCCCGTCATCGTTAGGGAAGCGTTGATCCTTGGAGATTAAATTAATTACATCCATGCGGAAGCCGTCGACACCCTTTTTAGCCCAGAATAGCATCATATCATTCACTGCTCTACGTACCTTCTCGTTCTCCCAATTCAGATCCGCCTGGGTTTTATCGAAGAGAGTAAGATAATATTGTCCCGAAGCTTCATCAAACTGCCAGGCAGGACCTCCGAACTTCGACTGCCAATTGTTGGGTAAGCCACCGTCCGGAGCCGGGTCCTTCCAGATGTAGTAATCACGATAGGGATTATCTCTGCTTGAAATGGACTGTTTGAACCACTCATGTTCTGTTGAAGTATGGTTAACCACGATATCGATCATTAGCTTCATTTCACGTCTGTGCAGTTCCTGTACTAACTCGTCGAAATCCTCCATCGTACCAAAATCCGGGTTGATATTTTCATAATCCGCAACATCGTAACCGTTATCATGTTGTGGCGAGACATAGACCGGCTGTAACCAGACAATATCAATTCCAAGCTGCTGCAAATAATCTAATTTTTCAATAAGTCCTTTAATATCTCCTGTTCCGTTGCCTGTAGTGTCCTTAAAGCTCTTCGGGTACACCTGATACACCGTGGACCGGCGCCACCACTCCGAATACTGGGACTGACTCAAGTTGAACACCTCCAAAAGAATTACTTTATGTCAAATTTTAAACCTGTATATACAAGTTCAAACACTTCACACAGTTTAAACCTGTATATACAGGTTGTCAATACTTTTGCTATCTGACTCGGAAAAAGAGTAAAAACTGGCGGTTCTTCTTTAATTAACCCATTTGATAATCAATTATTCTTTTTCCTATTTCCTATCTTAATAATTGTTCAATATCACAACAAAAAAAGCCGCTAAGTAAGCGGCTTTTTATATACAAAGATGTCTTGTGCAGAATTCATAACGATAACGAAAATCCGCTAAGTTTAACTAAAAAATGATACCGATGATCAGAGCGGATAAAACGCTTACAAGTGTGGCGCCAAATAACAGTTTTAATCCAAATCGAGCCACAATATTCCCTTGTTTTTCATTTAAGCCTTTCACTGCACCCACAATGGTACCAATGGACCCAAAGTTAGCAAATGAGATTAGAAAAACCGAGACAATGGCTGTAGTACGCCCACTTAAACCATCTTGGATCTTAACAAAGTCAAGCATAGCAACGAATTCATTCGCAACAAGCTTTGTCGCCATGATACTGCCTGCATCAACAGCTTCATGCCATGGGACACCGATAAGAAAGGCAATGGGTGCAAAGACATACCCTAAAATTCCTTGAAACGAGATACCGAATACTCCGCTGAAGACCCCGTTAATTAATGCAATGATCCCAACGAAACCAACCAACATTACACCAACTACTATGGCTACTTTAAAGCCATCCATAATATATTCGCCCAGCATTTCAAAAAACGTTTGTTTTTCTTCTACCTGAACTTCAACAATATCTTCTTCAGCTGTAACTTCATAAGGATTAATGATGGATGAAATGATAAATCCGCCAAATAGGTTTAATATCAATGCAGCTACTACATACCGAGGTTCTAGCATCGTCATATATGAACCAACAATTGACATGGATACCGTCGACATTGCAGACGCACATAATGTATACAAGCGATGTTTTGGTAATAATCCAAGCTGATTTTTCACCGAAATAAACACTTCATTTTGTCCTACAATTGCGGCTGCAACTGCATTATAAGACTCCAATTTGCCCATGCCATTTATTTTACTTAGTACCAAACCAATATACTTGATAATGAACGGGAGAATTTTGTAATGCTGCAATATCCCAATTAATGCCGACATAAAAACAATTGGCATCAAAACATAAAGGAAAAATGTATGGGCCCCTTCATTTGCAATCCCACCAAAAACAAAGTCAGTCCCTTCATTGGCGTATCCAAGCAATTTTGCAAAACTATCGGCAAACCCTTTAATTAAGAACTCACCTATACTTGTTTTTAGTATAATTAATCCCAAACCGATCTGAATAGCAATCATTACAATGATTGGTCGATATTTAATCTTTTTCTTATTGTTACTTCCTAGCCATGCCAGTAATAGAACAATGACCAAACCAGCAATAGAAATTAGATAATGCATTTTTAGCCCTCCAAATTATCGGTTAATTTTCTTGGAATCCTCATATCGAAATGCATCTTTCCACATTAACCCTTGTTCCAAAATAATCGCCAACAGACTTCCGCATATTAATCCATTATTTAAAATGGCTATCACGATCGGAGATAAATGGGCCGTAGCTGATGAAGGGATAAACATTAATCCCACACCCACTAAAAGGGAAATTCCACTAACGATAAATGTTCGTTCTTCATGAATGACCTTCTTCAATTCCTTTAGCGCTAGTCCGACCATCTTCACAAAAATGACGAAGGTAACGGAATAGCCTATGGGAGCTGGAATCGCTGATATAACATTCATTATTGGCGGAAACAATGATATTGAGATCACAAAACAACATCCAATTAAAAATGATCTGCGCTCCTTCATCCCTGTTTGTTCAACATATCCCGCCGCTCCCGAGATAGGGACAGAACCGACCGCTCCTAAACCGCCACTAATAAGATGCGTAATTCCAGAAGTAAACCCGGCGCGCAAATAACGATGATGATCCACTTGCTTTTGTTTCATAACGGTCTCCATCAAACGGATCGACGCAACTGCATTGGTTATTAATAACAGCGTTAATAAAAATGCAGTAGTGATTGTCCCGGCATCGAATTGAGGTCTGCCAAATGGGAATATTTTCGGTAGCTTAAATAGAGTATCCGCATGAGAAAACACTGGTATATTACCGCAGATAATAAATAATAGGCAGCCTATTAATATACTGAAAATTATTGAAAACTGGCTGAGTACTACAAAGCGACTTTTTCCTAACCAAAAAGTAATGCAAACCACAATCACACTAAGGATGAATACTTTAACATCTAACGTGGTGTGGGCTATGGTAATCCCCATCATCCCTTTCATAAAAGATCCACTTAATTGAAAGATCAATAAAAGTAAATAAATAAAAGTGATGGTGGGAGTAAATAGACGAGCGATTTTATCCATTAGCTTAAATGCTGAAATTAGGATAAATAACACACCGCTAATAATCATCGCCCCACTTAAAGCTTGTAAAGCACCATTGTTAGAAGAATAAAGTCCCCCCACTAAACTTGCGTAAATCGTAAAAATGCTCCACCATAACCCTGCCGGACCTTCATGGATAGGGAATTTATGACCCATCAGGCCTTGTAAAAATCCAGCTATCCCTAAAGTAATCATTGTGCTCTGGATAAGCCCGGAAGTTTCTATGGGTGTTAAGTTATATAAATCTGCGATAGCAATGGGTGCAGCAATTGCACCAGCGATCATAAAAATCATCCACTGCAATCCTGACAGTATTACCTTCATTTCTTTCTCACTCTCTTTTCTAACAACACTGCTCTTATCCATAAATCAGCCATCAATGACTGTGTTAAGGGCTATTTCGACCATTTCATAAAAGGATTGTTCACTTTCTTTATGAGTCAGGTGTTCCTGTCTTAGCAATTGACTGCCGACTGTTAAAATCGATAACGCTTTTACGCCATATTTAGCGGCTAAAGTGTATAGGGCTGTACTTTCCATTTCTACTGCTAATACTCCAAAATCCATAAACTTGTGAAGTCGATCTAAATTTTCACGATAGAATTCATCAGAATTATAAATGTTACCAACAAAAATATTTGCATTTTTAGCTTGTGCTTGTTGATACGCTTTCATTAACAATGAGAAATCTGCTGTAGGTGCAAAATTACAACCATGAAAGATCTTCTCCGTCATATTACTGTCTGAAGACACCGCTTGGGCTATTATAATATCGCGGATGTTAATTTCACTCTGCATCGCACCACATGTACCAATGCGAATCAATTTCTTAACTTCATAATCGACGATCAATTCTGTAGCATAGATACTCATCGATGGATTTCCCATCCCTGTCCCCTGAACCGACACCGGTACACCCTTGTATAATCCAGTGTATCCATACATCCCTCTTACCTCGTTATAACAATTAGCCTCCTCTAAAAAGTGTTCTGCTACAAATTTTGCACGTAAAGGATCTCCTGGGAGCAAAACGCGCTCTGCTATTTCTCCCTTATTTGCACCTAAATGCCTACTCATAGTTCTTCCTCCAACTTTTAATAGTAAACTGAGGTTTACCGAAATCACTTTCTACTTGCCCTCAAGTAAAATCAGTTTCGAAACTAGATTGAGCATAAGGTTTTTTGACATTACAAACTAGACCAAAAACTTACGTAGGTAACGGAAAATAATTGGTCAAATTATAAAAGCAATTCTTTACGGATATTGTCCAAATCTCTTTTAGAAGGGATCGTAGAAATAATAACAACAGGCACGGTCTTTAGTGCAACCGGGATATTACTAATGACAAGATCAATATTATTTTGCTGCATGATCTCGTCGGTTAGCCCTTTCATAATGGAGGTATTAAGGATCAACTGATCCCCTATTTCCTTCTTTATCAAATCTGCTATGTAATGACGAATTGAAAATTCCTCCCCGATCACTAAGAAAGCCCTCTTACTCTTATAACGTAAACTCGAACGGACAATTAAGGTTAGTTTTGTTAAATGAAAATTATTGAAGAGAACGGAAGGGTAAGTTTTATTCCACATTTGCATACAGGTTTGCATTTCTTGATAAATCTGCTGGCACTCCTGCTCTACATATGTTGTTAAATGACTTTTCGAAATCATCATCCATTCCGGAATGGCATTTTCGATTAATAACTTGTCAAAGAACCCGTAAATCTCCAAGATAAATCGTTCATGCATATCCAAGTTCGGGTATACCTTTGCCAACAACATTAGAAGCAGATTCCCCATTTGATATTCTTCTTTATCCTTGTGTAATTCGACTTCTTTAATCGGAGTGATCTCTGACCCTTCATAATAATGATATTGGCTGAGACTAACCATGGATTGCATAAAGAATATTTCACTCTTTGGAAATTCGATAGACAGCTTTTCTTCAAGACGCTCTGCTATGGCTCTCACTGGTATATAAAACATTCCCTTTTCCCAGGGGTATGCATTTTCGTCGATGGTTACACAATTTCCTTTCCCAGCTCTTTCTATTACAATTGCCAACAAGAAGGACAATTTCCTTTTGGAATTGATAAAATATACAATGTTATTCTCATTCTCTATATTTGTGATCAACTGATTTATATAAGCAAAATCGACATTCGCAAAGGGCCATCCTGTAAACTCATACGCATCACAATATAAATTCCAATAAAAATATCGAATATTCATTTCATTCCCTTTGATCACAGGTGTAGAGTAACTAATGCGTAACTTATACGCTTTTAGATCATTATTATTTAATTCCACAATCAGCTTTTTCAATGACGAGGTACTCATAAACATGGCTTCAGAAAGCTCCTCCACAGACATTCGACCAGCATTCGTAAACAATAAATGCATCAGCCGATAAAAAATGGTTTGTCTGAACATAGAAGAAATCACTTCACTTATCGTACTTTGCCCATCACGTAAAAGAACGATTCCCTTACCTCTAGAAACTTCAATGGTTACAGTAGAGGGTAGTTGCTTACTGATTTCCTCCACCATCTTCCGTATTGTCTTATCTGAGATTCCTAAACTTTTTTCCACTTCGGCTAAGGTAAACCATCTTTGTTCCGTATCAAGCAGCGTTAATAGTTGGCTAGCTAAATTAAATCCCTTATCCATTGTTATCCACCCTATTTCAATATCATTTTAATTTTTATAGTATAAACAAATTCACATCTATAACCATATTATTTTTCAATAAAAAAACTCGGGTTTCTTTTACCCGAGTTTTAAATCACTTTATATTTGTGTTTTTTCTTCAATAGGGCTAATTGCTTTCAGCTGCATCGTTATGACGGCTGCTATAACGGCTTTGATGATGTCCCCCGGAAGAAAGGCTAACGCTCCGACAAGTCCAGCCCAGATCGACGTATTGGTTATTAATGCCATGACTGGTGCACCAATCAGACTCACTAGTAATACACCAAAGATTATGTTGATCGCTATCAGCTTCCAAGTTCGGACCTTCGGCCAGATTTTTTCAGAATACCAGCCGATAAGGCCGGCCGCGATAGGGAAGCTAAATATGTATCCTGCAGAAGGACCAATGAGCACTGCGATTCCGCCGCGGCCACCAGTCAGAACAGGCAGTCCAATGGCTACTAGAATGATGAAAATGACTAGACTGAGGGCGCCCATCCGTTTCCCCAGAAAACATCCAGCTAACATGACGCCAAGCGTCTGGGCAGTGATCGGAACGGGGATGAAGCCGAGGGGGATGGGTGGAATCATGCCCAGCACCGCGATAAGTGCTGCGAATAATGCAGCATAAATAAGTTCTTTTGTCTTCAAAAAATTGACCTCCATTGGATATAAATAATTGTATTCTGGTTAGTAAATACGTCCAGTAAGCTGAATTATAATGGAGATATTCATGATTGTAAACCAAAAATTAATTTATAGTTCACAATAGAATGAAATACCAAGCTTGAGTTTTTCCAATTGTTATATAGAATTAGAGTATTCAGTCGCAATCGTTGGATGTTATTATATTCAATGGGTTTTGGTCGGAGAGTTATACTTTTGGAGGTTTAAGTTCATGACAGTAAAAGAACATATTCTTGCCTTGCTCGACAGTAATAAGGGTGAATACTTTTCCGGCGAAGAAATAGCCGTTCAGTTATCCGTGACGCGCAGCGCTGTCTGGAAAGCCATAAAATCGTTACAGACAGACGGATATTCCATACAAGCTGTAACTAATAAAGGATATTCCATGTCACCTCAAACAGATATCCTATCTGCAAGTGCAATTTCAAAATATCTGGATACCCAGGAGCAAAAGTTACGTTTAGAAGTCTTTAAGACACTATCTTCAACGAATGAAGCCGTAAAAAGCCTTGCCTCAAATGGAGAAGCTGAGGGTAAGGTGATCCTTTCCGAAGAACAGACCGCTGGACGCGGGAGAATGGGCCGAAAATTCTTTTCTCCACCGGGAACGGGTATCTATATGAGTATCCTGCTGCGTCCCAAGCTATCAGCAACAGATTCCGCTCTGCTGACCACTTGCGCCGCTGTTGCAGTCGCCCTTTCCATCGAGAGCGTATCCGGTAAAGAAACGCAGATTAAATGGGTGAATGATGTCTTCATGGAAGGTAAAAAGGTGTGTGGGATTCTTACTGAAGCATCCGTGTCACTGGAAAACGGCTGGCTTGATTATGCCGTTCTTGGTATTGGTATCAATGTAGCGCTACCGTTCGACGGCTTTCCTAACGACCTTACCGAGATTGCAACAACTGTAATTTCTGAAAACAATTCTTATGGTGATCTCCGCAACCGACTGGTAGCAGAAGTACTGAACAATTTCATGAGATATTATGAGCAATTAACGGACAGATTGTTTCTTACCGAATATAGAAAACGGTTAATTTCACTTGGAAAACCCGTAACAGTGATAAAGAATAATGAACAGCTTAAGGCAACAGCCATTGATATCGATAACGATTGCCATCTGAAAGTCAGATATGAAAATGGTGACGAGGAATATCTTTCAAATGGAGAAGTCAGTGTTAAAATTTAGCTCAAAAACAACAAAAGCTGCTAAGCAATTGCTCAGCAGCTTTTGTTGTTTTATAAGATGGACATGCAACCTATCCTAGTTATCACCGGCAAGTGTAAGCCACTTACGATTGTGATGCTCCTGAACTTCAACAGGAGTATCAAAGAAATCGCTCAACACATCCGACTGCAAGCAGTTTTCTGTCTCATCCCCTTTATAGATTTCTCCGTTCTTCACCAGCAAAGTATGTGTAAAGCATGGTGTTATCTCCTCGATATGATGCGTTACATACAGCAAAGTTGGTCCGTTGGGCTGCTTCGTAATCTTCTCAATCATTTGCAACAGCTGTTCTCGGGCAAAAATATCGAGTCCTGTGCAAGGCTCATCAAGGATCAATAGATCTGGATTGGCCATAAGTGCGCGTGCAATGAGGACTTTCTGACGCTGACCTTGCGACAAGGTATCGTATGTACGAGCGGCTAAGGAAGAGCAGTCTAGAAATTCCATCAGCTCCTCGGCTTGCTTTTGATCCTCTTCATTCGTCTTGTCGTATAAACCGATAGTTGCGAATTTTCCGCTGAGGACGATGGTCAGCGCAGTCTGGTGGCCGTATAGCTTCTGTTGCAGCGAGGTGCTGACCCAACCGATTCGCTTCCGTAACTCTCTAAGATCCACATCGCCAAAGCGGTGGTCTAGCACTTCGACTTGACCAGTCGTCGGCCATATATAGCCGTTCACTACGTTCAGCATCGTCGTCTTGCCTGAACCGTTTAGTCCGACGATACACCAGTGTTGCCCTTGTTTCACTTCCCAATTCATATCGCGTAAGATCATTGTTGTATCACGTTGCCATGATACATTTTTGAGTGATATAATCATGCCCAAATTCCTCCTCTACATGAATGTCTATATTGAACTTATAGCTCAGAAAGTGTTCCATTTAAAATTTTGAGCGTCGATTGTACTGCTTGATCTGAATCCCCATTTTTAATAGATTCATACACTTGTTCATGGTAATCGGATTGAGGATCATGGGAACTATAATTACGGTTTAATTTACTCATTGCATCTGACAAAATATGAGTAAACGTTCTATATAAGTCAATGATTACAGCGTTTTTACTTGCCATCGCTACAGCCATGTGGAATTCTATATCCGATTTGGCATACAGTTCACGATCATTCTGCTTTAGAGCCATATCTCTTGTATCCAAATGTTTTCGCATGTTGAATAAGTCAGTGTCATCATGCCGTAGAGCTGCTAATCTTGCGATTTCTAATTCAATCATTTTTCGAGCTTCAAAGACCTCAATCAATTCTGCACGAAGTAAACGATGGGTAAGTGGTTCTTGAATAATAGGACTGGATTTTAAGTAAGTTCCAAAACCCTGCTTTTTCTCCAATAGACCAGCATGAACTAACACACGGACTGCTTCTCTTATCGTTGATCGCCCTACATTAAATAATTGCATTAATTCAGGTTCTGGAGGTAATTTGTCTCCTGGCAGGATTGTTCCTGTTGAAATTTTTTGTTGTATTTGATTAACAACATCGTCCACTAACTTAGTGGCTTGAACGGGTTGGAACGACCCCTTTTCAAACATCTGATCATCTCCTCTTTATTTGCAGAATAACATGATATTCTTTACTTAACAAGTAAGATTTTGAAGTTTATAACGGTCATAATGGGAATAAAAAAGCAGCTAATCATTTTGATTAGCTGCTGACGTAATTTATTTAACTATAGTCTTATTGCATGTTCACTCAATTTTATTGTCCTTTTTCCATTACCGCAAAGTAGTTATTTTCACCGTCTGCGAAATTGAATACTCTTCCACCGGGAATTTCTACAATATCTCCAACCGTAACATTTTTGTCCTTCAACTCTCGATTCAATTGATCAAAATTATCCGAAAAGAACATTAAAGAAGGTGTTCCGAGATTCATTTCAGGATTCATTTGGGCAACCAACTCTTTATTATGAAGAACAATGCTAGTCGCTGCACCTTTCGGAGCAAGCTCGATAAATCTCATAGGGCCATTTGTTTCGTCTAAAATCACCTCAAATCCTAGCTTTTCTGTCCAGAATTTTTTGGATTCCTCTTGGTTATTTACATATAACATAATTTGTCCAATTTTATTAATCATAAGTTATACTCTCCTTCTTAGCGGGATAATTTATTGCTTTTTAAATATACCTCATGAAGAATATTCACGTCAAGGAATATTACTTCGAACTCTCCTTTTGCAAATATAAGTTGGCTTTGTTTCCGGAGGTTGTCCATATCCCCATATTATTTACTTTCTTTTCCTACATTAAACCGAATTTCAGACCAGCGAAAGAGAACATCGATAATTATTTTTATTTTTAAATACCTCTACAATATTTCAATATAACCTTCTGTTCCATTCACACGAATTCGTTGCCCGTCTTTTATCAGCTTGGTGGCATTTTCCACTCCGACAACTGCTGGCAAGCCATATTCACGAGCGATAACGGCTCCATGGGTCATCAGTCCGCCAACTTCGGTGACCAGGCCTTTAATAGATACAAACAATGATGTCCAGCCAGGGTCAGTAAAGGCGGTGACTAATATATCGCCATCTTCCAGATCTGCCTCTTCCATGTTTAAGATGACACGAGCTCGCCCCTCTATTACTCCAGTAGAAACAGGGAGACCTATAATCGCTTTGTCTGGCAGATTTTCTCGTTTGTATTCACCTGTAATAATTTCACCATCAGATGTGATTACACGTGGCGGAGTAAGTTTTTCAAAAAAATTGTAATCGTCTTTTCGTTTACTGATAATCTGATCATCCAGTTTATTTGTGCGTACGACTTCGTGAAGTTCTTCAAAGGTGAGATAGAATATATCTTCTTTTTCATGAATAACACTAGCTTGTACAAGTTGTTCGGCTTCTTTCAGTAAAGCCTGCTTATAAATGAAGTAGCGGTTAATCATTCCGTATTTTGGATATTCACGGTAACCGATATAATTCCGGATAAAACTGATTACTCGTTTTGTCTCTTCAGCTTTTAGTTCTCCATCCGGTAATTGCTTCAATCGATCTAATAGCTCTTGTTCTTTTTCTAAAGCCTCCTGTCGGCCTTGCTCAAATTTCCGATTGCCAGCATTAGGCTCAAAGTTTTTGATATTACTGAGAATCATGGGGACAAGTGTAATCGGCTTTTCACTCCAACGAGTTCTCGAAATATCGATTTCACCGGCACATCGCATTCCGAATTTGTTGAGATAAGCATAGATTGCATCTTGAGTTGCCTGTCCACCATCAAACTTAACCAGTTCATTCAAAAAATTATCATCTTTTACATGTTGTAAATAATCAACTGTTTCCGGGTAAGGACGAATCACATCTGCAACATCCAAAAGCGCCAGACCCATTTCCGAGGTAATGTTGTTTGGAACAGATTGAGAAAGCGTATCTGCTGCGTTTTTTTCACCTAACCACTCGTACATTTTTTCATTAATCCATGACGAAGCGTTCATAGCAGTCATAAAAACCTTTGTACTTTGTGGGTCAGATAAGAACTTCTTTAATTCCTGAAGATCTTCAAGAATAAAATCAAATAGATCTGCTCCTGATTTCGTTCGGATGTTTTGTCTTAATTCTTCTATCGACGTTTGACTGTTCTTAATCAAATCAGAAACGATTGCCGGATCATTTTCGATTAATGCTTGAAAACCTTCTGACGAACTATCTTTACTGCTATTAACGGGACTCTGTTCTTTTCTATCATCTGGTAACGATTTTATATATTCTCGTTCTATTAGGGTCATAAATGCGTCTTTTATGAGCGGATCGGATTTCCCAAGGGTATTTATGAAATTTTCTCTGCTGACAGGTGAAGCCAGCATATGTGTAACATCAACAAACAACCTTCCACCGGCCTTACGCATGGGTGCAGGAGTGATTAACAGGTAAAAAGACAATCCTAGTGGTTTCATGGGATCCGTCATCATTTGTTGATGACCGACAGAAACGTAAACGTGATTTTCTTGATCATTTACTTCAGGGATCGGGTATAAAGTAGTGATTGGCCGACTCTGAACAATATAAAAAGTATCATGATCCAAACACCATTCGATATCTTGCGGACAACCAAAATAAGTTTCAATCTCTCTACCTATGCGTGCCAGTTGTAAAATTTGTTGTTCGGAAAGGGTTTGAGTCTTTTGCTGATCGAGATCGATTTTCAGGGTCTCTGTTCCACCTTCTTTTAATCCATAGATAGCCAATTTTTTGGTGGCTATCATCATATCGACGATTTCCTCTTCCTGTACTTTATAACAATCGGCAGATACCAAGCCAGAGACCAGAGCTTCTCCAAGCCCAAAACTGGCATTAATAGATAGCAGCTTTCGATTAGAAGTGATCGGATCCGCTGTGAATAAAATCCCTGAAGCCTGAGGGAAAACCATCTTTTGCACGATAACAGATAAATATATCTGTCTGTGGTTAAATCCATTTTGCATGCGGTAGATTACCGCGCGATCCGTAAATAGAGATGCCCAACATTTGCCTATATGCTGCATGATTGCTTCTCTTCCGATGATATTTAAATAGGTGTCCTGTTGACCGGCAAAAGAGGCATGTGGTAAATCTTCAGCAGTTGCACTAGAGCGTACTGCATAAGCCTGTTCTTCACCAAGTTGGGAGAGATAGTGAGTAACTGCTGTCACAACATCGGAAGGAATTTCTACTTCCATAAGGAGTTGTCGAAGCCTCTTACTGATTTCACCAATTTGCTCTCGATCGTCTACGTTTAACATGGATAGTTGATCCAATAAAATATGATACTTTTCGTTCTTTTCGATGGCTTTTTGGTAGCCCACTGTTGTAACACAAAATCCTTCTGGTACTTTTATTCCTTCGATAGTTGATAATCGCCCTAAATTCAACCCTTTTCCGCCCACGTGCAAAAGCTGTGTGGTTTCTATTTCCTGAAAACCAAGAACCAATGAACGCATACAATATCTCTCCTAACCATTAAAATGAGAAAAAATTTGACAAGAGTTTAGCTGCATGGTATATTATAAATATAAGATGTATTATCTATGCCTTTATATTTTTTGTAATCGTGATCCGATTATATCATCGTGTCTTTTTATATGCAATAAAAAAGAACCTGAAAGCTATTCAGGTTCTTTTTTGTGTTTCCCGCTATTTTTTGTTATTCAAAAATCATGGTTCGAACCGAACTACAACCCATAGACTTCAAACTCATAAATTCGTGCTGCTGTATCGGCTCCTTGTGAGGGCTTAAGAGTTATTAATTTTACATAGCGAGCTTTCACCAAAGCAATCGCGTCTGTCGACTCAGCTGCCGAGTTTCCTTGCACGTTTACAACATCCGTCCAGTTCGTTCCGTCGTTACTCACCTGAATGGTATAATCGCTTGTATTAAACCCGGACCATTCTCCTCCACTCTGAGCATGCTTGATGATAAAAGTGCTGATTTGATGCTCGGCTCCTAGATCGATTTGTAGCCAATGAGGCAGATTTCCAAGTGCACACCATTTGCTATTATCCGTCACTTTACCGTCAACTGCGTTTGGCGCGCCTTCCTTATCTCCGCATGCATGATCGGCTGTTGCAGGTTTTCCAAGTGCTAAATTCTTCACCGCACCAGCTTCCTTACTCACTGTAATGAGCGCCTTTTTCATAATTGTGTCTTGGCCCGAACTGTTGGTTGCAGTTAGTGACACGTTATATATGCCCTCCTGATTGAACGTTACAACCGGGTTCTTCGATGTGCTGACAGCTGGGCTACCGCTTTCGAAGCTCCATGACCATTCTTCTGTCACTTCGGTCGACAGGTCGGTGAAGTTTACGCTCTCACCTGGAGCTACCAAGGTCCGATCTGCCTTGAACTCTGCAATCGGCTTCGGATAAGCTGGCCAGCTGATCTTCACGCTGGAAGCCTGACCTTGCTCGTATCTTCCATTGATTGCAACAACCTTTAATGCTGTGAGCGTTTCTTTGTCTATTCTTCTCATCTCAGGAACGTAAAACACATGATTTGGCGTTGCGCCCAATAATACCTCACTACCATCTGGCAGTACTCGATAGATTTCGTATTGCTTCACCTGCTGGTCAAGTGGTTTCCACTCTAATCTAGCATCTCCATAAATTCCATCGCGGAAATCGGATTGAGTAACCTTCAGATCGCGAACAGCCGGTAGTGTTTTAACCGGGTCGTTGGCATTTTGGATGGAGAGCTGACCAATTTGAATACTATAATTACTAATCGTATCCTTGGTATCAAAATAAAGTGACAATGCTACGATTCGTTTCCCTTTGTAGGGGGTCAAATTCAAAGTTTCGGTAGTCCAGCCTGGGGCTGTCTTATCCTTCACGTTAAGAAAGATGAATTGGTCTGGTTGGTCTGCAAAAGCAAGACCTACCTTCAAGCTAGGCTTATTCAGCGTTTTATAAGTAATCGAAAGCTTTGTACTTGCTTCAATTTTAAGGTCTGTCTTATAGAGCTTTAGATGTGTCGCATTGTTATGGCTCAGATCACCTGATACCTTCAGCGAACTGCCACCGTAATACGCATCGGACCAATCAAGCTCCGGAGTAAGTGAAGTACCTTTGCTGTCTGCGATCCAGCGCCATGTTGGCAGAATATCTTGCAGGCTCCGGTTGTTCCATCCCTTATCTCGCACCTGCTGCCCTCGGACATAATATTTCTGTCCGCTTCCAGTATTGAAGTTGGTGATGAAAGGCAGCTTATTTACAGGGGATGATTCTATCACATCGTTCGCGATCCCCTTCCAGGCCTGATCGCTAACGGTATTACCTGGATTCCCGTTTGGCCCCACCCAGAATTTGTTCTCGCGTGCGAAGAAATCCTCCATGCTTTCTGCGCTGTTAAAAGCCCAGTCTGGACGGTAGATACCAAGGGAAGTGACGGCAGGTTGACCATCCGGGAACAGCAGATTCCATTTCACATTCGTATCGTAGCCTTTGGCTTCAACATCGATCCCTGCGTACAGGTCATACGGACTTCTATCTAAACTTTTGGCCTTCTCTGCTGAGCTTTTAAGATCTTTCCACCAGAAGTTCAGGAACATATTGTCTGATATTTTCTTATTATTGTCTTGCAGAAACATTGCGTTCTTGTCATTTAGTGCATTTTGCCAACTGATACTGCCCTCCTTGGTCATAGAGTCGTACCATACGATTTGCATAGATGCAGATTTATGCGATTCTAGATAACTTAGGAAAGCTTTCATTTTCTGTGCATCAGCCGGTGTTCCACCTTCAGTCTCCTGGTTAATAAACCAACCGTCAAATCCGTAATACTTCGCAACCTGGATCAGCTTGTCTGCAGCAGGAAAGGAACCGTCGCTGTTCTGCTGAAGCATTTGCTTCACCCATTCATATTTCCCTCCATAAACAGTTGGCGGGAAGAACACCGTTCCGACGATCGGTACGCCATTCTTATGTGCTGCGTCGATCGTATCAGCACTTGGCGGTACGATGATCCCTTCTCCGGCAGATCCGCCCCAATAAACCAGCTTGTCAACATATTGCCAATAAGTAAACGTATTAGCTCCAAATTTGTCTGATCCCTGTGACGGCACACCACTTGTTCCAGAGTTCAGTGCTGATAAAGCCATAACTTTTGGCGCTTTTGTCGCATGAGCATTGACTCCATCTGTCACAAAGCGGTCTTGCAGCGGAATTGTACTTCGGTTGAATACCGCATCCGGGTCGGATGCAGGACTCCACTGAAGCAATTGCTCTGGAAACCAGTAGGATGAATAAGGCTGTTTAGCGAACGCAGTAGTGGATAATGCTACGCACATCACAAATAAGAATATAAAACCTGCACCAATCTTTTTCATGCCGTACTCCTCCAATCGATAATTTTATGATTGCGCTTACATTTTATCAAGTTGGACAAAGCTCTAGATAGTGGATTAATGACAAGTCCAGGTGCAAATATTACAGATTGTAAGCCTGAAGCTCTATAACAAGCATCATTTCTAGGATCAATAATCCTAGTAGTAATTAGAAATTTGATATTTATATACAAAAAGCCGCAACTATGCGGCTAGTATATGTATATGATTTGGTCATCTTACATGAAATCAATTTATACTGAAGTGTTTACCTTGTATCCATTCAAATGTAAAGCGTTCTGTTATTAAGCTTTCAGGTTTAAAAGAAAATGCCGTGTGTCCTGATAAGCATCTGTCCAGCCCATCTTAGCATAGAAACGAAGTCCATCGAGTCCCTTAAAATAATAGGCGCCGATTAGCCGCTCCTCAAAATTCGGGGTCACTATTCTAGCTTTCTCTTGATAGTTTTGATACGCGTTAATGACATCACACCAAGGCATATGCTTGTCGAGAATCGCAAGGTCTATGAGAGAATCGCCATACATGCAATTTCCATCAATAATGCCGGAAATTCGTGTTCCGTTGGACAAAATATTCCACTGTTGAAAATCTCCGTGTATAAAGCTTCTATTAAATTCATTATAGGGTACGTATGTCATCAAACGACTATAGATTTCTTCGTATACTTCTCTCTCCAAGCAAGACGTGCGGAAGAGTTCATGCCAATTCTCCCAGAATGTCCCCGTCTGATCTTCCGCATTTACGGCAATGACGAAGTCTTTCCAAGATGAATAGGAGCCATTACCATCTGGTCCGATCCAACCATACCCGTTAGTTCCACCAATATCCGTTTCGGCCATTCTTGTTAAAATGCCGATAATTTCTGGCATCAGACGGGTTTGTTCCTCTGCTGTAAAATCGGATAGATTGCGACCTTCCATTCGCTCCATGATCAAATAGGTTAACTGATTAGTCCTCCCTAACCCCAAACATTTTGGGAAAGGAATACCTTGATCGAGTATCAAATTGGATACAAATTGTTCGGTCTCATATGCTCGTTCCAAATCGCTGAATTTCACAACATAGTCTTTTCCTTCTAAAATAAATGAAAACACGTTGCTAATGTTGCCGCCAGACAACGGTGTAATCTCAGCCGCTCCCTGTCCAAGATGATTCCACAGTACTTTTTCAATTTCACTCATGGTCAATTCCGGTTTTTCGTAAGTCATTTTACTCCAACTCCTGCTTATTCGAGTCTACTATGAAATTATCCGCAGCATATCAAAAACACCATCTTCCTAAATATCTCGTTCCTCATACTCAAAGGGTTCATCACATGAGTAAAATTCATGGAAAAATCCTACATATGGGATATCGTCTTCTAGACATTTTATACGATATGACAGCTCTTCATCGCATTCCGGCTCTTCACCATTGTTCCGCATTACCTCGAATGCATCAACAATGTTTTCCATGAGGGTTACTTGGATAAATAATGGCAATGTGTCTAACATCGAATCTTCGATCCTGGTCTCGGATCTGTAGCCCTCAAGCACTGTTTTAAAATAATCATCCATAAACTTTTTGCGTTTAAAGACGTCTAGTTCAAATTGTATCCAGCCCACTCCAAGTGTCCAGAGATTTGCCAGGTCATACATATACCAACAAAAGCAGGAATTATCGAAATCAAAAACAGTTATTTGCCCTGTATCAAAATCGATCATATAATTCCCATCGCAGTAATCAAAATGTACCATCCCAAAAGACTCGTGATTCCTGTCCATCCCTTCTAAGGTTGTAAGGAGATCTACCAGCTTCTCCTTCAGCAGAGATAACGAGTCAGGTATTAGCTTATCTATATAATCGGCATTGTATTTATCAAAAAAATTATACCGAGAATGGACAGGCGTATATCCCTTCGATAAGTGATGCATTTTCCCAAGGACTTTGCCGCAGTTATAATAGTATTCAGTAATAGGAACGCCTTCCCGATACCGATAATGATTTTCCACGAGCATGCTCCCCTTGGCCTTTTCAAACAAGCAGACAAAAAAGGTATGATTATTAAGAGTGATCGTTTCCAACAGGTTCCCCTTCTGGGAGTTGACTACATTCGAAACACTGCCGCCATGCTCGTACAAATACCTGATATATTCCACTTCACCCAAAATATCTTCTCGGCTTCTGTCACTTAAGAAGGCAATTCTGATTATTTTTGCTTCAGAATCAGCTTTATCACAGTTATATGCGATATTCCGTCCTCCTTTATGTGCATTGATAAGCCTGATTTCATAACCTTCCAATCCGTACAATTCCATCACTAATGGAAGTAAGTGTGTATCAGCGATTTTAATAACCTCGTTATAATTCAGAATATCTCTCCTCTCAACTTCTTCAATATATGGATAGTTTACCAGTTCCAGCTGATAAACTGGATGGAGAAAACAACTATAACTGAAATATCCTGCTTCATTAGGTCATCGTTCCTAGGTACACACGAATTAAAATATCTTGGTCATGGTTACCGAATCCAGCCCCATAAAGTGTCAAACCACCAACATTAACAGCCTTCTCGTCAACTGCGAACCGAAGCGTCCAGAATTGTTCCCGTAGCAAAATATCTGCGACAGTAATGTCCGACATCCTTTCTTCATCAATAAATGTGCCCGAAGTGTCAATGCGGATCGTCTTCAATAACCCGTATTGATTTACATTCCGATGCCACCAATCCGGAGTATATATGCCTCGTGCCGCTCTTCCAAAGTCTGCTGGACTGGTCCAAGTTCCAAGCTTTACACCGTTAAAAAAGAACTCAATATCCGAAGGCCAATGATCTCTCAAGCCTGGCGCTTCAGAAGCAATTTCCATTGAAATCTCGATGGCCTCGGGCATTTGACCGGCAAGTAAGTAGTTAGGCGTTTTGTACTCTACGTAACCTCTCCCAAACCACAAAATGCCAGCGTTGACCCGCTCGGGATCGAGAAAATATCGGGGATCGTCCCAAACCCCAATTTCTTTCTCTTGTGTCCCAAGACCACATGTAGGATGGACATCAAATGAGGTATAATGACCGACTGAAATGGTCTGCTCTCTGATCCTCGGGGTTTGAGTGGCAGTGGGGAGTTCGATTTCAACTCTTTTTTGTTTAAGGAAACACATTTTGTGCGTTCCTCCGTTTAGGCGTACCCTGTGGCTTCCTGTAAGTCCAGCTTGTTCGAGCTTTCGGATATGCATAGTGACTATGGAAGGGCTAAGCTCTAACTTAGCCGCAATCTCCTTCACATTCATTTCATTATCAGCAATAAGGCTCATAATCCTCCATCTGACTTCGCTTGCCAGCGCTTCATATAACGCCATGAATTTTGCTTCGCCGTTTGCTTTGATCATCATCATAATCACCTGACCTGTGCTTATTGAAATTACATATATATTAATTTAATAAATATAACGTATATCTTCAACCCTGATTCATTGAAAACCTATAAGCAATAGTGTTTAATTTTCTTAGTAGTTAAATATATTGAATTCTTATTTATATGAATTTATTAATGAGGTGGAGAAATGAAATACAATAATCCGGTGATCAAAGGGTTTTATCCTGATCCCAGTGCATGTAAAGTTGAAGACACTTATTATTTGGTTTGCAGTTCCTTTCAATATTTTCCCGGTGTTCCGATTTTTGAAAGTAAAGATTTAATTAATTGGACCCAAATCGGTCATTGCTTAACCCGAAAGAACCAGATTCAACTGGATATTGTGGACAGCTCCGGTGGTGTATTCGCCCCCACCCTGCGGTACAATAATGGACGATTCTACATGACGACCACTAATGACACTTTGCGCCAGAACTTCTATGTCTGGACTGACAATATTTACGGCGAATGGTCTGATCCGATTAATGTAAATCAAGGCGGTATTGATCCAGATTTGTATTTTGAAGACGGCAAAACATATTTCATGAGTAATGGGACAGACGATTACGGAGTTAATGGTATAGTCCAATGTGAAATTGAAATTGAAACCGGGCAGAAGCTGTCGCCAAGCCGTTCAATCTGGCAAGGATCCGGTGGGCGTTATTTGGAGAGTCCTCATTTATACAAAATTAATGGACAATACTATCTGCTAGCAGCTGAGGGCGGAACCGAATATGGGCATATGGTTACTTATGCAAGGGGAAATTCTCCTACTGGTCCATTCGAAGCCTACCCGCATAACCCCGTATTGACTAATCGAAATTTAGGCGGTTACGAGCTTCAGGGAGTTGGACATGGAGATTTGGTACAAGACCATGAGGGGGATTGGTGGCTGTTACATCTTGGATTCCGGCAGACTGGTCAGTATCTTACCTATCACCATTTGGGGCGCGAGGTTTTTCTAACTCCGATTACCTTTGGCGAGGAGGGATGGTTTACAGCAGGTCATGAAGGTACCACTCTTATAAGTTTCGAGACTGATCGTATTGCGGACAAAGTCATTCAGCAGGAGAAAAGAGTCTTTACGTTCGAGAACACAGATTGGAATTTGGACTGGTGTTACCTGCGTCACCCGGTTACAGAAAATTATAGGTTAGAAGCTGATAAAATAAAGCTTAAAGGAACTGCTGTAACGTTAGATATCCCGGCTACCCCGACATTTATTGGTATTCGTCAAAAAGACTTTAACGCGATTATTTCATGCGAAGTCAGCCTTACGAATGGTGAAGCCGGAATTACACTTTACATGGACGAAAATCACCATTATGACTTGGCCTTGCGTAAACATCCAGAGGGTTATGAGATTATCGAACGGCTGAATATCGGAGATATCAAATCCATTGAAAAAACAAAAAATATAAGTCAGTGCAACCATGCTTCATTAATTATCAAAAGCAGTCCAACACATTATCACTTTTATATCCAGGTAGATGGTACTGAGATCTTACTCGGAGCTGCGCAAACCAAATATCTATCCTCTGAAATAGCCGGAGGGTTCACAGGTGTGCTTATTGGTTTGTACGCCACTGGAGAAGACCAAGATTATAATGCGAAATTCACAAATTTTAGCTGCCTTTATTCTTAAACCTCCAAAATAGAATGAACTGTACAAGGCTAAGGGTGTTCTTATAAATAAAAGATGGGTTAACCCCTTAATTATGGTTAACCCATCTTTTATCAAAACCAACAAGATCCTAAGAAAAATTAGATATCCAGCTTCTTAGTACTTAACGCTTTTACCATTACAGGATCTCAATGTGAAAAGAACAGGCTTTCTTCCCGGACAGGCTTTGGAATCACAACAACTCCTCTTTGCGTTAATCAACATAAAACCACTTCAATAGAATGACGTCTACCTGTTCCGGTACACCTCCAAGAACTAATACCTCTGATTTAAAGCCTGCTATTCGTCGCAGAGGAAAATTGACTATAGCTATCATTTGTTTTTTATGACTTACTTTTTGTCCTGGCAGTATATATGCTGATTATAATAAAAAGTGGCAGTCACGAAGGCTTCTTAGCCCCGATTGACGGCCACTTTCTGTTTAATATCCCATATCCTTCAATATTTTGGATAACGTGCTCAGACGCTCACCGATCATTTCATCGTCATCACTTAGAGCTTGATTGAACAGCTTAATATCTTCATTAATTCGCTCATTATCCGTACATACTGACACAGTCATGGCATCCCCTTGCAGTCCAACTCTGTCGATGACGGGCTGCTCCGGGTCATATAAATTCTCATATCTATATGCTTCACGGAAATGTTCCAACGACCGGCAAATTAAAATGGACAAATCAAGCACGCGATGAAGAGGCAGTTCTTCCGATTGTCTGGACCATTTTTCCCCGGTATATCTCCATACCTTAGCCGAAATATCGACCTTTCCTCTATCATTCCACTGCGCCAATCCTAAGGAAAGACCTTTAGCATCTGTGTTTCCAGCCATTCGGCCGTCAACCTTCTCATAATTCTCCGATACGACAACAGGCTTATGTTTTAAAGTTGTAGGTATTTTCATGTTTTTTTTCTTCCTTCCAGTTACTATTTTACTAATTTACTAAACGACGGTTTCATCTTATCTTGGATTTCATCGTTAGTCAATTCGTGGTTTGTTATAACCTGTATCTCCGTAGGGCTGTAACTTCTCTAACCATGGCTTTAAGATTTTCTTCCGTTCCCAGCGCATATCAGTTACCTTATCTATCTCCTTCTGTTCTAGTACCTCATAGGTGAACGCATCCGCACCGAATTCTTTCCAATCCTTCTGGAGCTGGGCATTTGCAAATCTCCCTGAATCCAACTGCATTTGCAGGGTAAGCCATTTGTTTTTCAAATTAGGATAGCTGTCGATAAATATTTTGCCGTTGATTTGGTTTTTGATTTGAGCAACACCCATATAAATCTTAATTTGTTTGTACTCCTCGATCAGCTCTTTGCGTTTATTCATATCCATATCTTTCTCTCCTTATCGTAGATAATAAATTCATGGAAATTGTAGTTGGATTTTCATTTTCCCAGCGATTCCAGCTCCACTTTACTTCTTTTCTTAACCACAATAGGAAGCAGAAAAAGCGCACCAATAATCACAAATACACCACTCGCCATAAATACGCCCATCAAGGAGAACGTATCCTTTAGGTAGCCGGAAATGAACATGCCAACCACCATCATTCCCATAAAAATAGGCATGATTGCTCCTGAAACTCGGCCAATAAAGGCCCCTTCGGTATTTCGCACAAGAAGTGTCTGAATCCCTCCTTGAATGCAAGGGTAAAACAAACCACTGATCACCAAGAAAATAATCGTCAGCCAAATTTGCTTAGAAGCACCCATTCCAACCGTACAGACGGCATTGACGAGTAAGCCTATCAAAAGCAATAGCTGTGGCCTTACTTTTTTGGCTATCCCGATTATTGCAGCTCCGCCTACTAACATGGCTGCCCCACTAGCCATCACAAGCCACTGAAGAAATTGTTTGTCCTTACCTAAGTTCTCGATGACAAGAAAAATCTGAAGCGGCTGAGTTAGTCCTGATGCCAAACCCACCGCCGAGAAAGTTAAACTAAGTGTTCTTAAGGGTTTACTCGACCCGATGTAACGCAAGCCAGCCGTTAACTCTTTGATGAAGCCGCTGGCTTTATCTGACTTCGGTTCTTCTTCATCCCGAGGAAGGGAAGACAATATAAGCGAAGAGCCCAGAAACATAACGGCTGTCAGGATCAGAGATACGTGAATTCCAAACTTAATAAAAATAAACGTACCGATAACGGGTCCCAAAACCGTAAAGACAGCGACAAGGGTTTGGGACATCGCCATAACGCCTTGCAGCTGTTCAGCTGGCACATGTCTCTTGTACAGTTTCATCGCCGAAGGCTGAGAAAATTGAGATAAGCTGGCAGATACAAAAGATCCGATAAGAAGCGCAATCCATTCGCCATTCATGACCGCAATCAGCACCACCCCGACGGACAAGCCAGATAACAAATCGCTCCATACCATGGTTCTCTTCGGCCGCCATCGGTCGGCAAAGGTCCCACCAATAAGACCAAAAAGAAAGATCGGTGCAAATTCGGCAACCGATATCAGAGATACATCTACCGGATTATTATTCGTCAATTCAGATACATAAAGAAGGACGGCATAATTCCGGATCCATATTCCGAGCTGCAATAACACACGGGAGAGGATAATTGTTCGAACATAACGATTAGAAAACATTTTAATTCCCCATATCCTTTACTATTTTTTACACCTTCTCAAAACTCTCCAACATGACAACAGGATTATGTTTAAACGTTGTTGGTATTTTCATTGCACCACTCCTATTTACTAATTTACTTATTTACTAATTTACTAAATCACTGCTTCATTTTATACAGGATAGTGTCGTTCGTCAAGCCGTTTTCAGTCTCGATATTTCACAATCCTTTTTTTAAAGGTGTTAATTGATCCTGTAAACAAATAAAAAAGTGGAGCAACTGCCGTAGCATTTGCTCCACTTTTTTACGTTTATCTAATTTCAAAAAATTCTTTAGCGTATTCGACAACGCCATGGACATCTGAGAGACCGTCATCTATAAGCTCAACGGCCATAAAATTATCGTCTGAAACTTCGAAAGGTGCTTCTATACCAAATTGACTAGCTTTTTTATAACCAAACTTCGGATAATACTTATCATGACCCAAAACGACAGAGCCATTATATCCAAGCTGTGTTGCGATTTTGTGGCCTTCAGTAATCAGTAGCTTCCCTATGCCCTTGCTTTGCATTTCTGGTAGTACTGCAACAGGTGCAAGCGCAACCAGAGTTTGATCACCCACTAGAATTTCTGTAAAAAGGATATGACCGACGATCTTATTCTCATATTCAGCTACAAGAGATAACTTCGGAATAAACTTTGTCGAGCTCCTTAGTCTATTTACCAAATTGTGCTCATCATGATCTGAATGTTCCGCATTTTCAAATGATTTTTGGACTACATGGTAGACTTCGTTAATATCTTGAGCTTTTTCTTGTCTAATGATAATGTTCATTGATTTAATCTCCTGATCATGGATTTGAGCTCATTGCTTTCTATTCTGGGTCTTGGATAACCGTTAATCGTTACCTGAATCATAGCTCGTCCCAATTGTTCCGATGAAATGACACTGTTTAACTTCTTTAGCAAGGGATAAAGTGGCTTCATCACATCATAAAAAATCTGATACACTTTTGTTTTGGATTGTATGCCATATAGGGGTAGAATTACACCTGGTCTGAACATATATGCGTCCTTAAAAGGTAGCTTCAACAGATCGTTTTCTGTCTTCCCTTTCACTCTCGCCCACATAGAGCGTTCTTTTTCCGAACTATCCGTCCCACTTCCAGAAACATATATAAAGGTCATTTGAGGGTTCAATCTTGCTAATGTTGTTCCGGCGGATAGCGCGATATCATAATTCATCTTCCTTCATACCAGCAGAGGAAACCCCAAGGCAGAAAAAGCATGCATCATAACCTGTGATTTCATGTTCTATACTTGATAATTCAGCTACATTGGATAGTTGAATTTGTCTTAGTTTTGTATGTTGATGCTCTGTCTTTTTACGCCCAATCGTAAGTATTTCTTGAACTCTACCATCCATCAAACATTCACGCAACGCGCTTTGACCAACCATACCTGTAGCTCCAAAAATAATGACCTTCATATCATTGACTCTCCAATCTAAGAGATGATTCTATTTCCAATATTAACAGGCATTTCCGAAGCCAACAATCTTTTGGCGTAATCATGGATTGTAACAATGCTTGCTTCTTCATCCTTTACAATCATGCGCATCGACAACAGAAGGATTCCCAATATCCGCTCCACCTAATATAAAGTCCTAGAAAGCTATACTATAAATCTATTGAAGTTTGACCTTATTTAGGATCAGTGTGACGAGCATATTCTATCGAGATTGATAATAGAATGAAAGAAATAAAACCCACTCCAAGCACTTCAATTGAACTATGATGCCTAACCCCAGCTAGTGGCCTGGGAGGAATATGTGAAACGATTAACGGAGGTGTATTTTATATGCAATGTATTTTGTGTGGCCCTGCCCCAGCTATCACCGTATTCCATGAGTATCATTCGTTTACGTTAATGCGGTGTAGCAACTGTGGTCTTATCTTTAGAGCGAATATTGCGGAGGTTGATACAACCGGCTTAATCGCAGATATTTATAATACAGAATGGATTGCAACGCGTGAAAAATATGCTCAAGCTACCTATTCCGACCATGCTCTGTTTAATTTAATGCTGCTGGAAATGTTCAGTCCAGAAAAAGGAGCATTGCTAGAGATTGGCTCTGGAACAGGTGAATTTTTACATGCTGCTGGAAATAGCGGCTGGAGAGCGGTTGGCATTGAACCCTCACAAATGTCACGAGCCTATGCCAAATATAAATACGGTGTGGATCTGGTTAAAGATGAATGGAAAAGCACCCAAGACGATGACTCGGCTGAAAATCCTGATCTTACTCGTTATGATGCGGTAGTGTTCTGGCATGTGCTTGAGCATATTTCCGATCCATTTGCATTTTTGAAGGATATTCGTAATCTTTTGACAACGCAAGGGAAAATATATTTCAGTATTCCTAACAGCCATTCATTAACCAACGAAGTCTACGGACCTGAATCACCGTTATTTATTGAACCCGATCACCTGTATCATTACACGGACGCTAATGTGCGTGAATTACTCAATCAGGCTGGATTTGAGATCATTTCGATATTCACGCGGCAGCTGGTCTCTGTTTCGGATGTATTGATCGATGCACATCCTCACTATGGGCCGAATACTCCATTTGTAGAGCGAATGGCATTATTGGCCAAATGGCAAGGCGAACGTCGCGGACATGAGATATGTTGTGTGGCCAGCCTGAAGGAATAATTTCTTATACATGCAAGAAAAAGAGCTGGAGCCAAATACAGTAGGCTCCAGCTCTTTTGTGATGATTACAATCCCATAATTCTATAAATCAAAGCAGCAGCCTCCGCACGGGTGGTTAGATTCAGTGGTCTGAAGGTTCCGTCGGAATAACCATTGATTATCCCTGACTGCTGCAGGTACTCAACTGCTTCCCTGGCATAAGCTCCGATTTGCTTCTGATCAGCAAATACTACGGTTTTGCTGGAGTAATCCGGCTGAAGAGCAGCTAAACTCCGAGCGCGAAACAAAATAACAGCCATTTCTTGGCGAGTAATCGGTTCTTTTGCGCCAAATAAGCCTTCGCTGCGACCGTTAACCAGCTTCAGTGCCTGAGCTGTTGAGACAGCTTGGTAATACCAAGCGTCTGGACTCACATCTTCGAAAGTATTGCTGTTCTCAGCCTGAAGGTCCAGTGCCGATACCAGCAGTTGAACAAACTCCGCTCTTGTGATTTGGCGGGCAGGCTCATATTTGCCATCGCCTGTGCCGTGCACCAAATCACGAGATGCCAACGCTTCAAGGATAGCAGCGAAGTCCGAATTGACATCAGAGAAGTGTATATCTCCATTCGCTGCAGCGTATAATCCGAAGTTCCGGGTTGTGAAGGTGATGCTCTCTGTACCTGAAACGTATTTGGAGTTCTTGACCACTTCCGCCAGCCCCTCGCGGGTAATAGAATAGACGATGGCTTGATTCGGCGCTTCACTTGGATTCAATTTATATCCAAACGATACCTTCATTGCCGCAGATTGACTTAATGTTTCTATTTGCTTTCCATCAACCATCAAGGAGATCCGGTACACGGCATGCGTTTTCCCTTTCTCTTTTAATGCAACAGAAAGGGTTGAAGGATCAACAAAATGAATGGACAGCTCCAACTGCTTGGAACCCTCCGGAATATTGCTACCCATCTTGTCAATTGGGAACGTTACGGTGGTTGCACCTGCTTTTATTGTAAGAGAGGTAACATTATCTTTCAGTTCGGTAACGGGCAATTGAAAGGTTACACCCTTAGCTGTGGCATCTAATTTAGTAAGCTCAAGTACCAATGCACCATCTTGCACACCCTTCATCGCTTTTTGAATTTCTCCAGTAGGAAGCTGTGCAAGGCGTATTCCTTCAGTATCAGGTGAAGCCTGAATCTGAATACGGCCGGCTGAGATTATATTCACTGGATTAACTATTTTCCCTCCACTGTTACTATTGTTCCCGCCATTATTGTTGCCAGACGAACTGCTGGGGGTATCCGTTCTCCCGTGGTCTTCACTCCGTACCACTTTCAAAGTGTAGGTCTTTGTTGTTGTTTCGTTTGCAGCCGTAACTTTGATATCGACGCTATTTTCTCCTACCTTAAGTTCACTTCCGCCAGTTACTGTTAATTTGGCTTTCGGATCTAGAGGTATCCCTGTTACAGTCACGGCTGTTTTTGAAAAGGGTACATTTATTGTATAGGTGAGTGTGTTCCGGTCAAACCCGGGAATTTCTGAACCCTCTATACTCAAAAGGCTTAAATCAGCATTATCACTCGGTTGTGTCTCCTCCTCATCTTCGACATTCATAAGCTGGAAGGTGCGGAAAAGTGCCGGATCCTTCGCAGCGCCAATGCCTGATCCCCACTCAATATACCCTTTTCGGCCCTCACCATCATTATCGTTGACCAACATCGAGAAGCTCAAGACATTGCCTCCCGCTCCTCGAATTGGACTTACTTCGCTCCACGGCAGTGCCAGTGCATATGAGGTAATCTTAGTCGCTTCATTTCGGGTTACACTTAGTGTTCCCTTGGTCAACACTCCGGTAGCGGCTCCCTTCATAGACAGCCAACGGTAAATTTGTGGTCCCTCTGGCGTCTGCGATATTCCATATTCGTACCAGGATTGGCTATCGCCCGGTACACCGGGAGCAAGGCTGAATTGAATACTGTCATTTTGCCAAATATTAATCCCGGAAGCGTTATGGCTGAATACATCATCACGGATGTCGGCGGTTAAATAAATGTGATCTGCATCCCAGCGGAGTTGTGCTGTGCCGCTAAGATCTTCCACACCGTTATACCCGCTCAACAAAGGGGTTCCGTCTGCAAGATCAATCAGCGTGGGCGTTCCTGTGTCTAACTGATGCTGCATCCGGTTAATATCTATGTTTTGCTTGAGGTGAACTGTCTCATAACCTTCAAGGTCAACTGTCAACTCTAGTGGATATTTAACGCTTTCAGAGAATCCCGGCAAAGGAATTGGATAAGTAAATCCGCTATTCGGAGCGATTTCGGCTAGTTGCGACTCGCTACCGCTGAGTTGGCCACTTCCTTCCCCTATTTTCCAGGAAATTTTGTTAATTCTCAGAGGGTCTACTCCAGAACTGTTTGTAAACTGAAGTTGAAGGGATATGCCTCCGTTTCTACCATCTGTAATATGAGGAGCAATTTTTAAGCCTTGAAAATATAATCGCAGATCATCTACAGGTGCTTCAGGCAGTGTGGCAGGATCAAGTCCGGGTCCATTATAGGCTCCGATATTCGGTGGATTTTCTGCAGAAACAGCATTTCCCCAATAGTCCCGACCGCCATTATCTGCAATAATAGCACCAGCACCAAGTGCAGGAGAACCTTCTCTCAGTTTGTAACCGTTCACTGTATTCCAGCCAATTCCACCGCTGCCCTGAGCAACCAAGAGCGGATTCGCTGTGACGGGATTCGTATTTTCCGGCTCGCTTACTGGATGATTTCCATACAACAGGTTGTGGTCGAAGCTGCCATTTACCCCGGGCAGATTATAACCTCCCTGTCCAAGGTTGTAGACCAGATTGTTCCTGAACGTATAGGGAGCGTTGATATTTCCCGCGTCGTCCCATTCATGGTCGATTATTTTGGTGTTTTGCCCAGTGCCGATATAGATCGTATTGTTATAGATTTGCGTATCCGGCGTAACCCCGCCTGCAAAATTAAACGTATGCGTCAGATCATTCTGGCTGATGTTGTATCTGACTACATTGTTAGAGGAGCCGGTAAACACTCCTGGAGTTAAACGGGCATCGACAAAAAGCATGAATCCGCCCTTATTGCCATGGCTGTAATTATATTGAACTACACTGTCCATAGTATCGATATCCAGATTGAAGCCCTGTCCATCTCCCTCTGGTTTATTTGTGTTAAAGGACTCATTAAACTGCACGATATTATTCTTGCCCCGGGTCGGCCAGATTGCGGCTGAGCCGTTAAACTCGCCTTCTTCGGAGTAGTTCCCACCTTCTTCTGCTATGTTATGCTCAATTAACGCTCCGTCCGCACCGAAGGTGAGGATGCCGTCGCTGTCTGCTTGTTTGACATAATTTCCGCGGATCGTAACATTGACCGTAGCATAGTCGGCTCCGTTGAAACGCTGATCCCATACCACAATTCCTGTCCGTCCAATTCGTTCGACCGTGTTACCTTCGATCCATACCCCATCAAATTTGTCCGTGCCCGTCGTTCCGCCCACATATAAGGAGATTCCACCGAACGCATGTGGACCACCTTCTGCACCGGAAACTGTCGGATAACGGAAGCTGCTTGATACATCATGAACATAGTTATCCTGGATGCGGATATTTCTTAAAGTTCCTCCGTTTGCGTTCTCCACCATTATGCCTTCCCGGTAAACCGTTCCTCTCTCGGAAGCATAATTAGTAACCTCAAGATCCCGAATTACCCAGTTTGAGGCATTACGCAGGTATACAGCTGCTCCGGCCATGCCTCCACCATTGATAGTCGGTTTACTTCCGCTGCCATAGGAAGTGATTGTTATCGGTTTATCGTCTGTTCCGCTACCCTTAGGATATAATTGTTCGTTCCAGATTCCACCCTTCTTTAACAAAATTCGGTCTCCAGCATCAAAGGTAGTCTGGTTAACTACAGAGAAGGTCCTCCAGGCTGTCTCAGGTGTTTTTCCATCATTGCTGTCGCTGCCTGCAAATGAATCGACGTAATAATCTCCGTCTCCACCGCTGTTCCCTCCATCTCCAGGCAAGCGGTTGGACAAGGAGACCGATCCTAGCTGCATCAGCCAAGGGGCGGAATCGCCGCTGAGCTCTATTTTTAAATAATGAATGCCGGAAGGAATCCCTTGTGCTGGGGTATAATTCGTCCCGGTCCAAGCTGCATCTCCTGTAGATTGTGGAGCTTCATGTATTGCTGAAATCTCTGTCCAGGTGGATGCATCCGCCGATCCATAGAACTTGATGCTTCCGCTAGACCCGGCAAAGGAATGCAGACGGACGATGAAATGCTGCAAATTATGCAAATGGTACACAAGTGATTCTGCCGAATCTGCTGTTCTCACCGCACGAGAATGATCTCCACCAAAAAAAGCGGGATTGCTTGTATCTAAAGACCAATTTGTACTAAATGCATAGAGCTGTGAAACGTCATCAAGCTCATCGTTAATCGTTTGGGGTGCACGTGATACATTGGAAATTGTAAGGTGTCCGAGCTGCATCAGCCAGGTGTCGAGGTCGCCGCTGATCTCGATTTTGAGATAATTGATATCATTCGGAAGTGCACCTGCGGGCGTGTATATTGTTCCATACCAACCAGAACCGGTTGCTGTAGGACTGTCATTAATGGACGGAAGCTCCGTCCACGCTGTCGCATCGCCCGATCCGTAGAACTTGATTACGGCGGTTGAGCCAGAGAAATAATAGGCCTGAAGCGTAAACGACTGAATTCCTGTTAATGAATAAACGGCATAACCGGTATCCGTGGATGTCCTGACCAACCGCGTAGCATCTCCGCCGAAGAATTGAGGATTGCTGCTGTCAATCAACCAATTCTCCGAACGCAGCTCCGCTGCTGGCAGAGCAGAGAAATCATCGGCATACGTCTCTTCAGCATGGGCAGAAGCACCCATTACAGGGAACACTGTCGTGAAGATCAGCATTATCATTAGCAGTGATTTTGCGAGTTTTTTTAACATTGTTGTAGGATTCCCCCTTGAATATTTATTGATTGGCTTGGTTTGCGAGTCTTTCGGCCATCGGGTAATTCCATTCTGCGATAGCTTTGCCTAACTTATCGTCCACCATGGATCTAAATTTTTGCTGCGCCAAATGAAGCGTGATAGCATCCTTCACTTGATCGAAAGGTTCAACTCCTGCATCCTCTATCGATAGACAGTAAAGTAGATGAATAGCCCCATTTTCAGCAAACAAGCCACTAATCTGTCCAGGTGCAAGCTGCTCTGCTGCAAGCAATACCTTAGGATTTTCCAGCGCTGCTGTTCGTCGGGAAGCACTTGTTATTTTGACTTCGCCCACGTTTATACCCAGCTCTTTTGCCTGCTGATGGATGCCTGTGTCTGATCTTATTTCTGCTGCTATTACTGCTGCCCGGAGCAATTCCATTTTCTCCAAGGCCTTCTGCTGATCTTTGTATTCTGTTTCCGGACCAAAAGGCAGTGACGCCCATTCAAGACGTATAGCTCCCGGCCGAGAATATTTAGCAGCTAGATTTGCTTCATATTCCAGCCTTACCTGTTCATCTGAAATCACGATACCTCCGTTGCTGCGCATTGCCTCAATCGTGGCATCCTCAAGGTTGCTCATGTAATAACTGTAATAGGCCTGCGCTTCCAGATGAAGAGGACCATACACCACTTCCTTATTCGCTACCGCCTGACTCCTCCGTTGATTCTCGTGCCCCATTCCTTTTAGAAAACCTTTAAAGCTGATATCCGATACCACTCCTGCTTCTTGAGCAAGCTGCAACTCCATCCGCTTCGTCAGTAGCTGCGTCTGGGATTCTTTTATCCACCTGTGGATTGGTTTTTCGCCGGAATAGTCGGTAGACCAGAATTTCTCTGAGTAGTCGGCATCGTAGGTCTGTTTGAAGTAATCAGCAGTCAGTGCCCGATTCATTTGAAGATGCCAATTGAACTCCGCTGCAGTGACCTCCTGTCCGTTAAGGGTCAGAAGTGATTCTTTTGCTTGTGGAGCCTGCACATTCATCGCGCCAATCAGCAGCAGGCTTCCCGCAATCAGGGCGAATAGAATAGTGATAAGTCGATTTCTTTTGGAATGAAGTCTTAAAGTCATAAGTTGATTCCTCCTCTCTGCACTCATATTAAGCGCTTTCATTCTCTTCGATATTAGACATGTTACCTTTGAAAAAACAGGCGGGAATGCTGCGAAATGGTTTGCCATTTCACGATTTGACCAAAAAGAGCAATTTCACTCCATCCAAAAAACAAAAACAGCCCGAAATATTCCGGACTGCTTAGCATTGCTCTTATGTTGGGGCTAACCCGAAAACATACTGAAGCTCAGGACGCCGCCTTTGATAATCTCTTCATGAGGCAAAGAATGGTGCTCCCAAAGCGTATGGTTCCAGTGGACCGATTTACTGTACACATTGGCAGGGCTGTTGTTTTGCGCTTCAATGACCCATTGCCGCCCATTTTCAAGCTGAATCGTTACTTTATCAAATAGAGGGCTGCCTAGCACATATTCGGGAATTCCGGGACTTAACGGATACAGTCCGATGGCGCTCCAAATATACCAGGCACCCATGCTGCCATTATCCTCGTCGCCGGGTAACCCATCCATTCCACTGTTGAACAGTTTAGCCATGGTTTTGCGAACCCAGTACTGTGTTTTGGACAACGCCCCGAGTCTGGCGAAAATATAAGGAATATGGAAGCTGGGCTGATTGCTTATGGCAAACTGCCCTAGATCGGCCCCAGCCATTTCCGACATTTCATGAATTTCCAAGCCATAAGATCCCACTTTGAATAGCGGTTCCTCGGCCATTAACTGGTCCAGACGCCGAACAAAAGCTTCCTCGCCACCCATCAGACTGGCTAATCCCGGGAAGTCATGGGGAACTGACCAGCTCCCTTGCCAAGCCCCACCTTCACAGAACGGATCACCCCACGCTAAAGGATCAAATCCTTCCTGCCAAGTACCGTCCTCGTTACGGCCTCTCATAAAACCAACCTCTGGATCAAACAGCAGCTTGTAATTCTGCGCCCGGTCCATAAAACGCTCATAATCATCCATTTTGCCGAGTGCTTTGGCTATCTGGGCTATACAGAAGTCTCCGTATATATAATCCAGCGTGTTGCTTACACTTTCATGAAAACGATCATGCGGCAGATAGCCGTGCTGCAAATACAATTCTAGCCCCCGTCTACCCAGCTTCTCGTCTGTAGCTGGACGATCTGCATGCTTCAGCAAACCTTCATATAATACCTCTACGTCGAAGCCACCGATGCCCTTAACCACGGCATCCGCAGCTGCCGCATCGATCAGTGTGCCGGGCATGGCACTGCGTTCGCCTGGTGAGAGCCATTTTGGCAGCCAACCGCTTTCACCGTAAGCTAATGTCCAAGCCTGCATGATCTCACCGAGCAAGGATGGAAACAGGATACTGTATAACGGGAAGCTAGTCCGGTATACATCCCACATTCCGATATCTGAATACATTGGACCCCGGCAAATGCTGCCGTTAAAAGGACTGTAATGAATTTGCTCGTCCTGCTCGTTATATTCATGCCATGTTCTAGGAAACAAGCAGATCCGGTACATACAGCTGTAAAAGGTACGGAGGTTCTCTTCATCCGCGCTTTCGACAACGATGCGGCTCAGCCGTTCTTCCCAGCCTGCCTCTGCTTTGCTCAAGATCTCTCCGAAGCTGTGCCCACCAACCTCCCGATCGAGATTCAATTGCGCTTGCTCCCCACTAATAAAGGAAGTGCCGCATTTCACTTCTATTACACCGGATTCCGGTATGTTTAATTCTACGTATGCGCCCAGCTTATCGCCGGTTCCTTCATACGTCCTTAGAGGTTGGTACTCCCCGTCAAAGATTCCCGAATCCTCCATGAGGATGTCTGTGTCGAATTGGAAGACGAAATACATCGCGAAATTATCGGGTACCCCGGCGGTATGGCCTCTTGTAAAGCCGATGATCCTGCGTTTCTCCGGTTGAAAGGTGAGTTGAGACTCGCCTTTAAGCGGTGCTATTATGAGCCTGTTCTGCTGTCCCTTAGCGTATGTTATTCTAATCACCGCACAGCGCTCTGTAGGGGTCAGCTCCAGTCGGGTACGATATCGTTGAAGAGACACACCGAAGTAGTGTGGAGACACTTGCATCTCTTCCGGTTTAAAGGAAGATGAGCGCGAATCAGGACTGAGCAATAACGGTCCAGTCTGCGGCAACAGTGTTAGATGTCCATAATCTCCGATCCAAGGACTGGGCTGGTGAGTTAATCGTATGCCCTCCAGGTGGCGATGGTGCGGATGGAAGAACCAGGTCCCCCCTGCTTCGTGGGTTTGTGGGCTCCAAGCCGCCATGCCAAATGGCATCGCTGTAAGCGGCAGAGTATTGCCGTGTGAGTAGCGGAAATCCGACTTAGTCCCCTGTAAAGGATTAACATAATCTAACAAACCCAAATGGATACACTCCTTTGGCTGGCTTACACCAGCTCTATAATCTCCGACCTTAACTGCTGCCGGCTAAGATAATCGAAATACTTGAACATCTCCAGCTTCTAACCATATAGACAGTTGGGTTGTTAAAGGTTCAAACGGATTTATTGGCTGAATTTTGGCATTCCCATCGTCAAACCATGGCTCTGCTGAAGTATAATTGGCAGGCAGCGTAACTTTGGCTTCTGCCAACGTGTTCCCTTCATTATGCACATAGAGGAACGCACCTCTGTCTTCTTCAACTTCCCACTCGGAAAGATCAGCGCGGACACCTCCGCTTACTTGCACATTCGGCTGTAGCTTCAATTCCTGCTGTAAAAGATCGCGCACCAACTGGAGCGTTCCGGTATGTCCATCCTGCCAGTATGCAGCCGCAAGTAAGGTACCGAACCACACAGCACGCCCATTGCCATAAGCGGCGGCCGTCAACACAGGCATGTTGTCCTCGGCAAATTCGGCTAGGACCTTCACATGACTTTGCAGCGAAATATCTGATTTGTAATAGGAGCCGTGTGCCTTATCATCTGCAGCTGCGTCCCCTTCCTTGCTGTGCTTCATTACATTAAGGAGTGGGATCGCCGTCCGTGATTCGAATGCTACCTGATGATAGCTATGATCCAGGTTCTCGGCAGAATGAATCCAAGTCTCCCGAACCCCAAAGACTTCATCAAATCCATAACCGGGAACTGTATAGCTGTGACAGCCATTCTCTGCCTGAAGCGCTCCGAAGGAGCATTCCGAAATCAATATGCCTCCCTTTTCAACCCACTCACGCAGGAGGTTACACAGTTTACGGTTCAGATACAGTGGATAAGGCATCCACAGGCAGCGGTATTGGTCCAATGTCTTTTCCGTAACATCCGACTCATGCAGAAATTCCACTTTATAATTAAGATCATGTAGCAGTTTATGGACGCCTTGCAGGGAATCGTTATAGGTGTCCAAATGATCATGGGCAGCAAAGTTTGCGATTTGGTTCTGTGGGCTGAATAGAATAGCAATCCCGTCCCCACGCCGTTTTGCCTGTAAAAGCTCTTGCTTATTGTCTTGCACAAGCTTATTTAGTTGGGCCATATCCTTGTACCATGGGGTTGGACTTCCGTCCAAATACACACTACCCCAAGCCGGAGCCTCCTGTCCTAATACCTCCGGTCTATACTGCCAGAACAGATATCCCGTGATGCGACGGGCGAGCGGGGTCAGAATATGCCGCTTCATTTCTCGCAGCTCCGGCTGGCGCGGTTTCATCGCCGTATTGCCAGGCAGTGCATGAATCTCTGAGTTGATGATCGGTTTGCCTTTGGCGGCAGAGATCAGTAGATCAGCCGACCAAGCTGAGGACCCTAGGCTATTGCCTGTCAGGTCACAGGGCTCAGCCAGCTTAAAGTCGTCTGATCCTGCTGTAATCATATTAAAAATAGGAGCTGGCACAGTATGTGCCATAACAGGATGCAGCAGATCCAGTGACTTCACAGTATCTACCCGGCTCCGCAGCTCAACTGTCAAAGTACCAGACATGAACAGCCGCCAGTCCACCAAATCATTGAATACGCCTTGCCCACGCGGTGCCTCTACTTCTTCCCAGCTTCCGTAAGTCCGCTGCCATGATTCGTTCAGAGCTACCAGAGTAATATATTTATTTTTCAGCCATTCTTGGAATGCCAGCACTGAGTGCTCGCAATAACATACCTGGTTGTCAAATGACAGCTTGCGCTTAATCCCTGTCGTCAGCTCAGGCTCATTCCATAAATCCCACACCCAGAGTGCAGGATGATCTTTGAAAGTCTTCACTGTTTCCGCCAGAAATTTCGCCTTCTCCGTGGCTGCAGCTGCATGGTGATAACAAGGTCCAGGAGCTCCGCCAATCTGGCGGCAGTTAATTGCCCTTGGTTCCAGAACGGAACCGTCTGCTGTGATCATTTTGGAATCAGGATGTTTTTTATAAAACCAGGCTGGCGCCACATCGAAAATCACGTTCAAAATGACCTTTAAGCCATTCTGTTGAGCAATATCCATCAGCTCCTGAATATCATCGAACTGGTAGATCCCTTCTTTGGACACGCTGGCGCGCCACTGCACCCAATACTTCACACAATTGAAGCCCTGCCCGGCAATGTTGCTTAGGTCTTTCTCCCATTGATCCCGGAATGGGGTTGGGGAACGGTAATATTGAAACCCGAATGGAATAAATGAATTTTGTATCAAGGGTACTCCTCCTACAGCGTTCAATTTCGATGTCATGTATTTATAAAAGCGCTTACCGCTCTTTTACGGTTAAAGTCTATCACAGTACATTTTGCAAAAGTTAGGATGGAATCCTATGAAACGGTTTGTTAAGCTGTTGAAATGTTTAGAGCTTCCGCTATGCGGACATTTTTGTACTTAGCCACCGGTGAACATACTGCGAAATCGTTTGTGATCCTGACAACTGAGAAATTACCGCTCCTCTAAAAGAGGTTTCATGTTTATAATGACTGTAAGACATATTAGAAACTACTTCGAGGTGAGGCCAATGTTAAAAGCGCTTATAGTAGATGATGAATATCTCGTCCGTATGGGCATCACCCAAACCATAGACTGGGCAGAATACAACGTCGAGATCATAGGAGAAGCCAGCAATGGCGAGGAGGGTTTGGAGCTTGCACTACAGCACCGCCCGGATGTGATTATTACCGATATCCGTATGCCGTATATGAACGGTCTTGAACTTATCGAGAAAATACGGGAGCAGGACATGCTCGTAGGCATTGTCGTACTTAGCGGTTATGACGAATTTCAATATGCGCAGGCTGCATTACGTTATGGTGCCTCCACCTATTTGCTGAAGCCCATTAATATAGAAGAACTCGCAGATACAGTACGAAGCGTTGGCGAAGAAATCCTGGGGAAAAAGCAACTCTCCAAGCGATATTCACAGCTTAATGAGGAAATTGCCGCGATATCCAAACAATTCTGGCAGGATTTACTGCATGGCCAGCTGCATAGTGAGGAATTCATTACCAGCAAAATAAAGCTGCTGGAGCTGCAATTGGAACCAGGAAAAGCTATGCTGCCGCTGTCCATAGCCTTCCCTGCTGATAATGGTCTTCAAGGAACTGATGTAGGCAAAGCGTTAGAGGATGAAGCAGCGGTTATTCTGGAAGCGTATTCTTTTGAACAGCTCTGTCTATTCCGCGATAGTCATCTGGAGTGGGTTATGATTCTCCGAACCGATGAACCTGAGCTTGCCGGTGATTCTGCCCGCAGATTAGGTAAGCAGCTATCGGAATGGAGCCAGCAGCACTTCGGCCAGGCTCTTAGCGTTGGCATCGGCAAACCAACTGAAAAATGGAACGGAATCGTAGATTCATACAAACAGGCTGTGCTTGCTGCGCAGCGTGCCTTGTCTGGTATTGAACGCGTGTTGTACGCTGAGGAAGAGGCCGGAGCTCGATGCCGGCGTGAAATCAGAGACGCCCTCGCTTTTATCCGGGAGCATTATGCTGGGAACATTACCGTGGAGATGGTTGCTGCTGCGGTGTTCGTCAGTCCAACCCATTTAATGCATCTATTCCGCAAAGATTTGAACAAGACGTTCTATGAATGTCTGACGGAATATCGGATTGAAGAAGCCAAACGTATGCTACGCAATCCGATGTACCGGGTCTATGAGGTTGGCAATCAGGTTGGTTTCACCGACTCCAAATACTTTAGCCAGATTTTCAAAAAGATGACGGGCATCCCGCCGAGCGAATATGCAAAAACCTATGGTTAAGCTAACGATGGCCAACCGGATGGATTCTTGGATGCGGAGGTTCAAGATCAAAAGTCGGATTGTTGTTGTCCTGTTAGTGGGATTGTCTCTGCATCTGGTGCTGATGCTTGTTATTTTTAACTTCTATTCCTATACCTATCTGCAAAAGGATCTGTATCGCCATGTGGTCCAGACTCAGCGCCAAATTGGGCTCAGTGTGGAGTTGATGGTCGATGACATTCAGATGTTGTTCCTGCGGTTTCTTGTGAACAGCGACATTTACCAGATCATTAATAACGATTCCCTACCGGCAGCAGACAAGGAATCACGGATCGGGGCTATCATCGACGGTATGCTGGCACAGAATGATCTGGTGGGCAATGTAATCATCAACACCAATGATAATATGCTTTACTCTTATCAGTCCAAGGAGCAGATGCTCGAGGTTCCCGAAGCCTTGTTCATTAAACGTATACAGGAGAGCAGCATGCCTGTTGTCGGTGAAATCAAACGAGATGGCGACGGTAATGCCTATATCCCCTTCGGACAGCAATTCCGCAACTTCAATACGGGGCAAAATATCGGGGTCGTCATCATCTATGTCAGAGAAGCCGCCTTGGCAGATCTTTATTCCTCCAGTTTCACTGGCATTGGCTACTCCTTCCTGACTTCCAGCGACCGGATTATATCTCACCCCGACAAGCGGCTCTTGGGCAATTTTTTGGAGGAGAACGCCCCTCTTCGTCCGGGTCAGAAAGAAGGCTACCGCACCTGGTCAGGTAACGGGAATTCCTATATCATTGCTACTTATCCTTTGAATCCTAGGTTGGAAACGCTTGGCGTTAGCTGGGAGTTCACCAGTGTGATTTCTAGCCATAAGTTGCTGGAGGGAATTGCCAAGGGTAACCGAAATGCCCTTCTTTTCGCCAGTGTTACCTTCATTGTGCTACTGATTCTTTCCTTTTATCTGGCGGCCAAAATCACCCGACCACTACTGAACTTGAAGAAGAAGCTGAGTCTGTTTGGCAAAAAAGACTTAGCAGCTGTCTATGAGCAGCGGGCACAGGTCGATGAGATTTTCCAGCTAGAGAACAGCTACTATCAGATGGTAGAACGGATCAGCCAATTAATGCTTGAAAAAGATGAGGAAAAAGAGAAGCAGCGAAAGGCGGAGCTGACTGCGCTGCAGTCGCAGATCAATCCTCATTTCCTCTACAACACGTTAGATGCGATCGCCTGGATTGCCCGGCTGAAGAAGCAGCCCGACATTGAGCGGCTGATTTCTTCTCTGGCGACCTTTTTTCGGATTAGCCTGCATAAAGGCGATAAATTCGTTACAGTCGACGAAGAAATTCGTTTGGTGGAGAGTTTTGTGACGGTCGAGCAAATGCGTTTCCCGAATAAATTCGAGATTGAATACGATATTGAGGAATCGCTGCACAAAGTCCGCATTCTAAAGCTGATTCTTCAGCCAATCGCAGAGAATGCGATCAAGCACGGCATCAGCGAGAAACGTGGCATGGGCAGAATCTGGATTAAAGGCGAGCTGCTGGAGGATGAGATTCGCTTTACAGTGACGGATGACGGAGTCGGCTTTGCCAACGGCGCGACACTTAGCCAAGCTAAGGAAGATGTGCTGTTCCAGAGCGGATATGGGTTGCGAAATGTGGACGAACGGATCAAGCTGGAATACGGTCCTCAATATGGGCTAAGCATCTCCAGCACTCCGGGGCAAGGCACCACGGTTACGATTAGCTTGAAGAAGGAGCTGCCCAATTAACTAAGATTGTTAATGAATGCGGACACTACAAAGAAATCGTTCCTTTTTTGAGAGGTAGGTGGTACTTCCACTTTTCTCACAAAGAACGATTTCTTTTTTTGACGTGTGAGCAGTGTGGGTAGGTATTCTGCTCAATGTCGCGGGGAAAATGAAGCCCTGGACTGCCGCTATTACGTTTCAGAAACGTTTCCTGTTTGCTCAATGCTGTCAATACTGGTTTAGTAAATAATATCGTGTTGTTCCCCGTCTTTAGGATCGTTAATAACAACCCACTGTTCCTCAACTATGTTTAGTTCCTCATTGCAGAATTCCATTGCTTCTTCTAATGTTTCATAACAATAGTCAGCATTTGCACCCTTATTTTCATGAGTTTCAAATAGAAATAAATAAACACGATACTTTGATTCATAAATCATTACCTTACTGATGTCCCCTATTGGTTCTGTAAGAAGAGCATACATTCTCATTTTTTCACCCCATATGTTCTATTGCATTATCTTACCATAACGTTATCCAGCCCAATAGTTGAACAAGCCCCTACGAAGTAGATTCGCTGTGATCGGTTCCCGCCCAATTTCTCTCGCCCATACAGACAACTGACCAATGACAGGTACGTGTGGTTCAATAAATAGCTATGCACAATAGAAAGGAAGACAGGCTTGTTCTCGCGCTTGGCTATTTCGAAAGCCTCGTCCGACCAAGGGAACCAGTTTACCAGATTATGTGCGTGTTGCAGCAAATGCGGTGACTATCCCTTGGCTAATCTATTGGGTGCTTTGTGAGTTGTCATGGGGCATCACCTCGTTTCGGTGGGATTGGGGTAAAGTATTGCTTGGGGTTAGTTTAGCCAAATTGGTGGGAAGGACGCAGGTGAAAATAAAAAGGTAACTCCATATGATATGAGTTACCTTTTATGATTGCTCTCAGACTTTAGATTAAATATTTTTGTAAAGCCCAACTACCTTTTTTATTAATGTGATGCTCATTTCTTCTTTCCAATACCGTAGCGCAACGCAATATCAACACCAAGAGAGACACTAATTATATTTCATTGTTTTTCAATAAGTCTTCCAAGTCTTTGAGCAGCACAATAGGATATTCAGAATTTTTGATATCGGTATTAAAAAAGCTGCTAAGTACAAAAAATCCCTGAACCTCTGAATTAATATAAGCTTCCTTTTTGTCTCCTAGGTGATTTAATAATAATCTTTTGTGAGTATCAGCTTCTTTGATTTTTTCAGATAATTTGCGGCTAAAATCTCCCCTTAACTTAGATTCAAAATTACTTATTTTTTTCATATCTGTCTTTAACGGTATGTCCTTACATTCTACTATATAAATTTTAAAGTTATACAATAAAACTATGTCTATCTCTTTCGGAAATGCAATCTTACCTCCAGGATATTTAAGAGCGTGAATATTTTTTTCTACAATTGCACCAGGAATAGATTGAAGAATCTTGAAAACTTCATTTTCGAACTCTCTATTATTCTCTTTCATATGCTTTTTTAATTCTTTTGATAATTCATTAAACTCTGTTTCCCCAGTTATTAAATCAGTAAGGATATTAAATATCGAGCTAACCAGTAGTCCAAAAGGAAATATATAAAAGCCATCCATTTCTACTAAAAATCTTCTACTGACTTTTCTTATTCTTGACGCTCCCTCAATGTGAAACTCATTTTTTTCTAATTTGAAACATAAATTTTCCACAAAGGTAGCAACATTTTCTGTTGGAAACTGTGTATTTTGGACTATAAAATCAATAAACGCTTCTTTATCTGTAATAAATGTCTCAGTAAGATTTTCACGCTTGCACTTATCAAGCAGGATTAACATTTCTTCCGGAGTAAGTCCATAATAAAGTTTTATTTTCCCATTCAAATCGTCGTTATCAAACATGAAACTTTTATCAACGCTACGTGAAGTTGTTATATAGTTAAAGTAAGCATAATCTGGATCCTCAAAAATTGAATTAGCAATTGGAAAAACAATTCCTTCATTTGAATCCAAAACAAGCTCTTCTTTTTTAAAATCACCAATTGTATAAAGTAATTTGTAATTATATAAATTTGCAAGATCAAATGCAAGATCAAAAATTTTATTAATATCCATTTCATTTATTTCATCAGAATTTTCATCAAAAATGGTAAAGACTCGTTTAGAGCTTAAATATACCATTCGTTCAATAACCAGTTCTATTCCACGCAGATGTAGGGCCAACATATTTTCATAATGCCTATATAACAAATAAATCTCTGATTCATTTTTGCCATGTTCAAGTTTTCTAAGTAATTCTTTCAAAAACACATCTACAATTTCATTAATATAATTACTATTGTTATCTTCAAAGTTTCTAGACCAATTTGCAAGAACAAGAGCTAAGTGCCTGTTATATTCAAGTAAACGGAGCATTATGATTAGACAATAGGTTGTATTCTTTGAGAACAATCTATCTAGTTCATCATATTGATAACCTAGAATTGAATAAAAAATACCGCTTTTTTCATTATTACTTTTGTAGATCCCCTCATAATCATACTGTTTTATTAGATCAGAAAAAGATTTCAAGTGTTTTTCTTGACTTTGAAATGTTATGTAAGGAAAATATATTTTATCCAAATACAATTGTGCTTTCTCAGAAGTTTGCGCAATTCTTCTGGCTTTCTCTTCTAAAACTGTTGTTGTAGTCATAATACTATATGGCCTCCTAATTAAATCAATGTAGTCCTAGATAAAATATGTCTACATATTTTTATGTTATTTTATATTTTTTCACCCTGCTATGGCTATCTACAATTTCATTCAAAAATTTGTTATCTACTATCTATACAATTCGATCAAATAATCCATTTTCAAACTCATGTAATGTCAATACTTTAGAGAAATCCTTAATATTCACATTTCTTTTTGCTATATCAAAAATTGTTTCAAATAGCTCCCCTGTTTTCTTGATATCTGCTCCTTCATTATCTAGCTCAATTATTATTCTCTTAGTCCTTTTAAAATTCCCCTGCTCATATTCCATAAGAATTAATCTGGGGTTATATATATATTCAAGATCAAAATCAGTTTCGAGTTTCTCTAAAAACTCCGTATACTTATCTTCAATAAAATAGTATTTTTTATCTTTAATTTTGATAATTTGCTGAGAACTAAATCTCTTCTTCAAAATAGCCTGGCAGGTAGAAGTTAATATACTTACCAGACTTGTAGTTAAATCTATTTATATAATTAAGAATATATTCTCTATTTAACTGTTGACGATAATCAGCAATAAGCAGACCAAAAGTTATTGTCTTTCATATTCTCCTAAAGGCCACATTGTGTTTTCATCTCCATATTTCTGACAAACTATAATTATAGGTAGATTGTACTATATTAAAAGAGACTTCTGGTATATTTTCCAGAAGTCAACAACGTATTTCAAATTGAATCATCTATAACAAACCGTCAACTCCACCCGATTACCTTCCCGATTATACACAACTCGCTCCACCAGCTTCTTCAACGCCTTATTCTTTTCCTCACTCGACACTGCTAAATCCCACAACTCCCTAAACTCACCTATCCGCTCATATATCTGCTCCACAGTCGGATAATTCCCTTCATCTACTACAACCTTCCGCAAATCCTTTAACTCTTCTTCCAGTTTTTGTATCTGTCTAGACCGGATAGCTTTACGCTCTAAAAACACTTGTTTCGTTATCATGTCCTCTTCATACGATTCATGCAGCTTGTCCAGCGCCCGCTTCTGCTTTTTCAATTCCTGCGCTTTGACCTCGATGATCACTTGAGTATCATTGTACCTACTTCCATGCAATTCAATCTCCCGTAAAATGTTCGGGTCTACATGAATAATCCGGTCATATATCGTATTGAAAAAGTCAACATCCATTACCTTGCCACGCTGCTCACATTTGCTTCCGTCTTTGTACTGGTGATAGCACAATGCACTCCAGTGCTGCCCTTGCTTTTTATTCTCACCTACTCGGAATCTCATCCGTGAACCGCACTTTTCACAATACAGCAACCCTGACAAAGGAAAAATGTTACGCCTTGAATTGGGGTTCAGCATGCAATTCTTAAGCAGCCGCTCCATAAAGTCTTCATGTTCTTCAGGCGTTTTCAGCTTTTCATGTGTTCCCATGACTTTAATCCGCTCTTCTTCAGGTACAAGTTCCACCTGACCACGCTTGGAACGGGTTTTGCCATAAGTGATATAACCCAAATGGATCTCACTTGCCAGCAATCTTTGAACCGTAATATTTGACCATCCCTTATTCTTCCATCGGGCTTAATGTTGTATGGCGTAGGTATCTTGTTATCCGTCAACCAAATGGCAATATGACCAAGGTTTGTTCCATTCAAATATTTTCAACAATCGCTCGGTAAATCGGACGCTTCGTTTCATCCACCAGTACCGACCTTGTGTTCTTATCATAATAGTATGGAAACGGTGGCTTTCCGTTTGTCCACATGCCTTTCTTCGCCCCAGCCTCTTTGCCCTGCTTCATTCTTCGCTTAATCGTTTTGTGTTCTATTCTGGCAAAAATGGACATGAAATCAAATGATACATCGTCATTGTCTATTTCCAGATCGTATATCTTGTTTGGTGTGATAATGACCGTTTCTGAGTTTAAGAATGTATCTTTAATGAGTGCCTAATCCTTGTTTTCTCCACGCCCTAAACGGTCAATATCCATGACCACTACTCCATCATAGAGCTGGTCTTCAACATGCCGAAGTAACTTCTTCATTTCCTTACGGGACTCTAACTTTTCACCAGAGGCCACTTCTTCATACAGCCTATAGGTCCAATTTCGATTCTCTACCAAGGTCAGAAGGGTATCCCTATGCTTCAGAGAACGTCTTCAAACTCACCATCTTCCCGTGATTTTCTTAAATAGACAGCTACGTGCTTAATACTGTGCATAGATATACGTAGAATCACCATTTAACACATTCTTCCAATCCTTGAGGGTATTGACTGGCCACCACACCAAAAGCAACTTCCATGGAATGGGCGGTTCTGCCTGGCATTTTCACAGCATGTACACCAGCATGGGCCTTTTTGTTTTACGTGTCGCACTTCATAACGGAAGTTAGTTTGATTAATTCATTTGAATTAATTATACTCAACAGTATGGAGGAATGGACATTGAATACAAACCTAAGCAGCGATATGAATAAAGGAAATGAAGACTCCACCCAAACTCGTTTATTAGAAGCAGGGCTACGGATCTTTGGATTAAATGGCTATGAAGGCGTACGTACGCGGACTCTTGCACATGAAGCTGGTGTGAACCAATCGGCGATTCCGTATTATTTCGGTGGAAAAAAAGGATTGTACTTAGCGGTTGCCCGTCGCTTGACAGAAGCCGTTCAAGATGATTTTTTGAAGCAAGCTCTAATTGAGACAGAAGAGATTGAGAAACGGTCAAAAGAAGAAGCCACAGAAGCTCTTAAAAAAGTCATGACGCAATTTTCCAAGACGATGATTGGCAATCATGAAGCCAATGCAAGAAGTGTATTTATCGCAAGAGAGCAGTTGCAGCCTACAGAGGCTTATGACATTTTGTATGAACAATTCTTCCAGCCACTACATCAGATGATTGCCGTCTTGGTGAGTAAATTAATGGATCTAGACGCAAAAGATCCAAAAACGATATTAATCGCACATGCAATTATTGGACAATCGGTTGCGTTCTCTGTGGCGAAGGAAACCTATTTCAGACGCCAAGGGATTCAAGACTTGGATGAAGCACACGTTGCTTTGATCGCCAAGGAGCTTGGCGAAATGTCGATTCGTACATGCAGCGGCTATTCTCATTAAAAAGAGGGTACGTAACAAAGACATAAACACTCCTCTATACGTACCCTTTTGCTATTTTACCAAGTTGCCCTCATCAGATGAGTAGAATTTTTATTTAGTTCAATCCCCCCAGCTTCACCCACGATCACCGTTCCGCCAAGATTAATGACCTTCTTACCAATCGCACAATTCGGCTCAAATGCAAACACCATTCCTGTCTTGAGTTCGGTCTCTAACCCTATGGATGGGATCGGCAGCACTTTCCCGTACTCTCTCGCCTCAGGCAACCGTGCAATCTCATCGCCAACCCCAATAAGACCAAATGGACTAATGGAATGAATAAGCGGATGAACGTGCCAGCCTCCTGCTTCACGCATTGGCTCATTCATCGCTTTGACCACGTCTCCGAAAGTAGCCCCATGCCGCAGTTCTTTTACTCCGTTCTCATACGATTGTCTCGCTGCCGCTGCCGCCCGCTCAAAATCCGGATGCACAGCTCCTACAGCGATTGAAGGCTGATGCTGCGTCTCCAGCATTCCGAATGATGAAAATACCTCGGCCAAAATAATATCTCCTTCTTGGATCACCCGTGGCCGCTCTGGTCGATATGTCCATGCGGGCAATCCCCATCCTACGAACTCTGGTCCTGATCCCATTAATATCGTTGTCGTGAACCCGACATGGATCGCACAAGCATTCATCGCTGCCGCATAGATCTCATTTTCTCTCACGCCTGGTTTCGTTGCCTCAAGCATCGCCTGACACATTTTTTCCCCAACGTTCGCTGACCATTTTAATACCTCGATCTCCTCCTGACTTTTCACAGAAGACAGTGCGAAAAATTTGTGTCCCACAGACTTAAAGGTCCCATTCGGTAATCCCTTTTGGATCGTTTGCCAAGTATTATAGGGCATGGCTCCATCAAAGTAATAGGGAGGATAAGGCTCTAAGCCAATCACACCAAATGCTTTATTTGTAAGTCCTCTCTCTTCCATAATCTTGACAATGTGCGCACCCATTTTTCCGACATACATATTTTCCGGGCGTATCCAGCCTTGCGTATTCGTATATCCAGCTTGAATATGATCTTCCACAGCAGTGGCTAAAAAGACAACTGAGATCGGCTCTTCATTCTTAGGGAAAATGACAATAGAACCTGGACGCTCATTCGTAAAGTAGGTGTCCGGGTTAAATACAGCAGGGAACGCACCTTCTCGATCTCCATACACAATCAATACATCCACATGCTCTTCTTCCATTAGCTGATTTGCAATATTCCATCTACGATCTCTTTCCTCAAGTGAGTAGGTAGGGATTCTAGTATCTTGATTGTTCATACCTCTTTCTCCTCCTAACAATTATTTCTTTCCAGAGTTCATTGCTGATCGTTGCCTTTTGTCATCATCCAACCGTATACATGCGAATGGCTCCCTTCCAATAGATGTCATGAATGAACCTGTTACATTGCAAGTATAATTCATTCATTTGATTAATTCAAATGAATGAAATTGACGAAAGCTTCTTAACAATGGTTTCATACGAACATCTCATCAATGTGATGTATTTCGTGAGCGATGACGTGACGCATGATTTCTCCATGCTTATATGTTATCCATTCACCATTATCACGTAGAAGTGTCAGCTCTTTACATTCCATCTCCGGTATCCATGACGTAACAAATGGCTCCACTTCTGCGTGAAACTGTATTGATAAATCTCGTATCTGCTTCAGACTTCTGTAAGCCTCGAAGGACTCTTGCTCAAATTTTTCCTTTCCTTGCAATACGCTGTGAATCCAACTATATTCCCAATAAACGATGTGAAACAGCGTTTTTAAGATTCCTCCAACACCGCCAATACGAGCTTTAAGCAATTCATCTTCAGATACATCTTCACACCAAGAGAACCAGTCATTTTCCTAATTTATATCATCGAAATATTAAAATTCTAACTATTCAGACAAACTAATTTGATATCAACCTGCTATTTCCTCTTGTGACATTAACTGCTCGTAAGTGTAATGCCTCGTCAGTCTATTGATTTATTTTCCCGGTCTGATACTTTATTTTTCAGTCCCCGTAAGTTAAACGTTCTAGAGTGAATCAGATGAGTCAGACGAATTAGAGACTTTCAAAACACCCTATTTTACTAAGAGCAGACGATTAAGTGTATTTGGACACTAGTTTAATCTGCCAGAGCGAGATATGTTGAAGCATAGGTTAGTTTGTGCATCGCATTCTCTACTCTATTAAAAACACCAAAAGGCGTCCCAAGCATAAGCAATCAATTCATTGCTTTTGGGGACACCTCTTTGTCTGAGTAGATATAAGCACTGCTAGCCAGTGACCTTTTGCAGATTTTAGCGGGTAGCCTGAAATTCCAATGCTTCATAGATTCTGTCTGCCATTCCGACTGCCAATCTTAGTCTTTCATCGTGGAGTTAATTTTCAAATACAACTGTTTCAGCGGATTAACAATACTGCCACTAAGCATTGAAATCAGCAACCAGAACACTATGAACACGACAATGTTTAATCCAATCATTAAATACTTAAATGTCCGCAGCTCTGCATTCATCCCGTCTGCAGAGATATAGGTGACTATCCGCTCGTCCGATTCGGGCAGCGGATAGAGCAAAATCAAGCCGTCGGCCGTTTCACGCTCCAACAAATCCATAGCACCGCTACTAGAACTATCTTGTTCTTCCGGCATAGCTGGATTATCCTTCTCTGGTGTGGCCAGCGCTGTTTTAATTTCTTGCAGTCGCTTCATGGGCACATCCGCCGCATTCAATAGCTTTCCGTTACTTGTCAGCAGATAAACTTCATTCCCGCCGTAGATCGTATTCTTACCTGACAGATAGAAGCTGTACAGCTTGTCAATCTCAACTTCGAGCGAGAGCAGACCTAAAATTTGCCCCTCCGTGTTCTGAATTTTTACCTCAAGCAGCAGACGGTCGCGCAGATCAGAAGGTGCGTTCATCAGATGTTCCCGGTTTAGCACCGTCCAGCGCAAAGTTTGCTCCTGATTATCCAGAAATTGTTCCATTCCCGGAACTTTCTTGATCTCTGCAAAGGGGAGAAGCCCAGACACATTGCTCGAGGAGTACGTCCCCCCTGCTTCACCCCAAATATAAATGCCGAGAATGTCACTGCTAGAGGAGCGAATGCCCTCAAGTATCGGAGAAATCGCTCCGTCGTACGCTGGTTTTTTCAGAGCGTTTTGTACCACCTGATTATTGGAGATAAGCTTCGAGGTCTCCTCCAGCCAGTTCATGAACAAAAGAGTGTTCTTATGCTGCTGGCCAGTGTATTGAACGGACAACTGCCGCAACATATCCAAACTTCTATGCTCCATAGTACGATACAAAATGAAACTCGAAGCGGCAATGTAAACGGTAATAAACAGCACCAGGACAAGGCGGATGTTGCGGCCGAATGATCTGAACATATAACACCCCATCCCCCTCTGGTGTATGAATCAACGAAAACGAAGATCAATTGAAATCAGACTATCAGCTAAAGTGACTAATGTCGATCTCCTTATAAAAAGAACCTGCATCTGTCAGCAGCACTTCATGATTTGGCAGGATGATTGTAATTACCGTACTGGCTGGCCAGGCAGCCTCCATGTAGAAGTTTTTCATATCCGCTTCTGAACGGATTTCCCATTTTACATGTATTAGGCCCAGACTTGTGCTTACGGTTCCACTGGCCTGTTGCAGTTCGCCGCAATGTGGCTTTACGGTTATTCCCTCTATCCCTTGCCGGACACCCAATATCCCTCTTGTGAACTCAGTGATCGGCAGCGCGCTCCAGGCGTGACAGTCACTTCTGGTTCCAACAGAATCCATTTCGGGGAGTGTAGTGAGGTTCAAATCCAGCTGTTTCATCCAACGAGCCCATAGTCCGAAGGAGCGGTCATACAATCCGCAATGTTCCAACGCGCGAAAAAGATAATAGCTCATCGGCAGCGAAAGTTTAGCCAGTGATGTGTCAGCCATTGTAGCCTCTAGTAGTGCTGCCCCCTCTACAGCGTCCACCGTGCCAGCTAAAATCGCCCAGACCTGCGTATGCTGGCTAAGCTGCATTTCCGCTGTTGCCGCCGGACTGTCGCGGAACATCAAGCTGTTCGATTGGCGACAGCAATCCAGTACCGCAGCGTTGACCGCGGCTTTGCGCTGACGCAACTCAGATGCAATCTGCGTCCACCCGCTGGCGGCAAGTAATTCAGCCGCTTGCTCCAACGCGGCTGCATACATCAAGCTAAGCACGGTTGCAGGTGCATCATCCGTACAGTCTGGTGCACCAAGTGGCCATTCTTCTACCCAGTCAAAATAATTCCAATATTGGCGAGGCGTTCTGTCCACCAGACCTTGCGGTGTCAGCCGCTGATCGAACCAGTCCAATACGGATAACAGTGGCAGTCGGTACCGATTTACGATAGCCAGATCTCCAAAGGATCTGTAGTGGTCATGAAGCATCCCGATCCAATATAAAGAGAAGGAGGGGATGACCTGTGGCAGCACAGAGGGGTAGCGGCTTTGCAACATGCCGTTTGGCAGCTGCGAAGCCCTATAATCTTCCATTGCCCTCCGTGCCAATCGGTCGTCTCCTGATAACAGGTACGTAAATTCCATCATCAGTTTGGTATCCATGGTATATTGCAACTGTTCATAATACGGCGTATCTTCGTAGGTCTCATGCATGCAGCGTTGTAGTGTTCGGACACTCAGCTCCCAGAGCTGGTTATATCGTTCATCGTTGCAATGAAAGCTTCCTTCCGGCAGCAAAGGATATCCGGTCTCCCGATAACTGAAGCCGGATATCGTCAAAGGCTCAGCTCCAGTATTCACCTCCAGCCGGACATACCGGAAGGTACGAAACCAGAATGGCTCATAGCTTTCCATCTGCACCGAGGTGCCAAAACCGGCTGGATGGTAGCTGTCATATCCGCCTCTTAACACATGCTCCTGCATATCATCGCGGACAGCTTTGCGACGGATCTCGTCATCCCCAGTCTCTTCTTCGTAGCACTCGGCGTACAGTAGGGTGATCCGGCTACCTTTCCCTCCAAGAAGCTTAAGCTGCGGATAAGCTGTGATTAGCTCACCTGCATCCAGCTCCAGCCAGAGTTGTTGTCCCGCTTCCACGTGTATTCCTGCTAATGGCGTCGAGGCTCCACCAGCTTCATTCCGCAGCTCCAGACTATGCCCGTTTTCAAAAAGGGCTTCCCCTTCACCACTGCTGCTGCGCATCAGCTTCAGGAAGAGTTGCTCGCGCTCATACAGCAGCGGAATCGGTCGCTCCGCCAATTGCCAGGGGGTTAATTGACCATAATCATCCCGCACCGGCTGTACAATCCCTGCGGCTAGCCAGGCGCTGTCGTCATATTCCGGCAGAGTCCAATCCAACAGCGACATGTCCCCCTCCACCTCTTCCAATCCGCCCATCCAGCGCATAATCGGAAACGGCTGAAGACGGTAGCTGTGGTCCCTAGTGCTTTTCCATGAGGTATCCGTATTGAGTTCCTGCACAAGCTGACCATTGTTCATAACATCCGCTTCTACAAGCAAGCCGCCTTTTTGCGAGCGCCAAATCGATAGAGGACCGTCTTCACCCAGCTCAAATGGCGAAGTCCCAGCATAATGAACTACCATAACAGCAATCACATTTATACCTGGTTGCAAAACGTCGTCCAAATTGAACTCCTCATAATAGTGTACATGACCATGACCCTTGCAAGGACCGGCCCATAAACGCTGTCCGTTAACAAAGAGTCTGTAGCGACTGTCAGCAGTAATGGCCAAATTCAGACTGTAGGCCCTCTCGGCTCCAGCTGGCAGCTCAAACATTTTGCGAAAATACACTCGCTCGTGTTGCTGCTCCCAACTTTCTGTCCCTTCCTCATCCAAAGGCCAGATCCAACGCGCGCTCCAGTCTCCCCATTCTTTTGCTGCCATATAATGCACCTCTTCTTTATCCCTTAGAGTAGAATTTGGCAATGTACGCAGAAACGGCATCGCCGCCCTTAAGAAGGACGACGCCGCCGTTTGACTGTGTTTATTTCACCTTGTCGAGATAATCACGTTGGAATTCTTCAGCAGCCTTAGTCAAAATCTCCAGTGGATCTGCGTTTTTGTCCGTTAGGACGGTTTGCAGTACAATATCCAGCTTCTGGTACAATTCCTGAGCGTTGACCGGCTCTTCTGCCCGCATGCCTTTACTGCCGTTGTCCATATAATCACGGAACAAATCTAGGTTCACATTGTTGTATTTGTCGAGAATCTTCTGTTCTTCACCGATCCGTTTCTCATCTGTCCAAATCCGCAGTCCGTAAGGGCCTACGATCAGCCCCTGATCACTCAGTGTCTTTTTCTCGATATCCCAACCAGTTAATGCCTCTTCTGAGGATTCCGGAGTGAATCCGTAGGTTTTTAGCCATTTGAATCCAGCATCAATCTGCTCAGGTGTTACATTAGGCGAGAACATATATAGACCACCGCCGAGCAGGGTTACAGGTTTACCGATCGGTCCGACTGGAAGTGCGGACATTGCTACGTTGTCTTTCGACATTTTGGTCTGCTGCTGGATGACTGGAGACCAGTCATTCGTGCCGAAGCTCATAGCGACTTGATCAGTTCCGAACAAGCGGAACATATCATTTGTAACATCCACCAGATTATTGTCCGGCAGTACATCATATTTCCACTTCAAGTCTTTCACATATTGCAGTGCTGCCGCTGCTTCTGGAGAATTGAACACCGCTTGCCATTTGCCATCTACCTGTTTTTCGAATTCCGCGCCGTAAGCCCAGGCAATATTCATAAACATCCAACCGCCCTGGCCACTTTTTGTTGGTAGGAACATTCCCGCCTTACCAGTCTTTTGCTTGATGATCTGCGCGGTTTCTGCCAGCTCATCATATGTCTTAGGGAACTTTGGTATGCCTTTATCGTCCAACAAACCAGCTTCCTTGAAGAGATTCATATTGTAGAGCATGCCGATGACGTATCCGTCCTTCGGAATCCCGTAATATTTTCCGTCTTTAGTAACCATTTTAAGCAGATCTGGATTGATCGCCTGATCATAGCCGTATTTTTTCATAGTATCCGTTATATCAGCTGCGTAATTTGCCTTGATAATTTTGCTTGTTTCTGTAAAAAAGGTCTCGTAAACCGTTGGAAGCTGACCGCTGGCCGCTTTAGGCAGGAAAGAGCTGACGTCATAACCCCATTCATCCTTGTCCACAATGATATCCGGAAAATTAGCTTTCATCTTCGCCATAACCTGCTCATACTGGGCGATTTTGGCTTCCTCATTCGGCTTCGGCCAGTTACTGACCTTGATCGTCACCTGTTTGTTGCTCGCTTCCTCCGTATTCACTCCGGCGTTCTCTTCTTTGGAACCTCCGCAACCAGCCAGACCGGCCGTAAGGAGCAGCGTTAGCGCCAGTGTAGCTGTAATTTTTTTGGTGTGTTCGATTCTCAATGTAATTCCCCCTAGTCTTATTGTTAAAGCATTCTTCACAACATGTAAAGCGCTTTCTTTTAAATCTGAAATCATCTTACCACGCACCTTCTGCAGCACCCTACGGGGCAAAACTGTGAAATGGTTTGTGATCGGGTGATGTTACCCTTTAATGCTGCCGCCCATGGATTGTCCGTTCATAATGTACTTTTGGAAAAAAACAAACAGAATAATCGGCGGCAGAATCGCAAACGTCAGCGCAATAAACTGAATGTCCTGCGGCAAAGTCGCTTTCAGATTATAGATCGCCACAATGACCGACCAGGTCGATTTATCCTTCAGCACCATAAAAGGCCAGAAGAAGTCCTGCCAGACACTGTTCATCGTTAGTATCGTAATTGTGGCCATAACTGGTCCGCTAAGCGGGAGGATTATCCTGATAAAAATGCCGATGGTGCTCGCTCCGTCAATTTTGGCCGCTTCCAGCAGCGCCAGTGGAATGGTATCAAAAAAGTTTTTAAAGATCAGAATTACCACCGGATTCACAGCAGCCATAAACCACATCGGCCAGTAGGTATTGGTCAGATTCAAGTGCAGCAGTGGAAAATCAATCAGGTTTTTGAACAGCGGCACCATACCGACTGTATTCGGAACCATCATAGTCCACACGATCAGGGCAAACAGCAGTGCACTCCCTCGAGGCTTCAGCTTAGAAAAAAAATATCCTGCCAGCCCGTTAAACGTAAGACAGAACAGTACAGAACCAACAGCTAAGTAAGCCGTATTCAGATAGTAACTGAGAAAGTTAAATTCCTGCCAGGTCTCCCATAGCTTGCCTACATTGAATGAGCGAGGAATCAGGGTTGGCGGGATCGCATAAAACTCTTTGATGTCTTTAAGACTCGAAACCATAATCCAGACCGGAGGCAGAATACAGACGGCGGCAAGCACAATCATCAGAATGAACATGCACCAATACAGCACGCGTACCCAAGGTGACCTGTATTCTATATTGCCGATAATGCCAAATGCTTCTTTTGTTTTCATAGCTTCTACTCCCTGTTCAATTTCTTATCCAGCCGGAAATAAATAATAGTTAGCACCATCAGAACAAGAAAAGTAATAACCCCCAGCGCCATAGAATGCCCTGCTTCAAAACTTCGGAACGCATAATAATAGCTTTGCAGCATCAACGTCATCGAAGCATTGTTTGGCCCACCCTCGGTCATGACCAGAGGCTCGTTGAAAATCTGAAATACACCGCTAATCTGCAAAATCATCATCAATCCGATCATGCTGGAGATTTGCGGAATGGTGATGCTTTTAAATCTCCGCCATACATTCGCACCATCGATGGAAGCCGCTTCGTACAGATCATGATTAATGCTTTGCAGACTGGCTAGATAGAGCAGTACCGTTCCACCAAAATTCCGCCAGGTAATCGTGAAAATAATCAGCATAATCGTCATGTCTGGGTCCTGAAGCCACTGCTGCACCGGGAATCCCAGAGCACTCAGCATAATATTCAGCACGCCGCCCTTCCCAGGCTCAAACAGAAACATCCATAACATCGAGGCAGCAATGCCGGGAACCATGCTCGGAAAAAAGACCGAAAAGCGGAAAAACGATTTCCCATGCCTGAGCTCATTGATCACAACTGCGACTATAATGGGTACAGCAAAACCGATCAGCAGCGACCAGAACACATACACGAAAGAGTTGGTCAGTGTCTGCTGAAACGCTGAGTTCTGTATCACATCCTTGTAATTCTGCAGTCCGGCAAAGCTTACGGCATTATAACCCTCTGTATTGAAAAAAGAGAGCACAATGCCCTTGACCAGCGGCTGCCAGGAAAAAAAGAAAAAGGCAAACAGCGTAGGGACAATTAATATCCAAGATGACCAATCTCTAAATAGACGCCGCACAGGATAACCTTTCTTTTTCTTAGTCATTAAAGGATTTAGTTCAGTGGTTTTTCCAATCATGCTCCTGTCCTTCCTTCCTCCCGAAGCCAAGAATTCACTCCGGTCAGGCGTTGTATAGTTGTTATATTTAAATGATAGCGCTTCCTACAAAACCTCGAAATCCGGTAACCCTGCGAAAGCGTTTGTAAAGCTACTTATTTTGCTGGCAAGCAATCATGCGAGAAATATAAGAGATTGTGTATGGTATGAAACTTATACTTTCTTATATTTCAAAAAAAGCGATGTACGCACCGGAATGGTCGTACACCGCTTATGTTCATGGTATGACGTTTTGTTTAGGCCTCACTTAGCCCTGAGCTAATGCATAGGACGGCTGCTTCCGCTCGAAATGCTTCGCTCGCCGGATTGGGCTGCTCCTCCAAAATGCGGAGTACCGCCTGCGGCTCCACGCCGGGCTGCGGCACACGGGATGGAGATACTACGTTCCAGTCCTGTTCACCCTTGAGCCTGTAAGATAACTCATAGAGATAATAACTCGCATGCTGCCCGTCAGCGAGTTGACTTACCCCATCCTGCCATGAGCAGAGTTCAAGAGGATGCTGTTTGTCAGGTAAAACACCGGACGCGAGGGTAATGCACTCATTACGGACTACCTGCTGCTTCTGTTCCCAAGCCTGCTGATCTAGGATTCCCAGCTCTAGGCGGTATTCCATTCCCGGCTCTCCATAAAGAGTCCAAGCCACTGGACTACCCACCGCAACGAACTTCGGTGCCTCCAGAAAAACTGGCTGATGAACCGGAACAAAACGTTCCGTCTGCTCCCACTCGCCCGCAGCTGAACTGCGTCTTCGATAATGCACCGTCCCCGTGAATTCAAGCTCCTGTTCCTGTAGTATAGCTTTTAGACACAGAGCAGCCTGCTCGTAAAGGTCCGTGCAGTTGTTATGCCCGAAGCGGTAGCCGATCTCATGGCGAAGTGGAATGCCGCGACTCCGGACCAAGGCCGCGAAGGCAAAGCTGAATCGGCTGAGGGTAAAGGCATCATGCGTGCCGTGGTTTATCAGTAGCTTAGTGCCGCTCGCTTTAAGGCCGTCTAGGAAGAAATTGGATTCCAGTCCGGTCGTTTCCCGCAGACTTGCAGAGTCACCAGCTCCCGTTAGTGTCCGTAGCAGAGTCTCGATACCTGATCTTCCGGTCTGAGGATGCCGCCAGTCCTTCTTCCAGATATCCCGGTAACCGGTGTCCACCTCTGCCACATGCCAGATCAACGGGCATGCCCCTTCCGCAAACTCACGGGTAAGCCCATTCAGAATTAGCGGAGGTGCATAACACAATGTGTACCGCACCCGGTACGGCAGCCTTAGAGGATTGCCTCCCGCCAGCAACGCGGTCAGCCCACCGCGTGAGCCACCCACGGCCACAACCTGCTCCGCATCACCACCATAGCTATCTTGGCCTCTGGCAATTGCCGCCCCAATGCCGGCGTAAATGGAGCTTTGCAGAGAGCGGCTGCCGATGTAACCTCCGCCGTTCCAGAGAACACCAACAACACCTTTGCCTGTGCTGGCCAGAGTCTTTCCGATGATCTCCAGAAATGAGGGACCTACAGTGCTGAAGGTATTTTCATTGGCATCATAATAACCGTTGAATAACAGCGGATAGCCCTTAACGTTTTTCGCACTCCAATTGGGGGGCAAAATATAGGACGCAAGGCTATGCTGACCATTCTTCGTAACTAACAGACTGCCGCTAATGAGCTGAAACACAGGCGCATTGCTTAAAAGAGCCCCATCGTCAGCGGATTCATTACGGTAGACCACCGGATACCCGAAGGTCTTAAGGATACGGTCGCTCAAGGAGATGGCAACTAAATCATCTACTGCATAGAGACTGTAGCGGTCACCAATATAGCGTTCAAATTGCGGGGTTTTAAGTTCTTTATCCCCTTCGTTACTGCCGAACAACTGATAATCTTCGGTATTGTATACATAAGGGCTATCTGGATCGTTATTATAGAGCCGTACATGCTCAGCTACAACCTTCTCTCCAGCTTCGTCCATCCGCAGGGTCCCGATGCCGTCGGTCCCACCATAACGGAAGCCGCCTTTCCCCTCAGCAGCACTGTTATCCCAGTGTGACACTACTGGAAGCGTATTGATCAGTAACGGACTGACCAATACGAACACTCCTTCCTCTGAATTCTGGGTTCCTTCCGCCTTTTCAGCCTCGACTGTATCCTCTCGCAGGGTTGACCAACCGGCTTTGTGATAAGTTACTTCACCGCTCCGCAAGCAGGCCAGTAGTAGTTCTGCATCGTGCATTTTTAAGTACTCGGCCACAGCCCTAGTAATGGGTAGAGCAATGGGTTCAGATCCACCACTCAGAATAAAACGACTTAGCGGAACGTATTTCCCCGGTACAAAACACAATGATTTACTCATAAATTCCTTCTCCTTCATCTGGTATCGTATCGCCATGTGCTGTCAGAAACGAGCAAAATTTAATTTCTGGCAGACCGTCGGTACTACAGTAATTCTCCCCAGCCAGAAATCCTCCCGACAGTTTTGGTGTGCAAGTAACCGTCACCGTCCTTTTTTCTCCTGGAAAAAGGGTGAGGAACTGTTCTTCTGCTTCCATCCAGTAGCGGTCCCCCTTCTCCTCTGCATGTACATGTAACAGTACTTCACTACCAGTATTATGGAGAGTGAAGTGAGCTTGGTGACTTATCTTTCCTACACCAGTAGGTTGCCATAAGCTTTCCTGCCGCACCTGAAGGTTGCCACCTGTAAGATCAAGTGCTGGGGCATAAAGATGTTGGTTAGCGGTAGAGAACACATATAAATTTTGCTGCGATTCTTCTTCAATGTTCCGGAATGACAATCTGACAAAATATAATAGATCCTCAGGCTCAGGCACGCTGAAATTCAACTCCCCAACACAGACAGCACGATCTTTGTCTCCTTCTGCCTCGAAGGTTTGCCGATATAGGCTTCTGCCCGTTGCATCTAGCACTTCTGCATCAACCTTTACCTTGCCTCCATCCACACCATGCACGAATACATTTCCATGAAATCTAGTACCAGGCGTTAAAAGTAGGCTGCGATAATCTAGCGAAGCATGCTGCGGACGGAAGGCTTGTTTCACCCAGTGGTAGGCCATTTTAGTTTCACCATAATAATCTACAAGATTGGTGCAAGACACATTCGGCCATGGCTCGTTGAACTGCCAGACAATACTGCCGCTATTCCGGAATTTACGGCGACGGTTAGCCTCCAGCACGAAGCGTATTCCTTCTGCCTGCATCCATTGGCTGCAAGCGGAGAACTGCTTCAAATCAGTCATGCTACCGAACATTTCTTCTTCACGGCTTAGCGTATCCCACCACTCCCCGTGATGTCTCCATACCGCGCTTTGCTCCATCGAGACAGGCTGGCGGTTGGAAGCATTCAGAAATTTCTCTAGGCTTTTGAGAGAACTCAGACCGTCCACTCCAAATTCACTATGCAGCAGATTATCGTTACTGCCATATAATTCGTAGTGATACGGGTTGCCCATATACTTCCAGTAGCCATGAACATCATGACCCTGGCCCTTGGTTTCCGTAATATATTCCACCGGACCAGATGCCGAGGTCGGCAGAAAGAGCCGCTGCGGATCATACTGCTCCACCAGACTCTTCAGCATCGCCAGATTGGAATCGCTGAGGTCTGATGGCTTGTTCGGTTCACTCATTAATTCATTACCACCGCTCCATACCGTCAGCGATACATGATTGCGTTTGTCACGGAGTGCGGTGCAAGCCGTTGTGTGTAGCAGTTCCAGGAACTCAGGCTGCTTGGACGGAATATTATCTATGCCGGAGCTCGATTGAATGAACTCCTGCCAGATCATAATGCCGTTCACATCACATAAATCGTAAAAGGCTTTTTTCTCAATGATTCCGCCGCCCCATACCCGAACAAGATTGATATGTGCCGCTTTCATTAAATAGATCATCTGCTGATACTGTTCGATCGTCACATTTCCGTAGAGATGATCCAAGGGTGTCATATTTACACCTTTTATATAAATCTTGCGCCCGTTGATCACGACCGTATAAGGTAGTGCGTTGTCGGGGCTTCCTTCATTAAGGATATAATCGAGCTTGCGGATGCCTGTCTGTAACCTCCGGGTATCCAGCACCATATCCTCTTCGTCCAGCAGCTTCAGCTCAAGGCTGTAGAGCGGTTGCTCTCCGTAGCCGTTCGGATACCATAGCTGAGGCTCAGGAATATCAAGCTCCGCGTTCAGAACTTCTCCCACGAGAACCGAGTATGTCTGAACCACCAGCGGATTCCCCTCCGGATCAGAACAAGTGATGCTAGCTGTCATCGCCAGTGCATATTCAGGACTAGCCATCTGTTTGATGCTTGCCTGAATAGAAATTCGACCAGACCCCTGTCCGTCATTCTCACCAAGCTCTGCATCTGTAGTGATCGACACGTCTTGCCAAGAACAATCCCGGTGAACCCTCAGTACCACATCATCCCAGATTCCGACGTTAACTAACCTGGTGGAGAAATCCCATTTATAATTAAAACGGCTCTTCTGCGTAAAGGTGGCCGAAGTTTTACCGATTTGCCCCATTTCATCCGGTGCTTGCTTCAGTAGCACTGAGATTTCCAGACTCTCCCGCTCCGAGAGGAGATCTGTAACATCAAATACAGCAGGCTCGAACATTCCCGTATGTTCACCCAACAGGATATTGTCGGCGTAAACAGCTGCTTCATAGTCTAGCCCCTGAAAGACCAGTTCAACTCGGGATGCCTTCAGCTCAGGATGTTTCAAAGTCGTGCGGTAAACCCACCAACGGTTCTCTACCCATTCACAGCTTAAGCTGTTCAACTCTTCATAAGGATTGCTAATCCAGCCCTGTCTGTAGAGATCATAATGAACTCCACCCGGCACAGTAGCTGGCATCCAGTCTGTAACTCCCATCAATTCCTGCCCTAGCTCCATGCTGGTGCCCTTTAACGGAACCCAAGGCCAGTACCCTTTGACTTCCCACTTTAGATCGTTCAATAAAATTTGTTTCATGTCTTCTCCCGTTCCCCCAAATCCTGCTTAATTTGGCGCTGTTCATGACTAAGAACGGCTCTGGCGCCATCGGTTAATGCGCTTACAATTCTATTCATCCAGCTTCATTACCAATGATAGCATCGGGTTATCATTTTCGAAGGCCCCTAACCCTGTGAAATCGTTTGTTAATCTGCGCAGTTGCAGATAAATACAAACAACCATTCTAGAAACAAGCCGTTTGTAGAACGCGAAAAAGGAGTTCCCTCAAGCTGTGAATGGCCACTTGGGATCTCCTTTGCTTTTTGTTTAGTTTGAGATTCAAGAACTCTTGCAACGACGTAGCACCTATCGGACTGAGATGACCCTAAGCGCAGTATTATTACACTTTTAGAATGCTAACGGACCCTATAGTCGCTAATCGCATAAAAAACTCTGTAATTGAGCCTCTTTCTAAGCAATAGGTTCACTGGAGTTCGAAACTCTCACAAGCTAGAGGATGTTTACACTGTTGAAGTTGAAGTCTGCCTCCTAACTAGCACAAAAAGAGCAGCGGTTCTCTCGTGACTTAGAGAATCGCTGCTCTGCTGTTAAACGGTCCATCGTATATAAAGGAGCACTGTCCCTGTGTTCTGTTCATCCATATGAAATACAATGAAGAGTCTTAGCAAACCCCTACTTGATTAACTCAAGAAGCTCGTTAACAGTTGCTTTGTATTGTGGTTTGAACGCTGCGGATCTCATGTATCCCGCAAGGCTTGATAAGAACTGTCTTCCTTCAGGCGTATCGCTTACCTTATCTGCATCTAAAGCGCACACTAGTAAGTTGCCTGCTCCTACGCTGCATTCCACGAGGAAACTAAGCTTATGATTTCTTTCAAAATTGTCGATGGTCTGCACCACGGGATTCCAACTGCGATCAGCTTCATCCATGATAATGGATTTTGAGTGCTGAACGATATTCCACCATGGATAGGTTGAATACTCCTCGGTAGGGAACTCGTGGAATACAGGATGGCTGTTATCAATTAACAGCCCCATGGTACCCACAGGAACTGGCCGGTTCATGCTCTCTGAGATAGAGCGGAACATTGGGTAACACCAGAAATCTGTGCAGTAATAACCCTCGACAGCATTTTGGAGAGTTTCCGGTTTCGGCATCAGCAGCACGTTCTCACCTTGCTCCAGCAGTGCAAGCGCATCACTAGACAGCTTGTCGAACACATGGATGCCTTCCAGCATATTGCCGCTCTTTTCTGGGTAAATCCATAGATCGTAGCTCTTACGAATATCTGTCCCCTGTATCGAGAGAGACAATACGATTGTACTCATCCGGTCAACTACAGGCAGCGTTATTTCCAAATCGCAGATATCGATGTAATTCGTTCCTGCAGGAACGTTCACCTCGGTTGTCCCTTCTGTCAAAATACCGTTATCCACAGTTAGTTCCCAACGTAATTCAAGTGTATCTGGCAAACCGCTGCGGAAGCAGCTGAGCTCTACATGAGCATCGAACGGTTCACCGGAGACATAGTTATACTTAGGAAATCTCGCCAGCAGAACGGCATCATTACAGAAGGTTCGCCATTCCTCAGGGCTAATCATTCCTTTAGAATCCATAAAGGCGTCGAGGACACCTACTAATGCTGTTCCCTGACCGCTGAAATCCTGGAGATCCAGGAGCTGGAAGCCGGCAAGCCGCCGGGAGCGGAATGCCGCCTCAAGTTCCTCTTTGTAACAGGCTACGGCCAGCTGCCCTGAACATTCGAAGTATTTAGCGGCTAAATGCCCCAGTCCCTTACTTTCCAAGCGTTCACGGAAAATTTTGAAATTCTCGGCCTTGAGTGGTCCGTTATATTTTTCGATCTCTTCAAAATTTGGATAGGTTGCGTATTGTCCAATCTCATGCGAAACAACAGGAATGTGCGGTATCCATTCTCCGGAAGCCTCATCTGCCTTCACGGTCTTGGCTTCGGTACCATACTGAATCTGGATCTCACCGCCAGCTGTATCTTCGATCTTCTCTCCATTTAAGAGATCCAAAGGTACGATTTGATCATCATAATCCTTCATTGTACTCGGCAAGGCAGTCTGTATATGTCCTAGTGGTGCATCACACATGGCATAAGAGCCTCTAAATAGTCGGTCTCTGGAGAAGCGTACCCCACTGAAGAAATCGTCATGTTCCAGAATTTCCGGTACCCATTGGTGGTTATTGGAGCCCTGTGTATAGAGAATCCGATTATCGAACGCTTTATAGTCCTTTAGGAAAGAATCAATTTTAGCTTTACTGCCCCATAACTCATTACCAAGGGACATCATCACGAAGGAGGGATGATTGCCGAAGGCCTGGAGAATGGCATAACCCTCACTGATCAGATAATCCTGCTCTGCTTGATTATGGCCATCATCGGTTTCTTCCGTGATTGTACCCCAGAATGGAAGTTCTGGTTGCATATAGATCCCAAGCATATCCGCAGCGGTAAATGCAGCCTCCGGTGGACAGCAGGTATGGAAGCGATAATGATTGATACCGTAGGACTTGGAAATGCCAAGGATTCTTACCCATTCCTCGACATCAGTTGGGGCATGGCCGGTGAGCGGGAATATCAGGCCGTCATGTTTGCCGCGGAGAAAGGTTTTCTCTCCGTTGATTGTAAACTTGTCGCCCTCCGCTCGGAATTCCTTCAAACCAAAGATAAGCTCCTGTTGGTCAGTAATATGTCCATCCCTGTCTTTCAAAACAAGGGTTATATTATAAAGATTGGGAGCGCCTTCACTCCAGAGCAACGCGTTTTGGCCTAGCACATAATCGACGGAAAAAAGCCCCGGTGAAACAGGAAACTCACGCTCGTCCACCGCGTGTGTCTCTTTACTATTGAAGCTTTGGGCAGACACCGCAAGCGTAGTTTCACTGTTGCTGTCCAAAATTGCTGTAATACGAACCGTACGTTCAGCCAGATTCGACTCCAGTCGGATATTAGTAAGCTGCGATTCCCCATAGAACTGAAGCTCCATACGACCGGTAATTCCATTCCAGTTGGTCTGGGTATCCTGTGAAGTCAAATGTCCGCCTTTGGTTGGGTAATCGATATTGTCCACACGGACGGTGATTGTATGAATTCCAGCTTGTAGCTTCGGCAATTCATATATATGCGGGGTGTTCAGACTATTACGGCTACCGATCTCCGTATTGTCCAGCCAAAGCGTCGTAAGTCTCGTCCGTTCCAAAAATAGATAGCAGGCCTTACCGGCCAGCTCATCCGGAATGAATACCTCTCTTGCGAACCAGACTTGTCCTTCAAACAAATATTCATCGGTTAGAGCGCTTACTAAAACTTCCTCGTTCTTTGGTCCTTTACGTGCGTATGACGTTGTTCCCGGCAGTGTGATAACATCTGTAAAAGGCAAGGTTAGTCCCTGTTTTGTCTCATCCAATTGCAACTTCCATTCGCCTTCTAGGTTGATCTTTGTCTGCAAAATATCACTCCTATTATGGTAATCACTGAACTCTAGCAGTATAATGCTCTACTATGTAAAGCTTAGCATATTAAGCCAGATAATTCAGTAGAGTGGTTAACACTCATTTGAATGACGACAGGTCTAATCTTCCAATATAGCCGTAGCATGAATGTGCCTGATGACAAGATTTAATAGTAATCTCAGAACAATAAAAAAAGCCGCAATGAGCGGCTTTTGAATATAATTTATTACACATTCTCCAGCATGAAATTCCCAATTTCAATCAAACTATCTTCCGCTTGCGGTGTGACCCCCACCTGATCGGCAAAGCCGTGAGAAAGTCCTTTGTACCGTACCGTTTTCACTTTGACGCCCGACTCCTTCAGCTTTAAGGCATATGCATCATCCTCGATTCGCAGAAAGTCATATTCGCCAAACAAAATAATGGTAGGCGGCATCCCTTTCAGATCTCCTCGCAGCGGGCTCACATGAGGGATTGTATCATCGGGTACGCCCAAATATTCACCTAAGCCGACAGTTCCTAATCCACCGCTCAACAGATCCAATATTGATCTAATCTCTTTATCCTGAGACGGGGATATTTCATAAACATCTCTGCGCTGCATATGTTCCTGCATACCTGCTGCGTCCACGCTTGGATATAGTAGTGCCTGTGCCTTTACCATCTGCGTTCCTTCATCCCGATCTTTCATTGCGCATACCGTGGCTAAATTCCCACCTGCGGAATCACCGGAAATACAGATGCGATTCGGATCACCATTAAATTCTTCGGCGTGAGCATATATCCATTTCAACACGGTATAACAGTCGTCGAGCCCAGCGGGGTATGGGTTCTCCGGAGCTAAGCGGTAATCAACCTGAATCGATACACAGCCCGTATTTGCAACCACAAGCTTGCACATCTCCTCTACTACTTCGGGTCCTCCTGCTACGAAACCGCCTCCGTGGATGTAATAGAACACTGGCTGCAACTCTCCACTCTTCTTCTGCGAAGTGTAAATTCGCACTGGGACAGCAACATCACCGTTTTGAACGGTAGTATGCTTCACATCAACACCTTCAGTAATCGGAATGCTGTTCACGCCATTCATCATCTTGCGCATTTGAGCTGCACTTTTTTGGATATTTTTCTTTCGGCTGCCTTTCAACATCATCTTAACCAGCATTCCCTTGAAGCCTTTTAGGATTGACTCCATACTTTGATAAAAGCGAGGATCCAGCACGCCAGGCGCATCGGTTTCAGGAATAGGCTTAATCAGGATATCCAGTCCATTTTCATTAATTACATGTTGCCTTTCTAGCATCGATGTAAGAAGCTGTTGCGAATATTTACGTTCCATGATGATTACTCCTTTTCAAATGTTGTATGGTAAAATGATTTGCGGCGATTTGTATTGGTTGCCATAACTCAATTATAGGTTTGGGTTTGCAGAAAAAATATCGTATTATTTCTTTTGTTATATCCTTCTTTTATCATTTTTATTGAAAACGATTTCAAAAATGATGTCGAGAGCAAAAATACAATATAAAAAACAAAAAAGGACAACACTAAAGTCATCCTTGTTATACTATTCTCTATTTAACGTGTTAATCTAATCACTTGTACCTCATGTGGTTGTACAACAGCATTTACCACAAAATTTGCTGTCACCTGCAGCGAACGCATTTGAAATAACGGCAGGGACCGACCTTCAAGATAAGACCATTCTTCTGGACGCATGTCCTTAGGTGCCCCCATATTCAACCATTCATCAAAGGCGCTTCCCCCAGCCGGACCTACTGAATACCTTCGCTCTGTATAAACACCCGGCGTTAAGCCGTCTAGACGAATGTGATACTGACGGGTATTGCGTATATTGAACACGTTGTAACGTTCGGTTTGAGTCAAGTGAGTGGTATGACGGTAGCGATATAGAGTATCATAATGACAATAATTATATAGGAATATCTGTATTTCACCTTTCGAGGAAGTTATAAAATACCCATCACCTTCAGCTATCAGACCGCTTCCTGCATAACGCAACAATTGCAGCGCCCGATAACAGCTTTTGGGCAAACCTCCGCGAGTGAATAAACCAAACCCGCCATGAAAAAGATCCGACGAAGGAACAATCTCCTCCATATGGTCACTAAGCGACCAGTATCCCATAGCCTCAAAGTGGTCGTAATTCTCCAGAAAATTTTTGAAAAGAAAAGCAGATTTGTAGGAGGTATCATTACACAAATCACGCTGCCATATGTTATTACTCCACTCTTCAAGAATCACGGGCAGACTAGCGAAACCACGTTGACGCAACAGCTTTTTGACCTTATGTAACGCGTGTTTCATAAACTGTTCATCGCCGCTTACCGCAAGTGGAAAAGCTTCATCCTCTGCCATGAGCTGAAGACCGGTGTCTTCTTGACCCGGTAAGATGCTGTGATAAGCACGTAGAGCCAGAGAGTCGGGCAAACAATTCCCCTTACTGCAAGACACTAGGAATTCGCTGATAAAATTACTAGAATCAATGTTGCTTCCTGGACCAACAATATGTAGCTGCGGATCGATAGCACGGATGGCGTGGCTGGTTTCACGGTAAAGCACCCAGTATTCTTCCATGGTAAACACACCATATCCTGAAAACTCTGGACTCACGAAAGGAGCAAATCTCCATTCCCGCACGGACTCAATCCCATACCGATCAATGAAATGCCTAACAAGGGAAGTCACAAGGTCGAGCCATTTGTCTAGATGCTCAGGCATAGAAAGGATGCTTGGCCTCTTAAATGGAAACACGGCTTCCCTCGCTAATGCAGAAGGCATATAACTAAATTCAACATAAGGCTTTAACTCCACTGAAAGCATGAAGTCCATTACCTCATCTACATAAACAAAGTTATAATCTGCGCTACCAGACATTTTCCTGACATACAGCATCATGTCATCGTCTAACAGACCTTTGCAGCGCATATAGCGAAAGCCAATCTCCTTTTGCAGCTTTCGTATTTGCGCCTGTACCGCGCCATTCAACAGATCCTTGGCGTAACCTGCATTAATCAATGTCCGCCAGTTATGACTCAGCGTCCGAATCTTACGGCCAGTTTCCACATGAAGATCATATCCCTCATTGACCTGAGGTTGGACAATGGAGTTCTCGTTGTGATGCAAATGCCGCATTAGTGAAGTGAAATCGGTCGAAAATCCCGCTGTGACCATTCTGTTCTCCTGTGGATCTGTCGCATCATGCTCATTTACTAGACGGTATTGCCCTGGTGTAACACCAAAGCGCCGTTTGAAGGCGTCGATCAAAGCGTTGGTACTTGGAAATCCAACTTCTGAGGCGATGTCCGTGATCGTTCTTTCACTACGAAGAAGTGCCACTGCCTGACTCAGTCTGACATTTGTAAGGTAGGCAGTAAAAGTAAGGCCAAGCTGTTTCTGAAATAAATGGGAAAGGTAGGAGCTACTTAAATAGATAGTAGAGGCTAGTCCACTCAGAGTAATACTTTCCCGATAATGTCGGTGGAGATAGTCGGTTGCTTTGCGCAATCTTTCCTTACTTGAGGATTTGGAGGGATCCTTCTGCTTGTTCTGCTCAAGAAAAGTATGCACTAGACTGTTCAGCAGTACACCTACACGACTACGCATTAGTATAGGTAAACGAGATTCGTTTTTGTAATAGGCCTGGAATACACTGGCGAACTCACTTCGGATTACATTAAAGCGAGCTTGTTCGTCCTTAGGGTATAGAAAAGACTTACACTCTATAATTATACTTTCAATCTCAGGACAAAAAGCTGCCAAAAATGCCGGCGAGATAAACAGCGACAGCGCCTTGCCCGAACCTTTCATACTTAAAGCGTGCAGTTGGTAGCTATTCAATACAATAATGTCATCCTGCTGAACTTCATAGGTAAACTGATTGTCATCCAACTGTAGTACCCCAGTTCCCTGCAAGATGTACATTACCTCAAGTTCTTGATGCCAGGAAGCGATAGCGTCTTCAGGGAGATTAATTGAAAACCTGAAATCCGAGGCTATCAATGTATTTTCTTGCATACCTAACCTCCTATTCTTAATCTTAATAGGGCCTTGCCTCATCCAAAATCCTATCATATAAACCCATGAAATCAAGTTTACTGTCTTATTGATAACGAAGGTTCAGGTTGTTTTTAGTGTCTTTTTTACAAACAATATAAAAAACACCAGACTAATAAACCCAGATATAGCACAAGTAATAAATACCATCTGATATCCCATAAGCAGTGAAACAAATCCAAGGAGTATAGCTCCTAAACCAATTCCTAAATCAAAAGCAGTAAAGAATGTAGCGTTCGCTACACCTCTTTTCGCTGGTGGGGCTAATCGAATCATCGCTACTTGAAGCGCTGGTTGAGCTGATCCGAATCCAATTCCGTACAAAATAGCTGTAATAACCACTCCAACAATTCCTTTAGTCATTGTTAGGACGAATAGTGCGACTATCAATATGAAAAGAGCAGGTACAATAATGACCCCTTCCCCATACTTATCGGATATCTTCCCTGTAAGTGGTCTAATTACTGTAAGTGTGACTGCATACACTAAGAAAAAAGTACCCGTGTTAACTTCAATATTTGCCGCAAAAAGTGGTAAAAAAGTTGTAATACCACCAAAAGTAAATGATAAGAAAAATGTAACGATAGCGATAGGTAAAACTGTTTTTTCATAAAATGATATTGGTTTTTTTGATGTGTTTTGAACTGTTGGTATTTTTGCACCAAATCCAAGAATGAATGCAATCAAAGCTAATGCTGTGCATAGAAGAAATAGGTAATGAAATGAATAAGATTTTGTTACCCAAAGACCAATGATTGGTCCTAACGCCATTCCTAATGTCATTGCTAGTCCATACCATCCCATTCCTTCTCCACGACGAGATTGTGGAATAACATCAGTCACAGCCGTTCCTATCGAAGTTGTAGCAACTGCCCAGCTGACTCCATGAAGGATACGTAATATTACTAAAAATATAATGCCTGTTACCCAATCATAAAAATACATGGTTATAGCAAAAAATAGTAATCCGCTTATTATAAATGCACGTCGACCAAACCGATCCATTAATCCTCCAATAATAGGACGAAAAATTACTGCCGATATTGTAAACACTCCAATTATTAATCCAACTTGAGATTCACTTCCACCTAGTTGTTTGATAAACATAGGCAATGTTGGCATTAGTAAATAAAATCCACTAAATAGTAATAAAGCTGTAAGGGTCAGCATGATATAGTTTTTTGTCCATAAACGTTCCATTGTAATGTAATCCTTCTTTCTATCGACTTTACGTACTCCCCAAAAATAGTGAAATAGGCGAATAAAAAAGCAGCACCATCGCTATAAAAGTGTTGGTACTGCCCTATATAGACTGATACACGCTTGGTTAATTAGAACGTCCTTGATACTTTAACAGCTTTTTCAAGCCCTGCGACAATAATCTCTTCTGCCTTATCAGGGAATTGGCTGTGCCCTTCAATGATAATAGTCTCTATATTTTTCACACCAAAGAAGTTCATCATACTTGTTACATATTTAACAGCCATCTCTAAATCAACTTTTGGTCCCTCAGAATACACACCACCACTTGCGTTTAATAACACTATTTTTTTATTTCCAATAAGCCCTACTGGACCTTCTGGCGTATATTTAAATGTTTTGCCTGCGCGGTTTAAGTAATCAATATATGTGTGTAGTACAGCTGGGATGGTTAAATTCCATAAAGGGAACCCAAATACGACTTTATCAGCTGCAAGGAATGGATCTAAATACTTATCAGCAACAGCTACTGCTTTTGCTTCTTCTACTGTTAAATCTAATCCTCTACTAGACTTAAATGTTCCGTTAATCATATCTGCACCTACGTAAGGCAACTCCTCATTGTATAAATCCAGCTCTACTACAGTGTCATTTGGATGTGATTCTTTATAGCTCGCTAAAAAAGACTCAAATAATCTAACACTTACCGACTGATCTGCTGGTCGATTGTTTGCTTTTACAAATAAAACTGTTGTCATTCCTTGTTCCTCCTGATGTGCACTCTTATGTTGTTTATAATATTTTTTTGAAGCTATACTCCATTTCTCCAGCCATAGCTTCAGGAGTATCACTAGTTACTCTGTAATCATGTGTATAAATTTGTTCGAACGTTCCAAAGTTCACTTGTTTATAAAATTCAAAACAAGGAAATCCATCATGTGCTCCTTGCATATTGACAGTACCATCCTTTTGAATATGAACTATTAAAAGATAGTCAACTGGAGGTGCAAATGCATTTAATGGATTGCTAGCACTTGCACTCATTTGAAACCTAACGTCTTCAGAGCCCCACACAATATCAGTGCACAAAATACCTTCTGTAGTAGCTTTTCCTGTTTTTTTATTAACAGAACCATCTGGAGTAGTGACTCTTTCTGTTGTAATACCAGTGTTTGCATATATGAAAATATCTTTTTTGTAAAAATCTACAACTACTTCTTGTTCCACTCTGGAGCGCATAGCGTTGACAGCATAGGGTGTAAATTCACGTGAGTCACCTTCAAAATGGATTACGTTTCCTGTTGCTTCATCCTTCCTAGGATCAGTCCACGGTGTTGGAATAAATACACTTGCTCTAACTTTAACAATATTAGTCATGAGAACCCTCCATAATTTATTAATTCTGTTTCAGTGATTCCTGTTTCTTTCACAACAGAAAATATAGTCAACTTGATTGACTACTTTTCGCATAGTACAATGTATTTCGTACAAAGTCAACTAAGTTGACTTTATTTAAGGAGGTTTTATGTATGACTCAGGAAGTCTTTAGTGAATTGGATCTGACAACACTTTTATCATTATCCTTTAGTACATCAATTAATGAACTACATGATAGATTGCGTGAATTAGGATTTGCAGATATTAGACCTGTACATGGTTTTATGTTTAAGTGTATTGCTCCAAACGGAGCAACAGGTATAGAATTAGCCGAATATTTAGGAATCACGAAGCAAGCTGTAAGTAAAATGGTAGATTATCTTGAGAAAAGTGGTTATGTAATTCGCGAAAATCATCCCACTGACAAGAGAGGAAAAATCATTGTTTTGACTGAGCGAGGTTGGTTAGCAGTGAAAGCAAAAGAGGAAATACTAACTGAGATTGAGCAACGTTGGATTGAAATCATAGGAACTGAACGACTGCAAATGCTCAAAGATGATTTAACAACACTTGTATATAAAGCAAATGAAGATAAATCTACTATGAGATCAAGACCTGTCTGGTAAGTGTATGGTTAAGATTTGGTGTATGCTGCGATTCATCAAACCAAAAAGGGTAGAAGACTTAAAGATCTGTCTTCCACCCTTTTTAAAAGCTGATTATCTGCAGCGTACATTTAGTATTTGCTCTGGGAAATTGCTACTCTAAATACCCATTGACTAAGCCCAGCGGCAATGGCTTGGGCTGCTCGCAGCTGGTTACCAGTTGAGCATATTGCTTAGAGTCGGAACTTGTATGGAATGCATGCATGATCTCAAGTACGTGATTGGCGAGTTCTCCGTTTGCACGAGGAGTCTCCCCCGTGTCGATGCAGTGTGCCATATCTGCTACTCCTATGCCTCTACTATTATCTGCATAATTGTAGATAAGCGGGATCTCTTGGAATTCCGAGCTGTGTGCCGGGCGTAAAAGGATCGGCCCTCCAAAGTTGTTAGGGTCCGGTACGATCAAGGTTCCTTGCGATCCGTAGATTTCGATCCTCGGTAAAGTACTGTGCCAAACATCAAAGCTGGTAATCATGGTTGCCACAGCGCCACTGTCAAACTCAATCGTTCCAGCAACATGTGTGGGCACCTCTACATCAATGACTTTGCCAAACTTTTTGTCGCTCGTGATCGTTCTATGAGCAAAGGAGGTTTTAGTGATGCCGCATACTGTTTTAGCTGGGCCCAGCAAAGATACTAACGCAGTTAGATAGTAGGGTCCCATGTCAAACATGGGTCCTCCACCGGCTTTATAATAAAATTCCGGATCAGGATGCCAGCTTTCATGTCCATGACAAAGCATAAAGGCAGTTGCTGCCACCGGCTCCCCGATATAACCATCCGCAATCAGCTTCCTACAGGTTTGCAGACCGCCTCCAAGAAAAGTATCTGGTGCGCAGCCAAGGAACAGGTTCTTTTCCTTCGCCAGACGAACTAGCTCAGTGCCATTTTCAAGGGAAAGGGATAAGGGCTTCTCCACATACACATGCTTGCCAGCTAGCAAGGCTTGCTTGCACACGTCAAAATGAAAATTAGGCGTTGTTAGATTAACGACTATTTCAATCTCTTCCGAAGCAAGTAATTGTTCTGTCGTCCATACATGAGGAACGCCATATTTCTCCGCCGCATGCTCTGCACGACCTTTATCCAAGTCGGAACAAGCATAAACCTCAGTATTAACGAAAGTCCCGTTCAAATTTTCAAAATAAATGCTGCTGATGTTTCCGCAGCCGACTATACCTACCTTCACTTTGCGCAAGTTCATTCCCACCTTATCTCAGTTTTAGTTAGCCGCCCACAAAAAGCCTTTTCGCATCAGTTCCTTGGCTTCCGGTATATCGAAAACGTCTGCATGATGGCCAAGTGAATTATAGAAAACCTTCCCTTTTCCCCATTTCTTCGTATATACAACGGGCATCGTGATGACACCATTTGCTGAATGCTCACCCTCACTCATTACAAACGTAGTTGTTGCCAAGACATCCACTGCAGGATCTACATGTAAATAATATTGTTCCGATTTCACCTTGAAGTCTTGGATGCCCTCCACAATGGGACTGGATCCAGAATGTATGATATTAACTTCGTACTCTACCCCATCGTTAAATGGATGTGCTACCCATTGTGACCCGGTCAAAAATTGCCACTCTGTATTGTTACGGAAAGAGTCGCACATCCCTCCATGACAACCGGCAATTCCTACTCCAGAAGCTACTGCCTTCAGAACTGAGGATACCTGATCATTACTGATTTCTCCCATGGTCCATACCGGTACAATAAGGCTTAAATCCGTAAGCTTCTCTGCACTGTTGAAGCTCTCCAGCGTATCAGACACTTCAACTTCAAAGCCTTCAGCCTCTAGAATGCCAGCAAAAATTGCGGCTACTTCATTTGGTTCATGCCCATCCCATCCACCTTTTACAATCAATGCTTTCTTCGTCATCCTGCAATCTCCTTTTCCTTTATATATGTAATCAACCTTTCGTCCATCTGATGAAATTGTAATCCAGATCAGAGAGGTGTGCTCGCCATTTCACTTGTAGGAATGGTCATTTTTTGCTAAGTTTTAGAGATGAACTTAAAATTCAAACCACATGAACAGGAGATCTCATGAAAGCCTTCCACGAAAATAGAACTTACCATTCGACTTTCCCCTTCACTGTAATAATGTCTAATGATATTGATTTTCTAGCCCACTGGCATAACGATCTTGAGATAGTCTATGTATTTGAAGGTTCAATTCGGATGGGAATCAACTCCGAAACGAGGATCTTGAAAGCGGGAGATATGGCTATATGCAGCAGCGGAGACATCCACTACTATGACAGTAAAGACAGCAGCTCCAAGATAATGATGGTGATATTCAATCCTTCATTAATCGGCTTTCCTGGTGGATGGCCTTTGAATGTGAGGCTGACTTCCCCATTTATGGAGAAACGAATAGCAACACGAGAAGAAGAAGTCCGTATCAACAACCGTCTTTCTCTGATCCTGCAGGAACTTATGGACGAATATAATCAGAAGCTGGAATATCATGAACAGGTAATCATTGGACTTTTGCACGAGTGGAGCGGACTCATTTTACGGCATGTTCCCTTGGATAAGATTAATCCACAGAAAGATAAAAGACGCATCACTAACATGAAGATTATGCAAGGGGTTCTTGAATACCTCGACGTCAACTACATGCATCCCATCACACTTGCTGACGCCGCAAGGCAAGCCAATATGAGCCTCTTTTATTTCTCCCGCTTCTTCAAGAGTCTTTCGGGTATGAGCTATATTGCATACCTTAGCAACATCCGAGTCAACCAAGCAGAACAGCTGCTGCTGACTACAGACAAATCCATTTTAGATATCGCACTGGAATGCGGTTTCACTAATATCCGTACCTTTAACAGAGTATTTAAACAGATTAAACAACGGACTCCAAGTGAATTACGTTAAAAGATACATGGTCCGTTATCTTATTTAGCAAACAAAAAACCGATGATCTTTTGGTTTAGATCATCGGCTTTATTTTAATATTCGGATGCACAAAGACGGCGAAAAGGTCTACGTTTAAGTGACAACTTACCCAGTCCTCATTACTGAGCTCCAACTATTGGATGAGGAACATACAACTCTTCAAGGAATGAAATTTCTTCAGGTGATAATTTCACCGATAGAGCATCTACTGAATCTTCGAGCTGAGCAATTTTCGTCGCGCCCACAATTGGAGCAGCTACAGAAGCTTTTTGCAACAGCCATGCAAGTGCGATATGAGTACGTGGGGCACCTCGTTTCTCTGCTAACGACGCTACTCGCTCAACAATTAATCGATCTACATCAGCGGTTGAATCATACTTTGATTTTTGAATGAGATCGGTTTCGGATCTGCGTGTTGTTTCCGACCAATCGCGAATCAATCTTCCTGATGCCAGAGGACTATAAGGAGTTACCGCAATTTTTTGATCCTGACAAAGTGGCATCATTTCCCTTTCCTCTTCTCGGTAGATGAGATTAAGGTGATTTTGCATGGATACAAAGCGAGTCCAGCTATTTGTCTCGGCCACATGTAATGCTTTTTGGAATTGCCAAGCATACATAGCAGACGCACCGATATATCTAGCCTTTCCAGACTTCACCACATCATGCAAGGCCTCCATGGTTTCTTCAATGGGTGTGTTATAATCCCAGCGGTGAATGATATAGAGATCCACATAATCGGTCCCAAGTCTCTTCAAACTGTTATCTATTTCGCTCATAATAGCTTTTCGAGAAAGCCCACCACCATTAGGACCTGGACGCATCTGGCCCCAGACCTTCGTGGCAAGTACAATTTCATCCCGATTCGCATAGTCCTTAAGCGCACGTCCGATAATCTCTTCACTGGAACCACCTGCGTAAATATTAGCTGTATCAAAAAAATTGATGCCAAGCTCAAGCGCTCTTTTAATGATAGGACGACTGTTCTCCTCATCGAGCACCCATTGGTGCCCTCCAGGCAGCACTTTTCCAAAGCTCATACAACCAAGGCAAATCCGAGAGACGTCCATTCCCGTATTTCCAAATTTGATATGTTCCATAAAGCAAGCCTCCATTTCTATGTTTAAATGAATTTTAGTTCTTACAGTGCTTCAAACCATTCATCCGCTACAGCTTCAAACCATTCTGTTTCGCCTGGAGTCATAGCCAAATGAACGAACCAACTATCCTTTGTCGCGCCATGCCAATGTCTCACATTAGGTGGGATGTTGACCACATCACCTATTTCGAGCAATTGAGCAGGTTTTCCTTCTTCCTGATACCAGCCATTTCCACCAGTGACTAACAGAACTTGTCCAACCTGATGAGCATGCCAGTTATTGCGTGCGCCTGGAGTAAAGGTTACATTACCAATTGCGGTATTAAGCGGCTTCGGATCTGTAAACACCATTTGCAAATAAGCGTCACCCGTAAAGTTTGCTTTAACCTTTGCCCCTAAAGGAAAAATAGTGCTGCTACTAAGTTGTTCATTTTTCATCGTTGATTCCTACTTTCTGCCTATAGTTAATGTTTATTAGAGCACTGTAATCCTCTTACTCTCCCGCTGGAAAATCAGTAGAAGCTGTCAGTTCAGTCTGCTTCTCATAGTCGGCAACACGAGCTTTGAGGGTCGAAATCGTGCTTGCCAGTGCATGAGATCCAAGTATCATTCGCATCGGTGCCGGTTCTAATTCAACACTTTCTATGATTCGGGCAGCCATCCGCACAGGATCTCCAGGAGCTAAACTCTTAGAAGTGTCCAGCATGTTCAAAAAGTTATGTGCTGGGTTGCCTTCGTATTCTGTCATGAGTTTCGTTACCTGTGCGCTCCCATAACGGAACTCGGTACGGGCTCCTCCCGGCTCCACCAATGTAATACCGATGTTAAAAGCTTCAACCTCCTGAGCAACGGACTCACAAAAGCCCTCTATCCCAAACTTGGTCGCATGGTACATCGAATTTCCTGGGAAGGCGACCTGCCCGCCATAGGAGGAGATCTGAATAATGCGTCCACCACCCTGAGTGCGCAAATGCGGGAGAGCTGAACGAATAAGCTGGATGGACCCTGTTAGATTCGTGGCAATGATATGATTAACCTCGTCGTCAGAGAGTTCTTCTGCAGCCCCGAAAAGTCCATAACCAGCATTGCTTATGATAACGTCGATTCGTCCAAACTTTTCAAAAGATCTATCGACAAGATTTCGAATGGCAGGAACATCGGTCACATCTAGAATCTCGCAACTGAAGGTTTCGGGATACTTCTCAATGAGGTCAGCGACCTTGCTTTTGTTACGAACAGTACCGATAACCTTATTGCCCTTTTCAAGAAGCTGTCTCGTCATCTCATAACCAAAACCACTGCTCACACCGGTGATAAGCCATGTGCGATTGTTCATAATCATTTCCTCCCAAACTTCTTATTCCGATTTAGCTGCTGGAATACTTAGCACATGAGTAGTTGTGACGAATATTTAATACGCATAATTACAATAATGATCACATGTCTATTATTATAATCAGATTAAATTTGATGCCAATTGTTAATTTGATGCGATTTGTACATTAATAAACAAAACCATCGAAATTGTTTATTTCCTAATGCGTATTCGCGATTCTTTTATATAAATTTATAAACAGATGTCCCATTGATGAGCTCGTTATAGTATGTTATATAATGAATTCTTACTCTTTTGTTGATGAATAAAGAAAGTTCGGTGAGCAAATTGTCTAAAGTCGATCGAAGAATCCTAAAAACACAGGAAGCCCTGAAGACAGCAGTCATTGAACTAATGACTGTGAAAAATTTTGATGATATAACCCTTCAGGAACTCTCTGATAAAGCAAACGTGAGCCGTGGTACTATTTACCTTCACTATATGGATAAATATGATCTTCTTGATAAGCTTATCGAGAAGCATATCAATGAACTTCGTGAAAGATGTGAAGCAGCCTCTGATTTGGATTTTGTAACGGGGTCCGTGATTTGGACAGAATACTTTGAGAGTAACTATGCCTTTTTCTCCATGATGTTAGCTAGCAAAGGAGCCCCTTTCTTCCGGAGTCGTTTTCTGGAATTTCTTATAGAAGAGTTCAAAGACGAAGTGGATATCACAAAGGGTAAAAACGAAGGATTAAATAAGGATCTAGTCGTACAATTTTTAGCTTCTTCGTATGTAGGTGTAGTTGAATGGTGGTTTACGAACGAAAGACCAGTAACCTATCAAGTATTAGCAGAACAGCTGGGAGCCTTATTGGAACGAAATTGTACAAATAACCCCTCATCCTAAAGGATGAAGGGTGACTTGGAAAATAGTAACTAGTTTGCGAAATGTTAGCCTATTTCGATCTTTCTTAGAAACCATATTTAGCTTCTTCAGCCTCTCGAATTTTGGCATAGGTCTCAGAGAGTACATAGGTATCTTCCACTAAGCGGTCTATACGGAATAGCACATCATCATTTACTATTTCTTTTCGATAAAAATCCTTCTCTTCTATAAATACATACGTTTGAACAATTTGCGCTTTCATATAGGCTAATATCGGTTTCAATTGCTGCTCAGCTACCAGATAGTGGCGTGCAGATCCTGCCGTGACGAGCATACTTGCAACCTTGTGTTGAAATGCTTTTTCGGGTGCTAAATCGAATATATTCTTTAGTGTTGCTGGGATGGAAGCTTGAAATATAGGCGTTCCGATTACGATAACATCTGCTTTCATGATCGTTTGAATTACGTACTTGGTGTCCCCTTCGTATTCCAGATAATTGCGACCATCACTGAATTGAACATCATACTCCGCCAGATCTAGAAGCGTAACTTCTGCATCTTTGTATTTTTCATGAAACGAATTTATTGTGTAATTCATAGCGATTCTGGTTTTCGATCCTATCTTTGACCCTGATAATGCTACGATTTTCATAATTCTGACCTCCTGGAGTTTATTTTTTTGCCGTATATTTTTTAATAGCTGGTAGAATTTCAGAACCAATTAAATCTATGTTTTTCATTAAATTTTCAAAAGGTACGCCACCAAAATCCATTTGTGCGATATATCGTTGATGGCCGAAGAGTTCATGTTGATATAGAATTTTTTCAATGATTTCCTGTGGGCTGCCAATATTCATAACATCGCGCGGATCGGCTCCTTGAGCAAACGCCTGTTTAGGAAAACCACGTCCATTGGTTAATTTCATTCCTTCGTTTATATATGGATAATAGGTTCTTTGTGCCTTCTGTGTTGTTTCATCCGCGTAAAAGAATCCAGCAGTCGCTACAGGCAGCTTCGACGGATCGAATCCGTTCTGGCTTGCAGCTTCACGATAAGCATCAATGGATCTTTTAAACAAGACTGCGGGACCCCCTAAATGGGCCAAAAACATAGGAACACCTGCAATACCTGCTTTGATCGCACTGGCAGAAGTTCCCCCTACAGCTCTCCATATCGGTAAGTTTCCCTCAGGACGGGGGAGGATTCTTGCATTTTTGAGAGGGTTACGAAATTCTCCCTTCCAATTCATAACTTCGTTTTCATTTATCTTTAATAACAAGTCGAATTTTTCTTCAAATAATTCCTCATAATCATTAAGATCATAGCCCAATAATTCATATAACCCCACTCTAGAGGCACGGCCAGCTATTATTTCAGCTCGACCATTTGAGATCAAATCAATTGTAGCGAAATCTTCGTACACCCTAACCGGATCAGAGGTGCTTATAATCGTAGATGAACTACCTATTTTCATTTTCTTAGTAGCCTGTGCAATAGCTGACAGCACAACGGTATGCGCCTGAGTAGCAAAATACTCTTGATGACTCTCTCCTACACTAAAAAAATCAATTCCTGCTTGCTCCGCTAATTGAGCCAAGTCAATAATTTCACGTATGCGTTGTTTGGCAGATATTCGGCTCCCAGTTTCAGGGTTCGCTAGATGATCACCTAATGTATAAAGTCCAAACTCTAAGCCGTTGTCTGCATTGATCCGATATCGTTCCATGATTACCCTCTTTTCTTTAAGAAGTAAGAATTCATTTATGATTTGTCGATTAAATATAATTAAGTAAGTCACTATAATAAGTATAGTTAAGTGCTTGCATAATGTCAAACTAATGATCCTGTTAAGAAAAAACAACTCGATTTAAGCCTTGTGCTAAGAATCCCCTATAATAATCTCCACATGGTATATTTAGGATATTGATTTGATTATTAAAGTGATAAACAAAAAAAGGAGACTTGTATTCATGCACAACCGCCGCTTCATGAACGTATTACTTATTCTTTTCTTATCGGCTTCCAATTCGACTCCGATCTTTGCATCGGCTTCGGTTGTACCGAAGTTATCCGATTCTATCCAACGTTCTGTAATCCAACCCTCCGTCACAATTAATGGCATAAACTTTTCCTTTCAAGATGAGTTGCCTACGTTAATAGAGGGAAAAACGTTCGTTCCAACCCAACTTTTTGAGCATCCCGACATACAAGCCGATATTTCGAAGTTTATAGATAACCCTTATCCGCATGTTTTTATTTCACATTTTAACGGAGCACTTTCTATTTATCCGGATAAAAGTGATTATATGTTTAGCGATTACAACGAAGATATAGAGGATTCTGACGTTTGGATTGATTGGAAAAGTCCTACACCTTATCTCTCCGGCAGTGACATTATGGTTCCATTGCGCGCTATTGCGGAACGAATCGGGATTTCCGTTGATTGGGATGTAGCAACTAGAACAGCCATCATTACCACGGATGATGACTTTCGTGCTGAACTCGAATCTCCTGAGGAGTGGGAAGATTGGCTAGGAATGAAACCTATCGAGATGGATGATCCCTCAGGAGAGGCAATAACAGAGCAGGAGTTAACTGAATTTGCTATTTTGAGCGGACTCCCAGTTCTGGACTCTCGGATTATTGATAAATATACAGCTGTACTCTTACATATCGAAGAGGAAGATGGCGAAGAATCGCTTACGTTGAAATACGTCGATCGTTTAAAAAACGGTAGTTTGGACTGGAGTATGGATTTAGGCATGGGGGATGATGGAGACGACGTCCAAGTGAAGAGGAGCGGACAACTCGTTAGTGTTGGTATGTTCGATCAAGGTCTTAAGAAGCAATTCAGTCATTTCGAAGTAAGTTACAAAGTTCATGATAAGAAAGTAACTCACACCTATGATATCGCGGGTAAACAAGGCATGTTATTTGACATTCCTGAGGAAGTGACAAGCGGGGAGATAACTTTCTTTGGGAAAAACGGTTACACATTCGAAACGTATTTCTGGTGAGTTGACAAGCTTAAACAAATGTAAAAGGTACCCTAGTTGGGTACCTTTTACGTTTCTTTACCGCCGGCCGAGCCATTATGCTGTATTGCGAGTCTAACCAGTATACTCGCACCATGACCTAGCATCGCTTCATCGATATTAAACTGTGGCTGATGGATAGCATGGAGAATTCCCTTCTCCTTATTGCCGCAACCGATAAAGGCGAAGGCACCAGGAACTTTATCAAGATACCAACCAAAATCCTCACCAGCCAGACTTGGCTGCTCCAAAAGTATTACCTGATCCTCACCTAGAACTGCACGGGCTGCATGAAGCACCTGCTGCACCGCTTCCCCATTGTTCACTACTGCAATTCCTTCACGCAGCTCCAGCTTGTATTTCCCTCCGTAAGACTCAGCTATAGCTGCAGCATGGCGCTGTAAACCATTTGTAATCGCAGCTACCGTACTCTTGGTAAATGCTCTGAACGTTCCTGTCAGTTCACTGTGTTCAGCGATCACATTAATAGCAGTACCAGCTTGCAACGTTCCGAAGGCCAACACCGCCGCCTCCTGGGGATCGATTCGATTAGCCATCATTCCGTTAATCTCTCCTATATATCGTGCCGCCATCTGGATCGCATCTACAGCTCTGTGCGGAGCACTATGATGACCGGATGTCCCCTGAAATTCCACCTTAAAATGGCTGGACGCTGCCATGGCATCATGAGGGTGAATACCAAGCGTTCCGACCGGAAGCTCTGGCAGGACATGTAGCGCGTAGGCATAGTCGACACCTTCCAGCACGTTATCCTCAATGAGATCGCGGCCGCCTGAGAGTAATCTTCCATCAAGCGGACTCTTGACCGCGCCTTCCTCAGCTGGCTGGAAGACGAAAATGATCGTACCCATCAATCGTTCCCGGAAGGCTGCCAAGGTTCGGGCAGCCCCCAACAGCATAGCGGTATGGGCATCATGGCCACAGGCGTGCATGATGCCGTCATTGACTGACTTGTAAGGCAACTCATTGCACTCTTGTATCGGCAGGGCATCCATATCTGCCCTAAGAAGAAGAGTGGGCCCACTATTGCCATTGTCTGCTAAGCCTTGCAGGAGGCCTACCACCCCCATTCCGAAATGTTTACCGACATTTCTACGTACTGTGATCCCCCACTCCTCTAACAAATCTGCTACTTTATTAGAAGTGCGAACGACATCATACAGTAGCTCCGGATGGGCATGCAAATCACGACGGTATTCAATCATTTCATCCTGCAGCTGGCCGGCGTAATGCATCATCTCCGCAATATTCGAGTTTTGGTGGATTGCGAATACTGGATCAATCGTCAAATTTGCCCTGCTGGCTGAGAAGCTTTGGAATAGCGGTTCTCCGGCAACGGAATGCCGAGGTTTCCACGCAGCGTGTCACTTTCGTATTCAGTGCGGAACAAACCCCGCTCCTGCAGAATCGGTACTACCCGATCGATGAATTCCTCCAGTCCGTTAGGGACGGCAGCCGCGATCATAAATCCATCTGCCCCACCACTCTCAAACCAAGTTTGAATCTGATCAGCTACTTGCTCCGGTGTGCCAATGAAGCTGCTGCGTGGGGTAGCCGATTGCAAGGCGACCTGTCGAAGCGTCAAGCCTCTCTCCTTCGCATCCTTTTTGATTTTATCCGTGCCGCTCTGAAAGCTATTGCGCCCCAACTCGCCAAGCTCAGGGAACGGCTCATCCAGCGGATATTGCGAGAAATCATGATGCTCGAAGAATCTGCCTAAGTAGTTCAGTGCATTCTCAATCGTTACAAGGCCAGCAACCTCCTGGTATTTGCGCTCTGCCTCCTCCGGCGTGTCACCGATGATTGGAGCGATTCCAGGGAAGATCAGCACCTCATCCGGGTTCCGGTCAAACGAAGCTACCCGTGTCTTAACATCGTTATAGAATGCTTGGGCATCTTCTAGTGTTTCGTGTCCAGTGAAGATAGCATCTGCTTCCTTGGAGGCATAATTCTTACCGACTTCCGAGGAGCCTGCTTGAAACACGACTGGCTGCCCCTGCTTCGAACGAGCAATATTCAGCGGTCCCTTCACGGAGAAGAACTCTCCTTGATGGTCCAGGGTATGCATTTTTTGCGGATCAAAGAATACACCTGATTCCTTGTCTCGGACAAACGCATCATCCTCCCAAGAGTCCCATAATCCGCGCGTGACCTGCAAATATTCGGTGGCAATGCGGTAGCGCTTGCCATGGTCAGGATGCTCTTTTTTGCTGTAATTCGAGGCAGAGCCTTCCAGCGGTGAAGTCACCACATTCCAGCCGGCTCGGCCTCCGCTGATTACATCCAGTGATCCGAATTGACGCGCTACAGTAAACGGTTCACTGTAGGAGGTAGACAAGGTACCAACTAAACCGATGTTAGTGCTGACGGCTGCGAGTGCACTAAGAATGGTCAGCGGCTCAAACCGGTTAAGGAAATGAGGAATGGACTTTTCATTAATGTACAGACCGTCTGCGATGAAGATCAGATCCAACTTGCCTTCTTCTGCCTTCTGTACCCACTCTTTGTATAATTCAAAGTTTACACTGGCATCTGGTTTGGCATCTGGATGGCGCCACATCGACGTGCTGCCTCCTACCCCATGCAGCAGTGCACCCAGCTTCAGTTGTCTTGGTTTGGTCATGTTCATTCCTCCTAAAAGTTTTGTGAGCATACGCTTCCTTGATTTCACTTCATGCAAAACTGACTTCGGAAGCAATCATTGCACAAACGATGCATTAGCTGCGCCCTGTTTGATTCGCTCGATCTGGCCAAGATGTCTCTCCACATGTCCAGTGAAGCCGTGCACGATATCGGAAATTTTCACAGCCTCCCCCTTGAAATTAATTCCGCTTTTCTCCCAATCTTCTTCGCTAAGCCGTTCAAACAAGAGGCTGTTATAGTAAAGCAGGCTGCGGAACAGCTCCAGATTGTCGGAAGCATTGCCGCTGTTGGCGTACTGACCGCTGACCCAAGCATCCTGATTGAAGACTGGAAGCTGTGTAGTCGTAGCAGCGAGAATATCACGAATGCGGAACGAAACTACGATGCTGTGATCAGCCAGATGAGTCAGTACCTCAGTCACACTCCAACTGGCGGGTTCTGCCTTCCATTTCAGTTGTTCCTCCGTTAACCCGGCGGTCGACTTTACTAATTGATGATACGTCCTTAGATAATCACTGATTTGAACTCTGCTCATTAAATCCCCTCCAATATAAGACTTGTTCGCGAATGATCCGGTGGTGCGAAACGAGATAACGAAAAAGGCTGGATGTTATGAGTTGTAACTCCGCCGATCGCTAAGTCAGCCAGTATTTCACCCACAACACTAGAAAATTTAAAACCATGCCCCGAAAATCCTCCAGCTATCAGCACGTTGGAATGGAGCGGATGGCAGTCTATAATGAAATCTTCATCAGGCGTATGCTCATATTTACATGCAGAACCTTTTAGCAATCGACCAGCAGCACCGGGCATGTAAGACTCCAGTACCTTGCGGAGGTCACCCTCATCGCTGGCTTCACTGCCGAACGGGGCAAGCTGTGTACCCAGCTTCCATTCCAGCCCTGTATCATGCCGGCCGATCTTCAGGCCAGCTCCATCAATGCTGGGAAATCCGTAATAGCCACCTTCCTCTGCTCCTAACGTAAAGCCAGGGAAATTACCAGCAGCAAAAGCAGGGGAGCTCTCAAACCAGCCCACAACTTTGCGGATTGCTTTAATCGGCAAATGTACAAAAGGTGCCAATTTGCCAAACCAAGCTCCGGCACTAAGAATAACTGCCGCTCCGCTATAATCGCCATTTGTCGTATGAACCGTAACGCTGCCTTCGCGAGCGGTGACATTCACTACTGGAGTGTTCGTCAACAGTTCCGCACCATGTCCAAGGGCAAGCTGACGGTAGGCGGAAATACAGCGTTCGCTGTACAAATATCCGGCATCTGGTTCATACATTGCCGCGAATGATTCCGGTATGTTCAATGCCGGCCAGCGCCGCCGGATCTCTTCGGCATCCAGATGATGGACCTGCACCTTCCGTTTCTTCGCTTCTTCGAGAGGACCGTTGAAGGAATACACTGCGCTATCCGCGAGATTCAAGACGCCAGAGCGGACAAGGAGTTCTGTTTCGCTCATCTGTTCCGCTTCTTTCCATAGTGTATCTGCCCGCAAAGCTAAATCAATGTAGGCGGGATCACCGCTGTAAGCATGCCGGATCAGCCGGGATTCCCCGTGATGGCTGCCCTGTGTATGTGGAGGATCGAAGGCATCCACTAGTAGCGTCTTCACTCCGCGCCTCGCAAGATTGTAACCAGCGCTCATGCCCATCGAGCCTGCGCCTACGATAATTACATCGTAACTCTTATGTTCAGCTATAATTCTGCACCTCCACCGGAATTGTAGTACTCAAGGGAACGTACAGCCGCATCCGCAAGGAAACGTGCTGCCACAGGGAGTGCCTGTTCATCCAGATTGAAGGCTGGATGATGCCATTCTTGGCTTCCTTCAGTACCTATAAAGACGAACAATCCCGGTACCACGCGCTGATAGAAGGCAAAATCCTCTCCGGCCAGTGAAAGCTCTGGTTTGACCGCTCGGTAGCCAAGAGCATCAGCCGACTCTACCCCTAACGCCGCTAAGGCGGCGTCGTTGATGACCGGAGGCGGCCCTTCGATCCAGCGGACAGTGGCTTTTGCTCCAAGAGCAGCTGCCACACCAGTCGCCACTTCCCGAAAGCGGTCAAGTACTTTGCTGCGCACCGTTTCATCAAAGGTACGAATTGTACCCTCAAGCACGGCTTTTTCGGGGATGATATTCCATGAATTTCCGCTGTGAATCTGCGTCACACTGACCACCGCACTTTGTAGGGGACTGACATTGCGACTTACAATGGATTGAAATGCAGTCACGATATGCGAAGCAGCTACAATCGGGTCTATCCCAGCTTCTGGAACGGCAGCATGAGAACTGCCACCCTGCACTTCAATCACAAACCCGTCAGCCGCTGCCATTAAAGGGCCCGACGTAATACCGATCGTTCCGACTGGCAGTTCCGGCTTGTTATGCAGCCCGATTACTGCCCGGACTTCTTCTAGCGCCCCGCTAGCAATGATCCGCTGTGCCCCTTGCGCCTTCTCTTCAGCCGGTTGAAACAACAGGCGTACCGTTCCTAGTAACTGACCCTCTCGCTGCTTCAATTGATAGGCGGCACCGATCAAGGCAGCCGTATGGAAATCATGTCCGCAGGCATGCATTTTGCCGGGATACAACGACGCATAAGCTGCTCCAGTTTCCTCCTGGATTGGCAAGGCATCGATATCTGCGCGCAGCGCGATGACCGGACCGGGCTGCTTGCCCCCAATTTCTGCGATCACTCCGGTAGACAGACCGTAATCTACGACCCTGACTCCTGCCCGCCCCAGCAGGGAAATAATATATTTTGTTGTCTCATATTCTTCGTTCGACAGTTCCGGGTGCCGATGCAGATGACGGCGTATCCCGATTAATTCTTCTCCAAGTGCTTCCGCACTCAGCTCTTTAGCTTTACTAGTCATATACAGTCACCCTCCTTTAAACGATTTGTTGTGTGATCCTGATCCGCCCGCTTATGCCTCTGCCGGCACTTCAGCGATTGCTTCGCTCAATAGCTCAAAGGAGCGGAACCGTTTGTCAAATGGCTGCACATTCGTAGTTATGATGAACTCCTCAACACCGGATGCCTCTGAAAGTGCCAACAGCTGTTCACGTACAGAGTTCTTTGTTCCTTTGGTAATCTCTGGTTCCAACTCTTCAATCGTGTATGCTTCATTGCTCTGGCGGGCAAACTCCTCCGCCTGTTCCCGGGTTCCAACGGTTAGCTTCTTCCCGCTTGCCAGCTGAATCCGAATCAGCTTATGTGCACCCGCCAGTTCTTTTGCTTCCTCTTCGGTCTCAGCCACCACTAGTGCTAAAGCGATAATTGCTTGCGGTTGTCTGCCTTGTGAAGAAACAAAACCGCTGCGGTAAGCACGAATAGCATCTAGCGCTACTGTCTTATCGCTATTAATAAATAGGGAGAACACATAAGGTAATCCAAGTTCAGCAGCAATCTCTGCACTGCCTACACTCGCGCCAAGCACATACAGCTCGGGCGGAATACCAGGAAGGGGACCTGCCTTCAACCCAGCCAGCGGGTGGTTTTCTTCGAGCCGGTTATGCACATATTTCTCCAGCTCGATGATTTTGTCCGTTAAGCTAGGGGATTCGGTTCTTTCCTGCTGAAGCGCTTGTGTGCTGCGCGGGAGACCGCCGGGAGCACGTCCCACTCCGAGATCCACTCGTCCAGGAGCGAGCGTAGACAGCACATTGAAGTTCTCCGCCACCTTGTACGGACTGTAATGCTGGAGCATGATGCCACCGGAGCCAATGCGGATGCGTTCTGTTTTGGCCAGCAGATGTGAGATGAGTACTTCTGGAGAAGAACCGGCTACCTGCTCAGAGTCATGATGCTCGGAAACCCAGAATCGATGAAATCCAAGCTCCTCAGAGAGTTGTGCCAGCTTAATGGTATGCTGGAATGCTTCCTCTGGCGTTTCTCCCGGATAGATCGGACTTTGATCAAGTACGCTGATTGTAATAGCCATTGTTTTTCCTCCTATATGGAATAGTTAAATTCAGGTGTGATTCGCTTCAGGAACTGCTTCGTTCTTTCTTCGCGCGGATGATTAAACAGCTCAGTCGGCGTTCCTTCTTCAACAATGACGCCTCCGTCCATAAAAACCACATGATTCGCCACATCACGAGCAAACCCCATTTCATGGGTGACTACAATCATTGTGATGCCTTCCTTGGCAATTTTTCGGATAACAGCCAGCACCTCACCCACTAGCTCAGGGTCCAGCGCCGATGTTGGTTCGTCGAACAATATAACCTCTGGCTCAAGCGCCAAGGCTCGGGCAATCCCTACACGCTGCTGCTGACCCCCGGACAGCTGACTCGGGTAAGCGTCCAGCTTGCTGGCAAGACCAACCTTTTCAAGCAGTGCTATACTCCGCTTTCTCGCTTCGTCCTTCGGAAGCTTTTTGACAATTAACAACCCTTCCATCACATTCTCCAGCGCGGTTTTATGACGGAACAAATTGTACTGCTGAAATACCATTGCCGTTTTTTGCCTAAGCTGATGAATCTCCTTTTTGCGGGCATGTTTGCAGTTCACTTTAAAATCTCCAATGGCGATCTCTCCGCTGCTTGGCCTCTCCAGATAATTCACACAGCGTAAGAGAGTCGTTTTGCCGGAGCCACTGGGGCCGAGAATGACGACAACCTCTCCCTTCGTCACCGTTAAATCTATATTGTTTAATACCTGATTCCGACCGAATGACTTCGAAATTTGCGCAAGCTTGATCATGCTACTCCACCTCGATTGTACAGATTAATCCTTTTCTCAATGACCGACGTCACGCGTTCGATCAGAAATGTTAGTGCCCAGAAGATCAGTGCTGCCGCCAGATAAGCCTCAAAAAACTTCCAGTTCGTTGAAGCCACAATCTGTGCCTTAGCATTGATATCCACCACAGAAACAGTAAAAGCAAGGGTAGATCCGTGCAGCATGCCGATTACCGAATTCGATAGATTAGGCAGACTTGCCGCCAGCGCTTGAGGAAAAACAATCCGCTTTAGTGCTTGGGGCGTAGTCATACCGATAGAGTGGGCCGCTTCTAGCTGACCACGATCCACAGCGAGCAGACCGGAACGGACGACCTCGGACATATAAGCTCCAGCAGTAATCGAGAACGAAATATAAGCAAAACCGATCATCGGAATCGAAACCGACCTAAAGCTCCAGCCGAAATGCACCGCTAGACCATCAATCAGCACAGGAAGCCCAAAATATATAAGCAGCAGATGCGTCAACATCGGTGTCCCGCGGATGAACGTAACATAACCGACGGCCAGCGGATGTAGCAGTGGAACTCTGTATAGCCGGATCAAGGCTACAGCCACTCCAATCACAAAACCAATCAATACAGAGACAACCGTAATATATAAGGTCGTAGGAATTGCACTCAGAATTTGTACCAGAGCAGTCCATATAAACGATGGGTCCAGTTTCATAATCTGGTGCCTCCTTTGCCCGGTCCCAATTCTGCAATAATGCGTCGGTAGGACCAGCTTTTGTTGATTTTAAACAATTTTTTCTCAGGCGTATTTCGCTTTTCATGCCGCAGCAGATGGTGTTCTGCTACAAGCAGCAGCTTCTCAATCGTAAAGCTGATGACCAGATAGATAAGTGCAAGCGCGATATAGGTTTCAATAAAATGCTGTGTTAAGCTGCCAAGCGTCTGAGCTTTACCTGACATTTCCATCACCCCGAGGGTAAAAGCTAATGATGTATCTTTCAGTAGTGCAATTACTAGATTAGAGAATACAGGAACTGCTATACCTAGCGCTTGGGGCAGCACGATTCGTGTAAAAGCTTGAAACCCCGTCATCCCCGCAGCGTATGCAGCCTCCACCTGCCCCTTATCCACCGCCATCACAGAAGCCCTAATCATTTCGGACATGTATGCACCCGTATGCAGACCGTAGGTTAGAATCACAAAGACAAGTACAGGAGTTCGGGTCATATCCACATGGACCAGCTTCATGATTTCAGGCAGACCATAATAAAACAAGAAGAGCTGGATAAGAATCGGAGTTCCCCGAAAAAAAGAAATATAGATTTCGGAGAGGGTCTTTAACACAGGCACTTTATAAAGTCTTGGCAGAGCTACGAGAAAGCCGACAATAATTCCTGTCAGTAGAGAACAGGCGACAATCAGAAGCGTGGTGCTTAAAGTCCCTAGTAACTTAGGCAAAAACGAAAATACAAAACTGATATCAAACTGTGCGCCCATATATTCCCTCCCTTCCCGTGCTCACCGGCTCAATCATTTAACCGAATCCGCTGTAACATCCGCACCCAGCCATTCCGTGCTCAGCTTACCCAGTGTTCCGTCTGTCTTCAGCTCTTTAATCGCACTATCAATCGCATCTGACAGCTTTTGTGAATCGGCATCATCCTTACGGAAAACATAGAGAATGTCCGCGGAGGACAACTCGTCGCCCGTAGCTTTTAGCTGACTCTGCGGATCAATGATCGGCAGGACAAAATCTGCAGCCAGCGTAGCGTCCACACGCCCAGTACTAATCTGTGCGACGGTATCATTCGCTGCACCGTTCTGATACACGATATTAATCGCATTGTCATGCTCTTTATTGTAGTTTTCCAGAATTTGCGCTTGTGCGCTTGTCGCACCGACTAATACCTTTTTTCCTTTAAGATCATCCAGTGATTGGATCGAATCATTATCCTTCGCCACTACGATGCGGTTTCTCCAGTGGGCATAGGCTTCTTTGTTAAAAGAATATTTCAACTCCCGCTCCGGATTTTTCTCCATGACATGGGCAACCAGGTCGATTTTTTTAGTTTCCAGACTCAGCAGTAAATTGCTGAAATCCATGGTTTGAAACTCGAATTCATATTCAGGCAGCTGCTTATCGATTTCTTTGAGCAGTTCCACATCGAAGCCTGTAAGCTTGCCGTTCTCATCTATGAAGCAGACCTTCGGAAAAGCAGTACCCGTGCCTACGATGATCTTAGTTACCTTTGTCGAACCATTTGCCGTTCCCGAAGCTTCGGCTGCATTTCCATTCTGACTACTGTTCGTGCTGTTATTTCCGCAGCCTGCTATCGCCACTGTCAATAACGATGCAATTACTAATGAAATGAACTTTTTCATTGTTCTATCCCCTTTGAATGATTTGTGGTTTATCTAAGAGTGTTTTTTTCATCAGATACATAATGCCGTCACCATTCTGCTGATCCAGTTCCAGAAACCGTTCATACCCCCGGCGTTCATACATTTGAACTAACCATGGGTGCTTCTTCGCCGTTGCCAGCGTGACCGCAGCCGAACCCAATTGTCCAGCAATAATGTGCTCTTCCACCCAATCCAGAAGCTTTCCACCATAACCTCTGTTACTGTAATCCGGATGAGCAGCAAACCATTTAATAAAAGGCAGTGGGCTAATCTTCTTAATCTCTTCTTCTTTTGAAAGTGTTATCGTCGCAACTATCGTTCCATCAACTTCAAGCACATAACACTCATTCGTAGCAATATTGTCTTCAATAAGTGCCAAGTCAGCTGTAGCCGCCGGCCAATGCAGCCGGAGCTCACGAATCAGCTCATACGCACGATATGTAACCTCAAGCAAAATCTCCGCATCTTTCAGTTCTGCCAGTCTGTATGTCTCACTCATCGCAAGCCCTCCACCCTTCCGAAATTAAATTTATAATTCCTATCGAAATAGTCGTCATTATATGCAATTAACTTTATCACTGCATGTGTCCATGCGCTAATAGAGTTTTTTAATACATCTATACAATTAGTCGATCTCCCGTTTTACCAATACCGAGTTCAAGCAGGGTTTCTATGAATTCAGCGTTCTCCCCATTTAGTGAAATCAGGCTGGTTCGTAAGGAGATGCCTTCCGTCTCCGCAATATCCACCCGTACTAACGTCCCAGCCGCTACTTCCTCTTGCACACTAAGTGCCGGAAGGAAACAGATGCCAGCTTTTTTCAACACCAGCTTCTTGGCTGTCTCCAGGTTATCCACCTGATATTCAATCTTCGGCGGCTGTTCCATGCTTTCAAATACTCGGTGCAGTCGCATCCAATCCAAAGACCCGCATTCAAAAAAGACTAACGTCTCCTGGCGAATATCTTCCAGCGATGTACGTTGTGCCTTAGCTAAGCGATGCCCCTTCTCTACATACAGCGAAATGGGGTCTTCGCAGAAAGGAAAGGCTTGAATGGCTGGATTTACGACCTTACGAATAAAAGCCAGATCTAGCTCTTTCGATTTCAGCTTATCAATCAATACTTCCGTAGAAGCTGTCGTCAGCTTGATCGTGATATGCGGATACCTGCGCTTCAAATGAAGCATCAGATGCGGCATTAAATAATTGGATACCGAGACAGTACTGCCGATCCTCAGTTCATTTGGAATATTCCCCTTGGCCTGAACCTGATATTTACCGTTCTGATAGATCTGGAGAATCTGCTGGGCATAGGGAAGAAATTGCTTACCTTTATCCGTTAGGCTAATCTGCTTACCTAACCGATCAAACACTCTGCAATCCAATTCCCTTTCGAGCGATTGAATCCGTGCCGTAACTGTCGGCTGAGAGATATATAGGACTTCGGCCGCTTTATTGAAGCTTCCATAATGGTTAATGTAGACAAAAGCCTCAATATTTTCAATGTTCATCCCTAATCCCCCTAAACTAATATTAATTTTACTATTCCGATGAAAAAACAATGAAATATAACGATGCTTTCCTATAGATTTTGTTTATATCTTATGCACCCCCCTATTTTTTGTCAACTTAAATTCCGTGTAAAATAATCGGATTTCTACAAAATTTCCTTCATAAATGATTAATAATTTAAAATTTGAAACTGCAGAAGCTATAGTGAATCCCTTTGTAATCGACTGTTATGTTTATTTCATATAGAGCTTTTCTATTCATTTATCAAAAAAATAAAATACCCCTTATATAACTCGGAATTATCGTTTATAATGACTTCATTCGTATGAACTATACATTAACTGAAAGGGGATCGCGAGATTATGTCACAAAAGATTATTATCCGTGAAGCTGAGAATAATGACCGTGATGCCATCGCTGAAGTGATACTGGACGCTTACCACCAATATTCGGAAATCATGCCCGAGCCGTTGTGGCTAGCGTACCGGAAATCACTTCTTGAATCTGTCCATGGCGATGCCCCGATCATGCGGATCATCGCTGAAATCAACAAGAAAATCATTGGTAGCGCACTCTTGTTTAGCTCCTCAGAAACGGCTTACGGTAAACCAGAGTTAGGCATTCACTCCCCTATCCTACGCCTGCTTGCCGTATCTCCATCCGCTCGCGGTCTCGGTGTTGCAACCCATCTAATTCACGAAGCTGCTAGGAGATCTCGTGAGTTGGGTGCCATCACTTTAAATCTGCATACTTCAGAAATGATGGCTTCAGCAATCAAGCTCTACTATCGCTTAGGCTTCAAACGGGCGTATGAGACCGATCTTATGAACGGGGAAACCCTGGTACAGGGTTTCCAACTAGACCTACTAACCTCAGTCCGTACTACAGCAGGATAATTATAAAATTCGAGACAGACTAACTCGATGAATATAACGTCTTCTTAACCATTGTCTAGAAATTATAAAAAAGAAGCCTCGGGAAGCTTCCCAATGATCTTATGTGATCATTGCGGCGAACTTCCGAGGCTCATTTAATTTCCTTTTTTATAGGTTATTTCTTTAAAACTCACAGTGATATTGCCTTCATTATCTGCATTATCCATGCGATGATCTAAAATTACAGTTGCGCTGGAGGGGATGGACGAAAAGCTAGCCCCCTTCTGCTTCTTCTTTACATCATAGAGATAATAAGAAACATTCTTAACCTTCAGCCCTATAGTATCCTTGTTCAAAAGTTCTACTGAATAGGATTTTATCACAGCTACATTAGCGTCCATCCATCCTACAACTTCAACCGCTGCATCTTCATGGTCGCTTTCAGTCTTAATAGAGCTGATGGGAAGCCCATCCTGATTATAAAAATTAATTTTTTGTGGAGCTATTTTCAAATAATCGATGTCGATGTCATGGATTCGGTTTTGGTTCATCCCTGCTGTATCCATCCAGGCAATCGTGCCCGCCGAATTCCACTTTATTTTCTCAGAAGGTACATATTGCTCGTGTGGTAACGGCACAGTACGTAGCGAAGCTCCTTTATTATCATAAAAGGTTAATTGGCCGCTCTCATCATCATGTACAAATCTCTTAAAGGTTGGTGAAGGAAACAGGGATGGCGCACCGGTCGTCGAGTGAGGGATTACCGGATATTTTAGAAGATGCACATCGTCCTTTCCTTTCCTCAGATCAAAGAACCATACATTGCCGAGGTAACTTTGCATAAATAATATTTGTTCATCAGCATTCCACTGGAATTTATAGATGTAGTCATAATCATCAGAAAGCGGCCAAAAGTCTTCCCGAAGTCGTTCAATATCTCCTGTAACAACATTATAAGAGGACAAATGATATTTCCCAGCTTCTTTCGTCAGATCCGATTCCAGAAATAATAGATGATCCTCGTCTAACTTGATTAGCATATTATAGTTGTTCATAAATGCATTGTTCCAACGGTTATCGGTATCGATCAGCTCATCGCTCCATTTTACCATCACCTCATCCGTAGCAGGATCATGGGCTAGTAAAGCGTTAACTGCATTATGGTCGCCATAGAAAAAATGAATGGTGTGATATAAGATTCCTTGTAATTCAACCACTGCCCCACCGTTTAATAGATAGTTATTTTCGGTTATGCCAATTGGTTTAGCCACCAGTTCTCCATTTGAGCTCCGTACTGCATTAAACTCCAGACCCTTAAAGTTTGCTTCCAAGAATATAAGCTTTTTTAACTCGACAGTTGATTCCTTAGTAAGTGTGTAGCCTGTGCTCGTTTCGTTCACATTCATTAACATGCCTTGCTCGCTTGTTTCGTTAATCCATAGATGAAAGGCATATTTATTATTATTTGAAATTAGAACAATATCATAGTTAGGCGTTGCGGTATTTAAATTTCCTGGTATTTGTACAGCGGTACGGATGGCTCGGACGAAAGTTTCTATGCTTTCATCATCTATGTATTCAGCCTTTATGTTAGCATTCACTGAACCATGTGCTAGAGATTTCGCTACTGTGATTCGCTTGATTTCCTCGTCAATTTTTAGATTATCGGCTTCTACTTGTTGCTCATTGGGTTGAAATAAGTCAAGTAAAACTACTTTTTTTGTTTCCGGCAGCTTGTAATGTCCATTTTGTCCTGATTTGGTGAAAAGACCATTATTCTCACCTAGAATCCAGAATGAGAACTTTTCGTTTTCTTTATTCTTCAATTCAACAATAGCTTCATAATCGGGTGCTGCAATATCAAGCTTGGCGCTGTCATACTCAGCAGTATGTATAACTTCATTGAATTGTTCTATTAAATTGTTGTCCGTTATGGTTATCGATTCACCGCCAACATTCTGGACTTTAATGGAATTAACAGTACTCAGATCGATTAGTGGTTGATTCGCTTTATCCTTATTCCCTGTATTGATACATCCAACAATGATTACTGAAATGACTGCTAAAAGGGCTAGTAGATTTATCTTTTTCATATAGGCTCCCCCTTCATGTTCTCTCTTCTTTAACGCCAAATAGAGGATAAAGTTGCAATAAATGAGATTTAATACCTATTAAAAAGTATTAATTAGATCAAACCTAGCCTGTAGTAAATGGATCAGATTCTTATCCTGAACTAAGTAAAATTGTTTGTAGCAATAAAAAAAGCCACCGTACAGGCCTGTTCTCCTGTAAGGCAGCTACTCTTTTATCCCAAAGGTTGGATGAACTATTTAATCATTATCACTACCATGTTCAGACCCGAAAAGCCTTTAAAAAATTCACAGCCTGGCGGATATCTTCCTCTGGATTAGTGCCAACTTCCCGTTCTATGGTCAGGAAACCTGTATAACCGATGTCGTTCAGCGCTTGCAGATAATTGTTCCAGTCGACAGAACCTGCTCCAAGTGGAACTTCACGGAACGCCGAGCCGGTCTCGGCCATTTCAGCCATCTTCTCATGGTCTAATGCGGGTGCTTCATAACCATATTGACCGTAAACATCGCGCGGATCGATATCGGCAAGTTTGAGACCATCTTTAGCATGGGTGTGTACAATGTAGTCTTTTAGTGTATGAACACCTTGCACGGGATCATCACCAGTCACCATCACCATGTTGGCCGGGTCAAAATTAACAGAAACCCCTTTGGAACCCAAACCGTCGAGGAACGTCTTCAGACGCGCAGCGGGTTCTGGCCCAGTCTCAATCGCAAAGTAAGAATTCATCTCATGCGCGTATCTGCTTAGTTCCTCACAGGCGATGTGCATGGTTTCATAAATTTTACTGGTGTGGTCAGAGGGAACAATACCGATATGTGTAGTTACGATATCTGTACCTAGCTCCTTGGCCAGCTCCATAATGCGTTTGGACTTTTCGATTTTGGCACGGTTCTGTGCAGGGTCCTGAAATCCATGTCCGCCTAAATCTCCAACGAGGGCAGAGATTTCGAGACCCAGTGAAGCGATGTATTCCTTCCATTCACGGCGGGCTGAAGGAGAAAGGTTAGCGGGATCAAATTCACCTTGCACCGCATAAATCTGAACTCCATCAGCCCCTGCTTCTTTTGCCTTGCGCAACCCCTCTTTTACTCCGACCTGAAAACTGTCTACGATAACGCCGATTTTGTTAGTGATAATTGGTTTAACCATGGTAATAATCCTCCTTTAAAATGAATTAGATTTGGTTCCAAACCCGCTTGATGTATTGGAGCCCAAGTCTTGTCCCCTTACGGCACTCTTCCATTCCCTCAAATTCTACAGAGATATATCCGTCGTAGCCGCTTTCCTTAACGGTTCGAATGACACTCGGCATATCGATGTCTCCATGACCAACGATGGCACCCCTCAACCAGTTCCCACCAGTAGACTGGAACCAGCCTTCGCCAGGCTGGCGATCCTGCGGACGAATATAGAAATCTTTGAAATGTACCATCGAAGCAAGCTTAATATTGTTAGTCACAGCAATAAGCGGATTCTCATCTGCGCACAGGAAGTTACCAATGTCGAGTGTTGTACGGAAGTTATCTCTTCCTACTGCGTGAACCAACGCATGTACACGATCGCTGTGCTGAATAAAGTATCCATGATTCTCCACACTGGTTGTGATGCCCAAACCTGCGGCATAATCGGCAATTTCCCGACAGGCTTCAGCCAAATGTGGAAGCTCTTCCAAAAAGTGCGTAATTGATAGATCATTTGACGAGGCTACATCATGCCGCATCCGCTGAATGCCTAACGCCGCACAGACGTCTACTTCCCGCTTTACCCGTTCGACTTCACGCTGTCTTTCCGCTGTCTCCAGACCGGCAAAATTCGCCCCGATAGCATAATTAGACAACTCTAGTCCACGACCTGCTGCTGTTCGTACAATCTGATCAATTAGCTCAGGATTCTCAACCAAATTGATGCCCAAGGGTACAATCTCCGCATGCTCCGCGCCCAGATCGGCGATCGTCTCAATGACTCCTTCAAGCGTAAGCTCACCCGTTGAAAAAGCTGAATGCAAACTGTAGGTACTGATTCCTAGCTTCATAGTTTCACCTCTTCGCCTTTGGCAGCGGATTCATAGATCGCGCCGAGAATCTTCATGATTGTAACGCCGTCCTGCACAGGACTAATCGGTGTAGAGCCGTTGCTGATGTTGTTCGCAAAGTGATTAATCTCATTCTGGAATGCACTGTTGAACTCAAACCCCTTATGATCGGTCTGCGGATAGATATTGACGATCGTATCCGACTGTTCTTTGACGAGGACTATCTCAGGATCAATTTCAAACCCACCCTTGTCACCGTACAGGCGGACTGAGCGCTCGTCTTCTTTGGCATGCAGTGTAAAGCTAACATCAACCATCAGCGAAGCTCCATTCTCAAAACGAATTAGTGCATTTGCTAAATCTTCCACCGTATTGTTCGCTGCGTCGTAATCAGCGGCTTTATAGAAAGAAAGATTCTTGATATTGGAACGATTGCCGAGCTTCCGGTAAGTATTGGCACTTACTGATACTGGATTCGGACGGCCCATCAAATACCAGCATAGATCGATCACATGGACGCCGATATCAATCAATGGTCCGCCGCCGGAGCGTTCAATATCACTGAACCAGCCGCCGGGATTACCAAGTCTCCGGAACGTCGTTGCCTTCGCATAGTAGATTTCGCCGAATTCTCCTTGTTCCACCAATGTCTGAAGTAGCTGGGCATTAGAGTCATAACGTCGTACAAAGCCTACTTGCAAAATTTTACCGCTCTTTTCCACTGCCTGCTGAACCTGAAGCGCTTCTTCCACCGTGCGGCAAAGCGGCTTTTCCACAAGTACATGCTTGCCTGCCTCAAGTGCCGCGATGCTGATCTCAGCATGAGAGTTGTTCCATGTGCAGATGCTGACTGCATCTATTTCGGAATTAGCCAGCAATTCACGATAATCCGTGTATACGTTCTCCACGTTATACTCAGCAGCAACAGCTCGTGCACGCTCTTCATTCAGGTCACAAACCGCATATATGATTGTCTGCGGATTAGTCCGATAAGCACTTAAGTGCATGCTGGAGATAGAGCCGGTTCCTATTACTCCAATTTTAATCATATCCATAAATATTCTCTCCTTTATTTTGCATAGGTTATGATTCGTATTATAATGATTTCAACCCTAAACACCATGCAGAACCTTGCGGTTTCATTTGTACAATTGTGCTATAGGAGGTGCAGTCAATATATGTTGGACTATGATAAACATCTACAGGAACCCATGGACATGCCGGATCCCGAGTTTCCGATTAAAGTACATACCCAGCGCTTCAACCAAGAGGGAGTTTTGTTGTTCCCACATCATTGGCATGAGCATCTTGAGTTTCTGTTTATTGAAAGCGGTGAGGCTGTTTTTGAATGCGGACGAACACCGATCAACGTACGGGCTGGTGATTTAGTTGCTGTGAACAGCAACGAGCTGCATTATGGGGTGAGCGCTTCTTCTGATTTATTGTATTATGCGATTATTGCAGATACTTCTTTGCTGCATAGTGCGGTAAGCGACGCTGCCGAGACCAAGTTCATCGCCCCGATTCAGCAGAACCAGCTGCTGTTACGTAATCATATCCGGGGGGATCAGCACATTACAGACTGTGCGCTGGCTATTATTCGGGAACTGGAACTTCGCGAATTTGGATATGAGCTGGCCGTGAAGTCCGAGCTATACCGCCTGCTAACGTTGCTATTGCGCAGACATATCGTCACCGTACTCTCACAGGCTGAGCAAGAAAGACGTATTCAAACCGTTGAACGCTTCGCACCTGTTTTGCGTTATATCGATACCCATTACCAGGAGCCCATTCAAGTTGACGAACTTGCGGCACTAACAGGGCTAAGCCGCTTCCATTTCAGTCGTCTCTTCAAGGAATTAACTGGTCATACGATATCGGAATATATAAATGCTGTCCGTTTAGATCGTGCAGATTATTTGCTAAGGCATACCCAGTTAACGATTTCTGAAATCGCTACCACAACTGGCTTCAGTGATATCTACTATTTCAGCCGGACTTTCAAAAAACATAGAAAAGTACCCCCAAGCAGTGTGAGAGGGTTCTAGTTAGGGTGAACAAAGGAAGTAGTCTTGTACTTGCTATCGCTCCTTAATTTTAACACCAAAAAGGTCAGGAAAGGGTAATCCCCTCTACTGACCTTTTTTTATTTTATTAATTGCATAAAAGAAACTATCTTCCATCTTATGGGTATAATTAACATAACAAAAATATAGGAGGAGATTTCATTGAGAAAAATAATTAAACTGACTATATTAGCACTTTGCATAATGATTCTACCGGGAACAATGATTTATGCCGCATCGAACCAATCAGAAGTTTCATTATATTTCAATAATGTGGTACAAAAACAGGCAGCAGTAATATCCGAGGGGGACATTCTCTTACCTGTTGAACAGCTCTCTAAAAATTTGTTTGCTTTAATCGCTTTAGATGAAACAAGTAAAACGGTTCGAATCTACAAGCCAAATGTGAACATGGTATTGCTTGATAACAATGGAGAGATTTTCGGTAAGGTAAAAAGCCCTGCACGGTTTGCCTTTTCAACCTTATTACAAGTAGATCATTTAAAAACAGAAATTTCAGATATAAAACTTACGATCACTGATCCCGCAGATAAAACAGAAACTATCGATAATCAACAAATTAAGAAGAGTGAAGAAAACTTTTGGTTCAAAACTAACGAATTTACTTATTCGTTTAATACAAAAGGCACCTATACTATTCAAGTATTTTTTAAAGACGTAAATTCAAAAACATGGTATCCTGTCTCTGAAATCGATGTATTCGGTATATGAATTTCCGATAGTTGAATTCCCGTTTCCGTACTTCCTCACTTCTTATTATTCTTAATCACTTCATTAAAACGGTCAGGAAAGTTGGTATGTACCCCGTCTACACCCCAAACCACGGCTTTGTCCATATTCACTTGATAATTCACTGTGTACGGAAATACCTTTAGACCCGAATTTTTCACCTGTGCGACATAGGAGGAATTTATTCTTTGAAAGTTAGGGCTAATACCAACTGCATAAGTTTTCACCCGATTGATAAAAGATTCTGGTACTTTGTAAACCGGAATATTATACCAAACAATTTGATAAAGCGGGATCTCTGGGTTAATCGAATGAAGCTTACGTAAACTCGCCTCACTAAATGAATGTATGGAAACATGATCAGACAGATTATATTTTTCAATTTGTTCGTTTAATATGGTTTCGATATTCGGATTCAAAGCGGGATCTTTAATCTCAATCATATAGTCCACTTCTTTTCCAAACCTTTCAAATATCTCTTCTAAAGTCGGAATGCGTAATCCAGCATATTGATCCCTAGCAAACATTGGATATTGTTCGTTAAACCAAGAGCCAGCGTCTAATTTCGAAAGCTGCTCTAAAGTATAATTCTTAACATACCCCGTTCCATTTGTCGTACGATTAATAGTTTCATCGTGAATAACAACAGGAACACGATCCTTAGTTAACTGAATGTCTAACTCGATATAATCGGTATCCATATCAATGGCTAGTTCGAATGCAGGTATAGTATTCTCAGGAGCATATCCCGAAGCGCCACGGTGAGCAATGGTATAGACTTTGTCCGCAGGCTCGAGAATTTCCTTCACTTTAGTACGAATCCATGGAGAATAGGCATACATTGAGGTACACAATAAGATCAATAAAAATATGTGAATAAATATAAAATACATTTTAGAATTTTGAATCCTTTGCATAAAGCTTCCCTCTTCTTTTCAAAAATTTATTGTTGTTTACTTGGTGCTGTTTTCTACATCATATCCAGTTAATTACCATTCATAATCCTATCAAATCTCCTCTTGATTCATAATTATGTAAAACCTGCGGATTATTCTAAGCTATATCGCAATGATGGCTGCAATAACCGCTTTAATGATATCACCTGGAAGAAAGATCACCACACTTGTTAATCTAGCCCAAATGGAAGTATTCGTAATCAATGCTATGATAGGCGCACCTATCAGATTAATCAACATTACACCAAAAATCAAATTCACGACAATCAGCTTCCAAGTTCTGACTTCCAGCGAATCATGCAGCATATACAAATTCTTTGACTTTCATGAAAAAACCTTTATAGGAAAATTGAATGTATTGATTAGATTCATAAAGTTGGAAGAATCTCGAACTTAAAAAACACTGATCCAGATTAGGATCAGTGTTTTTTAGCTACACATTTTTAAACAGAACAGCTTTACTTGTTGATATGTTCCTTGATTTGTTCAGCGATTTGTTCCAGCAAAGCCTCTTTCCCTAATGCAAAGAATGCTTCATTGTAATTTTGTCTGCTTGTCATGCGATATATATTTTTCGATTTTACAGCTTTTAGGCTGCTCCAGACCTTACTTTGGTCTAGAACATTCCGGTCATTATCAGACAATAAAATGATGTGGTCTGGATTAAAGGTAGACAATGCTTCTAGACTTGTTACTTTTCCTCCCCATGGGTCTGGTTCCGGTGTTCCTGGCGCGATGAGTAATCCAAGATCATTAAAAATCATATCTGCAATACCTGTGCGGGAATAGATCCGGATTTCTTTCTCTGTAGCTTCGATTACTGCAAACGTTTCTTCTTTAGTTATCTTTGTGATTTGATCATGCAGTTGTTGAGCACGTTGATCATAGGTCTTCAGCCACTCATCCATTTCTGTTTTCTTATCAAGTACCTCTGCAACAAAGGCAAACCGCTCTCTAAAAGCATTAAAGCCATAAGGAACCCTCACTGTTGGAGCAATCATATTTAGTTGATCATAGATTTTCTCTTGCGTAGGCCCTGCCAGTATCAAGTCAGGACTTGCTGCACTGATCGCTTCTAAGTTAACTTCCGTTTGAAACCATCCAACGGGCGTTACATTAGGCAGTTCTTTTTTTAGAATAGGTGTGATTTCCAGTGAATTAGCCATGTCTGTATTCCCGGTAATCATAGGTTTATATCCAAGCACTAAAAGTTCTTCAGTTGAGCCAGATACATCAGCAATTCTAACCGGGTTTACCGGTATTTCAACATCTCCTTTGGCGTCCTTAATGGTACGTGTTTCGGAGGAATTCGTAGCGACGGGATCAGATTTTACCGCAGGTGGGGAGTTCTCTCCTTGAGCCTCCTGCCTTGAATTGCCACATCCGTACAACATCACCATCATGAATAAGGCGATTCCGACAAAAGAGATACGTTTTAAACTGAACATTTTTTCCAACCCTCTCCAATCTGTTGATAATCATTCTCACTACTAGCAAGTCCGATCATACACTCTGCTGATAGGGCTGAACTACCGACAGAGGGATTGAATAACGGTTTGGCGGATATTTATTTGTTGTCTAACGTTTTTTTGTTATTTCAGAAGGATTTATTCCATACTGCTTCCGAAATGCCTCCGCAAAATGGCTGAAGTTGTTGTAACCTACCATCGTCGCTGTTTGACTAACACTACTCTCCCCGGAACGCATGATTTCCCATGCTTTTTCTAAACGTTTGTTCCGTAAATAGGCAAATACAGTCGTACCGTACTCTTCCTTAAAACCAACTTTTAATTTGTATTCGTTAATACCTGCCAGCTTGGACAGCTCTATAAGTGATGGAGGGTTTGCCATTTGCTCGAGTATGATTTCCCTCGCTCTCCGAACGCTTTCCCGGTCACTGCGAGATAAATGCAAGCTACGTTTTGTATGCTTCTGCTCAAAAAGAAAAGCGCCAAAATATGCGGAAAGCAGTTCTAATGCCTTACCCTCTGCGTATAACCTGCGCATTGAGATATGATATGGGCAATCTCTCAATTGAACCAATAGTCGGGAGGTTTCTGGAAGAATAGGCATACGGAACATACGAAAAGATTGTGCATCTAACAGCCCGGATAAACTGCAAGTATGTGGAGATCCTTGCTCTACCATCCATGAATCGAACAGTGTTACCGGTACACCAATGGACAGTAAACGGATGGGTTCAGCACTGCGATAGTGAAATTCGGCTTGGAAATCTCGCATGAGCTGCAATGAACAACTGTCGGGCACCAACTCGTGACTATTGCCTGTTACATGAACTTCTCCGCTGCCCTGTAGACAAAAGCTTAGCTCAATCATAGCTGCTTCGGATTGAACTCGGACTAAACGATCCTCAGTGAAACGGTAATCACTATCTACAATTTCGATCCCGGAAGATGTGATAACCCTATCGACGTATCCATGGTCACTAGGTTGTGAAAAATGCATTCGCTCTGTGGTGTCCCTTATAGACGGAGTCTCAAACAATGCATTGAAATACCCGTTATAGATGTTATGAATTGATTTTCTTGTCATTAATTCATACCCTCAGCAGATCTGTAGTACGCTGTAACCCCAATGTAGTGTTTTATCATGAGGAGATCACCTTTATTCATGTATTAAATGATAACGATTATCATTTGTATCATTATATTCGAGACATTAGCTAAACTGCAACGAACAGTTTATGAGGAGTGTTAGCGTATGATTCCAAATACAAACAACCCCTCATCCTAATGGATAAGGGGAAGTCGATTTCTGTTAATCAGCTTTTAACTTTCGTAGCATTATTCAGATCCGGATTCAGTTTATATTATCTCTTATCTCATCGCTTTAGCTAGCTCTGTGAAAATAACTCCAAGCGCGTAAGCTCCTGCATCCGGATAACCAATGCTGCGTTCACCTACCGTACCTGCTCTTCCCATACGGGCAACGATATCTGAAGTCTTCTGTGCACCGAGAACTGCCGCCTCAGCAGCTTTGACAGCTGCCAGCTTTATATCTTCGCCTTGTTCTGCGGCTTGTGTCCAGGCATCTGCAAAAGGCACAAGCGCATCAATTAATGTCTTGTCTCCAACGACAGCACCTCTCCCGAAGGATCTTTCACCCGTATCCTGAATCCCTTTGACTACAGCTTGCATCATATTGGCAAATTCCTGAATGGATAACTCCTGCTTCTGCTGCGCAGTCTTGCTTGCAGCGCGGAAGCCCGATCCCCAGATCGGCCCGGAAGCTCCTCCACAATGCTCCATAATGATCAATGAACAAGCATCAAGGAAGTCACCGATATTGCTGTGATGATTAGCTAGAATATCTTCCCATTCTACTTTCAACTGCTTAAAGCCCTTGGCTACGCTCATCCCAAAATCACCATCTCCGGCGTGGGAGTCTAGCTCGCAGAACGGTACCTCATTCTCGATAATGACCTCACTCATTTGATCAATCAAAAATACGATATTTTGTAAGGAAAACTGGTTGTTCTTAATTACCGCTGCTTCAGCATCCGTATTATTCTTGAAGGATACCGTGCTGTCTGCCTTCTCTTCCTTGATGACTTCCGTATATTTCACAGGCTCAAATGAACCTTTAACCGACAATGCCGGTGTATCACACGGAGCAGACAACCATTTCTTCAGCGTCTCATCCAGCTTCATAATTGACACTGATGCGCCAGCCATATCGATACTGGTCATATAGTTGCCGACAAATACTTTAAACACTTGCTTATTCTTTGCTGTCAATTCACGGATCACAGAATTATTCAACAAATAAAGCTCTTGCAGTGGTGTTCCACCAAATCCATTGATCAGAACAGCAACTTCTTGCTGCGACTCATCGTTCATTTGCAAGTTGCTCAGCAAGGACGTAACCATTCGCTGCGCCAGTTCATCCGCTGACACGGCTTTTTCTCTGCGAATTCCAGGTTCACCATGAATTCCTACGCCGTATTCCATCTCATCCTCTTCGATATGAAACGTTGGGGTTCCTTTAGCAGGAACGGTGCAAGATGTAAAGGCGAAGCCGATGGTGCGAACATGGTCAATCGCATGTTGCGCCGCTTCTTTTACTTCCGTCAGGGACAGTCCTGCTTCTGCCGCAGCCCCGGCTACTTTATGAACGAGAACAGTTCCGGCCACCCCTCGTTTCCCTACGGTATAGAGACTGTCTTCAACGGCAATGTCATCGTCTACTTTGACATATTCCACTTGTATGCCATCTTCACTTGCGAGATGAGCCGCATTTTTAAAGTTCATGATGTCACCGCTGTAGTTCTTAATAATAAGCAGCGTTCCCTTTTTACTAGCAGAGCTACGGATCGCTTGGTAGACCTGAATCTGGGATGGAGAAGCAAACACATCGCCACACACGGCTGCATCCAGCATACCGCTGCCTACGAACCCGGCATGGGCCGGTTCATGCCCACTTCCACCACCGCTTATAAGTGTAACTTTATCGGTGTTGATCTCTTTTTTAGAAATCACTTTGAATTTATCGTTGAAATCCAGCTCAGGATGCGCTAAGACAAGTCCATTACACATTTCTCGGACTAGCGTTTCCGGCTTATTCATAATTTTCTTCATCTTAAAGCTCCTTACTTAATTTGTATTGACGGCCTAATTGGTCGGCAGCCATAATCGCCGATGCTACGGCTTCTTCTGTAATTGGGAACGGCATCGAATGAATCGATTCCTCAGCAATACAAGCTTTTTTAGCAACCTCAAGAAGTTCTTCGTAAGTTACTTGCTCCACTCCGATATCTGCTAAGCACACCGGAAGCCCAATAGACAGGCAGAAATCCAATACTTCTCTTAATTCGGTACGGTCTGCATTTTCAAGCACCAATTGAGCAATTGTACTGAAGGCTACCTTCTCACCATGATAATAATGATGCGTTCCTTCTAAAGCTGTTAAACCATTATGGATCGCATGAATCGCAGCCAAACCTCCACTTTCAAAGCCTAGTCCCGATAACAAAATATTCGTTTCGATGATATTCTCCAAGGCTGGGGTTACGATATTCAGATCGCAGGCCTGCTTCGCCTTGAACCCATTTTCAAGTAAAGTGTCATAACACAGTTTGGCAAGACCTAGTGCGGTTATCGTTCCTTTAGCTTCCCCACAAACACCTTCACGAACCCCGCAAGGTAATCCCGCATTCACATTGGAATAAGAATTTGCTGTAGCTCTTGCTTCGAAATAAGTGGAGAGTGCATCTCCCATCCCTGCAACAAGAAATCTTGTTGGTGCTTTGGCAATGACTGTTGTGTCGATCATTACTACACTTGGGCTTTGCTTGAAATAAGCATAATCATCAAACTCACCTTCTGGGGTATAGAGTACTGCGGAGTGGCTTGTTGGTGCATCAGTTGCTGCTATCGTTGGAACGATAATCAATGCTTCACCTTCTGCTACGCATTTTGCCGTATCAATCGCCTTACCTCCACCCAAACCAATCGTACATGCACATTGATGTTCCTTAGCCAGAGCCTGTAATCTTGCGACTTCTTGTCTTGAGCATTCCCCATGGAAGCCACTTTCAACAAGCGTTATATTAAATTTCTGTTTAGTTGACTCCAATTTATCTTTTACACGTGTAACATCATCTGGATGTGCAATGAGCAGTGCGGAATCACCGAATGTTTTTACAAAATATCCTAAATTCAAAAGTTCATTCTCACCTTGCACATATTTCGTCGGACTGATAAACGCTCTTCTCATTTTCATTCCTCCTAGGTTGTATATAGTTATTATTATAGATTGCTCTATTTCGGTATGCATGAAACAATAAGATCAGAATAAAGCGTTTTCTTACCGAGTTTTTTTGTCTTCTTATTAAGGAATAGTATTATCTTGTCCTTTTGAGCAAAAATTCGCTATAATGTTCAATATGTTTCTATAACTTACCTAGGAGAATATCGTGATGACCAAATCTCGATTTAATTTAGAAGAAATAATTGATTTGAAGAAATGGGAGAAACTGCAGGATTCTTTATCACTCGTGACTAAAATGGCGATTCTTACCGTAGATTATAAAGGCGTTCCCGTGACTAAGCACAGCTTCTGTCAGCCTTTCTGCCAAGGCGTTCGCCAAGATTCTAATCTCTCTCCTTATTGTCAAAAATGTGATGCTCGTGCCGGCATTGAAGCTGTACGCCAGAACAAGCCTTATATTTATTTATGCCATTTCAATATTATCGATATCGCGATTCCAATTATTATTGACGATCAATATTTGGGTGCAATTATGGCCGGACAGCTTAAGCTTCGTGAACCGGATGTGTCACAGCTGGAGCAGATAGTATCTAGGCCGCCTAATGTTGAGTCGAACATGAAGTTTCAAGCGCTCAAAGAGGATTACGAAGCACTTCCTGTCCTATCCTACGATGAAGTAACCAAGTGCGTGGACCTACTTCTACAGTTAAGTACTTACATCGTGGAAGAAGCCATTCAAAAGCGTACTACCGTTGATTTGTACAAAAGAGTACTGACCACAGATATCGATATATCTTCTTCAGCAGAATCTTTCGAGGAGACAGACCTTACTTATCGCAAAATTCAGTCTCTGCAGCAAGAGTTGTCAGGAGCGCTTATTGAGACCAAATTGAAAAATGGAGCACAAAAGTTGGTCTCTTCAAATGCAGTGCTTCAGCCTGCGTTCGATTACATCTATGCGCACAAAAATGAAAATTTCAGCCTAAAAGAAATGGCCAAGCTTTGTCATATCAGCCCCAGTTATTTCAGTCGCATATTTACAAAAGAAACAGGCGAGAACTTCTCCCTCTTCGTTGCCAGGCTCAAAATTGAATGGGCCAAGCAGTTGCTGGAAACCACAGACGCACCTATTAATCAAGTGAGCGATGATTTAGGATTTTGTGATACTGGTTATTTTATTAAAACATTCAAACGGTTCGAGAATCTCACTCCAGCTGTATACCGGAATATGTATATGAGTTGATCAGTTATGATTTCTAGCATCCTCCAGCCACTGCTGCATTAAGGGGAAATCTGTGATTTCGCCTAATATAGCCTCTTTGATCTTTCCCTCTCCGTTTATAATAAACGTGGCAGGAAGCGCACTAACTCCGAACGAAGTAGATATTTTTCCGGTAACATCGATGACAACTGGAAAAGAAAAACTATGATTCTTAAGATATTCTGATACAGTCCCTTTAGACTCACCAACATTAATAAACAAGGTTTCGATTTGAGAACTAGTGGATTTGTGAATGCCATTCAGAAGGGGCATTTCTCGCACACATGAAGTGCACCAGGAAGCCCAAAAGTTAAGCACCACAATCTGTCCCTGGAAATCGCTTAGACGAACCTTTTTGCCTTCTATAGTTGTAGCTTCAAATTCGGGAGCGATAGAGCCCACTGCAATCCTCTCAAATGAATCTCTTGTTTCATTATGGCTAAATACCCATACAACAGTCGTGACAGCTGCGATGATCACCAGCAAAGCAATGATTCGACGCATGCTCATTTCAGACCCAGACTATGATTAAAGGCTGTATACAAAGAACCAAATTTCGCATGAAATTCTTTGGTCGGACCTGAACCAACATTTCTTCCATGACTTAAAAAGACAATCTGATCTGCGATCTTATCAGCGATTTCTAACTGGTGTGTGGAGAAAATAACAGTATGCCCTTCTTCCTTGATTCTTTGGAGGAGGTCTACGAATTCATTCATCCAGAAAGGGTCAAGACCGTTTGTGGGTTCGTCCATAATTAGCAACGAAGGTTTGGCCAGCAATGCCTGAGCAAATAAGATACGCTGACGCATTCCCTTTGAAAAGGTGTTGACCAGACGATTTCGTTTATCCTGTAGACCTACTAAGCCAAGGACTTCGTTTACTCTCGTTTTGCGATTGGGTACCCTACGGAGAGCGGCCCAAAAAGTCAGAGCTTCCTCTGCCGACAGCCCCTGATTGAATTGATAATCATCCGGCATAAAACCAATTTGTTTCGAGAATTGTTTGCGTGATTTGTGCCAGTATAAACCACCCACTGAGATTTCGCCCACCGAAGGCTGAAGAATACCCGCAACCATTCGCAAAACGGTACTTTTGCCAGCCCCGTTACCGCCACATAGTGCAAGTATGCTCCCAGTGTGGATTTGAAAGCTAATCTCTTCAACTATTGTTTGCTTTTTAATAACCTTAGAAATTCCTCTTACATTCACTAAGGGGTTATCCACGAGAGCGCCCCCTTTCCCATATCCAATATACAAACAGGATCGAGCTCAACATCCAGACTAGACAGACTCCCATAAACAACAAACTACCCTTCGAACCATTTATCCATTCTACCCATTGGTAATATTCAGGTCCCAGTACTGAACCTCCGCCCAGCTTAATTACAACGAATAACCGAACAAGCTCTGCTGGGTTGAGTATTGTGAATACGACCAGTAAGGGCTTAATCCAGAGATAAGGCATTAAACCTAAAAAGGCGATCAAAAAGGTCGGCCACCCTATTACTGTGAAAAACCACACAGCAACAGAAACAGTCAGCGCCTGCCAGCGGTTTCTTGATAATGAACCGATAAACAAGGCGATGGTCAAGAATAGTAAAACAAGTCCTGCGGAAAACAACAAGAATAGAAAGTAAGTAGTAGAATCATAGGCCATGCCCAAGAATCCACTAATCATTCCCATTAAACCATAGCCGAAAGCCACAACCGTAAGTAATACGACAGCCAGCCCCACATACTTGCCAAGAATAAATGACAACGTTCCTATTGGATAAGTAGATAAAAGCTGCCAACTACCTTCTTCCTTTTCTGAGGTCAGTGAAAAAGAGCCTAGGAATAAGGTCATAAGCGGCAGCAGATACAAAATCAGACTTAGCATGGAACCTGTAACTGCGGTGTAGCCTTGAATCTCATTTTGTGCATTAATCAGCAGTAAGCCAAGACTAAACGCACAAAATAATGCCAAAAAAGAATAAGCCCATGGATTTCGAAACCCCATTTTAATCTCTCTGCGTGCGACTTGCAGGATATCAACCATTACATATCCATCTCTTTATCCGATGTCATACCTTCCATTTCCTCAGACTTATGCTCGTCCATATGACCTTCTCCGCCATTCATATCCATTTGCATCATATCCGTATTTTGTTTCCATTCATGCTTGGACAGATCACTTGCTGACAGAACGCTGCCAACACCTTGTTCCTTCACAAAAGCTTCGGCTGAAGCAGTGTCCTTGAAGCTGATAACTCCATAAGCCATAGGTGTGCGTAGTGTCTCATCATAGACAAAGCTTGCCTTACTGAATTCCACCCATTCTTTGTCGTTATAGTCACGGACATAATCCTTTCCGATGTTTTTGGTTCCATTCTTGTTCTTCCATTCATTCATACAACCAATATCATCAAACTTATAATTCTTCCCGTCTTTCGTTGTTAGCTGAGTAGCAAAGGCATCGTCCTTAACCTGCATATTGCAAATCGCGCAAATATCAACTTCTTCATTAATCGCCAAAGGTTCAAACTTTTTGGAACCACAAGCCGCTAGAATTAACAAACCCACCATCAACATCAGCATTAAACTCCATTTTTTCATAACCGTAATACCCCCATATATAGTATTGTGATCACAGAGAAAAACAAAAGCAGCCAACCGGCTACCATCACCGACCCTTGCCCCTCACTAACTTGTCCAACATCTGCATGAACTGAATCCAATTGCATAAGCGGCTCTGGATCGGTGGACCATTGTTCTTTATCATTTGTATACAGATCGCTTAAAAATGTCATGCCCGGTGATTGAAAAAAGAGCTGATAAGCAGCATTTTCTGTAACTAATTGCTGATAAAATGGATTAATAGCATATGGCAGATCACTTATGCCATCACCCGATACATCCAGCCCTGCGAATGAATCCCAATAATTTCTCGTCATCTTATTATTCTTAGAATCCGTTGCCTGTGCTTCAATCACATTTGCAATAAAAGCATTATTCTGAAAGCGGTTTCCTTCAGAACCCTCAAATTGAATCCCAATATAATTTCGGAGCACCATATTATTCTGGAGAGTGTTGTCGGAGGATTGTTGCATATAGATTCCTACCCGATTTCCTTCCACGAGGTTATTTACAATCTGAGAGGTACGAACGTCAAAGAGCAGGATTCCTTGAGAATGAACATTCTGATTTTGTTTACGGAAAGAGTTTCCTGATACCATAACGTCGCTCACTCCCATCACCATCGCGCCAGTAATGTTGTATTCTCCAATATTGTTCGTAACAGATGATCCATTGATATACATACAGTGAACACCGTATCGTAAATGATAGAGCCGATTGTGATCAACCTTTGTATTGCGACTCTTCTCTAAATAAATGCCATCTCGGAGATAAGAGATTTCATTCTCTCTGATATCTGAACCATGAGAGTTATAGAGATCGATGCCATTACCTCTTATTCCCGAAGCAGCACCTTTAGGTATAAACCAACGGATTTTATTGTTTACTATAACTCCACTATCAGACTCACGTAGCATAATGCCAAAGCCAAATGTATGTATGACTAAATCTTTCAAAGTTACCTGATCGGCTTCCACCCGAATCGCTGCTGCTTCTCCCCCGTTATGCTGCTGTATATTAAGTCCTTGAAGCTTTACCCCATCAGCCTCAATCATAACTGCAACCTCAGCATCGGGAGATGAATTTAATAGTGTTGCCCTTCCATCCCCGCTAATCGTCAGCCTTTTATCAATTTGAACCGGACCCAGGTAAGTACCTGGAGCTAAAGTAATCGAATCTCCGATTTGGGCGGCATTAATAATCGGCTGGAGTGGAATCGCTTTCGAAGTAGTATTTGCACTGGCACTCCCACTGTAGGTCGTGATTATTAAGAAAAGGCTGAATAACATCATTAGCATTACTCTGAGGTGACAGAAACTTTTGCGTATAACCATTGTTCACCCCCTATCAGCAATTCATTCTCTAATCTATCATTTGCCTAATTGTAAAGAAAAGGAAGTTGCATGCCTATAGCTCAATGTAGCTATCCCTATTAATAAGATGTGTCTAAATTGTGAGTTATGTCACATCGTTTGCTATCCCAAATGTGTGTCCACATAATAAAAAACCGCGCAAAGCGCGGTTTCATTAGGTTAACTAATTATTTTCAAGGTAATGATAAACGGCCATCATTTCTTGTTTATTTAGCTCCCGAATACGATTGAAAATTGGAATATCTGCTACAGCTTCAATATTTGAGCTTTCAGTCACGACATCACTAACGTTACCTGTAAGCCAGGTCTGTACGTCAATGCCTTCGACAATTTCTTTACGCCCTTCATCATTAATGCCACTTGCGTAACAACTAACACATGGAATCGTTAACTTATAAACGCCATCGTGAAGTCCATCTTCGGATATGACTTTCTTTCCTTTACAGAATGGACATGGCTGACTAGCTTTTATCTTATTAATTAGAGTGACCAGTTTTTTGTAACCAAACGCTTCATAAACATAGGTCAGCTTTTTGTATTTTCCATTCGTGAAAAACTTATCAATGATGTATTCTCTGGTTTCGGTGATATTCTCAAAATCACAAATCGTGATCTGATTATTCAAGCTAATAGATTCAATACTGCCGCTAATATCGCCCCAGAATGGCAGTGCATTTTGTAATACCATTTCATAGTGCGCAAAGCTCGCTACTTCAAGTTCAAGCATTTTTAGAGCAACTTGTATTTTCCTAGGCAATAGAGAGACATCCTCTGCTAGAACCATATCACCGCCGACAATAGCTTTCATTTTTTCAAGCACCGGTAATTTGCCAACGGTACTGATCACTTGATCAAGAGGTAGTCCAATGATCTCACGAATATCTGTGTCGCCAAACTTTAGCTTCTTATGATGATTTAGTACGGTTCCTTCACAGATTGGACAGGTAATCAGTATTTTGGATTGTTTAATATGCTCTTTAATAATCGCTTTCGATATCACCATGTAGTTCCCAATGATGTAATTAAAGCCTTCCCAAGTCCTCGTTGCCTTGCTTACTTTATCATAAAATGACTTTTCCCAATATCCGTACCAAAAAGTATGCTTTTCTGCATCCGTCATCTCATTATAACTCTTACTGATATCTTGTCCGAGTTCATTCTTAATCTCATCAAAGATGAATTTTATTTTGGGGAATTGATAGAATTTCAGAATATCCATTGCATCTGGATGTAATAAGCCATCCCAAAATGGCACATTTTGATCCTGAAGAACAACTTCAAAATCAAATTTTTCAATGACTCGACGCCCCTTGCAGCATGGACAATGATTGTCTTGATTATAGAAATCGAAGCTATTTGTATCTTTATTAGTTGGATGTGCCGTTACAATTTGGTTGATCAAGCCACCAATTTCATATAGAAAAGTATATTGACTATATAAGTGTCTTTCCAGATCAATGGCGATGACAGGTGCAATGGTATCTGATTCATATTCACCATATATCAAACGCGCCATAGAGGATAAGCTTTTTAAGATGCCACCTTTATAAACGTTTTCCGCATTTTTAAAGTAGGCAATTTGATTTTCTTTTAAATAGTTAATGCCATTTTGTTGACGCAGTGTTGAAGAAATCTGCAATGGTGCGACATGATCTTCACTGTTTTGCTCGAGATAATAATTTTGATGACCGACAACTTCTAGATGCTCAACAGGTTCAAGCTGTCTTTTACCAAAATCAACGATAAAATCAGAGTTTTCCAGCATATACGAGTTATGTTCAATCATCATTATGGAGACCGATTCGTCCTGAAGAATGACTCTAATGCTATCAATGAATTGATTTAGAATATTTTGTGATAACCCTTTGGAAGGCTCGTCAAAAATGAAAAGTGTATTGGGGTTTCTTGAACCTGAAAATAACTCGGAGACTAAATGAACACATTGAAATTCACCTGTGGATAAAGACTGTGTTTTTCTTTCCAACGTTAAATAACCCAGCCCAAGCTTGATCAATAAACTTAAACGTTTATGAGCGATGTCTTCATTTGGCAGTTCATCAATAATATCTTCAATTGAGCGCTGAAAAATATCATCAATCTCTTCGCTATATTTTGTGAGCTTTCTCTTAATATCAAGAAAAGTCGCAACCGTAGACCGGCTGGTAATCGATTGATTTCGATCCTGCCCCACAATCACCAGCTTATCCTTGGGATATCGCTTCACAAAAACCTTGGACATACACTCATTGACCAATGTAGATTTACCGCAGCCAGATTCCCCAGTGAACGTTACAAGTCTATTACGAGGAATCTGAATTTCGGCGATTTGAATATTACGACAGTAAAGATCATGAAAATGATAATATTCAGTTGGAGCTGCCTGATTTATTTCTCCATTGATGGGCGCTGGACGTGGCGATTCTTCAACGATTTTCCCGCCATATTTACCACTTCCTGGTCCAAAGAACAATTGCTCGTCCGTTATGTCTAATACGGTATCCGAATGATCAATAAGCCAAATTTGATTCTTAAATCCTAGTTGTTTTATCTGCTCTAATATTTTTAAAAGGGTTTGGTGATCCAGACCCACAGAGATTTCGTCAATGATAATTACTGTATTTTCACTGGTTGCCATGAATTCTGCCAAATAAAGTCGTGTTAACTCTCCACCTGACAAGGTACCCATTATACGATTTAAGGTTAGATAACCAATATTCATATGGATTATGTTCTTTAGAATGTTTTGTTTACCTTCACTAATGTTTAGAACTTCTGCTAGAGAAAAAATGGTTTCAATGCTTAAGTCATTAATATCGGAAATACTCTTGTCTTGGTCTAATAACTCCATTTTGTATTGTTCAGTTTCGTGATTATATCGCTTACCCTTACACTTTTTACATTCGACATTTTTAGTAGTGCCGCGACCTTTACAATCTGGGCACCAGCCTAATTCATTATTAAATGAAAAAACCTCTGGCGATAGGTTATATTGTTCAGCAATCGCAACTCGAATCTCTGTGAACACACCCGTATGTGTGCCAATGGTTGAACGAGGATTGGAAGAAATAGATGATCTCCCTAGAAAAAGTACGAGTGGCATTTCTTCCATCTGAATCGTACTGAAATTAGTCTCCATAATGTTAGGGAATAAATACTGATATTCTGCCTTTGGTAATAAAGAAACGAGACGTTTCTTGGATTCTTCGCCGATGGTTTGACAAAAGGTGGTTTTACCAGATCCGGATAAACCAGCAATCCCTAGGGATTGGTCTACAGGTAATACTGCATCTAGCTTATTAATATTGTTCGCAATTAATCGGTTGATTTTCATAGTGGTATCATCTCATCTCCATTCTCTTCATTTAGTATTGCCATGATTTTTTCCATTAAAAAGAGCACTTTCCGTGTTTCAGAAAAGCGCCCTATTCTTGAATTTACAATTCTGCTAATACTTTTTCAAGCTGACTGCCCATATTCGCCCAAGCATATTTAGCTCCTTCAATAGCGCCTTGGCGAGCTTTGGTCTCCTCACTAAATCCAGATTGAGCAAGATGCAGATGAACCTTACCATCTTCCTCTTTGCTCAAAGTCCAAGTAACTGTTGTACCTTCTCCGGCACTATGCCAAGTATAGGATAATGTATGTGGCTCATCTACTACGAGAACCTCGCAATCTACAATACCGTCCCACCATTCATTTGGCTCTGCACGAAATTGAAATTTATGCCCTACGACTGGTTTAAAGTCATTGCTCCAAATCCATTTCGCAAGTGTATCTGAATCCGTCAAAGCATTCCATACCTTCTCGATGGAGCTTGTAAATTGATAATCTAAGGATACATCTGGTTTCATTATTCTTCCTCCAATAAAAGTTTTAGTTTATCGATTCTTTCTTTCCAGAATCCTTCGTAAAAAGATACCCAATCCCGAATTTCTTTCAATGGATTGGCATTCAAACGATACCTCGTTTCTCTACCAACCTTTCGAGCAACTACAAGATCAGCCTCTTTAAGAATAGACAAGTGCTTAGAAACTGCAGTACGACCCATTTCAAAATGAACCGTGATTTCATGTAGGGGTAATTCATCAACATCAGCCAGGATTTGAAGTAATTTTCGCCTTGTTGGATCTGCAACAGCGTCATATACATCCCTCACTTGACTATTATCGTTCAAAACCACCCCCACCTTTTCCGTAATATTACCTGTAGTGTGACCGATTATACTTCATCAGTACCCTATTGGACACCATTTAGTGTCTATTTGATTATAGGACACCAAAAGGTGTCGCGTCAATAACCTTAAAATTTTATTATTTATTTTTAAAGAAATAAGAAATGAATATTTAATTTTCCAAGACGTTCTATCTTATGTATTTTGATTTCAATTTCTAATACGACATCATACGAAAAAGGAGGAGCATACGCCCTCCTATCATTCGTTCTTATTCCAAATTAATTATATTCCGGTAATTCTCTAGCTCAGGATTCCTTTACTCAATAAAGCGGCAACACTTCTTGTTTAAGCCCTGAAAAAAGTTCGCCGGATTGCTCAAAGAAGGCGTCAGGCAAATGATAGTAAGCATCTCCTATAGATACGACTTTTAATTCAGGAATGATATACATGCCCATATAGGTTCCGTCCTTAAGATTGAACTTTAGCTGATACGATTTCCCTAGGGATTGCGCCTCTGCAATAGCCTCGTATTCTTTATTACTTAAATCAGCTGTTTTTGCGCTGTACAATCCATCAATGATAGACTCCACAGAAGCATGATCTGTCATTTTCTTTAACACGTCATTTCCCACATGATTAAGAACATGGATATCTTTTGCATGCTCTTTTAGATTAGACATATCCAGATATTCCTTAGCGGTCATCGTAGAATCGTTAGTCTTCGCCACGATTTCTGCCAAATAATAATGCTCCTCAACTTTAACAGCGATGCGGAATTGGGATGGGTACGTCGGAATTTCATATAACTTACCTCCAACAGCGAACGTAGACGAAAAATCCTTTTCTACAACTTCTCCTCCATTGTTCTTCCCGATCTCTTGGTTAATATCAAAATCTATGGTACCAAGTGATTTTTCAGGCTTCATTCCTGTGAACTTAAACTGAGCACCATCACTTACGAATGCATAACGAAATCCGTTGTAATTTAAAATTTTTCGAACTCCGGTAGGAGCTGAAACTGGCGTTTGCTGCGAGATTTGTGGTGAATTCGTTAATGATGACTTTAGAGGAGATGTATAAATGGCCACTCCTAACACAAGTGCAGCACAAGCAGCCATGGTTCCCCACTTCGCATATGTTCTCTTATTAGTACGCCTCGCAGTGTTGGCCTTTTCCACCAGATTGCCGTCTACATAACCAATAGTCTTAAATAGATCTTTATTATTCATAGGATATAGCCTTCTTTCATAAGGTATAATTGGAGTTTTTTTCGTGTTCTAAAAAGAACCGATTTCGTTTTACTTTCACTTATTGAGAATCGAGTTGCGATATCAGCCAAAGAATCGGAATACCAGTAACGTCTAAGAAAAATATTCCGATGATCTTCATTAATCTTCAGCAGAAAATTGCTTATAGATTCAGCGATTTGTTCTTCCTCATATTGACTTTCGACATTGTCTGGAGAGGATAAACAATCATTTAATTCATCAAGAATCGTATCGAATGTTTTATTCCGCTTTTTGGCCATGTAATAATCGTGTTTATTTAACGCGATATTTCGTGTGATCCTCCCCAAAAAAGATGAGAGCTTAGCAGGCGTCTTCGGCGGTATCGTTTCCCACGCTCCTAGAAAAGTATCGTTCACGCATTCTTCCGAATCTTCAAAATTAGACAGAATGTTATGAGCAATCTTGGTACAATAATTTCTATATTTTTTGGATGTTTCTTCTATTGCTGTTTCATTGCGGGCAAAGTACAGCTGTATGATTTCACTATCGTCCACTCCATCACTTCCGTTCAGTTTGATTAAGGCCTCACTTATAAAGTAAGAAAAGAAGGGTTTTGGTTGCAAAAAATTTTTTTCTTATGTACAAGTGCGGGAAATCATTGTATGTCTTCATAAGCTTCGACATTCAATGCCAATAATATGACGTGTGATCTTATCCTTTTGATTCCTATGAAAAAAGCCGGTGTACCCTTTAACGGGTAACACCGGCCAAAATATTAAAAGTAGAAACTATAGAGGAATTGCTGCAGCTTCAAGGTAGAAGCATAGACGCTCTGCGATTTCGTGAACTGACCTTCTTTTTGTTCAAATCATGCTATTCAGCCACTAACCGTTTATTGTGTAATTCCAATTTGTAAAAGATATCTTTTGCATCTGCTTCTTGTGTACCTGCTCCAACTGGTGGATGGACTACTAAGATATTATTTTCGACACTTGGTACAGGCTGTGCTTCTGAATAAAGAAGTGTTTTCGAGACTTGATCCTTGTTTACAATTTCTAATGGGAATACATCTTCATTTTGCTTATCAATCGCGAAAATATATCCTTCCACGCCATGACCTGTTTGATATTGAGGAGTAAGGATGTAAACCTCAGCTTCTTTAAAACTCAGCTTCTCAAAGGATATTTTTTTGCTGGATGGTCGGAAAAATAAGTAATTGGGTAGTTCCATTAAGACTTTATCCTGATCTCCCTGTCTGTAGATAATAGAGTAATTACTCTGAAAGGTCTGATCACCCTCTTGTCCCATCGTGCTCGAAACGACCAAATGCCCAAGTTCTTCTCTACCTTTGGCTATCATCAATAATGTTCCCTTTTCCGTTTGCTGTTCCGCCCGAATTGATTTATCCTCATTTACAGCGTCAATTACAATGGAATCCATGAGATCGTTTTTTGGAAATAAGCTAACCTCTGATGGTTTTTGTTCCTGAGTAGATGAGTTGACTTGTTGATGGTTACAGGCAACGAGTAAACTAAATGCTAAAACCGATGATGCTACTTGCAAAATAAGCTTCTTAATTGTAACCCTCTCACTTTCATTTACAGCTGGGGTACAACTACTCCCGAATTACAGTCCAGTCTGTATTCATAATTGTTTTATAAACCAGGGCTTAATTAATGGTATGACCAAGGCTGGTTGCATAGCTTTTGTATGATCCATTTGGGTTCCCGTTAGCATTTCAACATCCCAGCCTAAATCACACAGCTTCGTCGTATTCTTCTTTAATATCCCAGCAATATCAACGGTAACATTCCCAAAATTCTCACCATATACGATAGTATCATCTTCTCCTGCAAAAGCTAATTTTGGAAGACTAAGCAAATGGTGAATACTACGATCATCAAAAGCAGTGAGGCTCTCGTATAAGGCAACAAATTGAGCTGTTACACGGGTATCCATTGATACTTTGATGTTGTCCCAGTCTATCTCATCAGGATACTCTGTTTCAATAGAGCTTTTTTCAGCTGCCTCATTTTGATTATTCAAAGCTTGGGTATGTGTTTTTTGAGTTACAGTCAGCATCTCTTGATAGGGACCATTATAAGGCGGAAAACCTCCCATGACCAAGCTTTCCAGACGATTTGTTCTGATAGCCAATTGTAGTCCAATTAAAGCTAGCCAAGAATAACCGTAGTAGCTAAAGCTCTTAACGTTCATTTCATCAGCAATGAGGAGCAGATCCTTCACTATATGGTCTACGGTTACGTTATCCACTGGATGTTGAAAGAGATGACCTTCATAATCAAAATAAAGCACTTGAAACGTATCCGCGAGACCTTCAACAAAATGTTTACCTAATTCAGGATCTACGCCCCATAGCTTTAGATTTTCTGCCTCCTGATTGTACACGGATTTTTTAGCGATAGGTAACATAATGGTTGGACGATCTGATCCTCCTGTCAATCCTACTTCTATTGCTGAATGGTTGGTTAATCGTATGATTTTTTTCAAACAATCCTCTCCTTACTATTTTATAAAAATATCATATAACATTCATGCAATCTTTCGGTTTATCCCATACTAAGCCTTGATATATCTAATTAAATTAGATTTAATGTTGTTGTAGCACTTGAAGGTTTAACTTTAATGTTCTGGGGCGATGACGATTATGGGAGATAATTATACACCAACAATGATAGCTAAGAAATTAAATGTAAGTACCACTACATTAAGAAGATATGAAGATCAAGGCTTAGTTCCCGAAGTCCCAAGGACTCCTAGCAATCGCCGGTGTTATACAGACATTCATGTCCAAGCTTTTATTACGATTCGGGCACTTTTACAAGGATATGAGATTCCAGTTGTGTACGATGTGATGAGAAAGATTAAAGCTCGGCAAATTGAGGATGCACTGTGGTCAATCAATCAGGAACAGCATAATACACAAACGGAAAAGTATAAGTTAGAGGATGTGTTACAAATGTTCCGGAACGCAGATTTATCAAAATACAACGATTTAGAGGTCACAAATGCAATGACTATTGGTGAAGTTGCACAAATGGCAGGCGTTAAGCCTTCAGCCATTCGACATTGGGAACAAGAAGGCCTTATTACTTCTAACAGAAACAAAGACAACGGCTATAGGCTCTATACTGTAACCGATTTAAGAAAGATTATACTAATCAGCAGTCTAAGGAAGACCGTGTATTATATCGAGAATATGAAACAACTCCTGAATGAAATAGAGACACAAAACTATAAAAAATTAGAAATGTCATTCGAGCTTGCGTTACAAAAATTAAATAGTCAATTAATGAAGCAGTTTTTAGGGATCGCTGAGCTTATGAAATATGTGAAATACTATTAAACTTGATAACTTGATATCAACAAACAATCTTCCCAAAAAGAAGAAAACTTAACTCAAATACCAGTGCACCTGCATACCCCTTCTTTCGGCAAGAAGTCCTTACAGCAATAAATATATTCTGGCTCAGAATACGATCGAAAGCATAGATTTTTTGGAACATAATTAATCCTTCTTAAAATCATTTATAAGAACGCAAAAAACTCCTCCCTTAAGGGACGGAGTTGATTTCGCGTTACCACCCTGATGGGTGTATTCATGAATACACCCTCTCTGTTATCGTCTAATGACGATACTTCCTAGTAACGGCAGAAACCCAGACAGCCGCTAGTTTATTGAACTAACGTTCCCCGTTAGCGCAATGCATGTAATGTTCAAAGTGATTAAGTCTTTTCGGGCCGATTAACTTTTTATTTCGCATTTTAATTCAGGAAGGCAAGATAATCGGCAAGTTTATCGAAAGTACCCTCAAGATCTTGTTGAAGCTTTGGTGCCATACCTCTGTAGGCTTCCTGTTCCTCAGCTGAAGCGTTCACAGGGAAACCTTTCAGTCTTAATACAGTTTTACCTTCGTCATCTTCTAACATTATGTTATTCATAATTTCAAGTGGCCAGATCACGCTAAAAGGCGCTCGGACCGTATTGCCTTGTTCATCGGAAAAGGATCGGATATAAGCCACTTTCTCAGGTTCGACAACCTCTTGGTATGCAAATTTTGTCCACATAACCTGATTTCCGTCAGGAGACGTTTGAATACCTAAAAACTCGCCACCTGATCGAGCGTCCATTTTAACGACTTCGAAGGTGCCCCCCTTTGGTCCCCACCATATCGCGAAATGACCGAGCTCTGTCCATGCTTTAAATACCAGTTCGCGAGGGGCATCGAATACACGCGTAATTGAAATTTCGAACTTTTGATTCAGATTATTATCCATGAAAATCCTCCTTGTGTTTTAAAGGGAACTTTTCCTAGTCTTCAATTTTATTTTGTTACTTTAATAAAAACGGCAGCTGACCATCATGCCAGCTACCATCATATTGTCTTGAGCTATTGTGTCCCGTTAGTTCAATGCACTACCTTCAAAAAATCACTTATAATAAGTCTTTCTGTTTGAATGTTCAACTGCTTCACCTGTTTTAATAATTTTCGGTCTTACATTCCTTGCAGTTATGTTATATAACTATGCAATGTATGCAATAAGATGGTCTGATTAACTAGGTTCATCATTGTATCCTAATACTTTTCTTAATTCAAATTTTGCTCACGAACCACCGCCAGCATAACAGTGTCATGAAATTCCTTACCAAATAAATATTTTTTTAGTACTCCTTCCTCAGTAAATCCCGCCTTTTTCAATACCTTTAATGAAGGTATATTTTCCGACATAACCATTGCCTGTATTCTATGCAATCTTAAAACGTCGAATCCAAAACGGGTTACTTCCTTCACAGCTTCCGATGCAAATCCCATTCCCCAATATTCTGGAGAGAAATAGTAGGATATTTCAGCCATTGATTTTTTTACAAATCCACCTAGATCAATTCGTCCTATTAGCTTATTTTCTTTTTTAAGCTCCACACACCATGTAAATACTGTTTTTGTTTTAAGAAGTCTACCATTAATATTGTTCAGCCAATTTGATATATGCGGTTCTTTGTTGAAAAGGCTAACTCCTCCGCCTAAGAACTGCTGTACCTGTGGATCGTGGATAATTCTTAAATAGGTGTCTATATCATCGCTGCAAAATGCACGTAATATTAATTTGTCGGTTTTAAGATGCGGGATTGTTTCAAAATAATCGTTAAATTTCATTTTCATTCTCCTTTTAAAAATTTAACTTATCTTATTGGCCTTATCTGCCTAATGAATCAATTCATCATACTATATGCTAACGGTACAACTACTAGATCGCAATCGTAAACTTCACACTTTTATCAGCTTTATTCTTGGAACACAAAAGGACCCCTCTGCTTCATTAGCAGAAGGGTTAACGGCTTTAAAGTATTCCCCTGATAACTGAGTTTTATTTTTAACTTCTTTATCTACTATATGCATATTTAGCGTTTTATTAAACACCTATGCCCTCTGAATTACCCAATTTTTCGCCGCCACTTATGGTAAGGTTTACCGTAATTAATCTTCAACTATCCTGCCCGTTAGTTGAACAAATAAAAAATGGCTGCCGAAGCAACCGCTATTCCAATAACGTTCCCCGTTAGTTCAATGCAACTACGTGTCGTTCACGATCTTCAACGCAAACGGCCTAGCATTGCGGGAGGGGCTTGTTCGATGGCCTCGAGGAACGCAAAACGATCAAAATCAAGGAAAACGACAGGTTGGATGAAGAACTGTTAATCCGTCTGTTTACGCAAGCATCCTCTGCTATCTAGCCTCGCAGTAGCAAAATAAGCCTATTTGCCCCCTATGGTACGGTGGCTGCAAACAGGCTTTTTAATTCCGCTTATATCATGATATGTCTTCGTTCAATGCCAGCCACTGCACCGCCGACCCGAACCTGATTGATTTCACCGCTCTCGCTCAGGCGCAATCCTGCCTTGATTTCAGAAGGACAATCCATCGAATACCCTTGCCTGAACATGACATTCTCTACTTCCCGCAAAGTTCGTTGGCCATGTTGGTACAAATAGCTGAGCAGGGCACCGTTGGATGTTCCTGTCGCGCTCTCCTCGGGAATATCGTACAGCGGCGCAAAATTCCGGCATTCCGCAGCAGCATCGTCTGGAGTATCCATCGTGAACAGATGATATCCAACCACATCATATTTTTCGCTGATGGCGGTTATGGCATCAAAATTTGGCTGAACCTCATTCAAGAGCTTCCTGCTGCGAATCGGGATCATAATGTCCCGCAGGCCCGTCGATACAATCTGGATCGGCAACCCGGTTTCCAGACCCTCGGCATCCATCCCCAAAGATGGGGCGATTTCCTCACAGGATATCCTTTCAAGAAATTGAGGTAAAGCCTGTGACAAATAAACAAGACCCTCGGAGCTAATATCGACATCCAGAATCCCTGCCTTGGTTTCTATCGAATAGGAGGTCCCTTCCTTTGACAAACCCAGCAAATGCATTAGTCCAAATGCAGCAATCGTGGCGTGTCCGCACAGATCAACTTCGCTGGCGGGGGTGAAATAGCGGATTTTGTAATCCGCAAGCAGGGATTTTTCCATAAAGGCCGTCTCCGAAAGGCCCAATTCCTTCGCTATGAGCTGCATTTCGGCAGCATCCAGAGAAAGGCCATCCTCCAAGACAACGCCTGCTGGATTACCGCCACGCTCCCCTTTCGCAAACGCATTTAACGTATACACTTCCACATTCATGTTCCGCTCTTCCTCTCTTTATCTTCGAAAAACCGATGTGCGCAACCGCACGTCCCACTCGCCTCGATGATCTTCCTCTTATCTATTTATTGCTAGGTTAAGACGACAGGAGCGATTGAATGAATTGTTGCGTTAACCTGCCCGTTATTTGAACAAATAAAAAACGGCTGCAGAAGCAACCGCTATTCCACCAACGTTCTCCGTCTCCGTTAGTTTAGCGAGCAAGACAAATACGATTAGCGTAATGGTTCGCCGAAGATTACATGAAAATGAAGATGTTTTGAGTCTTGGTACTTCCCCAAATTAGTCGACACCCTGCAAGCTCCATACTCAGACTGCACTTGCGATGCAACCTTTTTAACAACGTCCATCAACTCAATTAAGAGCTCATTGTCGCTTTGTTCCAGTGTCAGAAGAGATGAGATATGCTTCTTCGGAATCGTAACAATGTGAACGGGATAAAAAGGGCGAGTGTGATGATATGCAAGAACATTATCAGTTTCAAATACTTTTTGTACAGAAGTACGACCACTTAATACCTCATCGCAATAAAAATCCTCAGTCAAACTTACCCCTCCACGTCTTGTTTTTCTTATTTTAACATTCGGTATATTTTATCAGTATCCTGCCCGTTAGCTTAATAAAAAAGAGCAGGATACGAAGCACCTACTCATCATTGTGTGTTATTGAGCTAACGTTTCCCGTTAGTTGAGAAAATAATCATCCTTCAATTTTAGTTACATTAACCCCGTCTAATTTTACATCAAGAGTTATAACAACTGGACCTTCTAATGAGTTATGAGGACCTGTATAAGTATCATATTTAACCTTTATTATACTTGTGAAAAGACCTTAACTGTTTTTGCGAAAATTTGTAAATGGAGTTTTTGTTTTTCATCCATGTATTTCCTTTCACTATTAAAATATAAACAGCTATGGCAAAATAAATCGCGCTCCAAATCCAGTCTGATAGGGTTATTAAATGATGCTCATATATGTAGTTAATGTACCAGATCCCTATCGGCAAATGTATAATAATTGCGGAGACTAATCCTGGATTATACATGCTTTTTGCTCTTATATTAATTACGACTCCATGGAAAATGATTTGGAAAAAGCCCATTAAAACAGGTGCCATCCCCAGCCATACTACTGACGGGAAGAATACAGGGAGCAAGTAGAACACATAGGCGATGACCACATTAATAATCATTGCCGACTGTTTATTTAACGGATAGTTGTCAGGGGATTCACTTTTAAACAGGGCTATATTAAATATGCCTGGAAAGTACCCTGGCCAGCGGTATTCCTCAAACTGATGAAGAAGGATCGCCACAAAGCTTAACCATAATATGCTGTTTATCCGCGGTATTGTTTCCCAGTTCATTAGAAGATAAATGCATATAACAATGCCAATGAATAGTCCAATATCCTGCCAATATTTTCTCAAAAAATTCATTTAATCACCTCAATCTGAGTTTATTAATGAAAGTATCTTTCAAAGAGCAAGTCAATCTGTTCCTCTATAGGTGCAATCTTCACGGAAGCTCCTGTTTCTAGAATAGGACTCATAAGTGCCGGTAGAAAAAGCGCTCCAAAAATCTGCATCGTCATGGTCATCAGGTGCTCTGGCTGCTGTTCATCGGTTAACTCTCTTAAAGTATTTTGTATCTTAGGAAACCCCAATAGATTCAAAAATGATCCATATTCATGCTGGGAGGAGAAAACGGTATTGCCCATCAGGATGATTCTGGAGAGCAATTCGGGATATTGACGGATCACTTGCAAATAATCTAGCAAAAATTGCCTCAATCTATCCCGTGAGGATATAGAGAAATCGTCAAGTATGGCAAAGGTATGCTGAAAGCTGTTCAATATCAATTTGATGGACTCGCTAAACAAGTTTTCTTTGGACCCAAAGTAATAGTTAACTAGAGCGACATTCGTGCTTGAGGCTTCTGCAATTTTTTTTATAGTGATCCTTTCAAAGCCTTCTTGTTTGGTCAACTCCAGTGTGGCACGCATAATCTTCTCTTTTGTTTCCAATTTTTTGTCTGTCTCCATACGCAACCTCCAAGTATATTTCCTCTGATTTAAACAACATTTTAAATAACGTTTTAAATAACGTTTAAACTTAGTATAGCAATATTTTTCCTTTTTGCAACTTTTATTTATCCGGAATCAAACCAAGTCTCAAAGTCTCATTGTGACTATCCTGCCCGTTAGTTTAAAATTAAAAGGAGCTACCCTATAGGAAGCTCCTCCACTATCGTTTCATGATTGTTTAATAATCTAGATTTCTGCACGCCGTGATCGTTTATCTAATGTCCATGAGCAAGGATGTTGATAAGTTTGCCAAATGGGTCGCGGACATAGAATCGCCGAACACCCCAAGGCTCATCAACAGGTCCATATTCTATTGTATATCCAGCACTCTTCATACGTTCAAACACAGCATCGACATCATCAACTTCAATCGATAGATCAGGAGTAGGCGTATTGGAGCCGCCCTCTGATGCGAAGCTTATTTGAATGTTCTCCTTCCCGAGTAAGCCGTATGTTTCAATCCAACCATGATCCATCAATAAATCAAGCTCGAGTACGTCCTGGTAAAAGCTTTTTGCTGCCGAAACATTCTGCGTTTTAATATTTGTGACAATTCGTTTTACACTCATTCTCAGACCTCAATTCTAATGGTATACTTTTTTAATTTTATTCAATGATCCTGTCCGTGAGCGGAATATCCGATTTTTATATCCAATCTTCGAAATGATCTGTTACAAACCGAATCTCACTTTCATAGTGGGCCAAGTGACCCTTGTCAACCATTTTCTGAAAGGCAGGATTCCCATCAGCAGCACCATTTCTCAATGTATCACACAGTACTATCAAACGTTGTTTAATCCACTGTCGCAGATTATTTGGGACGGGAATTCCATAAGCTTCAAAAAACAAATGAATTCGCCGACGTCGCTCTACGGCATGTATTTCATATTGGTATGCTACTATGGTTCCAGAAGTATGATCAGGTGCAAAACTCGCAAGTGGAACAGATGTGTAAAGGGTGTACGCAATGTCCCACATACGCGGACCTGGCCCTGCCATGTCAAAATCAATGAGCGCCACAGGAGCCTCCTTTTGAAAGACAACATTATACAAGGCTGCGTCATTATGACAGATCACTTCATGTTCGGCATCGTCAGCATAGCTAAGCTGCCATCTGTCCTCCATATTGGGTCTGAACACTGTAGTCAGATCATGGAAACGATGTATAAGATGTGCCAGACCCACAAGCGTTTCGTCCGTCCACATATACGGTTCAAGGTTTGGATAATTATTCCCTGGAACTTCTCCAGAAATAAATGTCAATATTTCACGACCAGAATCATCGATTCCGAGGAACTTTGGTGCTCCCTCATAGCCCTGTTGTTCCAAATGTTTGAGTAGTTCATGAACATTCGGACTCCAATAACCTATAGGGCGGCGAACAGTGTTCGCCATACGGACTATATGATTTACATTACCGCCTTTTAACACTTCTTCCTTAGGCATTAGGTTCATTCCTTTTCTGTTCAGTGCATTACCTATTGCAGAGTTTTGACCTCTTAGCGATGAAAACTCCCTCTCTAATAATAACAATATTTACAAGTTATTGTTTATAAAAAACAATTATAACTATACTGTCCTTTAAGATCATTGCTGGCATTTGCTCATCTTATATAAATAAATCCATTTTAAAATCTAGATTAGAATTATTTGCTATAATGTTCTCATGAAAAATAATACGATCCTAAACAAATTAGCAGTCATTCTACTTTTTATCAGCATTCTCTTTGGCCTACGCTGCATTTGGTTCAGCATATTTAAGGTTTCCAACAATGTACCTATGATTAGCAACGGTGTACTGGATTTACGTGGCCAGGATCTGGAGAAAGCTAACTTATTCAGGCTAGATGGTGAATGGAGCTTCTATCCTTCGCAATTTGTTTCATCCAAGACTTCCACTATCCCAAAGCAATCCCAAGCGCTTCAAGTTCCTGGGAAATGGAGCCACGCTATCGGAACTGATCAGACAACTTCATATGGATACGGGACTTACCGTCTGCGTATTTTGGTAGAACCGCTTCAGGAGCCTATCTCGTTCTGGATCAAACAAATTTATTCCGCCTCCAGTGTGGAAATTAACGGTACCCCTATTCTCAATAATGGGACAGTTTCTCTCGATGCCAATACATATGCACCAAGAACCACCTCATTTACAGCATCATATTTTTCGGAAAACATGACAGAAATAGATGTACTTATTCAGGTAGCAAACTTTGATCACCCCTATAAAGGCGGTATTAGTGGGCCTATTTTCTTTGGCTCTCAGGAAGTGGTTAACCGGACAAATTTTTATACCGTTGGATTTCAAATGCTTACTGCAATCATTCTGCTACTACATGGGCTGTATGCCTGTATTCTATATTTATTTAATCCTAAAGAACGTGCCCTGTTTCTTGTAGGGCTAATGACATTATCTGTAGCCGTAATCCTTTTAGCCCGAAATGACAATTTAGTTCTAGCATTACTGCCGATTAATTACACTTGGTCATTAAAAATCCGTTTAATCGCCTTCTTATGGCAGAACCTTTTTATTCTGCTTGTTTTCAGGAAATTCACCTCAGGTGCCGAAGTCAACAAGTGGTTACGTGCTTACACGTGGTGTCTATTCCTTTATACCTTACTTATATTTATCGTTCCTGCTTATTTGGTCAGTACATCGATTCACTGGGGAATCATTCAAGTGTTTCAGTATATCCCCTTCATCTGGTTAATATATAGCTTGGGGTGCTTATTGTTCAAAAGGCATGATGAAAAAGATGTTGTTTTTCTACTGATATCAGGTGCGGCCATCATCTCTAATTTGTTATGGAATTTGTGGGATAATAACGGCCATTATTCAATTGTCTACTATCCTGTGGATATTATTGCCGCCATCGTTGGCTTCTCAGCTTATTGGTTTAAAAAGTATTTTCAGAATGCCAAAGAGAACATGGAGCTAAATGAACAGCTGAAAAAAGCGGACAAACTCAAGGATCAGTTTCTCGCCAATACTTCTCACGAGCTGCGAACACCAGTTCATGGAATTATGAATATCGCGCAAAATATAATAACGAAGGAAAAGGATAGACTCTACGAGAGTAGTCGGCAAGATATGGAGTTACTGATTACTATCAGCCGCCGTATGTCCCATATGCTTGGTGATTTACTGGATGTAGTACGTCTTCAAGAGCATCGCGTTATTTTGCATCAGGAGCCTATTTTGGTTCAATCGGTGGTTCCCGGAGTCATCAATATGCTTCAATATTTGATTGAAGGCAAACCGGTACGGCTATCCATGAACATACCAGAATCTATACCTCCTATTCTTGCGGATGAGAAACGACTAGTACAAGTATTATTAAATCTAGTGCACAACGCGCTCAAATACACCGAGCAAGGACTTGTTTCTGTTTCAGCTGAGGAAAAAGACGCTCATGTCTTTATATATGTAACAGATACCGGAGTAGGCATGACCGAAGAGACCCTGGCGCGAGTATTCCTCCCCTATGAGCAAGGCCCTCACGGAATAAATGACGGGCGTGGAATTGGACTGGGACTAAGCATTAGTAGGCAGTTGGTAGAACTTCATGGTGGCAGCTTGAGCATACATTCTGAACTCGGCAAAGGTTCTACTTTCAGTTTTGCACTCCCCCTTGCTGATTCCTATAGCGAACAGATAGTAAGAGAGGTTGCACCTATAACAACGTATACTCCAGATGATATTTATAAGCAGATGGCTGAATGGGGGATTTCCGAACAAACTAATCAACATACTGACAAAATCCCGCCACTCTTTACAAATGCGAAAGTGAATCTCTTGGTGGTAGATGATGACCCTGTTAATCTGAATGTACTAAAGGGCATACTCGAAAACGAACCTTATCTCATTACGACAGTGAACTCAGCGCAAGAGGCACTGGATTGGCTAGATAAAAAGAGTTGGGATTTACTGATTAGTGATGTAATGATGCCGCATATGTCAGGATATGAATTAACGCAAAAGGTTCGCGCTCGTTATTCCCTATATGAGCTTCCAGTACTATTGCTGACTGCCCGCACTCAACCTGAGGATATTTACACTGGATTCTACTCCGGCGCAAATGATTATGTTACCAAACCGGTGGATGCAGTTGAACTCAAATATCGCATTCGAGCATTAACAGCGATGAAAATTTCTTTTAATGAACGGGTGCGTATTGAAGCGGCTTATCTACAGGCACAGATTCAACCCCATTTCTTGTTCAATACATTGAACTCTATTGCGGCACTCAGTGATATGGATACTAAAAAGATGCAAGAGCTCATCACTGCATTTACTTCCTTTTTGCGAATCAGCTTTGACTTTTTAAATATCGGAGAACTCGTGAACCTTTCTCATGAACTAGAGCTGGTAGAATCTTATTTGTATATTGAACAAACACGATTTGCAGAACGAATTTCCGTTGTTTGGGAGGTAGATCCAGACATTAATATCCTGTTACCCCCTCTATCCATCCAACCCTTGGTAGAAAATGCTATCAAGCATGGTCTGCTCAAGCGTCAACAAGGGGGTACCGTTTATATTCGGATCACACGTCTGAACAATGCTGTAAAGATCGAAGTGGAGGACAATGGGCAAGGTATGGATCATAGAACGCTCTCGTTATTGCTGGAACCGACCATGAAAGCTAAAAGTGGCATCGGACTGGCTAACACCCATCGAAGACTGATGCAATTGTATGGTCAGGGTCTTTTTATTCAAAGTAAACAAGATGAAGGTACTTTGGTATCCTTTGTTATACCGGAGGACAGTGAATAATATATCAAATAAAAAAAGCCATTCCATAAGGAGTGGCTTTTTGTGTATCGATACTACATTTAGAAAATAGTAGGTACCATGCCCCCATCCATACGGATCGGAGAACCTTTAAATGCAGAGGCATAGGGACTGCTCATAAACGCTGCTAGTCTACCTATTTCATTAGGGTTAATAAATCGCTGTATTTCAGATTGCGGTAAGTTTTTAGCCATGAAGTTTTTCTCTTTTTCTGAAAAGGTCAACGCTTCATCTGGGTACATTCCATCAATGATTTGGTACACGTTTTCAGAGAGTGTTGGTCCTGGCATGATAGTATGGACGGTAACTTCTGTTCCGATTGTTAATTTAGATAAGCTTTTTGCTAATGATAATAGCATTGATTTGGTCATTGCATACTGTGGCATTTGAGCTGACGGCATTATTATTAACTAAAATATCGATATGGGAGTGTTTTTCAAATAAAGCTTCTCTTTGCTCCATATCTACAATATCGGCTGTAGCATTCAGTGGAGAAGTTTCCGGAAATTTTGCTTTAATTTCATTTACTGTTTGTTCTACCTTTTCAAATCACGTCCATTTATTAGTACATTAACGCCTTCGTTGGCAAGTTCAAAGGCGATAGCTTTACCAATACCTTTTGTAGATCCTGTAATTAAAGCTGTCTTATTATTTAATCCCATATCCATATTTCATTTCTCCTTTAATCATGGCGAGTTAATTAGCAGTTTCTCAAGAACTGTACTGAGCATCGGGTAGTATTTATACTATCTTACCGGGATTATTCAGTAACTAGTGTCTTGCGCCAAACTTCTTGTTTAACACGCCAATTTGAAGGAGTATCTCCTTCCCAAAGTCGGAAGGCACGGTAGAACGAGTTTTGATCTTCATATCCGATCAAGAAAGCCACCTCTTTAACATCGAGGGAAGGATCTGCTAAATACGCTCGCGCCTGCTCATGTCTGGCTTGTGTCAGCAAATGCTTGAAGCTCGTATTTTCTTCAGTAAGCCTCCGCTGTAAGGTACGAGCACTCATCCTTAGCTCTTTAGCAACGGTTTGAATCTCGGGTTGGCCTCCGCTAAGGCTGCGTTTCATAATCCATTTGACTCTTTCAGTAATTGAGCGACTGCCCTGCTGTTCAGCAAGTGTCCGATCCAAAACGGGAGTCAGAATCTCTAGCAACTCTTCGTTATAAGAGATATTGTACACAACTCTCCCTCCTCGACGATATGCAAGCTTTCTGGAGGGCACATTCGTTTATAGCGCACCATTCGGTTTAGAGCGTCGCGATAATCTTTAGCATGATAAGTGGCTAAGACGGTCGGCGGATATTGTGTGGTTTCAAAAACGGTTGCTAGCTTGATGATTCCCTCAGCGGTATCTCCAACGAGATCCGAATATGCCTGCCAGATAGCGAAATATTGGGCTGTGGTGACTTCTGACTCCGTGATAAGGCTCAGGGGAAGACATGCTTTACTGGCTATATCTTGAGCGGTTATCCCTAATTGAATTAATCCAGCCCAAAATCCGGGAGGGATTTTAATGGAGTCAGAAGTATGAGTCTGCATCTATGTGGACCTCCTTTAGCATCATTGCATGAAGAAAGGGCTAGTTAGAATTCAAGCAAGCACGGGCAAGCAACTCAAACGAATGCAACCGTTTCTCATAGTTTGGAATCATAGTAACGATAATGAATTCATCAACTCCATACAAGTGAGATAACTGTTCCAGCTTTTCTTTGATGCTTTTGGGTGTGCCTATCAGCAGTTTGCGTTCCAAAAGCTTAGATTTCTCTTCGGCTGAGCCTTCTTGTTGAAATAATGTCATACCGGAAGAGGCTAGCCGCTCTGCTTCTTCCTCAGTCTCGGCGCAAATAACGCCAACAGCTACGATGGCCCGAGAGCTAGCATTAACTGAAGAAGAGATAAAAGCTTCACGGTAAGCTTGCAAAATCTCTTCCCCAGCTACATCGCTCATGAATTGACCAAACACATAGCATGCTCCAAACTCGGCAGCATATGCCGCACTTTTCTTGTTTGTGCCTAGCATCCACAGCTCTGGCGATTCGGATGGAGTCGGACGGGCGGTTATCTGACGTCCTTCATATGAATAGTTCCCCTGCAACAATTCGGTGACTCCCTTAAGCAGTTCCGGCATTTTCCAAACATTTTCGAGAAAATTTCCGCTTAGTGCTAAGCTTACTTCAGCAGCACCGCCAGGAGCCCTGCCTAACCCAAGGTCGATGCGTCCCGGATATAAACTTGCCAACAAATGAAAAGATTCCACTACTTTTAACGGCTTATAGTGCGGCAGCAATAAAGCTCCCGATCCGATGCGGATATGCTGTGTTCTCGCTCCGATATGCGATAAAAACACCTCTGTGGAGGTACACGCTAAGCCCGGCATATCATGATGTTCGGCAACCCAATAACGAGTATATCCCAGTCTTTCAGCTGTTTGAGCCAGTTCCACCGCTTGTCCTAAAGCAAAGCTTGCATCCACATTATCAAATACAGGTACAAGGTCCAAAACGCTAAGCTTAATGGATGTCGTTGTCATGGCTACGTCCTACTCGAGGGTTTCGGTAAAATTCAATCATATCAATAAAAGTAACCTTGTAATCGCCGGCAATCGCTGCCAGATTATACATTCGTCCATGGCCGTCTTCTTTGGACGCGAACACAACATCGTGCCGCAGCTTATCCATAATCACTTTGCCGATGAACTGGTGCTCGTATTCCGCATATTTCTTTTTAAACTCTTCATTAAATTCCAGCAGGTCCTGATAAGAACGCTCAAGCATTGCATTTACCAAGGTCAGTTCATTGCCCTCTTTTTGTACCGCTACGTAATAATTCCCACGTTCATCCTTAATCAAATCCTTATACAACTCAACGTTCAAAGTTAATTTCTCCTCTCTGATTCCTAAGGGATAACTCCTTTATAACTTAACCTTACATACTTGATGTTAGCACTGTTGGCTCTGTGGTAATTTGTACGTTTCCTGCTACAGCTCTGGAAATCATACAAGAGCCTTCTGCTTTATAGGCAATACGAATTGCTTTATCAATATCGTCCTGTGAGGCATCTTCGGTAAGTGTGATGATGGGTGAATGTTTGATCGCTTCATATGTAAAAATGTTATTTGTTACATCCACTGTCGCCTCTGATGTTAACGTCAGGCTGGAAGTCGTAAGCCCTGATCGCTCCAGCATAGCTGCTAGTGTAATGAGATAGCAGGTTGCCGCGGCACCCAGTAGCATCTCATCCGGATTCGTTCCAACTCCTGGTCCGCCCATTTCTTTCGGAATGGAGATTTGAGTCTTGAGTTGTCCAGCTTCAATCGTTCCATCACTATTACGACCACCGTTCCATACCGCATTTAATATAAATGGGTGTTTCATTTCTAGATGTCCTCCCTATTTTGAAATTGCATAACATATTTTTAATCGAATACTTTACATGCTAACATAGAAGAATGCGGTGAACAAACAGGCTTAGGCCTACTGTTCGTGAGATTTATCTATAAATTAAATTTCAGGAGGCTCTATCATAATGATAAACGATACAGATATCAAACATCTTCAGCGTTGTATTGAACTTGCCCGAATTGCACTCGAGGTTGGGGACGAACCTTTCGGCTCCATCCTGGTCTCAGCAAATGGAGAGGTCTTGGCCGAAGACAGTAACCATGTAGGCGGTGGTGACCATACTCAGCACCCCGAATTCGCTTTAGCTCGCTGGGCAGCTCAGAATATGTCACTGGAAGAACGTATGCAGGCAACTGTTTATACTTCCGGGGAACATTGCCCTATGTGTGCGGCGGCTCACGGTTGGGTTCAATTAGGAAGGATTGTATATGCCAGCTCTTCGCAGCAATTATCACAGTGGTTAAGCGAAATGGGCATTGCAGCATCACCTGTCCGTAATTTGACCATTCAGGAAGTTATCCATAATGCGGTCGTAGATGGCCCTGTAACGGAGCTTGCAGAACAAGTGCGGGAACTTCATCGACAATTCCACGGACAAAGACAGTAGTAAAAAAAGAACCTTTGAATAAAGGTTCTTTTTTATGTCCTAAACTTTGTGGGGTATAAACTATAGTTGCTATATATACAGAGTCCTAAAGTTCTTATACCATTAACTTTGTAAGCGATTAACTTTATAGGAGGAAATGACTTGACTAAGCCTGTGCAGCCCAATGAACCTCTCGTAACTCATATTTATACTGCGGATCCTTCCGCTCATGTATTTGAAGGCAAAATTTATATTTATCCCTCACATGACCTGGATCACGAAATGATCTCTAATGACAATGGTGACCAATATAATATGGAGGATTACCATGTTCTTTCTATTGATGGAGATGGCTCCCCTTGTGTTGACCACGGTGAAGTGCTTCATGTGAAGGATGTTCCATGGGCTAAGCAGCAAATGTGGGCTCCGGATGCAGCATACAAAAACAATACCTACTATTTGTTTTTCCCAGCCAGAGACCATGACGATATTTTCCGTATCGGGGTCGCCACCTCAGCTTCACCTTCCGGACCATTTACACCTGAACCAAGCTACATTCCCGGCAGTTATAGCATTGATCCCGCCGTTTTCGTTGATGATGATGGTAAATCGTATATATACTTTGGGGGTCTTTGGGGAGGTCAACTTGAAAAATGGCAAACCGGCTCATTTGTTCCGGATGCCGAGGGGCCGTCTGAAAAGGCACCAGCTCTTGGACCTATTGTAGCGGAGTTGAGCGAGGATATGCTGAGCTTTGAAAGTGAGCCTAGAGAAATATCCATCATCGATACGAACGGAAATCCGATTCTTGCTGGAGATGAAGAGAGAAGATATTTTGAAGGTCCATGGGTTCATAAATATAACGGTTATTATTATCTTTCTTATTCCACGGGTACTACCCACAATATTGTATACGCTATCAGTAAAGATCCGCTTGGACCTTATGAATATCAAGGGAAAATCCTTTCTCCAGTGATAGGCTGGACAACGCACCATTCTATTGTTCAGTTTAAAGAGAAATGGTATTTATTTTATCATGACAGTTCTTTGTCTGGTGGAGCTGACAACAAGCGTTCTGTAAAATATACAGAGCTGAGATACAACGATGATGGCACCATTCAAACTATCCATCCTTAGTTTTTATTAAAATGGACTGCATGCTGTAGTTCACAGGAGGGCGTTTTTGATGACAATGACACAACAAGGTTCTTTTTATACAGGGGAATATCGCAATATATTTAAGGAGCTCGGCTTTTCTGAAGATGATATCAACGCTAAACTCAATGAAACTTGGAATGATTTGTTTTACGGAGATCCGAACGTACGAATATACTATCCGCAGGATGAGGATAAAAGCTATATCCTGGATACAGGTAATCTAGACGTTCGGTCGGAAGGAATGTCTTACGGGATGATGATGGCCGTTCAAATGAATAAAAAAGAAGAGTTTGATCGTCTATGGAACTTCTCAAAGACGTTTATGCAGCACAAAGAAGGTCGCTATGCCAATTACTTTGCTTGGCACTGCAAGCCTGACGGTACAAGGATTTCTCAGGGACCTGCACCGGACGGCGAAGAGTTTTTCGCCATGGCTCTGTTTTTTGCCTCAAAACGTTGGGGGAACGGTCCGGAACCTTATAATTATTCTGAGCAGGCCCGAACGATATTACATGCTTGTGTACATAAAACTGAAACAGGAGATGGCGACTCAATGTGGGACGCGGAAACGAAATTGATCAAATTCGTACCGGAATCCACCTTCAGTGATCCGTCTTACCATCTCCCCCATTTCTATAATTTGTTCGCCTTGTGGGCAGACGAACGTGACCACATATTTTGGCGAGAAGCCGCGGAAGCCAGCCGCACATATCTGCATACTGCATGCCATCCGATAACTGGCCTTGCTCCCGAATATGCTAATTTTAACGGGTCCCCGGCAGAACCACAGCCTCATGGTGATTTCAGCCATTTTTTCAGTGATGCTTACCGGGTAGCGGCTAATATTGGTCTGGACTGGGCTTGGTTCCAAAAGGACATCTGGCAGGTCGATCAATGTAACCGGATTCAGGCTTTTTTTAGGAATATCGAAGTTTCCGATTACAGGCGGTATACCATTGAGGGACAGCCCTTTGACGAACCGGCGCTGCACCCGACAGGTCTGTTGGCGACCAATGCCATGGCTTCCCTTGCTTCTAATGGCCCGGAGGCAGAGCATTTTGTCCGTTTGTTTTGGGATACACCATTGCGCACTGGACTCCGTCGTTACTATGACAACTGTCTGTACTTTTTTAGTTTACTGGCTTTGAGTGGAAATTATCGCATCTATTGAAGGAAATCGAACAAAAAAATAGGACTCCATTCCTCGAACCTATTGAGGAATGGAGTCCTATTAATCGTAATAAAGCTTTGCTATTATTTAATAACTACATATTCCAAGTTTACAAGTTTTGCATAAGCAATAATTTGGTCTGTTGTAAGCGTTAATGAAACTACGGTGTGGTGACCGCCACCATTTTCGATCCAAGCTTTAACCCCATCTTGGAAGTTAGGTTTAACATTCCAAAGTACACGAGCTACTGGAAGGTTGGGAGCTGGAACCGTTGGTTCGAAAGCAGTAACTTCATTGATCAATAGTTTGTAATGCGTACCGAAGTCAGCCATGGAAACAACTACACCGTCTCCTGCTTTACCGTCAAATACTAAACGTGCTGGATCGTCTTTACCACCAATACCTAGTGGAGATACGATAATTTTTGGTTTGTTGCTTGCCAAAGTAGGATCTACTTCAAGCATATGGGATTGTAGAATGGATTCTTGGCCAACCGTCAATTCATAAGTGTAATCTTCCATAAAGCCAGTGGATTGGTTATGGCTCATCACTTTAAGCAAGCGATCGAGAGCTGCAGTCTTCCAATCTCCTTCTCCAGCAAAACCATAGCCTTGTGCCATCAGTCGTTGAACAGCAAGTCCTGGAAGTTGTTTCATTCCGTGTAAATCTTCGAAGTTCGATGTGAAGGCGTTGTAGCCACCTTGATCAAGGAAACGTTTAATAGCAATTTCATAGCTTGCTTGAACTCTTACGCTAGCTTCCCAAGATTCTTTGCTGTTAGTCCCATAATCAAATTCATACAGCTCTGAATACTCAGCGAACAAGGCGTCGATTTCTTCTTCTTTAACTTCATTAATGATTTGTACTAGATCGCCAATACCAAAGTAGTCAACAGTCCATCCAAATTGAATTTGGGCTTCAACCTTATCTCCTTCGGTTACGCCAACGTTACGCATGTTGTCACCAAAGCGAGCGACCTTGATATTGAAGCTTTCGTTATAAGCAACGGCTACGTCCATCCATTCTGCAATTTGCTTTTGGACTTCAGGACGTTCCCAGTAGCCTACTACCACTTTGTTTTGTTTGTTCAACCGGGCGTTAATAAAACCATATTCACGGTCACCATGAGCGGCTTGATTTAGATTCATGAAATCCATATCGATGGTTGCCCATGGAATACTTTCATTATATTGCGTAGCTAGATGTAGCAAAGGCTTTTGCAGCATTTTAGTTCCGCGGATCCACATTTTTGCAGGTGAGAAGGTATGCATCCAAGTGATAACACCGGCAACTTCATCGCGGTAATTGACTTCTTTCATGATGTTTGTGATTTTATCTGCGCTGACAGCCAAATCCTGCAATACTAGTGGGTAAGGCAAAACTCCACTTTTATTCAAAGCATCTGTCATCGTTTGGGCATGCGCCTTAACTTCAGCCAATGCTTCTTCGCCATAAAGATGTTGTGAACCTACGACAAACCAAAATTCTTTTGCTACTGCTGTTGACATATTCATCCTCTTTTCGTAATTTTGTGGTTTAATTATTTTTGTCCGTAATAAGCGTCTTTTCCATGTTTTCGCAAGTAATGTTTATCTAAAATACGTTGTGGCAACTCCTCAGCAAAATGGTTCAGCTCTCTTGCAAACAAATTCATTTTGGATACTTCATCCAAAACTACGCTGTTTATTACCGCCGATTTCGCATTTCCCCCCCAAGTAAAGGGTCCGTGTCCTTTAAGTAAAACACCAGGAACCGCCATAATATCGATCCCACGTTGTTCAAAGGTCTCGATGATTACATTACCCGTTTCCGCTTCGTAACCACGATCGACTTCTTCTTGCGTCAAGAAACGCGCACAAGGAATGGAACCATAGAAGGTATCAGCATGGGTCGTTCCCATGACAGGAACATCTAGTCCTGCTTGAGCCCAAATGGTCGCCCAAGTGGAATGCGTGTGCACGATTCCCCCGATCTCGGAGTAATGCTTATAAAGCACGGCGTGAGTAGGTGTATCGGAGGAAGGTCTCATATCTCCTTCAACCACATTGCCATCCAGATCAACAACTACCATATCGCTGGCTTTCATTGTTTCATAATCTACACCACTAGGTTTGATTACGAATAATCCACTTTCACGATCAATTGCACTCACATTTCCCCATGTATATTTAATAAGTCCTTGTTTCGGCAATTCCAGATTGGCTTGAAAAACCTCTTCTTTAAGTTGTTCTAACATCTTGCTACCTCCATTTTCACACTAAATTGTCAACAGCGGACTGCTCAATCGCCAGACCCTTTTTATAACGTTCGATAAAGGTTTCAAATCCTTTAATGTCGGTTGCCTCTGGATGAATTTCTTCCCCCTTAACATCTTTGAACACTTTTTGATCGAGGAAGTCTTCTAAACTTTCTTCCTGATTTTTATTCATCATGTAAGCGGCAAGAATAGCCATTCCCCATGCACCGCCTTCACCGGCAGTCGACATTACGGAAACAGGAACATTCATTGAAGCTGCCATCATTTTTTGACCCACTACCGGAGTCTTAAATAAGCCGCCGTGGCCTAAAATACTATCAATGGCTACATTCTCTTCCTTCGTCAAAATGTCCATTCCAATTTTCAAAGCACCAAAGGCGCTGAATAGATGTGTACGCATAAAGTTGGACAGATTGAATTTGCTCTCCGGCGAGCGGACAAATAGCGGACGACCTTGTTCTAACCCAGTAATATTCTCTCCTGAGAGATAACCATAGCTTAGTAATCCACCGGCATCTGGATCTGCTTCCAAAGCTTTATTTAATAGCACGCTGTACAATTTATTGGCATCCACTTTGTGTCCCATGGCTTCATAGAATTCGCGGAATAACCCGAGCCAGGCGTTGAGGTCACTTGAACAGTTATTCGCATGAACCATGCCCACTGGACTTCCGTTCGGAGTAGTAACCATATCGATTTCCGGATAAACCTTGGAAAGTTCTTTTTCTAATACAATCATGGCAAAAACAGAGGTTCCTACAGATACATTCCCGGTGCGTTTTCTTACGCTATTCGTTGCAACCATCCCGGTTCCAGCATCCCCCTCTGGAGGACTAAGCGGAATACCTGATTGTAAATGCAGCGATGGATCCAGAATTTTAGCTCCCGCTTCGCTTAAAATACCTGCTTGCTCTCCTGCAACATACACCTTAGGAAGTAAATCACTGGTTTTCCACGGATAAGCTTTGCTTGCAACCAGTTCATCAAACTGCTGTATCATGGAAGCGTTAAAATTTCCTGTAGTTTCATCAATTGGGAACATACCGGATGCATCACCAACACCAAGTGCTTTATTTCCAGTCAATAGCCAATGAATGTATCCTGCTAGTGTCGTAACAAAACGTATCTGTGGCACATGTTCTTCTTCATTCAAAATCGCCTGATAAAGATGAGCTATGCTCCAGCGTTCTGGGATATTAAACCCAAACAGATCGGTCAATACTTTGGCAGCCGCACCCGTAGTTGCATTACGCCAAGTCCGGAATGGAACAAGCAGTTCATTGCGCTCGTCGAAAGCCATGTATCCATGCATCATTGCAGAAAAACCGATTGAACCAACCGTTTGAAGGGTAATTCCGTATTTTTGTGCAACTTCTTCCTTCATCTCGCGATAGGCGTCTTGCAGACCTTTGATAATATCTTCCAAGTTGTACGTCCAAAAACCGTCCTTCAACTGATTTTCCCATTCGTAACTTCCAGAAGCGATCGTTTGAAAGCTATGATCGATAAGTACAACTTTAATGCGCGTGGACCCAAATTCAATACCAAGCGAAGTTTCTCCCTTATTAATCGCTTGTTCGATGCTTAATCGATTCGATATCACGTTTGTCACCTCTCTGAGAGCGCTTTTTTAAAAGGTCATGATAAGAATTTGCTTTCTTAATTGACAGCTATAGTATAATTTTTTGTACGTACATTTGTCAATTCAATAGTTATATATACATACAAATATGGAGATAATAATGATTTAACTGTATAAAAAAAAGAGCCCCTTTCTATTTTTTTCGTTGTCATGCTATAATTTGTACATACAAATTTACCGAATATACGAATAACTTAGCGAACAAGAATGGAAAGAGGAATTACATGAAACCAAAGTATCAAGTGATATTAGATGACATAAAAAGCAAAATCCTTTCGGGAGATTACAATGTTGGTGAACAAATCCCTACTGAATCTGCCTTGCAGTCCATGTACGAAGTTAGCCGGCAGACTGTTCGAAAAGCAATTTTAGAACTTTCCAACGAAGGCTTCCTGCGAAGCGAAAAAGGATCTGGTACTTATGTAAGCAACCAATATCGTTTGAAGACCGGCGGGAGTTCCCATAAGAAGACGATCGGTGTAATCACGACCTATATTTCCGACTATATCTTTCCTTCCATTATCCGTGGGATCGAGAGCCGGCTAAATGAGGATAATTATTCTCTACTATTAGCTAGTACAAATAACGATGTTGCTCAAGAAAAAAAGGCCCTTGAAATGATGCTGTCCTACGGTGTAGATGGTTTAATTATTGAACCGACGAAAAGCAATCTATATAACCCCAATATTGCTTACTACCTTTCTTTTAAGGAACAGGATATTCCGATTATAATGATTAATGCCTTTTATGAAGAAATAGAACTGCCGTACCTTTGTCTTGATGATGTACAGTCCAGCTATTTGGCAACAAAAGAGTTGATAACCAAAGGGCACACCCAAATAGGGCTCATTGCAAAAATGGATGATTTACAAGGAAAGTATCGGATGAAAGGGTATATTAAAGCACTCGGAGAATCCAAATTACGATTTTATCCTGAGCAGATTTTTTCATTCAATACGGAGACAAAACAGACGTTATCTACAGACTTGAAGGATTTTCTGAATAAAAATAGAGATACGCTCACTGCTATTGTTTGTTATAACGACGAGGTTGGGTTGGAAGTGGTTCATGCCTGCAGACAGCTGGACATCACTATTCCCGAGGAATTATCGATTATCGGACAAGATAATTCCTATATCGCCAAAAACGCGAACATCAAACTAACCACCTTGACACACCCACAAGAAGCCATGGGACGCGATGCAGCGGATTGGGTCATTAAGAAACTACAAGGAAAAAAAGACCTTCCAAACAACACTTATTATCAGCCTGTGTTAATTGAAGGTGAGACCGTTGTTGAGAGATAGGTTGTAATTTAAACAGATAAATAAATTTTCCGTTTATACAAGGCAAGCAACCCACCAGTCATGGCTGGTAGGTTGCTTTTTTCATTTTGTCTCTACATTAAGCAGTCCGGCTCCATTTTCCGTGTTTGGAATATTACTGGATTTCCAGATAATCAAGATAAGCATCCCATGTCCCGTTATCAGCTGTTACGACGAGCTGGATTTCTTGATTTCCGGTTCCATGACTGACATTGTTTAGAGTATAAACGGCGGGACTGCTTCCCCCGAAGTAAAAGGTGCCCTTGGTCACTCCACCGATTTTCAAATCGACTCTCGCCATATTAGAGTTATTCGAAGCCCCGAGGAGTGAAAAATTATGGGTACCGGTCGTAAAATTCTGTGTGTATTTCACTAGATCATTGTTGGCGTATAAAGAAACTCCGGAGAATGGTGAGCTTATATTGGAGGTATACTGACCACTTTTAGTCATGTTTTCAGCTTCTATTTTTGTGCTTGTGCCTGGATTTGGTGTGGAGGTTGGTGTTGTTGTTGTGCCTCCACCATCAGGTGCGACTGCCCTGCCTGTGCTCGTCGAGATCATGCCTGAACAAAGACCGCGGTTCTTGAGATTCTGTGCAATCTGTGGAATCGCTTGAACCGTAGTTTGGTACTGATCGTGCATAAGGATCACGTCGCCATTTTGCATTGTACCCACAGCATTTACAATCTGGGCGGTAGTGGCTCCATTCCAGTCCTGGGAGTCAACGTTCCATAACACTTCATTGAGACCATTTTTTGCTCCACTGAGCACTGAATGTACCTCCACTATCAAGAGTCATACTCGTGGTACCGGAATCCTTCCATAGCTCATAGTAGTAGCCGTCTTGGGTGCCGCTTTGATTAGATGTGATCGTTGTTGCGGCATTTACACTTACTGCAGGCAATGCAAGCATAAAACAAATAATGATTACTAAAAATAAACGCATTCTCTTCTGTTTTATTTGCTGTCCTCCTCTTGGTTATACTGCAACTAGTCTTACTAAGATGCTGTGCAACCTGTTTGATCAACCTCCTTTTTATTCCATATATATTAATGTAAGCGAAAACAATTAGATTCAATCATTGTCCTAATTTTTTCATATGCATAAACTAAAGCTTGTACCGTGAAAAGTTTAGATCTTTTGTAGTTGGAAATAAACGAAATTAAATAAGCAGCTTCCGGTAGAGTACCGGAAGCTGCTTATTGGCTAGATCATTTTATCATTGCCTACGAAATGGAGTCTTAACTTAAAAGTGAATAACCTTCCCGCCGTTTACTCACCACGACTCACACGAAAGCCTTGATCAGGTCCCATGCCATTTGCGTCGAACTTGCCTTGAAAAGATATCTCGTTGTTGGTGATGTTGCCGATCCAACCGCCGCCCTTCACAACCCGGTAAGATCCGACATCGCTTCCCCTATCCCCATACCAGTTCCAACACCATTCCCTTACATTCCCTGACATATCATAAAGTCCTAACTCGTTGGGCTGTTTGACACCAACATTTTTTGTTTTATTATTGTTGTTTTCAATGATAGGCCAGTTCCATTCTCCCGATAAGTATTTATCTCCAGCGTTTTTCCAATACCATGCTACCTCATCTGCATTATTGCTTCCACTGTAGGTGTAACTCTTGCTTAATTGACCTCCACCTGCAGCATATTCCCACTCTGCTTCTGTCGGTAATCGATAACCATTAGCACCTTCATTGATCGTTACGGTCCATTTTATATTATCGTTTTCGCTCTTATTATTTGTATCTATTTTATTCTTATCTATATTGTAATAGGGTGTTAAACCCTCTTTTATACTCCGCTTATTACAGTACTCAACAACGTCATACCAGCTAACCATTTCAACCGGCAAATTGTCGCCCTTGAATTCTGAGGGATTACTTTCCATTACCTCAATCCATTCTTTTTGAGTTACCTCATATTTACCGATATAAAAGCTCGATAGGGTTGCACCATTGTAGTTGGACTTTGTGTCTATAAAAGTCCCTCCCTTTACAAATACATTGTCATTACTCGTTTCAGGCTTTTCTTGTGAGCAAGCGCTGATAACAACTATTGTTGCTATGAATAGGAAACTCAATAGTTTTCTCATTGATTTATCTCCTTTGAACGGATAGGAACATAATAAGTCGTTAGTAGTATGTAAGTCTTCTTTCGGAATAAATAAGGCCGCCGGTTGTGAGACCGGCAGTCCTTAGTATTATCATCGATTAAGAGGCTACAGTTTACCTGTTACCACACCGTTACGTTAGAGCTCCCACTACTTTGATATCCTTCAGTAGCTAACACTTGGTAAGCCCAACTACTTCCCAAATTCATTCCATATTTCTTCCATGCGTTAACGTGATTGCTAAAAGTGATAGCAACATTACTCCCAGTTGCTCTCTTCGACTGTCTTACACTCCAGAACTGAGTGAAAGTTGCAGTGCCGTCAATAGAAGGTGCGTTGGTTCGGGTAGTCGTATAGATGTCATATGTTCCACCATCACTGGTCACGGTACCTTTAAATGTTCCAGTTGGTCTATAGGTGCCCCAGCTATCAACGACGTAATATTCTATGAGTGAGTTTCTCGTCCACCCATAGAGTGTCAAATATCCATTACCGGACGGCGCCCAGACCCCGGCATTGTAGTTTATTGTCCTTGTTGGTGATCCGGTATTCCAGCCTTTACCAACAACAAAGTTCCCGGTGTTTGACCATGTAACACTGTAATTCCCACCTGATCCATTCGTAGCATTTACTGTTCCTCCACCATCAGTCCAATTTTGCCAATAATCTGTCGCTGCATTTGTAGTTGCTGCAAACAAGCTAAAGCTCATAGTAGCTGCGAATAATACAGTCAAGATTTTCTTATTCATCTTAAACATAATCTACCTCCTAAGTTTTTTTTGATTACATACTACTTGACTGACCTCTAGTATTCCAAGCAATCGTCTGTGGTTTTCTTTGTTGTTTGGTAAAACTCCCGAGATCACCACATCCTTCCATTTATATAATTGTAAGCGATTTCAAATAGAAGTTTATCATAGCTTACGTACAATTTAATCTGTTCAAATTAAAGGTTTTACCCCAAAAAGTATTGTTCTTTTGTGGTTATAAATGGAAATATAAAGAAATAACATACAAAAAAAGAGGACTTAGCGTCCCCCTTTTACTTGTCATATATCAGATTAATTAAGTTCATTACAAGCCCCTCCACAATACTATAATATTTTAACAAAAAATTACTGAACATGTATTTCTGATTTGATAACATGTTGACTTAAAAATTTCTTTAAATCATTATTCAGCTGCACAATCTCATTGTTAGCATTATTCGCATAATCCGGCAACATCATATCCCTAACCATTTTAGTTCGTAGCCATGTCATAAAGAAGAGGTCCAGAAATAAGTTTGGAAATTTAAGCACCATTTTAAGCATTGGTGGATCAATTGAAACGCCAGCTTTTTGAATTGCCCTTAGATACGCTTTTAAAGTAAATATTATTTTGCGTGCCGTCTTTCTAGTTCTGGTTGTTTTTTTGTCAATGATCTTATTCTCAGAATGCAAAAAGCTCAACATGGCAATGTCTGATACGGAATGTGTGATTAGATACGCTTGCATATCTTTTTTAATAACGTAGGGAAGCTTTGCATTTTTAAATAATTTTGCAAGGTTTTCTATGCGTTCTGTCACTACACCATTAATTTCTCCAAATGCAGTTGCCGCTATAAACTTTGGTAGAAATCGAGCATGCAATACTCCATCTTTAATCTGTCCGCCGAAGCCAGGAAAAGCTGGTAAAAGTCTATCCCCTACGATATCCAGCCACGAAGAAAATCCAATTGAATTACTAGTCATCGTAACTATATTTTTGCTTTGATTATCTTTTAGCACTAACAACGCTGCTTCGGACCGATCATAACGAACGGTAACGAAAATAAAATCGTATACATCGTCATTTTCGAGCGTATCAATGACATTCACTTGTATCGATCTAACTGTACCTTTTTCTATATACTGCAGGCCATTTTCTCTTAATGATTTATATCTATTCGAATGTGCAAACAAGCTAACGTCAAACCCAGCTTCAATAAGCTTAATTGCGTAAATGCTCCCGATGACACCTGCACCAAAAATTAAAATTCTATCTTGTTTTGCTGACATATAAACCACCCCTACTTATTAATATTCCCTTTTGATTATCCGACAACATGTTGTATGATGTGATTATAAATCTTCATTATTCCTTGATCAACCATCAGTTTTTTATGATTTGTCGGATGATATTCTTATTCGCTAGTAGGAGGGAAACATGAAAAAGCAACCCCAAATAACGGAGAAAACAAAAGTTTGTAGAAGTTTTTTGTGAGTTATATAGCCAAAAGCCGATTGAGAAAATTTCGATTCAGGAAATTTCGAATAAGTCAGGATATAACCGCAGCACCTTTTATCAATACTTTACTGATATTTACGAATTGTTAGACTCTGTTGAAAATGACCTATTGAATGAAATGAAAAAAGAATTGGCAAATAAAGAGCTATCGATGGATACGGTTCAAGATACGCTCTATTGTCTGGATAAAAAAGAACATCTCCTGGTTCTTAATGCCCTTTTGGGTGATTATGGAAGTGCCCGTTTTTTAAAACGCTTAAAAAAAGAAATCACTTTGGATCAATTAGAATTAAACGTTCCGCAAAACCAATCCTTAACGCCATACTTCATTGAGTTTTACCTGACAACTGCCCTTTCTTTATTTCGTCTTTGGCTCCAGCGTCAAAAGGATTTATCGTCAGAAGAATTTTTCAAGTTAGTAGAGAACCTATATTCAAAAGGGATTACACCCTATTTTAAAGAATGAGTCTGTCATTCAAACCAAATCCTCATAAGGATCCGCATTCTGATTTAAGAATTATTCTTCGGTAAAGAAAATCGAGACCATTCAATTGGATGAAAAAAACCATTGATCTAGTTGACTAGATCAGTGGTTTTCTTTTTTTTATAGATTTTTATATAATATATCTTCATTCCAAAACTCCATAACAGAAGACAATAAATCCCTAAATGATCACATATAATGGAAGTTCGTTTAACGATATACTTTTATGTAAGCGTTAACATTCTGTTGCAGGAGGTGGCCATTAGTCGTGTATGCTCGTATCATCACTCTTATGAATAATCTAAGACTCAGAACGAAGTTATTTCTGTCATTTGGCTGTGTTGTTCTAATCCCGGTCTTAATTGTAGGGCTGTTCCTTACAAATGAACTACGGAATATGGCAATGGCTAATGCGCTTGAGCAGATTACAGCCAACGTGGATCGAGTGAAAAAACGGACTGGCGAAATGCTCAACATCCCGCTTGATATTGCTTATCGCCTATCGAATGATAGCCGACTTGAAGAGGTTGCCAATCATCGTTATGAGTCTGTCTATGATGTTGTTGAAGCTTACTGGAACTATCCTGATTTCCGTGATTTTGTTCGACTATACAACGAAGTTTCCAGTATCCGCTTATATATCGATAACCCAACGGTTCTCAACAACTGGGAGTTTCTACAGACGAATGAGAGTGTTACGCAGGAACAATGGTACCAAACCGCACTAGCCCAAAGGGGACTGGTATTGTGGAATTATATTCGAGACAACCGTAATGGACAATATTATTTAAGTTTAATCCGAAAGGTCAATTTTTTTAAGGCGAGAACCACCGGTGTTCTAGTCGTGAATGTGAATACCAAAAAGCTCAATGCGATCCTCAACCAAGAATCTTTTGAAACTCTTATTATGGATGAGAACGATAATATTGTCGCCTCAAATCGTGTAGATACACAAGATAAATCACTGTCGAATATTGACCTAGCAACCTTATCCGCTACAGGGCAAGGTCCCCACGATGTAACCATTGATGGCAAACCCTTCAAAATGGTGATCGATCACTGGCAACCTGGAGGAAGCTTGAATAGCCTGCGTATCATTTCCATTTTTTCTGTAGCAAGCATCGTCGATGAGCCCAACCGAATTATCTTTCTAGCTTCAATTGTAATTCTTTCGGCAATGATTATGGCTATTCTCTTGATTTACTATGTCTCGCGGCTACTCACCGGAAGGATGCTACATTTGAGCAAACATATTTCTAAGGTCGCTGCGGGAAATTTAGGAGCCACGCTTGTTATTGACGGTAAAGATGAAATCGGTCAGCTTGCCAGACAATTCAATCATATGGTTCGGAACATTAATGAACTAATGAGTGAGGTACAAGAATCTAATCGACAGAAAAATGCGACTCAACTTAAGCAAAATGAAATTAAATTCAAGATGATGGCCAGCCAGATCAATCCTCACTTCCTCTTCAATGCCCTAGAATCAATCCGCATGAAAGCTCTTGTCAGAGGACAAGCGGATATTTCTCAAGTCGTTCGACTGCTGGGAAAAATGATGCGTAAAAACCTTGAGGTCGGCAATGGGAGGATCAGTCTGCAAAGTGAGCTAGAAACCGTAAACAGTTACCTAGTCATCCAAAAATTCCGCTATGATGACAGACTCACTTATGAGCTACTTGTGGACCCAAAGGCGAATCCTTTTCAAATTCCCCCTTTAATTATTCAGCCCCTGGTAGAGAATTGTGTCATCCACGGATTGGAGAATCGAATTGAAGGCGGCATGGTCCGGGTGGAAATCCGCTTAGAAGACAGTTCTCTAAAGGTTCAGGTATCTGACAATGGAGTGGGTATTTCAAAAACACGGATACAAGAAATTAGGAGGATGTTGAACAACAATGATGACTATGAAACTAATAATATTGGGATGCGCAATATTCATTTGCGGCTGCAGCTGACCTATGGTCCACAATTTGGGCTGACCTTAGCAAGTCAAATCGGATTCGGAACGCAAATCAGCTTTGCGATTCCATTAAGGAGTGATTCTTATGTATAGCGTGTTGATAGTGGATGATGAGCTGGCGATCCGTGAAGGACTAGTTGCTCTGCTAGACTGGGAGAGACTTGGATATCAAGTCATCGATTCCGCCGCAAATGCCATTGAGGCTAAACATAAATATGAACTTTACTCCCCTGATTTAATGATCGTAGATATCCGTATGCCCGGTAGAGATGGTCTAGAGCTTGTTGAAGAGCTGAGAGCACTTGATCCGGAAATGCACATCATCATCCTCAGTGGCTATGCGGATTTCAACTATGCTAAGCGAGCGTTATCCTTTGGCATTGATACCTATTTGCTCAAGCCTGTAGATGAAGATGAACTACAGCTATACTTGGAGAATCTGTCCATTGAGCTGGATGCACGTATTACTGATCGTAAGAAACAGGCCGCAGTCAAAGTATGGAACCGGGAAATGCTAGTTCAATCCTTGTTAATGGATCGAAGTGCGAAGACTCCGTCAATAAAGGAGGCAACCGTTCTTGATGCAGAACTACTATGGGATTCTTATCAAGTGGTTCTGATTAGGCTGATACTTCAGGACAATGCGGATCATGGACCTTCATCAGTCGTAAAGGCGAGACTTGCAAAAAGCTTTGAAGAAAATGACTGGGGCATAGTATTCTTGCTAGATTCTTATTTGGGGGTTCTGCTTCAGCCCTCATTTCAGAAAGAACTTGTACATAAGTTAATGGTCCAGAATATACAGCAAGTAGTATTTGACCATGAACTTGAATGTATCATCACCGCAGGTGATATGGTGAACTCTCTGGAGGATATCTCCGTCTCCCACCTATCGGCGCTGGCAAGGATGAAAGAGCATTTCTTCTATGACGAGACGGGGATGATTGGACCGGATTCCATGAAAATAAAGAATGGGCTGACAGTTAGTCCAGAGGAAATAGAGAATAGGCTGGAGTCCGTTCTAGAACGGATGTTTTTTTGTATGGATACCGGCAGTTGCGCGTTACTCTTCACCCTGATTCAAGAAGCTGGAGAACTTATGATTACCGCCGATTATTCCGAGATGGCCGTGAAATCGCGTTATGTGCGTATCGTCTCTTATCTACTCAACAAACTCTCGTTTCAATATAAGGAGCTGAGTCCTCTGCACAGCAACATGGATGAGCAAATTGAACAAATCTATAAACATACCTCTCTGCCTCAATTGCAGCGCTATGCCTCCACTCTTCTTGAGTATTATGCAAAAGGCATTATCCGCGACGATATGGAGGTCTTCCTAAAGCGGATGCTGGATCTCATCCATCGACATTATAATAAGAATCTTAAGCTCGACACGCTAGCGGATGTATTTAGTTATAGTAGCGCTTATCTAGGTAAGCTTTTTAAGAATAGCACGGGGTATTCTTTTAACAGCTATCTAGATAATGTCCGCATGGAGAAGGCCAAGGAACTGCTTACTCAAGGCTACAAAATCCATCAGGTCGCAAACGAAGTGGGCATCAGTGATGTAGATTATTTTCGTGAAAAATTCAAGAAGCATGTAGGTGTCTCTCCCTCCGACTACCGCAGAAAGAATTGAAAAAGACTCAATATTTTTCAGAAAACGCTTACGAAAATAGCAGATATACCCCTGTTTTTTATATAAAATATTCGGGTGTTTCTTTCACTTTCTGTAGATTATGATTATGGCATATCGAAGGAGGGACATAAATGAAAGCGATTACCTCAAAAGATCAACCGGAGCTGAAGAAGTCTGTTTCACGCTTTTGGCCAACTTTTATACAGCAGAAATACCTCTATATGATGGCCTTCCCATTTGTGCTCTGGGCATTTGTATTTAATTATTTGCCTTTATGGGGCTGGACGATGGCTTTTCAGAAATACAAACCCGGGAAATCCTTTTTCGATCAACAATGGGTCGGCTTACAGTACTTCAGAGAGCTTTTTCAAGATGATCAATTCTTTAATGCACTTCGCAATACACTCGCTATGAGCATCATGGGCTTGTTTGCTGGATTCATTATTCCCATCATTTTTGCTATCCTTCTGAACGAGCTACGGCTTCAGTTTCTGAAACGGTTTGTGCAGACGGTCTCCTATCTCCCCCACTTCGTATCTTGGGTGGTTGCTGCCGGAATTATTACCAAGATGCTCTCTACCGATAACGGTGCGGTAAACGACCTGCTGCTAAGTCTGCATCTTATTAGTGAACCTATACAATTCATGGCTAAAGGTCATTTATTCTGGGGGATCGTCACAGCTTCTGATGTTTGGAAGGAAACCGGGTGGAACACAATCATTTACCTTGCAGCCATCTCAGGTATAGGTCCTGAGCTTTATGAAGCAGCAAGAGTAGATGGTGCAAGTCGCCTGCAGCAAGTACGAAACATTACACTTCCAGGTATTCAGACAACCATCATTATTCTGCTCATTATTTCCATCGGACATTTAATTAGCATTGGGTTCGAGAAGCAGTTCCTGCTTGGCAATAACCTGGTGCGCGACTACTCACAGACGCTGGATCTGTACGCATTGAACTACGGGCTTGGCATGGGCCGGTTCTCCTTCGGTACAGCCATTAATATCTTCAATTCTGTGGTAAGTGTGATTCTGCTGTTTGTCGCCAACGGGATATTCAAAAAAATAACAAAAGAAAGCATCATATAGGAGGCCCTTATGCTAAGTAAAAAACTGGCCGCCGTGTCATGGTCGGACCGCATTTTCGATCTGGTAGTCTATATTGCGATCACTGTAGTGACCATAGTTACGCTATATCCTTTTCTGAATGTGTTAGCAATTTCCTTTAACGACTCCACAGACAGCATTAAGGGTGGAATTACGATATATCCACGCGTCTTCACTATTAAGAACTATGAGACGATTTTTGCCTATTCCGGGCTGATGACCGGACTCAAAATCTCTATATTACGTACGCTGATTGGCACGATTCTTGGGTTGGTCAGTGCCTCCATGTTAGCTTTCACTCTGAGTCGGGTAGACTTCCAAGCCCGAAAGTTCGTCTCTACATTTCTCGCGCTTACGATGTATGTCTCAGGTGGTCTCATCCCTGGCTACATACTGATTAAAGATCTTCATATGATAGGAACCTTTGGCGTGTATGTCCTCCCCGGTCTAGTCAGCGCATTTAATGTATTTGTCATCCGTTCCTTTATCGATGGCTTGCCCTATGCGCTGCAGGAATCCGCTAAGTTGGACGGGGCTAATGACTTCACGATTTATTGGCGGGTTATTCTTCCGCTGACCAAACCTGCGCTGGCAACCATCGCTCTCTTCCTCGCCGTTGGCCAATGGAATTCATGGCTTGATACTTATCTTTACAATGGTTCCAAGGATGCGTTGACTACCCTCCAGTTCGAGCTAATGAAGGTCATACAGAGTACGACAACTAATGCAGACAATTTCCGAGGTCGCAATATGACAGAGGTTATGGCACAAATTTCTCCGGAATCAGTCAAAATGGCAATCACGATCGTAGTCACTGTGCCTATTCTAATCGTCTATCCGTTTTTGCAGCGCTACTTTGTTAAAGGTATGACTTTGGGTTCAGTAAAGAGTTAGTACGCTAATGGTATAAGCAGGCTCAGCCTGTATACACAATATATTTTTTGACCAGAAAAAGGGAGGGTTTCTATTCATGACAAGAAATACAGTAAAATCGCATGTGATGTTGATGGTCTTGACTTTACTTATTAGTGTGCTGGCAGGTTGTAGTGGATCAAGCAACAAAACAGCTAATAACAACGAAGGAACTAAACCAACGAATGAAGTTAGTGCCACTGCAGAGGCTACCGCGGAAGCAACTGCACAAGCCGAAGATTTAAGCCCGCTTACACTCTCCTTCTTCGCTGAAGATCCAAATCCGAACTGGAACAATATGAAAGACGACATCAGTAAAGTGATTACAGAGAAAACAGGCGTCACACTCGATGCGGAATTTGCGGTAGGTGATCCACAACAAAAAATCGCCTTAATCGCTGCTGGTGGTGATTATCCGGATATCATATCTGCCAAAGCTGATATCGGTAAACTTGTAGATGCTGGAGCAGTCATCGATTTAACGGAGTTAATCGACAAATATGCACCAAATATTAAACGTGTGCTTGGTGACAACCTTGCCCGGGCAAAATACACGAATGAAGATCAATCGATTTATGCCATTCCTACCTGGGCAGCGGTTGATGAGAAGAAATTCGTGGCTGGCGGCGGATTTGAGCTTCAACATCGCGTCTTGAAGGAAGCCGGATACCCTGAAATCAGAACAGTCACCGATTATGAGAATGTAATTAAAGCCTATCTTGAGAAACATCCAACTGATGAGAACGGCAACAAGAACATCGGAGTCTCCCTGAACGCGGATGATTGGCATATGTACATTTCCGTCACTAACCCTGCTGTTGCAACATCAGGCGGTTCGGATGACGGGGAATATTACGTAGATCAACAGACACATGAGGCGATCTACCACTTTCGCCGTCCGGAGGAGAAAGAGTATTTCCGCTGGCTGAATCATATGAATGATATCGGATTGCTAGACAAAGAGAGCTTCGTGCAAAAGTATGACCAGTACAAAGCTAAAGTAGCCACAGGACGTGTGCTTGGCTTGATTGATCAAGATTGGGATTATAATGATGCTCAACAAGCGTTGAAAACGGCAGGAAAGTTCGATCAAACTTATGGTCATTATCCGGTAACATTAACGAAAGAATACAAGGAAACTAGCTTCTGGCCTACCGGCTTCATGGGTGGTTATGGCATCTCGATCTCCAGCACAAATCCGGATCCAATTCGTACAATTAAGTTCCTGGATTTTCTCGCTTCTGATGAAGGACAAATCTTGAATAACTGGGGAATTGAAGGTAAGCATTACGTGGTAGAGAACGGCAAACGGATCGTTCCGACAGATGTACAAGATCGCATCAACAATGACAACACAGCCTTCACCAAGGAAACAGGAATCGGCTTCTACTGGAATATGATGGTTCATTACGGAGACGGCGCTAAGGATGCAAGTGGAAATTATTACACTAAAAACTTCCCGGAACAACTTGTACTTGGGTATAGCGATGTTGAGAAAGAAACTTTAGCTGCCTACAAGGCAACCACTTGGAAGGATCTATTCCCGAAAGAAGAAGAATTCACTGAAAAGGCCTATGGTGCAGCGTGGAATATCGCGATTCCAGGTGAAGATGAGGTCACCATTTTAGGTAACAAAATGAGAGATATTACATGGAAACGTATTCCGGAAGCCATTCTTGCCAAACCAGCAGATTTCGATAAAATCTGGGCTGACTACATGGCAGCTTTGGAGAAAGCCGGAGTAGAAAAAATGGAAAAAGGCTACACCAAATATGTGCAGGATCGTGTTGCCTTATGGAGCGCTAAATAATAACACTTTGAGCCGAGCCGATATCCGCTCGGCTCTTTACGTTTTGCACTGCTCAATTCTCAGAATAAATCACCTCCAAGAATGGCATTATAAGGTAGACGGTGGGTCCGGTTTATTTAGGAGGATGAGGAAAATCAAAACAAATATTACGTTTATTCAATCCATCATGATTATTATGCTGAGTACAGGCCTTCTAAATCATGTCATTATCATCCCCATCCTATTGGACGCGGCAAAACGTGACGCCTGGATCTCAGTGCTGCTTGCTGGGGCATGTGCGCTAGTTTGGATCTTTATCCTGCACATTAGTACTACTAAAATCAAAAAACAGCATCTTTTCGCTTGGCTGGCTAAAGCTTACCCTCCAATCGTGAGCCGTATTCTTGCGGTAGTCGCTAGTGTATATTTGTTTGTCTTATGCATGCTTACAACTAGAGACACTGTATACTGGGTGCATCTGACCTTCTCACCAGAGACACCTATACTGGTCCTTACGTTCGTATTACTTTTGATTTCTGTGATAAATGCTTATTTAGGTATTCACTCCCTCGCGAATACCGCTGCTATTTTGCTGCCTTTTGTTGTTATATTGGGTTTTTTTATAATGTTCTCTAATACAACTCATAAAGATTATTCCTTACTAAGACCGATGCTTGAGCACGGTATGCAGCCCGTTTGGAAAGGGAGCGTGTACGTAGGAGCAGGTTTTGTTGAGGTCATCATGCTTTTCTTTATGCAACATCACATCAAATCGCGATTGTCATATCTATCGTTTATGATCATGATCCTGCTTATCTTAGGTTTAACCATGGGTCCGATAATTGGTGCAATTGTTGAATTTGGTCCGGATGAGGCTGATAAACTCAGATTTCCCACGTATGAAGAATGGAGATTGCTGACGATTGGACAATACATTGAGCATCTAGATTTTTTTAGCGTTTATCAATGGTTCAGTGGTGCTTTTCTGAGAATTTCTCTAACTATGTTTCTAATTCTCGATATACTCCAAATTCAAAGTAAAAAAGTGAAAATGTTGGTTCTTGGAAGCATTTCTTTTGCTATTGTAGTGTTCACAGCCATTCCATTTAGTGACCAATTTTTTCTGAGTATGTTAGCTCACTATGTACTTCCCTTTTCTTTTTGGGGGGTACTCGCTTTTTCTGTAATTATTGCAGGGCTGATTAGCTTGGCTCAACGAAAGGGGAAAGCAACATCATGAAAGAGCCTGAGCAAAAGGAATCCAATACGTTCGAGGATTTGTTCAAACGAGTATTTGGTTCAAGTTCAGACATTAAGAGACTAACTATCTCTTTGTCTGACTCGGACAATGCCGTTCAACTGGTGTATTGCCAGGGGTTGTGCGATGAAATCAAAGTGGAAGAATATATCATCCCGGAATTAAAAAAGATCCCGGAATCTATTCTCACATCACGTGAACTCGATCTTATGCAAAAGGTTCCGTTTCACATGACCCCCCTTCCATCAAAAGAGATTAATGCTTCAATGATTGATACTGTGCTTAATGGTGATCTTTTCCTTCTTTTTACGCCATCGAATCAATACTATGTTGTGAAATTGGCTGATCCACCTAAACGGCAACCTGAAGAACCCAATACAGAAGTGTCCACAAGAGGGCCTAAGGATGGTTTTACGGAAGAATCATTTACCAATATTGCCCTTATTCGAAAAAGAGTTAAGACCGAATTACTGGCTGTTGAACAATTCAGTATTGGAATCCAAACCGCGACTGAAGTTCATCTTTTATATCTCAAGGAAACGATTAAACCTCATGTACTAGATGAGATCAAGTCAAAACTAACCGGCATTCAAATCCAGGGATTGGTGAGTAGCACCCAGCTTGAAGAAAGTCTGACTGGATTTTCGTTTTTTCCATTATTCGCATATACGGGCAGACCTGACTATGCTGCGAATTCACTGCTTCATGGCAAATTTGTGCTCTTGACGAATGGTTCGCCTACTGTGATTATAGCGCCAGTGAGCTTTAGCTTCTTGTTGAATACTTCGGAAGATGCACATATGGTAAACATCTTTGTTGCTTTTACTAGGTTATTAAGAGTCCTAGGGGTTATGCTTTCCCTGTTTTTGCCGGGCTTTTGGATCGCGCTTACTACGTTTCATCAAGATCAAATCCCCTTTACGCTGCTTGCAACGTTAGTAAATTCGAGACAAGGCGTGCCTCTTCCGGCTCCCTTGGAGGCGATTGTGATGCTCATTTTATTTGAGATTTTTCGGGAAGCAGGGATGAGATTACCTACTGCTTATGGCCAGACCTTATCGGTAGTTGGAGGTTTAATTATCGGTCAGGCAGCCATTAGCGCCGGCATTGCAGGTCCAGGTACGATTGTGGTAATAGCCATTTCAGTATTGGCTACCTTTACATTGGTCAACCAGTCATTAGTTAGCGTTGTTAGCTTGCTTCGAATTACTATTCTCATCATTAGCGGGTTTCTGGGGTTGTTTGGTACGATGACATGTCTGCTTGCACTGATCCTCTTTATGGTCAATTTACGTTCTTTCGGCACCTACTATCTTTCCCCTCTATCCCCGCCTCACTGGAAGGAATTTTATAAGGTTATTTTCAGAATGCCGTGGGGAAAGGGAAAGTTCACGGACAATACGGGAAATAAAGGACGAGATCGATCATGAAATTGATCCGGTGCATGCTTGTTACTGCTCTGCTCTCCATGCTGCTTACAGGTTGTTGGGGATCAAAAGAAATTGAGCATATGATCTATGTGAATACATTAGGCGTCGATTATGTAGATAACAAAGTCGTTGTTTATATTCAAATGGTTAACTTTAGTGGCATTGCGAAAAAAGAGGCGGGGCAGAGCCTAGAACAAAAAACCTTCATAGGGAAAGCAGAAGGAGATTCGTTTGATGCGGCAATATTTAATTTATATGCCACTAGTCCACAAAGAATTATCTGGAGTAATGTGAAAACAATCGTATTTAGTGAAGCAGCGCTAAAGAAGGGTAGCGTCATCAATCAAGTATTGGACGTTTGGGATCGATATTATGAATTTCGATATACCGTTTGGACCATGGCAACCAACGAACCTATGGAAGAAGTGCTGACTACCCCGTCGATCGCCGATCTGTCAGTGATCTACTCGCAGCTTAACAGTCCCATGCGAACCTATGAACAGAGCTCGGTTGTCGCTCCGTTGTATCTGTACAAGTTTATATGGAAATGGAGAGAGAAAGCCGAAACGGTTCGATTACCTTTTCTTGAAGTTGCGCCAGACTGGACCAGTAATAAGGAACCTTCCCCTAACATTAGCATGTCGGGGATCTGCTTTCTGCAAAATGAGCAATTTCGAGGTTGCCTGAAGTCTAAAGAGATATTAGGGGTTCGATGGCTGGAAAAAAAGACGCAACGAACGCCTCTGATAATCAAAGATGACAAAGAAGTACTTGCTGTGATCGTCATGAACAAACTTAAATTCTCTATTCAACCCAAGATGAAGCATGGCAAACCTATCTTCGATATTAAAGTGTCTATGCAGGGCACTCTTCCGGAATTGAGCGCAAACCTTAATCGAAAAGATATTGAACTGAAAGCAATAAAAGTAATTGATGATCAGATTAGGGAAACTTACTTGAAAGGTTTAGAAATAAATGCCGATGTATATGGACTCTCAGGCATATTCTATCGTAATCTTCCAAAAAAGTGGAACAAACTGAATGATAAAGGAATCTTACCGCTCGATTCAAGCAGCATCGACAAGATTGATATCAAGGTGAATCTGATCAGTGGTGGAATATCTAAGATTGAGTAAACTCAGATGAAATGATCAACTAAAGGCTGAAGAACAACTTTTAATTACTAAAAGTTGTTCTTCAGCCTTTTTATTTGAAATGATTAAACGACAGGTTTCGCACGCACAGTATAATTCTTCCTGTATATGTAACTTTCTTCTCAATAGTTATTTTTAGTGCCTTTACATCACTCCCTCAGAAGGAGGAATTCATAGTCACAACGAATAAACAGTATATCAAATTCTTTCTAAACTATTGGGAGGGCTAATATGCTGTATGTTAAGGATATTTTACTGCAATTATTGTTTGCCCTAACCCCTTTTGTCCTTTATACCATTTACTATCGTGACAAAGCCGTTAACTATTCAAAACAATTTATCACGATCACCTGCATGATATGTCTTTTTATGTCGATGACCTTTCCTGCTAGTATACAAGATGGAATCATATTCGACATTCGTTACGTGATCATGTTTTTCGGTATGGTGTATGGAGGCATAACTACTGGAGTTTTTCTTATCGTTGAGTTTCTAGTATACCGCCTCCTTATAGGTGGACAGGGACTATATTCAGCGATAATTATTCTCTCCATCACTTTCTCCATATCCGCATTGTTATCCAATCTATACCGTCGTCGTTCCGAGTACCGAAAGCTTATTACACTCATTGCAGGGATATGCTTTTCCATTATTCCAATAGGTACTATGTTTGCAACGGAATACCAATACACGATACAGCATTTAAAGTTCAATATCCTCGTTATGCCAGTACAAAATTTCCTCGGAATTTGGATATTGATTTCCCTTTTTAATAAAGCAGTTTCTGATAAGGAATTATATCTCAGGTATCTTCAAAGTGAAAAATCGGAAACGATTGCTCATGTCGCAGCCTCTCTAGCTCATGAAGTCCGTAATCCACTTACAGCCGTTATGGGATTTTTAAAATTATTGAAGGATGATTCGATCACAAGAGAAAAGAGTCAGAGATATATTGAAATTTGCCTTGAAGAGATTAAGCGGACAGAAGTTATTCTTTCTGAATATTTATCGATAGCTAAACCCAATCATTCTATGGTAGAGAAAATTGAACTTGTGCAGCAAATCTACTCTATTGTAGACATCATAACGCCGTACGCCAATATGAATAACGTTACTTTGGAGATGCACCCCTTGGAGGATAAACTATATGTATCTGCAAATCCTACTGAAATCAAACAACTATTCATAAATTTCATCAAAAACGCGATAGAAGCTTGCACTGTTCATTCAACAGGAATTGTGAGCATCCGTATTGAGCGTCAATCCCAATTCGCAAAAATAATAATAATTGATAATGGGGTTGGTATGAGCAGCGAGCAGATGGATCGACTGGGAAGCATTTATTTTTCAACTAAAAGCAAAGGTACCGGTTTGGGACTTACGCTTTCTTATCAACTGATCCGTTCGATGAACGGTGATGTAAATGTACGAAGTAAATCAGGAGAAGGAACTGAATTCATTCTCTCAATTCCATTAACTGACTGAGTACTTAGATGCTCCAACGCAACAAAAAAACTCGGCTCAAACTTATCGTTTGAACCGAGCCTATTTAATATTACTTAATTCATAAACTTCAAATATTGCAAAAGCTGTTTAATCATCAACGCTGCCTCAGCACGTGTTGCTGCGTCTTGCGGAGCAAATGTTGTTTCTGTTTTCCCTTTGATTAATCCTTTCTCTGCCGCTTCTGTTACCGCTTCGCTAGCATAATCAGAGATTTGGTCCTGATCAGCAAATGGAGTCCGCATTTGAGCTTCTACTCTATAATCTCCTTGAATGAGCTGAACGGCGTTCATGATCATCACGACCATTTGCTCTCTTGTAATGATTGTATCCGGGCTGAATTCCCCTTCGCCTATGCCTTGAACTAACCCGAGTTTCGCAGCTATATTCACATCCTCCGCATACCACGCCGTGGCACTAACATCTGCAAATACATTCGATAATGACTCCGTAGTTAACCCTATTCCTCTTACCAACAATGCCGCAAATTGAGCACGCGTGACCTGTCCTGCTGGCGCAAACGACCGATCCGTCATTCCATTAATGATCAGCTTGGAGGCTAAGGTCTCAACATCCTTTTGCGCCCAATGTCCAACCATATCATCGAATGTTTTCTTGTTCTGAACGATGGTGTATAGACCATTTGCTTGACCGAATATTGTGACTTCAGTCTTTCCGTCCTTCACTGTGAACACCGATGGCACGAAGCGCATTTGTCCTGTAACCGGATCGAATATAACAGCGGTCGCAGTCGATGGATCTTGAATAACGCCATCCATATTTATGACACGTGTCATAAACGGATTTCCGAAACATTGAAGTTCTTCCTCTTTATCATTCGATTTTAGAATGACTTTGTACGCAATGATGTAGCTTACTCGCTTCATTCCTTTTTCTACTATGGATTGTTCAAACTTCTGTTCATGCTGTGAAGTCGCATTATCCATTCGAATGATTAAGGTTGCACCCGCAACTTTAGCAGCTTTCTCAAGTTCTTCACGATTCAGATTGGCAAGCGGAAGTTCATAACTTCCTAAATGGTTTCTAAAAGCTATGATTATTTCCTTATTCGCCTTCATGCTGTTGTACAGAACATCAAGCGGCAGATGTACTGCATTCCATGCATTCACTCCTGGAATCTCGATATCGAGATTAGGGGTTCCTGTAGTTTTGTTAAGTGCTTCTAATTTCTTCGCTAAAGCTTCCTTATCAATGTTAATGGTCAGGCTCGTTGTTCCATTCTGTGCAGTTTCACTTTGTAGTTCTTTAGTTGTTGGAATATAACGATGTGGATCTTCTTTTGTAGGAGGGATCGTTGGTGTAGGTGATGGCGTTGGTCTGGTTGATGTCGTTGGGTTACCTGGATTTGTTCCTGGATCTGGAGTAGGCTCTGGACTTGAAGTAGGGTCAGGAGTGTCATTTTGACCGCTAATCACAATCTCCTTAAATCCATGAACCGCAGAACCATCCATTGCACTGGCAACCACTTTTACAGTTCCGTTCTTCACAGCTGTCAACAACCCGTTTACATCAATAATTGCTTTATCCGTAGGTGTGCGGCCATCGGCTTCGAATACAGCCCATGTTACCGACTTATTAGTTGCATTGTCAGGTAACACAGTAGCGCCTAATTGAAGGGTTCCGTTCTTAGCGGTAATCGTCGACACATTTCCTGCGCTTGTGATGTTTATCTTTTCAACATTCACAGGATCAGTGCCTGGATCAATAATGTCCGTTTGACCACTTATGGTAATATCCATTTCATCTTGAACACCTGAGCCATCCGTTGCTGTAGCTACAACCTTCACAGTTCCATCTTTCACAGCCGTGAGCAAACCGGATACATCAATGGTTGCAATATCCGTTTCTGTTGTGCCTTCTACTCCATATACAGCCCATGTTACCGACTTATTGGTTGCATTGTCAGGTAGCACAGTAGCGCCTAATTGGAGAGTCCCGTGCTTAGCGGTAATCGTTGACACATTCCCTGAGCTCGTGATGATTATTTTTCCAACATTCACTGGATCTGTGCCTGGATCGATAATGTCCGTTTGACCACTAATGCTAATATCCACTTCATCATGAACACCAGAGCCATCCGTTGCTGTGGCTATCACCTTCACAGTTCCATCTTTCACAGCCGTTAGCATACCGGTTTGATTAATTGTCGCTTTGTCCGTTGCTGTTATGCCATCTACTTCATGCACAGACCATATTACCGACTTTTTCGTTGCATTAGCAGGCAGTACAGTAGCGCCTAATTGGAGAGTTCCGTTCTTAGCAGTAATCACTGATGATTCACTTGTAATCGTGATCGATTGAACCATCTCATGTTTATTGATGCTATCTTCCATCACTTGCAACGCAGCAGTTAAGTCACTCGCCGCTTGCTGTAATTGCTGCTGTGTAACAGATAAGCTATCGCGTACTTTCTTCGCCTGATCAATGGCTTTTTGCAATGTAAGTTTTGAGCCTTCTGGATACTGACCATCTTCAGTCCCTTCTACAGCACCGTCGTGCTTGCTTTGGACTCTTGTAATGAGCGCTTTAAGGGCTTGATAGTCCTCATCCATCTCATTCTTCGTAATGTTAATCTCTGCCGCTGAAGCCAATCCACCATGGCCTTCGATAGCAGTAAGTCTCAGATACCTACTAGCGACCGGAGCGAATTCTGCGATTTTCTCGGTGCTGTCATCATCCCAACTTCCGCTTGTAAACCGTTTAAATGTTGTTCCGTCTAAACTGGTTGATAATACATAAGAAGTAATGTTCCCGTTTTGTTCCCCATTTTGTCTTGGCAAATACTTTAGTTTAGATATGATTCTCGTATTTCCAAGATCTAGGGTGATCGATTGCGGCAAATCCGCCATAGGATCCCATTCAGTATGCCAGATGGTTGAAGGGTTTCCATCTATGGCATTATCCGCTTCGTTTCCACTGCGATTACTGGTAGATGAAGCTGTCATTTCACTTTGCGGAATATCATTTGGATCTGTAACTGCAGGTGTATAATCATTCGTTCGCGTGACAATAAATCCTTGAGTTGCTTCTACAGAATCCGTACCAGGGATCATGCGATTGAAGTTGATTTTCTTGTCAACATCACTTTCTTTAAAACTATTCCCCGTGACAGTAACAGCTTTAGAGGCATCAAATGTAAGTTCAAAACCACCTTGAGTTGCAGTATTGTTCGTAAACTTTAACCCGTCTACACTCTTTGCATAAATCTCAGAATTGCCGCCCACCTTATTAAACTGGTTGCCGTCAATCTCAATATGACTATGCACGGTCTTTTCGGGATTCGTCAGGGAAGTATTCGGATCAATACTAATCACCGCGTTACCGTTATTATTAAACGTATTGTTACGGATCAAGACGTCCTTCACCATTCCTGATTCGTACCAGCTACTAGCATCATGTGCGATCATGATCGCACTCATCTGCATGCCATTAAACGTATTGTTCTCGATTCGAACAGAGCCGCGCGTTGTTACGAGGAGACCTCTTGTCGGTATCGATTCAAATGTTGAATTCTTAACGGTGACATTCGGCGTCCATGTGGCATTTTCAACGACATACTCATTCGCAGTTATCGAAGAAGGTACCGGTTTATCTAGCGTAAGAACAATTTGAGTATCATTTAGGCGTGTCACATCGGTGACCACTGCACTTTCCTTCGAAAGTAAAGTCGACTTGTTGATATATTCGATCGAATCTCCTACAGCAAAAGCATCAAAGCCCCAACTCTCAGGATGCATAAATTGTACTTTGACCTGATTGGATGACGTTACTTGCACAATTTGCAGATGAGTGCCGTGAATGTTAATCGCATCATCGTGAGCTCCGGAAAAATAAGAGTTTAACACCCGAATCTCACCCTTGCCTCCAGAAACTTGCAAGAAGTCTGCCATTGATGCGTTCGTCCGTCCACTGCCTGTCTTAGGTGCAAAGTTCAAGTTATCGAGCGATACATTTTCACTATATTGACTGATAATTCCAAGCCCAGGTGCAGCATAGAAGTTAACATCTGACCACGCAATATTCTTGCTTCGATAGATCAACGCACCTTGTTCTCTTCTTGTTGTATCCCGAAACTGAAACGTGTTTCCTACCGACAAATTTGGATTCTTAGTGAAGTTGAATTGCACCTCCCGTTTACCGAGATCCTTCGTGCTTGTTGTGCCGTCTAGAGGATTGGCCACTCTCCATGTCTGTTTCGTAGCTGGGTTATACTCTTGCACAGCGCGTACATTTTGTGTTCCGTTCTCTGTCCAGTTCTCCTCACCGAACCATACTAATTGATTATTCTGAATAGAGTACCATGAATCCGGATGTATACTCGCTTTCATGTAGTTGTTGCCTACTTCAGTTACAGTCATCTCCGATACGACAGGACGATTGAAATCAATGTTAATTCCGTTCACTTTAATATTTGTTGCATGGTCGAATACGATAGGTGTCATCACACCATGGAATAACAAGGTCGAACCATTCCCTCGAATGGTAAGATCATCGATATCCTTGAATATAAGACCTACCTTACGAGTGCTACTAGGTGTCTGTTCTTTTGTGGTTGTATTTGAAATGAAATATTGCACTTGATTTGCGGTTGATGCTTTAAAATGATACGTTTCTGTAGGAAAGTCTAGGATGACAGGCTTCTGCGCCGCTTTGGCAGCCTCGATTGCCGCTCTTACTGCATCACCTGCGTCTTCACCTTTATAATTCAGGGTGATTACGCTATGATTAACTCCATTAATTGTTTCTATAGTCTGTATATAATAATCTTCGGCTTTGTCCACACTCTTAACTACACGAGACTGAATATCCGCTCGATCAACTGAAATATATGTGTTGTTCGAATTGTCATTCTTTTGATCTGTCACCCGAATTTTGAGTACATGCTCCTGATTCAACATCTCAGAGCTTTCAAAGAGCAGTTGTTGATCTAAACGCGAAGAGGCGTAAGTATCAACCAGTTGTTCAGGACCATCATCGATAGAGAATGCAACGATACCCTGATTATTGTTCTTAGCCCCATACAATTGCACTTTAGAGCCATTAAAACGCAAGAACGCATATGAATCCGTCTCGTTTGAATAATGATTGTCACGATTGTATGCCCCGGATTCGAATGCACTGTACTCCCATCCCGAGCCATATACAAACTGGTCATTCCATGATCCGGTTGCATTGTCGTTCACGGTTCTATCTAATGAAAAAGCAAACTTCTGGTTACTCCCCTTACCGGCTTTATTTTGTACGAATTGTTCACCACTAGAAACACTGTTATTTGGCATTTCGATCACTTTGCCGCTAGCCCGATTTCTCAATTGATAATAGCCATCACCAGCATCTACAACTGACCATTCATCATTGTAGGTTGCATCATCGGTGAATGTGGCTTGAATGATTCCTGAACCTTCCTCTGTTGATGCATTCTCTACAGTAAGTGCTTTTGAACTGCTCATTGAGATAATTTTGTAATAACCCGGGGTTGTCTTCATAAACATCCATTGTTGATTTTGACCCGAACTTTCGGACCATTGTATGATAGCGGCGCCATCTGATTTAGAATCCTCGTTCACGTCCATACGAAGATTGCTGTGTTGGACGGTTAGATTGAACTTTTGCTGATCAAAAAAGTCTCTCACAGGATCGATTCTCACCAATTGCTCATCAGAATCTGTGATTGAAGATTGGATCAACTCTTTCCCAGTCCCTATGCTAGTGTTTGAAGCTGTAAGCGCTTTACCACTATCACGATTAACCAACTGAGAATAACCGTTCCCTTTATCAACGAGAAGCCATTCATCATTATAAGAGTTGTCTGAAGTGTAGGTTTGTTGAACGAGCTTTGCACCATCAGACATTGATTCATCTAGCACAGCAATCACTTTACTACTCAAGCTATTTGTGATTTTGTAGTATCTATCACTTACGCTTTCTGCATACCACTGCTGACTCTGTGATAACGATCCTGCTGTCATTTGAACAACCGCTGCTTGTTCTTGCTCCGATGCCCCTTCAATATCTAGCACATGACCACTATTTTTCATTGTCATTGTCAACAATTGTCCATCTTGTAAAGGAATTGAACCAATCGTGTAAACGTCTCCAACTTGAGTGTCGAAAGAAATCTGATTGTTATTGTCTACGGAATACTTTACATTTTGTCCCGCTTGATTCATGACAGTTGCTCCAGCTATGCTTGGATAAGAAACAACTGCACGATTGCCTTTATTAGATTTGACACTGATGCTTGTAGCTCTAGCATTGTTCCAATTCACACTAACCTCAAATCCCCCGCGGGCAACCAAGCCCGAATAACTTCCTTTCGGCCATGAAGCAGGGAGCGCTGGCAAAACATCAATATTGTCCAAATGACTTTGTAGCAGCATTTCAGACATGCCGGACGTAGCTCCGAAGTTGCCATCGATTTGGAATGGCGGATGCGTATCGAATAAGTTGTTTAATGTACTTCCAGTAAGCTGACCTTCCAGAATCGTATGTGCATGTGTGCCATCTTGCGCACGAGCCCACATGTTAATTTTGTTAGCTTTGCTCCACCCGGTACCCTCGTCTCCGCGATGCTGCAATGACACTCTGGCAGCTTCCATAAGCTCAGGTGTATTTTTGTTAATTTGCTTGCCTGGATATAAAGCAACTAGTTGGGACAAATGGCGATGCTTGTTATTCGGATCGTCGATGTCCTCTTTCCATTCTTGAATTTGACCGTACTTTCCTATTTTGATTGGAGACACCTGATTTAATTTACTTTGAACTTCCTCACGAAAATCGGAATCGACAGCTAATGTTGTACTTGCCTCCAAGTAGTTAGTAAATAAATCTTGTACAAGCTGCTGGTCATAGGCACATCCTGTACTGATCGTACCTTGCTCTGGTGAGTAACAAGGTGTGGATACCAATGTCCCATCCGTATCTTCTACTAAATACTGGGTCCAAAATCGCGTCGTTTCCTTCAATATTGGATAAACACGTGACTTTAGTAGATCGATATCTCCGGAAAATTTATAACTCTCCCAAATATTATTCGAGATAAAAGCATTGGATGCAGGTGACCAGCCCCAATCAAAATTCCAACCCGGCGCAGTATATCCGAACGGATTGTTTGCCACTCCAATCGACCACGCATTAGAAATGCCATAATATTTTTCGGAAGAAATACGCCCAGGAGTACGCAGCGAATCTATGTAATCGATCAGTGGTGTCATTGTCTCCGAGAGATTCGTTACCATCGCTGGCCAATAGTTCATTTGAATATTGATATTAAAATGATGATCGCTGCTCCAAGGCGCTCTATTAGAATTATTCCACACGCCCTGTAAGTTGGCCGGTAGTGAACCGGGACGAGAAGATGAAATCAACAAATATCGGCCATATTGATAAAATAAAACCTCAAGCGCTTTACTTTTCGTTCCTGCATAGGTGGCTAAGAGTTCGTCTGTCGGAATCGTAGGCTTGGACTCGCCCAAATCTAATTTCACACGATCAAATAATGACTTATAATCTTTCTTATGATTCTCAAGTAATGTTTCGTAAGATTTACTCTCAGCGGCATCCAATATCGCCACTTCCTCATTATGCGGATCAGTGCCTCTATAATTAGGATAGCTGTTAGCATAGTTGGTGCCTAATGATGTAAGGATGGTTAATGAATCTACATTCGCTGCATGGATCTTTCCGTTACCTGATGTTATATTTCCACCTTGATTTAGGACGCGGAAGTTACCTTCATATAGCATATTGTTGTCTAGTACATTACCTCTAATATTAATGTTGTTGCCATTCGCCGTGACGGTCCCTCCCTGAGCACTTGTCGGGCGTACATCCAAGGACAGCTTACCCGGCTGATTGGCTGTCAGGCGAGTAACCATTACTTTATCTGGATAACTGACAAAGTATTCTCGTGTATACTCTACTCCATCCAGCGTGTATTTAACTCGAGATATCGCGTCTTCAAGATCAAGCTCCCGGCGATAATTCTCTACATTGGTTGTTGAGGACTTCTCAAAGTCCAGATACAAGTCACCAAAGGTTAGATAACTTCCTAAGCCTTCATTCAAGCCTGTAAGATTCTCATCCGCTTCTTTGTGAGCACCATCGATATCCCCCGCGCGGAGTTTAGCTCGGACACTCTCTAAATGATCCGCACCACCCTCACGATTACCGAATGTATATGGGTTAGAAGTCGTTGGATCATCCGTGGAAGGCCAAGTATATACAAAAGAAGAACCTGGACCACCGGACCACAACGTTTTCTCATTTAACTGAATCCGTTCTTGCTCGATGCCACCAAAGATCATCCCTCCCATAAGGCCATTGCCAATTGGAAGCGCATCCGTTTCCCAATTTATCGCCGGTTGTCGGTACCATAGGGACAATTTATTCTCCGGAGCATCAGACATTCTATTGATTGCGCTTACAGGTTCTGCTTTAGCTATGGGAACTGATATAGGATTCTGAATAATTAAGCTCAATGATAAAGCGCTCACAGTTAAACGTTTAGCTAAAGGTTTGATTTTAATCAAGATCATTCACTCCTCCTTATATAAATAGTTGATAATCATTGTGCTCGGTCCACAGTTCAGTGTGAGCCGAGCACAATTTTTAAACATTTATCTAGTTCATAAACTTCAAGTATTGCAAAACTTGTTTGATCATCACCGCTGCCTCAGCACGTGTGGCTGTATCTTGCGGAGCAAAAGCTGTTTCTGTTTTGCCTTTGATTAATCCTTGGCTTGCTGCTTCTGTTACGGCTTGGGTAGCATAATCAGAGATACTTGCTTGATCGGCAAATGGAGTGCGCAATTGAGCTTCAGTTCTATGATCTCCTTGAACGAGATGAATAGCGTTCATGATCATCACGACCATTTGCTCTCTCGTAATCCGTGAATCTGGACTAAATTTCCCTTCACCAACGCCTTGAACCAAACCAAGTTTCGCTGCTGTGTTCACATCCTGTGCATACCACGCAGTTGTACTAACATCTGCAAACATATTCGTTAACGACTCCGTCGATAACCCTAGTCCTCTTACCAGTAGTGCCGCAAATTGAGCACGTGTAACTTGGCCTGCTGGTGCAAACGTCCGATCCGACATTCCGTTAATGATCAGTTTAGAGGCTAAGGTTTCAACATCCTTTTGTGCCCAATGTCCAATCATATCATCGAATGTTTTCTTGTTCTGAACGATGGTGTATAGACCATTTTCATGTCCGAAGATCGAAACTTCAGTCTTGCCGTTCTTCACATTAAACACCGATGGTACGAAACGCATTTGTCCTGTAACCGGATCGAACATAACAGCGGTCGCAGTCGATGGATCTTGAATAACGCCATCCATATTTATGACACGTGTCATAAACGGATTTCCGAAACGTTGAAGCTCTTCTTCTTTATCATTCGATTTAAGAATGACTTTGTACGCGATGATGTCGCTTACTCGTTTCACCCCTTTTTCTACTATGGATTGTTCAAACTTCTGCTCATGCTGTGAAGTCACATTATCCATTCGAATGATTAAGGTTGCACCCGCAACTTTAGCAGCTTTCTCAAGTTCATCACGATTCAGATTGGCAAGCGGAAGTTCATAACTGCCTAAATGGCTTCTTAGTGTTATGATTGTTTCCTTATCTGCTTTCAAGCTGTTATACAAGACATCCAATGGCAAATTGACTGCATTCCATGAATTCATTCCCTGAATCTCGATGTCAAGATTAGGGGTTCCTGTAGTTTTGTTAAGTGCTTCTAACTTCTTCGCTAAAGCTTCCTTATCAATGTTAATGGTCAGGCTTGTTGTTCCGTTCTGTGCAGTTTCATTTTGTAGTTCTTTACCAGTTGGCACATAACGATGTGGATCTTCTTTTGTAGGAGGGGTCGTTGGTGTAGGTGTAGGACTCGTTGATGTCGTTGGGTTGCCTGGATCTACGCCCGTTCCTGGACCTGTACCTGGATCGATAATATCCGTTTGACCACTAATGGTAATAAGCATTTCTCCTTGAACACCAGAACCATCCACTGCTGTGGCTACCACCTTCACAGTTCCATCTTTCACAGCCGTCAGCAAACCGGTTACATCAATGGTTGCGATATCCGTTTCTATTCTTCCATCTACTCCGTATACAGCCCATGTTACCGACTTATTCGTAGCATTAGCAGGTAGCACGGTAGCGCCTAGTTGCAAAGTTCCATTCTTAGCAGTAATTGTGGACACATTACCTGAGCTTGTGATGTTAATCTTTTCAACATTCAAAGGATCAGTGCCTGGATCGATAATGTCCGTTTGACCACTTATGCTAATAACCATTTCTCCATGAACATTAGAACCATCTGTTGCTGTTGCTACGACTTTAACTACTCCGTCTTTAACAGCTGTTAGCAAACCGCTTGTGTTTATCGATGCTTTATCTGTTAATGTCACGCCATCGGCTTCATATACGGACCACACAATCGTATTTTTCGTAGCATTAGTTGGGAGCACTTCTGAAGTTAACTGCAGACTGCCGCCTTTGACATCAATCACTACTGAATCATTTTGGCCAGTTAGAGTAATCGATTCCACCTTTACAAACGTAGCTTCAGTTTCCCACTTCGCATATAAAGTAATATTTTGATCTGGTGCTATATCAGTTGCAAAATCCCATTTCTCTGTTAATTCTTCATCCTTGTACCAGCCAAGAAATATAGAACCGTCCTTCGTTGGTGCTGTTGGCTCAGCAATTGTGGACCCCCGTGTTGCTGTAATACTTTCCACTTCACTGCCATCGTTGCTGTCAAAACTGACAGTAGATGTTGGCGTGTCCGTGAGTATATTCAAACCATCACTCTCAAAAGCATCAACAATGATATAAGTGTTGGTTGAAGATGTATTTTTTTCACCTTTAACCTTGATCTGCAAAGTATGAGTGCCCTCATCAAGTAAGTCACTTTCAAAAAGCATCACATCGCTTTGCATATGAGACGAGTACAAATCAATCGTTTTTATATGCTTGTTATCAATATAAATATCTGCTTTACCCAAATCATCTCTCAAAAACCCATAAAACTTTGCTTTGGTTCCGTAAAAGGTATACGTTGCGGTCGCATTGTCAGTATTGCTATAATGGTTCGTTTGTTGGTATGCATGTTCGTCTGGGTACGTCTTCCATCCTTCACCGTACGCCACACTGCTACTTGTGTCGTCAAATTTGTAGAAGTCATTGAGATCATTGTCCGTTAGTCTCACTTTCACTGTGTTCGTATAGCCTGATGAAACAGAGATTGAGGTTTCATAATTTCCCCAGTCCAAATCCGTATAACTCCACTCATTATTCACAATCATTGATGTTGAAGGCAATGACACTTCAAATACATCCATGACTACATACGCATCACTCGCATTTTCATTTTTCTCCCCTGTTACAACGATTTTGATCGTATGTGGACCTTCTGCAAGACCTGTTTTACTATATAGTGTTTTCTGATACAGCTTAGATGGTGCATAAGCGTCTATTCCAGAAGCATCAAGCTCTCCATCAATATATATATCAAATTTACCCATATTATTGTTTTTAGGGCCTATAAGGCTAATACTTGATCCTTCAAACGTATGCTCCACATAGGCACCGACACTATTGCTAAATTTTTCTGTACCTTGATAATCATCCGAGTCATTGTGAGAATCCCATGTTCCACTGTAAGAAAGTTTATCGTTTGTATCATCCACCCATTCTGTCTTCAAAGTTTCCATTCGGAAAGCATCAGTGCCGTTAGATTCCGCCCGCAGCCTATTGTTTGAATCCGCAACAATGGCAGAACCATAATAAATATTTTCTTTCATGCTTCTAAAATCATTGGAACCTCGTCCCCCTTGATCGTTGGATCCATATAGGAAGAAATCTTGCATGTCTTCGGACCATGACCATGTAGGTTGAACTCCAAATTCGGCATAATGACCACTATCTCTATTTACAACACCAGTCGTTCTGCCGATATGATCAGATGGATATGCCGACCACAAACCTTGTCTATCCCAACTTAGCCTGTCTACGGAAGGAGAAACATCGTATGCAATTCCCACTTCTGTTACATCCCCTGGAGGATTTTTGATACTATATTGGTTAGTAATGAGCCCTTTACCATCTACTTTTACTGTAAAGCCAGCTTCAACAGCACCATAACTGCCAGAAATATTAATCACGGCTTCATTGCCTGCCGTAGAATGACTAATACTTGAGAGTCTCCAGTCAGATAGTGTGACATTGCCTAAATTCAGTCTCGGTCCTCCTGTAATAATTGTACTTCCCTCGTATGAGCCGTTCGTAATCGTTCCTGTTGTCTTACTGAAAAAGATATCGAAATTCGTTCCAGAAACCGTAATCTCACTATCATTTTCCGAAATGATAGGGGCAGGTCCCTGTGGGCTCGAGAATGTCTTGGCCACAAATCCAATCGGCAGATTAAATTCGTCAATATAACTGCTTCCTTGATAAACTTTAATATTTAATATTTCGCCTTCCTTCCAATTTCGAGCTGGAATGATCAGCGTTCCGTCAGCATGAGGGGCAAGATTAAGATCAGTTACGCTGCCTGAATCCGTACCTACTTGCCAGTTAAAAGAAATCTCATTGAAATTCGTGCTATCAAACCAGTTTTTCACTGGAATAAGAAGTGGATTTCCAGTTCCAGGATTCGTAACAGAAGTATCTGTTGTACGGATCGGTGAATATGCTTTCTTCGTAAGCCAGTGCTCAGGCTTCACCCGACGCCATCCATCAATAATTCCCCATTCCCCGTAACCTATGGAACCGTTAATAGGGGATTCAAATACATCATCCGGTGAGGCCCATATCGCTCCTCCTAGACTTCCACTTGTAGTAAAGATGTTTTCCCAAAACCTTTTTAGACTTTCTCCCCAAAAATTACGAACACCAGGGTCTCGTTTTTGTGTATTTACGTTATAACTGTTCACATGTACATATTCATCTGCGAGATTTGGTTGCCAATTTGAGGGTGCCATATTGCCATTATAATCTGGATAATGAAAGCTAAAGATATCTGTTGCAGCATTTCCCCAGCTTACGATAGTCAGTCTAGTCGGATCCTCAGCTTTTACATATTCAAGCTCTTTATCGAAGTTTAACCCCCAATCTGTTTCGTTACCTAAAGACCAGATGATAATAGAAGGATGCGTTAAATCCTTCTCTATCATTTCGGCAAACTGATTCATATATCTAGTTGTATACGCCGGATCGTTCACCGTATACGGATTCTCGCCGGCATGGCCATTTTGCCAAACTACTGCTGTTTCTTCTAGCACATACATACCGTATAAATCAGCAGCATCTAGGAACGCATCCGAGCGCGGATAATGCGATGTTCGAACAAAGTTGATGTTGGCATCTTTATAAAGTTTAACTTGCTCCGCATCTAGCTCATCTGTCGTTGCACGTCCATAGGTTGGATGTGCATCATGCGCATTAACGCCTCTTAGTTTAATTTCATTTCCATTGACATATACTTTATTTCCTGCTTTTACAACTTCTCTAAAGCCAACTTTTTTTGTAAGTGTTTCGACAACATTATCGTTAATAACAATATTGGCATTTAATGTATAAAGATTAGGGTGCTCTGCATCCCATTTTTGTGGAACAGATACAGGAATGCTTACCGCTTGTTCTGCATTCGTTGCCGCTAGATTAACTGAACTTGGACTAATCTCTACACTATTTCCTTGAGGGTCATTCAAACTCAGATTAACAGTAGCATCTTGGCCCTCGTTGAAATTCATAGCTACTGTAACATTTAGTCTTGCATTCTCATAAGTGGAATCGAAATCTGTTGATGCGTGAAACCGGGTTGCATAATCATTCGGAAGCGCCATCATTTTAACATTTCTAAGAATACCGCCGATATTGTGTTTGGCATATCCAGATGCATTTGATATGTCATCCGATTTTTCGGTTACTCCTACTGTTATCCATGCAGATTCCCCAGGAGTTACAAAGCTCGTTATATCGCAATCCCATGCGGTAAAGCCGCCTGAGTGATCTCCTGCCAGCTTACCGTCTACCCACACTTTGGCATCACTAAATACGGCTTCGAATCGAAGGATAACCTTTTTTTCGCTAAAGTCGGCAGGGATGCTAACAAGCTTTTTGTAGGGATACTCAGTGTCGAGAGAAATATCAAAATTTTGTAGGTTCATTTCACCTGGCACTTGTATATCTCTCCATGAGGAAGGATCAACACTGTTTTCCCAGAATTTTTCCGGAACGTCTGTGGTCGCCTTCCATGTTCCATTCAAACTGATTACTGGCTCCGAAACACCAGTCGTTGTTTCAGGAATTGGCACAATAACGGACCTTGGCCATCCAGAATTAGAATCAGCATGAACAGGTACAGCCAATAAATGCAAGAAACTCATTGAACATATCGCAATTGCAAGTGTGGTTGTAAATATTCTAGTTAATTTCAAATCGTTCTCTCCTCGTTCATTAAATTAATTAAGCGCTGTCACTAATAAGTCACTAACGTTACTTAATGAGATAAGATTGATGTCAAGTCAGAGAAAAGAATTTTTATGCAAAACCTAGACTCGGTGCACTAATTCAGTAAACGTTTTGCTAAAGAGTTCTCTTTGATAAAAGGCTTAATTCAATATAATTACCAAATGTAACTACTACACCTGATTCAACATAGAGATCAAGCGCAGCATTAACTCTATTTATTCATAAACTTCAAGTATTGCAAAATTTGTTTGATCATCACCGCAGCCTCAGCACGTGTGGCTGCATCTTGCGGAGCAAATGTTGTTTCTGTTTTGCCTTTGATTAATCCTTTGCTTGCTGCTTCTGTTACGGCTTTGGTAGCATAACCAGAGATTCGGTCCTGATCGGCAAATGGAGTGCGCAATTGAGCTTCAGTTCTATGATCTCCTTGAACGAGTTGAACAGCGTTCATGATCATCACGACCATTTGCTCTCTCGTAATCCGTGAATCCGGACTAAATTTCCCTTCACCAACGCCTTGAACCAAACTAAGTTTCGCTGCTGTATTCACATCCTGTGCATACCACGCAGTTGTACTAACATCTACAAACATATTCGTTAACGACTCCGTCGATAACCCCAGTCCTCTTACCAGTAGTGCCGCAAATTGAGCACGTGTAACTTGGCCTGCTGGTGCAAACGTCCGATCCGTCATTCCGTTAATGATCAACTTAGAAGCAAGTGCTTCAACATCAGCCTGCGCCCAGTGACCTTGCATATCTGTAAACGTTTTTTTCCCTTCTACGATCACATACAGGCCATTTTCATTATGTTGAATCGTCGCCACCGTATTACCATCCTTCAACGTAAATACGGCTGGGACAAAACGAAGTTCTCCCGTTACCGGATCGTACTTCATTACCGTCGCTTCATTCGGATTACTTACTACACCATCTAAGTTTAGCGTTCGCTCCACATACCCCGCTGGTGTCAGCTCCGTTGTCGCTTCCTTCATTTTCAGCTTTGCTCCATAACTAACAACGGCACCTCGTATCCTTGTACCGCTACCAGCAAGCTTTTCTTCCAAACCTTTCTGTACTGCCCGGTCTGCTTGCTCAATACGAACAATCACTTGTCCGTTTAGATCAAGGCCTTCCCCTAACAATTCAGAAACCGGCCATGCATAACTTCCTATTGAACTATTCACTTTAATGACAGCATCAGGCTTGCTGTTCGCCAAGCGGTTTATTACTTCCGCTGGAATCGCTATCTCGTAGCCTGCGTAAGAACCAGAAACCTTGATGCTCAGCACCGAGCCTGTATTTTCTCCTGCTTTTTCGAATGCTTGAACCTTCTTCATAAAGACTTCTGCATCCAGCTGGGCCTTCACTGTGTTATCAGCTGCATTAACCGTAAGCTCACTACCTTTAGATTCATACACCGTTGGATCTCCGACACTGGGCTCTGTCGTGCTACCGCCGTTGTTTCCTCCACCATTATTGCCTCCGCCATTGCCGTTACCGCCACCACTTGTGCTTTGACCGCTAATCGTAATGATCTTGCTTCCAAATACTCCGGAACCATCGGCTGCTGTCGCTACGACATTAACCTCACCATCCTTCATAGCTGTCAGTACACCACTTTCACTAATTGTTGCTTTAGTAGTTACTGTTGTGCCATCTGCTTCACGCACTGACCATGTTACAACTTTGTTTGCTGCATCCGCAGGAAGAGCCGTCGCTTCCATTGACAACGTGCCGCCTTTTGCCGTTATGGTTGTAGCATTTCCCTCGCTTGTTACAGTAATTGTTTCGACCTTCACTGGGTCTGGGTCTGGCGTATCGCTTTGACCGCTAATCGTAATGATCTTGCTTCCAAATACTCCGGAACCATCGGCTGCTGTCGCTACGACATTAACCTCACCATCCTTCATAGCTGTCAGTACACCACTTTCACTAATTGTTGCTTTAGTAGTTACTGTTGTGCCATCTGCTTCACGCACTGACCATGTTACAACTTTGTTTGCTGCATCCGCAGGAAGAGCCGTCGCTTCCATTGACAACGTGCCGCCTTTTGCCGTTATGGTTGTAGCATTTCCCTCGCTTGTTACAGTAATTGTTTCGACCTTCACTGGGTCTGGGTCTGGCGTATCGCTTTGACCGCTAATCGTAATGATCTTGCTTCCGAATACTCCGGAACCATCGGCTGCTGTCGCTACGACATTAACCTCACCATCCTTCATAGCTGTTAGTACACCACTTTCACTAATTGTTGCTTTAGTAGTTACTGTTGTGCCATCTGCTTCACGCACTGACCATGTTACAACTTTGTTTGCTGCATCCGCAGGAAGAGCCGTCGCTTCCATTGACAACGTGCCGCCTTTTGCCGTTATGGTTGTAGCATTTCCCTCGCTTGTTACAGTAATTGTTTCGACCTTCACTGGGTCTGGGTCTGGCGTATCGCTTTGACCGCTAATCGTAATGATTTTGCTTCCGAATACTCCGGATCCATCGGCTGCTGTCGCTACGACATTAACCTCACCATCCTTCATAGCTGTCAGTACACCACTTTCACTAATTGTTGCTTTAGTAGTTACTGTTGTGCCATCTGCTTCACGCACTGACCATGTTACAACTTTGTTTGCTGCATCCGCAGGAAGAACCGTCGCTTCCATTGACAACGTGCCGCCTTTTGCCGTTATTGTTGTAGCATTTCCCTCGCTTGTTACAGTAATTGTTTCGACCTTCACTGGGTCTGGGTCTGGCGTATCGCTTTGACCGCTAATCGTAATGATTTTGCTTCCGAATACTCCGGATCCATCGGCTGCTGTCGCTACGACATTAACCTCACCATCCTTCATAGCTGTCAGTACACCACTTTCACTAATTGTTGCTTTAGTAGTTACTGTTGTGCCATCTGCTTCACGCACTGACCATGTTACAACTTTGTTTGCTGCATCCGCAGGAAGAACCGTCGCTTCCATTGACAACGTGCCGCCTTTTGCCGTTATTGTTGTAGCATTTCCCTCGCTTGTTACAGTAATTGTTTCGACCTTCACTGGGTCTGGGTCTGGCGTATCGCTTTGACCGCTAATCGTAATGATCTTGCTTCCGAATACTCCGGATCCATCGGCTGCTGTCGCTACGACATTAACCTCACCATCCTTCATAGCTGTCAGTACACCACTTTCACTAATTGTTGCTTTAGTAGTTACTGTTGTGCCATCTGCTTCATAAACCGACCACGTTACAGATTTATTTGCTGCATTTGCTGGCTCAGCTTCTGCTTTAAGCTGTAAGCTACCACCCTTCGTCGTAATTTCAGTTGCTCCAGTTTCACTGACCACAGTTATCGAGTTAACTAGTTTTTGACCGCTGATCACAATGATCTTTTTATCAACTGCGCTTCCACTATTCGCAGCCGTGCCTACTGCCGCGGTAGCTACTACTTTAACTTCACCATTCTTCACTGCGGTAAGCAGACCATCCGTACTAATAGTCGCCTTATCAGTCGCATTACCATCTGTTTCGAACACTGACCAGATGATATCTTTATTCACGGCATTTTCAGGAAGAACCGTCGCTTCAAATTGCAACGTCCCACCTTCTGTTGTAATCTCTTTATCCATAGTTGTGATTGCAATGGACTCTAATAAACGATCTACTCTGGAAAAGAGATCAATATAATGAAGCGTGTAGTAAGTATTTGTTGCTTCCTCATTTTTAGTTCCTGTCACTCTAATTTTTAGCACATGCTCTTTATTCGTCATTGTTGGACTTTCGAAGAGCAACTGTCCATCCTGTCTTGATGAAGCGTAAGCATCCACAAGTGTTTCTGGTCCGCCATCAATAGAAATCGCAACAATCCCCTGATCCTTGCCCTTCGCACCATACAATTTCACTTGAGTTCCAATAAAGCGTAACGTTACACTTGCATCCTTCGTATTAGAGTAATGGGTATCCCAAGACCCCCAGCCTGAGCTATATTCAAGCTGATTTTGACCTGTTCCTGTCCAGTCATGATTGATTCTTCGATCTAACGACAAGAAGAACTTTTGATAATCTGCTGAAATATTCTCGCTTTGTGTGAATGATGTTCCCCCACCTGTACTGCCATTACTAATGCCTATTACTTTTCCAGAAGCTCGATTGATCAATTGGTAATAGCCATTTTCTATTTCAAGGACTGACCATTCATCGTAATAACTTTCATCTTCTGAATATTCTTGCTGAACAATTGTAGTACCATTTTCCATTGATGCATTCTGTACTGCGAGCACCTTAGAGCTATGTTGAGAAACAATTTTGTAGTATCCAGGACCCGTCTTAATAAATGTCCATTGCTGATTTACCCCCTGACCCTTAGACCATTGAATAATTTTTGCGCCATTATTATAAGATCCACCATCTACGTCCATATTTAAGCTACTATGCTTGACCATAATATTAAATGTTTTCTGGTCAAATAAATCTCGTATCGCTTTTCCGCTAAGTGTAATTTTGGAGCCTACCGCAGTAGTTGGAACAAATACGGCCTGCCCTGCCGTACCTTTCTCAATCGCTTGTACATTAAAGAAAGAAATATTTGTCTCCTGCTCACCTGTTACATCTGCTTTTGCGCGGAATGTCAGATTAGCAATTACCGTATTCTCATCAGTTCCAATTGCACGCTGTGCAATTCCAGCAAAGCTAACTTTTCCAGCAATAGATGCATTGTGACTCTCATTTTCTTTAAATTCAACAAATTCGAAGCTTTCCAACGTTAATAGCTCTTTGTCATACTGAACCACGCCTTCGACACCTGTCATTTTAGATGCTTGGCTAACAGTAATCGGAACAGTAACAAGTTCGCCTTTTTTAACCGAATGATCCTCTGTCCTAAACTCAATGGGTGTTCTCTCAGGATCTGGCTCACTCCCATCATACAAGTTTAAATCCATTGAAAACTGGTTGCTAGCACGATAAAACTTCTCCTTCGTAACGGAATACCAGTTAGCATCAACGTTGTTGCTACCTTCCTTAAAGGTCATTAGCATAATCATACCTAGATCACTAGTCATAAATTGAGCATCAGCCAGCACTTGCTGAACGGTATTTCCATGTTCACCAATATCTTCTCTTACTACAATATCCGGGTAACCGATATGACCCGACGTCACTAGTACGATGTTTTTATGCTTGCTTACAAGCTTATTCCACATATCATCGCCGTTATTGCCATCATCAATATCCTTGGATGGATAGTCCTTATGCCTTGTACTAATCTGTTCACCTGAATGATACATGTATGAATGCGTGCTAATAATTACTTTTCGATCCTGATTTTCAGAAATAACTTGATCAGCCCAAGCCAGTACAGCATCATTAGGGGCAAATTCCATAACCAGTACCAAATAGCGCACACCGTTAATATTGAACTTACTATAGGTGTTATCCATTTTCCCTTCTCGGTAAGCACCAGCAAATGCTGGTTCTGCAGAATATTTACTGTACGGATAGAACTGATTATATTTTGTTGTGTCACGAGTTAAGGTAGACTTACCTAAAATCATATCGTGATTTCCTGGCGAAAAAACATAAGGAACAACATCATCGAGCATTCTCATCCCTGTTGATGAAACTCCCCATTGCTCAGTGCTATTAGGCTCGTCAACCAAGTCGCCAACCTGAATAGCAAGCTTAATCTTTAATTTTTCCGCATTCTCCTTAATCCAGTTTATATGCTTCATATAGGCTTCCGGATGGTATCGTACAAGATACTGGGTGTCAGGAATAATAGCAATAGAGTAGTCGCCTTCCGGAAATTCACCATCAAGCCAGTTGGTTGTTTCTTCATTGTATAGTGTTACATGGTTTTGCTCTAAAGAGCTGTCAACATACTTACCATCAATTTGATTAGCCAGCTTCCAATTTCCCATTAAGCTGGCTTCATCACCCTGCAAATAACCATTGTAGTTGTTTTTGATTTCTTCAGCTGTGCGAACATCAGACCATACACGTAAATCAGCTAACTCACCATTAAACTTCATAGATGGCTTACCATTCGTGTACCCTCTATAGTCCGAACCAATTTTCATTTCTCGAGCTGGGCGATCCTTAGGCAGTGGCACCTTAAATTGCTCTTCATGCATCTTCTCTCCATTAACGTATGTTACAGCTTTGTTTCCTACTTCATCGAGAGTAATCGCAAGATGCATCCAATCACCAGTTTTTACATTTACATTTGTAGCCACATAATCGATTGGATTACCCAAACCAGATTTCCAATAAACTCTTGGATTGGAATTTTGATTAACTTCAAAGCTAAATCTAGAAATATCATCGTAGTAGTTATCAAAGTAATTACCTAAAATAACTCCAATTCGTTGACCGCTAGGTAAATTAGCTGGTACCTTGATCCATGCTTCAACTGTTCGCGGTGCCTCTGCCAGTCTTTTTTGAGTTGCAACATCCAATCCGTCCGCGAATGAAGTACCTACACCATTAAACTCATTTGCATTAGCTGCCTGAGTTTGACCTATTGTAAGGCATGATATGAATAACATTACTACTAAGCTAAACAACGCTATTCTTTTGATTTTTTTCATAAATGATATGTTCCTCCTACTTGTGGTGTAAAGAGCCTAGCAACTGTATTTACAAAATTTATTGTAATCGTTTACATTTTTTCATTTTTACAATCTCTACGATTGTATTCATATTGCCATCAAAGCATCATTCTCGATTGAAGTCTCCTTCACAGTTAAAACCTTCGAGCTGGGCTTGAAAATTAATATGATTTCAAAATACTAGAAACAACTCACTTTAATATAACTACGCCTAATCCAATATAGAGATCAGGCGCAGTTTTAACATTCTAATTGTTCATAAACTTCAAGTAATACAATACATTTCTCAGAACAACTGCAGCTTCAGCACGAGTTGTCATATCCTTTGGTGCAAATGTTATTGCTGTCTTGCCATTAATCAATCCTATTTCTGCTGCTGCCGCAATTGCTTCCTGAGCATAGGATGATATTTGAGCCTGATCTGCAAAGGATGGTTGACTTGCTTCGACGCTTTCTGTTCCTTGGACAAACTGAACAGCGTTCATGATCATCACAACCATTTGTTCTCTCGTAATCCGTGAATCCGGACTAAATTTCCCTTCACCAACGCCTTGAACCAAACCAAGTTTCGCTGCTGTATTCACATCCTGTGCATACCACGCAGTTGTACTAACATCTACAAACATATTCGTTAACGACTCCGTCGATAATCCTAGTCCTCTTACCAGTAGTGCCGCAAATTGAGCACGTGTAACTTGGCCTGCTGGTGCAAACGTCCGATCCGACATTCCGTTAATGATCAGTTTAGAGGCTAAGGTTTCAACATCCTTTTGTGCCCAATGTCCAATCATATCATCGAATGTTTTCTTGTTCTGAACGATGGTGTATAGACCATTTTCATGTCCGAAGATCGAGACTTCAGTCTTGCCGTTCTTCACATTAAACACCGATGGTACGAAACGCATTTGTCCTGTAACCGGATCGAACATAACAGCGGTCGCAGTCGATGGATCTTGAATAACGCCATCCATATTTATGACACGTGTCATAAACGGATTTCCGAAACGTTGAAGCTCTTCTTCTTTATCATTCGATTTAAGAATGACTTTGTACGCGATGATGTCGCTTACTCGTTTCATCCCTTTTTCTACTATGGATTGTTCAAACTTCTGCTCATGCTGTGAAGTCACATTATCCATTCGAATGATTAAGGTTGCACCCGCAACTTTAGCAGCTTTCTCAAGTTCATCACGATTCAGATTGGCAAGCGGAAGTTCATAACTGCCTAAATGGCTTCTTAGTGTTATGATTGTTTCCTTATTTGCTTTCAAGCTGTTATACAAGACATCCAATGGCAAATTGACTGCATTCCATGAATTCATTCCCTGAATCTCGATGTCAAGATTAGGGGTTCCTGTTGCTTGCTTAAGTGCTTCTAACTTCTTCGCTAAAGCTTCCTTATCAATGTTAATGGTCAGGCTTGTTGTTCCGTTCTGTGCAGTTTCATTTTGTAGTTCTTTACCAGTTGGCACATAACGATGTGGATCTTCTTTTGTAGGAGGGGTCGTTGGTGTAGGTGTAGGACTCGTTGATGTCGTTGGGTTGCCTGGATTTGTTCCTGGGCTTGGAGTAGGCTCTGGGCTGTCATTTTGACCGCTTATCATAATCTCTTTTATTCCGTAAACTGTGGTGTTATCAACGGATGTTGCAACGACTTTCACAACGCCGTTCTTCGCAGCCGTTAACAACCCATTTGTATTGATGATTGCTTTATCCGCTAAAGTTTTTCCATCTGCTTCATAGACCGCCCACGTAACGGTTTTGTTCGTAGCATTAGCCGGTTGGACTTCCGCTTGTAACTGCAGAGTTCCTTTCTTCACTTCAATGGACGACGAAACGCTCGTGATTGAGATAGACTGTACTTTAACATGTTGATTCTTTGAAGCCTCTAATACTTGAATTGCTGAATTCAAATCAATTGTTGCTTGTTCTAACTCAGACTGTGTAGCTGAATCATTGTCAAGCACTTGCTGTGCCTCCATGATCGAATCCATCAGTTTCTGTTTCGAACCTATTGCATACTGACCAACAGCCGTTCCTTCCACGACTAAATCATGAATGGCTCGTGCATCTGCGATTCGTGCGGCAAGTTGTGCTCTATTAACATCATCGCTTACGATCACATTCACAACAGCTGGGATCACTGTGCCGTCTACCGCTCCACTTACACTAAAGCTACCCGCTTCGGCATACTGTGAAGGATCAATTACATCCCATACAACTGATTTGTCTTGGGTTGTTCCATCACTGTAAACAGCCGTTACGACTGTTGGCAGTACTGGTGGAGTTCCAGTTACTGTAGCTACATTGACTGGCATGATATTTGTAATCACTGGTGCAGCTACAGGCACCCATTTCGCATAGAGAGTAATATCATTTGTTGGGACCGTATCTTTAGTGAAATCCCATACTGTACTTAGTGCTTCGTCTTTATACCAATTTACAAACTTAAATCCTTCCCGAGTAGGTTCTGACGGTGCAGTAATTTTCGTACCGACTTCAACCCCATACAAGGAAGAAATTGAACTTCCTCCATTACTATTGAAGTTAATAGTCGTACCGGTCTTGAATAGAGAAGTATCCCACTCATCATGCCAACTTACCGCAATTCTGCGATTCTCGTTATCGAGTTCAATCGGAAGCCAAACATATCTGGAATCACTCAAATTACTCGGGTACCAGCGATCGGCCATAAAGATAAATTTATTCGGTACCAGAACACCATTACCATCCCGATAAGGCAGTACAAACGTACTTTGGCTCCTGAAGGTATTTCTATTGTCATTAACCATAGGATTGCCTTTATTTTCCCACGGTCCAAACATTCCCTCAGTGGAGACGCGGTATTGGGCTTCGTTAGGATCCCAACCGGACAAACCGGACGTAATCATATAATAGACTCCGTCTTGCTTAAAGATCGTTGGTGCTTCTCTCCAATCTTTAAACGCTCTCACATAGTGAGTTCCTTCTAAGGATTCACCCTTCTCATTCTGGGCTGGACCAGTATAATCATCGTTCAACATCATGATTATGGTCGTAGCATTTTCTTCGGAAGAAAAAATCAAGTAGGCTTTGTCATCCGTCGCTTCATTACCATCGTCATCGACATACAAGGTCATATCACGAAGCATTCCTTCATTGCCATGTTCATCACCTACATTTGGCAATCGGGATGTGCCGAGATATTTAAATGGCCCAGTCGGCGAATCACTGACAGCAACACCACCTTCTGCTGTCCAATATTCGCCAGCAATCGGTCCGTCTTGATGCCACCACATCACATAATTGTTGTTCTTCTTGTTGTAGACGACTTTAGGACGCTCGACAACTTTATCCCAGTTGAAATCTTTATACATCTTTTGCTTCTCTTTATTCGAATAATTCGCATACAGCGCATTTAGCTCAGCGATTCGAGCTGGTGAATTATGTTTACTGAGCGTATTGTTTGGCGCTTTCATGTTACCTGTATAATCTTCATCTTTACTTTTAATTTCTACTTTCCTATCCGGATCGTATGGAACCCCGCTATTCTTGTACGTTTCAGAATTTTCATCTAGATATAATGGCAGGTCATTTCCAGCCGGCACTACAGCTTCGCCAAGTTGAGGGTTATTGAAGACAGGCAATACAATGCCTTCATTTTGCCATTTGTACAAATCTTTGGACGAATATGCGTGAACTCCAGTAGGAAGATAACCTTCCGTCTTGTCTTCACCGTACCAGTAATATGTCTTATTCTTCTCGTTGTACAGAATGCCTCCGCCATGTGCTTGAATAGGCACGCCTTCCGTATCCAACCATACTTCACCGCTCTTAATGGAGTTTCTGTTATTTACAGTCAAATAGAGATTGTATAAGTCATTTATCTGTCTGGTGTATTGCGAAATGCTTTCTTCGGTTAAATCACTAAGATCACCGATCGTTGTAATTTTCTTTTCTATCGCAGCTTCCACTTTTGGACTAATGTCTGACAACGTACGCAATTGATCGATTGCTGATTGTAGTTTACTAGTATCAAAAGTCGCTGTTTGTTTCTGACTAACTGCAATTTCTGCAGCGCTGAGTGTGTTACCGTCACCGCCAGTAGTTATAGCCTGAATCGCGATATACCGAGCTTCAACGGATTTGAACGTTGCGGATTGAACACTCGTGCTATAGTCATCAAAAGAACCATTTGCTGCAAATTTGAAATTCTCGTCCAAATAAGCTTGCGTACCGACAGCGTCAGCAGGTAAATCCTTCAGATTCACATCGCTGTAATAGATTTTGAATTGTTTGATGCGGCCGTTTGCCTTGTCTTGTCTTGGTGTAACAAGCACCTTACCAACGTCACGCATACTCTCACCCAGATCTACAACGATATAATCGCCAGATTTATACTTCACTCCATTCTTGTCCCAGTTCGATTCGAAGTAGGTAGATATGTCGTTATCCACCATTAGATTGGCTGGATTCGCGTAATAAGCTTCTGGTGTATAGAAAAGGCTCATTCCCTTAATATTTGGATCACTGTTTTGAATATTGGATATTTCAGTTAAGATACGGCTGGCAAATTTCGCGATCTCTTCTTGTGTCGCTGTTGCGCTATTTAGCAGAGTACTAGCTCGACTAAGGATCGCGTCCAGATTCTTGAAGTAAGACTCATCTTTCCCAGAATCTATTTTGAACTTCTCTGCAGCTTGAATTGCGCTGTCTAAGCTGGAGAAATCCACTTTATATCCCTGCTTGTTAAAAATATTGATCTCTGCAGCAGATGCATATTGCTTACCTGCATCGCTTCTCGATTCAAGTGCAGTAAATCTAACATATTTAGCACCCTGCGCATTAAAGGTTGCTGTTTTCTCTGTCTTATCGGCATTCCAAGTTCCTTCTGCAACTACTTTGGTGAATTTATCACCATCGTCACTTACAGAAACTTCGAACTTAGTGACTACACCATTCCAGTCTACATCCTGTCGTGGCAAATATTGAAGTTTATAGATACCGTTATATGCTTTACCGAGATTATAAGTAATGGAATGCGGAAGTGTTGAATAATCGTTGTTATATGCAGTATGCCATTTAGTCCAAAGATCGCCATCAATAGTCTTCTCCGGTCCATCCTCAGATGCGGAATTGTCAGACGTTGCCGTCATCTGGCTTTGTGGGATAAGTCCTTGGCCTAAAACGCTATATTCGACGTTCAGTTTGTAAAGGATTTGTGTGATCTCTTCCTGTGTTGCTAAAGTGTTCTTTTGAACAACTTTGGCTTCAACCACCAACTTTTGCAAATCCGATACATTTACATTTGCGTTATTAGCTGAGATATAGTCTTCTGCTCTAGAAATTGCATTAGCGAGTGAAGTCGTATCCACTGTGAAATTGGACTTTCTCATAATATTTATCTCTGCAGCCGATGCGTACTGTGCTCCAGACCCATTACTTTCATCTACGTTTAACCTTACAAACTTCGCTTTCTGCGTAGAAAACGTTGCAGTTTTTTCGGATTTATCGTTCTTCCAGGTTCCTTTCGCAACCGGTGTGAAGTTATCGCCATCCGAACTCACTTCGATGGTAAACTTCGTTACAATACCGTTCTCATCTTTATCTTGCCGAGGCATATAACTCAGCTTGTTGACATCATATTCGGCTCCAAGATCATAGGTTATCGAATGCGGTCCCGCATTATAAGGGTCCCATGAAGTGTGCCAATTTGTCCAAGCATCTCCATCCAATGTTCTCTCAGCTTCTTCACCAGACTGAGCGCTACTTGCTGTTGCCGTCATATCACTCTGAGGAATTAGAGAGTCGCTTGTATAGGTAGCGCCATCAATTACGAAGGTTGTGATGGATTTTGCTCCAACAGTCGTTTGCAACATATTATCCAGAACAGGAACTTTAGTCTTCTGTACGACATTCTCTGTCGCGGAAGAAACATAAGGCGTTGCATCTCCAGAGATCGTATCGAACTGTGACAAGTCTAAGGAAATATTTTGACTGGTTACGTTAGGATTTCTATATACAACATGAATTTTGTTAGTTGAAGGATCATAAGCGGCCAACGTGTTATCGTCGGTATCCTCTATGAAACGTGCACCCTGCGGAATAAATTTACTAAATTGCTGCATGGCGTAATACTTCTTCGTATACCACCATTCTTGCGTGTCGAAATCTGCATGAAGGAGACCCCAGTTCATGTTCTCCTTATCCTTTTGCATATTCTTCTCGCTTTCAAACGCTTGCCAAGTGATCCACGCCGTAGGTTCTAGCCAAGTAATGTCCGTCATAATTCTTTCTGCCAAAGCTAGTGCTGGTTCGAAATCATCATGGTCGTGAGCAACCCCAGAAGGACCTAAATCCACTTCAGACATCCACAACGTTTTGTCTGCAGCTTTGGCGGCATCTCTGATCTCAGCTCGCTTTGAACCACCGTAGGAGTGGGTATTCATTTTACCAACATTAGCTTTAGTTGTCTCATCATAAGAGTTCCAGTTACTTACAAAGGTGTCCAGAATAGATTCATCCATGGCAGCTATTTGTACAGATTGTAGATTTGCTGCATCCAATTTAGCACGTGTCGTATTTATGATCTTCATTTGAGAACCAACATCCCAGTGGGAACCCTCTTGACCCCCACCGAATCCCCAGTAACTCGTACTAGGTTCATTCACTGGTGATAAATAATTGAAGTCAATATTCCAGTCATCTTTGAAATGCTTAACCACTTCTGTCAAATAATTAGCAAAGTTCTCGTACTCATCCGGCTTCAAGTTGTCTTTCCCCGAATCCCAGTGACCAGTCGTACTTCCGCTTTCCGTCATATAATACGGAGCAGAGTTCGAGAACGCTTCCAGAATGTTGGCACCTCGTTCTTTAGCCGCCTGCAGCCACCAACGCTGATTAGCATCTTGCGCCCAATCAAATACTCCAGGTGATGGAGAGAATCCGGGTACTTCCCCTCCTTGGCGCATCGTATTGTAAGCAGGATTCTCTCCGCCGCCTATATTATATCTAGCAATATTAAAATTCAATCCGTCTGGAGAATATAGTGCATCAGCCATTGCATTTTTGACTTTATCGTTCCAACCACCAGTGATATTACCGAACCAGGCAAGTGAGGTTCCCCACCCCTCCCAAGATTGCTTCATATGGTTTGGATCTAATTTAATCGTAGTATTCGCTGCATCTACCTTCTGACCTGTTAAACCCATAAACATAGGTGCGACTAAAGAAATAGAAAGAAAAGACATGGTCAACCTTCGTTTAAATGTAGTAATCATCCAGATTACCCCCTTCTCATAAAAATAATCATAGAAACCACTTCTTTACTATCTTCCGATCAACATTGCAAACTATTTTTTAGATTCCAAACACCTCCCCTATAAAATGTAAACGATTACAAATATGTATAAATAAACTATTACATCATTCACAAAAAGGATTTGGTTGCCCCAACCTTATCCATTGAGGCAACTGCTATCCGTCTCTAATTATGCTCTGCGAATTGTAAATTCAAAATCCAAATCTATTGATGGATCAATTAAATATTCATCAAGAACTGGTGCTCCCCAGCTGTCATCACCGCCAACGCCCATTTGACGACCGGCAATCGTAACAACGGTATGATGAATGTTCGGCAGCTCATAATGATGCGTCGCATTCTCCAGTTCCATTGCCGAATATGGCGATATGTTGGCTTCAACAGGGGCTGATACTGGTGAGGATATTATAATCCCATGACCAAGATCGTTGGTTACGGATACTTCGCGCACACCTGTACGGTTGCCTGATTCCTGCGGTACCAAATAGGACGATACATTGTCCACCGCATGATTCTGAAAGCGACACAATCTCGCGCCAAACGAACGGTCAATATAATTTTCTTCTGGCCCATTCGCATACCAATTCAGCTGGTAATAATCCGCTGGCACCTTGAAGGTTAAAGCAAAGAGGGGAAACTTCGGTAAACCCGGCTCTCCATGGTAGCTTGATTTTACCTTTATGCTCCCATCGGAGAACACCGTGTAAGTTACACTTACTCGTACTCCCTCTGACACACTCAGTTTATACACGTAAGTCACAGTCGCTCGGTCTTCTTCTTCCATAAGCTCGAAGCTTAAGGTTCTTCGGCTCAAGCTTGCAGCATACCAAGTGGAAGAGTCGAAATGCATTCCCGCCCCCTTGTCGTTGTCTGTCATCGCTCTCCAGAAGAGCGGTGCCGGCGGCGAAGAGATCATTTCCCTTCCTGAATATTTGACGGATATTAGTGTACCAGCCTGCTTCGAGAACATTACAGAGAAGTCACGACCGTGTACGCCAATATTTACATCCCCTTCAACTACGCGAAAATCATTTACATTAGTGCTTACCTTAGGCTGTGTTGTAACCTCATCTTCTGACTTGTTCTCCACTTGAAATACATACTGTCCAAAAGCGATTTCATAACCAGCGCTTGCCCATAACGAATCTTCTTTGAGCACAAGAGAAACATCTAAACTATACTCACCAGATAGGTTAGTCTCTGGTAAATCAAGTTCTACATATCTTTCTTCTCCGGGTTTAACCTGGGCGAATACAATGCCACGATGGAATTCCTTGCCCTCATAATTCAGACAATAGTTCAATTTATAAGCATCCAAGCCAACAAATAAGTTCTCATTTCTGATGATAACCCCATAGCAATCAGGGGAAAGCTTGACGTTCTGATATAGAAATTTCACTTCCTGCATTTTCGGAGACCATCTGCGATCCGCATACACAATTCCGTTTCCGGAGAAGTTGTAATCGGTTGAACGGTCATCGAAGTCTCCACCATAAGCCATATAAGGTTTGCCATATCGATCATTTTTTACGATGACCTGATCCATGAAATCCCAGATAAATCCACCTTGATACATTGGATACTTCTGCTCTAGCTCTGTGTATTTATGCAATCCTCCAACGGAATTCCCCATCGCATGCATGTATTCACAGCTAATATATGGCTTTAATGGATTCTCTTTTAAATACATTTCGATATCTGCTGCTTTCGCATACATCCGGCTTTCCATATCACTCGCATCATCATAATCCCGGTTATGGAACACCCCTTCGTAATGAACCAGACGCGTAGAATCCTTCTCACGAAAATAATTCGCTACGTTCCGAATGACTTCTCCGGCAAAAGACTCGTTGCCACAGGACCAAATCAGAATCGATGGATGGTTCTTGTCTCTCTCCACCATGGAAATCGCACGATCCATTACGATATCCTGCCATTCAGGCTTACTGCCCGGTATGTTCCAAGACGGTTCTACAACGCCCATTTTTTGCCATGATCCATGCGACTCTAAATTCATCTCGTCAATAACATACACACCGTATTCATCACACAGCTCATACCAGAGTGTTTCATTCGGATAGTGCGACGTCCTTACAGCGTTGATATTCGCCTGTTTCAAGGTCTTTATATCCCACAGCATATCTTCTTTCGTAATACTGCGTCCGAAGCGCGAATTAAACTCGTGCCGGTTGACACCTTTGAATACAATACGTTTACCATTTAAGTGCATAATCTTATCGATCATCTCGAATTTTCGAAATCCAACCTTTTGCGGCACGACTTCCACAAGATCCCCGGATGCGTTGAAGACAGATACATAAAGGGTATACAAATTAGGATCTTCTGCGCTCCACAGATGAACCTTTGATGCCTCAACCGTAAGCGAAACGGAATCTCCTGAAACTCCAGTCTCACTACGAACTACAAGATTACCTGCCTTATCCTTAAGTTCAAGGACCACTTTCGAAGCAGACTCACCCATCAACTGCAATACAGCCGTTAGCGTTCCCTGCTCAAACTTCTCATCCAGATCGGTCTGAACGTGGAGATCCCGCACGTGAACATCAGGCACAGTATATAGATACACATCGCGAAAGATTCCGGAGAAGCGCCAGAAATCCTGGTCCTCCAACCAACTTCCGGTACTGCGCTGATAGACCTCAACCGCCAGCTTATTCTCACCTGCCGTCAAGTACGGTGTCAGATCAAATTCACTCGGCGTAAAGCTATCCTCGCTATAGCCAATAAACTCCCCATTTAGCCAGATATAAAAAGCGGATTCAACTCCCTGAAAAGAGATATACAGTGGACGTTGCTCCCAGCCTAAAGGCACTTCAAAATATTTAACATAGCTTCCTACAGGATTGTGATCCTCAGATATCATTGGAGGTCTAAGATGCTCATGACCATCCCATGGATACATCGTATTCACGTACTGAGGCTGCCCGAAACCCTGAAGCTGGATATGTCCAGGAACCTCAATATCATCCCACCCTCTACAGGACACGTTCTCCTTATAAAAATGCGCCTGTCGTTCCATAGCATTGTGGGCGTAGCAAAATTTCCAGCTTCCGTTCAGGCTATGGCGCCAACGCATATCTCCAAGCCCTTCAGCTTCAAATTTCGTCTCGTAATACCGATGATCGGAGTGCGCGTGTATTCTGCCTACTGCATAAATGGAAGGGTCTGACAACCATTCCAGACTTGGAGCAACGCCCCGTTCAACCTGCTGCTTCATCTAATTTTCCTCCTTCTGCTTTAAAATGATCGTTAGCTTATTTAACTGAACCCGTCATCCCAGCCACAAATTGCTTTTGCATCATGAAGAATACAAGGGCAGTCGGCAGAGTCGTAATGACAATCGCGGACATAATCAGACCATAGTCAGGCGCATAACCCGATCCAAGATTCGATATTAGCAATGGTACGGTCATATTTTCTGGTGATTGCAATACGATCAAAGGCCATAAATAGTTGTTCCAGCTGTTAAGGAAGGTGATAATCGCCGCGGCAGCATAAGTTGATTTCATCGTTGGCATATATATGCGGAAGAATAAACCAAATTCCGAAAGACCATCGATGCGACCGGCTTCCATCATTTCTTTAGGAAACATTTTTGTATTTTGACGGAAGAAGAAAATTAAGAATGCTGTTGTAAATGTCGGCAGAATAACTGCTGCTGCTGTATCGATACCAAGGAACGGCACAACACTCGATACTTTAGCGAACATTTGAAACAGAGGTACCATGATTGCCGCGAACGGAATCATCATAGAGGCTAGTAAGATATTAAATACGATATCTTTACCACGGCTGCGGTACATTTCAAAACCATATCCAGCCGCAGATGCTACCAATAGTGAAAGTAAAGTAGTAACAACAGAGATTTTTGCAGAGTTCCAAAGAGCCTGCCACATATCCACTGAACTAAAGAGATTGTCTATATTCTTAAAGAGATGCGTACCCGGAAGTAATGTCCCTTTAGTTACATCAACCGACTGATTTGTGGCACTAATAACCATCCAGATAAATGGAAAGATAGAGATCAGCGCAGCGATGACTAGAAACAGGTAAGTAAACATGCGTTTAGTTTTCATTATCTCTTGTCTCCTCCTACTTTGTTCTGAATCAGCGTCAGAATGAGTACCATTACAACAATCGAGTAGGAGACGGTTGCAGCGTATCCAAAGTCAGGTGTGTATTCAAAAGAAAGGTTGTAAATATATTGGGAAATCGACATAGTTGCATTGCCGGGTCCACCTTTCGTGATGTTAACCACCTCATCAAACAACTGAAGTGTTCCAATGGTCGATGTTATCGTCGTAAACAAGATAATCGGTTTCAATAGAGGAATTGTGATTTTGAAAAATTGAGTAAATGCACTAGCGCCATCTATGTGAGCAGCTTCATAAATAGATTTGTCTACATTTTGCAGGGATGATAAATAGAAAATCATATTATAGCCAGTAAAGCGCCAGGTGATAGCAATGATGATGGTAACTTTGGCCCAGAAGGGGTCGGTAATCCATTGAATCGGTTCGCTGATTAGATGAAGATTCACCAGAAATTTGTTAATGATCCCTTCGGCTCCAAACATGTACTTGAAAACAACGGAATACGCTACAAGTGAGGTTACCGTCGGCAGAAATATAGCCGTTCTGAAAAAACCCTTAAATTTCAGTCTATCGTCATTTAGCAGGACGGCGATAAAGAGCGCCAGTACCAGCATGACTGGAACCTGAATAATCAAATAAATAAATGTATTTTTGACGGCAGTAAGAAAAGTAGTATCGCTAAACAATCGAATATAGTTATCTAGTCCGGTAAACTGAAGATTGTTGCCTCTACCCGTCTTAAAGGATAGAATTAACGCTTGGATCATTGGATAAAAATAGAAAATACTGATCATAATGACCGGCACAAGGACGAATAACCAACCCGTCAGACGGATCTGCCGTGACCCTTTAGAGCTCTTATGTTTCTGCGGGCTTAGCCCTGTCTTTATAGTTTCCACTCCACTCCGCACCCTTCTGTCTTATATATTAGAGATGAAAGCCCCTGCTACCTATCCTTCTGTATAAATCCAATTTACAGGAGAAGAAGGAGCAAGGGCATCGGTTGTACAGCCTAAGTGCGATTAGCGAATTTGAGTATCCGCTTGCTTCTGCGCATCTTTCAGAACAGTGTCTACATCTTTGCCACCTAGATAAGATTGTACTGCTACAACCATAATGTCCTCGATTGCGTAAGTGTTCATGCCATAGTTGACGTTAGGAATTTGCTCGGTCCATGCTGCAAAGTCTGATACGACCTTTTGGCCTTTGAAAAATTCATCCGCAGCTGAGTAAGCTTCACCGCTCGCCGCAGCTTTCAAGGTGCCGATAACACCAACTTTTGTATTCAACGTCTGATACAGTTCAGCATCAGAGGCAAAAGTCTTAGATAGGAACTCAGCTGCTGCTTCTTTACCATCTACATTCATTACGTACCAGGAACTACCTCCAAGGTTGGAAGCGTGAACAGAGCCTTCTGTTGCTCCTAACTTAGGTAGTGGAGCTACTGCCCATTTACCAGATTGAGAAGCTTCTGCTTTAATCGAAGGTGTAATCCAGTTACCTGTAGGTACACTAGCCACTTCACCACCATTGAATGCACCTACAAACTGACTCCAGTCTGAAATTACTTTTACGATACCGGAATCCATCATTTCTTTGTACATTACAAGTGCCTCTTTCAAAGCAGGGTTGCTTTCTATGGTCGGAGTCTGACCATCATCTCCGGTATACCATGCGCCCGCCGATTGGATCATCACTCGGATAAGTCCAAGATCGTTCGGATCAAGTGTTAGCATGCTTTTGCCAGTTTTCTCTTTTACAGCTTTACCGATCTCGATATATTGCTTCCAGTCGATATCCTGTAATGCATCCAGGCTGTAGCCTGCTTGCTCGAGATAGTCTGTCCGTACATACATTCCAGTTACGCCAGAGTCAAACGGAACACCGTATTGTTTGCCGTCAACACTGGTAGGGCCAATCTTATAATCCGCAAAGTCAGCAGCCTTTACAACATCCGTCAATTCATAAAAAGAATCTGGATATGCTTGTAAGAAGCTCTGTGCACGATAATCTTCGATTAACACAATGTTAGGCAGACCCTTCGTGGAACCAGAGTTTAGCCCCGTATTCAGCTTTTGAACGATATCAGCTTGCGCGTTCTCAACGACGTTAACCGTTACGTCCGGATTAACTTTCGCATAAGCATCTTTGGCAACATTCATAGCGGCAATGTTAAACGCCGGGTCCCAAGCCCAAACTGTAATCTCTTTTGGCTTGCTGCTACCTTCGGCACCGGAGTTACCAGAGTTGCTCGTTTCATTTTTCGTTCCACCTGTGGAACATGCCGACAGTAGAACCACACTAGCTAGCATTACGGATAATAATTTTTTCACTACGTAAACCCCCTTGATAGTCTGAAAAATAATAAAGATGGAAGCGTTTTCTCTGCTACGCCTCCATCTTATCATTTTGTATTCGTTTTCTTTGGCAGTATCTTTGTTAGCTTTGGTGATATTATTGGGTCCTATTTTGATTCTCATATCGACTCTGGTACTATTTTTAGATTCATGTAAAATTTTTAGTTTTTTAACAATGGAAGCGTAACAACGATTTGTGTACCTTCATTCCGTTTGCTTGTAATATTAATCCCGTATCTCTCACCGTATAACAATTTGATTCTGTCATCCACATTCCGTATACCGATCCCGGAGAACAGTTGGCGTTTGTGCTTCGAAGCTGGTAGCTGCTCCTCTTCCAGCAAATTCGGGTCAAGATCCATTCCATCACCGTTATCTACAACTTCACATACTAGTTGCTCTTCCTGCACGGAAATCATGATGAGAATTCTTCCCTCATCTTTAAGGTTGAATGCATGAAAGAATGCATTTTCGATAAAAGGTTGAAGAATTAGCTTCGGCATATGATAATCCAAGCTCTCTGGCTCCACAAAGTAATTCACACGGATCTTCTCACCATATCTCACGTGATTGATATACACATAATGCTTCAACGACTCCAATTCTTGACTAACAGGAATGGTAGAATGAACATCGCTTACTGTATTTTGCAGGAGTGAGATTAGTGAATTTATCGTTCCAGCTGCTTTTTCCTTATTGCCCTGCTGCACCAGAAATTTGATAGAAGCCAGCGTATTATATAAAAAATGTGGGTTAATCTGCATTTGGAGTGCCGCCAGCTCCGCATTACGTTGTTGCTTTTGAGTCTCCATCAGCTTATCAACATAATCATGAAGTGAATCAAGCATAAAATTGAAGGCGTTACCTAACTCCTTAACTTCATAACTACTATTAGTGACATCTACATGATTATCGAAATCACCTGTAGGAATACTCGACATCTGTTTAACGAGTACACGCAAGGACTTCGTCATTTTTCGGGTAATCAAAAAAACAATAATGAGCGATATTGCCACGATAGCCATGATTGTCAGTGTCACCGCTTTGGCATTCACCATCTGTCCGGTCACGGCGTTCTTATCTATCAGGTTCACCATATAAAAATCAAATTCAGGTAAGTATTCCGAGAAAACAATTCGTTCATTCCCCATCACATAGGTAGAATCGCCATCTTTACCTCCATCCTCTACTTCTTGCAGCAGCTTTTTATCGCGGAGCCCAATCATTTCTGTCTTGCTGCTGGATACAATTAATCCCTTCTTATTCAGCAGAACGACGTCATTACCCTCACTCGTAAAGTTAGCGTAAAAGGGCTTGAAATCTCGATCACGAATGGCAACGTACATGGTGCCATAAATTCTTCCGGTCGAATGATCAAATAAAGCTTTGGAAGCTACCAGCATAGGCTCTTTCACGTTCTCTTTATTTTCCCTTAGATCGAGCTGGTACAGGATTTGATCAGGATGGGATATGGTTTCCTTCGTTATTGGGTGAGCCATTAGTTCATCTGCGGAAATGTCCCAATACCAAGGATCTGTTGAATAACTCCTGCCATTTACACCTACGATCATGATACCAACATCAATGGCGCTGAGGTTAGAGCGGATTGCCCGCATGCCCTCTGTCATGTGATATGTTTTGATCGCAAGATTTACTGCATCCGTCTCTCCGCTAGATAAATAGTTCCGGATAGCTTCATTTTGAGCCATCATAGTAGCACCGGTAGCGATAATGTTGTTATACGATTCCAGATTTGTCTTCATCTGATTCAGCAGTTTGCCGTTTGTAATACTAAAGGTCTGTAAAAATAATTTCTCCGACATACTAATTGTAATAGCCAGCGTCAAGAGTGATACAGTTACGATGCTAATTAGGGTCACGAGAAACAGCTTGAGGAATAAGCCCTGCTTTCTAATATTGTTAATGAAATTTCCAATCATGGCTGCTCTACGTCCCGTCTCCGGTACCGGCTTGGAGAAATGCCAGTCTGCTTTTTAAACACCTTGGTGAAATAACTCTGATCTGAATATCCCACGCTTGCGCTAATATCAGAAATTGATTTTTCTGTTGACTCGAGCAATTCCATAGCTTTTTCCAAACGGACTTTATTCAGGTACTCACTAAAGCCTTCGCCATTATGGGCAGTAAAATAACTCGATAAATAAGAAGCATTGAAGTGGAACTGTCTAGCTACCCCTGTCAGTGTGATCGGATCTGCATAATGATTCTGAATATATTCGAGTAGCTTTGTCATATTGGGGTTAACCGATGAATTCGTCTCACCAATCGTGCGCTCAACTTCTCGAATGAATGCTTCGGTAACAGCAATAGCATCACTTGCATACATCGCTTCATCTATTTTTCGGAAGTAATCGTATTTGGTCTCCTCCAGACCTCCGATCTCACACTTCATTTTTCCAAGCGTGGTCGCTACGTTAAATATAAAGTTCCCCAATAGCGATTTAAATTCGAAAATATCAATGCGATAATCCATTGAACGCAGATGGACATATTCAAGAAACTCTGTAAATGCCTTCTGGAATTGCTTACGTCTCAACTGATCCATTAATTCTCCCATGTCAATTTCCTGATATGCTCCTGGAAGACCCGGCAAATGATCATTCTCAATCAGACTTCGTTCTGGCAAGTAGAAACTGTAACGTGTAAGCTTCAAGTAATTGTCTCGATAAATCTCACCAAGACACTCAAAGTCCGCGAAGCTCTGACTGATAATAAAATGTGTTTCTCTCACACGATGTTCTATTTCTGAGATCAGATAACGGAGTTCAATCACAAGCTCGTCCCAATGTTCTGGATTAACGTTAAGCAAATAAATGACCGAGTCGTTAACAAACTTTAACCGAATAAACACAACATCGTCCAAAGCTAACTTTTGAATTCCTCTTTCGATTTCATTTGCGAACGTTAACTTATCACCAGAATCTTTAATATGCTTCATATCTGCTCCGAAAAATGCAAATTGTGCGTGTGGAAACTTGGAATGAAGCAAATCAGATTCTAGCACTGACTCATATCCCGTCATGAGCTTCTCGATCGCGAACAAAAGCTGCTTTTCCTCTGGATCGGCCCCTGGATCGCTTATCTTCATCCCTGCCATCTTAGCTGTAGTTTTATTTAGGATGGACAACAGATAATCGGCTTCCAGCTTCGGCTTAAGGATGTAATCTGCTACCCCACTTTGAAATGTGGAACGGACATAATCGTATTCACTGAAGCTGCTTAAGACGATTACTTCAATGTGTGGGTACTTCTCCTTAACGATCTTGACTAGCTTCTCCCCGCCCATTATTGGCATTACGATATCCGTAATAATAATATGAGGATTCAGCTCATCCATCATACTCAGTGCTTCAACACCGTTAGAGGCCTCTCCGACGATTCGATACCCTTCTTGTTCCCAATCCAAAAGATGTTTAATTCCTTGTCTAACCAGCATCTCGTCATCTACAATCATAATCTTAAATATTGGTTTCATATCTGCCCCCTTGCAGCTGTTCAACCCTGTTATTATGTTCATTCACTGATTGGACAAATTTAAAAAGTCATACAAATGATCAGAACGCCGTTCCTTCATACTATCGAAGCATTGGATGTAACCGTTTTCTATTTATCTGTTACAGTTCAATCCATCCGACTTAGAGCGACCTTCTATACAAATAATGCCTTGAGACTTACTTAAATTTGTTTAAACCAAATAATAGTCCTCACCAGCAATTATGGTCAAGTCCCCATTTTCAATTCCAATTCCAAGCACAAATCAATTCATTTGATTTACAACAATGATATATCGAATTACAATAAATTAATGTTGATTTGCGAGTGTTTTTTGTGTATTATATGATAATCAAGCAAAGGAGAATGTCATATGAAAAAGAAATATCTAATAGCCGCTTCACCATTATTATTAAGCATCATCTGTTTAATGATCTCACGTATGGTGGGTTCAAGCGTGGGACCGGATGGAATCTTGCATGAGCCGGCTTTTTTTTTAATTCCGCTTAGTTACCTATTTTTTTTCTGCAGTATTGTAGCATTCCTATTCGTAGGTCTCGGGTCAGTCCTCAATAATAGAAAAAAGATTTCGTAATAGCGTTGTGTGGGGATATTAACTTTTATAGCAAAAAGAAAGAAGCCGCAATTTTTTCGCGGCTTCTTCTGCGTTGGATGTTCATTTTAAATTTGACATGGACTCTATAAACTCAATTTCTGCTGGAGTAAGACTACCAGCTCTTCAGCTGTATCCCAAACGATTGGACGGATATTTTTCACTTGTACAAAAAGATCATTGGCATCGCTGCTGTTCACAGTCCAAATCACTGGAATGTTCAACCCGAGCGCATATCCTGCAGTAAAATACACTTCAGGAGATTGGCCGGTTAAATCAGCGATAATCAGTTTACTCTCCTCTATAAGCTCCAAAGAATACGGTTCACGGTTTTGCATTGACGTATGCCTTAGTAACCGTGGTATATAACCAAACTGCTCGATTTTAGGAAGCAGCTTATCCACCCACTCCGTGTGCAAATCCTCCGCATCTGACAATAGAACGATACAGGGTTTTAATTTTTTGCCTCCTGCGATTGCGGCAGCTTCATTCCATCCCTTGTCCGTCAGCTTAAAGGTCATGCCTTCCCTGATCATAAACTGCTCGTTAATCAGCTTATCTATGATATATACCAGTTCTTGCAGATTAGGCGAATACGTTAGGTTATAGCTACTGGAGAGTGGCTGAATAACAACGGATTCCCCAGGGGCTTCAGAATGTCTGTATAAGTATTGCAGTAAACGGTTTCCTTTATCTTCAATCGTCACTGGTATTTTCGAGGAATTTACAATGGATTCTAAATCGTCGGCCGATAGACTGACCTTTTCTCCACGATCTGTCAGCTCCCGTATATAAGCCGATATCACATGAAACATATCGCGTTTCTTTGGATGCGCGAGAGAATTTATAGGCTCATAGCTGTCTCTCAATAAGTTATAGAACCCGTCAGGAGAACAATTACAGCCTAAAAATCTATCGTAATCACCTTCCGATGTAATGGATACCATCTCATCACAGAACAAGCAGTATTTCTTAATCATTACAATTCATCACCTTTTATTTTTGATATCCCCTTACCTTACCAAGAATATCTTAAAAAGTAGACAAGAAGATATTTCCTTTAGCACTGAACAAAGAAGTGAAATATCATAAATGTCCACAAAAAACACTGACTTGTATCCGTGTCTTTTTATGGTCCGATGAGTATTTTTTTGGTTTTTGATATGCTCATTTAAAGCTGTTGATAGTATTATTTTTATATAAATAGCGAAAAAAATCATATTGACTCATTATTTGATATTAAAGTATATTCTTAGCAAATGAACCATTATTTAATTATATTTTATCTATTTACTTTTGAGGATAGAGTCCTTTTTCAAATTCTATCAAATGACAGGCATTATATTTACTGATTTAGGAGGTGATTAAATTGTATACATAAAACTTGTTTTTAAAATGAACAGGTCGCAAGTTAAGAAATTAAATAAAATTCAAGAAGGAGTGTATTTTCATGAAACGAGTTCAAATTAGGTACGGGGTGAAAATGTTTTTGGCACTTGTGTTAGTTGTATCTGCATCATCACTCGCACTAACTTCAACGACGCACGCTGGAGTGCCAATTCCTCTCAAAATTATCAATGAACACAGCAATAACGTGCTGTCAGTCAGCGGAGCGGATTCACAAGCAGACGGTGCACTTATCGTACAATACATCGATCAAGGAGCAGAGTATCAAAAATGGTATCTCGAAATTGCAGAAAACGGATATTATAATTTCAGAAACATAGCTAGCGGAGATTTATTGGATGTCAACGGAGCATCTTCATCCGATGGGGCCAGTGTTATTCAATGGCCGAGCAATAACGGGTGGAACCAACAGTGGGAGCTTATTCCAACCGGTGAAAAAAACATGTATAAAATTAAAAACCGAGCCAGTGGCAAGTTATTGGATATATCGGGACAAGATAAAACCAGCGGTGCGCAGGCCATTCAATGGAGTGATAACGGCGGTCACAATCAGCACTGGTATATAGATTATATACGGAAAAATTAAGCTATTGCCGAATACAAGAAATGGCGGTGCAGGGAAACATCCCGAGCATCGCCATTTCTTAATTTAACATATTTTGGGATTGTTATTCCTTTTGATAGCGGAACCAATCATAATATGCGATTGTTCGGTTGGTAGAGTAGTTATACATCCCAAAGAACACTCCGGTAAATCCGCCTGCCACTTCTGTAGAGATCAAGTGTGTCTCCGCTTCACCTAGTGGATGCCATAACTGATCTGCACCTCGATAAGAGAACAAATATTTCTCAGGTAATGCTTGAATCTTCAATTCTACGACTGTGTCTTCAAATGGAGAAGAATATTTCACATCACTTATGCTACCCACTTGTCTTCCCAGCGTAATCACATTTTCACCTTCTACCTGGGTTAGTCCGATTGTGTAGTGATACATCTGATCCATAAACACAACAAGACCCGCTTCATCACCATCTAGTGGGTTGAATTCCATTTTAGTGGAAATTTCACAAACCAAGTGGTGCTGTCTACAGCCAATAAATGCAGGCGTTCCCTGTTCGCATAATCTCACATCCGCTCCATGTAATGCTAGCCACCCTGGTCGCTCCTGCAAAGACCAATCGACTTTTTTAGCATTGCGAATAAAATTCCAGCTCATTCCTAAATCAGATGGATTAAAATCATCGGTCTCAGGCTCGTCTTCCCATAGCACTGGTGGTGGAGTGTCAGCTTCCATTTCTAATCCAACAACACCGTGATCTCCAATCATCGGCCATCCATCTTCACTCCAATGGACCGGAGCAAGAAATGTCTCTCTGCCAAGATGATGTCGATATGGATATCCTACTGGTCTAATCCCTAGAAATACCGCCCACCAGCTGCCATCCTGTGCTTCTACCAGATCGCCATGTCCCGTAGCTTGTATAGGGTAATCCGAGCTCCGGTGAGTCAAAATGGGATTCCGGGGTGAGGATTCATAGGGTCCATAGGGTGATTTACTTCTTGCTATGGTTTCCATGTGTCCATATTCTGTCCCGCCTTCAGCACACATTAAATAATAGTAGCCATTTATTTTATAAAGATGTGGTCCTTCAGGAAATTTACCGCCACTGCCTGTCCATATCAAACGAGAATCGCACAGCTTATGGCCCGTTTCAATATCAATCTCACATTGGTAGATTCCCATACCATCCTTGATGCCAGTGCTTGTAAAATATACTTTTCCATTGTCAAAAAATAGGGACGGATCAATCCCTTCCTGATCCACATAAATAGGATCCGACCACTCACCTGCTGGATTCACCGTCCAAACATAGAAATGTCCACCGCTATCCTGATTTGTCGTCACCATGTAGAATCGACCATTATGATGACGAATGGTTGGTGCCCACACCCCTCCAGACACGACCGATTTATCAAATTGAAGCTGGGAATCACGTGTTAAGCAATACCCGAGCTGCTTCCAATGGACTAAATCTTTACTATGCCAAATGGGTATTCCCGGAGAGTAAGCAAATGAACTGTTTACCAAAAAGTAATCCTCGCCTACTCTGCAAATGCTTGGATCTGGATAAAAACCTGGTAATATCGGATTGTTATATTTCATGAAGCATTCTCCTTTTGTTGAACATTTGCATCTATGTCAAGGATTATACTCCACTAACTAAACGATAAACCTTGATTATCCAGTCGTAAAATAGCATGATATAGACATTCATCTAGACATGCTTTTGGAGGGTTACGAATTGAGCGAATTTTATTTGAATTGGTTTACATCAGACCAGAAATTCCCATTCTTTATTCAATACGGCTTTCACGACAATGATACTGACCTTCATAGACATGTGGACTTTTCAGAGCTCGTAATCGTCTTGAGTGGTACTGCTACTCATATTGTGAATACCGAAGAATCATTCATCAAGAAGGGGAATGTTTTTGTGATTAACGGTTCAACCCCACATGCTTTTAAAGATCCTCAGGATTTTAAGATCTGTAATATTATGTACAAGCCTGAAATGCTCTCGACGGCTGGATCGGATCTGCGAACTTCGAACGGCTTTCAGGCGCTGTTTGTATTGGAACCGTTGTATCGTCATAAACATGCCTACACAAGTAAACTAAGCTTGCCAATTCCCATGCTGGAGTTTGTCACTGCACTCATTGCCGGTATGATTGAAGAATATAACCACAAGCTTCAAGGATATCAGACGTTGCTCGTCTCACGGTTTATGGAACTGGTTGTCTATTTAGCAAGGCATTATGAAAAACAGGATAAAGGCAGCCAGGATAATCATCTAATACATTTGGCGAAGTCGCTCTCTTTTATGGAAGACCATTATCTTGAAGCGTTGTCGCTGGATCAAATCGCCGCACACTCAGGGATATCTATTAGACACTTAAACCGAATCTTTCGCTCTTACTATCAGACGACTCCTATCTCCTATCTCCATCGATTGCGTCTGGAACGGGCTTGCAGCTTGTTGAAGCATTCTAACTTCAGTATTACTCAGATCTCACATGAAAGCGGGTTTAGCGATAGCAATTACTTTACACGACAATTCACCAAAACCTACGGTATGTCTCCTAAGGCTTATCGGAAAAAATCATAAAAAAACATCCTTAATACAACAATAAGTCCTCAAAAGAGGACTTATTGTTTACTCAATCGTTCAATTTTTTCATCCATCCGTTCCAATACTCTATTCATCTCTTCCAATCTAGATACAAGTTGCTTCCGCTGCTCAATTAGGAGCTCTACCCTACCATGATTAGCCTCCTCCCCATGCCTGTACAACTCAACATACTTAATCAAGATTTCAACTGGAAGACCAATGCCTCGCATACATTTGATATGTTCAATCCACCTGCAGTCTTCTTCCGAATAGTCTCGATTACCGCTTTTATTGCGATTTACACGTGGAATAATACCGATGCGTTCATAATAGCGGAGCGTATCCGGCGTAAGATTAAATTTTTCACTTACTTCTGTAATGGTCATAATTTCGTTATCCTCCGGTGCTCGGTATTAATTAAAACCAATGATTGGGTGCGGTGTATAGGGTTCTTCCAAGAACGTAATTTCTTGAGGTGTTAACATAATGGATAATGCTCCTACAGCATCTTCGATATGTGACATTTTCGTAGCACCAATAATTGGAGCAGTAACCGGTTCTTTCTGAAGCAGCCATGCAAGGGCGATATGAATCCGCGGAACACCATATTTTTCGGCGATCGCTGCTACCCTTTCCACAACTAATTGATCTGCAGCTGCAGTTCCATCATATTTGGATTTTTGGATTTGATCAGTCTCAGAACGATGGGTTGATACTGCCCAGTCGCGAGTTAATCTACCAGAAGCCAACGGACTATACGGGATAACACCGATTTTTTCTTCCTTACAAAGTGGCAACATCTCACGCTCTTCTTCACGGTAAATGAGGTTGAGGTGATTCTGCATGGATACAAATCGGGTCCAGCCATTTTTCTCCGCTACATATAAAGCTTTCTGAAATTGCCAAGCATACATAGCAGAAGCACCAATATATCTCGCTTTACCCGCCTTAACCACATCATGAAGAGCTTCCATAGTTTCTTCGATAGGTGTGTGATAATCCCAGCGATGGATCTGGTACAAATCCACATAATCCGTACCCAATCTTTTAAGACTTTTATCAATTTCACTCATAATTGCTTTTCGGGAAAGCCCAGCACCATTGGGGCCTTCATGCATACGATTATAGACTTTAGTGGCGAGGACAATTTCATCTCGATTAGCATAATCCTTGAGTGCTCGTCCAAGAATCTCCTCACTCGTTCCGTCAGAATACACATTAGCTGTATCAAAAAAATTAATTCCGAGCTCTAGAGCTTTTTTTATGATCAGCCGACTCTGCTCCTCATCAAGTACCCACTGATGGATCCAACGTTCTGCTACCCCAAAACTCATACAGCCTAGACACAACCTGGATACATCTAACCCAGTATTGCCAAGTTTCACATAGTCCATTTACAATGATTCCTCTCTTTCAATAGATGGTAAGGTTCACTTGCTGATAACTGTTATTATTTCACTTGGAGTTCACTCCAAGTCAAGCTATTTATAAAATTGACTCCTTCAAACTCTGTTCACTCGCCCTTTTCAGAAGGAATTGTGTCGTTAAGTTCTTTGTTCCATAGAATAGCTTAATGATGTTTCTGGAGTTCTAATTGGTCAAAAGAGGTGAAACGATGAGTTTTTCTGTGAACGGGGGAGCGCCCTCTGGATATTACCGGAGCGTCTTGGAACTTGAAACAGCATGGGGACAAAAAAGAACTATCCATGAAGCTGGACAGGTTATTCCGTTTGATTTCGGTCAGGTGGCCGAGTTCACCGCTCCTAAATGCATTGAATCGAGTATTCATCCTGCACTGACGCCTTATTGTTTACAGCCGTTTGGCGGATACGTAGCCACCATCTCGAGTGGAAGGGTATGGGGAGAATCTGGTGCTGTTCTGTCTCCGGAGGGAAAGCTGATCTTTGATCTGTCACAAGAATATGACGCCGTTCAAAATAGAATGCTAGAAGCAGAGGAGCACCCTGTGTTCCATCGGTGGAATGATCCAAAACTTCAATATTTAGAAGGAACCGTGGCTGTGTTGACGTTTTGCGGAAGCCATAACTATTTCCACTGGTTGTATGATGTGCTCCCTAGGCTGGCGATGCTCAAAACGAGTGGAATTCCTTATACCTCTATCATCATGAATCCAAATCCATATGGACCATTTGTGGAACAAACCTGGGCTATGCTCGGTATATCAGAGTCTTCAGTAATCCGGACAAATCCTCAAACTTACTTTGAAGCTGATCAGCTACTTGTCCCTTCTTTGATGATGAATTCCCACTATCCCCCGTGGACCACGGATACGCTACGTAAATTATTACTGCCTCATAGGGAATCAACACTCGCTACACCTGAGCGTATTTATATTTCTCGAAACAAAGCAAGCACCAGGCGCTTGGTCAATGAAGAGGAAGTTATACGCTGCCTTGAAGAATATAGCATTCAACCTATTTATCTTGAGGATTGGACGGTTGCCCAGCAAATCCAGTTATTCGCTTCGGCAAAGGTAATCATGGGAGCACATGGCGCTGGACTGGCCAATCTGGCTTTTTGTCAATCTGGAACACAAGTTATTGAAATTGTTCATGAACAGCATGTCGTTCCAACGTATTGGATGATCAGCAACCATAACGCTCTTGATTATTACATGATGTATGGTCAAGGCTGGCCAGATCCTGCTATTCGTTTTCCGGGATTCGAAGATATCTATGTGGATATAGATCGTCTGAAGCAGATTTTGCATTTGGCGGGATTGATTACTTAGTATTTAGTTAAAAAAGCGCGATGCATTTTTCGCATCGCGCTTTTTTCTGAAAATTAGTGCTTTGATGTTCACATCAATTTGGCCAAATTTCTCAAGTGTATAAGCAGCCAGCTCTTCCATTTGTACATGGGAGGTAACGTTTGTCACTTTACAGATGGCTGTTCCACCATTTTTTTCAATTTCTCCCTGTAGATTTTGTAGACGTTCTTCCCTTTCGATATTATATGTTGATTCATTAATAGACCATAGTCTATTATTATAAACAGTTATAGAAGACATTCAATTGTACGATGTGTGTGTTTTGTTCAATACTGAACAGGTCCTATAAAAGTGTTCATTTTTTTTGAAAGTAAGGAGAAAATCAAATGTCTAAAGTGGATAGAAGGATTCTTAAATCACAAGAAGCACTTAAAAAAGCTGTTATTGAACTGATGTCCGTGAAGAATTTTGACGACATTACCATACAGGATCTCTCCGACAAGGCAAATGTAAGCCGAGGAACCATTTATCTTCATTATCAGGATAAATATGATTTGTTAGACAAGCTTATCGAGGAACATATAGAAGTTCTTAGAGTACTTTGCGAATCGGCAGCAGAATTAGATTTCATCGAGGCCACGTTGAAGTGGACGGAATACTTCGATAATCATTATTCATTTTTCTCTATGATGCTTGCGAGCAAAGGCGCCCCTTATTTCCGTAATCGGTTCTTAACCTTTCTTCAAAAAGAGTTTAGACATGAAGTAAATGTAACGGAAGGGATAAACCACGGATTAAATGAAGAGGTTATCATTAGTTTTGTGGCATCGGCTTATGCAGGGGTAGTGGAATGGTGGTTCAAGAATGAGAAGCCTGTGACACATCAAGTCTTGGCTGAACAACTTGGGACTTTGTTGGAAAGGAATTTATAGCTCCACCATCGGAAAAACCGATTGATATACAAAGCACCGCCTGATAAATTCTTCAGGGGGTGCTTTGCTTTTATTTTTCCGCAGAACGGTTCTTATTTCCTGTAATTCTTCGTTCTTTCATCCTCTATAACACCATTCCAATTCATTCCAAAGGCAAAATCATATACAATTCCTTCTGAATCCGCATGACATTCCATATCATGTGCCACATCTTCCAGCTGCTCTTCTACCGTTTGCATACCTGATGGCATTTGTACTGGGAGCAATCCCGAAGGCTCCTCGGCACCCGTTAACACCTCCATAAGTGCTTGATCCTGTAACCCAAAATTAACAAGTATAGCATCAGCCTCTCCCTCAAATTCGGCAACAACCGAAGGATTGGACAATAACATCGACACAATTACCGGTTTGTCTTTCATCAGCTTGCGAGCCTCAAGGACACGATCCAGATCGCTCTCATTATGCGTAACAACGGTTTTTCCTTTATAAGAACGGTTAAGTACATCGTTATCTCGCGCATCTCCAGCTAAGCTCTGCTCCCGAGCATGTTCCGCAGTGTACGGTCTATATTGCAAGCTAATGGGCACATAGCCGTTACCGCCTTGCTCAGAATCTTCCTGACTAAAGCCTACTCCTGATTTAGGACTGCTTATGAAGACAAGAGCGAAGTCTGCTTTTTCCGGCTGATCTGTCACATGATAATATTTAGACACAACATCCAGGTTCACCGGATATTCTGTCTTTTCCGGCGTTGGGTTGCCGAACCAATCCTTTCCTGCTGGAGTATAACGTTTCGGAACATATACGGTTTGTTTCGCTGCCAACGGCAATACCCGATTTTTGTTTTTCAGCAGCACGATCGACTTCAGCTGTGCTTCATAGCCTGATTGCATAAACTCAGGATTCCCAACAATCTGAGCGCTCTCCTCAGGCTTCAAATACGGGTTCTCGAAGAGACCCAGACGGAAAATATTAAGTAGAAGCCGAACAGCTGACCGCTCAAAGCGATTCCGCATCCATACCTCTCCATGCTCAGCTACTCCCATTCGGTATGCTTCAAGGACGGGCTCCATCTCATTATTGCCGCCGAATTGGTCAACGCCTGCCATCAAGAGCTTGTAATGCCGTTCTGCGACAGACATACCCTCTACGCCCCAAGGTTTACCACTGAGAAAGGAATCCTTACTATCTGATTCGTCTGCTGTAATGAGCCAATCTGTGCACACAACGCCATCGTAACCGTATTTATCCCGAAGCAGATCGGTAATAAGATAGGAACTATAAGAATTTCCGACATTCTCCCCGTTCAACTGATCTTGATCTGTAGAAATTGTGTAGTATGGCATGACCGCTGAAGCCTGCTTGGTTGGGCCATCCAGCTTAAAAGCTCCTTCTGTAAAAGGAATAAGATGTTCATCAAAGTTACCGCCCGGATAGACAGCATATTTGCCGCAAGCATAATGTGCATCCCTTCCGCCTTCCCCGGAACCACCGCCAGGCCAGTGTTTTACCATAGCGTTCACGCTGTCATATCCCCAGCCTTCGTTAATCTCCCGGTCATCTTCCGAGCTCTGGAAGCCGCCGACATAAGCCTTTGCCATGTCAGCAGATAACTTCGAATCCTCGCCAAAAGTGCCGTTAAAACGAAACCATCGCGGATCTGTAGCAATATCGATTTGCGGCGATAGCGCCGTCCCTAGACCAAGTGCACGATACTCACGTGAGGCAACTTGCCCAAAACGATAGGTGATCTTCGGATCGAAGGTTGCCGCAAGGCCCAGCGTCTCCGGCCACATGGAGATTTGCCCACCAGCTCCAGCATTAAACTCTGAGCTAGAATCTGAGCCATGGCGTGGGTCGGAGCTGTTGTTGGCTGGAATCCCAAGGCCGGTTCCTTCTGCAAATGCCTGCACCTGATTGTTCCACAGAGCAGCTATTTCTGGACTCTCCACGGTGGTCACCAGAATATGTCTCAGATGGTCCTGTGCCAGAAATGCTAATTGTTCATCGGTAATCTCCCAAGGCTTAGCTCCGCTCTCCTCATAGGATCTACCGTTATATGTTCCTGAGAACCAGCTGCTACTAAGTGCTGGGATGGATTGATGACGACTATACAGCATGAGTCCAGCAATTTGTTCAATACTCATTTGTGAAGCTAGATCTTGAGCCCGCTCTTGCGGCGTCAATCGCCAGTCCTCATATTTATCCAGCTTGCCATTACGATTCAGATCTTTGAAGAACAGTCCGTCCTGTTCGAGAATCTGCACTCCAGAATCAGGGGAATAACCCAAGGTTGGACCGCCCTTATTGCTTACGTAAGAAATGGTATGAAGGCTTCTAGTGTTAATAGTCTCTCTCTGATTCATATGGTTTCCCTCCACTGTTTTCTTGTTTGTTTTTTTCTTAGACCAGATTGGCTTTTTGTGATTGCACTTCGACAGCTGTTAGTTCAGCAGTTTGAGCTCTTTTCTCTGTTCCCACTTCTGGAAGTGGCTTCACTGCCAGCATACCGAGTATAGTGCAGAAGGCAAGGAAGATGTAAAAGAAGGTCCAACTGCCGATGCCTAACAGCACAGGAGCGATTGCTGGAACAATGGACTGTGGCAAGGCATTAGCTACGTTCATAATCCCGAAGTCTTTGGCTGAATCCTCTTTACTTGGAAGAATGCGTGCAACGAGTGCCATATCTACGGCTGAGAAGCAGCCGAAGCCCAATCCGATCACTGCAGCTCCGGCAATGTAGGCCGGATAACTTGGCACAAAGGCAAACAACAGAACCCCAATAGCAATGATGAACCCTGAAACAATCAGGAATGGTTTTTGCTTACCAAATTTATCTGACAACACCCCACCGAAGATACTTGTAATTGCAACACCCACTAGCATAACGATATTAATCGTAGCAACCTTTGCGGTGGCCAGCTCTTCCGTAAGTCCCATCCGGTTTACCAGCATGACTGTGAGGTATAAAGTGCTACAATATCCCATCATGATCAGGAACTTGGATACGAAAGCCCAAGAGAATTCCGGGAATTTACGTGGACTAGGAAAAATCGCACTCAGCTTCTTACCCAGCGATATTTGATTATGTGTCTTGGGAACAAGTTCTACTTTACCTTCTTTAATAATCAATGTACTGAGAAGTGGACCTATGATGCCGATTACGCCTAGCAAAAGCCACTTAATTTCTGAAGAAACTGAGGTCATCACTGTCATCATGATCATCCCTACCGTCATAGCGATTGGAATAGTGAGACCGATTAATCCGGAGATTGTCCCTTGTTTCTCCTGAGGTACTTGGTCTGGAATAAGCGCTGTATAGGCTGCCATCCCTACATTGAAGAAAAATTGTGCGACTGCCCAGCTAATCATGATCTGCCAAGGCTCTTTGGCGAAACCAGTACATACCAGCGCAGCACAGCCAACTAGTGGACCTAGGATAATCCACGTGCGCCGCCGTCCGAACGAAAGATGGGTTCGGTCACTGAGTGCACCGCCAATCGGATTTCCGATAAGAGCAAAGAATGCACCTATTCCTGCAACCAGTCCATAGGAAGAGGTATATCCATTCGGATCCACTTCAATCATTTTAAAGGTCAGCAGCAAGGTGGCAGGTGTCATCAGTGCCAGCATCATCATGCCGTAACCAAGCAGAATACCAAAGGTCAATCTACGAAAAGGGGTGTGAACCTGCCCTTTAATCGATGCTCCAGTCATTGTAATTCCTCCTCGTCCTTTTAGAAAACGTTTACAATTTGATTATAAAATAAACCACCTCTTGGAGGAGAGGTGGTCAATTACACACTTTTAGGTTCATTTTTAATCTAAATGAAAGCGTTTCAATATCATTCATCAAGATGAAGCTTAAAAATTGACTCATTTTCTCAAAACAATGGAGTCAGCTCAATGAGCTCTACGCTATGAGGTTCCATTCTAATAACAACAGAAAGCTCTTCACCTACTTCAAGAAGTTGAATCTGTCTACCTGGAAGAGAGGCAGCTTTTAGATAAGCAGTGTCCTCTGCAGTCAGAACGGGTGGAGCCCCCATTTCTACCCACTTGTCAAAGCTGCTGCCATGTGCCCTGTTGATCGTATGATTCACTTGCTTATATCTGCTAGATGGTAATCCAGTTAAAGCGAGCTCAATTTTAAGAAGCCTCTCGTTTTTGAAGCCATTATAACGACTAGTAGGTGTAATGAATGAAGTATCACCAAGCGCGTACAAATCATCAAAATGACAGTAATTATAAGCCAAAATCTGATAACCACCTCTTCCAGCTGTCACGATATAACCCTCTTCATGTGCGACTAGCCGATTCCCCAGCTTAGCGAGCATTTCATAGGCATTCATAGCCGCTTTCGAAATTCCATACTGAGCCATAAGTCCAAGTCCACCATGAAATATCCGGGATGAAGCCGCTGTTTCTTCAATATTGTCACTCAGTACCCAATATCCGAACCCACTGATGCTGTCGAGATTTTCGATGATATTTTTTACGATATATGCAGCTTTATATAATGTGTCATTGGTCAGTTCGCGATGAAATGCCGTTGAATTCCATTCGGTTAAATATAGCTCTTGTCCGTTAAGTCCCAGCTCAGCGAGCAGTCCGATTTCACGCTCCAGCGATTCCTTCAAATAATCGGGGTTTGGGGACACTTTGTTGAACCCCTCTACTGTAAGCGGAGATATTTCTTTTTCACTTAATCGTTCCTTAGGCTCCCAATTTTTACTAAGCAGATCATCCATGTCCTCATGCGGATAAAAATGTAACGGGATAAAGTCTGGAAGACAACCCCGTTCTTTGCAGAAAGCGAAAAACTGTTCACAAAACGCATTGGAGTTCAGAGTAATAATTCTACCGGGAGCGCCAATCTGAAGGTTCAGAGAGATGGATTTAAGGGTCTCGAACGTTCGGGCATACAATTCGTTGTACGCTTCTTCCGTCGCAGGCCAGAACAAACCATATTCCGGTTCGTTCCAGAATTCAAACTTCCAGCTTTCCACCTCTTCAAGACCGTACCGATAGAGACAATGGCGAATAAACCGATCTACCAATTCACACCAGCGGTCCATGGATTTAGGCGGACTCACGTAACTCTTTTCATAAAACACATGTTTACTGCTGTCTGCTGCAAGATCAAAAGGCATAAACCCCAGTTCTATAAAAGGCTTCAAGCCGATCGATAACAAAAAATCAAACAACTGATCGACAAAGCGAAAATTATAATGTGCCTGCCCTTCGTGATCCTCCCTGTACACCATCATTGAATCATCAAAAATTCCATGAAAACGCAAATAGCGAAACGGACACCGCTCTTGTACATATTTCAAATGAGCTTGTACATCACTTTGAAGTCCTTCATTTGCTTTACTAATCGTAATGATATTTTTCCAGCTATGCTGGATTTGCCGCTGAATCCTGTCTAAAGGAATACTCGCAGACAGCTGAACAACCGCATGTACGGGTTCAAGTTGGTGAGACTGACTACGCCGGAGGAATTGCCGAACAATACCCAGTGCGCTGGATTGATTAAATGCTAAGTAGCCGGAAGCAGAACCTTCCTGTTTCGCATGAGTTTGAGGCCGATATTTTTTGCGATACTCATGTGGTGTAATATGATATCGGCTTTTGAATGCAGCGTAAAAAGATTTTGCGTTTGGAAAGCCCTGCTCAAGTGCCAGCTCAGCAAGCGAATGCTCTTGATCTCTTAAAAGGGCTTCTACGGTATTTTTTAAACGAATGCTGGTTAAGTAAGTCTGGAAGTTGACCCCAATGTTCTCACTAAAAAATTTGGACAAATACGGCACTGACAAATACTCTCGTTCCGCGATTGTCTGCAGCGACACCGGGTCTTTATAATGTTCATCTATATAAGTGATGATGCTCATCATTCGTTCCATATATTTTATATTCATCGCTTCGCCGGAATTTGGCAGCTTGAACTGTTTGACCAAAACAGAGAATAACCCAAGCATACGTGCTTCCATCCCCAGTTCATAGGCTTCTCCACCTTTGTACTTCAGCTGTACCATTTCAGCCATGAGCTGACGCATGTTATCTAAGCCATTTTGCTTCTCAGGACCGACTTCAGCAGAATAACATTCAAAGCTGATCTTCTCCACATTGTGGATATGCTGCTTAAGATAGGTTGTTGGGATTTGAAAGGTAGCGATGATATTCTGATCTAATCCGATAACTTCATGCACGTAACACTGGTTAATGAGTAGCATATCGCCTTCTTTAAGCCTATATTGACGGTTTCCGGTCGAAACCTCTAGATTGCCGGACAGCACAAAAATCAGCTCCACACTCATATGCCAGTGATTCGGCACAAAGTTGACACTATGTAAAGAAACATCAAACGGTAGTTTGCCTTCGGTCTCAAGCTGTTCATAGCTGGAATGGCTCAAATAATCACTTCCTTGTTTACATTATCTTGTAGTAGCATACAATGTAGCGTTTCGGCGGTCAATTCGATGGTCTGTGGTCACCTCGCTAACAAAAAAACACTGATCCAAGTCAGTGTTTTTTCATAAGCCATACAAATGTTTCTTTAAATCGCTCGTTTGAACTGGGTATTGTATAACTCGTAATAGGCGCCCTGCATCGCAAGAAGCTCCTCATGACTTCCTTGCTCAGCAATTCCTCCACCCTGGATCACGAGTATGCGATTGGCGTCCTGGATCGTACTAAGCCTGTGGGCGATTACAAAGCTTGTTCGACCCTTCATCAAATTCTTCATTGCTTGTTGAATGTGCATTTCCGTACGTGTATCCACGCTACTGGTTGCTTCGTCAAGAATTAATATGGCAGGATCAGCTAAAATTGCGCGAGCAATCGTTAACAGCTGGCGCTGACCATGACTCAAATTACTTCCTTCTGCATTGAGGAGGGTCTCGTAACCATGCGGCAATCTTTTGATAAAAGCATCCGCATTGGCTAGCTGAGCCGCCTGCTCAATCTCTTGATCGGTCGCATCGAGTCGGCCAAACCGAATATTCTCACGAATCGTTCCCGAGAATACATGCGCATCTTGCAGCACCATCCCTAGTTGACTACGAAGTGCATTTTTATCCAGCTCTCGGATGTCGCGACCATCAATTCGTATGGAACCGCCATTCAAATCATAGAATCGGATCAGCAGGTTAACGATGGTTGTCTTACCTGCTCCTGTTGGCCCAACGAGTGCAATTTTCTCCCCAGGTTTTGCTTCAAACGTAACGCCCGACAGAATCGGGGAATCCGCTTTGTAAGCAAAAGAAACGTCCTGAAAAACAACCTCCCCTGTTAATCTTGGGAGATCCTCACTTTCTTCATCCCCGTATTCGGACGGCATCTCCAAAACCTCAAACACACGCTCAGCACCGGCGATTGCAGATTGAATTAAATTGTACTGGTTAGCAAGGTCAGAAATGGGTCTACCGAACTGTTTGGAATAGGTAAGGAAGCTAACGATTATACCAACCGTAGCCATGTTATGGAACGCCATCCAGCCCCCAACCCCGGCAATGATCGCAAATCCAAGGTTATTAATCATGTTCATCACGGGTCCCACTAATCCTGATACGATTTGTGCCTTAATGCTGACCTTATTCAGTTCTCCGCTTATTTTTCGGAATCGTTTAACTTCTGACTCTTCCCTACTGTATTGTTTGACCACCTTTTGTCCGCTGATGGTTTCTTCGATGAACCCGCCAAGTTCACCTAAATGTCGCTGCTGATTTCTAAAATAAGTGCGGCTTAAACCAATGATTTTTCGACTAGCCAATAAAACGAGCGGGATCGTGATTAATGAGACTACAGTCAACGGAACGTTCATCATTAACATAATAACGAGTGAGCCGCTTAGTGTAATTAAACTATTTAACAATTGGGTTACACTCTGATTGAGTGTGCTGGATACACTTTCTATATCGTTAGTTGCCCGGCTCATCAATTCTCCGTTAGCACGAGTGTCAAAAAACTTAATGGGCAGCTGCTGATACTTGCTGAACAGATCACGGCGCAGCTCAAAAACAGTATTCTGCGAAACAGATGTCATGACGTATGCTTGCACCCAGGCAACTACACTGCCTAGCCCATAAATGCCAATAAGGAGTATGCAAAACCGAATAAGACCCTGATAATCGTGTGGAATAACCGCAGTATCAATCGCTTTACCTATGAGATACGGTCCGATCAATGAAAGAAGTGCATTCAACACAGTAAATACATATACAATGATTAACCCGAACCGTTGACGATTCAAATAAGTCCAGATGCGTTTAAGGGTGCTCGCTTGATTTTTGGCGCGCACGATTGGCACAGCGCCGCCGCGTCCGGGGCCAGATCCCGGTCCTATTGCTGGTCCGAATCCGCCTGCTCTAGTGATAGGAGGGGTGTTCATGCCGTTATCATGCTTTGACATAAGGAACCTCCTCCCCTTTCATCTGCGATTTCCAGATGTCTCGATAAATTTCACTGCTACTCATTAGACCATCATGTGTACCTTGTACAGCAATTCGGCCATTTTCTAGAATTAAAATGCGGTCCGCGTCAATCACTGATGTGACACGCTGAGCAATCATTATATTAGTGCTGCTACTCAGCCGTTTTTTTAACATTTGCCGAATTCGCGACTCTGTCGCCGCATCGAGCGCGCTCGTACTGTCATCCATGATGAGAATTGTTGGCTGAATTAACAACGCCCTTGCAATCGAAAGCCGCTGCTTCTGCCCACCGGACAAGTTGATGCCTCGTTGGCCAAGCACTGTATCATAACCCTGTGGTAGCTCTAAAATAAAATGGTGAGCTTCAGCAGCTTTTGCTGCTTGTTCCACTTCTTCATCCGTAGCCTCCGGTCTGCCATATCGGATATTATCACGGATTGTTCCGCTGAACAGAATGGCTTGCTGCATAACGTAACCGATCTTGCGACGTAAATGTTCCAAAGAAATTTGCCGAGTGTCGGAACCATCAATTGTGATTGATCCAGAAGATACATCGTAAAGGCGTGGAATGAGGCTCACCAAGGTTGATTTACCAGCGCCGGTGGCTCCAAGAATGGCTACAGTTTCACCTGGCTCAGCAGTGAAATTGATGCCATCTAAAACGAGGTTCTCATCCGCAGGATCATAGGCAAAGGAAACGTTGTCAAATACAATTCGACCGTTTTGTAGCTTATCTTTTTTAGCTTCGGTTACGTCTGTAATCTCGCTGATCGTAGAAAACACTTCATTCTCCCGATCAGCGGAGACCTTTGCACGCGAGAAGAAAGTGAGCATATTGCTCAACATCAGCATAGACATCAACAATTGAGTGATATAGTTAATGAAGGCAATTAGCTGACCGACCGGCAGCGAGCCGTTCCAGCTCTGCAGCCCACCAAACCAAAGAACAGCTACGATACTGACATTGAGCACAAGCATCATGAGCGGCATATTTAACGACATTAATCGCACCGCTTTTATCGCAGTTTCTGTGTAATCCTTATTAGCTGTATTAAACCGTTTCTGTTCATGCTTAGCACGGACGAAGGCTTTGACTACACGGATACCCGATAAATTTTCCTGTAATACTGTGTTGACGCCGTCTAATTTGACCTGCATTTTCTCGAACAAAGGGAAAGAAAGTCGAATCAACCCATATAATATTGCAACCAGCAATGGCACGGCAACGACAAGGATAAGGGTCAGCGAAGGACTAATCCGTATAGCCATTATCAAGCTGCCAATTAATAGTAATGGAGAGCGAATATTCCGCAAAATCATCTGAACAAAGGTTTGTAGCTGTACCACATCGTTTGTTAAACGAGTAATCAACGAGCCCGTCTTCAATTGATCCAGATTCTTGTTTGAGAATTTCTGAATATGTTCAAACAGGTTAATCCGTAAATCATTCCCGAAATTTTGTGAGGCGATGCTCGAAAAAACGGTGCAGCCCACCCCACCAATTAGACCGACAAATGCTACTCCGAGCATGGTCAATCCCGTCGAATAAATATGTGATAAATCTTTCGTCATAATCCCATGATCCACAATGCTCGCCATTAGTGTAGGTTGAAGCAAATCCATAAACACTTCGAGCATCATCATAAGTGGTGCTAACACAGACCACACCCAATATGGCCTTAAGTAACTCTTAAGTTTCCACATTCCATCACCTTTTAAGATAAATATGTGATTTTTGATTTCATCGGTGTTCTTGGTTTAGCATTTGGGATTTCCTCCGGATATCCAATACCAAATAGTCCAATCACATCGTAATCTTGCGGGACACCTAGAATTTCACGATTATGAGGTAAAGCACCTAAAGAAGCCCAATATGCTCCAACCCCCACTTCATGTGCAGCTAATAAGAAGTTCTGTGCGAAACAAGCGGCAGCCATAACATTCTCGTCACGTTCAAACGCTGTTGCACCAGGTTTAGATAAGATAGCAAGAACGACAGGAGCACTTCCAAAATTCGTCTTATGCTTTAATTTAGCTCTAGTCTCAGGCCCGATAAATAGGAGTTCCCAAGGTTCGTTCATACGATGGTTTGGAGCATAACTAGCTGCTTCCAGCCAATTCAATAAATCATCCTCATGAATCGAATCCGCCTTAAATTGCTTAATACTTCTACGGGTTTTTATAAGATCAATGGTTTTCATTTTTTTGATCATTCTCCTCTTTTTTAATTTCGCCAACAGTTTTGTCTTCCGGCGTTACTTCATGAATCTGAAAAATATGGATAAACTCTTCAATAATCGCTTCCGTTGCCTTCAATTCACCGCTAATCACTTGCTTGATCGAATCCAGCTCCGGTGTTTGCAGCTGCCGCTGTAAAGTGGCTCGATTCACATTAAGCTTTTCCAAAAATGCTAGAGCTCTGCCGCGACGAAAAGTTTGAGCACTTTTGGGGGGACCATCCATAGAATCCATCCCATGTCTGCTCATATGCTCGCGATCTCTATGCTCTCCACGGTCTTTGTGTTCCCCATGTTCTCTATGACCGCGTTTTTCGAAATGTCCATCACGCATATTTACTCCTCCTTTTATTTGTATACATATGTATACGTTTCGTTTATGTATACAAATGTATACGTCCGATTGTTATCTGTCAAGTTATCTTTTTCATTAGCAAGATCCACAAAGAAAAAACCGCACAGAGTGCGGTCAGCTTGGAGAGATGCTATTCATTTTACTGACCAAGATTTTTTGCTATATCTCAACTATTGATTAACCTTCTTTAATCTTTGCGGCTCCTTAGGATCTAGTTGCTTCCAATCTGATGCATCTCTGTCTGTGAAAATATAATCCGTATCTGGTTCATTAGCAAATCTAACATATACAGGGAACTTCGGCATTGAGCTCAGTTTAGCTTTAATACTCAGTAAATCAGATTCAGAGTATCCTTCAACAGTGATCAAATATTCTCTTAAGTTTTTCTCAAGTGAATTATATTTAAACTGAAGTGCTGCGTACATTCCTAGAACGAGCAGAGTAATAATTACAACGGAGATAGCTACAAACTTTCTAATTCTAGAAGCACCTCCTGTAGTAAGTCTATTTTAGGAACAATCATTTTCTGTGTTAATGTGAATTGATTAATGTAGAGACGAATTAATGTTATAAAGATCGACCAAGACGAAATCCAAGATCATCCACACAAAATGTGGGATGGCTACGACGACGACAGGTTGCTCCACAGCCCCTGGCCTCTTCAGCCCAGCTGCCTCCTCGAAAAATCCGATAGGAGCCGTACACTTGTTCATCATATAAATCCCAGCACCACTCCCAAACATTCCCCAACATATCATAAAGCCCCCATGCATTCGGTTCTTTCGACCCTACAACATGGAGTTCACCATCTGAATTTTCATTGTACCAAGCTATCTTATCTAGCTCGCCATATTGATAGCCAGTAGTTTCTGCTTTACATGCATATTGCCACTCTGCTTCTGTTGGAAGTCGATAGCCACCCGCTTCCCTATCCCAAATAATATGATCTCCATCGTCACTTATAATATAAGCTTCTTTCAATCCAGCCTTCTGAGAAAGCAGATTACAGAAAGAAATAGCATCATTCCAAGAAACATTCACCACAGGTTTAAGATTTTCGACGGATGACTTCGTTGTTTTTTTAGTAACAATATTGTATAGATCCACCGTTACAGGATTCGGTGCAAGAAGAAATGGTTTTATTTCAGTCTTCCATTTAGTTTTTATTCGATCATCTCTTAACTCTATTGCTCCCCCTAGAATTTTAACCATAGGACTGTTCAAGTAGCGCTCAATTTCATTTGACACTTTATCTCCTCCCCATACTTTTTAACAAAATCCAACTCATGAAGATGTAAGAATCCAAATAATACTAATCAAGTATTGACAAGGTACAAAGAATAGAACTATAATCTAAACAATTCCTAGAAAAATACTATGAATTACATAAAATTCGAAACATCTAATCATAATTGAGTTGTCCAGAAGAAGGAGTGTAGACAAATGCCAAATGTTCAAACTTTCAAAGCAACTGCCCATTTACAAGATGGGGTTAAAGTCATTACAAAAGCAAGACAATTCGAGCTCGTCATCGATGAACCACAAAATCTTGGGGGTACGGATACAGGAATGAATCCTGTTGAAGCTTTGCTTGCTTCTTTAGGGGCCTGCCAATCTATTGTGGCTCGAGTTTATGCTTCCAAATTTGAGGTAGAGCTTGAAGATTTCAGAGTAGACGTGGAAGGTGATCTGGACCTCGATGGATTTTTTAACCGTTCTGAAGTCCGTCCCGGCTATTCCGATATTCGATATACATTCTACATAAAGACCCCATCCCCTGCCGAGAAGGTCGAAGCATTCGTACAATTTTTAGAAAGCAAATGCCCTGTTGGTGACACGATTGCTGCCCCCGTAAATCTTAAGCTGAACCGTATCGTGATTGAAAATTAACCGATTGATTAGCTAACATAGTATCAAGGGCTGTGAGGTTGCATAAAGCAACTTTACAGTCCTTTTTCATTTCAACCTCTCATCCATCATATAATACTAAAAATGAAGGACCTCGGAGGTACCTAAGGAATGAATTCTATACTGAGCACAGTAGATAATGAGATCGAGCGTTTAACGGCATTCCTGATTGATCAACAGCAGCAAGATGGATCTTGGCACTTTTGTTTTGAAAATGGAATCGTTATCGATGCCTATGTCATCATTCTTTTTCGGATTTTGAACGTACAGAATGAAGCCCTGATTCGACAACTACATGATCGTATTCTTGCTGAGCAACAGTCCGCTGGATTCTGGCAATTGTATAGAGATGAAGAAGATGGTAACTTATCCACCTCGGTTGAAGCCTACTACGCCCTTCTCTATTCTGGGTACAGTAAGGTGACAGATGAGCCGATATTGCGCGCAAAGCATTATATTCAATCCAAAGGTGGAATTGGAAAAGTAACTAGCATCCTAACCAGAGTCATTCTCGCAGCTACTGGTCAGAGCAAATGGCCTTTATCGATCTCTTCGATTCCCCTAGAAGTTCTGTTATTCCCGTCTTATTTTCCTATTAACTATTTTGAGTTCTCTGGCTACTCAAGAGTGCATCTCACGCCTATGCTTATCATGGCCGATCGACGTTTCTCGATCTCAACAGCGAATGCTCCTGATCTATCTGATCTCATAGACACACGCATTGAAGATGTTGAACCCGCTTCCCGTGGATATCATGAGCTGCAGGACGTTATTCAAACTGGCCTAAGCAGACTTCTTGGAAGTCCTCGCTACATTCACGAGGTTGCCCGAACTAAAGCAGAACAGTTTATTCTCCAGCGGATTGAATCAGACGGGACTCTATACAGTTACGCAACTAGTACAATTCTTATGGTGTATGCCCTTCTGGCTCTGGACTATGACCAGCAGCATCTTCTGATTACGAATGCAATAGATGGGCTTACCTCGATGCAATGCCGTTCTGAACGTAAAATAACAATTCAAAACTCTCCGTCAACGATATGGGATACGGCTCTAATCGCTTATACTTTGCAGGAGGCACAAATTCCCGATCATTATCTCGCGATTCAACGTGCTACTTCGTATCTGCTGACTAGACAACAACATAAAACTGCTGATTGGAGTATTCATAATCCGGATACGACTCCGGGGGGATGGGGTTTCTCAGAATCTAATACGATTAATCCGGATGTGGATGATACGACCGCTGCTTTACGAGCCATTCGAAGTTTATCAATAACTCAGCCATCCTATCTAGAGTCATGGAATCGTGGACTGAACTGGGTCCTATCGATGCAGAATAAAGACGGGGGCTGGCCAGCTTTTGAAAAAAACACCAATAAAGAAATGCTCACTTGGCTCGCAATCGATGGGGCTAAATCTGCTGCTATTGATCCCTCGGAGGCAGATCTAACCGGGCGCACCTTGGAGTATCTCGGGAACTTTGCCGACCTTGATACGCGAAACGAATTCATCGGGCGAAGTGTGAAATGGCTGATTCAGCATCAGGAGAAGGATGGCTCATGGTACGGAAGATGGGGCGTTTGTTACATCTATGGGACTTGGGCTGCCTTAACAGGATTGCAGGCAGTTGGCCTGCCACTGGAACATGATACATTGCAAAAAGGAGCGAATTGGCTTCTAAGCATACAGAATTCGGATGGTGGCTGGGGGGAATCTTGTCATAGTGATCGGCTTTTGAAGTATGTACCATTAGGCGAAAGTACGCCTTCCCAAACCGCATGGGCGCTTGACGCACTCATCACCATTCAGCCGAAATCAACAGCAGCGGTGGAAAAAGGAATTGAAAGATTAATCATGTCTATTCATGAAGAGGATTGGAAAACTTCTTATCCAACAGGCGCTGGTCTCCCCGGTAATTTCTATTCCAATTATCATAGTTATCGCTATATCTGGCCGTTACTCACACTGAGTCATTTTAGAAAAAAATACGGCCAAGGATAATACTCGGTAATAACTAGCGTAGTCCTGCTTCACTTCACAAGGTGTCTCATAAAAGCTAGATCGCGCCTTATGTAATCCTTTTTTGGATCTAGCTCCCCTTTCCAATACCCCGCTCCGGTATGTATTCATCAGTTCAAACAAAATTCGTAAAAAACATCAGAGCAGCGATCAACCTATATTGGAGAATCGTTGCTCTGATGTTATGAACCGGGGGTTGAATACTTTTGTCCGTTACACTTCCTTCTAAATCACCCAGTCTTGATCAAGCTCAGAGCTTTTCTGACCCAGAAGACACTATTTGCCTGTTTTTAGGCTTTTCAGTTAGGTTACGGACTCCAGTGAAACTATTCCTTAAAAAGAGAGTCATTTGGGGTATTTTTCAATGCGCAATTGTTTTGAATGATTATAGCTGTACAAAATACAGTTAAACACCTCGCTGCTCCCCGTTACCTTCATCCGCCTCCATACTGTTACACAGAGGGTTACATCATATTCGATTTACTTTTTGGAGCATGATACCGAAATATCCCCTTTCAAGAAACAGGCGTAATCGTCGGTGGTTTCGGTGACCGTTCCCAAGCATGGGTTACCTGCAATGTTGCAGCATAGGTGATCAATGAAACTAATAGCGCTCCGGACAGTTCAATGATCTGCCCCAGGTCCATTCGTTCCAGTATACCGTGAGCCGTCATCCCGCAAATCGTCATGATAATTCCTCCAGCGCCCACCTTGAATACAATGCGAAAGTCAAAATAAAATCCGATCGTTCCTGCCACAGACATAAAATTCAGCAGTGTCAGCAGCAAAAGCCCTAGTCCGAACCCTATAGCAACCCCTTCGATGCCAATATTAGAACCGAGAACAAAGATCGCAATCACTTCAAAAATATTTGTAAGAATATGGTTCCACATGACGGTTGATGCTTTCCCCAAACCAAGAAGAATCGCTTGCAGTGGTGCTCCAAAATAATAAAGGAAAAATAAGGGGGCAATCAACCTTAGCAGCTCGCCCGCTTCTGGCGAATGATAGATCAAAGTAGTTAATGGTACAGCCCATAAGTACAGGATGATTGTACATGGAAGACCTACAATAAGCGCGGATCGCATAGCCATATCCATACGACTATGCATAAGCTTGCTATTATTGCTCACACTTGCTTCGCTGATCGCCGGAATTAATGCAGTGGACAACGATTGTGTGAAGAAGCTGGGGAGAAACAACATGGGGAGAGCATATCCCGCTAAAAGTCCGAATTGCTTAGTCGCCATCTCAACCCCCACACCAAACAGGACTAGACTTTTCGTAATCAGCAATGGGAGAAACGCATGATAGAGAGAATGAATAAAACCGCTGCCTGTCATCGGTAAGCCGATGCGCAGCAGATCTCTCAACGTAGTGTCTCCTTTGGGTGAAAAACTTGAATTAGGCGGTGGGGCGGGTTTGATTTTCCCTCGATTTGCCCATTTGAAGACAGCAAACAAATAGAGCAAACCAAAACCTTCGCCGATCACGGAAGCCGCCATAGCGCCCGCGGCTGCATAAGCAATCCCATAAGGCAGTAAAACGTTGACAACACCGATAATGACAATGATTTGCGCCAAATTCTCAATAATATCGGAAAAGGCCAGCGGGTTCATGTTCTGTTTTCCACGAAAATAACCTTTCAGTACAGCTGACATCGCAATAATTGGAATGATCGGCGTAATAGCGACCATAGCATAATACGCCCGCTGATCGGCTAAAAAAACCGACGCGATCCATTTGGAGCCAAATAGAGCCACTAAAGTTAGTATAATACTCAACGTACCCGTAATACTTAAAGATACTTTGAGAATTCGCTTTACTCGCGCTTCATCCTGCTTAACCTCAGCTTCTGAGACAAGCTTTGAAATCGCAACAGGAAGCCCCAGCTCTGTCAACGTAATAAACAAGGGTAGCAGTGGATGAGCAATCATAAGCAGCCCTACCCCCTCGGCTCCCAAGAAACGTGCCAGCAAAACGCCATTCAAAAATCCGAGCCCTTTTGTAAAAAATGACGACACGGTTAAAATGAACGTGCCACGAATAAAGCTTTGTTTACGCATCCCCATTTCTACGCATCTCCACCTATGGTTTGTCCTGGTCCTACTTTCTAACTTATTCGAACAAACACAAGTACATGCAGACAAGTATTTGTAAAGTATATAATCTGCAAAAAGCCCGACACACCATAGTTGGTGTACCGGGCAATTTCCTCATATTTTAGTATCCGATAAAGGAGTTGAAATCACCCCTCCATACTCATGTAGAGCAGTGGAAATGAAATATATGATCCCCCCGCAACAATAAGTACAACAAAAAAAACCGCGAAAAAATATCGCGGTTTTTAGAAATGGTTAATATTCCAACATTAACACATGACACCTAGTCGATTTTATTGAATTCAATCCAATCGATCTGCAAACCTGGTTTGATGAACTCCAATTTCATATCATAAAGACCTGCTTCGAGTTCAACTTTCACAAGCTTTTGTCTGATCCACTGACCTTCAGTACCATTTGTTTGAATGGTTGTCATCAATTGATCATTCACTGATACATTGCACGCACTTTGAGCCAGCTCAGGTTCCGTTGACATGATATGCACCAGGATACGGTATTGACCAGCCTGTTCCACTTTAAAGCTAGTCGATCCTTCTACGACAGGTTTAACCTGTGGATTCTGTGATAAGGATTGAGCTTGTTCTCCAGTAAGTGAAGGATTAGCTTTAAAGAACTCTACAGTTTCTACAATTTCCTGTTTTCTCGAGAATACAGGTGCATTCATGATAAACTCACAAATGTTTATGGCAGAACGTTGGAGCTCTCCACGGGTTAACGTACCATTTTCCAAGGACTCAATGGTGTTATCATTCCATCCGTTAATTTCTGAACCATAGTTAGGTACAACCATATAGAGGTCGTTTTGTGCACGAACCATCCAATTTGTATATTTCCGATCTGCTGGTCCACCATTAACTACATCATTCATGATCGCCCACCAGTCAGTCATTACAATGCCTTTAAAGCCCCACTCCCCACGAAGAATCGTGGTGTTCAAATCATAATTCGAAGCCGCCCAGTGTCCATTAACTGGATTGTAGGAGGTCATTATAGAATTCGAACCGCCCTGCTTCACGGCGATTTCAAAACCTTTCAAATAAATCTCACGAAGTGCACGTTCAGACACCACGGCGTTTACTTTACTACGATGTTTCTCCTGATTGTTACAAGCGAAATGCTTCATCGTAGCGGTTGAGCCGCCTTTCAAAATACCGCGAGTACATGCAGCAGCGAACACCCCAGAGATCAAAGGATCTTCTGAAAAATACTCAAAGTTACGTCCATTAAGCGGACTGCGTCGGATATTAAGGCCAGGTCCAAGCAAGGAATCCACGTTATTTCTTAACAACTCTTGCCCTTCCATAACATAAAGCTCTTCTACCAATTCCGCATTCCAAGTAGCTGCAAGAAGCGTTCCGATAGCAACTTGAGTCGCCTTTGCTCCGCTGTCCATACGAATCCCTGAAGGACCATCAGCTGTACAAGCCACTGGAATTCCGAGATTAAATAAACTGTCACTTACGCCTCCAAATGCAGAAGCCGTGCCCGGTGTAACTAAAGGACTGCTCATCCCTTCACCACGTACAATTGCAGCCAAATCCTCATCACTGAGCTGTGCAATGAAGGCTTCCATGCTAACCTTCTGTTCATATACGTCTCTTAATTTATATCCTTTATTACCTGTTTGTGAGATCGTCTCTGGAAGATTAGTTTCAATTCGCTCAGCCAACGAAATTTTACGTTTAGGAACTTCAACATAAACAATCTCGTACGAACCGTCCGCCTTCTGAGCACCTGGCATCATTCTCGTAAAGCTTTCTGTAGGCGCGAGCGCTTCTTGCAATTGCTCCACAACTTGAAGAGCCTCAACGACATAGCCGTCTTTACCCTCAACACCTACTGCCACCACTTGTTTAACACTTGTTCCCACATACAAGCGGTACGTACCTTCTTCGAGAACATAGGCAGAAGCATGTCCTGTTACGCCTGCGTCATCATAAGAAGCCATAGAATGAGCTGAGAAACTCACGGTAAGGCGCTGTGCTTCACCCGGTTCAAGAACTTTCGTCTTACCGAATGACACCAGAGCTTTAGCTGGTTTACCAAGCTTACCTTGCGGAGCTTCATAATAGACCTGAACAACCTCTTTACCAGCAAAGGAAGTTCCTGTATTGGTAACGGTTACGCCGATTTCAATGAAAGACTCGCCTTCTTTGGTAATCAATTTAGCTTCTTCTGGCTCGATACTAAAAGTTGTATAAGATAAACCATAACCAAATTCAAATTGAACCTTATCTGGGCAAAATGTCTCGAAATAACGATATCCTACATAGATATCTTCCTGATACAAGTTCGTAAATTCATTGCCGTAATTCTGTGTTGATGGGTAATCATTGATGGAATAAGCGATTGTATCCGTCAGTTTACCACTTGGAGTTACCTCTCCAGACAGCACATCTGCAATCGCATTTCCGCCTTCCATACCACCCTGCCATGAATAAATCACAGTTGAAATTGGATATTTATAGCTTTCATCGTTCATCCAGTTCATATCAATAATGTTGGAGACATTCAGGACAACGATTGTTTGCTCAAAATATGTAGTTACCTGCTTCAGCATTGCCTGTTCATCATTTGTCAATTGGTAGCTGCCCGGTGCATCAGCATTATCCTGATCTTCCCCTGCCGTGCGTCCAATTACAAGAATGGCTTTATTCGATTTGTTTCTAGCTTCGGAAACCAATTCATTGCTCAAAGACATTTCCTTCTGATGCCAAGGTTCTGCAGCCCATGCGCCTCCACCATTATCAAATGGATTCTGTTCAATCCACTTTTCATAGACAGCAGCCAGCTCTTCGTTAACTGTAAGGTTCTTCTTACTGCGAAGACCATCCAATAAATTAGTCGTATAAGTAACATGGACACTACCGCCGGAACCAGTACCACTGCGATAATAATTCACTTGTGATCTGCCGAAAATCGCAACATTGTCACCTTCGCCAAGCGGAAGAACCTGATTATCATTCTTCACCAGCACTGCACCTTCAGCGGCTACTGTCCGGCTAAATTCTGCAAAACCTTCTAATGGAATTCCCACATTCTGTGTGCTCAACTTATTTCCTCCTGTTGTTCAATTCTATAGGTTATTTCTTGAAATCTTCATTCCTTTAATAACATGCTAACAATGCATCTATATCATTATAGTACATTGGAAAACTGGAATATATATAATAATTAACTTTATTAATATAATTATATTGGTCTAGTGGTTTTGAGATTAACTATCTTTGGAAAAAGTTCTTAGTGGAGTTCAACGATTTTCGTAGCAACATTGTTGCAAAATTCCCGATCATGCTCCACAAAAACAAGAGTTGGCGTGTATTCAAGCAACAGCTCTTCAATCTGCATACGTGAAATGACATCAATAAAATTAAGCGGTTCATCCCAAATGTACAAATGAGCTTTCTCACTAAGACTTTTGGCAATCAGTACTTTTTTCTTTTGACCACCACTGTAAGTGGATATGTCTTTATCAAATTGGATTCTAGAAAAATCAAGCTTTCGTAGAATAGATTTAAACAGACTTTCATCGATTCCGTTGTCTCTGGCATAATCCGTTAGATTCCCCTGAAGATTAGAGGTGTCTTGGGATACGTAGGAAATGATAAGCTGATTATCCTTTGTGAGAGTGCCTGTGAAATCTATATCCTCACCACACATCAATTTGATGATACTTGATTTACCTGAGCCGTTTTTACCCGACAGAGCAATACGCTCACCCTGCTCGATTGTGAAGCTTACGTCTGAACAAACCTTTTTTTCACCGTAAAAAATCGAAATATTGTCTAGCTCAGCAAGTTGACGTTTATGATAGTCAAGCCGTGTAATCTCTAGGTTCTCAGAATTTTCGATATTTTTAAGAAGCTTAGACTTTTCGTTGATCGCAGAATTTTGTCTTTGCTCAATGGCTTTAGAGCGTTTCATCATTTTAGCGGCCTTGTGTCCAATGTAGCCTTTATCCACCTTTGAGCCGGAATTTCTCGTTCCGTTTTTTGTTTTTTCCACTTCATGTGACCAGTTGCCTGTCCGTTTAGAAGAAGCAGATAAGCGTTTAATATCTCTTCTGAGTTTCTCGTCCTCTGCCAGCTCAAAGTTATCTTGTCTGACTTTATTCTCCCACCAGCTTGAAAAATTGCCTTTTTGAATTTCTATATTCGTCTTATTTATAGACAAAATATGGTCTACACAATTATCAAGAAAAGATCTGTCATGAGAGACCAGAATATATCCACTTTTCGTATTGAGATAATCACTGACCAGCTTTCTTGCCGTCATGTCTAAATGATTGGTAGGTTCATCGATCAATAGGAAGCTATTTTCCTTAATGAATAGAGTGGCTAACAGCACTTTCGTCTGCTCTCCGTTAGATAATGAATCAAAGGGCCGATATAACACATCTTCAGACACCTTTAATAATGAAAGTTCACGCATTAATTTCCAATGAATATAATCCGGAAAAATCTCGCTGATCACATCAATGGTATTAAGCTCCTTGTTATCCACCTGAAAAGGAAAATATTCAAAACTAATATGGGCAGAAATATTTCCGCTGTATTCATATTTTCCGAGTAATAAACTCAGAAAGGTGGTCTTTCCTCTGCCGTTTCTTCCGGTAAATCCTAATTTCCAATCAGTATCGATTTGAAAGTTAACATTCTCAAAAATGTTATCGTAGCTGCCCTCATAGGCAAAGGTTAGATTTGTAACATTTATTAATGACATATAAGTATCCTCCTGTATGAAAAAAATAAAAGCCACAAGAAAGTTACTTTCTTGTGACTCAAATAAATACAGCAAATCTAGCCCCAAATGGAGTTAGATAAGGATATATTGTTCGAGTGAAAAGAAGTAGTAACTTTCTTGCATACAAAAAATAAAACAAACGAAATAAACCGTTTTTGTTGTTTTATTCATCATGTGTCGCAAGAATAATTACTACACTATACTTTTCAACTCCGATCATTAATTTGTATCCATGTTATCATGCCGATTTGTTTTTTTCAACTTTCCGATCCTTAACTCATTAAGAAATTCATTTATTAGGCGTTCGCTAATTCATCTGCAGAGGGTCCGTAAAGGCCCGGCACTGGTATATTTAGAAGTCGGAAATATACCCCAAGCTGTGCCCGGTGGTGAATCATGTGATTCAAGCCGATGGTACGAAGCGCGACTGCCCGTGTCTGACGGCGGATAACCGCTGTGCCATTACGCAGTGTCCACTCCGCACCAAGCGTCTCCACATTGCTTTCAGAAATTAATTCTTCAATCTTGCGAGCGCTCATATCGAACTCTTGCAGAACCGCGGCGGGGCTCTCCAGCGCTTCTCGTCGATATGGCACAGATGCCAAATCAAACTCCGAGTGAAGAAGAATGGCTGATTGCCAGTTTAGCAGATTGACGAGATGTGTGGATAGCCCACCGAGACTCATTGACTTTTCGTGTGGTTTCCATGTCATATGCTCCTGCGTCAGCTTCTCCAGCATACGACGCGTACCAGCTAACTCCTGCAAAACATCCCCGATGATCAGATCTTTATCCATTCCTCTGTCTCCTCCCAAAAATGAAGTACACACTAAAATTTTTCATAGAGAATCACCCTTGAGTTTTTCGACGATACCCTTCAAATGTTGTATTCTTAAAACTAAGCATAACAACACTCCCTATAAAACTCGATTCTTGATATCCAGCAGATTATACCATTTCCAGGAGGTGGAAAATCACTATAATTAATCTTTACCTTATTCTTACATAGAAAAACCCTCCTATAATTCGAACCTATTTGATCAAGGTTTCATGAAATGGAAGGATTTAAAATGGCAGGTCCGATATGGAATTTTCAGAGGAAGTAGTGACTTCACTGTCTCTGATGCTTAGATGCTCTCTACTAATTGCATGGTCGTTACACATGTATTATCACTCTTAAACGTGGATAACTCGGCTTTCGCTTTTACACCATCCTGTTCAATAGTTACATTATATTTCTTATCACGAGGTAACCAAAGATCAATGAATCCGTTAGATTGGGACTTCATAGTTTGATCCACAACCACGTTGCCCGCAGTGTCCTCGACATATACATTAAACGCTTGTTCTGTTAATTCCCCTTGGCATCCAGTCAAGCTATGTGTTGCACACGGGTGTGTATTCTTAACATATGGTGCGATGGAAACAAAAAACTCATCTTTGGGTAAGTCATATTTGGTTGATTGATTGTTGCTGTCGGTCACAATAAGCTGCTCTGAAGTGATGGAAGCAGAGAGGTTTTTCATGCTGCTTGAACTATATTCCTGCACTAATTGTTTAACGTTAGATGTATCGGTTACTGCGGGTGATTTTTTATCGTTTCCCCCCACAAATAAAACTGCCCCTAAAGCAACAACAACTACTGCACCAGAAGCCATCCAAATTTTTGTCCTCATTGATATTCATCCCCTTCTCTTCAATTCAATCATTTTCATTACACCAATAGTTCACATATGTTTCCTATTATATCATTATTATTACTTCACGAAACCTTTATCATTGATGTTAACGATACACAAAAAAGGCCCCTTCTGGTTATTCACCGAGAAGAAGCCTTAAATCTTGATATATTATTTAAGCTTGCAGACTATTCACAAGATCACTGATAACATCCGCTAACGGAGTGACTGGACGATTCAGTACTTTCTCTAGATCGCCACTTTCAATATCCAGCCATCCTTCGCGAATACCACGTTGAATCGCAACAACGAATGGCAGAGCAGCTTCTGGTACACCAACCTCAGCCATGATTTTCGCATAAGCTTCGTCGTCAACTTGCAGCACTTTAATTTCTTTACCAATTACGCCACTTATAATTCCAGTCAATTCTTCTTGTGTTAAAGGCTTGCCAGACAATTCATAGACAGAATTCTCATGTCCTTCCCCAGCTAGAACATTAGCAGCAGCTTCTGCATAATCTCCTCGTGCTGCCCAGCCAACTTTACCACTACCAGCAGAAGTTACCCATGGGGCACCTGCTACGACGCCTTGGATAGATCCAATCTCGTTCTCCATGTACCAGTTGTTGCGAAGGAAACTGTATGGAATTCCGGTAGCTCGAATGGCTTCCTCGGTTACACGGTGTACTTCAGCAAGGAACAGCTCACTCTTCTCTGCATGTCCTACGCTTGTATAGGCAATGAATCCAACAGCAGCTTTAGCGGCTGCATCAATAGCTGCCTTATGTTGGCGAATCCGAGTCTCGTTATCTCCATCTGAAGATACAATTAGCAGTCGATCCACACCGGCAAACGCTACATCCAATGTTTCCGGCTTATCAAAGTCACCATGACGGACTTCCACACCACGCGCTTTAAGATCACTTGCTTTATCTGGATTCCGGACACTAACTACAAGGTCCCCTGCGGGTACAGTTTTAAGTAGAGACTCTATCACCAATGATCCGAATTGACCTGTTGCTCCTGTTACAGCTATTTTCATTTTAAAATCCTCCTCAAATTAGGATAAATTTTATCCTCTTAATAATTGTTAACCTGTAACCATTGTAGTTACATTCAAAAAAGATGTCAACTCCTTTATTTTTATAGCCTTGACTCATCCTAATAAATACAAACAACCCTCGCGGTATCCGGTTGGAATACAGCGAGGGCTTGAATGAAGATATCAGCTCCATATTAACTTAATAACCGTTCCTTTACCTACGTGACTCTCGACAGTAATCTGGCCCCCCATACATTCGATCAGTCCTTTAGAAATCGCCATGCCGAGCCCAGAACCGTTGGAGGTAGACGCTGTATCCGTTCCTCGATAATATCGTTCAAATAGCCGAATCTTTGTTTCTTCATCCATTCCATCGCCGTCATCAGCAAATTGAATGATAAATCCGGTGTTCCTATCTTTATGAATAAGCGAAACGGTCAACTTCGTATCCGATGGGTTGTGGAGCAGCGCATTTGCAGTTAAATTGTTGACAACCCTCTCTAACCATGGCGTATACAATTGAGCTCTTACTTCGGTTTGTGCAGGTAGAAATACTATTCGCTGCTTCCCGTAGGCAGGATTGGCAGCAGCTTGTTCGAGAGCTTGTTGCAGCCAAGTGTTCAATTCAACTTCCATCGTTTCAGGTGGTTTAATTCCTGACTTTAGACGATAGGTCATTGCAAGATCACTGATCAGCATGTCCATATGGGCTGATTTATCTAGCATAGTCGTTGTAAACTTACGAACTTCCTCTTTCGACCAATCGTATTTTGGTTCTGCCAGTAAATGAGCATATCCTGTGATTGAGGATAATGGGGTTTTCAAATCATGAGTAACACCAGCGATCCATTCTTCGCGTAAGCTCTCCGTCTCCTCCCGCATGACTTGATCACTCTTCAAGGTTGCCGATAATTTCTCAATTGAAACCATCACATCAGCAAAAACACGGTACCTTCTCCTCCATTTTAAGGCGGGTGTTCGACTACGACGAAGTCCTTTACGATCCGTTGGCTCTGTATAAATGGCATTTCCGATGGAATCGAGCCATACGAGCATATGCAGCATTGGCGCACCAAAACGATGTGCTTGCCATAAGGAAAGCAACACAAACGCGATCAATAAAGCGATAAGCATTGCAAATGAACCGATGATCACGACTTTAACTTCTTCTGGTACCCACATTTTTTTGCCTGGATCTGTCCCTTTGATATTGGGTTCTCCCACGATCCAAGTACGACCTGACTCCTTATCAAAAGAAGAAAGAACATGGTACCCATATCGTTCACTGTACAGGGTGCGAAGTGCAAGCTCTTGAACGGAGTACTGAGTGGGTATCATATTAGGTCTATTATAAGAAACCACTTCATTGCCTGCTGAATCTATAAGTTGAACAAAAGCTTGGGCCGATTTAATTTCTTTTTCAAGTTCATCAGGAAGTACTGGTTCCCCTTTCGCAACAGCAAATGTCCCCTCACTCACTTTCTTTAATAGTGGACCTAATACATTAGGCGCACCATACACCAGTGCGAGCTGTTTACCATCCTTTTCTTGAATCCATAATGCCAGATTATAAGGAAACGGCTGAGTGCCCGTCCAATAGGCAACTACTTCGCCAGGACCATATTGAATGGGTACATCTTTAGGTGTATTATAGGCACTCTCAACTTGCCCATCTTCATTTAGACTTTGTAGCCATCCTTTATTTTTCTTCACTTGCTCCAGTAAACTCGGAGAAAAATGTATGCCATCCTCATCAATCTTAGAAGATTCTACCAATTGTTCAAGACCCACATTGGCAAAATCACGCGTGAGACTAATATCAAGAAACCGCAGCAAAATCCAAGTAAATGTTATGGCAGAAATAGCGAGAACTACCATGCCCGTAATTGCCAGCTGTAGAACAAACTTTAACGTTAAACGGCGCTTAATATTCATGGCGCAGACAATTCTTGGCGTTCTACTTTAACCAATTTGTACCCAAGACCTCTAACATTAACGATATACTTCGGATCGGATGGGTCAGCTTCTATACGCTCTCTTATGCGGTGAATATGCACCATGACCGTATTATCATCACTTAAGGCTTCTTCACCCCAAACCTTTTCATATAATTCACTTTTGCTGAATATTTGATTGGGATGTTTACATAAGAACAGCAGCAATTGGAATACAAGTGCCGGACAAGATACCGACTCACCCTCAACCATCAGCTCCCCTGCCGTCTCATCCAGTTTAAATCTCCCGTAATCGTAAACGTTCGCAGATTTGCTGTGAACTGTCGCTGTGATCTTATCAGTACCTGATGGAGCAGGTGAACTTAAGTATCGCCGCAACTGCGCTTTTATTCGAGCGACAACTTCAAGTGGATTAAAGGGTTTAGTGATATAATCATCTCCACCTATAGCAAATCCGGTCAGCTTATCAAAATCAGAGGTTCGAGCCGTAAGAAACAGGATAGGTGCGTCCGTCGTCTGCCGGATAAAAGGACAGATTTCAATTCCACTGCGCCCTGGCAACATCACATCCAATACAATCAAATCATATTTTTTGGCTTCGCAAGCGCTTATCGCTTCTTCACCCGTCACCGCAGTATCAATATTCAAATAACCTTCCTTGCGTAGTACAGTCTCCATAATCTCCAAAAGCGATTGCTCATCATCTACAAGTAAAATCGATGCTTCATTCATTGTGAAATTCCCTTTCCAAATAGCCCTTTTTTTTTATCATCATAGCATGATTCTTGACGCTATCAATCGCACTTACCTTAACAGAAGCTTAATTCGTATTCGTCTACTACACCAAAAGTTAAGATCGTATTAATACTGTGTTTCAGAAGAGCTAAGACTCATTTGCTATAATTTGACTATTGGGAGGCGATATTGAATGTCAGCAAAAACAGTTTTGGCAATAGGATCACTTGCCTTACTATTAACAGCTTGTGGAGGAGGAAAAACGGATATGAAAAATAATGCGAAAGTGGAGCAAACATCCAGTTCAGCTGTAGAATCAAACGAAATAATGTTCCTGCCTGATGATCTGCCAAATTTTCTGCTTAAAGGGAACTATAAAGAAATGTACGCCTACTTTAGCCAGCCTTTGAAGGATGAGGTAAGTGAAACTGAATTAGCTGAGACCGCTAAGGAATTCACTAAGGATATCCAGACACTGAACAAAGCATCTGATATGCAGCTTAATGGATTTGATCGACGTACTTGGTTGAGTGATACAGGTAATAAAGGGCTCATCGGAATGTTTGAACCGGATGGAACCATTTCATTAATCCAGATTCAAGAACTGACATCTTCCCCTGAAACCGATACAAAACTTAGTAAGCATGAATACGCATTGCCTTTCGAAGGTGACTGGTTTGTATTTTGGGGCGGAGAAAATGTTCTCGTAAATTATCATTATGAAGTAGAGATCCAGCGTTACGCCTATGATTTCATTCAGGCCAAGGAGAACTATTCTTATAAAGGTGATCCGCTAAAAAACAAAAGTTATTATGCCTTTGGGGAAAAAATCTTCGCCCCTGCAGATGGTACAATCGTATCGGTTATGAATGATATTAAAGATAATGAACCTGTCGGTGTTATGAATCCAAACCAGGCAACCGGCAATAACGTGGTCATCGATCACGGTGGTGAATTCAGCCATCTAGCACATCTCAAAAAAGGTTCGATTACAGTTAAGCCAGGCGATAAAGTCAAAAAAGGTGATATCATTGGGCTGACGGGTAACTCGGGCAACTCTAGTGAGCCCCATTTACATTTCCAGATCTCTGACGGAGTGGATTTATTCAACTCTCGTTCTATCCCTGTTAGGTGGGGGAACGGATTGAAGCCGATCCAAGGCGAGACGATCACCGCTGCTGAATAACGATCATTCTGGGTGGGTAAGGTTGTCTCCCTTATGAGATAGACGGACGAGACAACCTAGCCTGCGCTGAAATACATATAATTAGGGCCTTCTACAAATATTAATAGACATGTAGTGACTAAATTTCGGTCTCTTTCTCTGAAGAAAGGAAGCGTTGAACCAGATGACTTTACTCCTAGGGTCACATGTATCCATGACTGGACCAAAAATGCTCCTTCGAGCTAGTGAAGAGGCAGCATCTTATGGAGCGACCACCTTCCTAATATATACCGGAGCTCCTCATAATACACGTCGCAAACCCATTGAAGCTTTGAATGTTGAAGCTGGACAAGCTCACATGAGAGTTAACGGCATTTCAAATATTGTTGTGCATGCTCCGTTTATTGTTAACTTAGGGAATACGCAATCGAATCAAGTCTTTGAACATAGTATTGAGTTTCTTCAATCAGAAATTATAAGAACGGAAGCTTTAGGCTCAACACAAATTGTCCTTCATCCCGGGTCCCATGTTGGTGCGGGTCCACAGGCCGGAATTTCTCGGATCGTAGAAGGTTTAAACGAAGTGTTAGCCAATAAACGAAATGTTCAGGTTTCATTAGAGACCATGGCTGGAAAAGGTAGTGAATGCGGAACTACATTTGAGGAACTTGCGGCTATTATTGATGGAGTGACGCACAATGAGCGCCTGTCTATTTGTATGGACACTTGCCATATCCACGATGCTGGTTATAATGTGAAGGAAGATTTTGATGGCATATTGGATCAATTTGATCGCATAATTGGAATAGAGCGCCTAAAGGTCATTCACGTAAATGATTCAAAGAATATCATCGGCTCGCGAAAAGACAGGCACGAAAATATCGGACATGGATATATCGGCCTTCAGGCGCTTCGATATGTAGTCCACCATCCACAGCTAGCAACCATTCCCAAGCTCCTGGAGACCCCCTCCATCGGTGAAAAGAAATATGTCAACCCGCCCTATAAGCATGAGAATTCATTGTTACGAGGAGAAACGGATGAGCCGATAAAACAAGCATAAACGCCTTCGACTCCTTATAAGGACGGTAAGCGTTTATGCTATAAACTATAATCAATTTATCCTTTTGCAGGATCATTCGTAACATGTGCGGTTTCGTTCACTTGGAGTTTCTTTAGCGAGTTTTTCTTTGCGGTTAATTCTTTTGACAGATCAGCTTGCATACGATTTAAGGTTTTTATCTCATCATTCAGCTTTTTGATTCGCGACATTTTACTGCTCAAATCTGTGTGAGACTTGCTAAATTTCATATCCTGTTCTAATTGATTAATTTTAAATTTAGATTTTTCTTTTTTGTTCTGTGTGCTCTTGATTTTGTTTTCGAGCTCGGTAATTTCTTGTTGTAATTTAGTGATCATTGGTTTAGTAAAATTAATTGCCATGCTTACACCTCATATCATATTGTGTTGCTGAGAGACTATTCTACTATAAAAAGAGCAAAAAAGCACACTCATTAGAGTATGCTTCAAAGGTTCACCTATTTTAAAAATAATCAGAGAAATAAGGATGCTCTGGTCTAATCAGTCCTTCCAGCAAATGAATCGTAGCTTCATCCGTCTGAATACGTCCGATGCGAGCCAGGTAGGTTGGCCGCTTATAGCCCATTAACATGGTTGTTAAGGTAGGAATATCAATCGTAAGTGAAGGATTTAATCCCCCTTCTCGCAGGGTTCCCTTCCCTTCTTTATCTACAGTTAATGAAAATGTCCCTCGATTCCATTCCAGCATCGGATCGCTTAAGTTAAAAATGAGCTCACAGTCTTTGTCCTGCCGTTTAAAAGGATACTGTTCGATAAATAAACGGACATCTACAATCCGTGCCATAAAGTATGGAGCGATCGTTTCCTTGATATCCCCATCATCTAATATGAATGACAACGGTTCTCCTTTATAAATATCCCCTTTAACCAGCTTAATCATTGAAAAGTGCGCACTAATAAAATTCCACAAGCCCGTTCGAGCCTCTTCAACAATGTATACCATCTCTTTGATATAAAATATTTCTTCGGCGACCCAATACAACAAGTACCCCATGGGTTCATCGTTGTTATTGTAATAAATACCTACCGTCATATCATCTAAATCCCACCGCAAATATTCTTCCCAAGCTAACTCATTACGAATCATCGCCCCATGATGCTGCACGGCAAACTGATCATAAATCACTTTGATATCTGGATGTTCAATGGATACACGTTCCACATTTCCTGGGACATTTCTCATTTTTGGCAACTGTGTATCTGGCACTTCAAATGAGATTTTATCAGTGATGATTTCCCAGCCTTTTCTTCTATAATAAGGGATTGAATACGGATAAAGATAAGATATCGATTGTTTACGATCCCGCATTTTAGTTAAAGCATGAAGCATTAGTTTATTCATTAAACCCAAATTGGCATATTCTGGATAGGTTCCAACACCCGTTAATCCACCCATCTCATAGATATGCCCAAAAATATTAACCTGAAATGGGTATACGGCTAACTGAGAGATGAGCTTGTCTCCATCAAACCAACCTACAACATCAGCATACTTAAGAACTGGCAACTTAGCCTGAGTGATTTCACGATTCTCCCAGCCAAAGATTTGCAGATCACGATTGGTCACTTGAAATACATAACGTAATAGATTATTAAATTGTTCTGCGTGCTTAGTCTCGACATTAGCTAATCTGATTCTATCCTGTAACTTACTGCGACTCACTGTTATTACCTCCGATAAATTGACCACTTTTTAAGCTTAGATCACTAGCTTGATCACATTGACTCAACGCATAGTATTCTTTATATACGTTGAATCAATGCATTAGGTGTCCATTATCTTGAGATTTCTTAATCTTTACCCAATGAGTTCCTTTGTAATCTAGGGATCAACGCGTAAGCAAACGTGATGAATGGACTTAACCATAAGAAAGTTGCATAAGGCGCATATTCTATCACGGGTACACCCAGAGTCACTGCGAAGAAGGCACCACTGACACCCCATGGAATCAATGGATTAACGAGAGTACCGCAATCTTCTAGCGTACGGGACAGTGTCTTTGCTGGAATGCCACGGCGATTATATTCATCTTTGAACATTTGACCTGGCAAAAGAATCGAAAGATACTGTTCACCCGTCATGCCATTTACCGCTATGGATGACGCTCCGCTCATCAGTACAATGCTGCTTTTACGCTTGAGTGGTTGAATGAGTTTACGGAAAAAGGCCTCGATGACGCCACAATGCTGAATCAAACCACCTAAAGATAATGCAATTAAGATTAAAGATACCGACCACATCATCGATTGCATTCCTCCGCGGTTCACGATAGAAGCAACCATTTCATTCGCGATATTACTGTTATATCCACTCTGCATTACACTAAACCAGACATCGATTTCAGTCTGCTGCTGAATCAAAGCCGTCACAAGAAGACCACTGACAATACCAACAACTAACGTAGGCAGGATCGGTATCCGCTTGATCGAACAAGCGATGACAGCTAGCGGAGATAGCAGCGTTAACCAATGAATATGAAATCCATCTTGTAACGCAAGCTTAATGTCTTTAATCGAGGATAAGTCGATCGAATTCCCCTTTGGAGCGAACAGAAAAAAGAGAGTGGTGATAACAAGCGCCGGCACCGTAGTGTATGCCATATTACGAATATGTGTAAACAAGGATATACCCGCTACTGCAGGTGCAAAATTCGTTGTATCGGAAAGTGGCGACATTTTATCACCAAAACAAGCCCCACTGATAATTGCTCCAGCAGCCAAAGTTGGGGAAATCCCCGTAGTTACTGCAATTCCCATTAAAGCAACGCCGATGGTGCTTACTGTCGTGAAGGAGCTTCCAGTGAACATCGAGACGATGATCGTGACATATAATGCGCTCACCGCAAAATAATCCGGATTAATATAATCCATACCATAATATAAAAGCGACGGTACTGTACCGCTCATCATCCACACAGCGATCAGAATTCCAATCAGCATGAGGATAAGAATTGGCATTATGGCCGTTTGTATCCCATGAATAATGGCTGATTCGATCTTCTTCCAAGAGAAACCAAACATTCCTAGTAAGACGGCCGTGCCTATTGTAGTTACGAGAAGCGGTAGATGCGGCTCCGCTTTCAATAGAAAGATGGATACAAATAGAAGTGCTAAAATAAAAACGATGATGATCATGCTTTTTGAGAAACTAAGCTGTCGTTCCATGAAAATAATGCTCCTTAACATTGTATTGGGTATAAAATAATGATCGAACGCTTCCACACTTTTAAGCTTTTTTGCTTTTTGGCATTGAAGCGCAGAGGTAATCTTAACGAAAAGACTGAGAACAGTCAATGTAAAGAACATACATTGAAGGAATTTCCATAAAAAGTTCATAAGTATATGCGAGAATTAAAAAAAGTGCTGGCAATTATGCCAACACATTTGACTTGGTTCTTAACCCAGCTCACTACAATTTTAATTGTCAGTGTTTTTAGTTGTTCTCGGTTCAGATGAAACGTAATTTAACGGGTAAGACTGACTCCCTAACAACATCCTATGACCCTGAAATTCATCATATAGATTTATACGAACGCTTCCTCCCCTTAATATTTTGTGGAAGTTACTATTAAATGAGATGGAGTATGATTTATTCTTACCCATTGGCAAATCAGACCCCAGTTGCAAAGTCTTCTCCATGGATTGTCCGTAAGGGTCAATAATTTCTAAGACTAGCTTATGCTCATAGGCACCTACTTCAAAAGCGTCTTTTTCGAATAAGCTATAATTCATAACTATATCTAATGTACCTTTCTCTTCAGTAGTCGTACCCACTGCATTTGCAACCGAAAGGTTGTATGGGAATAGATCGACACTTGTTAGATTATTCTGTGAGATTACTGTCATAGGGGTAAGTGCTAATTTAACACTATTGATAAATCCAGTGGATGTCCCCCCTAAATCTGTAAGCTTACCGTCAGCAACCCCTTCCCCAATATAAAGCACAAGCTCTGACGTATTCACCCCTTGCGGAAGTTTACTCCAGATTGTAACCAGGTTTTTACCATTTGGGTTAGTTGGAGTTGTCGATTGGCTAACCATCGCCTTGAAAAATTGATTGTCAGATGTTTTGTAATAAGCCACAAGCTGTGCCTGTTTCGACTTGCGTGGTTCTTCGTTAATCATTTCCAGTTCCGTATAGATCAGGCTAGAACTGTTTTCATTATAAGTGGTTGTCCGACGCTCGCGAACTTTTGCTTTTCTGCCTAACGAGTTCACTTGGTAAGATTCACCTGCAGCAATCGTATTGATCACATTACTTAGCGAATTTGTATTCATAGAGAGAAACTTCGTGACTTCATCTCCGGAGGTGTCTTGCAACACTATCTTTAGCTGATTGAAACTATAAGTATATGGAACTCTCGCTATCACATAGATCTCTGTCGCTTCATTAGGAGCAAGCATAGATTGCGTATTTGTGGTCACGATCTGGGCTGTACTGCTAAGATCACTCATTCCTGCTTTAACTATAGCTTTTAAAGAAGGTAGCTGTACTGAGGATAAGCCGGTGTTACGGATGCTGATAGTAGTTACGATTTGATCACCATCATCCCAAGGCAAACGCTGATAGGATCCAAGTTTCACCATGAATTTCCCGTACCTATTCTCGACCGAATACCCTTGTCCTATCAGATTATTGTTTTCTAGAGCATAAGGTATGTTATACAGCGCAGTTGGGAAAATAACCTTGTCATCAACAGCAGGTTCCGTCCACTCTAGCTTTAAGGTACCTTGATTAAGCATTAATGGCACATCCGCCCTGAGACTGACGATCTTGTCTTCAAGCGGTTTCAAGGTTACATTCGCAAGTGCTTTTGAATCTACCGGAATACTAAATCCTTCAGCAGCTTTAACTGTAAGCTCGTATGCAGGTAGAGTGATAGGTTTATTCCCAAGATTCTTAAGACGGAATTGAAGATTCCATTTCGCGGAGTCATTCTCCGAATATACGGAAGCACTCTTCAATTGCGTTTCAACCGTATTATTCTTAACAGAAATATTCTTAACAGCATAATTAGCCACAGCAAAGTCGACAGTTGTTAATGCAGGAAGCTTAAACGATTTAACAGGAAGCGTTATTTTCAAAGCTTCATCTTCTTGTGCAAATTGCAATATCATATGTTCAGTCTTCATATAGGAAGGAACTTCTGTTAAATAGTAAACCGTCTTCTTCTCTTGGGACTGTACATTGATACTGCTTCTGGCATCCTCCAGTTTAAGTTCGAACACCGAGCCACCGGCTGATTTCAGGTAAGCAACATAAGTGGAACCGCTTAGCACTTTTTTACCCAAATTCGTGAAACTAACGCCTACTCTCATATATACTTTTCCATTTCTTTTAAGCCTTTGTAGACTTTCCGCTTTGATGTTTACTAGCAGATTATCCATCGTGAGCTTCTTGCTCTGGCCTTGTGGAACGACAACGGAATAACTTGCCGGAATGGCGAATTCGCCTAGCTTTTTCTGATAATCCTGGCTACTGAAATCCCACTTCAATAGGGTCACTTTAGTGCCGTTCAATTTAGTAGACTGTCCAATATTCACATAGTAAGTTACAATTTGGCTACTCTTTGGAGGGATGTTTTTTTTGGTGACATCTCTCGTGACAGGTTTGCCTTGAATGACAGCCCCCCCAGTTGTAGTAACCCTTGAAAAATAATCAACGTGAGCTACACTATAGCTGCTACCATTGCTATAACTAAGTGTGTATATAAGTATATTGCCGCTCGGTTGCTCAATAATATCCATATCTATTAGCTTCACGTTGACATTGTTTTTTAAAGCGATCGTACCAAGTTTGTCCAGCGTGAATACCGCTGTAGCTGAAGCACTTGTCGATGCTGCATATGTGCTGTTTGAAAAAGGTTGGCTTAATAGTATTGCGCTGAGCAGAACTACAGCATATGTCTTTAGTGATTTGTACATGAGTCCCCCTCCTTTATACAAAATCCTGTTTAATACATCTATTCGTTTAGAACGATTGTTACTCGATTCTGGATCAACTTTGCAACAGCTTCCGCAGATTTTTGTCCACTGAAGAATGATAAGGACTCCTCTCCAATAATAGAAAGCACTTTAGTATTCAGTTCTGCATATTGATCTACTGTATGAATGATTTCTTTAAACTTAGTAAATTCTTCATCAGAAACCTTAGCTGCTTTTCCGGTTGGAAGCTTGTATGCTCCACTTTTCATCTTTTCCTGTATCTCGTTTAAATTCTTATCGTTCACGGATTGGAGCAAAGAGAATCCTTCTCTATCTTGCAATGACTGTGCTTCTTCAGATAACAAGAAGGTCATAAACTTATAAGCTTCTTCCTTCACCGGAGTATTGGCTTGTATGGCGAGCGAAGATGAAGGAATGATTCTCATACCACCAGTCTGACCTGCATGTGGCTTTTGAAGGTACACCGGATTTTCAAAGTAAGAATATGGACCATCGATAAAGTCTGTTGGTGACCCTATAACGATGGAGTTAAATAGCTGATTACCTATCTCCGCTGGCTCCGCAGTCAAAACTTGTTCTTTATACATTTTCTTGACTTGTTCCAACAGCTCCACAAAATCAGGCGAGTCGAACTTCGCTTGTTTCGCTTCACTATCAACAAACAAATTATAATTATCAATAGCCATTTCTTGGAGTGTCATTTCCGCTGGGTAATCCGTTAAGGCATACAGTTTGTTTTTACCGTCCTTCCCAGCCTGTTGTATAATTTCCTTCGATAGCTCTCCAAACTCTTTCCAATTCCACTTCTTATCATCAATCTTCACATTAGAGTTCTTAATCATATTCCCATCACCTATGAACGCTCTAAAAGCGAACCCGGTAGGAATGAAATATAGGCCGTCGTTTACCTTCATTGCGTCCAAAACATTCATTTCTAAATCACTCTTATTTACCGTTTTATCGTGTTCAAATATATCATTCATGTTCACAAGCAACTTTTTACTCACATAATCATTGATTGAAAAGGCGCTTACATCAAAAATATCTGCACCTTTTCCAGAGAGTAGGGCTGTATTCGTTGTTTTTTTATATTCTACATAACCATTCTCTCCCCACTCATTTCCTACTTCTTTATATGCCTTAATTTGTAGGTCGATATCCGGGTATTTCGCTTCAAACTTTTTTTCTAACGCCTGATAGAATGCACTCGATTCTGCTAGGGATAGAGTCAAGATTGTCTTTCCCTCTTCAGTTGTCGTTTCCCCCGTGCTTTCCACTTTCTCATTACCTCCGGAATTACATGCCGTTGTCATTATCAAAGCACCCATTAATAGAACAAAAATAGACCTTTTAATCATTTGATTTCCTCCTCCTATTTTCTCGTTTATATGATTTCTTATTGCAGTCGAACTCGGTTCCCATCTTCAAGAGGTTCATTACTTTCCAGAATAATTGAATCCTCCTCATAGAGAATATCCGATTGAATCATCGTTTCTTTCTCGTTTTTTTCACTGGAGTGAATACGAACTTTTTGAGCGACAAAGACATTGCCTAGTGCCCCCCGCTGCTCGTCAACTTTATAGATAAACAAACCTTCGCGATCCTCATGAATAGCTTCATTGGATAGGAGTAATCCCTCTTGGAGTGAATGTTTTTCGATTTTGATCCGAGCCTGTTCACCTCCTTTAAGTTCTGGATCAACGACTTTTATTCTCAGATTCTTTTGAGGAATGGTTTGAGTCTTCCCGGTCTCATTACTAGAGGGGCTATCAGTACGTGACTCTGAATTCGAAATTTCTTCAATGGAGCCGTTTAGGGTCCGGGCTTCTTGTCCATGATTCATATAAACCTCAACCTCTATCTTTTCTCCAGCAGAAATCTCTAAATTGGACAAATGCACGGAATCCATAATAATATCCAATCTGTAACCCCGACTACTGTTGGATACAATTACATCCGGTTCTCCCATTGAAGCTAACCCTTCGACGGCATTCAGTTTTGAAATCAGACCATCGAAAGGAGAAAATAGTTGTTTTTCAGTAGTTAGACGATTTCTTAGCCCGCTAATCTTATTTTCCTGAGCTAAGATATCTAATTTACCTTTTTCAATATCACGTCTTGCATTTCTGATTTTGAATTCATCCTCCTCCAGTGCGGATTGGATGTACTGATCTTGCCTATTCTGTTGATCAATTTTCTGCTTTTCTAAATTTGTTATTTCATCTTTCAATTCTTGCTCAGCCGTTTTGCTCTCATAGATAATAAGCTTTTGTCCCTTTTTTACACGTTCTCCTTCTTTCACTAGAATTTGTTCGACCTTTAGTCCGGAAGTATTCGAAAGTTTAACTTCAGCAAGTGGCTGCAATATCCCACTACCTTCAATCGTAAATAAAAGATTTCCCTTTGTTGGTTTTTCGGTTCTAACTTTCGGCAAGGTCAAAGATTGTATTGTGTTACTGAACAATGTAAAAAACAACAATAATCCCATAAAAACCATGAAGACGACTTGAATATTTCGTTTACGCCTACGATCAGTCGACTCTATACCTAACTCCATATCCCGTCATTCTCCTCCAATCAACCTTTGATACCAGACAATTGAACGCCTTCAATAAAATACGATTCCGCATACAGAAACAGCATCACCATCGGAGCCATATAAAGTATGGATGCAGCAAAAGCAATTCCTCTCTCGCCTTCATTGATCCTCGATAAAAAGACTGACAATGGCTGCTTAAACGGATCATTTAGAAAAATAAGCGGCTGCTCTACCATATTCCAATAATCCACGAACAATAATATGACGAGTGCTGCCAGACCAGGTTTAATCATCGGAATAATAATCTTGTAGAAGATCAGAAAATGTCCAGCACCATCCATTTTGCTTGCTTCGATATACGCATACGGTATATCTAGCATGAACTGTCTGAGCATAAACACACCAAAAGCTGCGAAAATTCCAGGCAATATAATTGCATATGAACTATCTAATATTCCTAGCTTATCCGCCATAATATAGTTCGGTACTAGCGTCACTTGGAAAGGCATAAGCATCGTTAGGACATAAATAAGAAACAAAGGATCTCGTCCCCGGAATTTCAGCTTCGAGAAAGCATAGGCAGCGAGTGCTGCTACCAATGTTTGCCCTGCAATGATGGGCACAACCATGAATACTGAGTTCCAGAACATCGTCAGATATTTAGGGTTGTCTAGGAGAACCTTAGTATACTGGTCCAAGGACACTTGATCCGGCAGCAATTTTAAATTTACAAAAGGATCTTCTCTCCCTTCAATCACCTCATTCATCTGCCCGATAGGTCCATAATTGATCTCAATTTCTTTCTCTGTCATAAGAGAATTTGTGAATGTGATCACAATTGGGAATAATAACAAGACTGCAATAATAGCCATGACGAATGTTAATGTCCCTTTTCGCAACACTTTGACAACTGGCACAACCTTTTCACCCCTATTCCATGAATTGTCTATGCCTCCGTTCAAATGCAAACAATCCCAACACGATCAATAAAATACAACCAAACATTAAGGTCGCCGCAGCAGTCAGCTTCTGAACATCGAGCGACATGAACATATTGTTCATATAATGCTGCAGCATGTAGATACTGTCATGCGGATACTCGCCTGCGATCAAGTACGTTTCTCGAAACACTTTGAATGAATTAATGATCGACATAATGACCACAAAAAACATCGAAGAGGTTAGATAGACAAGCGTAATACTGCGAAACTGCCGTAATCGTCCAGCACCTTCAATTTGAGCCGTTTCATAATAATCCTTTGGAATTTGCTGCAATCCCGCCAAGAATAAAATCACGTTATAACCGATGTTCTTCCATAAATAAACAACAATGATTACATTTCTAGCTGCATCCGTCTTCATCCAATCCACACGATCGATACCGAAGTTGTTCAGCCAGGCGTTAAGCGATCCATTCCAATCGAAGAGCATCTGCCAGATCAGAATGATGGAGGCGACAGGTACGACAAGCGGCAACACGTATCCAGTCCTCAGCCAATTCCGAAGATATGTATTTTTATTCAATAACATCGCTAATCCTAACGAGAGCACAAGCATTAGTGGAACACTTATCACGCTAAAATAAAATGTATTAGATGCTGCTTTACGGAAAGAATCGCTATCTAGCAGCTCTCGGTAATTATCAAACCCTACAAAGTGGCCCTCTATCGTGCTGTCCATAAAAGAATAGAATACTCCCATAACAAACGGTATAAGGTAAAACATCGCGAATCCGATACCGCTTGGTGCCAGGAACATTATTGCCGCTGAGCCATCCTTTCGGAGCCATTTCTTCATAATTGGGTTTATCATTCTTTCAGTAACCTCCTTCATGTACTTAGAATAAGTAAAACTTTTTAAAAAGAAGTACGGTATATATTAAGTATTTCTTAAATTTCAAAGAATGAAGATGTGGGGTCACAGAAAAACCGTTGATAGAATTATCAACGGCTAAAAGAGTTAATATAAAATTCAATCTTTTGTTTAATCATTCATTGCTTTCTAATTCTTCGAGTACAACTCCACAGCCTGCGTATCCATAATTGGATTTGTATATTTCTCTAACGTTATCGTTAATGGCTGAGGATAGTTCTTCGCTTCCGCACCAAAATTATATCCAAACTCGTTCACGGCTGACCCATCCTTAGAAGTCGTATAGCTGCTGAAGCTGCTTGTGGAAGTTGCTCTATTATGTACCTTCCCTTTTGCGTCAGTAAAAGTCTCAGCAAGTCTAGTAGAGCCTTCTAAATATTGAGCATTCTCAAGATTACGTCTTAGGAGGATTTCTCCTTCCTCTACATTATTCTCTTGTTTTGGCGTGACTAACTCAAGTCCAGTTCCGGGCGCTTCAATAAGCTGATATTTGTTAAGATCCACGACAATTTTCATTTGATCCTTTTCGACTGCCGAAATTCCGAATGCTTTCAACGTCACAGAATCCGGCTGCTGGCTGCCCTTACTATTCTTGAACACTAACGTGAACTTGGAGTTGTCTGAGTAGACTTCGGAATTGTCAGAATTAATGATATCGGGGTAATACAACTTCTCAACTGTGTCCCCTTTTTTAGTAATCAGTACTGGATTAATTAATTGAAAAATTTGTTTATCATTGTTTTGATTATACTCCAGATCCACATAGGTGCTAAGCGGAGTATACTGCACTTGATTCACTCTAATCTTTTGCCCGTCCACTGTCAGTGTTCCGTCTGTATCCAGCATACGTTCCTGTGCTTTGAGCATGTCAGGATCAAGCTCGAAAGCAACATCTAGGCTAGTCCGATACTTATTACTACTGGATAGGAGAGCCTTATCTGAAGTTTCGGTAAGAATTATATTATAGTTGACTTTCTTTGGATATTTTACAGATGGTGAAAGATTAGTGGAGTATATAAAATCCATAGACTGTCCGGGTTGAATTCGGCTCTCACTAGCGAGCATACTTAATGATGCACCTTTGTGAAGAGGCGACTCCTGTATCCCTTCAAATTGAAGCTCAAAATCCGCGTGTATAACTACTTCGTCCGTATTGTTCTGAACACTGTATAAAACATAAACCTTCCGTCCATCTGTAACGGCACCTGTCACATCTATTCGGTAACCCTTGTTTTCCGCACTTTGACCGACCGGCACAACGAGATTCTGCTCAAGGGCACTGGCTAATGCAGGCTCTAACCTTGAGAACGAGCGATAAGCTTTGAAATTATCCGTGTTTTTAGTGCTTGCTGATTGTACTGAAGGTTGCGCCACTCCCTTATTCGGTAATCCGATTGTTGAATATGTAACCAGTAACGCAACCGCTGCAGCTGCAACGACACCCATTCCTGCAGTATAAATGCGCCGTTTCTCTTGCTTTTTCCCTTTTGCTATTCCTTTTCTCATGGCGTTGTAAATTTTCATCTCCTGTATTGCTTCGACATTTTGTTGCACTTCATCGATGTTCTTATGTAGAATACGTTCTTCTTTTTCTGTCATTCCGCGTTCACCTCCAATATTGCTATAAATAGCTCCTAAGCTGTTTGAGTCCCTCTCGCAGCCAAGTCTTAATGGTACCTTCTGGTCTTTTTAACACTTTGGCAATTTCGACAGTGGTCATGTCATGGTAGTATTTAAGCGTTACAACATGCCGGTATTTAGGTTTTATCCGATTCATCGCACGCTCCAGATCAATTCGGTCATTACTCTTCATTTCCTGTGCCGCTTCCTCCACCATCTTCTCCGCTACAATCACACGCTTTTTGCGCCGTAGCTCATCCATGCAGCAATTGATCGTTATTCGGATCAGCCAAGGTGTGAAGGACTGTTCATCCTTTAATTTTTTACGTTTCATCCATGCCCTGCATGACGCTTCTTGGATCACCTCCAGCGTGTCTGCCTCTGTTCGCAGATAACTGTAGGCAATAGCGTACATTTTTCGATGCTCCACATACAATCGACTAAAAAAAGCTTCTTCATCCATTTGCGCAAAATCTACCATTCTGACTTCATCCATTATGTTTTCCACCTTCCACCACCCCCTCTATCTTCTATCAGGAAGATGCATCCACCTCATATATCTATAAGTAAGACGGAGTTGAACGTAAAAACGATTGATTTTTTTCAAATTCATTTCATATGTAGTAAAATAGTAACGTTAAGTACAACCTTTAAAGCATTTTGTGAAAAGAGGTGGATCGGTGCTAAAAGCTGACAGACAGGCGTATATCCTAAAAAAAGTAGAGACCGAAGGCCGCGTCGTTGTCCAAGAATTAACACAGGAATTAAATGTAACAGAAGATACCATACGAAAAGATTTACAAAGCTTATCGAAGCTGGGACTTCTCAAACGAATTCATGGTGGTGCTCATAGCCTTATTAGTGACATGAAAGATTTCAATTCACGTGTAGAATTTAATAGCCAGACCAAAGCTGACTTAGCTAAACGAGCTTGCACGCTTATTGAGAATGCAAAGGTTATTTTTATTGATGGCGGGTCCACAAATTTAAAAGTAGCTGAGAACATCCCTGAGCATTTTGATGGAAGAATTATTACCAATTCCCCCTCAATTGCGTTATCGCTGTGCCGGTTGTCCAAAGCTAGTATAACCTTGTTAGGTGGAGACCTCGATAAAAAGAACCAAGTGTTATTCGGAGCCGCAACGCTTAGAGCGATACAGCAAATCCATTTGGATCTAACAATCCTTGGCGTATCCACGCTGGATTCAAAGGTGGGCATAACTGTTCCCTCTTATGAGGAATCTATCATTAAGAATCAACTTTTTGAACAATCCTCCATGGTTATCGCCATAGCTACAAAAGAAAAGCTGGAGAAAATATCTACTTTTTTTGTAGCCAAGGTATCCGCGTTAGACTATTTAATCACTGAAGGTATAGTAGACAATAAAATTGTTGATACATATAACAAACTCGGCGTTAACGTAATTACAGTATAGATACTTTCAAAATTTGTACAAAAAAAGATGAACACCTTTGAAGCTTGTGCTCATCTTTCATTTAAAAAGTTCTCAATAGCCTCATAAGAATCTTGATTATGTTGCTTACTACTGATCGTTTTCGAAGTAATCTCAATAAATTGAGCGTTTGGGATATATTCTGAGAGTAATCGTCCGTAGGCGTATGGATGAATTGGATCAAGTTGACTAGCAAGGATCAATGTGGGCAGCTTTAAGTTCTTCCAAGCCTCACGATCATGATTAGGACAATCCTTTGGCAGCTTCACAAACTTCATCGAGGTTTCTTTTACATAAGGATATTTAAACTGCCCTAATAGGGATTCACCCGCATAAGTAGATATTGAATTTATAGATTTATAAACCTCTGAATTTTCGTATCTATTTTGAGCGGTCAGAGGATCTGTATCCTGCAGTACATCATGAACTTTGGCGTAGGCTTCACGAATCAACACCTCTTGCGGCTTATCCTTCCAGGCTGGACGTGACAAAATAAGCTTCTTAACGCTACCCGGGTACCTCAATGCCAAATGAAGCGACACTCCAGCACCTGTGGAAATCCCTCCAATATTAAATGAACGGATATGAAGGTGTTTCGTTAAAGCCATCACATCTTCGGCGAATTGTTTAAAAGAAAAATCATCCGCATGTCCAAACGCCACAGTCTTTCCATGACCTCTAAAATCTAGTGAGATCCTTCGTATGTGATCTGTTTGCTTCATTAAACCGAAAGTTTGATTAATGTCACCGCCCAGACCATGAAGAAAAATAAACGGCTCTCCATCCCCTCCATCATCTTCATAATAAAATCGAATGTGCTCGTAGGTAAAGTAAGGCATATTCTCCCCTCCTTTACAAAGGACCAGAAACGTCACTTAGATAAATTGTATTTCCGGTCTTTACCGATTCTTCAACAGCGAGCATCGCTCTCATCGTAGCAATCCCATCTTCAATCGTTGCACCTACACCTGGCTTATTATGCAGAACTGAATCTGCGAAACCTTCAATCTGCAATCTATAAAAATGACCATCTGCTCCAAGCGGTCTATGGTAGCTGTTATCACTAGCTTTGAAAATTTCTACATCGCTTGATTTTAATGTCCACGGGTTATATGTCTTTCCTACTACTGATCCGAATTCACCATAAATTTGGAATCCTTCATGCCAATCCATCCGAACCGCAATGGTCAAATCCAATTGAGCTACAAAGCCGCTTTCAAACTCCGCAGTAATAAACCAACAATAGGCACCGAACTTTTGCGTATTCCATGCTTTCAAACTTACAATATTTCCACCTAGATATCTTGCGGTATCGAACAAATGGCTTCCATGACCTATAATATAATAGCGTTCCTTGTTCGCTTTTGGATCTCCAGCAGGTCTCTTTATATTTTTACCGGATATAATCACTGGCTGAACATTCTCGGTAACGGTATATCGATAGGTGGAATCACAATACCAAGCTTTTAGGCCAATAATCTCACCCATTTCATGATCCACAAACTCTTTAGCTGCTACTATACCGGGGTCAAATCTCTTCATATTCCCCACTTGCACTTTGAGATCGGTACGATCCACAAGCTCTTTTAATTCTTCCACTTCTTCGATGGATACACCTAGAGGTTTTTCTACCAAGACATGTTTACCTGCACGCACGGCTTGTTTAGCTGCCTCCACATGTAATTGATCGGCAATCCCAATAACTACAGCATCTACGCTCGGGTCCGCCAGCATTTGATCATAATCCATATATACCTTGTCAGGTTCATAGATAGCATTCATTCTTCGAAGTAAGTATTCGTCTACATCGCATATTGCGTAAAGGTGAGCATTACGTGAACGCCTTATAGAGTCAAAATGCGCCGCTTGTGAAATCTGACCGCAACCTAATACGCCGATGTTCAACAATTGGTTTTCCTTTTTCATATTCATGTCCTCCTATTCTAGTTAAAGAAATTCAAAGCATGTGCTACATCGTCCTCAGCTAACCCATGCATAATAACAGGACCGTCATAAACCTTACTTAATTCATTTAGATATTCCTTTAAGGGCAAGTTTCCTTTTCCCACCGGTGCAAAAGTGATCTTCTCTTCGGTTACAAAAGCATCTTTGCAATGCGCAATGGCAATGTGCTCCTTCAGCGCTGTTAGCGTTTTTGAAATCTTACCTAAGAGGTCCTTATGATCCTGTGGGGTTACTAGATTTGCTGCATCATACAAAACCTTAAGATAAGGTGAATCTAGATCTTGTAATAGTCTCAAAGCATCTTCTGCCGTACTCACCACATTGGCTTTTTCAGGTTCAAATATTAGCGTTACTTGGTTCTCTTCTGCAATTTTCAGCATCCACGCAAGACTATCATGCAATAGTGACCATGCCCTCACTGTATGATTGTCAGGATGAGAACTCCAGAAATTTTCTTGGTTCAAACTACCCGTAGAAATCGAAACATACGGAACAGCTAATGCAGCTGCAGCCTCAACTACATTTTTAAAACACTGCTGATTTTCAACTTTCTTCTCCTCATTTAGCTCTAGTGTATTAAACGTTCCTGAGATCACAGCAATGCTAACTCCACTGTTCATTACTGCTTCTCTGATTTGATGGATGGTCTCCTGACTAATCTCTTTAGGCAAGCTTTTCAGTCCTACATTAGCAAAATTGAATTGAACGCTACTCATGCCTTGCGCTTTGATTTTGTGTAAGGCGCTCTCCAGTTCATAGTTCAAGTATACTTTTGAGAAAATTCCTAGCTTCACAAGTTACACCTCCTTTATCTATTTTCAACTTCATCATACACGTAATTTCGATTATAAACAATAAAATTCAATTAAACAAATAAACTATAATCTGCAAAAAAAATATAAAAAAAGTGCTGGCAATAATGCCAACACTCTACAATCAATTATCGATTTCGATTAATCATGTAATTCAATAAATGCTTCAGAAAAGCAATATTACGAGGGATCTCTTTTAACGCTTCCATAGCGAGACAGTAGTGTTCCCACATCTCTTTTCTTGCACCCTCAGCACCAAGGATAGATACAAACGTTGAATTGTTATTCTCCACATCCTGACCTATCGGCTTACCTAGTAAATGATGATCTCCTTCCAAATCGAGCAAATCATCTTTAATCTGAAAGGCAATCCCCGCATGATAGGCAAATTTTTTCAAAGCCAGAACTTCAGTTTTCTTAACCTGAGCCAGAATCGCAGGCATCACTAGTGAAGCTTCAAATGCAATTCCGGTCTTATAAAAGCAAATCATATTTAATTGCTCTAGCGTCAATGCTTTTCCCTTAGAATTCAGATCCATTGCCTGACCCATACATGTATCTTCTGCTTTTTGGGCTGAATATTGCATCAAGGCTAGCACTGCTTTTGCATCAAAAGAATGAAGTGACGCCTGTTCCTCGATCGACTTCTGAATCAGAAATAGTCCGGTTAATTCCGCCGTTGAACTAGTATACATTTCGTGTAGAGTTGCACGACCTCTTCGGGTTGAAGCATTATCCTGGGATGGAAGATCATCGAAGATTAGAGAAGCGGTATGCATATATTCCAAAGATCTTAGAAGCGGCACAATTGCGGATGCATCTAGACCATATTCGTTAACACCCATGACCCAAGTCAATATAGGTCTTATCCGCTTGCCGTCGCCTGCTAGACTATAATTAGCCGCATCAATAAGCAACTCTTTCATTTCTGGCGTCCCGTCTGGCTTGGCTATCAGCAATTGTTTATTGATTTGATCGCGGACCCTTTGAATTGTATCTCGAAATTCCGCTTTTTCCTTCTTGCTGTTTTTTAGATTCAAAAGCAACTGATCCCGAAGCAGTTTATCGAAAAAATCCACATCGTCCGCTTTCTGCACCATCTGCTGGACAAGCCGATTAAATGCTGGTTGACCAGAAGCAAAAATCTCCATGATCTCTTTATACTTCTCAATTCCTACACGTTCTTTACATCGCTTGAGACCATTAATGGCGCGATCTAATATTACTTCACGGGTTTTAGGATCAGAGCGATACACAGTGTGTATTAAATGGGAAATAACCGTCCAGTATAATTCAAAAGGATTGATCAGATCTGTACGTTGACTACGGTATTTTAAATAATAAGTATAGGGGGTTACCGCTCCCGCTTTCATATCGTCAAACATATCCGCAAAATCATCAGCCAGCTGATTATATAACCCATAGAAAAAGGTACGTTGATCAAATCCGTCATCTGCTGGAGCACTAATTACGGATCGGACAATTAAACGGGAAGAAGAGGATTTTAAAATGATGGGTATGAAAAGCTCTTCATTGCTGTATTCAGAGTTAGAAAGATCCTTCATACGATCCAATTCCTGAGAATGGAAAAATACAAAAGACTGCTCGAAAAATGCATCCTGCATTTCTTCCCGCTGATACCCTCTAATATACTCAAAAGCCTCCTTGAGCTCCGAATGTACAAATCGAATGAACGGCATGTTCTCTCCGGACCATTCACCCAATTCCAGTACAACTCTATTAAGGATCGCAGTGCGTATCATATGAGAATATTGTTCTTTCTCTTGGTCGGTTAAGACACTGGAATCAAGGAGATCATCAATGAATGGATAAGTTAGGCCATATGAATAACCAAGTCTAATGGCTTCACCAATCCTCTTAGATCGCTCCACAGGTGGTACGTCATCGTCCATCTCTTCCATCACATGGAGAATCACCCCAATAATGATCTTGATTAATTTACGCTGCGCTTGCTCGGGATTCATTTCCTTCGGAAGATGTGCTGATACCCGCTTAAGTTTGTCTATCACCCAAATCGTGGCCGTTTCAACGCCTTCCTTCTGAGCCCAACGGTAAATCCCGGTGAAATTCATGAAATCTGACTGATCCTCCGAACTTGTGGAGCCTGGAAGAATCATTTGATTTCTAATGTCGGCAACCATACGCTTAATCCGGAGCTGTGTATTCGGTGAATCCAAAGCTTGCCCCAGATCTCTCATATAAAGATAGGAAACACTTCGATCCAAATAATCATCCAATTTACCGGTCTGATTCAGCCATCCTAGATATCTATGATAATCCTGAGAATCAGGTTTCCTCTTTCCTCTTGATAAAAAGGACAACCATGAACGGCGATGAATATGGTTCTTCTTCCACAATTGAAAATCTTCAATCAAGGTAGACACATAAGTTTTTTCTTTGAACTGTTCACGAAGAGATGCAAAATACTGAGCTGCCTTCTGCTCAGCGATCGAATATCCTGTATCGGCGTAATCTGTAAATTTATCATTCATAGGTGATGACCTCAACTTCTCTTTTTGTTAACATGACCCATTAGGGAAGAACAGAATTTCTTCCTGAATGAAATGTTCATCAGTTAATACGGTCAAAACTCTTTTGGGTTACGAAAAAGAAGCTTGACTAATCAAGCTTCTTTCAAAATAACTATACACAAATTATTCTATTTAGATTAATCTGCATTATGCTCCTTTACTTGGATCTTTAGCGAGAGCGTCGATCCTAATTCTCTTTGTATATATGCTAAATCAGTTATCTGCTCGATATGATAAACGCCGCCAGGAAAAGGATAATCATAGAGGATCTTTGATACTGCTGCTGTCACTTTTGCAGTGATAATGGATTGATTCTTTCCTTGCAATATTAAATCAGCATGCATTGGCTTCCCCTCTCGATTTCTTCCACGAGCCTCAACCTTGATAGCGAACTGGTCGCTCCCAATATGCAGCCGCTCCATAGCACGAACCATCCACCTGTTCACCCAGCTTGTCTTTAACAAACGAACGGCCCCTGTTTTTTTGGCTATAGCCAGCATTTTAGTAACGAAAACTGAGTCCAGACAAAATCGCGTGGAGATGGACGATGCTTTGAGCGTTCGGGCAAGGGTCTGTTGATCTGAGAATGGGAAACGATAGGCATGGCGACTCCCTAAATCGTCACCAAAGTGATATGACTTTCTATCGGTGAAGCTCTCCACCTCTACCTGACAATTCTTCTGCTTAACTTCAAACTTTTCTCCTAAACTATTCACTGTCCATTCGATCGCCGCCTTACCATGAGAATCACCAAGTCCGAGCATAATCGCGATTTCGATTTCCTCCGTCTGTTCTATCAGTCTTTCCGCTTCAAGAGCCATTAGATTGGTTATTCCGGGTGCAAGCCCTACACTAAGAACGGCGCTAGATCCATGTCGTGCAGCTTCTTCGTATAACACCTCAATTTGAGATAAAAACGGACCGCTCGCTGATACATCCACATAATACGTACCGCTACGAAAGCAGGCTCTTACAAAATCCGTATTCGTTTGATCCAAACACATGATGACTAGCTTCACTTGATCTAGTAAATGTGGAGGTATCGGCTTATTAATATCTAACTGTAATGGCTTGATCTTGCCGTGGGTAGATTGACTGAACCGCTCTGCTTTTTCAAGACTTCTCCCTGCAGCAAATACTTTACCTGGATATTTCTTCTCTAATATTTCACATATAGTACGCCCTACATGTCCATAACCACCAATGACAACAATATCTTCTTTTTCCTGCATTTTTATCACCGTATCCTATATAATAGAGTTGATTAAGAATCATTCTCAATTATACGGATTTCGCATCGGTTCACTATCCCACAAATGTGGGGGTTCGATATAATCCATTAAGGACTAGAGGGCTACTCAATGAATACCAATAAACAATACATTCTAATAAAGAAACAAATCATTAAGTTAGGTATGGTTACTGATTCATCTCACAACTACCGTACTTCCTTGCTGTCACTCTTACGTAAAGCTGTTCCCTTTGATGCAGCCTGCTGTACTCATGTTGATCCACAGACATTGCTTTCTACTGGAGCGGTTACTGAAGACAATATAGAGTCCATTCATCCCCACTTGTTCCAGATCGAATACGGTGAGGATGATGTTAACACCTATGAGCAAATGGTTAATAGCAGACTCCTCGTCGCTACAATATATGAAGCAACCGGGCAGCAACCCGAGCGGAGTGCCCGCTATCGAAAGGTTTTGTCTCCTGCAGGCTTTGGGGATGAACTACGTGCAGTCCTAATTCTTGGCGAATCTTGTTGGGGATATTTGACGCTGTACAGGAATGCAGATCAATGCAAATTCTTACAAGAGGAATGTGACTGGATCACCTCGCTCATCCCTCTGATTGCAGCAAGAATGCGGGCTTTCAGTCTTGAGCTTCCACAGAGAGATGAGACTTGGCTTGAAGATCATTACGGTTCCGGCATTGCAGTTTTATCTGATGACTTAGCTCTTCTTTCCTCCAATCCCGCAGCGGATCGCTGGATAGACAAACTTCGATCATTGGAAATGATCGAGGCTCATGTTCTGCCTCGTCCAATCCGTGCTGTAAGCACGCAAGCGTTAAACAGCCCTTCCGAATCAGTGGGGATAGCTAAGGCATGCATTCGTATGACTGAGGGGCCCTATTTAGTCGTGCGAGCAAGTCGTCTTCAGACTAGCAACGGTCAGAAACAGGTTGCCATTTCATTCGAACCCGCGCGTCCTGCTGACATGCTCCCCATCATTGCTGAAGCTTATGGTTTGACGGAACGTGAGCAACAGCTATTACACGGTGTAATTCGAGGATTATCCACTAAAGAATTGGCTTCTGCACTGCATATTTCTGCATACACCGTCCAGGATCATTTAAAGTCCATTTTTAGCAAAGCAAATGTCAGCAGCCGTAGAGAACTTATTTGGTATTTGCATTCACGCTACAATATTATAGAAGCATAAGATGAACGCGATCCTTTAATGCGAAGCCGTATACTCTCCCAATTCAGAAGCCGGATCAAACTTTTCCTTACTCATCACAAATGCAGCCAGTAGAGCTATAACAGACGGAATAATTGCCCAAGCAAAAGTGTGAACAAGCGATGAGGATAAACCCTCTGTAATCTTATCAAGAACTTCAGTAGGGATTTTCTCACGAGTATCCGGAGTCAAAATAGTACTTGGATCGCTTAAATTTACCCCTATAGGTGCCGCACCACCGCTACTGAACATGGATGCTAATTTATTCGAAAACACATGACTTTGGATAATACCGAATACTGTTATGCCGAGTGTCATTCCCAGCTCCCTTGTAAAACTAAGTGTCGAACTTGCGGACCCACGCTGCCTTGCTGTAAATCCATGAATGGCTGCGTTACTTAGAACAGAGAATGAAGAACCTATTCCAAGACCTACTAGAAACATAAATATGGTGACCATGAACCGTGAAGAATCTGGTGTTAATGTGGTTAGCAAGGCGATACCTAAAACAAGTAGTATTAACGTCGACATCATGATGGTGCGATAATTGAACTTCGAGAGCAGGAATCCGCCCCCTGCTGCAGTGATAACGGAGCCGAGCATCATAGGAAGTAAAACAAGACCCGAATTCGTTGCTGAGCCGCCAAGCACCCCTTGAATGTAGATTGGAATGTACACCGAGGCTGTAATAAATGCTGCTCCGCTAAATATAGCCATAACATTACTCGTAGAATAAAGACGATTCTTGAACATGCCGAAAGTAATGATGGGTTCTTCTGCACGACGTTCGATAAAAATAAATCCCACGATAAACACTACAAAAGCTAAGAACAATCCCAAAATCATAGCAGAGTCCCAAGCATATTTTTTTCCACCCAGCTCAATCGCAAACATGAGACATAGGATGGAAGCTACAAGTGTAAGCGCACCTAGGTAATCGATCTTTTCCTTGGAATGCTCGACAGACTCTTTGTAGAAGAAAGCAATCAAAAAGAAGGCAATAACACCTATAGGTAAGTTGATGTAAAAGACCCAAGACCAATGAATGTAATCCGCTATGTAAGCGCCAATAAGGGGTCCGAAAATACTTGATATACCATAAGCTGCTCCGAATAATCCACCGATCTTCCCCCGTTTTTCCGGAGCAACCACATCGAACATGATGGTGAACGCAATTGGAACGAGTGCCCCTCCACCAATACCCTGAATCGCACGATAAATACTCAGCTGAACTATAGAGTTTGCGGTACCACATAAAGCAGATCCGATCATAAATACAATAATTCCGAAAATAAAGAAACGCTTGCGGCCATACATATCCGATAATTTTCCGAAAATCGGCATTCCTGCCATCTCAGCTATCATATAAGCAGAAGTCACCCACATCAGTTTGTCAAAACCGCCAAGATCCCCTACGATTGTTCCCATTGCAGTTGCTAATATAGTGTTATCCATGGATGCCATAAGTGTGGCCAGCAATAGAGCCGCTATAATAATCCCTACATTATTTTTCTTCTCCAAGTTCTTTACCATTCTCTTTTGTTCCCTCCACTTTTCCTTAATTTCGAATTTAATCTTATCGTTATAAGATCGCACACCAGCCTCTCTCTAAACTTCTTGATGCATTACCTTTTGCAAAACTTTAATAATTCCGATAAAATGAATCCAATTAATCGCACGTACATCGAGTATCTTTATTGTCTTATATCTCGATTATCAAGATATAAATATTTTAAAAGGAGGGCTCTCTTTTGTCAAGAGATCGACACAATCAAGTGAAAAATCAGCAGGAAGACTTCACCTTGCGTATGCGGGGCCTAGGAAGTCGAACGATACTATATCAGCAAAATGTGGCAGCCTCACTTGGGTTATATAATAATGATTATCTATCCATAGATATCCTCCATGAAAGAGGTCCCATCACCGCTGGTGAACTGTCCAAACTAACCGGACTGGCTACAGGCAGTGTTACGGCATTAATTGATCGACTTGAAAATAACGGTTTTGTTCGCAGACAAAATGACCCCAGTGACCGTCGTAAGGTAATTATTGTCCCTTTGTATGAAAATAATGAGGTCGGGAATGCCTACCTTTCCCTGCATGCCGAGATGCTTAAATTAGCTTCCACCTACTCGGATGAAGAGCTTGAACTTATTACACAATTTGTTGGCAAAGCAAGTGCGGTTCTGGAAGAGCAAATTCATCGTCTAAGCTCCGCAACAAACAATAATTCTTCCTCTTAAGCCTTAATTATTCATCAAAAAAGGACGATACCCATTGTCTAATTACAATGGGTATTGTCCTTTTTTTTCTCACATTATTCGAATGTTACTTCGTATCTATGGAAATAGACAGCTTTCCATTGGATTCAATTAAAGAAATTTTGGCATTATCCGTCTGCCATACCCTACGAAAGTTTGTACCTTCGCCTTCTTTTTCTATATCTGCTGTGTTACCTTCACTCTTAGTCGTAAGCTCTCCAAGCTGTTGCGTTATCTCTTGCGTTAATTTTTCCTTGGTAGCTTCTTCAAAATGAATCGTCTCTCCAATCACTTTTCCAGTGTGATCATAGGAGACCTGAAGATTTGCTTCGTGATTCACAATCTTCTCGTTATATTCGCGGGATAAAAGAGTAGAATTCGTACCTTCATTACGATTAGGTTCGCCTTTGCCGAGAGCTTGGACAACTTGAGCATCCTCTTTTCCAATCAAAGTGGCAAGTTCCTCAAGGCTAAATCTTTCTTCAGCTCCACTTGGCACAACCGTTGGAGGTGGTAGCTGGGATTTATCTGCTACTGGTCTTGAGCATGCACTAAGTGCAAGGACCGTAAGCAGTAGCAAACAAGTTTGTTTTAATATCTTCATGGGTTTCATTCCCTTCATTGCTAGCTCTTGATGTATTTTTCACAATTTATTGAATGATTATGTATTGATGGAGCCAAATTCGTCCAAAAAAGACGATATCCCATGAAGTCAAATGAGTTTGAGATACCGTCCTACATCATGAATCTTGCAATTAAAGGGAAGCTGAGGATTGGCTGACCCAAGCCACTAATTGAGATGTATTCACTGTATCCCCTTTTCGTAGTTTCAGTGTTTTTCTCTCCGGAGGGCCCTCGAACATCCCTTCTGGAAACTCAAGCTCATTCGTATTAAAAATAACAAAGCTTACCGCATCTTTCGAAGTTGAAATAGCTGCTGCGTATTTACCATTTTTCAAAAAATGAGGCTTCTTATACTGAATTCGTTCCTGTACATCTGGGATTGCTTGGTGAACAACCTCACGAAGATTAGTAGATAACTCCACCTGCCATGGTTCTTTTAATGCTTCAATAAAATCGATGACTTCTTGATTCATATTTTATCTCTCCTTTATGTACGTATCGGTTTAAAATACTATTGAATTAACTACGATGTTCCTAAGTTACACGCTTCCGCCCGATTCAGCAAAAGAATCCTTTCACGTTCATTCTCGGTTAAGGATGCGGCACGTTCAAACTCTGTACGCGCCTCATCATATCGACCCAGCTTCAGCAGAAGATCACCACGAACGCTGGGCAGCAGATGATATTCCCTCATGGATGGTTCAGTATTCAGCTCATCCACTATTTGCAGTCCAAAGGTTGGGCCAAACGCCATGGATATGGCGACCGCTCGGTTTAATTCGACGATCGGCGAAGGCATGACTCTCGAGAGCACTTCGTACAGTGCAGAAATACGGATCCAGTCTGTCTCTGCTGCAGTAGACGCCTGTGCATGACAAGCAGAAATCGCAGCCTGAAGCGAGTAAGGTCCGGGCGGACGGCCAAGCTTTCGGCTACGCTCTAATGCAGTCAGGCCACGGCGGATCAGTAATTGATCCCACTGTGCCCGGTTTTGACCCATAAGTAGAATGGGCTCCCCTTTGCTATTAACCCTCGTCCTAAAACGCGAGGATTGAATCTCCATAAGGGCGACCAGTCCATGAACCTCAGGTTCATAAGGCGCAATCTCAGCTAGTACCCGTCCTAACCTCAGCGCCTCCTGGCATAACAGCGGACGGATCCAGTCCACTCCAGAGGTTGCAGAATATCCTTCATTAAACATAAGGTAAAGGACTTCAAGCACCGTCGACAAACGGTCTTTAAGCTCTTCTTGAACGGGTACCTCAAAAGGAACCTTGTTAGCACTCAGGGTTCTCTTCGCCCGAACAATTCGCTGAGCAATCGTTGATTCCCCGACTAGAAAAGAACGTGCGATTTCATCTGTCGTCAATCCACATAATAGTCGAAGGGTCAGGGCTACTCTGGCATCTTGTGACAACACCGGATGACAGGTCATAAAGATCAGACGAAGGAGATCGTCACTGATCTCCTCATCTAACGCATCATCTATGTCTATCTCAGTGTATAAATCCATGCTATGTGCAACCTCTACGTATTTCTGATCTCGAAGCTTGGTCCTGCGAATAAGATCAATCGCACGCCGTTTCGCGGTGGTCATCAGCCAAGCACCTGGATGATCTGGAATCCCCGTCTCTGGCCATCGATTAAGGGCAATTACTAATGCGTCCTGAGCAAGATCTTCTGCAAGACCTACGTCCCGTACCATGCGCGTTAAACCCGCAATGATTTTTGCCGATTCCATTCGCCATATCGTATCAATCGTTCGATGCGTATGGGAGAAACTCACGCTTGCTTCTGCTCCTCAACCTGTTTACGAAGTGCTGCTTCTTTCGCCAAAGTTTCGGGATCGTCCATTATTTCCTCCGGCTCGAATACCTGCCTTAGCTCAATCTCTCCTTGGCCAAAACCATGAGGGTCCGGCATACGTAAAGCCCATTCAATGGCTTCTTCTCTTGATTTGACCTCAATCAGCGTATATCCAGCGATCATTTCTTTAGCTTCTGTAAACGGACCATCCATAACTTTCGGTTTGCCGCCAGCTTCCGGATATGAAATTCGAATACCACTGGAACTCGGTTGCAATCCATCGCCAGCCAGCAACACACCTGCTTTCACCAATTCCTCATTATACTTCTGCATAGCATCAATCAGTTCTTGACTAGGCATAATTCCCGCCTCTGAATCTGTGGTAGCTTTAACAATCATCATAAATCTCATAGGTGTATCCCTCCTATTATTAATTTCCCATAAAGAATGCAGTAAGCTCAGTTGAAATGATCCTTGTATTGAGTTTCTTCGTATGACCGAGCCCCTTTTTACTTAATAGTTTCGCATTAGGTAGTACTTTAGCTATTGCCTGAGCACCATGCCGTAAGCCAACAGGACTCTCCGTACCTTCGAGGACCAGCGTTGGAATGGTAACTGTGCTCCACAATGTGGCAGGAAGCGGCTTTCCGTCCATATACCCATCCAATAAAACAGCATCATAGGGAAGAGTGTGCGCTACAGCCATTAGGTTAGACCATACACTTGGCATTAAGCGCATCAATTTAACAACAAACGCAGGTGCTCCCATACCTTTAGTCATAAAATACTTAATTGCCTCAGATCGGCGATTTGTAGCAATAAGCTCAGTAACATTCATTACGAAATCTAGAGGCGGCTTGGGATCCGAAGCATTGACAACAAATGGAGGCTCATGCAGAGCTAATTTTGTAATATTTGCTCCATCCGCTGCTGCCTGTAGAGCAAGAACTGCTCCAGAAGACAATCCCCAGACATATGCCGATCCTCCGGCCGCATTAATTATAGCCTGCAGATCTTCGATCTCACGAGCTATTGCGTATGGCTGTGTATCTCCGCTATCGCCACGACCTCGTCGATCGTAGTTGAAGACTGTGAAATTCTCAGACAACAGATCAGCTAACTGTACCTGACTTGGGAATTTTCGGTAACTAAATGCACCTGTCACTAATATAAGTGCTGGCCCTTGACCCATTTTGTCATAGGCAATCTTAGTTCCGTCCATTGAAGTTACTAAATGCATTTCATCTCTCCTTCGCTTTAACGTCTGATATCCGGACTTCTATTTAAACGACGAACGGAAGATGATGAAATCGACACATTCCTAAAAATTTATTTCTTATGAGATAAATACTATCTCTTCCCATTTATTTCTTGTTGATCAAGTCAATATCCTTCTCCGTAGTTTTAAATTTTCACTATCCACAATATAAAAAAAGGGAAAAGTTCCGAAGAACTCCTCCCTCACACTATCGCTTAATGAATCGTCAGATTAAAACCGCTCTGAATATAATTCAGGTTGGGGTTAGCGATATTCGTAGTCGTCAGGTTGTTAAACGTTGCTGAACCATTGCCTGTGTAAGTATAGATTGCCGAACCCTGATGTGGCCCAGAGAAACGTGAAGTAGTAATACCATCAAGCCCAGTACCATTAATATTGATGTTGTTAAACACGATATTCTCAAATCCACCACCATAACCGAACTGGATTGCATCGCGTTGTGTATTGATGATATCAATGTTTGTAAAGGTGACGTTCTTGATGGCATCATTCGATGCCTCTAAATCGATGGCTCCACGTTCTCCACCATACAGATCTTTACTGGTACCACTTGTGATAATCGTAGTATCTGAGAAAACAATGCCCGCATTATTCTGGAAATGGTAACCAGGGAAAACGGTGTTCATACGAATACCAGAACCACCTACAGTGTCGATGATGTAGTTATGATCAGCCTTATGACCGCCGCCTCCAAAGAATGCTATGGCTGCTGCACGCCAGTTATTCTCAATCGTGTTGTAGGAGAATGTGTTATTTACACCCGCCGGAGCACCATTGGTGTTACTAGTCCATACTGCAAGACCATCGTCACCGTTATTTCTTACGTTGGTGTTTCGAACAATCGAATTGCTAGTGCCTTGGGAGTAGTTGATACCATCGGCAAGATTGTTCCGAATCCGGCTGTTTTCAACCACAAGCCCACTGGCATAAATAGCAGGTGTATGAGCATAGTCGCCTACCCACATGCCACATTCAAAATGTTCTACCCAGACATCATGGATAATTGAATTAGTACCAAAGTTATCCATAAATCCTTTGTAAATTGCATTTTGTCCATAACGGGATCGCAAATTCGAATTCATGTAAACATTACTAAAATCTAGCTTGCCGCTAATACGGAGTGAAATACCGCCTCCCGCCGCATTAGGATTAGTAAACTGGAGGTTCGTATGCCAGATTCCAGCACCTGTCACCGTAAAGTTGTTAATCATATTGCTGGCAGAACCAATTTCCCACATGCTGCTAAGATTAAATGTTCCGGCAGGAATATACATGCTCTTACCGCCTGCAACAGCTGCATTCACCGTTGCTTTAAAAGCTGCAAGGTCATCCTGACCATCATTTGCTACAGCACCATAATCTGTCACTGACACGGAGTTCGCCGGACGAGCGACTGCAGTAGGAACGGGTTCGATTTCGAGGAAATCAACACCATACTCTAAGCTATCTCCATTGTTCTTCTGAATCCGGATGATATCTCCAGGCTGGAGAGGAGTATCCAATTTCCAGTGGACTTCGTCAAATCGGAAGAGCGGACGCCCAGCACTAGGAGTATCACCAGGCATATCGCCCGAAAAATACTGCCAGCTGTAGTAGGATGTCAACGATACCGTTTTGACTTTTACTCCATTCACATACACGTCAAGTGAACCATTCAGTCCCATACCATCCGAAGAGTCAGGCATAGTAAATCTCATAGTCACACCCGCGCCGCCATGTCCTTGTCTGACTGTCCATCCCACGTTCGAGCCGTTTGAAGGAAGAGCTGCATAACGCTGACCAGATGCTTCTGAAGCAATTAGTGCTTGATCAAACGTAGGTGCTGATTTCAACGTAGCTCCACCGCCGAGAGTAGCATCTTCGGTATCATACCGGCTATAAGGCATGCTTGCACCACGTAAAGCATAGACCACCAGATTAGTTGTGCTTATATTGTTTGATTGCTTCGCTGTTACCTCATTAGCATCCACTGCAACAGTAGTGGTTACAGTGTAATTACCGTTGACTGCTGTCCATGTCCCTGGAATCGTGACGTTAACGGAAGCTCCAACAGCAAGGGTCCCGGAATAGGATCCGTTAAATGCTTGAATCGTGGTACCCGCTGAGTTTTTAAGAGCTACAGTAACACCATGAGATCCACTTGCAGAAGCAGTGGTTCCTTGATTCTTGAGATTTACAGTAAAGCCTACTGTACTATTAGCCACTGGATTACTTGGTGTCCATGTAGTCACACCAACTAAGTCAGAGCTGGAGACTGGAGCGATAACAAGCGATGCCCCGTTCGTATAGCTGTTATTCCCTTCGTTCTGCTCGAAAATCACATTGTTCTCATCTACTTTAGCGCTGAGAGCATAGGTCGCAGCGGTTTTGGCTCCAGTGTTTAATGTCATTGAGGCTGTTGTTGATGCGCCTGCAGTTAATAAACCTACTGGAGCAGATCCAACGAGCTCATTGTTTAAGTAAAAGTTGACAGTGGTTGCTGCGGAGCTAGCATTACCGTTGTTCTTAACAACTGCATTTAATGTAATTGCACTTGTCTCGACAGGAGTAGTAGGTGACCAGGACATACCCGTTATCATTAGATCAGGGTTCGCCCCTGGTGTACCGAATACTTGAAACTCCGCGATTTGCCCAGCAGGGGCACCAGAGTTCGAAGTGATATTCAACTGCAGACGTTTAACCGTTGCCGTAACCGGGATGGTTACTGTATTGCCCGAAGCTGGATTAAACGTATACGATTGAGCCGATACCAAATTACCGAAGGTAGTCGTGTCTTGATTGTGACCGAGCACCTGAATCGTTTGTGTGCGAGTACTCCATGCAGAGGCTGGATTCAGCTTCAAAACGATTGACGTAATGTTGTGGTTCGCCCCTAAGTCGAGGGTGAGCGAACTTGGATTGCTGCCACCTTCCCAGTACGTGCTTGTGTCATTATCGTTCGCATTTGTTGCTACGAACGTTTGTGTACTGGAAGAAGCGGTAATCGTCTTGCCGACAGCAATATTACTCCCAGGAGCAGGTGTTGGTGTTGGTGTCGGCGTTGCTGTTGGTGTGACCGTCGGTGTTGGTGTGGTTGTTGGCGTTGGTGTTGGTGTTGGTGTTGGTGTGGCTGACGGTGTTGGTGTGGCTGTCGGTGTCGGAGCAGGTGTTGCAGGTGGTGTTGTTGTCGTCGACGCTACAGTGATTTGGTCAAGGTTAACATTGCCAGAATCACCAGCATCATATTTATATGCGATGGTGTTGTTACCCGCATTTAGATTAAGAACTTCTACTTTAGTGCTCCATGAATCCCAATTTGGTAAGTTAGATAATGAGGTCTGGCCAATTTTAGCACCATTGACATAGACACTTATTGTCTTTGCACTGCCACTTGCATTAGCGTATTTCAATGTCACTTCACGACTACCTGCTGCTGGCACGTTAATCGTGAATGTCGTTGTTGCACCTTGTGTCAAATATCCATCCACGAAGCCCGCGCCGGAGTAACCGGCATGATCCGTGTTCACTTTAGCTCCTCCAGACAGTGAAGCGGATTCAGCTTCATAAGTGCCGGAAGGCGATGGAGTTGGAGTAGGAATAGGACCACTAGCGCCGTAAATCTCGAATTCAGAGAGCTGAGCTGCCGGCCAACCTGTGTTGCTCGTTACATTCAGACGAACATAACGCGTACTGGTTGAGGCAAAGTCGATGGTAACACTGTTACCTGCCACTGATGGATTGAATTCATAATTCGCAGACCCTACAATGTTTGTGAATGTCGAACCGTTTGTGCTACCTTGAACAGCCAATGTTTGCGTCCGCGTCTCCCAACCAGAAGGGAGCTTTAGAACGATTTGATCAATATTCGTATTTGCACCTAAATCGACTTGAATCCATTGCGGGAATGCATTATTCGTACTTTCCCAATACGTGCTTTGATTACTGTCTTTAACATTGTCAGGACTATAAGTTTGTGATTGACCGCTCGCAGTTACATTTTTGCCGAGTGTCAGGTTTGGTCCTCCGGAGGCTGAAACAAAATTAAGTGGGCCCGCAGCCAAGAATAAACTTGAAATCAGCATGGATACTACCAGCGACCATACAACATACTTGTTACGCATTTTAATTTTAATCCTCCTTAAATATGTTAGATTCTCAAAAATTCACGAACCTATCAGAGTGCTCAAATGGTAGCGTTTTCAATAGAGATCATCCAGAGCACATTAAAAAGAACCACACCCTCCCTTCACTTTCAGACACACTCATTATAGATAAATAGTAGCTCAAACTATAAGATGTAATTCTACGGAAAAGGTAAGTGATACCATTATCGCGAAACTATGCGATTTATGGAATCTATGACATCCGTTTAAAAATAAAAAAAGAGCCTGATTTATCAGGCCCGTTCTTTGTCTTCACCTTTGGCAGGAGAGTTTAATAATACCACTCCTCCTACTATTAATACTATTCCGGCAAAAGTAAGAATACCAAATGGATCTCCCCACACAACAATACCCACAATTGCAGTTAGAACAGTACCTACACCGGACCAAATCGCATAAGCTAAGCTTAACGGTAATTCTCTAAGGCTTATGGATAAACTATAAAAAGCAATAATAAAACCAATAATAACCCCTATAGAAGGGAGTAATTGCGTGAATCCTTCTGACATTTTCAACATAGTAGTCCCTACGACTTCGCTAGCAATCGCTATACTTAGAGCAATATATCCTACATTTCTTTTCATGCTGCAGCCTCCAAATTCTAATGAGCCCCACCTGAGAGCTTCATAATGATTACACCACCAATAATAAGCAGTAGACCTAGTAATTTCTTACGATTAAAGTTTTCTTTATAAATAACTACGCCAATTATAGCTGTCAAAGCTGTACCTACCCCTGACCAAATCGCATAAGCTGTACCTAATGGAATTGTTTTTAGCGCTAAAGAAAGACTATAAAATGCTAAGCCCATACCAAGGATCACGCCAATGGATGGGAATACCCTTTTAAACCCGTTAGACACTTTTAGCATTGAACTGCCAAATACCTCACAGATGATCGCTGTTGCAAGTAATACATATGAATTCAAAGATAACCTCTCCTTACTTCGTCATATTTATCAATTCTTGAATGACTTTCGTGCGTAATTTATCATCTAACACACCTAATCCGAACATTTCGGAATACCATAACCCATCTGCTGCCAACCTAATGATAGTGGAGCGTACAGGATCAATGCCATCGTTCTCTATGTTTTGTTGCCACGTTGCATATTGACTTTGAAATTTGTTAAGAATATCTGGATTTGTGAAAAGAGCAGCAAGAAGCGCGGTACCAATCTCTTTGCCCTCTTTAATATCATCATCCATGGCTTCAGTAATAGCGCGACTCCACTTCCCTTTTTCAAGCGTTTCGCTCATTGCTCTATCTTGAACACTGGTAAAAAAATGGTTCGTTAGATCTTCGACCATCCCTATGATCAAAGCTTCTTTATTTGGAAAATGGTGCAGTAGCCCGCCCTTACTGACCCCGGCTTCTTTAGCCACAGCTTCAAGCGTAAGCTTCTCTACTCCATTATTTTTAACAACTGTGGAAGCAGCCAATAAAATAGTTTTACGTTTAGAATTACTGTTCACATTAATCACCCCTGTTATTTACTATACCGTCCAGACGGTTTTATTGTCAAATAAAAAATAAGCCTGCTAATCCAGGCTTACTAAACCATAATTAAATTAACTCTTTAATATACCAAGCATCACATGCGAAATGCTCCGAGCCAGCTAAGGGGGAATCTAAAAGTTCGAAGCCGTTTTTAATATAAAAACGGTTAGCAGCATGCATGTTCTGTAATGTCTCCAAATAACATTTATTGTTATGAAGCTTGGCAAAATCCAGCGCCGTATTTAGGAGTTCAGAAGCTATCCCATTACCTCTAACGGACGGAGATAAGTACATTTTTTGCAACTCACATATGTCGCCCTCATTGCCGAAAGGCGCAATGCCACACCCGCCCAATATATTTCCATCTTCTTCTACAACCCAATAGGCCTGATTATCACTATGATTGTAATACTCATATAAATGATGCAGGCTGTCATCTTCCCACGCAAGCCCTGCCCTATTCCCGCCAAACTCAATCAGACAGCTCCTAATAATCTGTTCAATCGCACGATTATCGTTCTTATGTATTCTTCTGATGTTCATGATCAATCTGTCCCCTAACTTTTGAATATCAATCTATTGTTATACTATTGTACCACCTCAATGAAAGGATAATTATAAGGGATTTCATACATAATATAGGTGTATTTATAAAAGGAGGGACTTTAATGAAAGTGGCAGCTAAACAGCTCTGGATTGCAGCATTAGGCGGTGTGAATGAAATTGGTAAGAATATGTATTTCCTGCAATATGCTGATGATATTATTGTCATTGATTGCGGTTCTAAATTTCCGGACGAAAGTCTACTGGGGATTGACCTCATTATTCCTGATGTTACGTATTTATTAAGCAATCTTGATAAGATTCGAGCATTAGTAGTTACACATGGACATGAGGATCATATTGGAGGAATTCCTTATCTACTCAAACAATTAAATCTTCCGATCTACGCATCTCGGTTAACCTTAGGTCTAATTGAAAATAAACTGAGAGAACACGGAATATTACGTCAGACCAAGCTTCATGTCATTGATTCTGAGTCTACTTTACAGCTAGGAGCGATTACTACAACGTTCTTTAATACCAATCATAGTATTCCGGATTGCCTTGGTGTTGTATTCGATACCCCAGAAGGGACCGTTGTTCATACAGGGGATTTCAAATTTGACATGACCCCTGTTAATAAGCAGTATCCCGATATACATAAAATGGCTGACATCGGGAAGAATGGTGTAAAGTTCCTGCTCTCAGAGAGTACCAATGCAGAACGCCCAGGCTTCACCCCCTCTGAAAAACTCGTTGGCGCTCATATAGAAGAAGCATTCATGAAAGCTGACCGTAGAATTTTTATCTCTACCTTTGCTTCAAATGTACACCGTCTACAACAGATCATTGAAGCTGCTCGTTTAACCGATCGTAGATTAACCTTACTTGGCAGAAGTATGGTTAATGTTGTCCGAGTAGCCCAGGAACTCGGGTACTTGAGCATTCCAGATAACATGCTGATCGAGCCTACAGAAGCTGCCAAACTCCCTCCAGAGCAAGTAACTGTATTATGTACAGGCAGTCAAGGCGAGCCCATGGCTGCGTTATCGCGACTGGCTAACGCAAGTCATAGGCAGATGGAAATCCAGGCAGGCGACACTGTTCTGATAGCAGCTAATCCCATTCCCGGGAATGAACGCAATGTATCTAGAATCGTCGATAATTTATACGTGCTTGGCGCTAAAGTCATTTATGGATCACGCAGCGAGCTTCATGTATCTGGGCATGCAAGCCAAGAAGAGCTTAAGTTAATGTTAACCTTGATGAAACCTGAATATTTCATACCGATTCATGGTGAATACCGTATGCTACATCATCACAGCTTGTTAGCAGAGGCAGTTGGTGTTAACCCCAATAATATCTTTATTCTAAAAAATGGAGATATCGTCGAGTCATCATCAGGTGTCGTCCGCCAATCTGGCCGAGTGGCAGCTGGACAAACCCTAGTGGATGGCCTTGGGATTGGAGATATTGGTAATGTCGTTCTTCGCGATCGTCGCCAGTTGTCAGCAGACGGTATTTTGATTACAGTGATTACATTAAGCCAAGAAGATGGACGTTTATTAAACGAGCCGGATACCATATCCAGAGGATTCATCTATGTCCGTAACTCAGAAACTTTAATGGAGGAGATCAACAAGCTTGTAACCTCCACCCTTCAAAAGATGAGTGAGGCTGACCTAGGCGAGTGGAATATCATCAAGCAGACCATCAAGGAGACCCTAAGTAGATTCCTGTACGAAAAAACGAAACGACGTCCAATGATTCTCCCCATCATTATTGAGGTGTAGCAAAAAGGAGCTCCTGTAATAGGGGCTCCTTTTTCATATCTAATGAGAATTAAGAACTATGTTATCCATAATTTCAATGTCTCTGCTTCTAGCGTCATTTTTTGATGAATAATAATGATTTGCTCAAGCCGATTAACCCGCTCCTGAAGATTAGCGTTTAACAGGTCAGATTGTAGCTGAGCATTCAGAGAAAAGTATTGTGGGACTTCCCAGACACTACGTAAAGCAGTGCTTAAACAATAACTATATCTTGCAAGGGATTCGTCTCCCTGCCATCCGCTAGCCTTTAATCCTTTGATATACGAATGGAATAAAGACTCTTTGAATTCCTCGTAACGATCGATAGGAATCACACCAAGACTCATATTTACGCCAAACATTTTACCAAGATCTTCACCTAAACCTGATATGCTCATAAATTGCCAGTCTATCAAGACTAACTCTCCGGTTTGAGTTAACAGCATATTCATTTGACTGAGGTCCTGATGGGCTAATACTCGCGGCAAGCGATGGAGAGCATTCAAGTTACTGTCTATCCGCTTCGTGAAGTCTTGAAACCAAGCCCAAAGGCTTCGGTCATTGTCTCTATGTAATTGATGAATATATTCCTCAGGGTTAGGTGCATACATTTTACTCGAAGTAGTCCATGATCTAAGCCAGCTTCTACATATCCATTGGTCATTAGGAGTGTTCTTTCCTGAAAGATAAGCTCCATTAAATCGGCCTAACCGTTCAGCGATAATATCAAACTGCTCCTTCGTATGTGCAAATTCCCCTTCAATTCGTTCCATCCATAACCATACAGTACCATCTTCTTGCTCCTCAACAAGATAACACTTAGGAGCTTGGATTGAGACCGGAAGCTCATCCAGAATCTTAGATTCAAAGACTAGGGCTTCTCGTCGCCAGTAATTGTGATGTGCTGGATCCTCTTTTTCTACACTATCAGACTTAATGATTTTTAATATGATTGACCATGGAAGCTGCTCGTTATTAATTAGTGCGAAACCCTGAAGATGAAAGATTCCCGCTGTTGTAAAGTTAGGTGTTTTATAATCTAAATCCTCGCATTTGAAATGGACTATTTCTATTTCTTGTTCTCCAAAAATTCGTTGAACACTGATGTTAAGCTGATCCATTTTATTCTCTAACACATAGACCCTCCCCACTATCCATAAAAAAGCCTATAAAGCGTAACTGATTCGTTAACACCTCATAGGCTTGTTCAATAAAGATTTGCTTATTAGAATACTTTTGTTGTCCAATCTTCGCAATTCCAGATATCGGTGACAATGTCTTGATAAAAATCTGGTTCGTGAGAGATCATGAGAATGCTTCCCTTATATGCTTTCAGCGCACGTTTCAGTTCATCTTTGGCATCGATATCCAAGTGGTTCGTCGGCTCATCTAATACGAGAATGTTGGTCTCACTGTTAATGAGTTTACATAGACGCACTTTAGCTTTTTCTCCACCACTTAGAACAGCAATCTTACTTTCGATATGTTTCGTGGTCAGTCCACATTTGGCAAGGGCAGCACGTACTTCGAATTGTGACAGGGATGGGAATGTATCCCAGATCTCCTCGATACAAGTCTTGTAATTGCCTTCTTTCATTTCTTGCTCAAAGTATCCAATCTCTTGATGGTATCCACGTTCTACCGATCCGGACAATGCTTGGATTTCGCCTAAGATACTGCGAAGCAAGGTGGTTTTACCGATCCCGTTCGCACCGACCAACGCGATCTTTTGTCCACGCTCCATTAACAAATTTAGCGGTCTGGACAACGGTGTTTCATATCCGATAACCAATTCTTTAGCTTCGAAAATCATCTTGCCCGCAGTTTTACCTTCTTTAAAGTTAAACTGTGGTTTTGGCTTCTCTTTTGCAATCTCGATGATTTCCATCTTGTCGAGCTTCTTCTGTCTGGACATTGCCATGTTACGGGTAGCTACGCTGGCTTTGTTACGTGCTACGAAGTCTTTCAGCTCTGCAATTTCTTGTTTCTGACGGTTATAAGCAGATTCAAGCTGTTGTTTTCTCATTTCGTAGACCTGTTGGAATTGCTCATAGTCACCCACATAACGGGTCAGCTTTTGATTTTCCATATGGTAGATCAGGTTGATAACGCTGTTCAAGAAAGGCATATCATGTGAGATCAGAATAAATGCATTATCATACTCTTGAAGATAACGTCTCAGCCATTCAATATGCTGCTCATCCAGATAGTTCGTAGGCTCATCTAGGAGCAGAATATCTGGTTTTTCAAGCAACAGCTTCGCAAGCAGGATTTTGGTACGCTGACCACCACTAAGATCAGCTACGTCACGATCCAAACCAATATCTGTGATTCCTAGACCGCGCGCGGTTTCTTGTATCTTCGCATCGATCATGTAGAAATCTTGATTTGTAAGCGTATCTTGGATCGTACCAACTTCTTCAAGCAGCTTTTCCAACTCTTCAGGCGACACGTCACCCATTCTGCCGTACATATCATTCATCTCTTGCTCAAGATCAAAGAGGTATTGAAAAGCGCCTCTGAGTACATCTTGAATAGTCATGCCTTTGGTCAACACTGCATGCTGATCGAGGTAGCCAACACGCACCCGTTTGGACCATTCGACCTTACCTTCATCCGGTTGCAGCTTTCCTGTAACAATATTCATAAAAGTGGATTTACCTTCGCCGTTAGCGCCGAATAATCCGATATGCTCGCCTTTTAGAAGACGGAATGAAACATCCTTGAAGATCGCACGATCTCCAAAACCATGACTTAATCCTTCTACATTTAATATGCTCATTTATGGACACCTTTTTCTTATTTTTCTCGCTATATTATAAGCAGGATTACACAAAAACTCAATGGAGAAGCAAAAAAATATCATATTATGGACCGTAACGCGAAATATCTCAGGTTCTCAAAACCTACGGTAGATGAGGATTTTACGCTGGCGATTACTCATCTTCTTTTATATGATAATATTTAGAGATAGACTGTAGCAATGAATTGAGGTTCTAAGGAGAGACAATGATGAACAAACTTGTATTTTTTCTAGGGCCAGCTGGGGCAGGCAAAACGACATTAGCTAAAGCGATCGCTTCCCGGCGTAAAGTACCCTTCTTTGATATGGATATCCTCTTACGACCAGCGGCAGACGCCATCATGACCTTTCACGGATTGGACCCGGCAGACAGAGACTCTACCGATTACAAAAGATTATGCCGTGATTTGGGCTACCGGATTACGATGGACGCAGCGCTAGACAATATAGGCCTGAATGTAGATGCATTTGTGGTTGGACCATTTACTAAAGAAGCTGCCAACCCTGACTGGATCAGCAGTGAGTTATCTCGAATCGGACGTTCGCTGCAAGATGTTGAGGTTAAAGTTGTCTTGGTCGAACTAGCCAATGAGGAATTGTATCGGACACGAATTCACGATCGACAATCACCATTAGATGAATGGAAGTTCCAGCATTGGGATGAATTTCGCAAATCATTTGGAAACCGTAGTGTGAAGTGGCCGCTTCCAAGTTCTAATGTGAAGGTGATCGACAATTCTAATCCAGACATAACGAAGACTGTGGCTGTGGTGGAGCATTTTATCTACGACTAGGAATTGATTAGCTTTTCAATGATCATTCGTTTACGAAAAAAAAGACCGGCAAAGAGAGAACACTCTTGCCGGTCTATTAAAATATAATATCAAAAAGTTTGGAGATTCAATTAATTCTTACTTACTTTCCAAGGCTTTCGCAAGAAGTGAGGCGTAACACTTGGAGCCCTCTGGTTTAAGATGCACACCATCTTGGTAGAAATAATCGTCTTTTCCTTCACTTGCAGAGTACCAGTCTACTACGGTCGTATTACTATATTCACTGGAAACTTTTGAAATATTGTGATTCACATTTTTTTCCCATTTTCTTGGGACCCGTGTATTGACCAAAAAAATCTGCTCAGCATCACTTAATGAATCCAGTAAATTACGTAATTGCTTTGAACTAAATGATCCGTTGGTCCCAAGCTCGATTATAACCTTTTTACCCAGCCGGCCTTGAGCTTTAAGCTGATCCACTACCTCCTGAGCTTTAGCCATCTGCCGACCGATCTTTCCCTCGATGACAATGCCAGGTAATTCCTCTGAAAGGTATGGTGCTGCATCCAAAATGACAGAATCTCCAATGGCCGTAACATCCGTTCCAGCTTGACTCTTCTCAGCCACAGGTTTCTTTTCTTCAGGAACAGATTTTTCCACTTCTGATTCAGGCTTTGCTATTTCTGTATTTGTAGTTCCCACCTTAGTATCAGCTTTTTTCACTTCAGGTTCAGTTGTAGCTGTTGCCAAGGCTGGTATTGATGATTTATCAGTTACATTTTCGTCTATTGCTTTATGATCTGCGGGATCATTCTTTCTTCCCATATCTTGTTGTTCTTGCTGCTGCAGTCGTTGTTCTTGCTGTTGCAGTTGTTGTTGTTCATACTGCAAATCTGCCGATTCGATCGCAGACGTATCCGATCCAGCGTTTAACAAATAACCTTTGCATGCGATTGGGATAAGAATCACAGCAATAATAGCCATTAAGAAGCCTGGACGAAGACCACCCCTTCGTTTTACACTGATGTTCTTCCATGTTTCTTTAAATGAACCTCGACGAATGGGCTCCTCCACATACTTATATGACAATGCAGCTAGAAGAAAACTTACTGTTACCTGAATGATGATCCGAAGCATGCTGCTTTCTTCAGTACTCACATTCGGACTGCTAAGGATAATGACTGGAAAATGCCATATGTACAAGCTATATGATCGCAGCCCGATCCAACGCAAAGGTTTACAGCCTACGATCGATCCCAGACGGCTAGCAGGATGAGCTAGAACGGCAATAACTACAGCTGCAATCAAAGAAATCACTAAAAACCCACCACGGTAAAGTAAATCATCGAACTCATTAACCTGATTAAAAAGTACCAACAATAGAATGAGTCCTAATCCCCCTACAATATCAAGCACACGCCGAGCCGGTTCGGAGACGTTATCATTAAGTTTCTGACTTGGCCAAGCAACTGCAAGTGCTGCTCCAATGAGAAGCGCAAATAAGCGGGTATCCGTTCCATAATACACTCTACTTGGGTCAGTCCCCGGTACGTAGATCAATGCCATGGCTAAAGCCGAGACTGCTGCGCAAGCCATAATCCATGCAATAAGCTTACCTCGCCGACGAGCGATTTTCATCACGATGATAAGAACTATGGGCCATAGAATATAAAACTGTCCTTCAATAGAAAGCGACCATAAATGTCCGATAGGAGATGGTGGGCCAAAGCTTTCAAAATAGGAAACATTATGAAATATTAGCCACCAGTTATTGAAATAAAATAAGGAAGACGTAAAGTCACCCTTGAGCCCAAACAATCTTGATGGTTCTATAATTAAAAGCCATATGGCAACCACAAAAAGCATAACGGCCATCGCAGGCAACAGCCTCCGCGCCCTACGAACCCAAAAGTCTACAAGGTTCAGCCTTCGGTGCTGCTCCCACTGGCTAATGATTTGGTCAGTAATGAGATATCCGGAGATTACAAAAAATATTCCAACGCCGAGAAGTCCACCCTCAGCCCAATTCAGATTCAAATGATATGCGATTACAGCGAGTACTGATAAAGCCCTTAGACCATCAATTCCTGGCACATAACGCCTGCCGCCTACAGATTGTATAGAAGACTGGCTCCTCATATTATTTCTGAAAAGCTTCGTGTTGTCTTTCATAATGTTTCAGTCCTTACCGTCGATTTATCGTTCATAAGTAAGACGCTGTAAACGTATGAAAAGTTCTGTAATCAAGTGAAAATGTTATAAAATAAAAAAAGAATGAATGTTTGATCGTAACATTTGTTCATTGTGCTCCCTACATTAACTCAGAGGTTTCATTAATTAGGACGCAGGGGGACCTCTAAAAAGTTTGCTGATTTTCTAATTTAAATATTACTTCTTCTACTTCTGTGCCCCGTAATTCTACGTAAAACGGCTGCGCATCATCATTTAAACAATACTCTAGCCGCAGTCTGAGGTTTTTCCATGTGACCATTTCCAATGCTTGTTCTATCGAGAAAAACCCAACTTCTAAGCTCTCGGAACTAGTAGCAGGTTCGCCGCCGATGGCTTTCCCTAGAAATAGGTTAGTACAAATAGATCGATCAACATTTTGAAAAACTCCGCAGAACTTATTAATCTCTATATCAATGCCCGATTCTTCTTTGGCTTCCCTGATTGCTGCTTCTATAAGGGACTCCTCCTCTTCAACCTGTCCGCCTGGCATCTCCCATCCTCTACGTGGACCTTTTATTAATAAGATTTCTTCTTGATCATTGAATACTACTGTAGCTGCTGAAAGAATATGTTTGGGGGGATTCATATCCATTGTTACCTCGCTCTAAATTTATTCTAAGCCCTAATTAATTCTGAATACAGGTCCTTTGGGTGAGAAAGGTAAGTCATTACCCTTTGGCAAAATATAAGCATGGTCTCTTTTAATGGTCAGCTTGTCACAATAACCATCTGTAATAATTAGAAGCGGTCCTTTTTTCGGAAAATCCTCAGCTTGTTGAATCAAATCAATAGCTGGTTGTAAGATCGTTCCCCCTCTTCCCTTCACTTGTACTCGATCTGCGATAGCCTCGGGGGGCATGAAACCTGCATCATAAGGACAAGCATCACAAAATATAATCCGTGCAAAAGGAACATCACGAGCCTGCGCATAACTTGAAATGGCCCCTAATGCTTTGGCCAGAAGCTTTTTATCCATTGAGCCTGAGGTATCTAAAATAACTCCAAAAGTACGGCCATCATCTACAGCGCCGCTATGAACCCACTGTGGTCGAGGGATATCAGGCGTAGAAGATTGACGTCTACTAATTCGTGAATAAGATCTGGTCTTCTCAAGCGGTGAGAAATAATGATCAAACCAACGAGCAAGCTCTACATCCCATTTAATAGGTGGCTGGCCCAGCGCTCTAATCTCTTCAACTAGTCCTGATGGCAAAAGACCGCGGCTTTGCTCTTCATGATACATAAGTCCTTGTTGCATAGCATTCTTACAAAAATCATCAAGCGTTTGTCCTTCTCTCACATCCCAAAAACTAGATGAACCGTTATCTAAAATATCACCGAGTCCGTTGCCTCTCAAGGTTGCCAGTTTCTTATAAGTGCGGATATCTCCGACCATACGATCATAAATCGTTTCAGCAGATAAACCTTTAAGCTCAGGATCTAATAAGAGTCCAATTCGCGGATACTCCCCTACACTCATTTCTATTAGCCAAAGATTTATTACGTAGTCACAAGCCACATTCCAAAGATAATGATCTCGACCAAGACATCGCTCGTGATGCTGAAGCCCCGCATGCAGAAGCTCATGCGCCATCACGAAAATACACTCCTCATCGTTTAGTCCGGCTGCAGGGTTCATAAATATTTTGCGATCAACAACGTCAATGGCAGCTATGGAAATATCTAGTCGCCGACATATCGCTGGATCTTCTATAATCTCAAAGCCGGCGGCAAGCGCACCTAATAAAGGATATCTGTCCATGAACCATCGTTTTGCACGTTGTGGAGCTGTTAATGAAAGTGCAGGGTCACTAATAGTATTAGCGTGTCCTCCAGCAACACTTACTGCACTCGTCACAGCATTCGATAACCCATAAGCAAGATAGGCTTCCCAATCTGGTGCTTTTCCCCAGTATCTTTTGGTGGTATCTCGAACATTCATGTCCAGCTTTGAAACACCCGCAGTGCCAAAATATCTGGAGTTGTCCGGAATTCCTTTTATCATAAATTGCTCGTAAAGCTGTTGTTCATCTTTAATTGTAAGATTAATTCGCGACTCCATATCTGCGGGTACTTTCCCAAACTTCAAGTCATTTAAAAACTTTGCTATATACACATCACATGCAACGTTCCACGCCACTTGATTCTCTTTAATCTTTAAATGCCCAAGTCCTAAATGAAGAAAACAATGTGCCAAAACGTACATCCATTCAGCAACCTCACCACGCCGTTTAGGATGAGTGTAAATATAACCGTTATTAGTGACAATTGCCCAGCCGTTTTCAGGATAGGGACTATTTTCATTATGGATAATCGAAGCTCGAACAGATAACGGTGCAAAAATAGGATGATCCGCGATTAACGAACATGCTTCATTAAAATTTTTCAAAGCGGGGTTTTCTGGAGTTGTCTTTTTAGCCATATTTACCCCCTATCTTTTATTGCAAGACGTGGTAAATCACGCACAATTTCAACCATTAACCAATCTGGAATATTATCACTTTGCTCCTGCTTAGCAACTACTAGCTGTGCAATTTCAAAGCTAATGACTGACAGGTCTTTAATCAGTTTTTTAACAGTGTGTGCAAATTGGCGATGTCCATCTCGTACGTTATCTTTAATCGGAGGGAGTTCTTTAATAATCTGGGCTCGCAAGGATTGCGCTAGGAAATACAGGAGATCCCGATCTTCTGGAGCCGTTGGAAATGAGGATTTACCATCAATAATTTGATTAAGTTCATATTTTCCAGTTAGATTTTTATAAAAAGCCCTGAATTGTGTGGCGTGAGAAGTTGTCAGTGAACCATTCGCTAAAATCCCCACGGTATCCACATTTATATCATCCCCAAACTCATGTAGTGCATCACTAAGCATATGCCAAGAGCGTGGCGTGGAGAAAGGCTCTTCAGTCTTTGGAGGTGCACTCCACAGATGATCGGGACGCAATTCCAGATATTCAATAACCATAGGATGAATGCTATTCTCATATGCCCAAGAGATCCAATTCTGAAAAGATACATTTAGCTGTATATGGAACATCCGATTGATAAGCGCGGAGGACATAGGTTTAACAATTGCACTATCTTGTGCACGGTTACCAGCTCCTATTACTATAGAGCCCTCAGGTAGGTGATAATCGCCGATGCGGCGTTCGTGGATAAGACTATAAAAAGCTTTTTGCACCTCTTGAGAACAGGCATTAAGCTCGTCTAAGAACAAGCAATACGGTTCGTCCCGAGCAATCATTTTCGGAGGACAAAATTGGCTCTTGCCGTTAACGATTTGAGGTACCCCAATGATGTCTTCCGGTGCTAGTTGAGAACCCAGAAGAGAAACACATGGAAGACCCACCTGATCAGCAAAAGCTTCTACAAGAGAAGACTTTCCAATACCAGGTGCCCCCCAAATAAAAACAGGGCGGATCACAGAAACGTTTAGAAGTACTTGCATAAGTTGAATAGGTGTTACAGGAGTTGCTAGGTTCAAATAAATGCTCCTTTTTTATATGATATATCCTCATTATCTATTCTAAATATATTAAAAACTACTCAAAGGGATTTATTAAAGCTCTAAACAAGCTTTGTCATTTAGGGCATCCTGAATATTACGGGCAAGCCACTCTCTATCCTGCTCACGCTGTGACTCCGAAAACTCTTGAAATAACAAAAGCACTAATTCCAGTCGGCGCTTCTCAATAAAGAGCGGGAGCTCTTCTAGCCATTTATTGTCGAGTGCATACTCTCGATTATACCCTTTCATAAAAGACGTCAGCATGGCTGCCGCAAGACTAGAAGTTCTACTCTGCTCTACCTCCGGTTTTCGCCAATCTCCAAAGATGGTCGAATAATAAACGGCAATGGCAATATCATGCACCATATAGTCGTATCCGCAATCATCAAAATCAAACACGGTGATCTGCCCCTCATGCACGAAGAAATTACCCGGATGCAAATCACGGTGACATAGTCCATAGCCTTCTCGATTCCGCGGCAACTGGTTAATCCGATCATTTATTTGAAGCAACTTTTCAAAAAGCTGCTGTTCAACAGTACCAAAGTTAGCAAAGTCAAAATCTAGCTTACCCTGATGTGGTCTTGCCAGAACAGTCTCCGGATTGTATTGCAGAGTTAAAGCATGCATTCTTCCTGTTACCTCACCCCATTGCTCAAAAAGCTCCGTTCCCCAATTGGGATCGGAAGCATTAACATGACCACCTGGTGCTTTCTCCATTACACAGATCATAAATCTTTCCTCATCTTTGAATAGCGTTTGTACCAAGCTGCCATCCTGAAAGGGAATGGGGCGAGCCAGTTGCACGCCATGTTTTGCAAGATGGTCCATAAAGTCAAGTTCAGAGATGACCATCTCCTGCTCCTGATGAGACTGATGTGTTACACGTAAAATATATTCATGATCATCTTTTGGAAAGCTATAGACAACATTTTCAAAACCACCAATATACTTAATCGTTGTCCAATCGACTTGAATCTGTTGTGCAGCTTGTTTAAGCATTTCTTCATCGAATTTCACCTGCCAGTTAGGCATTTCAATCACGCTCCTACCTTCTAAGAAAACATCAATTAAAATGGTATATTTTGTATAGCAGTGCTTTATAAAGATATTTTAACACTTCACTACCAATAAAAGAAGCAATCAAAAAGGTAGGAGCAGCCTAGAACTTTAACAAAGTCCATGACTGTTCCTACCTTGATCATTTTTCATTACTTAAGAGCTTAATTTCTATTGGTTACTTTATTGCTGAAAGCTCATCTTCCGTTACCCATTTATGATTTTTCACTTTATCTCCACCCGTAGTAGGTGTGTAATCAATCATATATACCGTAGTATGTTCAGCTGAGTTAATTTGAGCCGTTGCACCTTTCATATCTTTCATATGGTCAGCTTCCATTACGACTTCTGAGCCTGATTCATAGGGTTTGTCAGCTGCTTTTTTGATTTCTTCATGAATAATCCACTTGTGATTTGTAACTGGAAATCCGCCTGTTGTAGGTCTATAAGAAACGATATACGCTGTGGTGTCAAAAGCTCCAACTATTGTTGCAGTAGCCCCCTTCATACCTTCCATATGGTCCGCTTGGAGAATCGCTTTACTTCCTATTTTAAAAGTAGGATTCTCTGACACCTTCAAATTTTCGGGTATGTCACTTGAACTAGAGTGTGAGGAATTTTCCATTATCTTATTGCCATAACTATTATCATTACCACATGCGCTTAGAGTGAGTGCGGCTACGATTATGAATAGATACAATTGCTTTTTCATATATAAAACCTCCGAAGTTGATGTGCCTCTGATTATTTATTTACCCATTTCATAGGATCACAAACCTAATGAAGTATTTTCGAAAATGTACAATGGATTATTAGATTACCAATAAATGAGTGTTGTTTCAGTTATTGAAGGTTATTTATAATGTTTTCTGAAAGGAGGCTACTACAATGAAGACTAAAATATTCACTTTGTTGCTTCTTTTGGGTCTGGTAAGTATGGCTACTATGATCGGTTCTGCTAGTGCTGCTCCGATATTAACCGTAGGGAGCTCTTCTGGAGATGTGTGGGATCTTCAGTATCGATTAAAAACTCTGAATTTCTATACTCATCCTTTAGATGGTGTATATGGATCACAAACGAAAGCTGCCGTTGCTAAATTTCAAAAGGCCTACGGATTAAGTGCCGATGGAGTTACTGGTACAAAAACTTGGAATGCTCTAAAAAAATACACGCTTAATATTGAGGAAATGGATATTTTGGCGAAAGTAATCTACAGTGAATCGCGCGGTGAGCCTTATAAAGGACAAGTCGCAGTTGGTGCTGTAGTTATGAATCGCATACAATCTAGTCAATTCCCAGACAATATTAAAAACGTTGTATTTCAAAAAGGCGCATTTACAGCCGTATCTGACGGTCAATACTGGCTTACTCCAAACCGGACTGCCTATTTAGCTGCTCTTGATGCTGTCCGAGGTTGGGACCCAACAAACAATTCGATCTATTATTTCAATCCAGATACAGCTACTAGTGCATGGATCTGGACTCGTCCTCAGAACTTAAAAATTGGTAAGCATATATTTGCGAGTTAACGTCTCAAATAAATGTAATAGCCGGTCAACCCTTCGGTTGACCGGCTATTTTTTAGTATAAACAATTTTCTTAATACTATCTTTAGAAAGACAGTATTCACCTGAGAGCTGGTCGACGGTTGCACCAGCAGCAAACCTCAGGCAGATCTCAATATTTCTTGATTCCAAATATTTTCTACTCCCTGACTTCTCACCCCATTTTACATGTAATTCTTCAGGCTTTGGAACGTAGACCATACCACCGTTTATATATTTCTGTATTTCTTGTAGTAACTCTTTAGGGAAGACTGTATCTGCATTTACATATTTCATAATTAATCTACTCCTTAAACCTCTCAAATTAAGATGAAATAACAAACAACCTGTCTAACCATAATGGTCGGACAGGCTGTTTTTATAGAAAGCTTACTATTAAAATTAAGATGGCTCGGGACGGGGTCGAACCGCCGACACTAGGATTTTCAGTCCTATGCTCTACCGACTGAGCTACCAAGCCTTGCTATTAAAGTTAAGATGGCTCGGGACGGGGTCGAACCGCCGACACTAGAATTTTCAGTCCTATGCTCTACCGACTGAGCTACCGAGCCTTGCTATTAAAGTTAAGATGGCTCGGGACGGGATCGAACCGCCGACACTAGGATTTTCAGTCCTATGCTCTACCAACTGAGCTACCGAGCCTTGCTATTAAAGTTAAGATGGCTCGGGACGGGATCGAACCGCCGACACTAGGATTTTCAGTCCTATGCTCTACCAACTGAGCTACCGAGCCTTACATGGATACAATTATTTCTTCTAAATGGAAACAAAAAGACCCCTCGTCCGAAAAGGGACGAGGAGCCGCGGTACCACCCTAAATTAGAACTATTCTGTACAACAAGCAGAAATGTTCTCACTTAAATATTTAACGGTTAACACCGGTACACCTCTACTTGCCAACAATGGTTTCAAGGGACTGCTCCGGAGTGAACTTCGATCAACCCTTTTCTCTAGAAACGCTCTCAATCTCCGGCGTTTCCTCCCTGTAAAGAGGTATTGAACTACTTTTCTCCATCAAAGCATTTGTTTTGTTATATAATTTTTTCTAATTGTAAGCCCTAATCCACTATAAGTCAATAGAAGAAATAATTCCCTCATTTCGATTTGATTAGCTTTATCCATTACTAAAATTAAAAATCATCTTTAATTCATCATCAAAAGACTTCTTACATTCTTCTTGAAAGCTATTACCAGTATATTCTTTTAGTATCTTTCTCCAAAAATGCTGGGCTCTCCTATTTGTAGCTGTGGGATTGGTTTGTAGCTCCCATTTTCCAATATGAAGAGTAAATACCTCCTTAGCCGCACGTTCAGCGATTCCCGTACCTCGAAAGGGCCGCAGGATAAAGAATTCGTTTAAATAAAATTCACAACCTGGTGGTGTATGAGGTGGTGTGGCTACTAATGCAAAACCAGCAGGAATTCCATCCTCTTTTATTAAATAAGGATATAAAATCCCCGGCTTCTCCCACCATATGTCGAACACTTTATTCTGTTCATTCAGCGTCTGTGTTTCATTATCCTCGTATACCCCGTATTGATTAGGAAGGTTCCCCCATATCTCTGATAGATCGTGTAAGTATAGTGGGTAGAGATTGTTAATCTTAAACTTTGTTGTGCTGTCAGTTAATGTTACGGTGATATTCATTTCGTTCTCCCCCTTCTATCGAATGCTTGAATATATTTTTGGAGATCACTCAAATAACGTTCTGTATAGTTGTCTTTTGTATAATCCTTAAGCACTTTTCGCCAGAAAACAATAGCAGGTTTATTATTTTCCATTTGAGCTAGTTTCCATTTAGCTTCTTTAAATAGATCAAATGTTTTAGTTGCGGCAGCAGTACCTATTCCATTTCTCCTGTATTTCTGCAAAATCATAAAGTCATAGATCACATGAGTTGGATCTGGGTCTGTATCTAAGTTTTCAAAAAGAACAACCACAAATCCAGCTAAATTTCCTGAAACCTCAATCAAATATGGATTCCATCGATGATCCCCTTCCCAAAAATAATCAATATTCACCTCGAATTCCCCATGCTGGTTTACGTCTTGATCTGTAAATAAACTGAAATCATAATTGTAAAATTGATATAGATTAGACAATACCTCTTTATCTTCAAACGTTACTGGAACAAGATTAATTTCCATCATACCTCCACGTTTTTTCTCTAATTTCACTTCTATACTCAGTATAATTACGACCACACTCTAGTAATATGCCATGTTCAATTAGAATTAAATTTTATATAACGTCATTATTCTTCTAAAATAAATAGAGTTCACCTGAGTTTTACACTCAAATGAACTCCAATATAATTAACTGATGATTAAGTCAGATCTACAATAACCTTGATCGTTTCTTTTGCTGCAATGGCTTTATCGAAGGCGGCTTGAATATCCTCTAATTTATAAGTCTGTGTCACCATTGTAGAGATATTCGTTTTCTTGTCGTTAATATGTTCAATTACCTTTACAATATCTTCATGTGTGTATCCACTAGCTCCAACAATGTTAACTTCTTTACTCATCACTTGAGCAAGGCTTATAGGTACTTCATTTTTATAAACGGCAATGATTGCAATTCTTGCTTGTGGCTTTACAATCTGCATCACTTGTTCAAATAATATTGGAGCGCCCGCTGCGTCCACAAAAGCATCTACATTGGGAACACTCACACCGTATACGTTCACTTCGCCGAAGTGTTTGATTAAACCCTCTGCTAATGTTTCAGTCGACGTATTAACTGTTAATGCGCCTAGTTCTTTTGCTTTATCCAAACGCCAGTTGTCAATATCCACTACGCAAACATCTTTAATGCTTTCACCAATTAATCCTGCAGCTGCAGATAGACCAATTGGACCAGCACCAAGAACTACGATTTTTTCACCTAGTTTGGGCAGTATGCTAAAAGCGCCATGGAAGCCTACGCTCATGGGTTCCATTAATACGGCCTCTGTTGCCGAAACGGAATCATCAAATTCATAAAGGTTATAATTAAGTGCTGCATCTTCAATTAAGACATATTGTGAAAATGCTCCTACCTCCAACGAATAACGACGACCTGCACGTTTTGCAGTAATTGGATTCACACCTACACGCATGCCAACTTTCAAATCGGTTTCCGCATCAGAACCTAATTCGACGATTTCACCAAACATTTCATGTCCAAACTCTGAGCCGAAACGGATACCCATTTCTGAGCCTGCTTTTACTATATTAATATCTGTACCACAAATTCCCCCCGCTAAAATACGAACCAACACATCTTTTGCTCCTACTTGAGGCATCGGACGCTCTTCTATCCCCACACTATTTTGACCGTGATAAATGCCGACTTTCATCATTCATTAACACTCCTTATTACTATCTATTACTTTCATGGTAGTAGTTATTAAGGAGCTAAGCAATCTACAATAATACTGAAAGCGTTAATAAAGCAACAGTTGATAAATATGTGTTAATTAAAATTTAAATAGTGAAACAATTCACTATATCTTTTTATTATTTGCAGGTATAAATGGATTTAACTGTATGATTCGTTCTGCTAAATATTTAGGTGTATAAGGCATATCATTGCCTAGCCACATGGAAATTGTACCAATGATAGCAGATGTTCCATACCAAGCTGCAATATCAGATGGAGTATCAACGGTTAAGAAATCCTCTGTTTTTTGAATCGATTGTTGTTCTGTAGTTGTTAATATCAATTCATATAACAGATCCATCAATTTCGGTGTGAAATAAGGAATGTTTTTGGTTACAAGCAACACCTTATACATATGAGAATTCTCTGCAATATGCTCAAGCAATAAAATCAGCGAGGTAAGTTCATCCCCTGGTCTATAGGATTCTTCAAATTTATCTATGAGTATTTTCTTTAAATCTGCTAATAAATCATCCAAGATACTATCAATCAAATCATTAATATCTTTGTAATGTAAATAAAATGTGGCTCGATTGATTTCAGCCTTTTGCGTAATAGCGTTGATCGAGATCTTATTCAGTTCTTTCTCTGCTAATAAATCTATAAAAGCATTCCGGATTGCTTTTCTTGTCTTCCTTATCCGTAAATCTAAGTATGTTTTGTCTGCCATAAATCTTCCACCTCGTAGTTAATGAACATACAGTCAATTATATACTACCGTAGTTCCAGATCGTAAGCGTTTGTGTACTACGGCATATTCGCCTGAATTCTTGCGGATATAGTACAAACTTCACGCATATTATGATTGTATAAATATGGGAGGTGCGTTTTAAAAATGCCGGATCCTTTTGTTTCGAGATCTCTTGATGAAATTAGATTCTGGTCACGAATTATGAAAGAACATTCTTTTTTTCTTAAATTAGGATTTCGTTGTGAAGACACGCAACTAATTAATGAAGCGAACCATTTCTACGCCACATTCGAAGCCATCGAGAATAGATCCCTCGGATTTACTGTGGATTCTGATCCGGCAGTTATACGGAAGTTTAATGAGGAAGTTCATAGTGCTGCTTCACATATCTGGGCTTTTAAAAGGAAAATATTAGGATTAATTTTACAATGCAAACTTCCAGGAGGTACGAATTTTCCTTTATTGGTGGATCATGTCAGCAGGGAAGCCAATTATTTTCGAAATCGACTGGAAGAATTGAATCTAGGTAGGTTAGATCCTTTGCCTGACGCAATTATCAATGAAAATGTGTTCTTTCTACGTATAATGGCGGATCATGCCAAATTCATTGGACATTTATTGGACCCCTCTGAACGTCAACTCGTTGAACAAGCGAGAAATTTCAGCCATGATTTCGATACATTGTTGTATCAAGCTATTGATCTTAGCTCCATGCGTCCTCAATCCCAAACCAAACCCCTGCTAAGTCAACAACTTGACGAGAATAAAGTCTCGGTTAAATCCCTCCGTGATTTCAAGAAAACCGCTCGAGATCTTATTGAAGAATGTCGTATAAAAAGCATCATTCATCCACTGCTTGCGGATCATGTATTCCGAGAAGCTGAAAGATTCCTCTATATTATTGATGCATTTGAAGCCTCTTTGAATATGAATAAACAAATCGTATAGCTTTACATATTTAATGGATAGGGCGACTACTTGTATCAAAAATACAGGTTGTCGCCCTATCCATCTTTATATTTGAATTCGTTTGTTTCGGTGATCCACCCCAAAGCTTTTAAAAAATAGTTGGTATTTGGGAAGAAACAATTTATAGTAAAACTCAGAAGGAATCAGGAATATTATGGAATACAAGATTACTTCGAGTGACTACAAAATCAAACGATAAGGTTGATTGCTAATGAAAAGGTTTAGTCAATGTTTTATACTTTCTACTATGGTTTTTGCTTTATTAATGCCATCCACTGTGTTTGCTGCTGATAAGAAATTACTCAATGAGGCAAGTATTACTTTGTCTAGCGATGTTATTTCTGTGGGTGGAACTACAAAAATAAATGTTCGCTTACTAGCTGAAATGACCAGTCTTACATATGCAAAATTGACACCGGAAGTTTCTGATGAATCCATACTTACCGTTGAATTGGATGGATATTCAGATTATATTGTTACAGGCGTTCAAGAAGGTTCTGCAGAAGTAGTCTTCAACATTCCTGGTTGGACTGAAGAAAGATATCCAATTACCGTTCTATCCAAGTCTGCTTACGAAGAAAAGATGAAAACACCTCAAGAAGTGTTAGATTTCACAACCTATTCTAATCAGATAGCAGCTATTATTCAATATGACGAAATTGCCAATGAGGCATATATTAAGAACAGAATAGACACGGGTACCAATAGAAAGCAACGCTACACTGCGTTTAATAATGTGATCCTTCCTAATTACACTAAACTGGTAGTAGAAGCAAAAAAAATTAAAGCACCCAATCCAGAATTGCAGGCTTTGCATCAAATCTATTTAAAAGCTATAAAAACACAACTTTAAGATTGAATGATAATTAAATCCCAAAAAGCCACGTAAGAGCTTCCTCTAACGTGGCTTTTTGGGATTATAGCTATTTTTTTGTGTAAACAATCTTCTTAATACTGTCCCTTGATAGGCAGTATTCATCCGAAAGCTGGTCAACCGTTGCTCCAACGGCAAACCTTAAACAAATCTCAATATTTCTAGATCTTAAGTATTTTCTGCTCCCTGACTTCTCGCCCCATTTTACATGTGCTTCTTCAGGCTTAGGGATATACACCAAACCACCATTAATATATTTCTGAATTTCCTCTAATAATTCTTTTGGAAAAATCGTATCTGCATTTACATATTTCATAGTCGCTCTGCTCCTTAAACTTTTTTTGAGTTTGAAGGTAGCAAAGTCTATTCTAAAAACAACCCTGCACAGTGCACTGGCGGTAAATCAATTTTTATTCGCTCTATACAAACAACCGCCGTTGTTTATAGTCTAGACTTTGCATAGAGCTTATCGCTAATTTTCTCACTATTGTCCGCCCTCCTTTGTTTAATGTGTAATTACTTGTTCCAAAATGCGTTCCGCTGTCTTCTCTCCATTTGCAATACAATCAGGAATACCCACGCCATAATAAGAACATCCAGCAAGGATTACATTCGGATAATGATCTGCAATCTTCTTCTCTAAGGATACTACAATCTCGTGATGGCGTTTGTGGTAATTTGGCATAACATCATGCCATTTGGTCACATCGTGGGTAACTGGCTGTCCAGTAATTCCAAGACTGGTCTGTATATCATTCAACGCCACCTTTAATAATTCCTCTTCTGAAAGCTTAATCAAGGACTCATAATGCGGTCCTGAGCTTTTATAAAAGAGTCTGACAAGCAGACGTTGTTGACCAGACGTGTGCTCCCACTTGCGACTTGTCCACGTACAAGCATTACAAAGAACATCGTCACTGTTGGCTGTTATGAACCCTGTACCGTTCGCTGGCAGTTGACTGTCAGGGATATCAAATCCTAGATACACACTAATCATAGAGCTGTTAAACAACTGTTTGAAATCTTCATTCAGCGCTTCGTCTTGAAGTAATGCTTGTGCAGTAGAATGCATCGTTCCTAGTACGGCAAAATCGCTGTCCAAGATTCGTCCATCTGCCAGTGTTACCCGGTACCGTTGTCCATCCTTTACAATGCGCTCTGCCCAAATCCCTTTGATGATCTCTACATCGGACAGCTGTTCTTCCATGGCATCAATCAGAGCAGATACGCCACCCTTAAAAGACATAAACTTCTTATCGCCGTTCCCCTGGAATTTAGCTTTATTCGCGGACAATCCCTGAATAATACTTCCATATTCATTTTTATAATCAATCAAATAAGGAAGGGTCGAGGCAATGGTAAGTTCACTCAATTTCCCGGAATATACCCCTGATAGGACAGGTGATATTTGCTTCTCGACAAGTTCTTTTCCAAAGAAAGCTTCCAGAAAATCACCTACAGAATCGTTTTTCGTAAAACGATCATTCGGAGTATAGAAATCTTTAAGTGCTTCAACTTTACCTTCAGCAGAGATCAAATCTGTAGTAGCAAGCGATTCAATACTGAGAGGGATGCCAAAGATTGCATCTTTAGGAATTTGCTTCAGCTTACCTTCTGTGTAGATGTATGATATTCCTGTCGCGTTATATACAACCTCATCCTGAATGCCTAATTCTTCAATCAATGGTGCTACATTTGTCTTGCGAGTGACAATTGAATCAGCACCAGACTCCATGATGAAGTCATCATGCTGAAGTGTTCTGATTTTGCCGCCCAATCTATCGCTGGCTTCAACCAAAATGATTTTTACATCCAACTTATTATGCTGTATAGATTTCTGTAGATAGTAAGCGGTAGACAATCCAGTAATTCCCCCGCCAATCACGACGACCGTCCTCAAGCGTTGACACCTGCCTCTAAAGTTATAATCTGTTAAATTCAATTGAATACATTATATCATAGGGATTTATATGTAATAACATACCGTTCGTGTCATATATGACACAAAATACCCCCAAAAAATATATACCTTCAAATAAGTCTAAAAAAGCCGCGATTATCGCGGCTAATCTTTATATATTCTCCTGTTTTAAAGCATCAATAATATTTTCCTTCTTCACTTTTGAACTGGAGTACAGCATAGCCGAGCTAACAATGATAAATACAGCGACTATGACATACAAGATACTCATCCACGGAAGTGCGAATCCATAGGAGAAACTACTCATCATGGATCTATAGATCAAGTACATCACGACTATGCTAATCGGAAGCCCGTAAAGTAGTGATTTTATCCCATAGAAGATACTTTCATAATTAATCATTTTATTAAAACCGTTTGGCGTCATCCCTACAGACTTCAACATCGCAAACTCTCTTTTACGAAGTGATATGCTGGTTGATATCGTATTGAAAATATTTGCAATCGATATTAATGTAATCAAAGCAATAAAACCATAGGTAAAAATAGACATTAACATGATCATCTGTTCACTATTTTGTCTATTTTGAAACACATTTTGAACATAGACATTCCGCTCTTTCATTTCCTCAATGGCTTGTTGTGTCGCTAATGGATCAGAGCTGTTCAGGTTTAGTCGGCTTTCTATATCGTTACTCATCGTATCATTTGTTAATTGATCGAAGACTTGTTCAGAGACAATGATGTTTAATCCACCAACTAGTGCTGAATGAACACCCATAGGGCGTTTATCAGTTAATGCGACGATTTCTACTGGTGGTAATTCCGTCTCTTTCTCTGTGTTCCAATCCGTATAAATTAAATCAAGCTTCTGACCGATTTCCGAATGAAGAGCTTTGGTCTCAATAATTTTTTTGGCGTTCTCATCCTCAAAGGTGACGGTATCATTCACAATAGCTGACATCTGATTGAGATCCGTTAATTGTTCATAACTTACACCGACGGATTCTGCATAGGTTCTCAAACTCTCTTCATTTAGGGCATGGATCTGAATGTAATAAGGATATTTCCCATTCTTTAAAATACTGCTATCCTTCTCCACGCTCTCTTGCAATTCTTTTGCCATATCTTTTTCATCAATCCATGAACTCAAGCTTAGTTCCCTGACCACATTATATTCCGTTATATTAGGTAAGGCAGATATCGATTTCGTCAGCCGAGCTACTTTTTGAGCGTCCTCAGTCCCCATATAAACTTGGATATCATAGTTTAAACCATCCTGTGAGAGTTCTACCGACTTTCTCATATTAGTAGTGAACGAAGATACGGATAAAAACAGAACAATACTAATGACAAGTGAGAACACGGTTGCTTGGTACCTGCGTTTATTTCTCTTTAAATTCTTCAAACCAATTTCTGCTTCAATTCCAAACAACTTGCGAACGAACTTGGAAGTTTTCACCGCTTTACCAGAGAGCTTAACATCGGTTGATTGTCTGATCGCATCAATTGCCGAGATCTTTGAAGCTTTTCGGGCTGGAAGATAGGTGGATATAAAAATCGTCATAATTGAAACTACACAAGCGGTTAGAAGAGATAGAGGTGTAACAACCAACGTTAATTTTTCTGTTATCCCTAATACATCTTGAATCATCGAATTGATAAACATAAAAGTGATCCCGATTCCTGTAATTCCGCAAAGGATCCCAATAGGTATACTAATTAAACCGATAATCATCCCTTCAAAAAACACTGAATTCTGCTTCTGCCTCTTTGTAGCACCTACGCTGGAGAGCATTCCTAAATGGCGTGCACGTTCCGAGACAGAAATTGCGAAAGCATTATAGATTAAAGAAACGGAACCAATGATAATCACAGTCATAACGATGACTGACAATGAAAGAAGTGTGTTACGTAAGCCATCGTTATTCGTCACACCATAATAGCGGAGCAGACTATTATTATAAGAGATCGACTCGATATTGTTTTCTCGTGCCAATTCCTCTGCATGCTTGTATATGGAGCTATCCACCTTATTTAATACAACCGTCGCTGTGGTTTTTTCAGCTGCTCCAATCAAGCTTTCATCCACATAACTTAGAGCAGTATAACCCGGGGACCATGTTGGTTCCCAAGTAGGGCGCTTTATCACTCCCACAATCGTGTAGTTCATTGGTTTTTTATGAATGATCTCTTCATTCAGGGTATCCTCTTCAGTCCGTAATCGTTCGTTCTGAGATAAGGGCTGCCCACTATTTTTATCATCCCTAGTGACTCGCTCTCCGACATCGAGAGTTAAAGTTTCACCAATCTTGTATGTTACTTTAGCGTTTTTTGCAATTTCCTCAGAAATGACTACTTCATAGTTAGTCTTCGGGAGTCTTCCATCCAGAAGTTCAATCGGAAATTGTTTAAAACCAGCTAAATTATATTCCTTAATATACCAATAGGGCTTGTTCTCATTCTGTCCCCCCTCTAAAGGGGCATAGCCACGATCATTTGAGATGACAAGTGTTTTCGTTGCATCATCCGCTTCTATCGCTTTAAGCTGAGCTTTAGTAACATTTCTATATTGGACATGCCATTCTCCATTTGTTGAGATACTCTGCTGCCTCATTAATTCCATAAATGAAAAACCAAGCGTTGCCACAGCCGTCACCATAGCCACAGAAATGATGACTCCAATGATAGTAACCAATGTTCTTCGTTTATTTTGCTTCAAATGTCTAAGCGTTAATTTATTTACGATATTCACGGACGAATCACCTCATCTTTGGCGATCCTTCCATCTTCAATGGTAATCACTCTATCCGCTTGTAATGCAATCCGTTCATCATGAGTAATGACAATCAGTGTTTGATTATAGGTTTTATTAAACATTTTTAGTAAGTCTATAATTTCACCACTGTTCTTACTATCCAGATTACCGGTTGGCTCATCCGCCAGCATGATTGCAGGATTACTAATTAACGCTCTGCCAATAGAGACCCGCTGTTGTTGCCCGCCTGAGAGCTGATTCGGGAGATGATTTAAGCGATTCTCCAAATTTAACGCCTTTACAGTATCCGCAAATTGTTTCTTATCTACCTTGTGCTGATCAAGGAGTAAAGGAAGTGTGATGTTCTCTTCGACCGTTAAGACCGGTATAAGATTATAGAATTGATAAATCAGCCCAATTTGTCTGCGTCTAAAGATCGCCAGTTGTGTTTCATTCAATTCATAAATATCCGTGTTATCTACGAATACTTTGCCGCTTGTCGGTCTATCCACTCCGCCTAATAAGTGCAGAATGGTCGATTTCCCGGAGCCAGATGGCCCGATAATCGCTACGAATTCCCCTTTTTTAATCGAAAAAGATACATCATCCAGTGCCTTTACCGCTGTTTCGCCTTTTCCATATGTTTTAGACAGATGTTCAATCTTTAAAATGTCCATTGTTAGACCTCCATTTGTTGATGAGATCAGTATATCTGTCTACAATGACTATCCAGTGACTCTAAAGTGACATTCTAGTCACTAAGCCATATGTGCTAAATGACTTGCTTATAAAATTTGATCTGAAATTGTGAACCCTTTCCCACTTCACTCTTCACATCGATCGTTCCGTTTTGTCCTGTGATAATGCTTTGTGCCAAGGCAAGTCCAATCCCTACACTATCTTCGCTTGCATTCTTACCTTTATAGAATCGTTTGAAGATATAGGGGATCTCTGTCTTTGGGATTCCTTTGCCGTTATCTGTAATGATAATTTCCGTAAACAGTGCATTTTCTGCAAAAGAAATCGAAATTTCTCCCCCAGCAGGTGTGTGCTCTACACAGTTTTTCAGAATATTAATGATCGCCTCAGTTGTCCAATTGAGATCGCCCGTAAATGTGGTGCTATCATCTCCATCAATCAAGATCCGTTGTTCTTTAATATCCATTGGAATTAACATGGGCTCCAAAGATTTTTGAACTAGCTTGTTCACCAGAACAAGATCTTTTTTAAAATGAATGGTTCCAGCATCGATCTTGGAGAACTTTAATAAAGAGGAGACTAACCAGCCAATTCGTTCGAGCTGAATCGTAATTTTCCGGGTAAACTCCATTCTCTTCTCAGTGTGCAGCTCAGGATCACTTAATAAATCTGCCATCACAGTCATGGAAGTAAGCGGGGTTTTGAGCTGATGAGAGATATCCGAAATCGCATTGGTGAGCTTCATTTTATCTTCTTGTAATTGCGCACTCTGCTCGGATAACATCAGCGTCACTTTATAAATGTCATTCTTCAGGATACTAAGCTCACCTTCCTGATTATCACGAACATCGAGCGAATAATTCCCACTACTGATTTGGCGCAGATACCCTGAGAGCTTTTCAATTTCACCATATCTCCAGCGGGTAAACAATACACTGCAAGCTATAAGCAAAGCTGAAGTCCCAGCTATGAGCCCTACCGCCTCTAACGATATAAATGTCGCCACCGCTGTAGCCACAAGACTGATCAAGCACATCGTAAACAATAACCATCTAAATTCTCTATTACGAAGCATCCTAATCACCAACCTTGTAACCCAAGCCTCGAACTGTTTTGATCAGTGTTGGTTCTTGGGGGTTATCTTCTAACTTTTCCCTAAGTCTTTTTATGTAAACCGATAATGTATTGTCGTTCACGAATTCACCTGCCACATCCCAAATGCGTTCTAACAATTGATTTCTTGAGAGAACCTGACCAACATGGTTAGCAAAGATCAGTAATAATCGATATTCTAATGCGGTCAATAGCACTTCATCGCCGTTCTTATAAACCTTTCCTTCAAGCGTGTTAATCCGTATATTCACTAATTCGATATTGGATTGGGTCTGAGCCTGCTTGTTATATCTCCTTAAGACGGATTTAATCCGCGATAGCAGCTCCCGAATCCGAAAAGGCTTGGTTATGTAATCATCTGCCCCCATATCGAGTCCCATCACCACATTGACCTCATCATCAATCGCCGTTAAAAAAATTACCGGTATATCACTTTGTGCTTTTACGATCTTGCACAATTCATAACCGCTGCCATCCGGAAGTGAGAGGTCAAAGATGCATAAGGTGAGCTCTGATAACTGCTCAGATAACACCGCTTTGGCTGAGCTGGCGTCATAACATAGAAGGGTTTCAAAATGATCCTGCTGTAATGAATATTCAAGCCCTGATGCTATCGTTCTATCGTCCTCGACAAGAAAAATTTTCATGGATGATCATCCTAACCTTATAATGTATTCAATCGTTCCATTCGTTCCGATGATCATTCTCTCATAATTATAGAGTTATACCAAATTACAATTCATATTAAAGTATTTACAACTCCACGGTAAATATAATAAAAACGTCTACTCCATTGAATAGACGTCTCTGAAATGATTATATTGCAAAAGCTCCACACTTATATTGATGTATCTGTTGAAACCCTAGTCGTAGTGCCGATTTTTTCGAAGCTTCATTATCTAGTGAACAATCCCAGTAAGGAATAAAGCCATTGGCAAGCACATCTTCAACTACTAGCGTTGCTAAATGTGTCCCCACTCCTTGTTTCTGATATTTAGGAAGGGTTTCAATTCCGATTGCGTGTGTATCCTGTGTAACAAAACTAGAATAACACACACCCATAACCTCAGATCCCTCAACAGCAGCATATCCGTAGCCTTTTTCAGCAAAGTCTTCTTTCGATGACCAGAATAAATCAATATTTTCATGTACAAATTCTATATTCTTTAGATCTGAGTTCTCCCAATCCAGCATTTTAAGATTTATAGTTCTAATCCCATTAGTCAGGCTCGTAGGCGGCTTGTGAAGTAACTTGAACACCATCTGTTCAAAAGGATATAACTTCCTAGAAGGAAACATCAATTCCAGATTCCATTCATCATGTTGACCAGAAACTTCGAAATGTTCCATCCCGAGTTCCTTCATTCTAGGTACAATTTGATCTGTTACATAACTGTCCAGTGCATGGATAAAGGCTTGATTGGTGTGATCGCCGATAAGATAAAACCCTTCAATCCCCTGACTCCATACTAACGCACTCTTTGGTGCTGTAAGTGGATCGACAAAGATCCAACCAGGATTATTGCCTTCAATCACAGAGAGAATTTCAGGATGGATATGCTCTCCTTGAAGTAGTGGCTTCACTTTATAATAATCCTCATGAGGTATTTCATGCATACAAACACTCCCCTTATTATCATTGCAAAATGCTGTATACATAAGTATAAAGTAATCGTCCTTCATCGGTTGGTAAAGTTTATTCATAACTGAAGATTACTGTCCATGCATAACTGTTTTCCTAGCCTTAATTAATAAAAATGAAGGTCTCCTTCTTTCATTTATTAATTTGGGCATCTTCTCAAGACCCTCAAGGTTGGATTCAGGTTCAACAATTTCTTCAATAGTCAGTCCATTTTGGATCAAAGTATTAAGTAAAGTTGAAAGTTTTCTATGGTATTTTATGACACCATCGATTCCCCAAAACTGATTTCTGAGACCTTCTTCTCCATAATTATCAATGGGCCAATGTAGGATATTATGATTGGAATCTTTAACCCACCCACTTTGAATCTTATTTGATAAAACAACAGGATGTTCTGTTGAAAATACTAGGTATCCATTTGGTTTAATCCACTTTGAAATCCTACTAATGAGTGTTTTATAATCCTCGACATAATGAAAAGCTAACGAACTTACTACCAAATCAAATTCATTTCGATTAAATTCGATTTCTTCCATAGAGCCCTGTATATAACGGATCTCAGGTCGTTTCCTTGCCATAGCTAACATCTTCTCTGATATATCTACACCTGTTACCTGTGAAGCGTGGTTATCAATCATATAGTTCGCCTGTTCTCCAAAACCGCAGCCAAGGTCGAGAACATTTAAATCCTGTAGGTTTGGAAGTAACCCTCTTATTGCAGGCTGTTCAATAAAGTCATTGTATGTAATTCTTGACTCCCTTAAGTTCTTATACATTTGAAAAAACTCAGGGTTGTCATAAATGTTCTGTCGCATCATACACCTCCACGATATTATTGATGATGTTTACGAAGTCGGTTGTAATATAGCCAAGTTCTGCTTACATATGATCCAAACATTAGAATTAAGATGGCGTACAAGATCATATTTATGATCTGCAATCGATCCAAGTTAGAATAAGTCGATAATCTTACATTTAAACCAATGATATACATATATAAAATAGTGAGGGGTAAGAACATAGCAGAATACGTTAAAGCTATACGTCTAGCTAGTTTCAACTGATTTAACTTATCGCTGTATATTTGCGGTTTTACTTCACCTGAAACATATTCTTGGCCCCATAAGACCCACTTCTGACTCCATGAACTCGATTTATACAGACATACCCAGCCAGAATCCGTATGAATGTTGAAGTAATTGGTATCAGCAGTATTTTGTAAGTCCGCACAATAACACATCTTACGAGGCTTCCCTTTTTTAAAATAAAAGGCAGTTCCTGTTTTGCCAACTCTGTACAGATTGTATCCTTTTTCCTCCATTCCCTCTAGCCACTCTTCAAGCCGATCCGGCGCATACATCCATCCAAGCTTCCACTTCATAACAAGTTGACCTGAACTTTTCAAACGCTTCTCTTCATTCTTACTTAGCCTGTCTTTCAGAAAGGATGTCCCCTCACCATTTTGCTTGTTTGGTTGTATGAATTCTTCTGTTAATCTTTGGTTCGTCTTGTTTAATGTGATCAGCGAATATACGGTGAAAATACATAAGATAATGCTAAGTCCTAATGCAGTAGCGGGAATAAAACCATAAGGTCCGTTGAAGACATTAAAATGACCAGACTTGGAAACACTCATTGCTATCGTACTTATTAAAATTACATTGAGTAATGCAACCATTAAATAAATCAATATCCCCGTAAAAATATACATGATCTTCTTGTTATGCTTTACGATCCCTTCTCGATCAGGAAATGTCCTTATTTGTTCTAAAGGCAGCCTATTCATCGTCACAACCCATTTGCCGCTCTGTAACACCTTCGTCCAGCCAAAATTTAATAATCCTTTAGAAAGGGATGGATTTGGAACTTTATCGAATACGATCCGATAGTTAGCTACGTTCGATTCAACCTGTTGAAAGTAAAAATTTCTAGTTAAACGGTTGATTCGGATAAGTACGTAGCCTTTTTGCGCCATAGAAGCTAACCATTCTTCAGTTTTCTGAACATCATAACTCCAAAAGGGTCTAAATATTTTGATAATCATCTATGTCACCTCCATATTTTATAGCATTCTCATGTAGCTCTTTAAGCCTATTAATCTCTGTAGCAAGAATTAGCATCCCTATGTCTGTTCTTTCGTAAACTGTTTTTCTCTCTTCATCAGCAAAAACAGTAATCATCCCATCTTTTTGCATCTTCGTTAACGTGCCATAAACTGTACCTGAACCTAACAAAAGACGTGCTTTCGTGATTTTCTCCACATGCTTCACTATTCCATATCCATGACGTGGTTCATCTAAGGATAAAAGAATATAGAATGCTGTTTCAGTCATGGGTACGTATTTCTTCAATACTTTCTCAGGGTTCAACATGCCCAGCTCCCTTTATTTATACGTCGCATTTAAATATGTCTTAACGTGACTATATCACGTCGTGACATAGTCTACAATATTAATGCTCGAAAAAAATAAAATAAAGTGTGTAAAATCGCTTCATCAGCCATTCTACACACTCTACATTCAACTGCTCCAACCTGCCTAACGAATATCTTTTACACGAATATTACTACCTAACAGACTCGAATCACTACTTAATCGGAATGACGGGTAATTCTCATCTGCTTCAAGTCGCATCTGTTCATCAAATAAAGACTCCTGTTGCCGGTCAACAAAAAAAGTAAAAGGCTCTTTCTGAATTTCAATATCTGTAGCATGAGGTTCACTAATGACCTGAATTACGATCACGCCATTACAACCACAGCCCTCTGTATCGAAGAATAATTTAAAATATCCTGGTCGTTCACCAAGGCTTTTTTCTAACTTTTCAATAGTTTGGGAGTTCAATTGTATGAACATAGGATGATCTACTCCTTATTTATAATCGAGCTATTACTTTCCCAAAGTATAATTTGATTTCCTTCCATCCTCGTGTGATTGCCATCACTTCTATTTTGACAGACATGCGACTGAGGGGAAGCCTAAACCGCCTTCTGCGTCTCCCGTTCACCACCTAGCTTAAACACGAGAATACCTCCAACAATAACAATCACTCCGACCAACTGCTTCCAAGTAAAAGGAACCTTTTCAAGCCCTAACCAGCCTAGTGAATCCCAGAGCAGTGCAAACCCAAGCTGAGAGATTAATACGATCGAAATCGCATACGTAGGGCCCAACCGCTTAGTTCCTTGCACAAGGCATATTACTACCCCAACCCCGATCAAACCACTGATCCAATACCAAGGCTCCATATTTCTCAAAGTAAATATACGGTTTCCTTCAACGATAAGACTTATGATAAATGAAGCTAGGAATCCCATCCCTAACACTAAAGTTGTCGTGGCCCAAGATCCAACCTTTTCATTAACTTTTGTATTAAATATATTTTGCAGACTCACTAGTGATCCCGCGATAAGCGCTAATATCAAACCAATAATCATAACTTAACTCCTCCATTTATCGACTTTACGCAAGGCCATTAAAATTTCAGTATTACTACGCCAACGATCATCAACCCGATGCCGATGAACTGCGGCAGTTTCATTTTTCTCTTTTCCATTCCAAACCAGCCTTTAATATCAATTAAGAACGTAAGACATAGCTGAGCAATCAACAATGAGGATATCGTAAACGTAACACCAATTTGCTGAATGGCCGTTACTTCACTGAAAATAATAACAGCCGCAAAAGCGCCACCGATCAAATATAATGGTTTTACTTGCTTAAAGCCTCCCTTTTTCCCATCTCTAACGAACAAAAGAATGAGAAAGGACATGATGAACCCTGTTAATTGTGTAATTGTAGCCGCCTGCCAAGTCCCGATATCTTGACTAATTCGAGCATTTGACACGCCCTGTAGCGTAATACAAGCCCCCGCTAAAAATGCAAATATAATTCCTCTCATTTCTCTCTCTCCTCAACTTCGATCTCTTACATATTAAATAGCAATTCAAGGGTTTAAAAAAGGACATCTGTCCTTAATGAGAAGAAACGTTGCTATCGCCCAACAACGACCTTTGGCTCGTAGAAATAAAAAGACCGTCTCAAGCCAACTTGCTGGCTTAAAACGGACTTCAAATGCTGTATATGGTTGATTATGAGAGCAAATTCTTCTCATGCAATTGATCAAAAATAATTTGGGTAACAACAGACACGCGATCCCGATCCTTATAGCTTAACCAAGATAATTCCTCGATTTCGGACGCTGGCGTTAATGTCCCTTCATAATCCGCAATATAACAGGTCATTTTGACTGTAACACCCTCTGCTTTCCCATGAGCTTCTGCCTCAAACGTTCCAAAATAAGAGACAGTCTCTGTCTTGATCTGAACAGAAATCTCTTCCTCGATTTCGCGCACGAGCGTCTCTTCGTCTGTTTCTCCGGCTTCTCTTTTTCCTCCAGGTAAATAATACATATCTTTCCCTTTGGAACGCGCACATAAGACTTGTCCATTCTCGATATGAATCCAGGCGATTTTATCAATGATTGTTGTCATATTGTTCTCCCCATGCCTTTTTTTCAACAATTATATCATACAGCTGAACGTATACATTTATGCAACGTCAGCTTTAGATTTTTGAACGCGAAGCTTACATTGAGGTAGGTGATGAAGCAAATAGTATACAGCAACTGAGATAAGCGTTACGAACCCTGCAACTTCGTACATCATACGGTAATCTGTATAAGAAGCAACTACACCCATAATATAAGAACCCGCTCCATACCCCAAATCAAATAACAAGAAAAAGGTTCCGTTTGCGCTTCCTCTACGTTCTTTATCGGCTAATTTAAGTGCAAGCGTCTGAAAGCATGGCATAAGTGCGCCATACCCAACCCCCATAATGATGCCTGAGAACATCAACATGAATCCGGATTTAGCTTGACTTAAGCTAAGCAGACCTACAGCGAAGATCAGAATTCCGGGATAAATGAGAATATGTTCATTATATTTATCGAATACTTTACCGATTAGCGGTCGAAACAGCACAATCATAATCGCAAAGGCCACAAAAAAATAACCGGTAAGCTGTGATTGGTTAATTTCTTTTGTAAAAGAAGCGATAAAACCAGATAAAGAACTATAGGAGAACGCAAGCGTAAATCCAACAAGCGAGATGGGCAGTGCTTTGGGTTCAATGACGTCACTCCAGCGAAGACCCTTTCGCATCTTCACAGGTTCCTTAACGGCTTTTTTAACCGTATCCTTCTCTTCTTTGGGCATACGAACGCCTAATGTGTATAATAGCGAAAGCGCAGCAATCACACATACACCTAACAGCAGTACATGAATGTTCTCATCTTTCCATAGAAAAAGACCCAAAGCTGGTCCAATGACCATCGCAATACTCATAAACATACTGAAATAACCGATGCCTTCTCCTTGGCGTGAGTACGGGATTAGCGTGGAAGCTATTGTACTTGTCGCTGTCGAGGCAACCGCATAACTCATACCGTGAATGAAACGAATCACCAGAAACAATACAATTCCATTAGCTCCGAAGTATCCTATACAGGCGAGTAGAAATAAGACCAGCCCAATAACCGCCATTTTCTTTTTACCGAATTTATCAACCCATGATCCTGAAAAAGGACGGATCAATACACCTCCGAGGACATAGATGGTAATGGCTAACCCCATTTGCTGCTGATTCCCGTGCAAGCTTTCCTTCACGTATAACGGGAATGCAGTCGCCAGAATGTAAAAGGTCAGAAACATAAAAAAACTACTCAAACAAACAACAATAAAATTCCGGGTCCATATTTTCTCTCTAATCACAGCAGACTCTCTCCATCCTACCTATATCTTTTTATATGTTACAATAGTATAGGACCGAAAATTAATTAAGTAAAATACATATTATATGATGGATATATCACATTAGAGTTATGAATAAAGAGAGGTCAATGTTATGGAATTCCTTCAGCTTCAATATTTCCGTGTAGTTGCTCGTCTTGAGCACATGACTAATGCCGCCAAAGAATTAAATGTATCTCAACCCTCACTTAGCAATTCCATCCAACGGTTAGAGAAAACCTTAGGTGTTCCCTTATTTGAACGCCAAGGCAGAAATTTAAAATTGAACGAATTCGGAAAAACATATCTTCGTCGTGTGGAGCAAGCATTTCTGGAACTGGATGAAGGTCAGCATGAGCTCACAGATATGGCCGGACTTGAACATGGTGTAATATCTATAGCAGTTACTCTACCGTATGTATTGCCCACTTTACTAAAAGAGTTTCTTACCCTTCACCCGCACGTTCGGATCATTCAGCGTCAGCTTGGCTCAGCATTAGAAATGAGAAACGATCTGGAGAGTGCAGTGATTGATTTTTGCATATCTTCGACACCTGTTACCGGACCAGACATCGAATGGTTTACCTTAGCAGAAGAGGAATTATGTTTAAGTGTGCCGAAGAATCATCGTTTTGCCAATCGCGAAAGTATTTCTTTGATTGAAGCTGCAGGTGAGAATTTCATTTCTTTGTCTTCTAGATCTAATTTCCGTGAAATAACAGATGCATTTTGCCGTCAAGCTGGATTTGAACCGCTAATTGCTTTCGAGCTCGAAGAAGTAAGTGCCGTTCAAACCTTAGTTCAGATGGGGCTGGGTATCACCTTTACTCTCCCTTTAGCCTTAAGCAGGAGAAGTAAAAACACAGAAATCGTTCAATTGAAAATAACCGATCCGTTTTGTCAACGCACTTTTGGCATCGCCTGGAGCAGAAAACACTTTTTATCACAAGCGGCTATACACTTTCAGAAATTTGTTGTGGATTTTTTTAGTAAACCTCATGAGTATAGTTAAGGAGAATATGCCATCTTATATCAATTGCAATCACATCTAATAAGCTACTTATACCAAGAGGATTGTAAAGCGTACATGTTTGCATAAATCCCATTGTGATGTACTAAGTCTTGATGATCTCCTACTTCAGCAATTTCTCCATGATACATAACATAGATCGTATCAACATTCTTCGCCCAACCCAAGCGATGAGAAATAAAAATAGCTGCTTTATCTTGGCAGATTTCTAATAATTTCGTATAGATCTCCATCTCGGCATTCGAATCAATCGCAGAAGTAGGTTCATCGAATACTATAAGCTCCGCATCATTGTATAACGCGCGCGCAATCGCCAGCTTTTGCCATTGTCCACCTGATAGCTGCCTGCTTCCTTCTACTATTTGCCCCAAATTCACATCTAATCCGCCTAATTCATGGAGCAAATCTATCAGCTCACATTGTTCTAGAACCCTTAGTATTTTAGCATCATCTGAAGGTGTATTCGCATCGCCCAATAGGATATTTTCTCTTAGTGTCAATTCAAACTTCACAGCATTCTGAAATACAACGGACACCTTACCGTGAGGTTCTAAATGACCCTTCCAGCAAATCGTTCCAGAGCTTGGTCTATATTGACCTAATAACATTTTAATCAACGTAGATTTCCCTGCTCCATTTTCCCCGACGATGGCTATTTTCTCACCCGGCTTTATGGTCATATTGATGTTAGATAAGACATTTTTGTTCGATTTGGCGTATTTAAAATAGACATTTGAAACGGTAATTGGGAGCATAGCATCAGTTGAATTATTGATGTTATTTTTGCAAAAATCCCTGTTCTTATATGTAAGTACTTCATTTAAGTCATATAATTTGCTACTGCTGATGTAAAGCTTGCTTAATGGCCAGGTCAAACTCATAATTTTACCACCACTCGATAACAGCGCCAGAAATAACACCGAAATTGTTCCAATTGTAACTGTATTAGACTCCCCCATTTTGTTTAACAGGTACACTAGAACTACAAAGATAGCACTCGTCTGGACCATAGCCACGACCATCCCTGTTTTGATCTCGAATTTTCTGGCGCTAAATCTTTTATTATGCTGCTTCTTCATAATCATTGCCCAGAGATTTGTAAAATAAGAGATGGAGTTATAAATTCGCATTTCTCGAATCGCATTAGGGTCTTCCAAAGTGTTAGCAACATAGTCTCCCATTCTTCCATCAAAGGTGAGCTCTCTTCCTGTTCTTCTCACTTTAATTTCCGTAAATAATCGAATGGTTAAGGTAGTCACGATCATTAGTGTTACTACGAATGTGACCAAGAAATAACCACTTGTCGCAGACAACCAGATGATGCTTATTAGTCCTGAGATAATTCCTACACTCGATACCAAAAAACCTGTAATCCCCTCTAAATCTTCTCCAACTACCTTTTTAGCTCTTTGCAGTTTATTTCCAAACTCTTCATCATCAAAATCCTCAAAATCAACCCGGTTTGCAATATCTATCAATTCGGATTGAAAAGCGAGAGTTAGTTCCGCATTCATTCGATTCTTCATCATGTTGGTTATGCTTAATGAACAAGCTTGTACGCCATGAATCACAACAAACCATAGAATAGGGAGCAACGTCATAACACCGCGAGCCACACCGTTAATGATATTCACTTGGACAGCGTAAGAATAAAAAGTTAATAATCCACTGATTATAGGGACTATGATAGTGATTGTTGAGATCATCGGACTTTTTCTAACCATCCGCACCAATACCTTAAAAATATTATAGATATCTGACTTCAGCATGGATTTCTCCTTTCTCATACATATAAAGAGGACTGGCGATTAAACATCTTTTTGTATTTACCATCCACCCTCATTAATTCTTCATGCGTTCCACTTTCAACGATTTCTCCATGCTCAAATAGAAAAATTCTATCGACGAATTTGGACATATACAGCCGATGAGTCACTATAATGGAAGTCTGCTGTTCTCCTAATTTCATAAAAGTATCAAACGCCTGTTGTTCCGCATAAGGATCTAGGGCAGCAGTCGGCTCATCAAAAATCATAAGAGCGCCGTCATTGAGATAGGCTCGTGCAATCGCAAGTCTTTGCCACTGTCCCCCAGACAAATCTATCCCTCCAAACTGAGGACCTACTAAGGTATCCAACGCAACACCATAATTATCAGCTTCTGCTTTTTTCATCACGGCTAATAACCTTGAATCGTCATGAATAGTAGCCATATTACCTAATGCAATGTTTTCTCTAATTGGTCTTTGTAACTTAATGAAATCCTGAAAAACAACTCTTGTATCCTGTGTCACGTTATGCGCTAAGACTTCATTCTCACCTTTAAACCACTGGATGCTTCCAGCTGTTGCAGGATACAACCCTAAGATCAACTTAACAAGCGTAGATTTACCCGAACCATTCTCACCTACAAAAGCAATTCGTTCACCTGGATGAATAGTCATGTTTATATTACTCAGGGTGTTCTTAGCGTTGGTCGGATATCTAAAAAACAGCTGATGAACTTGGACCTTCATCGGATCGGTGTTCCTATTGGAATTCACCTCCTGATCTCTAAGCACCTGCTCTTCCAAATCTAAATAAGACGTATAATCCTCGTACCGTAAACGACTCTTCGCTAAGTCAGCGTAAACTCTTGTTAATGCAGGAATAACGATGAATAATTGACTGGATATCTGAAGTAATAACACAAAAAGCCCTGCACTCTGTCCGCTACTTCCGATCGTAATCGCTAGAATGGCAATCGTAGTCCCATTTAATAAGATCATGATTAAGCTTTGGGAGAAGTTGAGGGTTTCAGAATAAATAACCTTACGGTGCATTTGTTTGAAGTTATTCGTAAAGCTCTCTTTCATTGAGGAAAACAAATAGGAGGACATTCTGTACATTCTTACTTCCGGAATGGAATTTCTGTTCATCAACAAATCGACTAAATAGTTGATCATTCGCACAGAGGAGGTTTGATTCGCTGAAATGGACTCTACTTTCTGTGACATTCGCTTCATAAGATAAAGCTGTAGAATCTGCACCCCTAAAATAATCAAAACCAGAATATAGAAGCCATAAACAGATAAGACAACCATTAACACAACTAATGTTATTAGGTGAACTGTCACAGCTGTCCATTGGTCTAACAGATCAATCAAGGAAAGTCGTTTTGCTTTTTCTCTTTTAGTTTTTGTAGCGGGGTCCTCCAAAAGTGCCGTAGATAATTTAGAAGTCTTTTCCAAAATGGTATGTTCCAGTTCATATATACTGGTGGATGTTAAATTGGTGATAGCAATGGCTCGAAGAGAACTATTAAGGCCCGCGAGATATAACATTACCATAAGCAAACTTACTAATAACAAGATATGTTGGTAGGTGTTAGGATTGAAGTTCTGAATGAGGTCAACCACATATTTCGTTGTGAATAATTCTGCAAAAAGGATTGGGGCACTCAGTAAGTTAGTGATAAAATATAAAAGTGAGTTTCTTCTGTCTTTCACATATAATAGTTTTACAACATAGAGAAAGTCAGGCAGACAGCATCTCTCCTTATAAGTGTATTCCATTCTGTAAACACTTTTATTGTTTAGACGTGGAAACCGATTATAACGTTTAATGTTTATAATTGGAAGAGGTAATTTTCGAAATGACCAAATGAACAGGAGTGTACATTCATGAAACTTCAATTTAACTTATTCCCGGGCGGATTGCCCAAGGCGCTCACCATGAGCTATGATGACGGACAGAAACACGATAGTCGCTTGGCGGAGATTTTTGATCAATATGGGATTAAAGGTACTTTCCATTTAAATAGCGCAATGATAAACGCACCCGGATTCTTATCATCTGCTGATGTTAAACATTCGCTCAGAAACCATGAGGTATCTGCCCATTCCGTTACCCATCCACATCTAGAGCGTCTACCTTTACCTATGGTAATCGATGAGCTGTTCGAAGACCGTAAGCGACTGGAGAAACTAGTGGATTATCCGGTACGAGGCATGTCCTATCCATACGGTACATACTCTCAGGAACTCATTGCTCCTCTACAGTCTGTTGGGATTGAATATAGCCGAACTGTCCATTCTACCAAACAGTTTGATATGCCTTTGAATTTCATGGAGTGGCATCCAACATGTCATCATATAGAAGATCTGCATCACGTATGGGAGCGATTTACAACGGAAGGGCCATCCCAGAAACTGAGACTCTGTTATGTTTGGGGTCATAGTTATGAATTTGCACAGCAGGACAATTGGGAGCTTATCGAGTCCTTTTGCCAACAAGCAGGTGGACATTCGGATATTTGGTACGCTACCAATATAGAGATTTATGATTATGTTGCTGCGCTATATTCACTGAAGATGAGTGCTGACAAAACGGTCATCCGTAACAACTCGGCTATTGATGTTTGGGTATCCGTAAATGATCAACCTGTTCAGATTAAAGGTGGAAGTACGATGATGATGAAATAATCCAAAATGCAAAAAAAGAGCGATTTTAAACATCGCTCTTTTTGCTAGTTACATACAAGTGAGTGCAATTATTTGGATTGAAGTGTAAATGTCACTGTTTTTGCTTTTTCCTCAAGGATTGGAGTATAGGTGAATGTCATTACATTCCCTTTGCGACTCTTCAACACTAACATTCTGGTCAATACATATGGATCTCTGCCATCATTTACTCTATCCCATTCCTTACGATCCTCACTAGTAATTAGTTTTTCATAGAGATTAATGATTTCACCGGTGTTGCTATAAACTAAATATAAGTGTGTCGTATCTAATAAACGAACGAGCACAACGTCTTCCGCAGCATACTCCACTATGAAATCTCCTGTTGCTCCTGTTAACTTTTCCATCTCAAATAACTTGCCCAAACCGCCATCCTTAGTAATATATTGAACGTTCTTCCCATCGGTCATATACACCTGAGTGGAAGGCACTTGTGGTGCATGGATATAAGCCGAGTTATTGTAATGATAGTCCATTTGCTTGAGAATAGTGCCCGCTTTGACCAATACTTGATAACTGCTATTGAAATCGGTGAACATGGCATAATGATTGTCCGTTAACTGGAGTAAGTCCGTACCATTGCTCATTTTTTTAATCTCAAAAGCGTAGTTGTAGGCTGATTCCTTGAACGGTAGTCGACCAATAATTACTGGTTTCCCAGTTTCCGTTGCACGGTAATACAAATCGCCGTTTTTTTGAGATATCCAATAGGATCTTCCATCTACAGAAGCAGAAACCAATCTAGCTTCATCTATAATTTGGATAACCCCATCCGTTTTATTAAGCCCCGCTTTACCTCCAAGCGCACTGACCGCTGAGACCAATGGCACGTACACCGAGCCTTTTATAATACGTGGGAACTTTGTTAAGGTCACCACTGCCTCATTCACTTTTGACTTTACAGTACCAGCCGTGAAGATAACCTCACGCTCAGGACGAACCAGTTTGGCCGTTTTGGACGGTTGATCCCATGATAATGTATACCCCATCGCATCTGCGAGTGATTTCAGGGGCACAAAAGTTGTATTCTCCGTGATCACCTGTTTGCTGCTGATTCCGATTTCTTTATAGTTGAATTGAATTTGGTTTTCTACTTGGGCTGATACCGATCCATACCCCGTGCTTAAAATCAAAACAGTCAAGATTCCTAGCGTTACCTTCCATTTATTCATTTCTTTTCGTCTCCCTTGACTCTATAGTCATATGTAATTAGACGACAGGATTTGGAAAAAGTTTCTTGTTTCTGTTTTACTTATAAAAAAGACCTGATCCATGGTAGACTACCACAGTCAGGTCTTTTGTATTTTATAAAGTAATCTTAACTTCTAGCAAACTCATAAAACGCCAAGGCATCTCCCCATGTCTGGAATCCTGCTTGCGCTAGTTTATCACTGCCTCCGCCTTTTCCATTGTAGGCACTAAGATGCTCTTTGAAAAAAGCTCCACAGGAGATCTCCGCGCTGCCATTCTGTGCAAATACAACCTTATTCTCAGCAGAACTAGCCAATAAAACTGGAACATCGCATTTCGCGGTAAGCTTGTTAGCTAAACTTTGTAAATCTTTCAGCGATTTATCCTCGAACACTTCTGAGATCAGCTTTCCTTCTTGCTGTGCTAAAAGCTCCTGTACGACATAATCAACATTCTTCTCTTTAAGTAGGGTAATTTCAGCTTGCAGCTGCTTTTGTTCATTCTCCCATTTTTCAATGCGATCGATAATTTCATCTTTTCCCGTATTGAACTTGGAAGATAGAACTCCAACAATTTGCAGACTGCTATTAAACTCCTCCAAAGCACGGTATCCACATTTAAAATAGATCCGCGTATTGCCTTTTTGTTTCTCCGCTTTCAGAAGCTTAATTATACCAATCTCACCTGTTGAAGATACATGCGTACCACCGCAAGCGTTATATTCAACATCTTTAATTTCTACAATCCGGATGTTCTCCGTCACTTTAGGTTGTTTGACCAATTTAAGCTGTGACGCCTCTTCCCCTGTTACAAAATAGCTCAGGATACTATGGTTCTGGTAAATCTGCCGATTAACCTCCCACTCTATGGAATGAAGTTGTTTAGGCGACAGTTCTGGCACTTCTATATCAATGGTGCAATAATCCTCACCCAAATGAAAGCTTAGAGTCATAAACTGGTACAAATCGAGACAGATGGCTGAGAGCAAGTGTTGTCCACTATGCTGCTGCATATGATCAAATCTTCTCTTCCAATCGATTTGACAAGTGACGGATAAATCATCAGGCAGACGTTCCAGCTTATGCAGGACAAGATCTTCCTCACTGATTACATCAAGTACCGGGATATCCCCAATAGTCCCTAAATCACAAGGTTGCCCACCGCCATGCGGATAAAAAGAGGTCTTCTCCAAAATAACATAGAGTCCATCTTCTCGTTCTATGGTTTCAGTAATACAGGTCTCCCAATCAGTAAGGTATGTAGAATTGTAGTATAGTTTGTTGGTCATATATGTATCCCTCTCTTTTATACGTTTTCGGCACATTAAGCTTATAGTATCATAACGGATTTCAAAGACAAACTGCACAATGAAAAACGCCTTGCGGCGCTTTTGGAAGGAATTCACTCTTTTGTTATACTTTCAGTTGTCTTCTACCTTGTACATCAGTAATCCTGTACTCTCATCTAAGAATTCCGCTGTCATACTCTAGAACCATTACCCCTCTTCAAGGAAAATAATGCCCTAGCCGAGCAAGCGCTTCACAGTGTCACTTGGACTTTCTGGCACCACCGTAGACATGGTTTGAATTTCCACAACGTGGTTCGCGAGCCAAGGTCCCACCTGTAGGGGTATGGTTGGTTTAGTGCAAATGATATTGAACTGCTCTTATTAATCAGGACGAGTGGGATCAATTATGGAATAGTGATGATTATCTATGTAAGCATCAAAAGCATCTATGCCTTCTTGTAAAATTATACGCGATTCTTTGGGGGTAATTGGTACTACCCACAAGACATTAATTATTTCTTCACCTATTTTTATTTGTTCTAAATCCTCACTTTCACCTCTTAGTTCATCAATCAAGAGGGCTTTTGTAGTCCAATTTTCTGGTGCGAGTGCGCTCTCAGTCATTACTCGTGGTACTTCCGAAGATTGTATATGTTCAATATTATGGGCAACTATGTCACAGAAATATGAGAATATGCGATCAATGTTTTCTTGTCCCAAATCGGGTTTTAAAGCTATCATCCATTCATTCTCAATAGGTTTTCCAGTTTTCCGAATGGAATTAGATAGGCCGACTGTTGCGAATCTTGCAGGAATATTAACGTCGATTGATGGAAAATAATATAACTCAATATATACGCCAATCTCCGGTTTTGTCATTATGACTCTATATTCTGGCATAGACCATTCTTTAATATATAAATTGAGAATAATTGTTCTCCTAATGTCAAATTCCAGAATGATCCCTCGGCATGACTCTTTATTGATTTGCACATCCATCACCTTTTTTCAATATTGGTTTTTTGGTTTAGAATTTGGGCTGGTATCATTGTCCTCCTTCATCGTTCGCGGCCTGCCATTTCAGTAATTGAAAGGGCAAATCTCTCCAATTAAGAAGTTATTAATCTCTTTTTGATGAATGGTGCTTCATGACTGCTTCTTGAGCTTTAAGGACAATATCATCTACTTCGGAAAGCTGGCGCTCAATAGAGGCTAGAGCCTTTAGTAAAAATAAGCCAAGACTTTCATCCCCTAAGGATAATTCCAATTCGGCGAAACATTCGATGTCTTGGAGTTTTTCTATATTTTTTTTGTTATTGATTTTTTCAGGGTATTCGATGTATTTATAGAGGGTTAAGACTGCTTCTTCCCCCTTGGCTTTAAAGTTGTGAACAGTTCCTTTGAATAGGGTGTCTTTGAATCCTTCCTTAAGCCTACCTTGTTCATTCAAGGCATCCAGATGAAAGGTTGCTAAATATTTTTCGTTTCTTACGGCATGATCATTAATGCTGTAGGATACATTCTCTTCGTCAAGAATCTTTATTATTTCATCAATTGACTTGAACTTCAGTCTTGCAAATCTCGCCGAAGAAAATTGCCTGCGCAAAGAATCTTCATTATTTGAAAGGTATGCCTTAAAAGAAATTTCAGCATTTCCTTCCAGGAGTTCTTTGAAATAAACAAGATGCCTTTCATCTACCATATCTGCCTCCTGCAACTCTTGAGCTTTTGGGTATATTATGATTACGCGTTATTTTTTTGACTCAGGATTAGAGATCATATTGAAAAATGTGGCCCAGAGATAGTGTATGATGCCGGAGAACTGATATTTTGAAGCGATTAATCCAGATCTCTAGCCCAGCTAACTAACTCTTCATCGTCAAAGTTATATGGATATTCGTAAATATTAGAATAATAGTACTCCGATTCTAATAAATCTCTAATTACATTGAAAACCTTATTGGTGGCATAAAATCCATTCCTGATGGGCGCGGTGAAGGCAAGTGAGCCATTATGAAATCCATCTAAAGAACCGGAAAGCTCTCGTTTGACTATAGATTCAGCTGTCTCTATCTTTTCTTTAACAAGCTCCTCTTTGTAAATTTGAATGCAGAAATTCCCACCATGTTTTATTAATTCAAACTCTCCATTGGGATGGAGTTTTATTGTATCTCCTTTCGCAAGCCCTAGAGCCAGCCCAGGAGATGCACATAATTTGAATATTTTATCGCTTATACATTCTGCAGGAAGCTCTTCAAAGACTGCTTCCTCTGAATTTATGCCGGCAAAAACATTAATTAAGGTTAATTTATGTTCCATACGAATACTCCTCAAAACTGTCTCTTTTAATGTATGAGATTTGAGATTACATCCTTCATGTATCCGCTATCGCTTGTAATTCAACGGGTCGATAATAAAGGAGGTTCCTCTTTTTTTTGAAAGGGGTTACTTCAAGAAGCTTTCAAGGCGGCAATGTCATGTACCTTGTTAATAATTGGGGCGTTGCTGGCCCTGCTTTCTCAGATCTAGGAAAAGGTATTCAAGAAATCATAGCAGGTACTAAAACGCCTCGTCAAGTTCTAGAAGCGGTAGACAAGAAAGCAGTTGAGCTGCTGGAGAAATCTAAATAGGTCGTATAAATTACAAGGGGTAAGGCGATTTGTCTCTTGTACATCCTATAAGCTAAAGGTTGTTGCCATTCCATTATCGGTATTTCTCAAAAAAAAATTAAAAACAAAAAATCTGCTGCGGGCTGCGTTGTTCAGCGTATTGGTTATCGGTTTTCTTTGGAATTTTATGTACTCACCTTCCGACTTCGGTTTAATTAATCAACTTGTAGTTGCTCTTGGCTTTGAACGCATCAATTTTCTCGGAGATCCGCGTCTAGCGCTCTACTCAGTCATCATCGCCTCAGTTTGACAGTGGGTGGGTTACACAATGGTTATTTATTTGGCCAACTTGCAGAGCATCTCAACAGATTATTATGAAGCGGCGTAAGGAAACGCCTTTATCGCGCGCAGATATCGGCATGATCCCATGGAGATTCTTGAACACCCTTGCGAACGCTTCCGGCGATCGTTATCCATATTTCATGGCTTTTCGACCAATCGAAATATAGACCTCTGTCAAGTTGGTCTAACAGCAAAAAGAAAGGAGACTAACCAATATGGCTAGTCTCCTTTCTTTTATAAAAATTTCGCCCTATTATGATAAAGCTCAGTGTAGGCAAGTTTCATTAATCTTTCCATGTTACCTGCCATCCATATGACTGAAGTTTAAAGTATTTGTTAAACTCCGCGACTACGGACTTTGCGTTCTCTTTCGATGTTGCATGAAATATAGTTATATCGACTATATTACAGCCTGAAATTTCCTCCAACCCTTTAAGTCTTGATGCATCTACTCCAATCTGCTTTAGACTCATACAATTTTTGAGTACTGTTAAATCTCCAACCGGATAAGTGAATTGCTTTAATTTCTTCAATTCTCCTATAACCTCTATATGTGATTCATCTATTGCACAGCTATCCGTCTCAAAAAACGTTAGATTCTTTAAACCTTTTAAGAATGATAAATGTGGTATAGTCACTTGTTTGAGCTCTAGTTTTATTAACTTACTAAGGTTTGAAATATAAAGCAGGTCGCCAACCTTCATTTCTTCTAAACTTAGTTCCTTCAAATTTTTTATAGTTCCTATTAATCCCCTATCAATTGAGTTCATTCTACATAATCTCAAACTCTTTAATTTCTTTATATCTTTCAGTTTATGTATATCTTTTAATGAAAGTCCTATTAATGTTAGCTGCCTTAGCCCATCTAAAGAAACTAAGTACTCCAAATCAGACTCTTTAAAGGCTTCTGATCCTATCACAAGTTCTGCTAAAGAAGGCAACCGTTTAAGTACATCGAAATTAGTAATTTCATCCGCATGTATAATAAGTTCTTTAAGATTAACCATATGGGTTAAAATATCCAAAGATATTGCTCCGTATTTTTGAGCTTGATCAGCTCTAATAAATACCATTCTCTTTTTTTTCAATGTTTTTGAAGATACAAAACCACTTTCAACATCGTCTTTAAAATACTCTTCCCAGAATCCGCTTACAGGGATAAGGCTGTTCTCTTCGATATCCATTTTAGTCAAAGCCAAAATATCATCCAACAAACTTCCACTTTCACGGGATAATATGATTACATCATCTTCTTCACGAATACCAATACTACTATTTCTGAGGCTCGAATCGATAAATTCAAAGAAATGTCCCAAACTTTCCGCAATAACATATGAAAAACTAGAATTGTGATCTATCGTTATAATTTGCCCATAAACGCCCTTTTCTCCGGGGTCTAAATCAATTGCCAAATATGAGCCTCCACCATCTTCGGCAAAAGGAATCCAGCCTTCTCTGTAGTTCCCATCTTTTATTAAATCTGGTTTGCTGGATATAATATCGTATGCTGATTCCAAAAGGGACTTCCAGTTGCTTACTATCGATTCAATGTTCATCCAACCAAGACCAGCCATAACGCCAAAAATCTGCTCTCCTTCTCCATTAGAATTCATGTATAACTTTCTAAAATCTTCTGGAAATTTGCAGTTCATCATGCTCTCAAAAAGGTTTATTTCTGATTCCTCAACTGCTGGATTCAGTAATCCCTCTACATTTGGTATATGTGATTTTAATGTCTCGATAAGTAAACACTCTTCTTTTTCATTAACTAATGACATATAGTGGCCCCCATTCTACAGAATCATAATAGTTTCAGTAAACGTCCTTGGTTAATCATCAATCATTTTGTTATTAATAATCTTCAACAGTTCCATCAATAATTAATTCTATCTTACATATGGAGCATCTATTTCCTGATTTAGCAATATCGTATCATGAATTTGTAAATATTGTTGTATTAAGTCATATAAAAAAACTAAGAGTCATCTTAGGGGTTACACTCTATTTATGATACGTTTTCCCGCGTTTGAACTTCAACTATCCTGCCCGTTTGCTGAATAAAGGCAGCCGATCACATTGACTGACCGGCTGCCTTATCGTGTTTATTGAGCTATCGTTACCCGTCAGATCAATAAGAAAGAAAAACAGTATCCTCCTAATGTGACAGGAAAAAGCTTTACTTTGATCGTTGATACAAGGATCAGAAGGTTCAGAAGTTCAACGAATTAACAAGCACAAGTAACGTCTTTTAAATTTCGTATAGCAATAGCATTGAGTCGGAGCGCTTCAATGATTGAATCTCTTACTGCTAACAATTCAAATCTTTCACGGCTGCCAATAGGCAATCTGCAAAGCAATGCTTCAATTCTTTTAAGGCTTTCCTTCAGAACCACTCTTTGCTTACGCAAAGCATTCAAAGCTCTTTGAATTCTTCTCTTCTCTGCAGCAGTCATAAACTACCACCTCTTTTCGATTGTGATAGTATATGAGATGCGACAGAGCTCCTATCTGCTTGTACATTCCGGAAGGTAAATGATTGATTTTACTGCTTTTTGCTAGCTTCCATGATAGGAACGGACCAATCTACATTGGTATACAATCGGTTGACTATCGTGCGTATTAATTGAAGCTGATCAGGGATCGTAGTAAGGCCAGTTGCACGGAACTCAAAAAAATTCTTTTTGTTATTTGACTGCGATTCAACGATTACGATATAACCATCTTTCCATCCGGAACCATCAGTAGAATAAGCTCCTCGTCCTGAGAGAGGATACTCTTTACCCTCAAGATCCTTAAATATCCACTCACTGTTCATAAATTCATTTCTCAATCTTCCGCTAAAATGTAATGAACCTTCCTTCGTTGATCCATTGGTATCATGCGGTGATTCCACAGTAAAATCATTTAACATCAGCTCATCTCCATCAAATGCAAAGGGGATCGGATGCTCCTTCAACTTGGATGGCTCAAACTGTACCATCGAACCATCCTTTTCTAGAATGAAATACCCATCGAGCACAAAAGTATACAGCGTATCCTGAGGCAAATATTTAAACGTATAGCTCCAATGCATAAGTCCAGGTTTATCACCGGGTGTCGAAGATCGTGACATTACACTATCCTTACTCGGCAATTTTCTCGCATTAACACTGTGAATCTCTTCACCCGCGCTATCCTCAAAATGGAACTTCACCCCTTGCTGCTTCCATAATTCACCTGGAGAACGGTTTAGCGCCTCATCACTCAACTCCGTATCAAATTCAAAACGGACACCTTGTACCATATGAGTTAATTTTTTCAAGGTGACTGTTAAACCATCCGGAGAAGTGTAGCTACCCGTTAGGGGAGTTGAGGTTGTTTGTTCATTCGCTTTTGTCATATCCATCGAAAAACTAAAGTTCCAGTCGCCATGAAGTGCAGGAATATTTCTGTCCTTGCTTCCCAACTCAGTAATATGACCTTCGACTGTAATTTGATCGGTTTGCAGTGGCTCCGAGAAATTAACGATCAAATAGTAAAAGTCACTGGTAAATCCTATATCGGATAATTTCCCTACGATCTTCCCTTGATCATCCTTTATCGCAATACTATTCCCTTCATTAAGGACCAACCGCTTTTTATCATGCTTTCCATCCGGTCCGAACAACTGTAAAGCAATAATTACCCGTGTAGGATCTGCCACCGCTTCATCTATTTTGATAGTGTAGCCCTTATCCTTCACCTTAATATTAGGATGTTCTACTAACCCAAATTCTTGTGCACGCAGAAGGCCAATGTCCACATTATCTTTTACAAAAAGAGAACGTAAAGTCTCTGCCAATGTGGGCACAGAATATAAAATCACGGCACTCAGAACAACAAGTAACAAAGCCGCTCCCATGGCTATTCTTAGTGACTTAAGTATCTTCGGATTCTTTCGCTTCCTGTCAGGTACCGTTACTTTCTCTAGTTCTACGAATTCTATTGAAGCCATAACTTGAGCAGTAAAAGAATCTGGAAGCTTCTCTTCAAACAATGCTTGCGACCACTCCTCTTGTTCTTCTAATAGTGCATGATAGATTAAATTGCAATGGGCACAAGCAGCGATATGATCAACCTTTTCCAAAGGCTGGGAGGTCGGTGTACTTAGGATATATTGCTCTATCTCAAATGGACTTAAGCACTTCATCGCTCTTCACCTCCTGGGGTGTCATGATTTGCTTCAATCGCTGCTTTGCACGATAAAGGTCATTTTGGATCTTACTTAAAGGGACCTCTAAGAGCGTACACATTTCTTCATAGCTTAAATCATTGGTGTAACGAAGCAACAAAGCCGTCCGATAATTAGGCGGTAGCTTCTGCATTAACTGGTACAGCTCTGTGCGATGCTCCGATCGAATGAATTCTTCTTCTGGATTATCTGAAAGAGAAAGTTCTGGAAGATCGTCTGGCAAGCTCGCTGTAGGGCTAGTTTTTTTCCACAAATCCTTCAATAAATTAGTCGCAATCGTATACAGCCAAGCCGCAAAGTTTTTATCTAAATCATGTGAGGCCAGCTTACGATAAGCTTTTATAAAAGTCTCCTGAGTGATATCTTGCGCGTCTTGGTGATCAGCCCCCATTCCTCTCAAAAGACCATAGATTTTATTCTTATATCGATTCACAAGATACGAATAGTCTTCCTTATGACCATCCAGAACGTTTAGGATCCATTGCCTTTCTTCCTCTTTTTCAACTTTCGGTACATGTCCCTTCACCCTTAAGCCTCCTTGATGCACGATACTCTATAGACGATCCCTAACAGAAAAACTCTCACTTTATACAAAAAAAAGTAGATCTTCAATTGTATTGAAGACCCACTCTGTTGCTAACCTCGAACATGCCCCATCTGCAGCCAAATAGGCTCACCCCAGTGCTAGTGATACAAGTCTACTCCAATATATAAGCTCTTCATCCTGACCGTAAGCCCCAATACATTGAAATCCTAAAGGCATGTTATGAATAGTGGCTGAAGGAATGCTCACAGTTGGCGCTCCTGCGTATGACCAAATGGCCGTCATTCCAGCCCATCCTGTCCGTGTTCCCCACAATGGAGCAGTTCCCGCCTGCGAGGGTGAGACCCAAATATCAATTCCTTTTGTCCTTTGGACATCCAGTAGATCATATCTCAACTTAATTTGACCTCTACGATATCGCTCCAGTTCTTCCTCTCTGATGGTTTGACCTGATTCAATACCAGCACGCATCGCCGAACCATAGTAATCTTTATATTTTTCAAATCGTACGGCATGCACTTGAGCCATTTCCCCTTGTACTAATCTCAACATTGCATCCCCATAGATGAAACTATCTTCCCATGGCATCTTAACCGTTTTTATGATGAAGCCCGCCTCTTCCAACTTCTTAATCTGGCTCCAAAAAGTATGTTTAGCGTTCTCTTCCAATAAAGTCATGAATACCCCTTCTGGAATACCAAGCACTGGTTTACGGTTAGATTCGAAAGGCCTCCATTCCGAGATGAGTTCTGAAGAGATCCGCTCCATGCTAACCATATCCTGTGTGAAAAATCCCATCGTATCAAATGAAGGGGACATCAACTGAACACCATCCAAAGGGATACGTCCATAGCTTGGCTTAAATCCAACAACACCACAGAAAGAAGCAGGTGCCATAACAGAACGCAAACTTTGTGTACCTATCGCAAATGGGCACATGCCAGTTGCAACTGCCGCAGCAGACCCTGCACTAGAGCCGCCTGGTGTATGATCCAAATGATGAGGATTACGAGTTGGGAGATGCCCGGCATATGCGAACTCTTCGGTCACCGTTTTGCCTGTGAACCATACTCCTTTTTGCCGCAGCTTTTTAATAAAACTACCTTCTGAACGTGTTAATTCCTGTGGAGGAAGTTTTGAACCGGCACGAGTGGGCAAGCCGTCTATATGAATTAGATCTTTAACTCCTACTGGAACTCCGTATAATGATGGTTTTGGGAGCTCATGATAGGTTTGTCTTAGCAGCGCTACTTCACTCATGATTCTATCTGTTCTTTTCTCTTCCGATACAAAAGCATGGATGTGAGGCTCCAACTTATCATAACGATCTAAATGCTGATTAAGGAATAGCTCGAGTGATGAGTCAATTGGCTCTAATCCTTGGAACTGTGTTAAAGAAGATGTATGGATATACATACCTAACCCCCTCCACAATTTACCGAACTAAGATCCTCTGGACTATGATTGTATTTTTTTGGAATAACTTCATGTTAATCGTAGTCCTTTGCTAAGGCAAGAAGTTTAATCACTGCATACAAGGCGCACATAATCACTGCAATACCAGCGAGTAAAAGAATAGTCTCCACTTGGATACTATCAGCTAGCGGACCAAACAGCACCATCCCGAGTGGCAAAGCACATGAATTCGTTACTTGAACAAGACTAAATACCCTACCTTGCATATCCGGATCCACATTCTGCTGCAACAATACTGTCAAAGGAGCGTTAAAGCAAGGCATCGTTATACCTATCAACAAGTTAAACAATAGGTACATTGCAAACATAGGAGCGACGCCAAGTCCAACCATCAGCAAACCGTAGAAAGCACATGCTAAAATGTTGGTATGCATACGAGACTTAAAGCCGCCCCATGATGCGATTAGAACCCCTCCAACTAATGCCCCAGCACTGAAAGTCATCTCACTTGCGGTCAATCTCCATACTTCTGGACCAAAGGATCGACTCACCATTAGAGGGGTTAAGAAGGCGGCTGGACTAATCAGTATCATTACGATAAATAAATAGATTAGTAATTGCTTGATAAAAGCATGATCCTTTAGATACTTAAATCCTTCCTTAATGTCTTGTACATTCGATTTCTGACCGTCCTCCACTTTAGCGTGAGCTGGAATAACGATTATACACATCATACCGATCCCAATAATTGCAGTCATCACATCGATAAAAAAGGCAGTTTCAATGGTACTAATCGACAGGATCACGCCACCTGCAGCTGGAGCCAGAAACATCATCAAGGATGAAATACTGCTGTTTACTCCGTTTACCTTCATAAGCTGATCTTTTGGAACAATTTGAGGTATAAGTGCGTTCACAGCAGGAACCTGTATGCCCGTACCTGCTGCTCGGATCAGCAAAATTAAATATAGCAACCAAATATTGTTATAACCCATCAAAAACATCACAGCGAGAAGAAGTGTAGCGATCGCAATCATACCATCTGCTAGCATGATCATTTTTTTACGACTATAGCGGTCGATCCATACCCCAGCAAACAGCGAGATGGCCATCTGCGGGAGAAATCCACAGACGGTTGATATCGTCATCATCACCCCTGAGGTAGTTGTTAGAGTGATATACCAAATAATCGCATATTGAACAAGCGAAGATCCAAATAAAGATATGGTTTGAGCCGTTAGAAATAGGGTTGTTTTTCTTTTCCAATGATCATTCATGGTTTGCATTAGTACTTAACTCCTTTATTTCTGGTCTCATCTCCTATGTTGAGCACACGATCAACCCATCCCTTATAAAATTGTTCTTCATGAGAAACAAGAATCACAGTTCCACCAAATTGGATTAGAGCTTTCTGTAAAGCATCTTTCGTTTCAGCATCTAAGTGATTGGTCGGCTCATCCATAATTAGAAAGTTATATTCTGAAAGCAGTAATAAGCACAGCTTAACTTTAGATTGCTCCCCGCCGCTGAGTGTTCGTAATGACTGTGTTACAAGATTATCTTTAACAACACACTGCGCTAGATAGCGACGTATTTCCTTTACAGTCAGTTTGGGATCATAAGCTGAAATCACCTGAATAGGTGTCATTGTATCGTCTTCCCAAGTTAAATCTTGCTCGAAATAACCCACTTTAACTTGTTCTGCGAACTGAAACCTACCGGTAATCCCTTGGATCTCTCCAACCAACGTCTTTAGTAAAGTTGATTTCCCGATTCCGTTGAACCCCGTAATCACGAGCTTTTGTCCACCGCGAATGGAGAACTTCAATTTAGGCAACAAAGGCTTATCGTAACCTACGACTAAGTGATCCACTTTAAGGGCTACTTGTGACATGCACGGAAGCTCCTTAAAGCGAATAGACGCTTTGGAGACAAATGTCGGAGCAGCGATTCGTTCCATTCTATCCAGCTGTTTCTGGCGACCACGGGCAATTTTGGAATTAACACCTGCACCGTTTTTTCGAATGAATTGCTCAGTGGTTTCGATTTTTTTCTGCTGTGCATGATATTGCCGGATATGACTCTCTCGTAAATGTTCCTTCTGCTTCACAAAATCCGAGTATTTCCCGTGGTATTTTTTAATCGTTTCGCCCTCAATATCGCAAATACTAGTGGATATTTTATCGAGAAAGGCATAGTTGTGAGACACTACAATGAACGCTTGATTGAATGCAATCAGATACTCAGCGAGCCAGTTAACATGTTCGGTATCCAGATAATTGGTTGGTTCATCGAGTAATAGCACATCAGGTTGTTCAAGTAAAAGCTTGGCCAGAATGACTTTCGTCCGTTGCCCCCCGCTTAACTGCTCGATGGGACGGTCGATTCCAATCGCGTTGATCCCTAGACCGGTAACCATCTTACTGATGTTGCTCTCCATCGAATAATAGTCTAACGCTTCTAATCGTTCCTGGTAGTCTGCTGCCTTTTGTAATAACGTTTCGTTGCCAGTAACAGCGCACTCTTCATAGAGCTCATTTATTTTTCGTTCTAGTTCATATAATTCTGAGAAAGCCTGTCTTAAATAATTATGAACCGTACGGTTTCCATCCATGACAGCATATTGATCGAGATGACCGATTGTAATATTGGGCTGCCACTTTATCATTCCATCATCCGGGATCACTTCCCCCGTCAAGATGCTAATCAACGTACTCTTACCCGTTCCGTTCTGTCCAACCACTCCTACATGCTCTCCCTTGTACAATTCCATAGAAACATTCTTGTATAGAACCTTATCGCCAAAAGCATGTGATAAATTAGAAACCTCAAGTAAACTCATTTCCTATTCCTCTTTTCTAAAATTAATTAAGAACGCAAAAAAAGCAGAAGACACTGCACCCTTAGGTGCAAGCCTTCTGCTTGTCAGTACACGAATGAACGGCACAAACATATAAATGTCAGTGTAGAAACTGAGCAATATAACACAAAAGGCTGTAGACGAAAATTGTCTACAGCCTCTTAATCATTAACATCGAAAGATAGCATAACCAAATAAGCATGACATTTCACGCTAAATCGGATTCGCTATCCTTCGATGATATAAAAGCAATACGCTTTTGATTAAGCTCCGGACAACGTTTCATCGTTTGTATCCGATTGTTCGGAGCAGCCTCTGGTATATAACTTTACAGTTTCTACATGAATCATGTTAAACCATCCCTTCGTTTGGTAACAGTTTAAAACGCATGCCGTTACTTGTCAACTTAGAACGGGAAATCATACTTGTTTTTAGTCTCTAACAGTTGAATAACTTCTTTTGCTTTTTGTATAGCTTCTTCTAGAGAATAGATTAAACGATCTGTTACTGTAACAATATCTTCGAACTCTCCAGGCGTATCTAGTATTTCTTTGATGCTTAGTTCCTTTGACTGTTCTGCTGTATTTATTAGTCGAAGAATAGCATTCAATGAATAGTGTGCTGCTCGCAATGTACGAATAATCTTCATTCTGTTTAATTCTCTTTCAGTATATATACGATAACCATTCGGTAGTCTAGGAACCGTTAATAAACCATTTCTTTCCCAGTTGCGAAGGATCTCAGTCGATAAATTCAATAACTGAGTGACTTCAATCCGAGTGTAAGTCTGATTAGACAATGACTCCTTGCCACTGAGCCATTGTTCAACCAATTGAATCGCTTCTAATGCTAGTTGATATTCTTGTTTAAGATGGGCCAAATAAACATGAGCAAGTTTAAAAGCCAGCTTGAAATCGCTTTTACCACTGGCTTCTGCAATTGCACGTGCTTTTGCTCGACTATGACCTTGAATAATCTCACAATGAAAAGCGGTTCTTGCTATTTGGAGCTGAAATAAATGGAGCTCTGAAAAAACTCGATATCCATTTTCAGCACGAGGAACTGGAGAAATATACTTCCACTCTTCATAAATGCGAACGGTATTCGGATGTACATTAACAAGACTCGCTATTTCTTTGGTGCTATACATCCGTCCCCCTCCTTCACTTCCATTTAAAAAATTTGATAGCGCCACCTAAACCAATCAATATACATAAACCAAGAATTATAATGCTAATGAATAAGTGCTGAATAGGCTCTCCAATCGAAACTTGTTTTAGTAAATGGATGCCATGTGAAAGTGGTAAAATATCCATTAACCATTGGAAAAATCGCGGCATAATCTCATACGGAATCGTCGCACCCGAAAATAGAAGCATTGTAAAGTAGGCAACTGAACTCCATAAATTTGCAGACTTTTGATCAGGAACGACACTGCCGATAAGAATCCCAATACTGTACATCGCACACACTACAAATGCATAAGTGAGGAGAAAGACTCCCCATGAACCGCCCATTTCATAATCAAATAATAAAGTATATACAGCAGTTACGCCAATAAATGAAACAAGTGCTGAAGATAACTGAATAACGACTTGTGCAAATAATATGTGTAAAGGGGATACGGGAGTTACTTGGAATCTTTTTAAAATCCCCCGGTGGCGATAGTCAGCAATGGTAAGGGGTACACCCATCACGCCTGTCGCAAGTACCCCTATACAAATGACAGCAGGGTAGGAGATTTCAAACATGGATGTTCCGCTGGCTGGCACTTCTTTACTCATGACATATCCAAAAAGAGTCGCCAAAATGATTGGGAGTATGATCCCGAATATAAGTATATCCATACCTTTCCAAACAAGCTTACCCTCTATTTTTAGTAGTGTCCAAAATAAATTCATTCCCATTCCTCCTCACCTGAAAAATATAAATAAGCATCCTCTAACGTTGCTTGTCCACTAAGCTTTATAATTTCTTGAACAGAACCAGACGCGACTGTTTTCCCCTCTCTTAAAATGATTAAATGATCGCAGAGAGCTTCTACTTCGTCCATGTAATGAGAGGTGAGTACAATCGATAGTCCTTTTTCTTTCATAGTTAAAAGCTGTTTCCACAGCATTTTACGCGCCTTAGTATCAAGACCCGTTGTTAATTCATCTAAAAAGACAAGCTGAGGATTGGGCAATAGGGCCAATAAAACAGCTAACCGCTGCTTTTCACCACCAGAAAGCGACTTCACTAACTGCTTTTTCTTTTCATATAATCCAAAGGTATGGAGTAAGGGATCGATAGCTTGTGGTTTTTTGTACAAAGCACGCCATTGAATACAAGCTTCTTCTAGGGTTAGGCGATCTTGGAAATTCGTATCTTGAAATTGCACACCAACTTTTTGAAACACTTCCTTTCGTTCTGTGATCGGTGATTTCCCAAGTAATACAAGCTCTTGGAATTCACTTTTTTCGATGCCTAGAATTGCAGCAATACTCGAAGACTTCCCAGCACCATTTGCACCTAATAAACCAATTACTTCTCCTTCACCTAAATGAAAGCTTAAATCCTGGACAGCCATTCTATCTCCGTATCGTACAGAGAGATCCTTTACGGATAAAACCATATCCCCACCTCGTTTCAGATATTAGGTTTACACTATATCAAATGAAGTAAAGGCTGGTGTTATATTGGAGGGTTTGTTTTTTGAAACAAAAAAAGAGGAGGTCAGCTCGTATTACGAACTAACCATCCTCTGTCAGGTGCTTATATTTTCAAAAATCCAACAAATTTATTTTCTTTTTTTAACATTACTTATTCTAGTCCCTTGAGGAATTGAAATGAACTGGCTCTTCGATACACCAATAATCTGTGAAGTATAAATACTACTATGTCCGGAGAATAAATAACTCACCACACAAGCGATGAACATGTATACAGCACCCTCTGAACCAAATAACTCAATCCCCATTAAAAAGCAAGCGATAGGCGTACTGGTAGCTCCACAGAAAACAGCAATGAATCCGAGAGCAGCCAGAAACGGTCCATATACATGTAAAATGCCAGCCAAAGCATTGCCTAATGTGGCTCCAATCGCAAATAGCGGAGTAACCTCACCACCCTGAAATCCTGTACCTAAGGTAAAGGCGGTAAAGATCAGCTTCCATAAAAAAGCGAAAGGAGAGACATCTCCCTCAAAAGAATCCTTGATTAATGGAATTCCGAGGCCTAAGTAATCACGGGACCCTACAAGGAATACTAACGCTATGATAATCAAACCACCCACTGCACCTTTTATCATAGGATTGCTTATCATAGCGGTGAAGGTTTTTTTCAGAAAATGAGTCAGTTCACTGAAAAGCATACTCACGAGACCAAAAATTACAGAGGCCAATACCACTTTTAGAATAATCATTAAACTTAAGGCTGGAAATTCATTCACGACATAGTGAGTATGATGAACGCCCCACAATCGAGTGGTGACCAGATCACCAACAAAGCTAGCCACAAAACATGGAAGTAATGCCTGTTGGCTAATAAGTCCAATGGTTACTACCTCTAGACCAAATAAGGTTCCAGCCAGCGGTGTTCCGAAAATAGAACCAAAGCCTCCGCTAATCCCGCACATTAACAGTATTTTGCGATCTAACGGGCTGATTTTGATTAATTTCCCAAACCACTCCGCGAGGCTTCCTCCCATTTGTACAGCTGTTCCCTCCCGTCCGGCAGATCCACCAAACAAGTGAGTGACCAGTGTTCCTAACAATACTAAGGGTGCCATACGTAATGGAATGGTCTCTGTACCATCCTGAATTTGTTCTATAATAAGGTTATTTCCTTTAGCGCTGTTTTTTCCGTAACGTATATATAAGAAACTAACAAATACTCCCCCAAGAGGCAGCAAATAAAGTAGCCATGGATGCTCTAAACGTACATCTGTTACATAGTCTAAGCTTTTCAGAAAGAAAGCCGAGGCAGTTCCCGATAAGAGTCCAACCACACTTCCGAGAACAATCCATTTGATAAATGTACTCCAAAGTGCAAAATGACTTCTTTTCTTCACGAATTCATGCCATCGTGCAGACCATTGATTCATAACAGCAACTCCCAAAGTCAATATAAATTAGTCTCTGGCAACAAAACAGACTCCTACCAGTTAAGCTCACTCTGGTAGGAGTCATTAGTCTGAAGAGACGGTTGTGGCGAACTCCATCGCCTTGTTATATGTTATTCTTAGTCCTCAGAATCTACGTTATGATACACTTGTTGAACATCTTCTAAATCTTCTAAGGCATCAATCAATTTTTCGAATTGAGCTTGTGCATCTTCAGGAAGTGTTACATAGTTCTGTGGAAGCATGTTCAGCTCAGCAACCGTAAATTCAGTGATTCCTGCATTCCTGAACACTTCTTGTACGGCATGGAACTGATCAGGTTCAGCATACACGATAACCGCTTCATCCTCTTCCAGTACATCACGTACATCTAGTTCTGCATCGAACATCATCTCAATCACTTCATCGGCAGTTTTACCTTCTACACCGATAACAGCCGTTGAGTCAAACATGTAGGCTACAGATCCGCTGACACCCATATTCCCGCCATTCTTACTGAATGTAGAACGGATCAAAGGCGCTGTACGGTTAACGTTATTCGTAAGTGCATCGACGATGATCATCGAACCGTTAGGTCCAAATCCTTCGTAACGAAGCTCTTCATAATTCTCATCACCGCTGCCTTTGGCTTTATCCATTGCGCGGTCAATAATGGCTTTTGGTACATTGTAAGTTTTTGCACGTTCTAATACAACCTTCAAGGCCCGGTTTGCTTCTGGATCGGGTTCACCTTTCTTGGCTGCTACATAAATCTCAACACCAAACTTTGCATAGACGCGACTTGTGTTGGCGTCTTTGGAGGCTTTCTTTTCCTTAATATTATTCCACTTACGACCCATATTGTTCCCGCTCTCTTTCAACATGAATTAAAAACAATTGTTACTTATTATACCCTTGATTAATAGCTCTAGTAAAGTGCGCTGGTAGGTTAATCCTCTAAGCTGTCACAATACACGCATAAAAAAGGCCCCTGAATCAAACAGGAGCCTTCTAAAAACTTATTTTATTTATACCCAAACCTCTTGGGCTGTTTCAATTACGAGACGTATTTTATCCCACTGCTCTTCTTCGGTTAGGATATTTCCTTCCTCGGTGGAAGCAAATCCACATTGAGTACTTAAGCAAAGCTTCTCAATATCTACATATTGCGCCGCTTCTTCAATACGCGCTTTGAGCTGCTCTTTGCTCTCAAGACCACCATGTTTCGTAGTTACTAATCCCAATACCACAAATTGATCTTTAATAAAACGTAAGGGCTCAAAATCGCCCGCCCGCTCATTATCATACTCCAAGAAAAAAGCATCCACTTTACTATTCGAAAAAAGCTCTTCGGCCACAGGCTCATAACCACCAGCTGCGAACCATGTGGAGCGGAAATTACCTCGGCATACGTGAAGCGCGATCGTCATATCATCTGGACGATTGGCAATGCTCTCGTTAATCAGCCTAACGTAATCCTTAGCCAACTGATCTGGGTCTGTACCTCTGCTTCGTAAATGCGCCCGATGTCTGCCACTACACAGTGTTCCCCAAGTTGTATCGTCTAACTGGAGGTAACGGCAGCCTGCATCATAGAACGCTTGGATTGCAGTTCGGTAAACAGCAATAATATCTTGGAATAGGGTTTCTTGATCCGGGTAAACTTCATTCCCGTTAAAATCCTCCACAAAGTGAAATAAAGCGGGTGAAGGGATCGTCATTTTCGGAATTCGGTCTCCGGCCATTTGTTTCAAAGCGATAAATTGGTCGATCATTGGATGATCTCCAAAGGCAATCCGGTCCACGATTCGAAAAGATTCCGCGCGCTGAGCCGCTTCCGCTCTTCCTTGATTTAAGTTAATCTTCTCAGTTCCTTTAATCCCTACAAAGAAATCGAGATGCCACCAGGAACGGCGAAATTCCCCGTCTGTGACCGCCAATAAACCCACTTCTTTTTGCAGTTCCAGTAGTTTGGCGATTTCAATATTCTCTATTTCATGAAGCTGACTGCCCGTGATTTCACCATTGTCATATTGGAGGCGGGCTGCTTTTATCTCATCCGTTCGTAAGAAGCTGCCAACGATATCGTAGCGAAAGGGTGGAGCATTTCTCTGGGTGCCAATTACGGGTCTAATCATACCGATCCTCCTACTGCTATAGTAAAAAATGATTTAGATCAAAATAACTTCCTGAAACCAGGTCATTCAAAATCTCGATATACTTAGATGCCATTACACTCGGTCTACGATCTTTATGCGCTATCCAGCCAACCGTAAATACTTCATTGCTCTCAAAAGGAATCGTCTTCAGTCCATCACCATTTAGATCAGACGCCAGAATTCCTGTGCCTACCGTATAGCAATCCGTACCCATTAATAAATTGGTCAGTGTCGCTCGGTCATTCACCTTAATATTCTTCTCAATTTGTGAAAAGCTTAACATTTCCTCTGAGAAGTGCAGTGAATTGTTCTCCCCCTGTTCAAAAGTGATATAAGGGAACGGCACAATATCATCCTGTGTAATGACGTCCTTCTGAGCCAGCGGGTGTCCGGTTCGAACATAAAGATGCGGATCGGTATTAAAAAGTGGTGTGAATTTCAGATTGCCATCACTAAACAGTTTATTCATATGCTTATAGTTACTCTCGTTAATATAAAGAATTCCTAAATCACTGCGCAAGGTACGTACATCTTCGATAATCTCGTAGGTTTGCGTCTCTCTCAAGCTAAAGTTGTATTCTGAGACATCATTGTGCTTCATGAGATTTACAAAGGCGTCAACCACAAAGGCGTAGTGCTGCGTAGAGATGGAAAAATAGATCGGACTACGCTTTTTCCCAGTATAACGATTCTCCATAAGCTCCGTCTGTTCAATAATTTGGCGGGCATAACCCAGGAATTCCATTCCCTCAACGGAAATACTGATTCCACGGTTGGTTCGCTCAAAAATCGTAATCCCCAGCTCACTTTCTAACTCTTTAATGGCATTGGACAGGCTCGGTTGAGAAACAAAGAGCTTCTTTGCCGCCTCATTCATGGAGCCACTATTTGCAATTTCGATAGCGTAGCGGAGTTGTTGCAACGTCACTCCTATTCCCCCTGTTCCAGACCTGTTAGTTCTGTATTCTGTTTCATGCTAGGTGATATCGTAGCATATTTTCACATGGCAATCCAAGATAATCCTTATCTTATTTACGTATTAAGAGTGCTTTAGCGTGTACGCTTCTTAGCAGCATCAATTTTGGAGGGGTCAAGTCCCTTCCAAATATTCGGCATATCGACTTGCTCAGGGTGCTCAAATACAAGAAAAGCCGTAGGTAAATATCGTTCCCCATATTGAGAAGATGGCTTGTTCATAATCTCGTTGTCTTTTACCAGTACGGTAGAAGAACCCCCATCCAAATTGGCAGCAATCACTGCTCCATGCTTAAGAAGGATTTGCTGCACATCGTATAGATTTGCCCCAATACTATAAGTAGGTTGTCTTCCATCAATAATAACAAATATAATCGCTCCGTCAGCTCGCTGGCCCATCGCTGTTCTTGGTGCAATTCCCCAACCTTCAGCCGCGTTCTTAATCAATCCTTTTCCATTGACGATTAAACGAGGGCTAAAAGTTACTGCCTCCTGAACACCCATTTTACTAATCTCGTCTAAAGTATAATTTCCAGCAACCATCTTCCCTTGTTTATCAAGACCTACGATTTGCGTGGATTTCTTGCCACCGAGACCGTTGTAATATAACTTACCTTGTGAGATCACAATACCGATAGGTTTAAATCCGTTACCTTTCCAGTTGGGGTCAGCGAATCCACCACCGTTAACTCCAGCGATAGCACCTGTGCGCTTCACCATACTAGTTACTTTCTCACCTGACCCTATTTTATCCGGAATTCCCAAACGGACTTTAGTAGGATCATTAACGATCATGACATATCCTGAATATCCAGTACCTGAGACATTTTCTATCTCGACCAGTGGTTTCTCTTTTACTTCAGGTTCAGGAGTGATGGTATGTGTGTCCTTTTCGACCCCCATCTCTTCAAATTGGGCGCTATATTCAGTCACTCTGTTCTTTAATCCGTCCTCACCAATAATATATTTAGCCATGTAGCGGTGCTGTGTTGTAATCAGTGTATCAGCGATTGAATAGCGCAGATTTTTAGCCGAAGGTGCAAAGTAAAACCAACCGCCTCCAGCAATCAACAAAATTATGCAGAATAAAAACACTTTGGATAGTGTTCGGAAAAAGCTCCGTTTCTTACGTTTTTTTGTTGGCTTCTTTTTGCGTACGGTGGAACGTTGAGGTAATGATGAAGTGCTCACTTCTTTTTCCTCCCTGACTATTACGGAATTTAAAATAAATGTCTAACTTTATCATAGACGATAAATTCCATGAAAAGTTTCTGTTGAGGGAATTACTAGTTATACGTAAGTTTCTGAGCATACACAAAAATATCGCCGTACGATTCTCATCATACGGCGATTGTTTGTTAGTTTTCCTTTATAATTTCGCCATTATTTGCGGTCTCTTTATTCGCTTCAACACATAATAAATCAAGAATAGATTTATTCCTAGCAAAATAATCATAATCCCTGCTGACCATTCTAATGGATGCTTTACACCAAATGTAACCAGTAAAGAAGGTACCATCGTCAAGAAGCTTAGCGCTGAAGCAATATGTAATCCTTGTCGCGGCTTTTGCATTACCATGGATAATATTCCAGTTATAAAGATCATGAATATGCAAATCAGAAGATTATCAAAGATTAATATACTTTGTGCTGTTGAGAACCAAATGAGGCTGGTTTCATGCATGAAAACATATTGGATGAAGTTTGCGCTCAGCCAAGTAAACAATGACGATACTACTAGCATTACTAGTGAAATCAGGATTGCAATCATACTCTTCCCAATGAACATTGACTCTGTTCGTATTGGCGTTGACAATAAAGATTCAAAGGTCTTATATACTTTTTCTCCTCCAATCGAATATGAGATCATATTTACTGTTATTCGAGGCACACCTAGAGCCATAATGATGATTGGATAATAAAAGTTCAATTTGCCAAAATAAATATAGGCTAGCATCGTAAAGATGGCTGGTGCAACGATTAAGAAAAGCATGCTAAACCGAAATCGCTTTAAAGCTACGAAATATTTCCATTCATGATGAAGTACACTAGATATTTGTGATTTCATCAGAAACACCTACCTTTTTAAATGACTCCGCAAAAAATACGAACGATCCATTTTCTTAACTTTTATAAAGATAAAATAAGAGTTAACCCCCATCAAAACGACTAAAAATACTGCTGATAGTAAATAAGTAGCCACCATCAAATGCTGAGTAAATAAATTAAAAAGAATAACAATATATATGTAAATCGGATAAAAAACTACGGTTAGCTTACTATTCGCTGTCTGAATATCGTCAGAAGTAATGGATCTATCTACTCCTATTAAAGTGACGGTTAATAAAATTTGAATAAATAGAATCAACATACCTACCCATTCCCAAAAATTGATTTGAAAATGTTCTTTTGTGAAAGTCTTCACTAACAGCATTAGAATGAATATGGATAAATAATAAACTCCACTGCAAACGAAGCAATACATACATTTTCCATAGAATAGGCTTTTGCTCTTAATGGGTGAGGATAATAATGTTTCTATCGTTTTCATTTCTTTCTCACCCGCAAAGCTATTGGCTGTCCATTGCTTTAACAGAATAAGTGGAAATAAGATTGCTCCGCTCAACAAAACAGTATCGTTCATTCGAAATAAAGGAGCAACGATCCCTATGAGAACTACAGCACATAAATGAAAGATCAGAGCGCCTTTATCCTTGAAATACTCTTTTATCTGCATCCTAAAGACGATTTCTATTTCATTCATTTGGTTTCTCACCATTTTCTACCTGCATATACAGCTCTTCGAGGTCAAATTCCTTAGTTTCAATATTCTTCACATCTATCTCTAATGTGGCTAACACTTTAATCAACTTCGAAATCGCAATATTTTCTGTTAGTTCAACGATAATCGTGTTTTGCTGTACCTTGTATTCAATATTTATTTCAAGACTAGACAATGCCGTATGAAGACGTTCCAAATCAGCGGACAAATCTTGGTTGCAGATAATACGGACTTTACTATTGGCTTGCTCTTTCAATGCTGCCATTGTGTTAGTATATACGTTTTTCCCATGTCGCTTTATTGTGATCTTATTACAGATCTTTTTTACTTCTTCTAAATTGTGTGTGGTCAAAATAATGGTGGTCCCGTACTTCTGTGCTAAATCATGCAGCATTACTCTTAAATGATCAATGCTTACTGGATCTAGTCCATTCGTGGGCTCATCTAATAGAAGGATTTTGGGTTTGTGAAGTAAGGCTCTAGTTAAAGCAACCTTCTTCTTCATCCCTGTAGAAAAGCCCTTAACAGGCAAATGCTTCTTATCTAGGATTTCAAAATCACTCAATAGCTCGTCTATTCGTTTGTCGTAATCACTACGTTTCATACCATATATTTGAGCAAAATAACTTAAGTTATCATATACACTCAAAGGCTCATATAACCCAACGTCTTCTGATAAAACACCACACATTTTACGAACAGTGTCACCCTCTAGATTAGGATTACAACCAAATACTGCTACTTCTCCCTCATCAGGCTCTAAAAGTCCTAATAAGAAACGAAGAGTAGTTGTTTTCCCAGCTCCATTATGTCCCAATAAGGCGTAAACATCTCCCGCCTGAATGGAAAGGCTCAATCCATTGATAGCATTTACACGCCCGAATGTTTTTTTCACATCTTTCAGTTCAATTTTGCGCATCGCACAATCCTCCTTAAGAAACCCAAAATAAGTATAGCAGACTATACATAAATTGTATAGTTAACTATACTTATTTTGATTGTGATAAAATTTTTTATTGATATAATAAGAAAGTACGACGTTGTCGTTTTCGGTTTTCATCATGAAAGCAATTTTCGATATTAATTATTACACGGGAGCATGACATGAAAACAAGAATAAGAGAATTGCGAAAAGAGCGAAAAATATCTCAAGAGGAATTAGCAAAAGCGGTTCGTGTCACTCGTTTAACCATTATTTCAATTGAGAATGAAAAATACACAGCTTCTTTAATCCTTGCTTATAAAATAGCTAAGTATTTTGGATTAATGATTGAGGAAGTATTTGATTTCTCTGAGGTGGAGGAAAATGATGAATCAAAAATATAAAGCGCGGATTCAAAAACGCCTACGTGCCAAAATAGTTATCGCTGTTATTGGTGGACTTGCTGTAATAGGTACCTACATCATTAAATTGCTCAATACCACGGGAGATTTTGCTTCTATTGATGCGTATATCACAGGATTTTTCTTTGGTATTGAAGGCGTCTGTGTAATGAACATAATACAGCTTAGAAAGCTGCTTAAAGACGAGAATGCGCTTGAAGAAATGGTGATCTATGAAGAAGATGAAAGAAATCAAAGTATCAAATTAAAAGGTTACAACTCCACTATAAATTTAATGATTTGGTTGCTTTCATTTGGAAGTATTATCTCATCTTTCTTCAACCAGGTTATCTTTTTCACATTGGCAAGTGTTCTTGTGGTCTTGTTAGTCGTGTCTTCATTATTCAGATGGTTTTATACTAGAAACTGAGCGGGGTACATAAGCTTTTTTCCATTTAAATAGCTGTCTCAGTAGTAGAATTTCTACTTGTGAGACAGCTCCTTTGTACCTCTTATTAACTGCATGATTTATTTAGTGTCTACCCGCTCCACCACCACTGCTGGCGCTACCCCCACCACCTGATGAGCCACCACCGCCGGAATAACCTCCTCCACCGGAAGAGCCACTATCATTGTTAGAGTAGCTGCTGCTGGAAGAGCTGGAGGAGCTGGAAGAATGTCTACCTGCACCTCCGCCTCTACTCGAGCCTCCGCCCCCACGATTCTCGTTGCTTGAGGAATATCGTCCTGCTCCGCCACCTCTAGTAGATCCGCCTCCACCACTGTTTCCCCAGAAGCTTGACTGTGAGTTATTGGATGGTGTGTTTCTATGATGATGGTGGTGATTATGATGGTGATTATTATAACGTCTGTGCCAACGTCTACCATAACCGTAATCCGCTTGACCGTACCAATTCCCATACCGACGAATATTTCTTGGGCTATACGGATTAAATGGCAAACCGTACATTTCAATATATTTATTGCGTCGTGAAAGACCATATCCGAACAATATGAGCGGAGCAAATATCAATAAGTAAATTAGAAGACCTTTACCTACACTAACACTAGTCTCCTTTGCTGAAGTGGTTGTTGAGGGAGAATTGGCGGCTGTAGTGCCTCCACTATTTCCCGTCGCTCCAACGGATTGATCCGCTCTAGCCAATAAGAAGCTGTACAAAGCATTAGAAGTTGCCGTAGCTCCCGTTCCGTAATCTTTTTTCACAAATTGGGGCTCAAGTACAGTATCCAAAATATTGCTGATTGCATCATTAGTTAGAACCTTGTCGATGTCCTTCCCTTGCAGAACATGATAGTTGTCTCCACCTATGTCTAGCACGAGCATAACATCCTTAGGGCCAGCAGCAACGGAGGCAAACTTCATGTAGGTATAATCCTGAAGTGTTTTATCTCCTGCGTTCTTTATAGTAACCACATAAATTCCGCTGCCAGTTGTAGTTTTATATCTGTTGCTAGATTCGTTCAAATAATCCTTTGTTACTTTTTTGAGTACACCGGCATTATCGGATACATAGTTTTTGGTGCCGACATTTTCCACCCAGGTCCCACCCATGGCTTGAATAAAAGCGCCATAAGTTTTACGTGCACCGTTACTATAAGTTTTAGCTGCAAAATCCGGCTCAAGATATTGAGAGAGAATATCTTTAATCTTACTGTTAGGCAACGTGTCCTCAATACCCTTACCTTGTACCGCCCAGTAGTCATCATCTTTTATAGAAAGCAGTAGCAAAAGCCCGTTATTCTTATCCGCAGAGCCTACGCCCCAGCTATTGAATAGCGAAGTTGCATACTCTTCCATCGAAACTCCATTTGTAGAATCGACTGTCACCACTACGACTTGAGCACCCGTATCCTGATGTAATCGAATCCCATAGTTCACCATGTAATTCTCAGCTTTCTCGTCGATCACATTCGCAAAATCATTCACATAAAATGACCCAGTATGCTTAGGTACAGCTGTCTTAGCTGAAGTTAAAACCGGAAGAAGCAAAACACTTAACATCAGGGTGGCAAGTGTGGTAAGAAGCATTTTTCTAAAAATTCTGTAGTTCATATGTACCTCCTGCTCTATCATAATCTCTTTTATTTATCGGTTACGCTCAGTTTACACAATAGTTCCATTTTGTTCTATTCAATAAACCACACATCCAGATGTTACATAAAGCCCCGGCCGCCAAATTTACATAAAGAAATTAGCACTTTCAGGTTTAGATATAGCTATAATAATGAAAATAATAATAATTAGGTTAATCAATATGCTTATGAAAAACTCTGATAATTTATTTTGATCTCTACGAAAAACTAATCGATTTAACTGAAACCCTAATGATATTCCCTCACCAATTAAATTAATAGGCAATAATATTAAAGGATAAAGGGCTATTACATAGAGTAATTCCCAAAGCAGCGCCCCAACAATAAATAAGAGAATTACAAGACCAATATGTATCAACGGCCACATTAAAATGATTGTACTGAACACGGATGTCCCTTCAATTAAAAATCCAAGCATTATTCCAACACTAATCAATAAACAAAGAAAACTCAAAGAGGACCCAAAGGGTACAGCCGCGTGGCTGAATACCTTTCCATCGAATTGATCAATAATATCAATACCATATGTAAAGCAAGCGATTGTTAAAATGATCAGAAAAATGAACTGAGAAACTTTAATCCCAATTAATCTATTCATGTTTTTCTCCTCTATCTTCCTAATCTAGCGCAATATAATCTACTTCAGAATTCTACTAATCCATATGTACTTATTTCACTATCGTAAAACCTTTCTCACTCTCATTAAGAGGCAGATCACTCATAGTTACTTTCTTTACAGATGCCCGTTTCAATGATTTCATGCAATGAACTAAAAAAGAGATTTGCTGCTCTTCTCCTTGTACTTCTACCTCTACACTTCCGTCTTTTAAATTTTTAACCGTACCCGTTAATCTCATTCTTTCAGCAATCGTATATATTTCCAAGCGGAATCCTACGTTTTGAACTCTACCTGAGAAAACCACTTTCTTTCTAACGACAGGACTTGAAGGAAAATCCAGTAACTGAATACGATTTGCATGCCAAATCACATAATTATTTCTAACTTTTTTGAACACATTCACACGTTTCATACTCCTTTTTTAGAACTACTACGATTTATGCTATATTGTACCATAGCCAATGGTAAAATAAGGGGCTGAATTGATCACTCTTTAATTACTAAATACACAAAAAGACTCAGCATTCCGCTGAGCCTCCTTGTTTGTATTAACCTCAGTGCTAGAAATTTAAATACTCCGGATCTGCACTCATCCGATGGGTTTGATTCAATTCGTTAATTCTAGCCACTTCTTCTGTATTATCTTAGGTCAAACCAATCTATTCGTTAAAATCAAACAGAGTAGTTGTTAAATAACGTTCACCAGTATCCGGCAAAATCACCACAATCGTCTTCCCTTTATTTTCTGGACGTTTAGCAATTTGTGTAGCTGTATATACCGCGGCGCCAGACGAGATCCCTACAAGTAATCCCTCGGTCTTGGCAATTTCACGCGCTACATTAAATGCGTCTTTATTCTTCACCTGAAAAATCTCATCAACAACCTCTTTATTGTAAATCTCCGGAATGAAGTTAGCCCCAATTCCTTGAATTCCATGCGCACTAGGCCGGCCACCAGATAATACTGGTGAATCAAACGGTTCAATAGCAACGATTTGTACCAAAGGGTTCTTAGCCTTCAAAGCTTCCCCAACCCCTGATATGGTGCCTCCAGAACCAACACCTGCGATAAAAATATCTACATTTCCATCAGTATCTCGCCAAATTTCTTCCGCTGTAGTCGTTCTGTGAATTTCCGGGTTAGCTGGGTTGCTGAATTGTTGTGGAATGAATGCATGTGGAATTTCCGCTGCCAATTCCTCCGCCTTTCTCAAAGCACCGCTCATCCCTTCAGCTCCAGGTGTTAATACAAGCTTAGCACCAAGCGCAGCCATCACCTTACGGCGTTCAATACTGAATGTATCCGGAAGAACGATAATCAACGGGTACCCAAGGCTGGTTGCAGCCATTGCAAGGCCAATGCCGGTATTGCCACTTGTTGGCTCTATAATTACAGAATCCTTATGAATTAAGCCTTTATCCTCAGCATCTTTGATCATCGCATAACCTATACGATCCTTGACGCTACCTCCAGGATTAAAAGACTCTAACTTGGCAAGGATTTTTGCTTCAACGTTCTGAGATTTACTATATTTCGAAATTTCCAATAACGGTGTATTACCAATCAAATCTGTTACGCTTTTATATATTTTAGCCATAATAATCTCCTCATTTCATATTCCCCCATCAACTTACTTAGTATTAAGTCTAACAGGATTTAGAGGATTTTCAACCTGTCGTACTACGCTTAACCGAAACACTAGACTCTCGCACAATTAAACGCGGATCAAGCTGCACCCTTTGGTAGTCGCCCGTAATATTATCCTGAATGCGTTGCAACAGAAGCTGAGTAGCCAATCGGGCGACTTCATTGCCCATGATCGAGACCGAACTAATCTGCGGACTAGTAATGGTTGTCCATGCGTTATTATCCACCCCTACCACTGCCACATCCTCAGGAACACGAACGCCTAACTCTTTAAATCGGTTTACAATCCCTATAGCAACCATGTCATTTACAGCATATATTGCATCTGGCATATGGGTCAGGCTATAGAAATAATCTGCAGCTTGTACCCCCGTTTGCAAGGAGAAATCCTCCCCAAAATAAACCAAAGAAATATCCACTTGATTTAACGCCTGCTGATAGGCAAGATAACGATCCTCAATGAGATCCTTCTGAGCTCCTGCGTAAGCAATTCTAGTTCGGCCAATATTGCTTAGATGTTCCATGATTAGCTGGCCCTCAAAACGTGACAGGCTTACGATATCCGCTTTCACATTCTCTGTAATTCGTTTCCCGTAGTTAATGATGGAGACAGGAACACTCGATTTATTAATTAGCTCTACCATAGTCTTGGGATAAGCAAGAGGCATGATAATGAGTCCATCAACATGTAATTTCTTGATCTCGCGAATCGTTTCGAGCTCTGTCCGCGGATTTCCGGAAGTATTAATCTGAATGACTCGATAGCCGTCCTGTTTAGCTGCTTGCTCCACGGACCAGGCGATATCTGGAATAATGGCATTTCGAATGTCGGGAACGGCCAGAGCGATTTGCTTCGTTTGGCGAATCTTCAGACTTTGTGCAGAGGTATTAGGTGTAAAACCCATCTCCTCAATCACTTGCAGTACTAATGCCTTAGTCTTGGAACTAATTCCCTCCGAATTATTAATCGCTCTTGAAACAGTAGCAATACCTACTCCCGCTCGTTTCGCTACATCCTCTATGGTTACTTTGTTTTTATTAGCCAAGTTGATAGTCCCCTCATTTTCGGAATCGTTTCCGTAATCATAGCTATTATTAAATCTATCCGTCTCATTCAAGCCGTTTTTCCGATGTATTTATTATAACATATATGTACTTATAAAAGCACTTATAGCAAGTACGACACAGTCTATATATGCCTGTTATCGCTAAGTTTAGGTGAAATTTTTCACTAATTTTTGATATTAATATTTTAGTATTTAAATTTGACAATATGAAAATTATGTGACATATTTGTTCTCGGAAACGTTTCCTCTTTTCCAGGATAAAAACACTATTTATTATCAATTAATTAATCTAGGAGATGAATGATATGCAAGCATTAAGATGGCATAACGTCAAAGATCTACGGTTAGAAACGATTGAAGAACCAGCAGCACTTGAAGGAAAAGTGAAAATCAAAATAGAATGGTGCGGGATTTGTGGCAGCGATCTTCACGAATATGTAGCCGGTCCTATTTTCATTCCCCAAGGTACAGATCATCCCCTTACTGGTGAAAAAGCGCCAGTCGTAATGGGACATGAATTCTCTGGACAAATCGTTGAAGTAGGTCAAGGCGTTAGCAAGTTTAATGTTGGTGATCGAGTTGTCGTTGAACCAGTTTTTGCATGTGGTGAATGTGTAGCTTGTCGACAAGGCAAATACAATCTTTGTGAAAAAATGGGTTTTCTAGGTTTGGCTGGAGGCGGCGGTGGATTCTCAGAATACGTTGCAGCAGACCAACATATGGTGCACAAAATTCCTGACAGCTTGTCCTATGAGCAAGGCGCTCTAGTAGAACCTTCTGCAGTTGCTCTGCATGCTGTTCGTTCCAGTCAATTGAAGGTCGGAGATAAAGCTGTAGTATTTGGCGCTGGCCCTATCGGTTTGCTTGTGATTGAAGCTTTGAAAGCTTCCGGTGCAGCTGAAATTTATGTTGTTGAACTCTCAGAAGAACGTAAGAGCAAAGCTGAGGAACTTGGTGGTATTGTAATCGATCCTAAACAATATGATGTGGTTGAAGAAATTCAAAAACGTACCGATGGCGGCGTGGATGTTGCTTTTGAAGTCACAGGTGTCCCTCCCGTTCTAACACAAGCTATCAATTCCACTAAATTAAGTGGTCAAATCATGATCGTTAGTATTTTTGAAAAAGATGCTACGATTACTCCAAACAACATCGTACTTAAAGAACGTAATTTAACTGGTATCATCGGATACCGTGATGTATTCCCAGCAGTAATTAGTCTCATGGAACAAGGTTACTTCCCTGCAGACAAACTAGTGACTAAAAGAATCAAATTGAACGAAGTGATTGAACACGGGTTTGAGGCGCTTTTGAAGGAAAAAAATCAAGTGAAAATTCTTGTAAGTCCTAAACAATAACCATAAACAGCCAAGTGGCTGATCTATAGAGCAAGAGTCCTTCTCCATAAGAGAGGGACTCTTGGCTTCTTTTATACAATTATGAGTACTTCTCATTTAATAAATAATGCAGATTTTCTTTTACCGATGGCCATTCTTTATCCAAAATACTAAAGACAACATTATCATGAATCGAACCATCCGATCTAATTCTATGCTGGCGTAGGACCCCTTCTTTTACAGCCCCTAATCGTTCTACCGCTCTTTGAGACCTCAAATTAGTCTTCACCACTGTAAACTCTACACGAATCAGCTTTAGCTCTTCAAAACAATAGTGAAGCAGTAATGACTTAGCCTCGGTGTTCACACTCGTTCTCCAATATTCAGGTGAGATCCACGTACATCCGATTTCAGCATTGCGATGAACCAAATCCGGATGCATGATTCGAGTGGTACCGACGATTTGTCCAGTAGCTTTTTCAATGATGACGAAGGGAATTTGCGATTCATTGTTTTGATTTGTGAATGCGGTTGTGATTAAATCCTGTACCTGCTCGTCCGACGTTATTTTTCGCCAAGTAAATTCCCAGATGTTTGGATTTCTTAATACTCTCGCTAGCCCTTCTACATGGCTGTCATCCATTGGAACCAGCTTGACTGTATTGCCCTCCAAGATTGAATTACGAGGTTGGATCATTTCGCACACCGCTCTCTTAATGATATATGTTGGATGATATCCGCAACTTCTTCTACTCGATAAGCGATATGATCTGCCCCAGCATTCTCCAGTTCTTCTTTAGGTCCGTAACCAAACGTCACACCAATAGATTCTACTCCACAACCTACAGCACCGATAATATCATGCTCTCGGTCCCCAATCATCACAGCTTCCTCCGGAAGAATAGCATTCTGATCGAGTACGTACTGTATCACGTCTTTCTTTTTAGAACGGGTGCCATCCAGATTACTACCACCGATATGTTCAAAATAATGATCTAGTTTATAATGCTCAAGAATTTGTTCTGCAAAAACAGTAGGCTTAGAGGTGGCTACATACAATGAAAATCCTTTATTCTTGAGGTCTTCCAGCAATTGCGGTATACCTTCAATCACCATATTCTCAAGCATTCCAACGGTGCTGTAACGCTCACGGTAGAATACAACTGCTTGTTGCGCTTGTTCCTCTGAGAACTGATGCAGCTCGATAAATGAATCATAAAGAGGTGGGCCTATGTAAGGAAGAAGCTTATCCAAATGCTCGATCTGAATATCAAATTTGTTCAATGCGTATTCTACGCTTTTTGTTATGCCTTCTTTAGGGTCCGTTAATGTACCATCCAAATCAAATAAAATACTTTGTAGTCCTCTTCCCACTGCTGTCTTGCTCCCCTCAATTGATATTAATGGATGTATTTATAATACCTTCGTTTCTACATACTTTCCACATACTTCTCGAATACGATCAGTACGAAAGTTATTTTTATATATCGGAGGAGTATTTTATGAACATGACCCATTATATGTCTTTGCTAGCGGATAATCAGCCTTGGAACTTGATTTTATTTATGGCGATCCCTGTGATTTTTGCTGAGACGATCACCGTTACAGAGTTTATTATTTTGTTCACCCAAAATCTAAAAGGCTCTTTACGGACCTTTAACAAAATCTGTAGCATTCTGGCCGGGTTGTACTTCACAGGGGTATTCCTCTACTTGTTTCCTACCGCATTCATCCCTTTGTCAGTGAATGGTGAGTGGCACACATGGGTTGACGTGGTAGCCGTAGGCTTCTATTTGAGCGGAGTGCTTTTCTTATTACCGCTAGCTTTGTTAGATCTTGGTCTGATCGCTCGTAAACGAACAGATGAACAGAAAATGAAGCTCCATTTTATACTCATCAGTGGATTCTTGGTTGTAGCACATATCGCGATGATATTCGGGATGATCAATCCGGAAATTGTGGGCAGCATGGGTGGAATGGGCGACATGATGCACTAACTTAACATATAAAAAAAGCAGATCAAGGCTTAGCCCTTGGTCTGCTTTTCTAATGTGATGCGAAGGTTATCCCGCACTTTGAACAGAAATCACACTACGCTTCTTGCGCAATAAAAACATAAGTGGTAATCCAAACAACACGATGATAGAGCCGACTACGAATACATCATTCACACCCATAGTGAACGATAATAATCTTATCGAATCTGCATTACCTGAACCTGAACTGATCAATTCTTTAGAGTGCAGTAAGGATCTTGTGGACAAAATAGAAGTGAACACCGCAATCCCAAGTGAGCTTAACACATTCCGAACCCAGTTGTTGATCGATGTGGCATGACCTGACCATTCGACTGGAATTTCCTCCATAGACGCTGTGCTACTCGGAACGTTAGCTAATCCAATACCTAAATTCCGAACAACCATTGCCCACATAATGAAGCTGTAAGAAACATTTGTATGCAGCCGGCTCATCATGAATAAACCGATGAAAATAAATAAAATACCAGCAGAAATTAACTTCACAGGCCCAAACTTTGGATACATCTTACCCACGATTGGACTAAGTAAAGCCAGCAGAATCGAAGATGGCAATAAGATAAGCCCCGTTTTAAGCGTTGTTGCTCCTTCTACTGTTTGTAAGAACAATGGTGTTAAGTAAGTTCCAGCATACATCGCTATCGTCACCAGGCTATAGATACTAAGCATGGCAGTAAAGCGGCGATTTCGGAAGACGCGCAGATTCAGCAGTGGTACTTCCGCCTTCAGCTCGTGCAAGACAAAGTAAACTAGAAGAACGATGCCCACAAGGATTAAGGATAAGGTCTTCCATGAACTCCACCCCCAGCTGTTGCCTTGGCTAAATGCAGTTAGCAATGATAAACTCCCCAGTACTACGGTAAGAAATCCAGGAATATCAAAGGACTTCGGAACATTCATTCGATAGTATGGAATTAACGCTACAGTCAGAATAATAGCAATGATCCCAATGGGAATGTTAATTAAGAATAACCAGTGCCAGCTTGCATACTGAAGTAACCATCCGCTAAATGTCGGACCAATGGCTGGGGCAACCATCGCGGACAGTGACCACAGGCTCACAGCGAAAGGTCTGCGTTCAGACGGAATCACTTGGAAAATAATCGTCATGGTACAAGCCATAATCAATCCGCTGCAAGAGCCTTGAAGCATTCGAAATACAATCAAAGAGGTTGGATTCCAAGCTATTGCACAGAGTAGGGAGAACATGGTGAATCCCATCAAAGCGAATAGATACAGTCGCTTATAGCTAAATCTGCCTCCCAGATATCCGGCAAGTGGTGCAGTTACTCCCGTTGCTAACATAAAACCTGTAACCATCCATTGCATAGTGTTCAGGTTCGAATGGAAATGATTCATTAAAAGAGGAACAGCTATGTTGATGGTCGTTGTACTTAAGACAGAGACGAAGTTTCCGAAGAATATGGCAATCATTATAGGCCAAAAATGAATTTTACTTTCTTGTTTAACGTCCACGCTACCCCTCCTCATCTTTTTTATATGTCTACTTTTACATATATAATTTAACTTAAATAATGTTATAATCATATTGAATATATGTCAATGATGACATATGCCTAAAAATCACAATAATAACGGATATATAATAACTGGAGGGCTTCAGAGTAATGAATACACTGTCTTATGGACTTCTTACTTTACTTAGTGCTAATTCGTTGTCTGGATATGAATTAACACAGAATATCAAACCGTTATGGCGAGCAGGACATAGTCAAATCTACCCTCTTCTAATGAGCATGGAGCAGCAAGGTTATATTTCATATCAGCTCATTGAGCAGTCGGATAAGCCGGATAAAAAGGAATACTCCATTACGAAAGCAGGACTTGAGCAATTGCGGAGATGGGTGGAGACTCCAGCAGAGCCTCCAGTTCTACGTGACGAGCTACATTTTAAGCTGTATAGTCTATGGCTCTCCAAACCCGAGGAGGCAAAAGAACTTCTACAAAAACGAGCGGAATTTTGTAAAAGCGAGCTAGAACGATACAAGGTCTTGCTGAAGGCTAACGAAGTCTTACGTGATGAACGAGGTGAGACTCGTGAATTAAAAGCAACGACTTTTGGACGCTATTTACTCATTCGGAAACGTGTGCTCGATATGGAGAGCTCTATACAATTTTGCGAATGGGCACTTGAAGAGCTTGAGCCAGCAAAATAGCGTTAGTTGACTTCAAGTAAAAAGAGACTTCGCGTACATACGCAAAGTCTCTTTTGGCTCTTATTTTTCGGATTTTGTTAATCTAGGTAACAGCACCTCGCAACGGGTTCCAACTCCAGGCTGACTTGTAATTCGAATCTTACCGCCCTGTAATTCTACAAGCTTTTTAACAATGGATAGTCCAAGACCTGTACCACCATATTGCCTGGATCGTGATTTCTCAACTCTGTAGAAGCGTTCAAAGACATAGGGTAGTTCTTCCTCAGGAATACCTATTCCGGTATCCTCTACAATAAATAAAACGGTATCCCCGTCGGCATCCTCATCTACATGGACAGTAATCTCACCTTCATCCGTATAACGGATCGCATTCTCCAGAAGATTCATCATAATCTGTTCCATACGCTTTTCATCTCCACGAACCCTATACGAATCTCCATGATACATAATCTTCAGCTGAAGTCCCTTTTCTTTGGCTTTCAATTCCACTCTGCGTACCGCTTGTTCTGCCATGTGCTTAAGATCTATCCAGTCCAGCGTAAGTGAGATCTTGCCTTCTTCCATCTTTGCCAGTTCAAATAAATCTTCTACCAGATGCTCAAGCCGATGCGCTTCCTCGTGAATAATATCCAAATACAGATCTCGTTCCCCTTCGTTCTCATAGAGTCCATCTTTTACGACCTTGGTATACCCTTTCAAATAGGTGATGGGTGTCCGCAGTTCATGAGAAATGTTGGCTAAAAATTCCTGACGCGTATCCCTGTATCTTTGCAGATCTATAGCAAGGTCGTTAATAGCTCCTGCCAAAAATCCGATTTCATCGTTACTACGTATGGAAAGTCTCGTTTCCAATTCACCGGCAGCAATTTTTCTAGTCGCCTTCTGCATCTTGATCAGCGGCCTGGATAACAACAAACTAATTATTCCCGTAATTCCTAGTGCCAATATAAAGGCCCCAATTCCTGCGAGCAACAGTAGGTTACGGATAGAAGCCAAGGATTGCTTCATGTTCTCTGTAGAGGACATTACATATAGTGCAGACTGGATGGTTTGACCATTTGAAATTGGTTTTCCAGTGATGAAATATCTGTGTCCAGTAGGATCTGTATACTCAAAATCCACACTTTTTCCGGCAAATATCCGACTAATATCCGAAGCATTTATGAATGAACGATCTGCGCGGTCATGAACACCCGAATGGAGAATGACACTACCGTCTTTTGAAATATTAAATATACTCACGTCCGAAAACTCTGCAAAAGTACTCATCATCTGCTCGTTTGAACTATCCGGCGATTCAGCCATTCCGATAAAATGCGAGGTTAGTTCCTCAGTTTCTTTTTGCATCTCGTTGTAATAAAAACTGGTAAACATTCGATCTATCGTTATCCCAAGAATAAGCAAAACAACTAAAAAAACAGACATAATAACTGACCCGAGCTTCAGTCCGATAATATTATTCTTCATAGATGATTACCTGGGATCTCAAATTTATAGCCTAATCCCCATACCGTTTGAACAGGATTATAAGACAGACCCGCCTTATGTAATTTCTCGCGAATATTCTTAATATGTGTGTCGATGACACGGTTCTCACCCTCATAATCATTGCCCCATAAACGCTCCACTAGTTCTTCTCTCGTAAAGACTCGGTGCGCATTTTGCGCCAAGGCCGTTAGCAGATCAAATTCCTTGAGTGTAAACTCAACTGCTGTATCCAGAATATGTACCTCACGAGCATCCGGGTAAATCGCTAGCTCAGGGTAGCTCAGAACCTTTTTCAGAGGTTGTTGGGTCGATGTAAGCATTGAACGCCGTACCAAAGAATAAATTCTTGCGACTAATTCCTCTGGCTCGAACGGTTTGGTGAGATAGTCATCCGCTCCTATTCCGAGGCCACGAACCTTGTCCTTAGTTTCCGAGCGAGCTGTTAGCATTAGAACGGGGACAGAGCTTACCTCTCTAACGGCTTTACAGACCTGCCAGCCATCCATATCTGGCATCATCACATCCAGCAGGATTAGATCAAAGTTCTGTTGTTTCAGCAAAGTGAGTGCCTCATGCCCCGTTGACGCTTCTCTAGTCGTTATTCCTTCTCTTGTTAAATAAATCCGAATTAAATTTCGCATGTTCCATTCATCGTCAACGATCAGTACCTGAAGCTTATTCAAGTTGTTCACCCTCTTCGTGGCTTAGTGACCGGAATGTGGATTGCCTCCTGCAACCGGTGAGATTTCCAGCATATCATCGATTTCGCTTTGAGCACTTTCTTTTATTGCGTTGATGTCCCCAGTTAACCAAGCATGATTATAGGGGCCTTCTGCTGGTGAATCTTGAAATTTAGGTTGAAGGGTCATCATATATTCCATCACGGAATCTGGCAACCCATCTTTTTCCGTAAAGATAAGCGGTGCATGTTTCCCTAAATGCGAAAAAGGTGCAGCGGCGATCGCCAGCATCGTTGAATCGGTAGTCAACAAAGACAAATTATGTCCAGGTGTCGTTATGTCCCAGCCGAAACCGTTGCTGGCGTCCTTAAAAGTAGCAAAAGCAATGGCATTCTCATAAATGTCTTTTCCAGCTATACGGGTTACTGTGCCGAATTCCTGTAATTGCTTTTCTACTGCTGTAGATACAACTTTTTCAGGTCCTAAGATATAAATTGTAGCCGAACCTCCACGCTCTTTCAAAGCATTAACCGTAGGGTCTGGAATTTCATCTTTTGTTACATAGAGAAGCGGCTCTGGCATATGGGCGATCCAATTCACTGCAGGCAGTGTGTACTCAGGACTATCCATAGAACCTACAATGACTGCCTTTGGAAGTTCACCAGAAGCTTTTGCATAATAAGTATCAATGGCTTGTGCTATAGCTGCAGGCTCGTCCCCTTCAATTCGGTCTACTTTCAGATCCAGTGTCTTTAATTGTTCTTCGACATTGGAAGCCATGGGTCCGACGAGCACTACTTGTACACCATTATTACCTTCTGCGCCTAAAGGATTCAATCGCTTAAGCTCTGCTAACGTTGCCTCAGGGACACCCTCTATAGTTGTAAAAAGAATAGGGCCATTATTCGGATGATGGATCAAATCCGCACTAACCGCGGCAATCTGCCAATTGCTTACATCCGTTAATACTACACTTGAAGGTCTGTTGTTCTTCGTCTGTGCAGTCCATAGGGTTTGTGAAACGATAACTGCTGCCTCAATAGGGTCAGAAGTGTTTATACGAGTTGTGTTTTTTGTTGCGATCCACGGTTGATCCACTGACGATATAGAAGCTTGCTTATCTGATCCAGATGGGGCATTATTGCCCGATTGACAGCCAGCTAACACTGCACTCAGTAGCAAGGTTACAGCAACTATGGGTATGATTTTTTTCATCCTAAACCCTCCATTTTAAATTTCTCGCTTGATTTAGAGTAGTTTAGTCTATAAATGTGTAGAAAGTATGTAGAATTTAAAATATATAAAATTTGTATATGATGCAAAAAGAGCACCTGTAAGCCATGAACGACTTAGGATGCTCTTTTACTTTAGAAATTCCGTTTCTGCAATTACCAGTGTTTAGCGATAAAGGTATCCCGTCCGGATTGCTCACGATCCTCTTTATAATGCTTGGGATTCTTGTGATGATAGTCCTGATGATATTCTTCCGCTCGATAAAAGGTTGGCGCTGGAAGGATTTCCGTCACAACGGGTCCTGAGAATCTGCCACTCACAGCAACCTGCTCCTTCGAGGCAAGGGCTGCTAAACGTTGTTCTTCGTTATAGTAAAAGATGGCTGTCCGGTATTGTGTTCCTCTATCCTGAAATTGTCCACCATCATCCGTGGGATCAATCTGAGGCCAATATAATTCAAGCAGCTTCTCGTATGAAAAAAGCGATGGATCAAACGTAATTTGTACCACCTCGTAATGTCCTGTTGTTCCTGTTTTGACTTCTTCGTAAGTTGGGTTCTCGGTTAATCCTCCAGCATATCCCGATACAATCCCTTGGATACCTGGTAACTCCTCGAACGGTGTAACCATGCACCAAAAGCAACCACCTGCAAACATAGCTTGTTCCATATGTTCAAGTCTCTCCCTATCCATCATCATCTAGTAATAACATATGCTATGACGATAATGCTTCTAGGTTATAATGTCAAAGGAAATCATTCATTTACATTCGAATTCGATGCTTTAAGGCGTTATAATATAACAAACAACGGAATTAGAAAGGAACAACCTATGAATAAAAATCGTTTGGGTCAGTCCGATTTATATGTAAGTGAAGTAGGACTCGGATGCATGTCCTTAGGTACGGATGAGGCAAAGGCCATTTCCATCGTCCATGAAGCGCTCGATCAAGGCATTAACTTTTTAGATACAGCCGATCTGTATGATGAGGGTCGTAATGAAGAGATCATTGGTAAGGCGATTCGCCACCGCCGCGGTGAGGTGATATTGAGTTCAAAAGTGGGTAACCGCAGAATTCCAGGTCAAGAAGGCTGGAGCTGGGATCCATCAAAATCCTATATTAAATCCGCAGTCAAAGACAGCCTAAGACGCCTCCAAACGGATTATATCGATCTGTATCAGCTGCATGGCGGAACGATCGATGATCCGATGGATGAAACTATTGAAGCCTTTGAAGAACTTAAGCAAGAGGGGCTAATCCGATATTATGGGATCTCTTCTATTCGACCTAATGTCATTAGAGAATATGTAAAAAAATCAAATATTGTCAGTGTAATGAGCCAATACAGCATTTTAGATCGACGTCCTGAGGAGGAAATCCTCCCTCTGCTGGCCGAGCATGGGATCAGTCTTATTGCCCGGGGTCCTTTGGCGGGTGGCATCCTTTCGGAGAACGGCCGCAGTAAGGCAGAGAAGAAGTACTTAGATTACAGCAGTGAGGAGCTTCTGAAGTTGCATGATCAGCTTATCCAGGAAACGAGCCACTCTCGCCCCTTAGCACAAACTGCACTTCATTATCCTCTAGCTAATCCATCTGTAGCGGTTATCATTCCTGGAGCGAGTAGCATGGAGCAGTTGAAGAATAATGTAACGGCTACTAAGGCAGACTCATTGTCTGCGGAAGAAATCAAAGTGATTCAGAGATTGAGCAAAGCGAATCGTTACACACTACATTTGTAAAGTAGTCTGTCATTTATAAAATTAAGAGCGCCAGTTAAGAAACTGACGCTCTTTTTTATTTTCTTTTACCGATGTATAACAAATGTGATGAGATGCCCAAGATTGAGGGATCATTTGCTTTGGATATGAGAAAGTTAATCAAGCTCTCTTCCCCCTCTTGGTGAGTCCAATACTGTTGCTGCTCTGCAGATAACATGGCAGCAATACTTGATGAACCAATTAAATCTATCGACTCAAATCCATTCCTTTCCATGAAAGGCTGAATCTCATCAATGTTAAAATAATAAGCACCTGTAAATCGGCCCTTGTCACTATGATTAAAGATTCCGCTCTCATAGAATTCATTGATGGTGTTCATATTATCGTTCGGTTTCCATTGCTGCGGGGATTGTAACGAATTAATGGTCATTCTCATCCGACTTTGAAAAGCCACGAATACTATGCCATCTTGCTTGGTCACGCGATGCAACTCTTTTACTGCTAAAATTCGTTCCTCTTCCTTCTGCAAATGATACAAAGGACCGAGCATCAATGAAACATCATAATTCTCATTAGGTATTCCTTCTAAATCAATAGCATTTAAGTTATGAAACCCGTCAAATTGCTCAGTTAATTCTAGTTCAGCTGCCTTTTCCGTTGCTACTTCAACTAATTTAGGTGTGATATCTGAAAGGGTTACTGTATATCCGAGCTTAGCCAGTTCCATCGCGTATTTACCGGGTCCTGCGCCATTATCTAGCACCTTCCCAGCTGATGGCATATATTTCTTGATATAATGGAGATTAATAATGAACTCTAAGGGTTCTCTATCCAGCCTGCCCCACTCGTCAAAGCTGGAGTAATAATCAATAATATTGCTCATCAACATAACACCTGCCTTCTTTTGAAATATATTATCTTCGATATGTCGAAATTTTTCTATAGTTCTTTCTTACATTTTACCATTAAAAAGTTTATCGACGGTTTATTGATCATGTCCTTGTGCGGCTCGTCAATTTCAGAAAACTCAACTAGTCCATAGGTTTCAAACTCTTGTGTAATGGATTCAGTATCATAAAAAAATATTTTTACGCCATCCTTCGTCTCAAAATAATCTTTGTCTAATTGTTCGCCCTTTCCGAACATTGGGGCTTTTTTTGAAACCGCTGTAAAAATCATATAACCACCGGGCTTTAACTGGTTGTAGCAATCCTTAATGAACTTTTCTCTTTCACTTTTATTCAACAAATGAATAAGACCATGGCAAAATATTCCTTCATAGAGGTTATTATCATAAGGCATGTCATTCACTGAACCATGAAAAATGCTAATATCAATTCCATTTTGCCTCGCCAAATCAATTGCTGTTTGAGAAATCTCAATACCCGTTACATTTATCCCACTCTCAATAAAAACCTTTGCATTTCTGCCATATCCAATCCCTGGTACCAATATGTCTTTAACATTCCTCTCAAGGAAAAAGTCCTTAGTGGCGATCGCAGAGTCTGTAGGTTCAAATCCCCACATCGTTTGTTTTTCTATAAAGCTTGATTCCCAGAATTCCGTCATATTTCATTCTCCTTTATATTAAAGTCATTACGGACTTATATTATCTTTAATCAATTCAAAAAAAGAACGGATCTTTACTCCGTCTTCATTGTTTTCGCCAAATCTGCAATTTTCTTGTTCTCCAAGTACTGCTCCATCTGTCTTTCAGCGTCAATCACAACCTGTTGAATCAGGCACTCGCTACCGTGATCCAGGCTACATTCGAACAAAGATGCAGTCCCTTCGATCGCATGGATAATATCCAGAAAAGAGATCTCTTCGGACTTCCGTCTGAGACGATACCCACCGTTTGCACCGGGTGCAGATTGAATCAATCCAGCCTTGACTAGCTTGGTCATCATTTTGGACAGATAGGTTTGCGAAACACCCAGCTTCTCAGCAAGTAATTGAACGCCTACAGGCTTATCGGACGCCGCCGTCACCAGATAAAGCATTGCATGAAGCGCATAGTCTGTCGCTTGGGAATATTTCATTCAGCACCTCCATTAACGACTTTGAAAATCCATAATAACTCTAATCGTTAAAAAAGACAAGCATGTGCAATCAGCTGCTTTCTTCTATACTCTGGAAAGAAATTCAGATCTATATAATTTCCCTTACAACTGGTTCCGATGTTGAAATAATATCAACGACGTGGTCAATACAACAGATCCCATAGTGCTTATATGGTTTTGGAAAATCCTTTGATGCAAATATTCCATTAGAAATAAAATCAAGATACCTTGATTTCTTATAAATCCTAAATGTTTTTCCGTCAAATTCCTCGTAATCATCCCCAGAAGTAAAGAATTCATTTCTAATCGAATATGCAATATAGGAGTGAAAATCAACTTGTATTATGGGAGAGCTTTTCTCACCATCCATAAGAGGCTGAGCTATATCACTAGCTTTGCTATTACAAAAAGATAACCTTAGTTGATTTACCTCTGGCTCTATTAGACCAAAGAAAAACACATCCTGCAATTCTTTTAAATCTGTATATTCCATCTCATCTCCCCCTCATCACTAATTTGTTCTTACTCCATGTACTACTATTTCCTTTGAAGACAATACTCTACTCTTTCGCGTTACGGTTAGCTTTAACATGTTTAAGCTGAGCAACTATAATGACACTAATAATGACCAGAAGGAACCATGAACTGATCTTACTGACACTAACCACATGCCATACCTGATTCTGATCAGGATATTTCCAAGCATTAAAGAATGTAGCGATATTCTCAGCTAACCAGATAAAAAAACCAACTAAGAAAAAAGCCAGTGTCAAGGGCATCCGATAAGTAGTGTTTCGTACCCGATAAATGATCCAAGTTTTCCAAAAAACAATGAGTACAAGCCCCTTTAGCCACCATCGAAAATCAGGAATGAAGTGATGCGTGAAAAAGTTCAGATAGATAGCTGCTCCGAGCGATCCAGCAGCAAGTCCCGGCCAGCCCGTCATATCCATTTTCAGTCTACGCCAAATTTGACACATATAGCTCGCGACGCTCGCGTACATAAACCCGCTATACAGTGGCACTCCAAACACCTTGGTTAGCCCGGGTTCAGGGTATGACCATGACCCCATTCTTATCTTATAAATTTCCAGCAGTAAACCAATAATGTGAAATACACAGATGACTTTAATTTCATCAAGCGTCTCTAATCCAGTACGGTACATAAGATATTGAACGGTAAGCAATATAATAAGAATGGCATCATATCGGTAAATGTAAGGCAGATCTATTACGTTAGAGAGAGCTAAAGTCCCAAAGATCGCAATAGGAAATATGCAACTCATCGCTTGATGATAGCCAAAATGCAGAAGCTGCGTTGTTGATTTCAATGATGCTCTCTCCTTTCCAGGCAATGCTGTTCTTTTCAATCTGCGGAGTCGATTACTCATTACGATTTAAGCATCTTCGTCCATTAGGTATTCTAAAATATCTCCAGGCTGACATTCTAAAGCTTTACAAATCGCATTAAATGTTGATAGTCGAATCGCTTTTGCTTTTCCATTTTTCAATATAGAAAGATTGGCCATTGTTATTCCAACCCTTTCTGTAAGCTCTGTAACGCTCATTTTTCTTTTAGCTAACATCACGTCAATATTCACTATAATCGCCATTATTTTCACCTCAGACTGTTAAGTCATTTTCTGATTTTATTTCTATGGCATTTTTCAAGAGCTTTTGAAGAACAGCAGCAAAGACCGCAATCACAATTGGAGCACAAGTCATGACAAGTCCAAGTACGATTAGACCTGGTGCATCGGCTTCCTGTGCCATTTCGTAAATAAGTGGCATACCCGCCGCATATAAGATACTGATGATGATTGCACAGTAAATTATATTTTTTAAAGCCTTAATGGATAGTTCTGAGAACGCTTTGTTCTTGTCAATATAGCTTAGAAGTCTTAACGCCTGATATAAAGCTACGAAATAGGCTATCACCGTTACATACACCCCTATAAGAACGGGATAAACCAAATACACCGGATAATCTCCAGCTGCCTTGTTAGGTATCGTAGGTAACCAAAAAATACACAAAGCAAGAACCGGAAGTCCAATAAGAATTACAACTATCTTTAAAAAGAGTGTTTCTCGTTTCATAAACTGCACCTCACAAAGTTAATAATCTGGATTCAATTTATCACATAATTTATCGTTATTCAATATATTTTGATTGTATTACAATTATTTTTTATCATTAATATATCGCCCTTTATTTTCCACCTCCAATTATTCCACATCAAAAAGGCCCCCTTCTCATAAAGATTGAGAAAAGAGCCCTGCCTCTACTATTCATTTATTTCTTAAGTCTCCTCGTCACTTTTGTATTCTAAAATATCGCCAGGCTGACAATCTAAAGCTTTGCAGATCGCCTCTAATGTTGATAATCGAACCGCTTTCGCCTTTCCATTTTTCAATATAGACAGGTTAGCCATTGTTATTCCAACCCGCTCCGAAAGCTCGGTCACGCTCATTTTTCTTTTAGCCAGCATCACGTCAATATTAATAATAATCGCCATTGTTTTCTCCTCAGACCGTTAAGTCATTTTCTGATTTTATATCAATAGCTTCCTTCAAAAGCTTTTGGAGCACCGCAGCAAACACTGCAATCACCATGGAAGCAAAAATCACAACCACCCCAATGACAATGAACCCTGGGGCATCATCTCTCTCCGCGACGAGATAGAAAAGGGGCAATCCCACTACATAAATTCCACTGATTGCAATTGCACAGTTCCTGATATTTTTTAATACCTTTACAGATAATTCTGAGAAAGCGTTGTTGTTGTCAATATACCCTAACAATTTGATCGCTTGATATAATGCAAAGTAAAAAGGTATCGCCGATGCATACAAATCAATGTACAAGAGATATTTAATATAGGTTTGATCAGGGTATAATTCTGCTGCATAATTCGAAATCGCAGGCACAAAAATTATACACAAGGCAAGAACTGGAAGCCCAATAAGAACAACAGCTAGCCTTAAAAAAAGCGTTGATCCAAGTTTCATAAAACACACCTCACAAAGTTATTTTCAAAATTGAATCTAACATATAGTTTATCGTTTTACAATATATTTTAATCGAAAAATAGTGTTTATTGACTGTTTTATATTTCACGACTAAAAGGCCGAGCTAATTGACTATTAAAAGTCATTAGCCCGGCCTTTGTCACCTTTTTATATCTCTTTATATCTCTTTATATCTAATTTTCTATTCTAAAAATAATGCTAGAACTGACCGAGATCGATAAAATTCAAATCCATGTTAGCTTCATCTTCTGCCTGATTTGCGGCCTCTGTTGATATTACTTTTCCTTCGTACTCAAGGTTACCGCTTGTCAAATTGAATACATATAGACGATTACCTTTGAAATTCTTATAACCCATAATATAGAGATGGTCTTGTTTAAAAGCATAGGTAATGTTTTCACTTAAATCTATATTTGTATTCTTCAGTGTAGTCTCATATTCTTTACTCATGATATCGTAAGAAATAACAGTGAATCCTATATTTTCCTTACTCGATACAGCTTTTTGCAGGAAATAAATTTTCTCTCCATAGGCATTCATGATATTATTCAATAACATTTCATGCCCTTGGAACGTGAGCGGCGAGATTTGCCCTGTCTTGACATCCACTTGATATGCTTTTCTATGATTATTTCTGCTAATCCTTAAAATCCATTGATCCGTGTGCTCCAGATTTTGATTGGCTAGCCATGCGTATTGAGTATCCCCATCTGCTGCTACAGATTTAACGCCTGGCAACGCGAGCGGCTCAATCTTAATCTCTTTTGTGGTTAGATTAACACGGATGATCTGAGGTTCAGATACATAACCTGAGGCACTGTGATTCATAAACACCATAGCAACAAGCTGCTGATCAATAAGCTGTACATTTTGTACATACATATCTGAAATATCATGATCTACATTGATATCGGATGTGATTTCAAGCGTATTGTTCTTCTGCTTGTTGAGTACAGAAATACTAAGCTTTGCATTTCTCTTCGCTGATGAATCATTTGATCGCTTCGTATCTACTGTCGCATTAACATAAGCAAGCATTTCCTCATTCTCATAGAAACCAGATGTCTTTGTCTTACCACGCATGAACTGACGATGCTCTTCAATCCACTGATCCAATTGCGTTTTCATTGGTCTTCGATTTAAGCTTTGGCTAATCGCCGACTTTTCATCTGGATAATCTGTACCATTTGTCGTGATATAAGCTCGTTTGATGCCAAAAGTACTATCCTTAATCATGTAGTTTCCGTATACAGCTATACCTTCAACGAGGGAAGCATCCCCTTGAACCGTCGTCAGCTTATAATTAGGTGGTGTCTCTTGTGAAGCTTGTACATAATACGTCCCGATTGTAACAACCGCGAACACTACAAGAACGGCGGTAACCATATATTTTCTCATTCCTTAACCTCCATACCCCTTCAATTATACCGATATTTTCTTACGCAATAGATACAAGCTGTACCAAAGCGAACCTCCAACAATGATCACTATTAATCCGAGACAAGCGCCTATGATTTCACCTGGATAGAAGTAGCTATCGTAACTGCTATAACCCATAAGAAATGGTATTGAGGCTAGTCCAGCCAGAACCGCTAAATATAGTACGATAAAGCCAATCCCTTTCAGTCTGTAGCTCCGCTCGATTAGAATCACTGTGAACAAGACGATCAAGCCAATAATACCCAGTCCATAGTATAGTACAAACTCAGAAAAGTAGGGCGGAACCAGAACTTTAAGCACAGTAGGATACTTCAAAAAATCAAATACCGAGATGTTCCGATATATTTCAGCAGGAAGAATCGAATGTGCTATCAAACGTTCCAGTGGAACAAGGATAATTTGCAGGGCGACAAATCCAAATGCGAATAACAAGATCGTAACCAGCTTGGCAAAATACAAATTCGCCCGATTGGATGGCAACGTGAGCAGGCGATATACTACCGTATTTTTACCTCTCCAGTCACGGTACCAGATGAAGCAGCTATATATTAGCAACACTGTGATGCTCAAAAATATGGGTCCGAAATATAGAAGTGCATTATAGCGAGCATACATCATACTGTTTAGCTGAATATATCCAGTCACATTGTGATATTGCTCAAGGGTCCATTGATTCACTCTCATTGCCTCATTCGCAGAATCCAACCAATGATTAGCACCGAGGGTGACCGCTACAAGTTGCAAGGCGACTGTCAGCACCATGAGTCCAAAATATATTTTGGCAAATCGGTTCATTTCAAAATTCAATAGCTTCACAAAAGCTCTCATTTCATGTACACCTCTCTCATTACGTCCGTAATGGACTTACCTTCCTGCTCGCGAACTTCTTCACAGTAGAATTCACGTTCTACCTTCCCATGCTGTAGCAAGACCACTTTATCAATTAAATGCTCAATATCGTTAATTTCATGAGTTGTAACAATCACACCACGATCCTCGATCAATTCACTAGTGAACACATCAGTAATTTGCTCGCGGCTGAACATATCAATTCCCGAGAACGGTTCGTCCATTAGGATGTAATCACAATCCAAGGCAAGTCCAAGCAACAAATTTAACTTTGCAGCCATCCCCTTCGACAATGAAGACACGCGATCTTTAGAGCTCAGTTGGAAGAACTTAAGCAATTCCTCTGCACGTTCAGAGTTCCAATTCCGATAAAAGTCAGCCATAAAGCTGAAGCAATCAGCAATTCGCATATTGGAGGGCATCGTTAACGAATCTGGAATAAAAGTCATTTTCTCATACATCGCAGGTATTAGTGATGCATTATCGATTAAGACTTCACCTTTGTACGGTGTCAGTCCCATGATGGACTTCAGCACCGTTGACTTTCCGGCACCATTGATTCCGATCAGGCAGGTGATCTCTCCCTTGGCAGCAGTGAAGCTAACGCCATTTAGTACCTTCTTGAATCCGTAATTCTTCACCATCTGATTCACTTGGATCATCTTGTGTCACCACCCTCTGGAGATCGCTCTGATGTATATTTTGTCTTTATGATGTCTACAAGTTCTTCAACTGGAATTTGAATATTCCGAATGGAACCGATGAATATATCCACTGCACTTTCGATTAATTCAGCACGAATCGAGCTTAGTATTTGCTGATCCTGTGTAATTCGACTTGGGGAATTTCCTTCTGTTACGATCAAACCCTGTTCCTCCATTTCCTTATATGCCTTCTGTGCCGTGTTCGCATTAATCTTCATTACTGATGCCAGTTCACGCCGTGAAGGAATCTTGTCTCCTGCTCCGATTTGCCCTGTAGCAATCTGTTCTTTAAAGTAACGGACAACTTGAATATATACCGGTTCTCGAATATTAAAGCTGACACCTGATTTTTGTTCTTCTGTCATACAACCAACTCCATATACTAAGTGTGTGTACTAAGTGGTTCATACATCTTATTTATGTACTATACGTGTAATACACTTTTGTGTCAATAGTTCAATTTTGAACACAGGCTTCTAAGATTATCGTTCTTAGCCATTGTATTTTGTGCAACAGAACTTATTTAAATCGAGCTGAATGATACTTCTGTTGTATTTTGTACAATCGATCCAATGAAAATTGCCCATTATAGCACATTTCCCGTAGTTTGATTGCACAAAGTACAGTAGATGGTAGTTAATGAGCGAGAATAGTGATTTCTATTGTACAATCTGCAATGGGAACGTAAAGTTGAGTTGTATCCACTAGTTTAAGTATTGATAATTCCATAAACCGCAAAAAAAGCTGCCGTGTGGCAGCTTTTGCTTAAAAAGTATAGCATCTCAGAAAAGATATCGAGGGTAATAAACAATTATAACTAAACATGCGGGTGATGGCGGACTTTTATTCTCATCTCTCTAATTTTAAAGAACGATAGTTATTTTTTATGTAGTTAAAGCCAGAATAGACAGTTATGATTAATGCAATATAGATAAGGATTTGATCGAAAGGTATATTCGTAAAAAAGGTGAATGGGTGGTTTGCAAACATAACTGCGGTAATTGCTACTACTTGAGATACCATTTTAATTTTACCGTATTGATCAGCTTGCAGAACTATTTTCTGAGAAGCAGCGACAAGTCTAATTCCTGTAATGATAACTTCCCTTGCTACAATAACTAAAGCAACCCATGCGTATAACATCTGCTGACTTACTAGTAGGATCAACGCTGCAGATATGAGTAACTTATCCGCTAATGGATCAAGTAACTTCCCAAGGTTCGTAACCTGATTATACTTCCTAGCAATATATCCATCTAGTTTATCTGTTGCTGAAGCGAGTAAAAAAACAATAGCTGCATAATAAATCCCCTCTGGCCAATCAGGGTATTTTGTGAAAAGCACTATAAAGATAGGGATTAATAATATTCTGGCGATTGTTATTCTATTTGCAAGATTCATAATTCCCTCCTTCGAGTATATAACCTTCATTGGAATTTTTTAAAACGATATCAAAGTTTCGATGATAAGGATGCATAAATAACTCATATTGAATTCTACGCTCTTCATGAGATTTTCTTAAATCATTAATATCTGTTCCTCTTTCAGAGACATCTCGTAGACTCCTTCTCATCAATTCAGTTTCTCCATCCGTATATAAGTAAACTTTCAGATCAAACAAATTCGGGTCTGAAAAAGCAACGCTCATGCCTTCTACAATATTCACTCTATTGTGTGAAGCTATTAAAGTACTCTTTAAATAATTTGTGTCTATTGTATAAAAATCTAAACCCTCTCGCATCATTCGAATATCTCTCTCTAAAGCGGATACATTATGAGCAGCAGGATGACAAGCTGTCATTTTATTATGATGAGTTTCATTGTTATACTCATACTCGATTAAAGTGTACTTTCTAAGATGAGAGCCGATAATATAGGGATCAGTATTAATATAATTTACGTCCTCTTGACCCAGAAGCTTTAAAAGATTATGGGCAAACGTTGTCTTTCCAGATGCACCATGACCCGAAATCCCAATGGTGACTCTTTTCGCTTCAGCACTAATCAAATTGGCTATTTCATTTAATATTTTATCCATAGTTTCCTCCATCTTGTCGTTATATATTTGAACCTATTAATAATTATCGGGCGGGGCACTAAGCCTAGTGTCTGGTCTAAAATACTTGATATAATTATGATAGATTTCTGTCTCTTCAAATCCAAGACTTTCATATAACGATTTTGCAAAGTTGCCTTTGACTACTTCAAGGGTGACCTTATCCTCGCCCTTGCGAATAATCTCATTAACAAGAAATTTAACAAAAGCTCTACCATAACCTCGTGATTGATGTTCTATCGAAATAGCAACAATACTTATTTTATTTCCTGCTATTTTTCCTATAGCTACTATAGTATCATCAACTGTCATTACAAACATATTGTCTTTATTTTTCTTAAACTGTTCCCGTTCCCATTCCACAGGTGTATAAAAAAACGAAGGATACATACCTATACGTTGACGCATATGATAGAATGCTAATTCGCAAACTCTGTCCCATTCAAAGTAATCATTCTCCTCATAATTTCTAACCACAATATTCTCTGAAGGAAAAGGGTCGCCCATTCGTTCCATAATATATGAGGTATAGTATATGCGATAATCATTTCTTTCCAAGACGGTGATTAATTTAACATCGCTAGAAAGAACATTGAATACTGTATGCTCAACTAATTCATTATGTATAAGCACTTTTTCATATTCTTCTATTAACTTCGATCCAACATCCATTATGTCATACTCATTACTGACAAATAGGGTCGCTTGTGGTTTTCTTCCGAACCCATTAAATGAAAGAAAGCCTATGAGTGTATCCTTAATAAGGGCAACCAAAATATTATCTTTGTTGATCCCTTCATCCTGACAAAAAATCTTCAATAGATCATAATTGTGAACTAACAATCGTTCGATTTGCTCCTTATCTCTTAACGGACTATATTTGTGTATTAAAAAAGGGGGCATCTTGCTCCTCCATTCTAGAGACTTGTTATACCAAAAATAATCTTAAACGCGTTATAACTTTTCTTACTTTTTTCAAAACCTTGCTTTAAGTCTAGGATTACTATAGTTTTACCAATCCAAATCCTGATATATAGAGAATGGAACCTTACCGGTTTCACAATTCCTTTTTCTTCAAATTCACTTCCATCCTCTAACTCCGTTTCGGTTCTAATAAACCATGTATTACCTAGACCAAATTCAATATATTTCATATATCTAGCACACTTTCCTCCCAAATAATTAGATGAGTCCATTCATATTATCATACTAATTAGGAGTAATCTGGTAAATAATAAATATTGTAAAACTACCTTATCTGATAAAAGAACAGGCTGCCGAATAATTGCGGCAGCCTGTTGTGATTGTGTTATGATTTTATCTCTCTTAGATAAAACTCATATAATTGATCAATCGATGAACTTGAAAAGATAGGAGTAGCTTGTTCAATTTTCTCACGTTTCCAATCAAACCAACGCATTTCCTTTAACTTTTCGATTTCACGATCTGTAAATCGTTTTCTAATCTCTTTAGCAGGATTACCACCTACTATTGTATATGGTGGAACGTCTTTTACAACAACCGAGCCTGCAGCAACAATAGCACCTTCACCTATTTTCACACCTGGCATAATCATTGCATTCATCCCAATCCAAGCATCACTTTCTATGATCGTATCACCTTTAGGTTCGTAAGAGGTTTCAATCTGGTCCACAAAAGGATACACGGTAATCCATTCAGGATGATGATTGTGATTTCCACCCATTAAAATAATTACACCACTTGCAATACAAACATAATTTCCTATAATCAATTTATCTAAATGCCACCCAAAATCTTCGATCGGGTTAAATAGCCTTCTTGACGGTTCGTCTCCCCAAAGATATCTGACGCACCCATCTTCAAAATGATGACTATCGTAATAACCAGAGTAGTACGAGTAATCCCCTACTTCAATCATTGGGTTGGTGACAATATCCTTTAAATACTTAATTTCAGACCAGTGGTTAAATTGATGTTTTTTCATTTTCTTTTCCTCGCTTCTAAGTAATTTATAGCATTTATACTTAGAAGCTTGATACAGTAGCGACATTCTTAAACCGTTTCAAACGACGAACCATCGTCCTCATCCTTTTCCTAATTGATGGGGTCATTGTAACAAATGAATGATTTGTTCGTCAAATCAACCTTACGGTTTCCTTCTACCATACTGATAATCTTGTTCTGAAGTCATTTTCATTCGTAATGTATTGCACATCATCATATCCATTTGAAATTGCGTTATGACACAGTGCTTCAAGCATCCCCTGATCTTTACAATAAACTGTAGCATATTCACTGTCGACGACTAAAAGTACAAGCTGGCAATCACTATTTAAAAACTCCTCATAGGTCTGTACATCTATTACGTCCTTCTCTCGTAGAAAAGCCTTGAAGTTCGCAAAGATGATATAGTATTCGTTATTCTCCAACAGTTCTTTCAGGACGTTGCCGTCCATTCCATAAATTTCTTCATGGAACATGACCTCTCCTAACGTATCGTTTTGGATAAAATAAGATTCCTCGCCACCTATATACCAATTGAATGTTTCGGTATTAAATGGCTTTAACAGATCTCCAAGTATTTTCCCGTAATCATTTGGAATCTTAAAAGTGATTCCTCGTTTCATATATACCCCACTTTTCTGTTCAATTTCCCTATACAAAAAACCTATGAATGAAATCCATAGGCTTTCTTGAAGAAAATCTCTGTCAATTATCATACTTTCGAGCGATTGATCATTGCTTAACTATGCACTCGCTCTTTTCCACCTAGACCCAATGTAGTTGCCGTTAATGTGTGCACTTCATGCAAAAGCTCTGGATTTTCCAGTAGTGACAGACCATAAGAAGGAATCATTTCTTTAATTTTCGGTTCCCACTCTTTTATATGCTGAGGGAAACATTTGTTAAGTACTTCAAGCATCACGTGAACAGCCGTAGAAGCACCTGGGGAAGCCCCAAGCAATGCTGCAATCGAACCATCTGCGGCGCTAATTACCTCTGTACCGAATTGAAGGATACCTTTGCCATCCTCTGTATCTTTGATTACCTGTACGCGTTGGCCTGCTACAACTAGATCCCAATCCTCTATTTTGGCATTCGGGATAAACTCTCGTAATTCCTCCATGCGTTTTTCTTTCGATAACAACACTTGCTCGATCAGGTATTTGGTCAAAGACATGTTCTTTGCACCTGCCGACAGCATCGTTAGGAGATTATCCGGTTTTACGGAAGTGATCAAATCAAACATTGAACCCGTTTTTAAAAATTTTGGTGAGAAGCCAGCAAACGGTCCAAATAACAACGATTTTTTGTTGTCAATAAATCTAGTGTCCAGATGCGGAACAGACATTGGAGGCGCTCCAACTTTAGCTTTACCGTATACTTTTGCATGATGCTGGGCTATAACTTCTGGTTTATTACACACCATAAATATTCCACTTACCGGGAATCCGCCAATATGTTTCCCTTCAGGAATACCGGATTTTTGCAGGATATGCAAGCTTCCTCCCCCGCCACCAACAAAGACAAATTTTGCAGTATGGTGTTCAATAGCACCGCTGTCGTTCTTCACTCTCAAGTCCCACGACCCATCGCTAGTACGTTTGATTCCATCTACACTATGTTTATAATGGAGATCTACATTCTTTCTCTTTAAGTGATCAAATAACATACGCGTTAAAGCACCAAAGTTAACATCTGTGCCTGAGTCGATTTTTGTTGCTGCTATAGGTTCATTCGATGGACGATTTTGTATAATAAGCGGTATCCATTCCATTAATTTGCTAGAATCATCGGAAAATTCCATTCCTTGGAACAAAGGATTTTTTGACAGCGCTTCAAATCTTCTCTTCAAAAAAGCTACATTCTTCTCCCCTAGTACTAAACTCATATGGGGCAAGGGCATGATAAAATCCTGAGGATTATGTATCAACTTACGATTTACCAAATAAGACCAAAATTGCATTGAAAGTTGAAACTGTTCATTAATTTGGATGGCTTTACTTATATCTACAGTTCCGTCGGATTTTTCGACAGTGTAGTTAAGCTCGCAGAGCGCCGCATGTCCAGTTCCTGCATTATTCCATTCATTAGAGCTTTCCTCACCTGCATTTTCGAGCTTTTCAAACACTTTAATCTTCCAATCCGGCACTAATTCTTTTAAAAGTGTTCCTAAAGTCGCACTCATGATTCCAGCACCAATTAAAATGACGTCTGTTTCAGTTGCACTTTTGCCCATTATTACCATCCTTATCCCCTGAATTTTGCAGAAAGGATGTGGGCGCTCCTTCTTAGGCGTCACACCTTTTCTGTCTCAATTATACCCTTATCCGAGTGTATTACAATTATTTATAAATTTAATATCTACTATTATATGAAAAAAATAAATTATTTAAAAGCTTGCAAAAAAGAGAGAAATAAGTCCTCCAGGTTAAGGAACTTAAGCTACAGCCATAAACCCGCTTCTTGCAAGGATTAATAACAGTTAAGCATTATAAATAAAATAAATGAACATACTGCCCGCAGCAGCAAGATCAACAATTGCCCATAAGAAGCTTTTACGAATTAGCATGAGTAAAGCAGCAATTACACTAACAAAACAAGCAATGAGCATAATAAAAAAGGTGGTGAATAATCCACCAGAAAGAAACATCAGTACGTATAATATGACAAAGATAAAAACAATGGTCTGCATAATGGAAATTAGCTTGGTGTTCGTTCTAATGTTCAGTAGTATTTTCTCCATATTGTATGCACCCTCCAGATATCTTGCTGTTAATAACCTATACTTACTTTAGATTATTCCACTAAGGAGAATTAATCAAATCCATCTTCCTCTGCAAGTCGTCGTCTTCTTAGTGTTTAACCAAATGCGGGAAGTCCCTAAACACGAAAAAGCTGCCTCATTCGTAGATAAATCTACATATGGAACAGCCTTCGCTATATTTATGACTTATTTGTTCCTCTGCGATGAGCTATAAATACGCTTCACCAGTTCCAGCGCCTTTATCCCCTCAGGACCATCCAGCCAAAACTTTGATCCACTGAAAATATGGTCATAGAAGTCCTCAATTAGTCTCTTATGCCCAGTCCCCCAATACGATTTGCCTTCCGCAGGACTGAAAATAGGCTCACAAACCAAGGTTTCCTTCCCATCTTTCCAAAGATATAAGTGCTCTCGACGGAGGTTAAGCGTCCCCTCTTCAAAAACTAGCTCCAACTCCACCGGAGAGTTCTCAAGATAGGTATTCGTGCCATAAAACAGCCCGCGAACATTATTGGCAAAGTCGATACAAGCATGGGCAGTATCTTCTACTTCAATGACGCCATCAAGCACATCCGTGGTAATACTCCCTCTCACGGATTTAATCTCACCCCCATACCACTGTAGTAAATCCAAGGTATGAATGGTCTGATTTATTAGAACACCTCCGCCTTCCGTGGACCACCTTCCTCTCCAATTGCTATTTTTGTAGTAACTTTCGTTTCGATGCCAGGTTATGACACCTTTCATACAAAGCAGCTTCCCAAAATCACCGGAATCTATAGTCTTCTTAATATAAACGGAAGCATCATTATAACGATTCTGGAACACCACACCAAGCTGGCCAGAGCTCTCTTGCGCTGCTTCCAGCATGCGCATGGCTGAAGGAAGGTCAACGGAGATTGGCTTTTCAGTTAACACATGCTTCCCCGCACGTAATAGCTCTTCAGCCATTTCTGCATGAAGATGATGAGGTGTACAGAGATGAACAACATCAATACGATTATCATTTAAGATTTCTCTATAATCATCAGTGGCATCGCAGGCATATTCTATTCCCGCTCGTGTAGCTTTATCAGCATCGATATCTACAACTAGAAGTAGGTTTACATCTTTTATTGCTGATATTGCTTTAGCATGGAGAGGATAAATCGCCCCGCAGCCAATAATCGCTGCTCCAAGTGTAGTCATCTATTCCACCCTCCTATAATCGTTCCATTCGCTATTTTAGTTGATCAGGGGTTAGATTCATCGCTTGAGCTTGAGCCATCAGACATAGTTCAGCAGCTTTGAAGACATGTGCTTGAGTCATGGCCAGCTCAGTCCGGTTCAGACAATCGAGTATAAGTTCACCAAAGAACGGAAAACCAACTTTTCCAGCCACATGCTCATAATGCTCCCCTTCTCCGTTCACCCAGTACACATGATCTGTTGTATTTGAACGCCCGACATCAGTATATTTTCGCAATTCAATATAGCCTTCAGTCCCCATGATCATTGTACGTCCATCTCCCCAGGTTCCGAGCCCATCAGGTGTAAACCAATCTACACGGAAGTATTGGGTTGCCCCATTGTCCCCAACAAGCGTCGCATCACCGAAGTCCTCCAATTCAGGGTAAGACGAATGATTATAATTTGCTACCTTACTGTGAACAACTGAAGCATCCTGACAATCTGTATAATACAAAAATTGTTCAATTTGGTGGCTGCCAATATCGCATAGAATTCCTCCATATTTCTCCCGCTCGAAAAACCATTCTGGACGGCTAGATGCATTTAAACGATGCGGCCCTAATCCAATGACTTGAAGAACACGACCAATAGCCCCCTGACGGATCAACTGTCCCGCATAGATTGCGCTTTCAACATGAAGACGCTCACTATAGTAAACCATATACTTCTGATTGGTTGCTACGACCATAGCTCTAGCATCATTCAGTTGTTCAAGTGTTGTAAAAGGGGTTTTATCCGTAAAATAATCCTTCCCGTGAGCCATAACCTTATTTCCTAAGGGACCTCGTTCTGAAGGAATAGCAGCCGCTGCAACTAAGCGAACCTCTGGATCTTCCAATATTTCATCCATAGACTCAGCAGCCCTAACTCCAGGATATTTGGTTATGAATGCTCTAACTTTCTCTTCATCCGGATCATATACCCATTTCAGCTCTGCACCAGCCTCAACGAGCCCATTACACATCCCGTAAATATGACCGTGATCGAGTGCAATAGCTGCGATGATGAATTCACCTGGCTTCACTACAGGTTTAGCTTCATATGTGGGTGCATAGGTCATCCCATCTATTCTATTCATCAGAATCCTCCTAACGGTTTCTTATCGATTCTATAATAAGCTAATGAGATAGCGCAGACTCATCTCTAAGCTCTCAAAAGGATCACGTCTACAAACATCCTGCTCCACTACGTACCATTCAACACCCGTCTCACGACAAGTAGTAATGATCTCCGCATAGTTCATGTTTCCTTCGCCTATTTCAGCAAAAACCTGTTTCCTATCAACTATCGCCATATCCTTTAAATGCACAACCTGCATTCTGCCTTCAACTTTACGTATCCATTCTTCCGGACTCGCGCCACCTGCCTGCACCCAATATAAATCAAGTATGAAACCAACTGATGGATCAGTCTCATTGAGCAGTACTTCCATTCCAGTAGTACCTTCAAAGCGTTCAAATTCAAAATCATGATTATGATAAACAAATTGCAGACCGTGTTGTTCTTTTAATGTTATTGCAATTTCAGATATCAATTTCGCAAAGTTCCGGTAGCTTTCAAGTCCCGTACGAAATTCTTCTGGTAAACTTCCAAGTCCAATATATTTGCAATTCCACAGCTTATGCTCTGCGGCTAGCGCATCCAGATCATTCACTAATCGATCCCAGGACACATGGGTCGCACATATAACCAGCCCTGCTTCATCCGCATATTCTTTAACGAGCATCGGATCAATCGGTCCAATGGATGAAATCTGAATGCTCTCATAACCCATTGCCGATACCTTTTGAAAAGTTGATCTTAAATCCTCCGCAGTTTGAGTATAATCACGTAACGTGTACATTTGAGCCGCAATCGTCGAACGTTTCATAGGATTTAACCTCTCTCTTTCTTCTATTTAATGAGTTCCTTTAACATTCAATGTTTTAGTTTCTGAGGTTTCCTTTTGGAAAGTCGAGTTTTTTACTTTTTCCATCAGCTTTTCGTAGAATAAATCCGAATCCATCGGAAGCTCCACCCAATTGTCCGTCCAAGCCGATAAATACATGGCATTTGAAAGGGTTAGCCCCTTAATCCCTTCCTCCCCGGGAGCAAGTAATGCCTCATCATGCAAAATGGCATTCGTAAAGTTCCGTAGAATTCCTTTATGCTGCTCTCCTCCGCCATCTTGTACAGGTATCTCACATTTCCAACATTCCGGACTACCGAAACCTCCCGTGAACTCTGCGTTGAACTGCGGCTCCGGTGTACGTAAACGCCAAAAGGTTAGCTTCCCGTCTTCCACTACGATTTTTCCATTATCGCCATTGATTTCAAAACGATTAGTTCCCGGTGCCTCTCCAGTTGTAGTAATAAACAGACCTGTAGCGCCATTCTCGTATTCCACATAAGCGGTTACATCATCTTCAACCTCAATGTTGCGATATTTTCCAAGGTGGCAAAATGCTCTTATCCGCTTCGGCATCATGCCTGTCGTCCATTGCCATAAATCTAGCTGATGAGGATCTTGATTAAGCAATACCCCGCCACCTTCACCCGCCCATGTCGCCCGCCAGCCACCAGAATTATAGTAGTTCTGCGATCTATACCAGTCGGTAATAATCCAATTCGTCCGGCGGATCTCACCTAACTCACCAGACTGAATAAGATCTCTCAGCTTCTGATACAAAGGATTTGTACGCTGATTGTACATGATTCCAAATTTGCGGTCAGACTGTGCTGCAGCATCGTTCATCTGTTGAACAGCTTTCGTATAAACACCTGCAGGCTTCTCCACTAGTACATGATAACCATGCTGAAAAGCTTCGATTGCAAGTGTAGGATGATCATAATGCGGAGTACAGATTAATACCGCATCCATGATACGTGACTCGAATAATTCCTTCGGCGTAGAATATTTCCTAACATTCTCAGGTAACTGCTCTTCAGCCCATTTCAAACGTTCTTCTCTTATATCACATACGGCTGTAAGCTCAGCCCCCTTAATCTCACTCAGCAGACTTTGCGCATGTGCGGTTCCCATATTTCCAATACCAATAATCCCATAACGAACTGTACCCATCTCTGATCACTTCCTTATTAATGGTTATGGTTAGAGGATATACTTTATTTAAGGACATGAACATGATCGAAATTAAGAACTATTTGTATTTGAGTAAGATGTTTTAGTTAAATGAAACCGTTATAATGAGGATATAAAAGCTTTAAAGGAGTTAAATGATGAACAATTCAGGGAACTTATCAGGACGTCTCCTGCAGAATCTCAAGGTTACTGTGACCCATGCCCAACTTAGTAATAGATATCCCGGATGGAACCGCACGCTGGAAACCCCCGCTTTTAATCGGCTGTATTTTATTGATGGGGGTGAGGGGAAAGTAATTATAAACGGGATTACCTACTATCCGAAGCCAGGTCAGATAATGATCATGCCTGCGGGGAGCACACAAACTACCGAAACTTCTATCGATGATCCATATATCCGTTATTACTGCCACTTTGATGCTGACATTGGAGAATGGCCCTTATTCCATGCGGAGAAAAAATTATACATCTGTGATTCGCCTAATCCAGATTCAATAAGGGCAACTTTCGTGGAGATGATCGAACAATTTCAAAAGGACGATGTCTTATCTATCCTTCGCACTCAGGCTTGTTTACTTAATCTCATTGCCACTTGTCTTGAATCGAGCGACAGTAGTCACACAGACTTTATGACGCAATTCATACACACCGGAGACCATGGTAAGCTGGCTCATGTGCTCCATTACATCGATTATTGTCTAAATAAGCCCATAGAGATTGATGAACTAGCAGAGCTTGTCCACCTGCACCCGAACTATTTTATACCTTATTTCAAAAGATTCATGGGGGTGACTCCAATGGCCTATGTTCAATTGAAACGTATGGAGCACGCTAAAAGACAGCTTTCTTACACAGATTACAGCATTTCAGATATTGCGGAACAAGTCGGCATGGAATTGGCTCATTTCTCTAAATATTTCAAAAAGACGATGGGTCTATCCCCATCCACTTATCGAAATAGTACGAAGTAATTTACATAGAGATGTTCCTCTGAATGAGATGAACTATAATAAAAAAGCAGCATGAAACAACATTTTAAGGTGGCGGATGATCATACATATTAGGACAGCTTCATATAGCGACACGCAAGAAATTGCAAAACTATCCAGTGAGCTTGGATATCCTTTAAATATCGAACAGCTAGCAGATAGACTTCAAGATATCAGAAATCGTAAAGATCATGCTATTTATGTAGCAGAGTCGGATAGCCAATTAATCGGATGGATTCACGCCAATGTGCGAATGTTAATTGAATCTCCACCCTTTGTTGAAATTTGTGGTTTGGTGGTCGATGGGCAGTATCGCGGAGAAGGGATCGGCAGACAACTTGTTGAAACCTGTGAACGCTGGGCAGCACAAATTGGAGTGAACAAATTAAGAGTGCGCACCAACCAAACTAGAGAAGATACGGTACGTTTCTATACACGTATTGGATTTTCGCAGAAGAAAGCTCAGTTCGTGCTTGATAAGGAACTTTAAATACATTCGGGACTTTTAGAGAGGGAATTCTATGATTGTGGATACATTACGGGTTTTCGTTACAGTTGCTGAGCAAAGTCATTTCTCTAAAGCAGGAGAATTACTGAATCTATCTCAACCCGGTGTCAGTCTACATATCCGGAATCTCGAGAATGAACTAGGCGCAAAGCTTCTACACCGATCCTCGAAACAGGTAAAATTAACCGAAGCAGGTACAATACTTTATAATCACGCCAAACAAATATTGGCCCACTTCGAAGAAGCTCATCAGGAAATACAAATGCTACAGGATGAGGTTACTGGCAGTATACATATTGGTGCGAGCTTTACGATTGGAGAGTATATATTACCCTCAAGACTTGCGGAATTTGCAAATCAATACCCACAAGTCAAGCTTCAGGTGACGATCGGTAATACTGAAGAAATTATTGGTGGGGTAAGAGCCAATGAATTGGATATTGGGTTTATCGAAGGAGAAGCCCATGAGAATGATCTGATCGTTACCCCTTACATGAAGGACGAGATGATTATGGTCTCCCCGGCCAACCACCCTTTGTCAAAAATAGTCTCTGTGGAGCAAGGGATGCTACAAAATCAGGTTTGGGTTCTGCGAGAGCTTGGCTCTGGAACGCGTGCTTTCAGTGATCATTTCATTCAAGAAGAAGAGATTTCCGTCAAAAGATCCTATGTCTTCAACAGTAGTCAAGGAGTTAAGGAAGCCGTTGCCTCCGGTTTGGGAATCGCGATGCTCTCCAGATGGATTGTGCGCAAAGAATTAGCAAGTGGTGAAATCTGTGAGCTTCCCATCCGACATCATCATCTTGAAAGACAATTCTCCATCATTCGCCATAAAGAAAGCTCCTCCTCCATGGCTACCCATGTCTTTATTCAAAAACTACTTGTCTCTAGAAAAGATAAGTAGTCAGGTAAATCTAATAACTATGCCGGTCAATCTCCTAAAGATTGTCCGGCATTTTGTTATTTATTCACCTCTAATATTATGTGATAAAATATAACATCAATATTATATTTCACTTTAAAAAAATATAATAAAATTCATAGTATACACAAGATATAAATAGATATCTTTTATTAATAGTGTATTTAAGCGTTTTATTGATATGTCAGTAAACTTGTCATTATAATATATTCATAGATATAATCCAATCATGAATCACGTTTATGTAATATAAAATAACATTAACGTGAGAATACATAATTAAATGGGAGGTTACATCTATGAATGGATTACAATCAATGCTCGCCAAAACTACTGTTGCCGCAGGACTCTCTTTCACTCTACTCTTCTCTGCTACAACAATGCTTCCCGTTTCTCCCACTTACGCAGCTGAGGTTACCCAAACGATTGAAGGAACGGTTAAGCTTCCAAAGGTCCAAGTCATAGCAACCGGTGGTACTATTGCCGGTAAATCTGTGGATGAGACCAGCTTCCAGAACTATAAAGCCGGGACTTTGTTAATGGAAGATATGGTTAAGGCACTGCCTAACCTTAAAAAGTTCGCAGATGTAACTAGCTATCAATTCGGGAATGCAGGCTCTGGCTCGTATACCATGCAACAACTATATGATCTCTCCTTAAAAGTAGATAAAGCACTAGAAACCCAAGATGGCATCGTTGTTACTACAGGTACGGACACGATGGAGGAAATTGCATATTTCCTTGATCTTACAGTGCGTAGCTCCAAACCTGTTGTAGTAACTGGCTCTATGCGTCCATGGACTGTTATTGGAAGTGATGCTCAGGCCAATCTATTTAACGCTATTAAACTAGCAGCTAGCGGAAAGACGAAATATTACGGTACTGTGCTCATGCTAAATGACGAGATTCATACGGCTAGAGAGGTTACCAAGACGAATGCCTATCGTACAGACACTTTTGAATCTCCACAACTAGGAATCCTCGGATATATCGATGAGAATAATATAAGAATTTATCGGGCGAATTCCAGAGCACTATTGACCGCTGACAAATGGGCAACGCCATTCGATCTAACGAAGATTAAGAGCAGTGATATGCCTAAGGTAGAAATTGCTTATGCTTATCAAGATGCCGGTTCTGGGGCAATTACAGGTTTTGTTCAAGATGGAGCAAAAGGTATTGTAACTTCAGGCACAGGGGCTGGCGGCGTATCTAAAGCTATGGGAGAAGCTCGTACGAAAGCTATTAAGGAAAACGGAGTTATCTTCGTGTCTACCACGCGTACGGGTTCCGGTTCCAACTATGCTTCAAGTGACGGCATAATTGCCGGAGATAATCTGAACGCAGCTCATGCCCGAATTCTTTTGGAACTGGCACTGTCATTCAGCAGTGATTTCAACACGATTAAAGGCTGGTTTGACACATATGGCTCAGGCCAAGTCACCATAGCTGACAAATAAGAACAAACCATTGTTCACACACCAAAAAACGATTCATGCCATAAATAGCATGAATCGTTTTTTTTACAAAATTTTTCTTAACTCATGTTCAACCAAATGTCCATCTTCCAGATGTAGCACTCGATCACACCATTCGAGCATCCGTTCATCATGAGTGACCATTACGGCAGCTTTACCCTCATTCTTTACTTCGTCAGCAATCATTTGCACAACTTCTCTGCCTCGTTTGAAATCTAAGCTTGCTGTTGGTTCATCTGCAAACAAGATTGCAGGTTTATTCATCCAAGCTCTTGCGATAGCTACACGTTGCTTCTCCCCGCCTGATAGTTGTTCAGGATAATGGTTTCGACGTTTCCAGATATCCAGACGCTTCATCAAATCAGCTGCCCGTTCCTTAGCTTCCTTAGAACTCATCTTCCCCTGTTTAGCTACAAAGAGAAGCTGCTCTTCTACCTTCAAGTAAGGCAATAGCTGTGCGCTTTGGAACATAAAGCCTATCTTCTCTAATCGTAGCTCAGTCAGCTCACTTTTACTTTTATCTGTAAGAGATTCTCCGTCTATAAAAATTTCACCACTGGTTGGCGTAAGAAGCGCACCAGCTGCTGATAGGAATGTACTCTTCCCTGTTCCAGAAGGTCCAAGGACAGCAACGAATTCCCCTTCATTAACTATAAGATTCAAATTGTTCAGAACAGATACCGTTGTATCGCCGTCTCCGTAGGTCTTGGTTACTTGCTTCATCAATAATTTCGCACTCATGCTCCAGCCCTCCCAATTGCTTCTAATGCATCTACTTTTGCCACTTTAGCGACAGAAATAAGTGATCCTAAAAGAGACATCCCCACGAACAAGCCGCTGGTTAGTAGAATCGTAGAAGGTTCCAGTTGGAACGGCATAGTGTCTGGTAGTACCTGATTCATTCCAAAAGTTAGCAGCAAGCTAATGCTTAGACTTGCAATAGCTAATATCATGACCTGCCCTACAACGCTCCAAGCCAAGTAAGACATTTTTGTACCCATGGCTTTCAGAATGCCAAACTGGCTTGTTTTCTGAATTGTAATGACATAGAAGAATACAGCCAGAACAAAACCAGCAATTACGAACAGGAAGGCAATCATCATAAGCAGTGAACCTTGTTCTGATGAATAACCCGGAATATTAGAGATCGCTTCTTTTTGCGTAATAACTTCCACATTTTTCGTACTAGCAGAGATCTTATCCACTTGCCCTGCGTTTGCATTAAGCGCAATTACATTAAAAGGCGCTCCGGATGTAGCCTCACTACCTTGATTAACGCCTTGTCTCATTTCCTGCCAGTCTTTATTGTTAATATAGACTACTGGGGTATGGCTGTATGAGCTATTCTCAACATATCCTGTAACTTTAAATTCCTTCCCAGTTGCCTGATCTTGGATCGTGCTACCAATCTTAATGCCCGACTGTTCCAAGTCACGATCAACGATGACACTTCCCTGCGTATCATTCGTAATCTTGTCACCTTCAATCACTTTTGGAGCCAGTAAACCGTTCATATCAACCGCGAAAAAAGTTACGTCTGCTTTAGTATCCGCATCGTTCGTAGTCACTGTACTCATCTGTAGAGCGAGTGAAGAGGCATTATTATCTCCTACTACTGCTCGAACACTACCCAGCTCCGTATCCGTTAACTGAGAACGTCTAAACGTCTGATCCGCATCCTTCTGCACCACGTAATAGTTTGCCGGCATATTCTCTATTGCTGAGATATTAGCATACGCTAATCCTCTGGCCAGTCCCGTTACGAAAAGTACAAGAAAGGAAACCAATAACATGATTACCATTATTAACAGGTATCTGGCTTTAGAATGTCGCATTTCTCTTAAGGCTAGAAACATATTACCACTCCTTCTAATCTGTATAGTCACAGTTTAGAAGATGAAAATGAACGGAGTATGAATAACGAGTTACAAAAGCGGAAGAGTTACAGTAAAGGTCGTGCCTTTGCCAACTGTACTGGATACTTCTATGGTTCCGTTATGTGTCTCTACAATTTTTTGCGTAATCGCTAGTCCAAGACCGCTACTATGCGTTTCTCGTGTACGTGCTCGGTCGACTTTATAAAAACGGTCAAAGATGAGTGGTAATTCCTCAGCAGGAATACCTTCCCCAGTATCCGAAAAGGTTACTACACAGTTCCCTTCATCAAGCTTTGCGGAAATCATAATGGATCCCTCAGCAGGTGTATATTTGATAGCATTCGTAATGAGGTTCATCCACACCTGATACAATAGATTGGAATCGCCATGTACGCTAATATCCGCAAGACTTAAACGAACCGCTAATTGCTTCTCTGTTAATCTCCACTCCATGATTTGTACAACCTGCCGAAGCTGTGCACGCAAATCTATAGGTTTCTTCTGCAAGGAATTCGGATCATAATCGAGGGAAGATAACGTTAGCAGCTGTTTACTAAGCATCGATAGACGATGGCTTTCTTGATCAATAATATTGAGGTACTCTATCCGTTCATCCTCGGGTAATGTAGGATCTTTAAGGGTTTGAGCAAATCCTTGAATAGAAGTTAATGGCGATTCGATTTCATGCGACACATTCGCAACAAACTCTTGACGCGCACGATTGGTCCTTTCCAGCTCACGACTCATAATCATAAAGTGTGAGGCTAACTGGCCAATCTCATCCCGCCGCCAAGTATTTAATTTAATATCATATCTACCTTTTGAAATTCGTTTAGTTGCCGTTGTCAAACGTGTAATGGGTCTGACCACATGCAGTACGCTGATCATGACGAACCCTAGACTGAATAACACGGTAAAACCGATGATGACAGCAAAAAACACGCGCAGTTCACCGAACTGAACCTCTGCATCCGGCCGCATGAATAACGCAAAAGTCTCATTATTGACTTCAATAGGTACGCCTATCGTATTGCGTAATTGATTATCAAAAAAACCTGTAATAAATGCGCTGTCAGGAAACTCAGCAACACCGTGATACACTTGTCCATTCAGGACCTTCTCTAATTGCTGCGGATTTAAATCCTCTTTCCGAAATGGCTTGCCGTAAAACCGGGATTGACCTTCTGCATCGATTAAATAGATCTTATATCCCAGTACAGCTACACTTCGCAGGTAATCCTCCATAGATTCCGGGTGAGATTCTGCAAACTGCTGGATTCCAATGGCCATCCCCGTAAGCTTCGCATCATTCTGCGATTTAATCTGAGCTTGATAATAAATATTTGATACCAAGAAGCCAAGAAGGCTGCTCACCACAATGGCCGAGCAAAAGAGAATGCACATTCTCACATACAAAGACTTCACGAGCTCACCATCTCCAATTTATATCCAATTCCCCGTACCGTCCGAATCACAAAATCATTCTGATAATCCAAAAACCGTTGACGCAATCGCTTGATATGTACATCCACTGTGCGTTCATCACCTTCATAATCCATTCCCCATACCAGTTCAATCAGCTCACTGCGTGAATACAGTCTTCCTGGATATTGTGCCAGTTGTGCGAGCAGTTCAAATTCCTTTACCGGTAACAGTAGTACTTCATCACCATCAGTAATCTCATAATTTTTACGATCAATAACTAGTGAATTTAAACGAATCCGATCATCCGAAGCGATGGAATAACGCCGAAATAATGCTTTGATCCGAAACAACAATTCTTCCGGCTCAAAAGGTTTCGTTACATAATCATCTGTCCCCCGCAAATAGCCTTGTTCTTTATCACTTAGCTGTTGCCGGGCTGTTAACAGAATGATCGGTATATCATACGTTTCTCTTATATGCTGGCATAGCTCCAACCCATCCACATGTGGCATCATCACATCCACAACGGCTAAATCCACAATGCTTTCTTTCAGTTTATGTATCGCGTCCCGGCCGTCGCTGGCTTCCATGATTTGATAACCTTCTCTGGTCAATACATGCTTTAATAATGTACGAATATTACTATCATCATCTGCTACTAAAATCTTTTTCATCGTTTACACTCCCTGAATAACGGATGAACCCATAGTATCAACTTTAAAGGGTTAGAACAACTAAAGAACCGGAAGAGACCATTTTGGGCATTCGTACATATACTACACTAATAATAAAGAACGAATCAGGAGGTAGTAAGAACTATGTATTGGACACCTTTATCTCAGAATAGATCTGATTTCAAACCTATCTGGGCAACCTCTCTTCCTCAAGCATTAAATTTAATCAAAGAAGCTGTGCAAGGTGAACGAAATGATGAGCTTTTCTATGATGAACTTATCAAACTGGCCCCAAATTCCGAGCAAGCCTCCATCATCACCTCAATACGAGATGACGAACGGGGTCACAACTCCATGTTCCGCGGGATGTTCAAAGAAATTACGGGTCAAGATATCACTGGAATTAGTAGTGAACAATATCAACGGATCAGTTCCTATGAAGAAGGTTTAGAAAAAGCACTCCAAGGTGAACTGGCTGCAGTCGAAAAGTATCGCAAAATATGGTTTGGTCTGCCTGTTGGAGTATACCGTGATACTGTTTATGGGATTATATTAGATGAATTAAAACATGCCAGTAAATATAATTATTTACTTACTTTAGATCGAACCACTATATAGTTGAATAAGTCAGAGTCATTATTTAAACATGAAGGAAAGTGATGATACTTTCCTTCAAAGAGGTAACAGGCCGTCCCATTAGTCTCTCCATATCTTTTGAAGTAGAAGCTGTATCTATCTTCCCGAGGAATGAATAAATCCAGTGCTGAATGCTTGAATCCTGCCGATGAACGATTCTTTTTCCTGTGAGCTCGGATAATACCTCCGTAAGTTCGGTGAAGTCCCAAGAGCGCGGTGCGGTTAATTCATAAATTTGATTAAGATGACCTGTAGTTGTAAGCACGACCGCCGTAGCTAAAGCGAGATCCTTTCGTGTCACCGAATTAAATAACCAGTTCCCCGGATAGGTGATTAACTCACCGCTTTGGATCGCCTCTTTCAGACCTAGTACATCCACAAAATCCATATACACAGCGTTGCGTAGAAATGTATAGTCAATACCTGATTTAAGAATCATCTGCTCTGTAAGTAAGTGAACATGATTAGCTGGAATTTGTCCTTTAGGTGGAAATGCGAAGCTTGTATACAGCAAATGCTTCACCCCTGCCTTTAATGCTGCATGAACAACCTCAGAATGTTGATTTAATCTGACGTTATCATCGGGATGTGAACTAGAGATGAATAATAGCTCTGCTACACCTGTAAAAGCTTGAATTAGAGTATCAGGCTGATCATAATCGCCAAAGCGAATCTCAACCCCTTTTTCCAAAAGATCATTTGCTTTATCCCGATCACGAACACATGCGATTATCTCACCTACCGGCACAAACTGAAGAAGATTGTCTATAATCAAACTTCCTAATTGACCAGTAGCCCCAGTAACCATAATTGACATAACACCCCAACCTTTCTGTTCCATCTTTTCAAGACCACATCATTATTTATATCTAGCCGTTGCTAAGCTTTTCTAATAAAACGATGAGTTGCCGAAGCTCTTGTTCATCCAGACCCTGCATACGTTCAGCGACCGCTTGACGATTTCCGGGAAGATGCTCCAAAAGTAATCGTTGTCCTTCACCCGTAATTGTAATAACGCTTTTTCTACCATCCTGAGTATGGTTCGAGCGGGTAATCCAACCATCTTTCTCTAGGGGTGTCAGCAACAGACTAATATTAGCTTTGGTAACCCCAATATTGTGAGCCAGTGTAGAAGGTAAAATCGTTCCGCCCTGTTTAGATATTTCTACCAAGATACGAATTCTTGCGCCATTTAATCCTTTCGACTGCCAATATTTATCAGAGACAGAAACTAAGCTTGCAGTAGTATCAACTAAAGTGAAAAATGCCTGAGTATGTAGCGGCTGATTCAATACCAACGGTTGTAAATGATCCATCTTAGATTTTTCAACTCCAATTTAGTTAAGTACTTAACTATTTTAAACCATACTACAAGCTCTACTAATTGTCAAAAAAAAGAAACTGCCTCAGCTCGCAGAAAAATTCTACGGATTCGGGCAGCCTCATATCATTAAAGATTGCTTTTAGATTAACACCGTCTTTGTAGACACGGCTTCTTCACTGTATTGTTTAGTCCCTTCTAACACCACTTCAAGCTTAATGATCTCCGAACGGCTGGCTAAACGGATTGGAGGTCCCCAAGTCCCATAACCAGAGGAAACAACGACATGCAATTTATCCTTGCGGAGGTAGCCCCAGTCCAGTTCGAACAACCGCTTGGTGATCCAGTGATTAGGAGCAATCTGTCCACGGTGTGTATGACCTGAGAGTAGAATATCTACGCCTTCTTGGGCAGCGACATCAAATCCGGTAGGCTGATGATCCATCATGATCACAGGACGCGTTAGATCGAGGCCATTCAATAAGGAGTTTACGCTTAATCTACCTCCGGTTTCCATCGTCTCGGCAGTCTTATCTTTTCGACCTACAATATAAGTTCCCGCCACTTCTTCAACCTCATCCTGTAGGACTTTAATGCCTATGCTACTCATTAAATCTGTATATTCCTTAATCGAACCACCGTAATATTCGTGATTGCCCAGTACTGCGTAGACACCATGGCGAGCTTTTAGCTGCTTTAGCTGTTCACTCATACTATTGCGAATAAATGGCTCAATACTATCGTCAAGTACATCCCCAGCCAGCAAAATCACATCAGGCTTCATAGCATTCATTTGTGCAACCATTTTTTTGAGATGCCGATTGCCGACGATATTTCCTAAATGCAGATCGGATGCAACCGCGATGGTAAGTGGCGTACTATTTCCGATAGATTTATCAATGGGAACAGGATGGGTACGAACTACTGTACTCCAAGCGTTGATCGAACCCCAGACTAGAAAAACAACCAGTAATATTAGCAATGTACCACCCGCTTCTGAGACGTAGTGGGTTCGATCGACACCCATCCAGCCCAGCAGCACATATAACAGATCAGCTAATGGCAACATGATAATAGCGAATTCCATGCAAGCTAGATAATACGACCCAATCACCTTAAAGAATCTGGCTAACGGCTTCACAATTGTAGGCCAAGGTATCATTCCAACGACATACGCAAAGGCAACAAGCAGGAATAATGTCCAGAACAGAACAGAGGAAGCGCCTGAGAACCATTCATGGACAAGCAGCCAACCGTGATACCCAATGTAAAAATTAACAAGGCCCAGAATAAGCAGCATAGCAAACCCTGAAGCTAACATTCGTAATGTTTTCATCGTTCCACTCCCCTTTACCATACTAACTCTATACGACTTATCTCAAATCATAACACAAACCGTTATCCCAGTATAAATTACGATGTTGTCTTCGGAAAATGGATCAAATAACGCACTACAATTCTTTAACACATTCCCCGTCAAAAAAAAAAAGAAAATGCCCGTCGGCATCTTCGTTGGAGGTCTTCAATTATACTGCTCTATCACGCGTGGCCATACATTCGCCAATTAGCTTATCGCATTTATTAATGTGATTCAGAAGCCAATCGGTTAACGTACGGTTAAGCTTAATCGTCGAGAGAACGGAGACTCCCTTGGTTTTAATCGTTTCTTCTAATTCAAGAACGGCTTTTACAAAATTAGCGTGCGTCTTACGATGTTCCGCCAATTCAGGAAAATCGATCTCTTCCATCAATTGCTCTTCATTGCTAAAATGCTCGATGGTATATTCCTTCAAGAATTTGAGCGTTTCTTCGATCTTCTCTTTCCCCTGCTGCTTACTGCAAGCATCAAAAAATTCATTCAATTTCGCCAACAACTGTCTGTGCTGACAGTCTATTTTCTCAACACCGATATCATAAGAATCCTTCCATTCAATCACGAAATCACCATTCCATTTCCTGAAATTAACATATCGATAAATACAACTAATTCTCCACCTTTCCGCACAAAAGATCTATTAACAACATCACAGGCAAAATCCCATATCCATCCAAGGGAATGTCACATCTATATCCTTTTCTACTTCATTACAGGTTCTATGTGGACAAGCACATTTGAAACTTGGTGCCGATCTTTCAATTGTTCTTCAATTTCTTCCGTAATATCATGGCTCTGCACCACACTAAGCTCGGAATCTACTAATACAGTTGTATCAACTAGCACGTTATTCCCGTGGATGCGAGCTTTAATATCTTTAATGGATTGCACACCGTCAATTTCAGCAACGGTTTCTTTCATGAGTTCAAGCTCTTCCGCATCAAAACCGTCCGTTAAGTCATGTGTAGCTTTACTAAAGATATCCCATGCCGTCTTGCAGATAATCAGGCCGACAATAATCGCTGTAAGCGGATCAAGCCATGGAATTCCAAATCCAGAAGCCACAATTCCGACAAAAGCACCTATGCTAACTAAAGCATCTGATCGATTATCTAGTGCTACTGCTCGCATAGCGTTACTATTAATAGAGCGGGCCAGTCTAATGTTATACATATATACGCCCATCATTATCACAGCACAAAAAACTGCCGTCCAGGCTGCTATAAGATCTGGACTTTCCAGTTCAGGTTGAATAAATTTGTTCACGCCTTGGTACAGCACTTGAAGCCCTACCACAATCATAATAAATGAAGCTATTAAGGATGCCACGGTCTCTGCTCTGAAATGCCCGTAGCTATGATTGGAATCCGGCGGTCTCCTGGAGATCTTAAGACCGATTAGTACGGCGATAGAAGCGATAATATCAGTACTGTTGTTCAGGCCATCTGCAAGTAGCGCTTGAGATCCCGCAACCGTACCAATAAACAGTTTGATGGCGGATAGAAATATGTAGGCAACTATGCTTAGCCATGCTCCTCTTTCACCTTGTTTGATGTCGTTGTAATTTTCCAAAAAAAAGAACCCCCAAAGAATAGTATTGTTCTATACTACACTCCGAGATTCGGGTGGGTCTAGAGAAACAGTGTTGCTATGAGGCGTAATAGTTCCCTCCGTCAAATAGAGTTGCTAGGTCATAACTGTTTTGCGGAGCGTAACATAGTTTGCCTTAGTTCAACTTTATGTTCTATATTTCTCGCTTGAACGCTTAACGTCCTTACAAAAAAGCCGTAGGCGTTTATGCTTGTTCTACAGAAGTAGTAACTTTTTGCCATTTATAATGTCTAATTATAGTAATCACTATTTTTGAGGAGCGTGAAACGATGATTCAGTCTTTGCACAAGACAATGATTAAAGTTTTAGCTGTTACATGCATTGCATCCCCAATAGCTTACAACGGATCGTTATCCGTCACTTCCGCGGAACAAGCAGTTATAAGCACAAGCAATCCCTATTACAATGAAGTCAAAGCACCTATTCTTGTACCTGTATGGTCATCACCGCTTGCCATCTTAAAAGAAGATAGAATCACTGGGCAGAACGTTACAGCCCTTGCCGAGAATGGGAAAGTCTTTGCCTTGCAGCGGAATGAAAAACTAGTCGCATTGAATGCTACAACAGGTAAAAAAATGTGGGAATTCGGAAGTGAATTAGCCCCATTGTTCACGTACAGTAATGGATTCATCTATGGTTTGACTAAGAATGGCGCTCTATATGCCGTTAATGAAGCAGGTAAAAAAGCGTGGTCAGCTTCATTATCACTACCTAAAGCCACCAGTATACAACGGCTAGGTTCTACCATTTATGTAACACAAGAGAGTCAATTCGCAGCTGTCGATGCGGTCAGCGGGAAGATTAAATGGAAGGCTGCGGAGGAGAGTAATAACTTTACAGGCTTATCGGAACTTATGGAAACGGATGGGGTTGTTATTCGAAGTTATCTCTCACAAGGCGCATTAACAACTGCCGCACTTGCCGCTTATGACAGTCTGACAGGAAAAAAACTATGGGACCATACCCGTCAATGGTGGCCACTAGCAGTAAAGGACGGCCTCCTCTACTCCATTACCAATACGTTAATGATGGATGATGACGCTGTGAATCGTAATGTTAAAGTTTCTGTATTCAACGTAAAAACGGGTGAACTTAAAGGAGAACGTTTATATAAATGGACAGATACCGAGAATAAAGATGGAGCATTTACATTTGGTGGTGTAAATGGGACCGCATTCTTGGACGGAAATGACTTCTATATTTTTCAGGGCAAAAAGCTTGTGAAATATGATTTCTGGAATTACTCAGCGGAAGGTAAGCCAGTTCAATCCTGGACTTCTATGGCAAAAGAGAAAGATTATCCTCTAAACCAAGTCCATCAGCAAAGAATGTTATATTCCAATTATGATACAGGTACGTTATCCGCACTCAAACTTGGAAATGGTCAAGCGGTAGTCCTCAATAATGGTGAGAATCCTGTAGTTCAGACGGATCTTTTTGGAAATGTAGTTTATAGCGGACAATCAGATGGCCTATTTCACGCTTATGACATGTTGACGTTGAAGCCAATTTTTACTGTGAAGACAGGATCTCGTAACTTTGCCCCTTCTCTTAAAACTGGAGGCATGCTGATCATCCGAACGGATAATAAGCTGATGACTATTAAACTGCCTTCATCAATTAAATAAAAAAAGCCTGATTTCTCAGGCTTCTGATCTTAAGTAAGATCACTTACTCAGCAGGAGCTGTAAAAGTACGTGCAGCAAATTCAGCATCCAGCATGTAGAAGGCGTTGCTATCTTTATCAATTCGTTTCAGTTTACTAATGATGTTGCTAAAGAGCGCTTCCTCTTCTACTTGCTCGTCAATAAACCATTTCAAGAAATAGATCGTTGCATGTTCACGCTCATCCAGCGCCAAGTCAGCTAAATGATAGAAGCGTTTCGTGTTTTGTTGCTCATGCGCGAATGCATGTTCAAAAGCATCCAGCATCGAAGAGTATTCGTTCTTTGGCTCTGGTAGAGCTTCAAGTGTCGCCCGATTATCGCGATCATTAAGGAACTTATAGATTTTCATGGCATGGAATCGTTCTTCTTCTGCTTGAATTAAGAAAAAGTTTGCGAATCCATCGAGACTTTCACCGGAACAATAGGCTGCCATAGCTAGATAAACATGAGCGGAATAAAACTCGAAATTCATCTGTTCATTAAGTGCGTTTACTAATCCATCTTTCATTTGACCGTCACCTCATATTTCAATTTTAATATGTAAAGATTTAAGTTCATCTTATCACCGTGTATCTAAGTCAGCAAGGATTCATCCTTCTGACATCTAAATAAGCAACGAAGGGACGACTATTCTAATGACCAGATTTACACGCAACATCCTTAGACCTACATTCTCTGCTAGCTTTTTAATGGCTTCTGCTATGGTATCTATGCTTCTGTTAACTAGCTGTTCCAATAGCAGTAACAGTTCCCAAGCTGCCGCTACAAATCCGCCGACTGCCGAATCCACATCTTCACCTGTTACCAGTTCAACAGCAGCTCCCTCCTCAGAGAGTGATCCAATTGCTGTTCAGGTTTCCAGTATGAGCCTTGAAGAGAAAATTGGACAAATGCTCCTTGTTGGCATCGACGGAACCGTTCTAGATGATCAAGCAAAAAGGATGATTGCTGAAGACAAAGTCGGTGGAATCATCCTTTATAAGAACAATATTCAAGATCTGAAGAGTATGGTCAGCCTTGTAAATTCCATGAAAGAGAGTAACAGCGGCAACCCTGCCCCTTTATTTATGAGTATCGATCAGGAGGGCGGAAAAGTCAGCCGGATGCCTAAGGAGTATGCTTCCTTCCCTTCTAATGGAAAGGTCGGTACCGGTAAGGATGCTAACGCTGCCGAAATGATGGGCAAGCTCCTCGCTAGAGAAGTATTGTCAGCAGGATTTAATATGAACTTCGCTCCCGTACTTGATATCAATAGCAATCCAGATAATCCTGTAATTGGAGATCGTTCCTTCGGTAACTCCGCTGAACTAGTCAGTACGCTAGGGATTGCCGAAATGAAAGGAATTGAGAGCGAAGATGTTGTTCCGGTTGTCAAACATTTCCCTGGTCACGGTGATACTTCCGTCGACTCCCACCTTGATTTGCCGATTGTAAATAAGACCGCTGAAGAACTGGCTAAGTTAGAATGGCTCCCTTTTCAAGCTGCGATACAAGAGGGAACCGACGCCGTTATGGTCGCCCATATTTTGTTCCCAAAACTTGATCCTGATAAACCAGCATCTTTATCAAGTAAAATCATTGGTGAGCTACTTCGCGGAGACATGAAATATCAAGGACTTGTAATCACAGATGATCTAACTATGGGAGCAATCATGAAGAATTACGACCTTGCCACAGCGGCGGTAGATACCATAAATGCAGGCAGTGATATCTTACTTATCGCTCACGGCTATGATAATGAGAAACGGGTATTAGAATCGCTTCTGGACCATGTAAAAAAAGGTAAGATACAGGAAACACGGATTGATGAGAGCGTCTATCGGATCTTAGCATTGAAAGCTAAATATAATCTATCCGATGAGCCAATTCCGGTTCCTGACCTTACCGAGCTAAATAAAGATATTAAATCTTGGCGACTCACGATTGAGAAATAGGCTTAGGTCTATTTCAATCTATTGAAGCACAACAACATCTCCAACCTTTAACCCTGAGACGGCCTCTGTTTTGTCAGCCGTCTCCATGCCCACTTTGATATCTCTACGTTCATATTCCCCATTGCCTTTATCCAGCATCACGTAGGAGAGATCTCCTTCATGCATTACTGCGATGCTGGATACAACGATGGCATTTTCCTTGCGAACCGTCTCGATTTCTCCGCTCAAGCTTAGTCCACCAATTAAGCGCTCGTTAGGTTGCAGTGAGATTACCACTTCAAATTGTGGAACCGAAGTAGCAGTAGTATTTTGACCCGAAGCAGTCTTAGCAAATTTAGATACCTTAGTCACTTCTCCAGACAGCTTTAAATCTTTTAAAGCTGTCATTTTAACATCGACCTTCATTCCCGTCTTAATACGAAAGACATCTTGTTCACCTACAAGAGCTATGAATTCAAGCTTGTTCATATCTACGATTTTGCCGATGTATTGATTATCTGTTACCGTTTGCGGAATTTCACTCGCACTGTCAAATAGAAAAACACCTGTTGCAGGAGCATGGTAGAGGGCTGTATTTAGCTTAGCCTTCTTTTCTTTTAATTCACGAGCCTGTATTTCAGCATTTACTTGGTTAAGCTCATCCCCTATTCTTGCTGATTCTTGGGCTGTAAGTGCTTTTATACGTTCGGCTTCTGTTGCACCAAGGGCTGCGTTCTCCTGGTCCTGCTGACTAACAAATTCATTTAATTCCGCTTCTAGCTGAGCCTTTCGAATGGTTGCCTCTTGTGTAGCAATTTCATTCTTTAAGGCTTCCTGATCGAGGGTAAACAGCAAATCCCCCTTCTTAACTTGCCCACCATTCTCAACCTTCCACTTGGTTACCTTTGAAGCATATGGTGCATATACAAGCGTTTCCTGCTCATAATGTGAATTCCCTTTGACCTGAACAGAGTTGGTGATGGTTTCCTGTGTCACTTCAAAAGTTATCGCCTGTGGTGGTTCAACAGGTTCTAGCTGTGCCTCGGGTTTATACATCTTGTTGTATACAAAATAACCCGCTGCAATAATAATCAATACCAATACAATCCACTTGATTCTCCTCTTCATCACTTCTGCTTCCTTTCAACTTAAAAATAGCTAATCCCGTTTTATCGCCGTGAGCGCATTCGTTCTGGACGCGCTTATCGCTGGATAAATTCCCGATAGTACGCCTGTCATTACCGCAAATGCGATCCCTATTGGAAGGGTCATCAGAGGAATAGTGATTACTAAGGGCTCACCCATCCCCATTCCTCCTGTGGAACCAATCAGCTTATTTATGCCAAACACAATCAAGTATGAAAAGCCTATACCGAGCAACCCACCAAGCATCCCGAGTAATGCCGCCTCTGTAATGAACATATTTCGGATTTGCCCCATATTGGCGCCTAGCACCTTCATAATACCGATCTGGCGACGACGCTGATGGGTGGACATGGTCATCGCAACGATGATCGAGATCGAGGCAATAATCAGAATAAATATACCAATACCAAGCGCTGCTTTCTTGAACATACTGAATGTAGAAGCCATCGCCTCTTTTTGATACAAATTCGTACTAGTATTTAGTGTAAGTTTCTGGATAAGCTTCTCCACTTGTACAATATTGTCCGTACTGTCAACTTTTACAATGGCTGAGTTGTAAACATCCTTTTGCCCAGTAGTTCCATTCATTAGTTTCAGTTGTTCAACCAGACGCTCACCAGTCTCTAGCGAAACATAAATCTTCTTGTCGTACATCGCCATATCAGGGTTCCCAGTACTATCCAATATCCCAACAATTTGAATGGGTGAGCTGATTAGAGACTGTCCAGTTTGAGAAGCAGGGTCATATGATTGTAATTGAACCTGTTGTTTGAACATATCCGACGGAAGCATGCTTAAACTGTTGTACTGTTCCATTATTTTATCATTGTAAGGATCAGTACTCAGTTGTTCAAAAAGACGTTGCCGAGTCTCGACATCAATCAATCCTACAGTTGCTCCATAGTTTAGTACTGCCATACCAACCGAATCAGAAGGACCACCCTGCTTAAATTTATGGTCATATTTCGTTAATAGTCGAAGATCCGTTCCGATTAACTGTACGTCCGTAATTTTATTATCGATAGTAGTCATTTGTATGTAGCCAAGCTCTTGAAAAGGTGCTGCTGCGGTAACATGCCGCAGGCCTTGAACAATTTTCAGCTTCTGGCCCGTTAGCCTGCCGGGGTCGAGCTTTGCATCAGAGGCAGAGGCTCCTTTTCCTTCTCCGCCCCCTTGTGAAGGGATGCCGCTGTTCGGAGTCACCGTAATTTCATCCATTTTGAAATTCCGGTTAATTTCCCGCTCCGTATAGCTTTGCGCGGAATCTCCTATACTTAAAGCAACAATAATAGCAGCACAGCCAATCGATATACCTGCCATACAAAGACCTGTGACAACTTTCCGTCGTTTGACTTGCTCCCAAGCCAAACGTGAAATATCACTAATCCTCAATGAGCTTACCCCCTTCGAGTTCTGTATCCGAAGAAGTTTGTTTCTCAGTAATCATATATCCATCCTGAAGCGTGAAAATCCGTTGCATTTGTTCTGCAACTTTGAGCTCGTGTGTTACAACGATGAAGGTGGTCTTCATCTTCTTGTTCAGGTTAAGCAGGATATTGATAATTTCCTCTTCTGTCTTCGAGTCCAGATTTCCGGTCGGTTCATCTGCGAAAATAACGGACGGTTCTGTGATCAATGAACGTGCAATACTGACCCGCTGCTGCTGTCCGCCAGACAACTGTGAAGGGAACAGGTCGGCTTTATCCGGAATGCCGACCCCTTCCAGCAAGGCCAGAGCTTTTTGCTTACGTATTGATGGTGAAACGGATTGGAACACAAGCGGCAACTCAACATTTTCACGGACAGTCAAGCTAGTAATCAGTTCATAAGCTTGAAAGATAAACCCGATATGCTTCCTACGAAATTCAGATAGCTTGTTTTCGCTCATCTTCACAATATCTTGGTCAGCAATGTAAATGTGGCCTTCCGTAGGCTTCATCAGACCTGCCATCAGGTTGAGCATGGTTGACTTACCGGAACCCGAGCTCCCCAGTAATGCAACCATCTCCCCCTTTTTCACAGAAAAATCTATTTGATGAAGGACTGCCGTCGTTTCATTACCATTCTTAAAAGAATGCGTTACATTTTCCACTCGCAACATTGGAGCTGCTCCTTCTCGTACATTAATAGATATGAATTCCTACTTCTCAGTTACTGCTCTATCAATCTTTATGCTATATGCCTGGCTGGCCAGCTCGATCCGTTCTCCTTGGAACTCATCATACAGTGTGATTCGGTACGAACCACCCTCCAAATTCTTGTACATATTATTCGTAAAGGTCGCAGTATACGAGTTGTTATTCCCTTCAAGAAGTTCGGTGCCGATGTTCAAGCTTCGTTCCTGTGATAAGCCATACGGATCTGTCATTTTGAGTACTAGTTTATGGGTGAAGGTTCCCATATCGTAGGTACTGTCACGAAGCAGGTTGTAATTCATAACGATGTCTATAGTATTACTTCCTTTCAGTGATCGCCCTTCCGAACTTAGGACAGACATCGTGTATGGATATAGCGCAACTTTCGTCAAGTTATTCTCCGGTGGAGTAGAAACTGGATTTAGACTCAATGAAGCAATGTTAATGAATCCCGTTGGTTCCTGACCAGGTTCAGACAGCTTATTCCCAGTAATTCCTGGACCTAGATACATACTTACGTCTGATGGAATAACGGATTTAGGCAATTTTGCCCAGTACGTTATTAATTGCTTACCACCAGGTGTAGCTGAAGTATCTGGCTGATTCACTGTAGCTTCGAATAGCTGGCCATCTGCCGTTTTAAAGTAACCCTGAAGGCGAGCCATTTTGCTTTGTCTTTTTTCCTCACTGCTAAGCAGTAGCTCTGTATATACGATATTAGAATTGAGACCTTCATAAATAATTGTTTTGTTCTCTTGGACATTAGCGTTCTTGCCTTTACCGGTGATTGCATAACTTCCCCCACGTTCAATAGTCGCTACAGCATTCATCGTACTGTTCGTGCTAAGCGACAGGAACGAGCTCTTCTCTTCTTTTACCGTTGTAAAGAGGTTCACTTTTAATTTATCGAACTCTTGCGTGTAAGGGATTTTGGAAAATACATAGATTTCCGCATTTTTCCCAGGCGCAATCGTCGAGGTTTCCTTGTCCATAAACAGTTCTGTAGAAGAAGACACATCGTCATTGTCTACTTGCACAGATCCTTTTAATTCTGGAAGTGTTAAAGCCACCGATTGCGAATTCTTAATATTTATTCTAGCAACAACGATGTCATCATCTTTCCAAGGAAAGCGCTGCAAAGACAGCAAGTTATAAGTGAAAGAACCATATTCATTGGATGCACTATACTCCACGCCCTTTTGAACCTCTGGCCGAAGTGTGTAGGAAATTGTGTAGTAGGCAATCGGTACTGTCAGCTTGGCTGTATTACCCGTACTGACATTATTCCCTTCAGATCCTGTTCCCTCACCTGAACTGCCCGTTTCTGTATTAGCTGGAGCTGAAACAGCCTCTATCATTTGCAATTGCAGCGAACTCTGCTCAATCTCAAGCGGAATTTGTGCGGTAAGTGGAATGATTTTTTCTTCCAAAGGTTTTATGGTTAAGCCGCTCAATCCCTTCGCATTGATCGGAAAGGTTGTCCCTGTTGAAGATTTGACGGCAAGCTCATACGTTGGCAACGTAACGGCCGTCTTCCCTACATTTTTCACTCGAAGCTGGAAGGTCCAAATCCCTTTATTATTCTCAGCGTATACGTTTGCGTTGTTTAACTGAGTTTCTATCGGATTATTATTAATGGTGATTTTCTTGGTCACACCTTTACCTACCACCAAATTAGGGGTTGTAGCTGCCGGTAGCTTGTACGAGGATTTAGCGATCTCAAGCTTCAGTGCTTCATCTTTTTGCGTAAATTGCAGCTTCATATTATCCGTCTTCATATAAGGAGGAATCTCGGCAAGATAATAGATAGTCTTCTTCTCCTGCGGCTGAATCTTGTAACTAATCTGAGAACGATCAAGTGCTAATTCATACGAACTGCCACCTGCAGAGAGTAAATAAGCCGCATAACCCGGATCACTGAGTACCTTACTGCCCTTATTGGTCAGGCTTATACCCACCTTGGCATAAACTTTCCCATTATATTTATAGAGCTCCAAGGACTCACTTTTAGCGATGACAGGAATGTCATTCATTGTGGTGCTAACATTTTTTCCATTTACAGCAGTTGGGGAATAATTAGCTGGTACAGTAAAGCTTCCTGCATGCTTTAAATAACCTTTGGTTTTGGAATCCCATACATACATGGGAATCTTAATCCCTTTTAACGAATTGGTCTTGCCTATGTTGACGTAATATGTAACCCGCAAGCTTTCTTTAGCACCAATCTTCTTCTTAGTCGCGTCAGCGCTCAGTGGGTTACCCGGAATAACCGAACCCCCTGGCGTCGTCACTCTCGAAAAATAATACATTAGGTTCGCGTTTTTACTGCTCCCATTCGAATAATTCAGGGTATAGGTTAAAATATTTCCACCAGGTTGTGACCAAATATTGACATCTTCTAATGTAGCTTTAATATTTGCTCCTAATGAAATGGAACCCAGATTACTAGGGGGTGTTACTGTTGCCGCAGCTACAGCTGGATTGGTACGAACAGCATTAGCTGGTGCCGCTGAAGCGGTATGGCCAGTCAGTTGACTGATGACAAAGGTACTTAATAGTAAAACAACATATGTACTGCTATGCTTTCTCATTTACTTCCCTCCACGAGTATTTTGCTAGAATTATTATAGTGGTAAGTACAAAACCAATTGTATCCATGTTGTAACACTTTTGAAGCGTTTGTAACCTATTTGTTCCTATTTGCATGAATTTGAAGAATATTCTATTCTATAATTTCAATTTATCTTTCAATGCAGCCACATCATTAGCAGAAGGTTTTTCTTCTCCATATCTAACTTTTTCATATAATTCAATCAATGAATTCGACGTATGAACCGTATGTTCTTCGCCCTTATGTTTAAGCTTGTTAAGAGCAGTCCATTTTATAATATCGTCTTCTGTTTCCTTCGGCGTAAGATAACTCTTAACTTCATAACCATGATCGTGCTTCAAATGAAGCCAACGCCGATATAACCAACGAACACGCTCCGTTTCACTATTCATCTGCTCCCAGCGGTCTTTTCGATGTCTTGGCGTAAGGCGAGTACTCCAGAAATCCTTTAGACCTTGAAGCGTTTGTTCCCATGTAAATACACTTTTTTCCTCATCAAGATAAGTTGTATTGTCCTTTGGAGTATGTTCCCTGCGAAGGATGGATAGCAAGGCATCCATGGCTCTCTTTAATTTCCCACCAGCATTTCTATACAACCACCGAAGTCCATAATAAGCTGCAACGCCCAATAACACAGCTCCAGCAACATATAAAGCAACATCTAATATAGCAGCTAGTAGACCAGGCTTTTCATCTCCAACAAAAGGTAGTTCCGGACTCGCTTGAGGCTGTTCTACTGGCGGAGGTAGCGGCTCACTTGACCCAGAGAATAAATTACTAATCCATCCGAAGAACGAACGAACCATATTCCATAGCAGTGTCCCAATAGCTTTTCCGACCCCTGCTGCTAACACGGCCGCAACAAGTCCTATACCAATGACATAAATACGGTTATTCCTTTGTAATCCTTTTGGCAAAGCTTTACCCTCTTGTGAAAGCGTACTATATTGTAAATAGCTACTATTAGAAATAAATAGTGTGAGTAATAGACACAAACTACCGCACCAGGTCAGTAGTGTAACACTTTCCTCCAAATCAGGAATTCTCCCAAAGACAATGGTCGCAACAAAATAGATTACAATACCTATCCAATACTTCTTACTGGACTGATCCCGAGAGTCAGCAGTCATTCCGAGAAAAGCGCATATAAAACCTGCGACACCTAAAGGCAGACTCTCGATAGACAGACTTCCTGCTGACAAAGCCCCAACCACCGTCCCAAGGATTAGAGAAGCAAGCAGTTGCTTCCATCTAACACTACACTGTTTTCGAAGCAGAATACCTACTAATAATATTAATGGTATGGCGGTCAGCCACATAGGTTCAACTTGCTTGGGCAGTACATAAACCTGAAACAGAATCCATACAGGTAAAACTAATAATAGTTCTAGGATAGAGTATATCCAGAGTTTGACCGTATTCCATACGTAACCAGATAACGGAAGTTTCATGCGCTCTCTCCTCCCTGTTCCGGAATATCCAGCCATTCTATACCATTGCCCAACACCAATAGGAGGTCAGCAGCCTCTTGTAATTCTGCTCCTCTATGACAGCTAATGATCAGAAAGTCTGTATCACTTATTCCACTCTCGCCTTGAAGAGCTAGCAATCGACTCATAGGAAGCGTTCTGTCTAGCTCCAGCTTAGCTAACAGCTCTAGCAAGTCTTCCAGCTCAGCCATAGGCTCTGCTTCAACAGGATCTCTTTCGCCCCCGTTATCCAATCTGCCGTTACAGATAAATCCCGTCTCAATTCCATGGCGCATGGCGTATTCGGCGATAGTGGCTGCATATCTTATCCCTTGCTCGATACGTTCCACATCCGTTACCGCTCTCCACATAGAATCACTGTCCTCTATATTCAGACAAATGACGAGCCTGGAATCCGCAGTGTAGTCTTTCTTATGTACCTGCATAGTCCCTGTGCGCGCTGTAGCCTTCCAGTTTATAAGTCCCATAGAATCTCCTGAGCTATACTCGCGAATACCTGCAGTCAAGAAAGGATCTTCTACGATCCATCTTTTCACTGGAAGTTCACCCAGCCAGCTATGTATCGGTAGCGGAAGATCGTCTAGATTCAGCAAATTAGGATAGACTAATAACTCTAATTGGAGAGGATACGTTTTATTTTTCCGGATCAATCCAAAGGGATCTCCAGTGGTCATAGTGACTGACTCCAAACGGTATATCCCACGCCGTTCGCAAGTTACTTGATGACGCCGTTTAATATGACGGTAAGATTTAAGAAAGAACAAGCTGATATGATTCTGGTAGATCTCACCCGTGCTAATGCCAAGATTATCTTGACTTCCAAATTCCAAGCCTCTTGCAATACTAGATTCCAGTCGAAGCCATGGTAATGGCAGAAGTTTCGCGTTAACGATCTCCTCGATCATCTCAAGTTGATCCCCTTCATAAGCAACCTTCGTTGAAAAATACCGAGTATAACTAAGCGCTTTCAGACCATTCCGTTCATAGATAACGGCAAGAAGGAACAGGAGAGCTACTGTAATAAAAATGAACCAAGGCAAAGCCATAGCTCATTCCACCTTTCCGCCTCTTAAGGACGCAATGAGTTCAGTCGGCACCTCTACCTCACGAAGCACTTGTAACACAATTTCCGCGGCCTGTCCCTCTTTAGAACCCAATCCACGATGAAGAAGCAGACGATGTGCAAGCACCGGAACAGCTACGGCTTTAATATCATCTGGTGTAACGTAAGATCTACCTTGGATTAGAGCATATCCTTGAGATGATCTAAGCAATGCTCCACTTGCACGTGGACTCGCCCCTAGTTTTACTGCCGTAGATTTGCGAGTAGCTTCCGTAATCCGAACGATATACGCTAGCAAATCATCACTAATACTCACGGAAGCGGCCAAACGCTGCGCAGTTTGAATATCTTGAGCGGCAGCCACAGCAAAAGTCTCTTCAAGAGGATTATTCTCACGGAAACGCTGCAAAATATGAATCCCTTCGTCAAATGAAGGATAACCCGTAGTAATCCGCATCAGAAATCTATCTAATTGAGCTTCGGGCAACGGAAAAGTGCCTTGGTTATCAATCGGATTCTGAGTAGCAATTACGAGAAAAGGTGCTTCTAAGCCATGAGTCACACCATCGATCGTGATTTGCCGCTCCTCCATACATTCCAGCAGACTGGATTGTGTTCTTGGTGTTGCACGGTTAATTTCATCAGCCAACAAAATATTCGCAAATACTGGACCTGGTCTAAACTGAAATTCACCTGTCTTTTGATTATAAAAATTAATCCCGCTTAAATCAGAAGGCAGCAAGTCTGGAGTAAATTGAATACGCTTAAATGTACAATCTAAAGATTTTGCAAGGACTTTGGCTAACAAAGTTTTACCTGTACCCGGAACATCTTCCAGCAGAACATGGCCATTCGCAAGTAATGCGGTTAGTAGCAGGTCTACTCCATCCTCTTTTCCAACAATGACTTTAGCTAGATTGGATCTAATAGATTTGATAAGTTCAGTGACTTCTTGAAGATTCATGTAAAATACACCATCCAATCTGGGAAATTAATGTAATTAGTCCTTTAATCATAACAGAAAGTGTATCCAATATATAATTCACAAGAAAAGGTTCTGCCCATTAAAAAGACAGAACCTAGATTTCCACTCCTAATTTATTTACTTCGCAGTTTTATTCCGATAGCGAAAGAAAGCCGTGATGGCATAATAGATCGGGATACTTTCAACGATTAGCCAAATGACAACAATAGCAAAACTATTATAGTGTTTATAATAACTGCCTATGTGTCGTGAATATAAAAAAGCTATCGTTATTGAAGTTATTGTTAAGAAGGGAATGTACATTTTTCTAGCTTTTGTATTAAACAAGCCGGATACACATCTCGAGGCTACATAGATAAGGAATGAGCTGTGTATGAACATAGAAGACGACCATATTCCAATTAATAGCGGATCCGAATTGCCTAGCAGATTATCTTGTTTGGCGCTGCGCACCAATTCAAGGAAAGGATATTGCAGTTCCCGACCCAAATGTGGACCAAAACTCATCATCGTCAGCGACCAACCAATTAAGACAGTGACTAAGACAAATATCGCCGTAAGTACTAATCTTTTCAACATCTTCGCTTCAAGCTTCAGATCGGGCACAACAAACAAGAGGACAATCCATTCTCCAAACCATGACATGACTACAATAGAGTCCTTTAGGGCAATCCCGGGATCATGATAATGAATGAAGGCGGGTAGCATATTGAAGTCCGCATTCGGGAGAAATAAATAAAATAAAATGATCATCGTTATAAAAAAAATAAGAAAAAGTCCATCCGCCATATACGCTATCGTTGTAAAGCCTAAACTTGCCGTATACATAATCACTAACCCAATTACACATTGAATAAACAGAGGTGGAGTTCCTCTCAAATAATTAGAACCAAAGAATAACACAAAGTTCTCAATATCAAAGGATGCATAATAAATACACCAACATAACAGCAAAAGAAGCATGAACTTGTGCGGCCATTTACCTATGATATCTTTTCCAAAGCTTACCCACGCTTGATTAGGTCGCAGCATACCGACGTGAAAAGTAAACCACAATAATATTAACCCTAATAAAGATCCCACTATTAAACCTATCCAGCCTTGATAGGATGAAGTAGCAATTAGAGTCGGAATCAAAAAAATAGTGGCTTGGGAGCTGAAGAAAATAATGAAAAAACGGAACAGCTGCCATTTCGATGTTTGCATAACTTCTCCCTCTAAACGTCTTATTTTGCTGTTCCAAAATCCACAATGCTAAAATCTGTCTTCACTTTAATATCAGCTTCTAGAGCATAATAATTTTCCCACCGCTCTCTAAGCTGCTTCCATTGCTTTGGATCGTTCCATTCCAGTAACAATCCGAGTTGCAGAACATCGGCACCTGCTTTTTGGGTATTACGAATAGCTTCGTTAAGATTATCAGAGACTTTCTCTTTAAGCTTCGCAATGATAATTTGACCGAGTTCCTCTGTATCCCTATTCTTAGGATCCCTTAAATAAATCACACTTGCTTTCCCCTTTAAATTCACTGTAAACACAGGACCCTTATCCGTTTTATTTAACTTTTTTGATGATTTTGTGCTTACAAATACAACACTTGCGGCACTTTTCCCCTCATCCCAATCGACGGAGTAAACGGCCAGCTTAAGACTGCCTACCGCCCAAGCTAATGCCCTTCCCTCTTTAAGCTTAAGAACTCCTTTCATCTTATCTTTTTGAAACAGCATTGCCCCTTGGATTCCTGCCCAGAATTCTGGTTTTCCATCTTTCGATGTTTCTTCTTTTTTTCCAAATGAAAGATTGTTGATAGCAAATCCAACACCGGATGCCTCAGCAAACATGCAATCCTTAATCGTAGTTGAAAACAAGTATCTCTCAGATCCAAAGTTCCTTAGTACATCCGAGGGTATTTGCTCGTAAATAGGTGTTAAAGTATTCATCTCTTTTGCATTTCCGGGACTAGCCATAACATGAGCGCCCAAAGGAAGACTTGGCTCTCTTTCAATCCATAATAGTAGTTCGCTGATTCCTTGTTCAGCATAGGTTTTCCCTAAGACAATTACCTTTAATTGAGCAAGACTAAGTTGACGTGTTAAGTCTTTTTGAATTAACAGCATAGCATCTGCAATCGTTTCTGCGGTCTTAGAAACGGTAGAATAAGTAGTTCCGTCACCTCCACCGCCAAGTGAAGGTTGTCCGGCTGCGTTAAGACGATTGGGCAAAGGTGAGTTAATCGTTATTTCAACAGTACCTGGTTCTTTGCCTTCATCAATAAACATTCCGTATACAAATGTTAGTTCATCCAGTTCTACCTTCGTCGACCAACAACCTGTTATATTTAGGAACAAGATTATAATAACTCCTATCTTCAGGATTCTCATTTTTCTTTCAGTCTCCTTTTATTCCTATCTGTATAAAGATTGCTGCGCTTCTTCATAAAGTTCGAGGGAAAGCGAGCGAATGTATCTTTCCAGTCCTGTAATACAAATGGGGCAACAGGTTGCAAATATGGAGCACCTAACGGTCTTAAGTTAGCTAAATGTCCGTAAATCAAAAAAGCTGTAATGTATACCCCGAGCAGCCCCATTGTTCCACCCATAACCAGTAACGGGAAACGAAGTAGTCGGAAAGTCAGACCTAGCTCATAATGAGGAATGATATAGGTGGCAATTCCGGTAATAGAAACAACAATAACCATTGGAGCGGATACAATTCCTGCTTGGACCGCAGCTTGACCAATAACGATCCCCCCAATAATTGAAACCGTCTGTCCTACAGGCTTTGGAATTCTAGTCCCTGCTTCTCTAAGTGCTTCAAAGGTAAGCTCCATAATTAAAGCCTCAGTAAGAGCTGAGAAAGGAATGTTCTCCCTTGCTGAAGCAATCGTAATTAACAGATTCGGTGGAATGATTTGAGGATGAAAAGTTGTAATCGCTACATAAAGCGATGGAAGAATCATGGATATGATTGAGAACAGAAATCTAACAATACGAATCCAGCTTGCTGCATAAAAGCTTTGGTAATAATCCTCAGAGGATTGCAGCATGGTAAAAAAAGATGTCGGAGCGAGCATTGCAGTAGGTGTTCCATCTTGTATGATTCCGATTCGGCCTTCCATTAAAGAAGCTGCCACCGAATCAGGGCGTTCTGTATATTGAAATACCGGAAATGGCGTGAGGTTACCATTCCTTAAATATTCTGATATATAACTAATGCCTAGTATCCCATCAATATCTATTTGATCTAGTTTCTGTTTAATCTCAGCAAGAACTTCTTTTTTATAAAGTCCTTCAATATAAACCACATACACATCAGTTTTTGTATATTTACCAATTGAATAATGAATGGTTTTTAGATCCGGATGTTTAATTTTATGTCGAATCAAAGAGAGATTCGTTTCTATGTCTTCAATGAATGCTTCTTGGGGACCAATCACTACAAGTTCGTTTTGTGATTCGGTCACTGATCTTTTTTGATATTGGGTAATTTCAAAATAATAAACATAAGGAAGATCCTCAATACAAAGTACTACTTTTCCAGCAACGATCATATCTACAATCTTCTGTAAGTCAAATGCCTTGAGGTAATGGATAGGAAAAACAACACCTTGATCTAACCGTTCTAAAAAATTCGGCCATTCCAGCTTTGCTTCTGCTTCTGTTTTTAGTGGCAAAGCAATACTTTCATGAAGTGTCTTAGAATCGATGATGGAAGGTATATAGATCAAAAGACAGGTATGCCCATGAACAGAAATGGACTGATACACCGCATCACTGCATTCCTTCAGTTGATCTTTAATGATTTCTATAATTTCTGACATAGGCTTTATACCTCCTGGGTTGTGACTTGCGAATCTGACTTAGTTTGCCAATTGTTTACGAGGTTTATACTTCATACTCCATTTGACTGTATATGAAAAAAAGAACCGATGCGAAAAACCGGTTCTTTCTTGCTTTTGGGTATGAAGTTTGTAAGCCCATCAACTTTGGATTAAAGGCTTTAGCACTTTCAAAGATGCTTGCAATTGCTCTGAGCATTGTTCGTACATTTTTTTAGCTTTTTCATTTTCTGTCGACAAACTGAACATTTCCAGATCCGCTTCACATTTTTTGAGTAAAGCATATAATTGTGGTTTATCTTGTGGCTGTGGAACTTTAAAGTTGTCGGCATACAAATCGACCGTCAGCTCACCGTAAGAATCAACTTGAGCGAGAAATACATTCTCGACGGTTAGCCCCATTTTCTCTAGCGCGCCATCAAGCCAGCTACGAGTCAGATTTAAGGTATCTAACGGTTTATCTAATACTTTCCCATCCATAATGACGGCTTGTGACTCTTTCTGTGGGGCAACCTTCACACCCAGGTCTTTTGCCGATAGAGGGAGATACTCCTTCTTAAGCAGAATATTAATCGCTCCATCAGACTCCATAATCGCAAATTCCACTTCAGATATATTGAATACATCCTTTTTACGTAACTCTTCCAATAATTCATCTGTTGTTAAACGTTCCTTTTTCATATGATCTTCGAGTATTTTCCCGTCCTTTATAAGAACGGTGGACTTAAAGTCAATGAAGTCTCTTGCTTTTTTACTCTTCATCTGAAGCCATTCAATTCCTAAAGAACAGGCGACCCATACAATCAGTGCAATGAGTCCTAAATGCCAATACTTATCCGTATCCAAAGAAATATAGGCGGCTAAGCTGCCGACGGTTATCCCCGTAATATACTCGAAGAACGAAAGCTGCGATACTTGTCTCTTCCCCAGTAATTTAGTTAAAAAGAAAAGCACAACCACAGCAAAGAGTGTTCGTACTACAACCTCCAACCACTCCGGCATCACAATTTTCCTCCTTTTTTAAATCAACACTTGTTTAGTAACACTCATTATTTGTCAAAAAAGGTCCATTCAATCCTGAATTAGACTACTTATTTATGGAAATCGGTTAACGTGTTAAGCTTGTATTTTTTTCCTGAATAACTAAAGTAACGGTTGAGGACAATAGGAAACGTCATGCTAGAAACTTAAAACAGAGGAGAGAAACCTAATGACAGTAGCCTCACAAGTTAAAACATGTTTATCTTCTTTAAAAGGCGCTCAAGCGAGCTTGGAGCAATTTGCACTTGAAACACAAAACGAAAGTGCAAAAACTTTATTCACAAATGCAGCTGAGCAAACACAACAAATCGTTACACAGGTTGAAAATCGGGTAACCGAATTAGAGTCAGAAGAACCGCAATACAAAGGTTTCTAACTTTCACTTGAATAATCAAAGGGGTCATTAAGCTAGCGATAACTAGCTTAATGACCCCTTTTCTATATCATCACTGCAATACCGCTTACTTTCTTTTTTTGGCAGGAATCAGGATCTGAACCGATGTTCCAATTCCCACACGACTATAAATACTTACGCCATACTCGGGTCCATATTGCAGTTTAATCCGTTGATCCACATTACGGACGCCATAACCTGTATTTGTATGTCCCTTCGAGTCAAAAATTTGATCAATACGCTCTTGTCTGATGCCTATACCATCGTCAATGATACGGAAGAGAATATTATCGCCTTCCTTACGTCCTACAATCCGTAAATGAATGTGATCACCGCACCAAGCATGCTTCAGCACGTTCTCGATAAAGGGTTGTAGAATCAGTTTAATGGTTTCATAAGGCCAGATCTCTGTATCAAAATCAAACATAACCTCCAAGCGATCACCATATTTAATTTTCTGGATTTCTAAATAGGCGTTTGCTTGCTCAATTTCAGTTGGAACCGGAATCATCGTACGGCCTTCATTAAGCGTTAAACGATAAAACTTCGCTAATTCCAGTACCATCTTCTGCAGCTTCTCATTTTGACCAAACTTGGCTAACTGAATAATAGACGACAAAGTATTGTACAGGAAATGTGGGTTGATTTGCGATTGTAGGATCTCAAGCTCCGCTTCCTTCTTCTGGAGCTGAGTAAGATATACCTCTTTAATCAACATATCAATATTTTCACCCATATCATTCAGCGCGGTTGCTATCTGAGAGAATTCATCCTTCCCCCGATATTTTATACGCTTGTGAAGATCACCTTCCCGATAGGCATTAAGCACATATACGAACTTATTAATCCGAATCGAAAAATAACGGGATATAAATATGCCTACAAAGCTAAAAACCACACAGCATATGAGACACATTAAGATAATAAACAAACGTACCTTCATTGCATCTTTTTCAAGGATTGCAATTGGAACAAGCGCGATTAATTGCCATGCTTGGTTAGCAACCATAATCGTTTCTTTAATCGTCAGGTAATCCTTATTTAGCTCGGCTTCATTAGTATAGTTCTCCGGTAGTTCACCCGATTGATACATCGTTCTTCCAAATTCGTTCTTTATAATTAAATTACTTCCTTTTCCTATCTTCGTATAATTGACACTGTCAAATAGATCTGGAATCCTTACATTAATCCGCAGGAATCCTATCTCTTTAGGCTCAAGAGGCTCGTATGTATCAATTAGTCTACGGAGCAACGAGATGCGATTATTCTCTACATCGCTCTCGATCTGCCACCATTTCATAGTTTCAGCGTATTTTTCAGTTGGAAAATCATAATACCAGGATTTACCTTCAATCCGTTTCATGTGGTAGAGATGATAAAAGCTACTATTATCCAAATAGCCCTCAAGTGAATTCGAATAGATCTCAGGGATCGATTCATTCTTTAAAAATAGCGACATCCCTATCTTCACACCTGTAGATTGAATAGCTACGTCAAGCTTCGGCAGCACCTTCTTAGACATCCGATCGTAATTTTCCCAGCCTTCCTCATAACTCCGAAGATTCCGATAAAAATCAAAATCACTGTATAATTGCGTTGATATTCGAGTAACTTCGTCCATTTTATAATCAATATTGTCACGAATCTGCAATAACGTTCCTTTAATATTCGTATTGATATGTTCGCGTAATGAATCATTATACATGGAATGAGAGACGAACCCTATCAAGGATATAGGGATAATAATAAAAAACATATACGTCAGCATTAACTTATACCCAATCGGCACATACTTATGTCTTCTTCGTATTTTCATAGAACATCATCCCCCATCACTTGTCGCGCTTACGATACTCCATAGGTGTCATACCATAAGCCTCTTTGAACTGTCTGCTGAAATAAGGGAGATACCGATAGCCTACCTTGCTGGCGATTTCATAGATTTTGCAGGTCGGATCTTTTAAAAGCTTGCCTGCTTGATCCATTCGAAGCTGTGTAAGTACTTCACTGAACGTTTTCCCTGTTTCCTCTTTGAATAGATAACCCAAATAGTTAGGGGAGAAAGAGAACTGCTGCGCAATATCTTTAAGCGTAAAGTTATCGCTCATTCTGTCCTGCATCGTTTGGATGATTTCTCTAATCAATTTATGGTTCACTGAATCTGATTTACTACGCAAGTACTCGGAGATCTCAAACGTTTTGAGCACGAGCCACGAGCGAATATCACTGATCGTATCGAATTGATGTAAAACATCTAAACTATGTATTTCCATACCTAAAATTTCAAATAAATCCTCACTAACATCCTTTAACTGCTGATCCAGCTTCCAAATGATATACATAGCCAGATTATGAATAGTGAATTTGGATCTTAAACTACTTACAGAGCGGAATAACTTGTCGATCTCATCATAAATAAGTACTAACTCATACTCTTTCACCGCTTTAAACAACGTATCCATACGGGTATCTAACATACGAGCATCGATCATCCCTGGTTCACTGCTAACGGTCTCATACATTATAAGATTGCCTTTGCCAATAAACATTTTTCCGTCCACAGCTTCCATAGCTTGTCGATAGGAGATATGAATCTGTTCCATAGAAAATGTTGGTTTGCCTACACCTACAGTCATTGTGACTGGAAACTTCGCACGAATCGAGGCGTAAATATCCTCAGTGAACTTTTCCATTTCCTGCTCGTTAATCAATAATGCAATCCGATAGGACGATACCTTGTAGCAATGTGGCATTCCGTGCTTCTGACCTATTCTATTCACTTCACAAAGGAAGTCCTTGGCCATTTGATGTTTAGAGAGATTATCCTGTCCTTGAAGCCAGTTGAAGTAGTCAAGCTCCAAGACAGCTACACGAACAGGCCAATTCAGCTTATCCAGACCGTATGACTTCACAAGCGACAACATTCCGGCCTGGCTACCCTCTTCCCCTTCCCATTCCCCTTCGAATAAGCGTATCAACAAATCATTTTTGGCCATTGGAATCATATGCTGATAGGCTTCTTCAACATCACGGCGTTTACGTTCATCGTCTAAATCCTGCCTTACTTTCTGAAGTGCAGCAATGAGTTCACTATCATCCATTGGCTTAAGGACGTAGCTATAAGCCTTTAGTGACAGTGCTTGCTTAACATAGCTAAAATCTTGGTAACCGCTTACAAATATCACGCGTATATCCTTTTTTTTCTCTATGGCAATTCGAGCCAGCTCAAGGCCCGACATATTCGGCATATTCACATCGCTTACGATAATATCAATAACATGCTGATCTAAAATATCGCACGCGGTAAACGCGTTATTTGCTGCCTCCACAACTTCCATACCAAGCTCATTCCAAGGAATAAATTGTCTCATACCTTCTAGATCCAGCATCTCATCGTCTACTAATAATACGTTGTACATCAACAAGTCCCCCTTTGAAATGCATAAATCTGTCCCTGTAAATTCTACCATTACTCTTTCCCAGTATACCATTCATAAATTTGTCTACCAGCCTATAAACAATGAATCATCAGAATACAACGTAAAAACGAAGGCTTGCCTAGTAGCAAACCTTCGTATTACTAATTATTATTTTCCTAAAGCTTTCTTGTTTTCTGTCCATACTTTTGTAACATAATCAAGGAATTTCTCATAACCAACCTTCATGGAATCATCATGTGCTTTGTCAAGAATGGCTAATGCTTCTGCATCGGTCTTCGCATACATTGATTTCGCTCTAGCAGTTAGCCAGATATCTCTAACGCTTTGTCTGATAATACCTTCTTCACTGTCTGGAGCCGGATCCCAGTTTAGGAACTCCGTAAAGTCGCCTTGTGAAGCCCACGTTACTTCCATCTGCCAACGGTTACTAAAGTCAATCTTATCAGCTGGAAGGGTTTGCAACATCATTTTCTTCGTATTATCCAAGAAAACCGTGTTTCCTACCCAAACCAAGTCACCAGCCTTACCGCTGATTTCAGACAATGCTTCTGGCTCATTTAGATATTTATCTTTATTAAATTTAGGAGTAAGTCCATCTGCTTCAAATCCATCCCAGTAAGCGTCTGGTCCTGGAGGGCCCCAGTTCAGAACCATAGAACCTTCTGCACCTGTCATCCAATCAAGCATTGCGAATACAGCTTCTGGATTTTTAGCGTTTTTAGTGATTGTAGCAACGTTCCATCCTAACTGATTGTACGTTCCCGGTGTGATTTTACTTTGATCCAAGCCCGGTTTGTAGATTGGTTTAATAAACATATAACCATCTTCCGGATTTTTCTTCTTCATCTCTTCATCAGCAGTAGCGAGCAACTTCATCGGATCGAATGTCGCAATCACAGCGAACTTGCCATTCATCGCTTTCTCTCTAATCTGGTCTTCTGTTTGGGTATTCGCATCCTGTGTCATAAGCTTCTCACGCATTAATTTAGCACCAAAGACAACGGACTCACGGAACCCTTCATCTTTGTAAATGGAAGCCATTTTATCGCCATCAGGTACAGCATATATTCTAGTAAACGAAAGGTTATTCTCTTTAAAAGAGGAGAACAACTGGTCAATACCGTTACCATCTTTCGCTAAGCCAGTCTCAAACGGAATAACATCTGGGAACTTCGCTTTAACAGCATTTAAGTAAGCATACAAATCATCCGTAGTCTCTAGCTTAGGAGAACCGAGTTCTTTGTAAATTTTCTTATTGATCGCATAACCAGCATTACCGTTTGGCTGTGTTGTATAATAATTCGGCAGCTGATAGATTTTCCCATCAGGAGAACGAAGCAATTCCAAATGTCCAGCTGTTAAGTACTTTTTAAAGTTTGGATATTTATCAATGTATTCATCCAAAGGAACTAGCATATCTGCTTGACGAAGACGCTCTACGTCAGCACCTTTCTCAGTCCAAACAATATCCGGCAGCTCATTACCGACGATCATCGTTTGCAGCTTCTGAGCATTATTACCACCGGAGCTAATGCCAGTGACATTAATTTTCAAATTATCTAAAATCCATTTAGAAGCAGCATCTTTGCCCCATTTCGGCATTTGATACCAGCCGTAGTTTCCGTAGAATGATACTTCAAGCGGTTCTTTCCCTAACTCATACAAATCAGCTGCTGGAGCTTCAGTTGCTGTGTTAACCGCTGTTCCTCCTTCTTTCACTGGTTCAGCAGTTGCAGCTGGAGCGCTTGAATTGTTGCCACTACAACCCGCCACCACAGTCGACAATAGCAAGGTAGACAACGTTCCGAGAAGCATCTTTCTCTTAGTCTTCAATGTATTTTCCCCTTTCAATTTGTAATCTATGTTCAAAGCAATACGCTCTAAACCCCATCTCATTCTATCATCCTACTCTTTCAATGATCCGACCAAGACACCTTTAACGAAGAATCTTTGTAGGAATGGGTATACACATACAATCGGAATGGTTGCAACCATGATCGTAGCCATCGTTAATGACTTCGACGTTATTTTCTTGGCTGAGTTAATATGAGCAATGGAACTTGCATCTACATTAGACAGCTGTTCTGAAGCAATATTAGAGAACAATATCTGTCTCAAGATGGTCTGAATCGGCATTAACTCCTCTTTCGTAATGTAAATACTCGCTACGAACCACTCATTCCAGTGATTGACTGCTGTGAACAATGATAATGTTGCGATGACAGGCCCTGACAAGGGAAGTACGATTCGAAGAAAAGTCCCCCAGTATCCGCAGCCATCAATCTTTGCTGACTCTTCTAAACCTTGCGGAAGACCTTGGAAGAAGGTCCGGAATATGATCATATTCCATACGCTGACAAGTGCAGGAATAATAAACACCCAAAATGAGTTGAAGAGGCCTAAACTTCTGATAAGCATGTATGACGGAATGAGTCCCCCACCGAAATACATTGTAATGATACACATAATCATGTAGTATTTGCGACCCATTAGTTCGCGCTTCGACATCCCATAAGCAAATATCGAAGTGGCCAATATCGCTGTTACTGTACCAATTACCGTCCGCAATGTTGCAATGACGAATCCACCCATTAAACGAGAATCTTCAAATACGATCTTATAATTCTCAAGCGTGAACTCACGGACCCAGAAAGTAATTCCGCCTTTGGAAGTATCCATCCCCTCATTAAAAGAAATCACAAGTGAATTCCAAAATGGATAAAACGCGGAGAATGCCAGTAAGGTCAAGAATACATATATGAATCCAATAAACAATCGGTCTCCTATGTTAGTACGTTTCATAATTCAGTCCCCCTATATTAAGTAATTCATTACCACAAGCTGTTTCCCGCTCTTCTGGCAATGAAATTTGCAAAGGTAAGTAATGTCACACTGATAACGGCCTTGAACAATCCGATAGCAGTCGCATAGGAGTACCTGAAGTTATCTATACCGACACGTACAACATATACATCAACTGAATCTGATACCTCTCGTAGAGCCGGATTGGAAGCAAGGATCAAAATATCTTCAAATCCTGCATTCACCAGATTACCGATCGCCAGAATCATAAAGATGATCACAACTGGCATAATGGAAGGCAACGTAATCAAATATATCTGTTTAAAGCGACTCGCACCATCCATCGAAGCAGCTTCGTATAAGTGCGGATCAATACCAGCAATGGCAGCTAAGTAAACGATCGAAGCAAATCCAATTTCCTTCCACACATTGGTTGTGACTAAAATGCCCCAGAAATATTCGGTCATAGAAAGGAAGTTAATCGGTTCATCAATAAATCTCAATTTCTCAAGCAGCATATTTATACTGCCATTATCTACGGAGAGCATCGAGGTAACCATCGAGCCGATAACCACCCAAGATAAGAAGTGAGGCAAGTATGTAACGGTCTGAATAACCCGTTTAAAGAACATCTTACGAACTTCGTTCAGCATTAACGCCAAAATAATCGGTGCAGGAAATCCAAAACAAAATTTCAGCAAGCTGATTATGATTGTATTTTTCATAACCACTTCAAATTCAGGAGCATTAAAGAAGTAAATAAAGTGCTTTAATCCAACCCAATCACTGCTAATAAAGCTATTACCTAACTTGTAATCTTGAAAAGCGATCAGAATACCATACATGGGGATATAGGCAAAAATAAAAACTAAAACAAGTGCTGGCAATACCATAAGCTGCAGATCTATTTGCTTAAAAAAGCGTCTTATCCCGCTGGTCCGATGCTTGCCGAGATTCGGTCTTGATGTCTTGTCTGGTGCGACGCTTGCGTTCGCCATATGTAAGTCCTCCTAAACCTAGATTCTTATAAATAAAGCATCTTTCATGGCTTTCTCTCTTTTTGCAGCCTTGGTTCTCCTCTACTCTCCCTCCGTTGATTTGCTATCTTATGAATTAATCTTAATATCTAAGCGCTTTCAAAGGTATATGACAAAACAACTATTATTGATACTTTGACACTTTCTTGAAATAGCTCGTCCAATTTAATAAAAGCATAATTAAAAAAAGCCCTATGCAGAGATATCTGCATAGGGCTTTTCCATCAATTCGTTAGAGCATTCAATATGTTATCGCTTATCTTGTCTGTAATTACTCTTTGGATCTTTCCATCATCTAGATAAACTATGGAAGGTACTGAATCTATTCCCAGCTTGGCAGCAAGTCCGGGTGACTTATATACATCTACCTTTGTGACCCTGATCTCAGTATGGGATTGTTCAAACGCCTCAAAGAGTGGTAATAGCTCCCGGCAAGAAGGATCAGTTGCATTCCATAAATAAACAACGGATGGTTTTCCTTGATTTAGAATTTGATGCTCATAAACCTCACATTCAGAGATATACTTCTCTGCACCATACCCTGCAATGGCACCATCACCGACAGCTGTAGCCACTTGCTTAAGGAACTTATCACATACATCGCCTGCTGCGAACACACCAGGTATATTTGTTTCCATTTTTTCATTGACTAGGACATATCCATTTCGATTCAACTCAACTACACCTGATAAAATTTCTGTGTTCGGGGTATATCCAATAAATAAGAAACATGAATCAACCTTTACGTTTTGCAGTTCATTAGATTTTAAATTTTTCAGGACGACGGAATTCAAACGTTCCTCACCTTCGAAAGAACTTACCACCGTATTCCACATGAATTCCATTTTAGGGTTTTCTAGTGCCTGCGTTTTGGCAATTTCATTACAATCCATTTTCCCATGATCATGCATAACAGAAACGATTACTTTATCTGCAAACTTGGTCAGAAACATTCCTTCTTCAATAGCTGCATCACCACTGCCAACAACCATAACCGTCTTTCCCGTATTTGCTGCAGCGTCACAGGTTGCACAGAAAGAAATTCCTTTATCATATAAGAACATATCTTCATTAGCTGCCCCGGTAATTCTTGGTTTTCCCCCACTGGCTATAATAATGACCTTGCACTCATAACGAACCCGAAAGGTCTCCACTACCTTAATATCTTCCGCTACCGAAACAGATTTTACATCTGTCATTTTAAAATCCACACCAAATTTCTTAGCTTGTTTATGAAATAATCCCATAAGGTCTGTACCGGTCGTTCCTTCAGGAAAACCAGGATAATTTTCTATTTCATTAGTATAAGTGGCAAGACCACCTACCAGTGATTTTTCCAAGAGAAGAGTCTTTAATTTTGCACGTCCACAATAGATTCCCGCTGTTAAACCAGCAGCCCCGCCACCGATAATGACGACATCATACTGTTCTGTCTTCTTTTCCATTCCTTTTGTCCCTCCTGTGAGTCTGTGCCTTAATAAAATAGGCTGACTCTCGTCAGCGCTACAAGCTCAGCCTATTTCACTTTTACATAAAGAATTTGGCTAATAATTTACTGCCTATAAATGCGCCAACCAGCAGGAACAATCCAAATATCCATCCTGAAAGCGATAAGGAAGCTATAGCTGTAAACAATGCACCAATATTACATCCATTAGCCAGTCTAGCTCCGTACCCCATGAGCAACCCACCAATTACCGCTGCTACAACCTGCTTTTTGGACTTAATTTTCTTCAGCTTGAATTCGGAAGCAAACAAAGTCGCTGCTAAAGCACCTAATATAATCCCTAGATTTCGAATGGACCCACCATCATTTAAAAATCCGGAAGATAATGTTTTTTGAGCTTTCTCCGTACTAAAATAAGCCCAGTTATCTACATTTCCTCCTACCAATCGATACGCCCAAGCTCCCCAGTCTGCAAAGGCGCTGGTTACTCCCCATCCTTTTGAGAAAACTGCCAGATGTGCTGTAGCAAACACAGCGAGAAGTACAGCTCCAGTTACATAAGTAAACGGTTCTTTGAGCAATTGCTTGTAAAAGCGGTTAGACGATATCTTCAACCAGAATTCGTTCACCGTTTCCTTCACCGTCCTTTCCTAGTAACCGATGTTATTTTACCTTCTCAATAACAACTTCCCATTCTCCATCATCAACCTCTTCGATTTCCACATTATGTCCCTGTTTTCTCGCCCATTCTGGAACGTTCTTCATTGCGCAGCTATGATCAATAGCTACTACTAGTACATCACCTACATTGAGTTCAGTCATTTTCTTTTCTGTTCTCATTAACGGAACCGGACAAGCTTCTCCCATGCAATCAAGTGTAAATTCAGCCATTTTAAAAACCACCTTTATATTTTTTTGGAATAACAATAGTGAAAATATTCACGTAATAATCTAAACTAATCTGCGCTTCCCATCTTTTTCTCTTGCCATTTAACAGCTGCAATGTATAACAGAAGAATAATCAGGAACTGAACAACCAGTGCTCCAAGCCAACCAAAGACGTCTGGTAAAAATACAGTTGGTGCATCCTTTATAACGTTAGCTCTCCACCAACCCATATCATGTGATCCCCAAAGTGAACCAATGACAAAAAACACAAGTGAAAGCATCTGCATCGTGAATCCTTCACCTACACGCATCAATGTACCCGAAGCGCATCCACCCGCGATAACCATGCCAATTCCGAATAATACAGCACCAATGATCAAAGCTAAGCTGATTTGACCCACATTGTCCATCCCAGGAATCGGTTTACCTTCCAGGAACGCTGGATACTTAATGGCTGTAAATCCGATCGTAGCGAGAGAAAATGCAATAAGAACCGCTCTTGTAACTGATGTGCTGCCTGTAATACAGGGATCTCTAAGTGATGCAGTAAAGCAGAAACGTGATCTTTGCAAAATAACGCCAAACGAAATACCGAAAAGCAGGTAGACAACCATTTTATCGTGGGAATGGTCTAGGAAAAAACCAAACCCAATAATGAGAGCAGTGACCAGCAACGCGATGGGCAACTGACTCTTTTTAGGTTTTCTAGGAGCTCTGGTTCGGGTTGATCTCGTTTCGGGACTTACGGTTTGCCCCATAGTCTAACACCTCCATCGTTTTTATGTAATTGACTATGTGAAAATAGTAACATACTTATTTAAGCTGTGGTTATCTGCTTTCTTTATGCTGTATAAGTGTTACTAATGGCACAGATGGAGCGTAATCAAGTATGCTATAGTGTGCACTAACAGCGGGCAACAGGAGGAATAAGTATGAATATGGAAACGCTTAAATTATTTTTAGATATCGCTTCGTTAAAAAGTATATCTAAAGCCGCTCAGAAATCTCATATCACCCAATCCGCACTTAGTCAGCAGTTGAAATCATGGGAGAATACCCTGGGTTCTGAACTTTTTGTGAGAAGTAATAAAGGCGCTAGCCTAACCGAAGCAGGGATTATTGCGGAGAAGTACGTGGAGCAAATCTGTAAATTGTATGATGATATGATCACAGAAATCAATCATTTACAGCCAACACAACAAGAGCTGTCTATTTATGCAATTCCGGAGGTCTGTAATTATGCTCTCCCTTGTACCTTGTATGAGGTAAAAAAACATTTTCCCAATTGCCATATCACTTTAAATGAAGGGGCATCGTCCTTAGTAGAAGAACGTTTACTTCTTGAAGAAGGTGATATCGGGTTTATTTCCGGTCCCTCTCCAAAATCCGAATTAAGCTCACATATGGTATTTTCAGATCAAGTTATGTTGGTGGCAAGCCATACGACCGTTTGCCCTGATAAAATCACATTGAATGAGCTCCCCAATTATCCTTTAATCTGGTCCTCACAGCTTCATTGTGTGCAAAGGGCATTGAACGCCGTATCAGTGGGCGAGCTTAAATTAAATATACTCTTTAATCTAGACTCTCTTGAGGCGGTAAAGCTTGCTGCCATTAGAGGGCATGGTCTCGCCTTTCTCCCTTATATGTCCATAAAAAAAGAGTTATATAGTAAACAACTCAAGATCATTCCTATTGATCAGTTCCAGGTCAATAACGATGTCTACATGATAAAGAAACAAAATCAGCGCTGTGATAACGATACGAAACAATTAGTTCGATATATTGAAAAGACTTTAATAGATACTTTGTGTTGAGCTTAAACCTCAATCGTAATTTCCCATACTCCATTAATCACTTCTTGAATGGAACATTTTAGATTTGAACCACGACAGTAATCCGTGATAGAAACTTTCGCGCAGCTATGATCAGTAACTAGCATTACCTTTTCACCCTTCTGAATGGCTTTTTGATGTTTTTTTAACATCATTACTGGTACTGGGCAGATTTCACCCAAACAATCAATTTCAATCATGAAGCTGCCTCCATTACATAGATCATTAAAGTTCTAATAATGACCCAGCATTATTTTCTTCACAAAAGGGGTTAAAGCAAGGTTGTTTAGTTGTTTGATTTCTATCCACTGTGCCCCATCAGAGTCTTGTCCGTCCCCATCGGTCTTAAGCTCAAAGTTCACATCTAACAATGAAACATTATATATGATCCCTATATGATGTAATTCTTCTAACTGGGTATCACTGTATGGATAAATTAATGTATAGGAAATGGAATCATGAAGCAATCCTTTTAAACTTGTAATTCCGGTCTCTTCCCAAAACTCTCTCTTAAGAGCCTCATACGGCTCCTCTCCAAACTCAATAAAACCCCCTGGAAAGTCCCACTTCCCCGTATGAGGGCCTCTTGCTTTCTTAATTAATAATACTTTATCGTTCTTCACTAAGACTCCATACACTCCAAGCTGAGTATATTTTATCATCTCCATAAATCTACCTCCCCCACAAACACCGCAGTTCCAGAAATAAACACATCCATTTCACCGGATTCATTTCGAAATACTTCTACGTTCACCTTACCGTTCCTACCCATTTCCAATCCCTGTTCCACATCAAATTGTATCAAGTCCAAATGCGGATCAATATATTTTAAATAATAAGCCCCCATGACTCCCGATGCTGTACCTGTTACTGAATCTTCAACGGTTCCTGAAAAAGGCGATGAGAAATGTCTAGCGTGCATTAATGAGTGTGGATCAAAAGTTTGGAGTGAAAATGGGTGTACAGATGCTTTTGGAAGCTGCGTTAAAATCTCCGGAAACAACGAGTTTATCGGTTTCATTTTATTAAAGCTATCGATACTCTTAATTGGGACTAATAGAGTCCATGCGCCAGTACAGCCATAAACAATAGGCAGATCCTCTTCTATCTCATCATGGGTTAAACCTATGGCGTGTGCAAGCTTCGCTCTATCGCCGTTAAATTCAATAAACTCCGGTTGATCTTGCTTCATTTTTATTAGTAAGTGATTATTGTTGTCCATACTGAATTGGATGGGTAGCACGCCCACGTTTGTTTCGATCTTTACCGAGCTAGCCTCTCCAAGGATACCCTTTGTTTTTAAAGCAAATAAAGATGCCATTGTAGCATGTCCGCAAAGATTGATCTCATGGCCTGGCGTAAAATACTTAAGCCTTAAATCAGCTATTTCTGATGAGACTACAAAAACTGTTTCATTAAAACCGACCTTATGAGCTATCGATTGCATGTCACTTTCGCTTAAATGATCAGCTTCTAACACTACTCCCGCAGGATTCCCTTTGTTCGGATAGGGAGAAAACGCATCATAATGAAGCACTTTGATGTTGTTCACTCGTAAATCTCCTTTAAATTTATTTCAGTAAAGCTTGATAACTTCATGAAGTGAGAAACTCAGCTGTAAAAATTTCTATTTCTCTTAAACCTTCTTGGCGGTTAGATATCGCATTACATATATAAAAACGGTCTTTATTGTGCTCATGAAACTGTTTAATTACATTAGGCTGCTGATTGAAGAATTCTTTATGAAGAGCTTCACAATCAATTTCAGGATGAGTATCATGAAGTTCCTTGAGTTCAAATACAAGGACATCTTTTTTGTGCTGGATTATTTCATAGACCACATCTTTTTTGTATATACCGTGAGTTAATAAGATTCTTAATGCCGAAAGGTCATTGGCTTTTTCCTGTGAAATCTTAATTAATTCTGCTTGTATCTGTAGGACTTGTACCGTATTCCAATGATTAATTAAATCATTAAAAATCCTGTACACCCATTCTTCATCATCACTGTGTTGATTTAGTACGTCTTTAACATATGGAATTATCGGATCCCCTATTTCAAGTAAAAAATTAGCTATTTCCCACGCACCGGGCCAATTTATATCTTGTATCCATTCAAGTAAACCCGACAATATGCTTTTCACACGTGGATATCCTAAACGTATGACTGTTTCAGCCGCTCCATCCCAATAGTCTTTTGATATAGGTTGTACTAATAAATGCAAATCTTCATCCTTTATGTATTGTAGCTTATTAATTACATCTATCTTTTCTTCTTCGGATACATTCCATGATAACTTTTCGATTAAACTCGATATGTTTTCCATTACATCCACCTTCTCATCATCATTTCGTCATCATTGCAAGCTTCATGGATAACCTAATAGGTAGCGCAGCATTTCCCATCTGATTCAAATCCCCCACCATAAATAAATCTTTAACCGGGTAATAAAAAGCAAAAGACCCTGTTGATCCAGAATGCCCCATTATCTCACCCTTGCCCATAAAAAGCGTAATCACCCCTTCCAAAGGAATTCTCATATAGCCACTGCCATAATAGATAGGTCCCATTGATGCTTGAAGTTTATTAGATGCCGGTAGTTTTTCAAATATCTCTTTATTGAACAGCTTACCTCCAAAGAAGCCTTTAATAAATCTCATTAATTCACGAGCAGTGGTGATACAGCCTCCACTCGCACGGCTACTTCTAATTACTTTGGGCCGATAAATAGATTTATCCTTATAATAGATATTCGGTATAAAATCATTTTCATGTTCAGGGAGATATGTACTCTCAAGTACTAGTGGTTCAAATATATATTTCTTATATGCTTCTGCTAATGTTGTATTTGTTGCTTTCTCAATAATTTCACCAAGCATATCAAAGTTAATATCGGCATAGTATGCTTTTCGCTTAGTTCGAGGAGCAAAATGTGGCTTCAGCTTCTTTACCAGCGCCACCTGCTCACTGAAGGTTGTGTAATAATCCTCCTCAACGGCACGACTCTTAGCACTATTTGTTCCTTCTTCAAACACATCCGGTAGCCCACTGATCTGAAACAACAAATCTGATAGAGTCAGATCAAACGAATAATCCTTGCCACCATACACATGGATATTACTTAACAGCTCATTTTCAAAATACTTTGTAAGCCTATCATCCAAGGAAAGAACGCCTTTCTCTAGTAAAGCTAAAATACAGGTGGTAGTAAATAACTTGGTAATGCTGGCCATAAGCAGAGGGGAGTCAATATCCTTCCCCCCATATCCCTTACTGTAAGAGAATTCGCCAATAGTATTCTCAACAAATAGGATTCCCTCATGAATTTGTTTAGAACTTGTGGTTTTATTAAAGATCTTTTCAATGGTTTGTATTCTTTTGGTTGTCATGGGTTATCCATTCCTCCTGTTACATTAGCTCAGTAAAATACAGTTATAGTTGTCTTATCCAGTGAACAGTTTAAGGGATATTACAGCAATGAACATGGATTTGAGATCGGAGTGAATGATTTACACATGAGTCAAACGTCATTTTTGAACAAGATTTCATTTAGAGGGATGGTTAATCCTACAAGTTCATTGTGGCTATCTAAATATCTGAAGGTTGCTTCAACGTCTTCTTTATTCATGGCCTTCATGATGATCAAATGCTTCATATATAATCCTGGGGGCTCCATGCAGTTATTACTAAAATATTGGACTAAATTTCCCGGCGTCGTAAGAGTACACCATCGTTCAGAACCATCATTAAAAGTTAGCGTCACTTCTACAAAAAGTTCACTTTCAATATCTTGATCAAAGTTCCATTTCTGCAGGAGTAAGATATTTTCTTTTGTTGAACAAAAATAGTCATTTGAAATCCAAACTTTTCTTCCGTGATCTCCAACAACCCTGAATTTATTTTCATCTGTATTTTCGACTACATATTCTTTTCCACGTGTTAAAGCATGTGCATAGGCACCGATATCTCTACACCTGATGATTTTTCTATCCATAAATTCACATCCACAATTTAGTTGAAGACAACAGTTATCCTTTACGATTTACATAAGCACTTAGCGCATTGAAAATCATTAATAAAAGCTCACAAGCTACTTTCCAAATGACAAGAAGTACAACAAAACACATAACTCCAGCAAAAAATCCAAGTATATAATTATTGGTTACAACTTGGTTATACCCCTGATCAAACACTATCGTCTTCATAACAGCATTGGATATGGCTATATATTTTCCAAACTGGAATGCAAAATATATGGTTCCGATGATTCCCGTATAAAATAGTATCGTAATCAAAGTAGCAGGTTTCATTTTTCCTAACGTTATAATTCCATCAGGTAAATGGTAAACCTCTTTTAGTCCCATATCACCAATCCTTTCTATAGCACAGATTTCTTTCGTTTCATTATCCATATTATTAATAACACAATAACTAAAGACCCTAGTATAGAAATCCAGATCGTTTTACTTTCCAATTGACCATTGGCATACTGACCTTTATTAATGGCTTTGACAAATTCAGCTTCGTGGGTCTTAATGGCAATGATTTCTTTTGGATCGATATTCTTAATTGAATAATATGGCGTGCCCTTAGGGTAAGTATTTGAAAAGTTGCCGCTATACATTCCTTCGTGGTCTGAATATCGTGTTACTTGCCCTATCTTCTTGTCAATTTCATTCTCTGGGATGAGTTCTTCGTCTGATATTTCATAAATATCACCTGAGTAAACAACAAAAGAATAAGCCCAGTCCGCATTCAAAGAGCGCATTGGCATTAAAGCAACAATGGCTAGAATTACAATAATGAACTTCTTCATTACAACCTCCTCTATCTACGAGATTCAATTGCTTTATACAGTTCATTAAATGCCTCACCTTTATTTAATCCTTCAATAAGTTCTGCTAAGCCTGATTTTCCTACGATCCCGAACCACCTAGCAACTTCTGAATGGGCGATCTCAAAATTTTCTTTTACTTGTGAGGGTTCATAAAAAGCATCTCTACTACTTAAGTCATTAATATGATCTAAGCTTAAATATTCATTTCTTATATATCTATGATCAACTACGGTTGCTAACCCTTCATCAAACCATTCAGGTACCTTGTCCTTATTTTTTAATCTCGTTCTTAATTCACTATGCAGCAGTTCATGAGCTATTACATCCTCATTAAATCCATCAGGACCAATTACGACGTAATACCCCCAATATGTATAATAAGTCTGTCCCGTTCGATTCTTTTGAGCATACTTCTTTAGGGCTTGAGGAGATTGAACAAATAGAATGGTTGGAGTAGAATGTAATCCGTCAAAAACCTCTGAAATTCTTTCTTTCGATTGTTCGAGATCGTTTATAATCAAATACTCAATATTCTCAGGGATGTCAGGTTCTACATAGACATGTTCATCAAGCTCCTCCATATTAGTAAAGCCGACCATCATTGCATGAACAGGTTGAGGATTTAACAGATAACTAGCTATTAGTAACATTAAAAAGATGGATAGGAATGCGGCGATGATGAATGTATTTTTCCTTTTTTTGATCATACCAGTAGCTCCTTTTAGATTATCAAAAATACTCTTTAAGAATATTAAACGAACTCTCAATAACCTCAAGATCAGTCGTGTCTATAACTTACAATGTTTCAGAAAGATCATCACGACTAGTATACATTCTCTTCCACTAATCCCATCTCCTCCACATAAAGCCAATATAATTCCCTTCTATATATATGAAAAAAACCACTGCTTCAGAGATTTTTTCTCTTAGGCAATGGCTTGGTCTGCGGTTATTATATTGAGCTAGTTAATACAATTGAGCTTTTTCCATTTACGAATTTTCGAACGAAAAGTCTTGAACGGTGCAACGGAATTGATATGAATCCATTTTACCATAGGCCATCTCGGATTATTTCCTGTCCATTTCCAGACGCCTTGTGTAAAGAGCTCTTCATCACTTAAAGAATCAATCCAATCCTGCCATTGCTGTTCTGTTTCTTTAAATAAAGATCTTAATTCGTCTAATGAGTAGGTGGCATAAGTATGATAAAACGATTGATATAATCCGCCAAGTTGATTCCATTTATAGTCCGGTGAAGGCATAATGACAGTTAATCCTGCTTTTTCATCCCTATCCCATTTCATCACAAGGTTCAACCATCCCAATTGATAGGCAAGAATTTCTGCTGGAGTACGATCGACGCCTTCCATACGAGTGTCTTTTTGAACATTCTCAATGCCCTCAAATTCAAGATCGAGAGATAGATAGGCAGTATGTATAGCATTTTTCAATACTTCTTTAGATGGGTAGTCGTGTGTAGACATCATAATTCTCTCTGACTCCTCTCTTATCAACATAAATCACCTTGAAAACCAATCATCCACCTTTAGCTCTTATAAAGTAATATTCTCACCAATAACAATACACTTACTGTCACTACCATGCCCGATCTCGTCCGTCTTCACGATAGGAATCCCGCTGATTTCCTTCAAGTACGCTTCTACGATTGAAAATTCATTATAGCTCTCAAGCTCAGTAAATGACCCAAGAATCACTCCAGCACATTTATCAAAAGTTCTAGCTTGCTGAAGCTGAGCAAATAAGGAAACGATTTTGTTAGCTCTGCCACTTAAACTCTCTAAGAATAAAATCTTGTTCGATGGGTCTGGAAAATAACTTGTTCCTGCCAGCTTCATAAAACATCGAATATTGCCGCCAATTACAATCCCACTCATCTGGTTCCCACGGACCCAATGAAAGTCGAAATCGTAAAGATCGTTATGTCCTTCGAAAAATGTTCGATAAAAAGCAGCTTGCTGCTCCGCCCCATCAGAAGATACGAGATTCATCAACTGATAGTGATAGGATTTCGAATTACTTTGTGTATGTAAAGCGTTCAAAATAACGGACAAGTCACTCATTCCGAAAAAAGGCTTCGGATGCAATCGAATATTATCGTAGTCGAGATATTCCAAGATCTGGTTCGAGGAATCCCCACCTGAAATATCAAAAATCACAAGAATTTCATCATTATTAAATAGACGATTCAACTCCGTTGCTCTTTCCTTAGGATTGCCACTGAAATAACCATCTCTTCTAAACAAGGTGTTAGACATTACTACCTCTAGACCAACCGAGTTCAGAATTCTAATTAATTCTTCTACTTTAGGCAGGTTCTCCACTCTCACACCATCAGAACAAGCGATAAGTCCTACTTTATTCCCTGAAGTGAGTTTTAAAGCTTTGCTCATCTTAGTTAATCCTTTCATTTCTAATATAACCGATTCTCATAGCTATCCTTTAATCCCTTTGATACATCCTCTTGAGAAATCCCAAGCTCTTTTGCATGTTCTGCTATGATAACCGAAGGTTTTGGCAGCTCTGCTTTCAATGGCCAATACGTATCATCCCATAGATGTGATCTTTTAAAAGCTTTAGCACAATGCATATAACACTCTTCCACATCAACGGCAATGCCCAATTTCGGCAGTTTACCTTGAGCCTCCATATGAACCATTATTTCTTGATCTTTGATAATCCTTGCATGTCCATTTATTCTTAAGGTTTCTTCAAGACCGGGAATAATAAATATCAATCCCACTTTTGAATTTAAAAGGATATTGCGCAAAGAATCAAACCGTCGATTACCAGGACGTTCAGGAATTACTAAATGTTTGTCATCTAACACATATACAAAACCTGCAGCATCTCCACGCGGGGATACATCACAATTGCCAGCTGAATCACTTGTAGCTATAAAGAGTAACGGTGATTTGGATATATAATCTCGGCAATGGTGATCGATGAGGGTTATACTTTTGTTGTTTACCAATTCACTGGGATACCCATACATTGACCTTAACTCTTCTTCAGAGTCTATAACTTCTTTGAAAATATTATGGTTCATCTTTCTCCCTCCTACTTTCGCAGTTTAAAAACCAAAAAATCGCTGCAACGAAAATCCTCTTCAAAAGACGGATACTTTGCAAGCATTTCAGCAGTGGGCTTCGGCTCAATCATTTCTTCGAATTGAAAGCCAGCCCGTATAATCGTATTTACATAACTGGATAATGTTCTATGAAAAATCAGAAATTTTTCCTCTTGATCTATAGGGAAGTTCTGATTATATGTGCCCTCGTAGAAATAATTATCCACTTTCCAATAAAGCTTCTCTCCAGTATCCGACTTCACCCATCCGCTACCAGGGGTTACAAAGCAAGGATGTGGAATTGAGAATATAAACGTCCCTCCATCGACTAACAAACGATACATTTCAAGAATCGCCATCTCATAATCAGATAAGTCATGAATCACCATGTTAGAAACGATGAGATCATAACTCTCATTCTGGAGAAAGCTGAGATCTTCACAATTGCCATGATGGAAGTTTATCTTTAATTCCTCTGGTGATTTACTCTTGGCTATCGTTATCATGTTCTGCGAGTAATCAACGCCAGTAACTGAGGCACCTGCCTTAGCTAACATTCTGCTTAAATATCCTTCACCACAGCCTGCATCTAGCACCTTCTTATTTTCAATAGAACCCATGAGACTGAATAAAGCTGGATTCAAAAAAATTTCTCGATGGATATCCCCGTTTTCGCCGTACGAAGTTGAGATTAGTTCTGCGTATTTATCCCATCTTTTTATGGCTTCTTTACTGTCCAATTCATCATTCATTTGATCACCTCTAAATTTCTGAAATAATCCATTTTACTGTCGATAAATCCATTGTCAAAGTCAGCTGCACCAATAAGCTCACCTTCACTGAAACATAAAGCAAATAACCAAAGCTGTCTAAGCGCAACGAACATAGGAACAGCACTAATATCATTGTCACTGAGATTTCTTAAACTTTTATATCCATTTAAAAATGCTGCCCATAACCGTTCTACTTCATCTTTATCATGGCCACTATGAATCTCATAATGCTCTTTAATATGTAATAATAATGCGTCTGTTGCCAACAGTATTTACACCATACCATATTTAGGGAGTTGAATCATTTTCTTCTTGAAGCTGCGAAACCAATGTATGGTAATATAAGTATAATAATACAGAATCAATTACATGGAGGTGTTCGAATGCGTAAATCACCATTGATCTTGAGTATGATTTTATTATCCCTAACGTTAATTGTGGGCTGTAGTTCAGAGGTGGATGATGCCACTAAAGCTGCTGAGAAGTACAAAAATGTTGAATATACCATTAAGGTTTCTGATGATTTATTTTCTGAGGAATCCATTCTAGCCCGAAATGAAGAAATGAAACCGTACTTTACTGAATACTATACCGAAAAAGCTATAGGAAGCCGAATCACAACTATCCCTTTTCAAATCGCTAATAAACAAAAGCTTTCTTTAAAACCAGATAATCTAAAGTTCACCCTTTCCGAACAAAAGAAAAATATTGTTGAGTTAAAATATACCTGTGATCTTGTTATGTTGGATAAGGATGACAAAGAAAGTAAACGTGCCCCTTTGGAGGGAATACTGACTATGTTTGATGTGGATGGTCAATGGTTAGTGCAAGGAGATCGTTTTGACTCGGAGGCTTTAATGAAATTGATTTATGACTAAACACCCTTCATATACCATATTATTACTGGAACATATTATCTAACAATAGTAATATTAATTTCCAGTACATAGTAATATGATAAGGAGCTAATGAGTCATGAAGCGAACTGCATGGATCATAGTAACATTACTTTTATTATTGGGGAGTATTCCAATTACTGCGTCAGCAAAAGCAGCAACTGCAAAATCATGGAAGACACTTTACTCTGAGTATATCAAGAAAACGTTAATGGATGCTACTAGAGATAGGTCTTATGACGGTGACTTCAATTATTTCACTTTAGTAGATTTGAACTTTGATGGTACTCCTGAACTTATACAGGGGTATTCTTTACGATTCATTCAGCCCATCAACATTGCTCTAACCGTCCAAAATGGAAAAGTCATTCCATTCAATTATCAAGGAAAACTGAAGGATATTTCAGAGGGTATATTTAATGTAGGTATGGGTGGATTTCTACCGCGCGATGAAAATCGTGGCCTGCATCTCTATAAGAACAAAAAAGATGGAACATTACGTTATATCGCTTTTGTAGATGGCAGTGGTTCGTACAATTCTAATTTGCAGGTTTTCGAGATTAGTTTCCAAGGAACCAAATTTAATGACAAAGAGATATTCTTGGCCGACATTCCAGATCAAGAAAAAACGGATGATTTGCCAAGCTATTATGTAAATCAAAAAGAAGTGAATAAATCCGCCTATGATAAGGCGTATAAGCAATATTTTTCAAACTTAACGTTAGTTCCAAGTAAAGTTATCACTGCAAACTATACAGACCTGTTTAATAATGAAGTTAACAAATTCGTTCCAAATGGAATCGCTAATTTTATAAATCGTTATTCTTCATCCAAATAAAGCTTGTTGATTGATCCTCCTTCATTAGATACAAAAAGCAGATTGCTCCTTAGCGCAATCTGCTTTTTTGATTAAATTAGCTTTTTACTCATCCGATAATTAACTAACAGTACTCCTTTTCGTTCTACACTTTGTTTCATCATAAGCTGGTATCCCTGTCGTTCAAAAAATGGTCTAGCTGTAATACTTGCTTCGGTATCCATCTCATGAAGACCAAGCTCTCTCGCCTTCATTTCAAGCTTGTTCACGAGAGCAAAGGCTACGCCTTGGCCTTGGAAATCTTTGTGGACAAAAAGACGATCCAAATGTCCTTCCAATGTCATATCCGAAAAGCCAACTATGTATCCGTTAATTTCGGCTACATAAGTAATATTTTGACGTAAAGAAGTGCTCCAAGTATTAAGTTTGAGAGCCTTGTCCTCTTTAGGTGCCCAAGCATTAAGCTGTTCTTGTGAATAGTCTTGTTTGTTTACGAAATGAACCGTCTCATAGAACAATGAGATAAGCTGACTAATATCCGATTCTTGATAAGCCCTAATTTCCATTGTGTGTTCTCCTTTCTGGCATTGCTACAACCCCACTACATCTTTAAGCTCCAGAAGAGAACTAATCATATAGTTAGGCTTGAGGTCTTTAGGAACCTCTATATTCTGGCGATTGTAATAGCAGAAGTCAATGTCAGAATTCACTGCACCATGGTAATCATCTTGTAAAGAATCCCCAACGAACAGCACTTCATGATTGCTTAGCTGTAGATCTATTAAAGACATTTCAAAAATCCTTTTATCAGGTTTTCGGATGCCTACCTCATCAGAGATCATTATGGATTTGAATATTTCATAGATCTTACCGGCTTGCAGTCTTTTTCTTTGTGCCTCACTGATCCCATTGGTGATAATCCCCAGAGCATACTTATCTTTAAATGAAGTTAAGATCTGTTCCGCTCCTTCTTCAAAATAACAGGAATTGCAAAAATAATCCCAATAAGTATCTGACAGTTTGCTATGAAAAAGCTCCTCCTGTTTAAGGGTGTCTCTAAAAGAATACCTCAATACCTCTCCTATAGTCTTCACCTCACCACCACCCACAAAGTTCATCCAATGGCGAAAATTATGACCTGAAAACTCTCCATAAAATAAAGACCACGCCTCAATATCTTCTACGAAGAGATTATGATCGTTACAGGTTCTTTTCATCGCTTCGATTTCACAAGTACTATAATTTATTAATGTATTATCTAGATCAAATATAATGGCTTTGTACATAATATCCTCCCCGAATAATGTTCTTAACTATCATAACATGAACATTAAAGTTTGGATAAAATTAACAAAATGTTTTCATCACTCTGAGGTACTCATGAACTCCACTAGATCAATTTTCTGACCTGTTTTAGCACTTTCCAGCGCTCCAAATACCATTGCCATACTATACCGATTATCTCTACAATTCGTCTCTGCTGAACGCTCTTCTGCTAGGGACAGGAACATTTCCTCCAAACATCCTTGATGGAAGGTTTTGTCCATATCAACAACCTCTCCATTCACACGCTCAACATCACGAATAAATTTATCACTCTGATCTCCTGCTACGACTACCTCTGCATATGGCATGTCATGACCATCCCAAATGGCAGTTCCTTTTTCCCCATTCAGACGCCAAGCTGCTTCCCAAGAGGTAGAGGCACCTTCTGCACACCAAGACCCCTGATAAGTAAATACAGATCCGTCCGACATCTCAAAGATACACACTGCCGACGCATTCCCCTTATACCATGATCCGGGAGGATTAAACTCCTGACAGTAAACGGAAATCGGATTGGCTCCACTAATAAATCGGGCCTGATCAAAGGTATGGATCGCCATATCCAGCAGTAGAGGGCTTTCCATGACATCACGGAACCCTCCGAAATGAGCGCCGAGGAAAAAGCTAGAACTGATGTATCCTACTCTACCAATGGTGTCAGACTCGATTAAGTTGCGTAAAGAACGAATACGCGGATCAAATCGGCGATTTTGCATCACAGCATGAGCTTTTCCGGTTCTTTCTGAGATCTCAACAATCTTAGTGCACTCTTCCATAGTCTCGGCCAGTGGCTTCTCACTAAACACATTACATCCGAGTTCTAATGCAGTGCTAGAAATGCTGTAATGGCTTCCTGGAACTGTAACGTCAAACACAAGATTAGCTTCAGTCGCCTGAATTGCTTCTTTAATGTCAGTAAACGTCAGACAAGAAATCTCATGCTTTGCCGCCATCGCTTGTGCTGACTCCAATCGTATATCTACAAGAGCAACAATCTGAGTATCTGAACGTGATAAAGCGTATTCAATCCAGGCGTTAGCCATTCCTCCGCAACCTGCAACCGCTACACGGTACTGTGCTGTCATCATTCTCCCCCTCTACGGTTACAGCGGATTAGGTACAAAGCTACCGCCCCGGCATTGTTTTAAATAATTTAAAGCATGTACTTGTCCCATCATTTCCAGCTCATCCCGATAAACAGGATCATGCCAGCCTTCAATATCAATCGTGCCTTTATAACCTGCCTGACGCAAAATAGAAATTACATCGGTCCAGTTCGTATCTCCAAAGCCCGGAGTACGGTGCCATACATAAGGATTGGGGCCATGAATTCCATATTCTTTTACGATATCCCAAGCGATGGTGGCATCCTTACCATGTACATGGAAGATCTTATCTGTCCATTTACGAAGCTGCGGAATCGGATCAATCAATTGGACCATCTGATGACATGGCTCCCATTCGAGTCCTATATTATCAGCAGGCACAGCATTGAACATCTTCTCCCAAGCTAATGGATTGTGAGCAATATTCCAGTCACCTGATCCCCAGTCTCCCCCCATAGAACAGTTCTCGAAAGCAATTCGCAAACCGCGATCCGCTGCTCTTTTGGACAACTCTCCAAACACCTCAGTGAACTTCGGAATAGATTCATCAATGGATACCCCTGGTAACCTTCCTGTAAAACCTGATACCATATCCGTTCCGAACAAATGAGCATGATCAATCAGTCGCTCCCAGCTCGCGATTGCATCGGAATTATCACCAGTATTCGTCAAAGGATTGCCGAAGATCCCAACAGATGAGATCACGAAGTCATGTTCTGCTGCAAGCTCTTGCACACGCTTTCCAGTTTCCACAAGATCTGTTTTCCCTGTAGTTTGCCAGAAGGTTAAGCTAAAAGATTCAAATCCATGTCCTACAATTTGTGGAATCACTCTTACAGCGTCGCCGCCGCCTACTAATGTTCCAATTCGCATTGTATCCTTCATCTTGTGACCACTCCAATATTGGTTTATAGTAAGTGCTATAACCCGAGTATATACTGCTTCTGAGCTTAAAACTCTTATTATCTTGTGTTTATATAGTCGTATATTGTGGGAGTTGAGTGAATTATGAGTTATCCTAATGATCTTAAAGAATATCCTCAATTAGAAGAAAAAACGTATCCATTCCGATTATTTTTTAATGAATGCAAGAATGCAAAGATCGGTCAGAATATCCTGTATTTACACTGGCACGAGCATTTCGAAATCATCATTATGCAAGAAGGCAGCGCCATTTTTCACATAGACAGCAAGCCCTATGAACTGCATGCCGGAGAGGTATTGTTTGTTCCCTCTGGAGGATTGCATGTTGGGTACAGTCTGCGGGATGATCATGTTCGTTTTATCTCCGTCGTATTCCATAGTTCTTTATTTAAGGATTGGAAGCAGGATCCTCAGCATGAGCAGTTTGTAATCCCTTATTTAGAGAATCGTTATCAGCTGCCGGTCAAACCTGCAGAGCTTGTTCCGACCTGCTCCACATATTTTTCTCTTCTGGATACCATCGTTGTTGAAGTACTGCAGAAGGGACCTGCTTTTCAACTGGTCATCAAGAATCAACTGCATTTACTCTTTGTGCTGCTCTCTCGCACCTTTCTACCTGAACAAGTATCCGGTAGAACGAGTGAGCGGCACTCCTTTAATCGCGAGCGTTTTAAGCCACTTCTAGAGTACATGGAGAATCATTTCGATGACAAAATGACCGTAGAAAGCGCCGCAAGATCCGTAAATCTAAATCCATATCATTTCTGCAAAACCTTTAAGAAGCTAACAGGTCGAACCTTCATTGATTATGTTAATCTTTGCCGAGTAAATGAAGCAGAGCGATTGCTGCTCGAGACCAATTTTACAGTGACTGAGATTGCAGGTAGAGTCGGCTGCGACAATCCCAATTATTTTACCAAGCTGTACAAGCAGTATAAAGGGATTACCCCTTCAGGGGTTCGAAAATAGGAGATTCGGTCTCTATTCACGAAAAATAGCACCGTTTGCCTCTCCCAAACGATGCTGGCTATTGGATTATTCCGTAGCATTAAGCTGTAACCTCCGCACACTTGCAAGCGCGGGAAAAGATTCATCCACCATACCGGTACTCCATAGCTCAACCTGCTGTCCAACCTTCAAATCCTTAAAGCTAATCGATTCTCCAGCTTCGTTAAACATTGTTGACTTCTGATTGAATGAGAACCAGTAAGAGGGATCTTCCATGCCAGGTTCAAGGATGAGAATCCGCTTCGCCTGTTTGGTATCGATATCTACGATTTGACCTATTACATGTGGTTCGCCTAGCTCTGAAATGTCGTAGGTCAACATATCCGGAGCGATCCATTTTTCTATCTCAAGTATGGCCGTGTCAGCATAATCAGATGGAATTGTGATCGTTACTTTATTACCAATCGTGTCCACACCGGAACCGTATAGATTAAGCTTCTGATAGAGTTCTTGTTTATGCAAAAGCTCTTGTGCAGCTAATAACTCTTGCATCGAATATCTAACATCATGGAGCTCATAAGTACCTGCCGCGAAAGTCTGAGCAAACCGCTGCTCAATCTGCGAGTTCAAACCCACGATATTGATATGAACCTTATTATCCTGTAGATAGATATCTCCGTTAGGAATCTTCTGAGCGGATAGGAAAGCTTTAATCGCTTCAGGATCACTGGAGTAAAGCACTTTTTCAGCTTTAGGATCTTCTATTCCAGCGCTCGCAGTAGGCGAGATATCTGGAGTTGCAGTAATTGCAACAGCTAGAGCCGGCTCCTTATTCGATTGTTGATCTTCTGAACATCCACTTATGAATAGTATAATAACAGAAATCCATATCCAGCCACCAAGCCACTTACGCATCCTTGTCACTCCCTCACTCTTTATCTTCTCAAACGGAGATTGGAAGTGATAGGTTGCAGATTCAGAATGAATTCTCTAATCTAATGTATAAGGAGCGAGTCCAATCGGAAGAGCTTCAGGACGGGTGCAGGTACTCTTCATTTCGTAGAATGAATGAGTATCTGAAGAATCATGGAATGCCCACATCGCTTCTAGTACATGATAAGCCAATTCTCCACTGGCGCGGTGCTTTCTTCCAGTCCGAATGGCATATGCCATATCCGCTGGACCAATTCCGCGTGTATTTTGATCATATCCAGATAACAGCTTTTGCTCTGTCCATTCATTCTGACCCATGAGCCGGAATTTCACCGGACCGCCAAAGTTATTAGGATCCGGAACTTGAATCGTTCCAAGTGTTCCGTAGATTTCTATATGCGGCAGGTTACTGCCGCCAAAGATATCAAAACTTGTAATCAGCGTTGCTATGGCTCCATTCTCAAATCTTAATGTTCCGGCAACGTGAGTTGGAATTTGAACAGGAATTTTATTACCCGATTTCTTCTCACTTGTAATCGTGCGTTCGACTAGCGCTTTACCAGTCATCCCGCTAACCGTACGAATTGGACCCAATAACTGCACCAATGCTGTCAAATAGTATGGTCCCATATCGAACATTGGACCTCCACCAGCGGCATAGTAGAATTCTGGATCTGGATGCCAATGCTCATGTCCACGCCCCATCATAAATGAGGTAGCTGCAACGGGTTCTCCAATTACCCCCTCCTCGATCAGTTTCAATACGGTTTGGATGCCCGATCCAAAGAATGTTTCCGGTGCGCTGCCTACTAGTACGCCCTTTTCTCGAGCCGCTGACAGAACTTGGCGTCCTTCTTCTCTCGTCACAGCAAGTGGCTTCTCAACATACACATGTTTACCCGCTTCGATAGCTTTCAGGCATACATCCGCATGAACAGCTGGAATCGTCAGGTTGATAACGATCTCTATCTCCGGATCATTCAGTAATTGCTCTGTGGTGTAAACGCTTGGAATATTGTATTTATCGGCTTGTTCCTTCGCTCTCTCCAAGTCCAAGTCCGCACATGCAACTAGATCAAGAATCTCGAACTTCTGACAGTTCTCCATATATATGCTACTGATTTTACCGCATCCGATAATTCCTACTTTGACTTTATCCATTCGTTGATCGCTCCCAGAGATTATTGACTGTCTGCCATTCCGCTATAGCTACTACTAACCGCTGAAATTTGGGATTGTGCGCGAACTTTACCCTCGGCAGCCCATAGCAGTCCTCTGCGCATCATTTCCTTTACCTGTGGCATAGCTACAATATCGGCATGATGTCCGAGTGAATTATAATACACTCTGCCATGACCCCACCGTTTGGTCCAGGCTACTGGCATATCCACGGCTTTGTTGAAAGAATGTGGGCCTTCAACAACTGGAAAACGAGTCGTTGCAAGTACTTCTACAGCTGGATCTACATGCAGATAATATTGCTCTGAACAAACGGTGAAGTCTTCTAATCCTTCTACGAGAGGACTTGAGCTTTGGCAAATCTCTACGGTGTAGTTCACACCATCATTGCCGGGATGAGCTACCCATTGCCCCCCGGTCATAAACTGCCAATCCACATTATTTCGGAAAGAATCACACATCCCGCCATGGCAACCCGCAAGACCCGTTCCATTCTGAACAGCTGCCGAGACATTATTCACAAGATTCTGTTCGATTGTACCCATCGTCCATACCGGAACGATCAAATCTAGTTCAAGAAGCTTCTCCACATCGGCAAAAGCCTCAAGTGTATTCGATACCTCAACTTCAAATTGTTCCTCTTGCAGTACCTTAGCGAATATATCAGCTACCTGTTCAGGCTCATGACCATCCCAACCGCCCCATACTATCAATGCTTTTCTCATCTTCAGCACTCCTTCTAATAGAGGTTGTTCAAACACGCATTTTTGTTGATTACATCTCAGATATTTCGACCCACCGGCGCTGTTCAATAGAGCGTTCTACCGCTTCTAACACAGCTTGGCATTTCACTCCATCATGGAAATTAGGTACAGGCTGACGTCCTTCTTCAATCGCGTTAGAAAGCTCCAACATTTCGTGAATAAACGTATGTTCAAAACCAATCGTATGACCCGGCGGCCACCAAGCCTCCGCATATTCATGAGCTGGGTCCGTTGCTAGCACACGCCGAAAGCCCTGAACATCCTCTGTATCTGAGGTTAAATAAACCTCGAGTTCATTCATTCGCTCGAAATCAAATTTCACACTGCCAAGGCTTCCGTTGATTTCAAAAGAATTGGTAGAGCGATGACCTGCTGCGAATCTTGTAGCTTCAAAACTACCTAAGGCACCGTTATCAAAACGGGCTAAAAACAATGTGGCATCATCTACAGTTACCTTGCCCTTAGGAGCATCCTTATCCCCTTTGGCACTTAATCCGGTCATTTCAGCAGCAAGTGGACGTTCTTTAATGAAGGTCTCACTCATACCGATTACTTCCTTCACATCACCTACTAAGAAATGTGCGAGATCAATGAGATGCGCACCCAAATCACCATGTGAGCCTGAACCCGCAATCTCCTTCTGCAATCTCCACACTAACGGGAACTCCGGATCAATAATCCAGTCTTGTAGAAACCAAGCCCGAAAATGATAGATCTTCCCAAGCCGCCCGCTCTCTACTAGCTTCTTAGCAAGTCTAACCGCCGGTGAAAAGCGATAATTAAAACCAACCATATGTGTAACCCCTGCATCTTCAGCCGCTTGCAGCATTTCACGGGAATCTGCCAAGGTCAGTGCGAGTGGTTTTTCACAAAAAATATGTTTACCAGCTTTGGCTGCTGCCAGAGCAATCTCCTTATGTGCATTACTAGGGGCATTTATATCAATAAGATCGACATCCTCACGTGCGATTAGATCTTTCCAATCCGTAACACAATCCGACCATCCTAACTGAGTGGCAGCCTCTGCGAGCGCTTCAGCATTTCGTCCACAAATCACAGACATTTCCGGTTTAAGCGCTTTCGGGAAAAACATAGGCAAACTGCGGTAAGCATTACTGTGCGCTTTACCCATAAATTTATAACCGATCATTCCAATGCGAAGCTGTTTCATCTTATTCCTCCTCAGATTTCTTAGATTTAGATGAAGCTCGTATTACTAGTTCAGTCGGTAAGTTAATCTGGATGACTTGGGAGGGAGTTGATATTTCTGAGCGACTATTCCCCTGCAATTCTAATACCTTAGATACAGCAATTTCTCCTAGCTCATAAAAGGGAACACGCACACTGCTTAAGGCTGGTGTAGTAAGCTCAGCAGCATCTGAATCATCATAACCCACCATGGCTGGGATGCGATCTCTTGGGATGCCTAATTCCTGTAGGCCTTGCTGCAATCCAATGGCCATTCGATCATTGGCCGCTACAATGGCATCAATCTCATTCAGCAGAGGCAACATCTTCTTGGCAGCAATAGCACCGCTTTTACGACTGAAGTTACCTTCGAATAGAAGTGATTCATCTAAAGGAAGGTTAGACTCCTCCAAAGCGCGCAAATAACCAGTTAAACGATCTCGGCTGTTCGAATAAGATGCTGGCCCGTTTAGAAAGGCAATCCTCGTAAAGCCCTGATTCAGTAAGTGCCTGACCGCTTGCCAGCTTCCTTCGACATGATCAGCATCCACCTCGAGAAAAGCCTCTCCTTCAAAATGCTGATTAATCAGGCAAAACGGATGACCTTCCTCCTTCAAACGTCGAAGTGAGGCTAGCTCACCTGGATCCTCTTTGGCACCGAGTACAATGCAAGCATCAATCTTCCGCATCTTAAACAATTCGTTATAGTCCACTCTCTCTTCGGCATTTCGAAACAGCATTAACAGATCATAACCCTCTTCTCGCGCCTTACTCCCAATTCCACTTAATATTTCTGAAAAATAATAAGTGGAGAACAAGCGTGCATTTGGCAAATAAGGCATTACTACACCAAGGTGCCCACTTCTTCTACGAGCAAAGCTCTGCGCGAGTGAACTAGGGGTATATCCCAACTTGAGCGCAGCTGCCAACACACGCTCCTTCGTTTCTTCCTTGAGCGGGCCTACGTTGTTTAACACGCGAGAGACTGTGGCTTCTGAGACTCCGGCAAGCTCGGCAACCTCTTTACGGCTGGCGATAGAAATCCCTCCTACGAAAGCGCATTCAATAAATGTACGCGCGTACATTCTCTCATGAACAAAGTCCCTCGTCAACCCTTATTTTGGATATTCATTCATAATAAAACCCCTGAATTAATCAGGGGTTTTGCTCATTCTAAACGGTGTATTCTTAGGTTCAGGGATTCCCCATCAACCACGCTTGTACATGCTTTAGGAACTTTTTAGTGGCGGGAGAGGCGTATTTCATGGAATGTACAGCGATTCCAAGTGATCTGAAACTACGTTCTTCCAATTCAAGCATCGTTACATTATAATTCTGACGGGTTAATACAAGCTCTGGCAAAATACTAATTCCAAGTCCCTTCTCCACCATGGCCATAATGGCATAATCATCACCTGCTGAGAACTTAATATTCGGTTTGATGCCCGCCTTATCCAGTACACGCCTAACATCATAATCTGAACCTGCCTTCGGGATGATGAAATCCTCTTTAGCAATTTGGGATAAGGAGAGAAAAGGTTCTGCACTAAGCGGATTTTCTTTGGATACGATTCCTAACATCCGGTCCTTTTTTAAGGGTATCACTTCGAACTTGTCACGCGTAGGTAGAGAAATAAAACCACAGTCAACGACTCCAGCCTCGATCCATTGCTCAACCTCTAAGTAACCACCTTCCATCAACCTGATTTCGATATAGGGGTATTCACTGCGAAATTGCTTAATCATTCCTGGCAGCCAATGCACGGATACACTTGTGAATGTACCGATGGTAATGGTCCCGACCTCTAGCCCATGTATATCTGCTACTTCCTGCTTCAATTTTTCATTCCACTTCAGAATTTCACGGATAGGCTGTAGTACTTGCTCCCCATTTACCGTCAATTTAACGCCAGATCTATTTCTAATTAATAAAGTGAAACCAAACTCCATCTCCAAGCTACTAATCGTGTGGCTAATTCCAGATTGCGTAAAGCCCAGCACATCTGCTGCTTTTGTTAAGCTACCTAGCTCTACAACCTTTAGAAAAATCTCATACTTATTGATGCTCAACCTCTATCCCTCACCTTTTTAAATTACATAAGTTTTACTCATGTATCCTATGATAAACATTCAGTTACCTTATGTATAGAGCCGTATTATACTAAATTGAGTTGAAAATGAAGAAGGATGGATGACGAGATGAAACCGCTCAAAGCTGAGCTGCTGCTGTTAGTTGTAACATTATTTTGGGGTTCCTCCTACATATTTATGAAAATGGGGTTAGGCACGTTAGGCGAATTCAATCTGATTGCACTCCGCTTCGGACTTGCTTTTATATTAGCCACAGTGATCTTCCACAAACGTTTAAGAAAAGTTGACATCAAAACATTGAAATATGGTGCTCTGCTCGGATTCTTACTCCTCGGTGTGTTCACATGCATAACGTTCGGACTGAAGACCACGACAACCTCCAACGCTGGATTTTTAGTAGCCTTGACGGTCATATTTGTACCGATACTAGATCGTATACTTTTCAAAAAAAGAGTTGCACCTCCGCAAGTCTTTGGCTCCGTACTCGCTATAGCTGGCATTGGACTTCTTACATTAAACGCTACCTTAAAAATTGGGCCAGGTGACTTCCTCTGTATTCTTTCGGCGGTGTTCTATGCGGTACAGATCTTATTTACAGGCAAGGCTGTAAAAGAGTGTGATTCACTGAATATTGGAATCTTACAGTTGGGTTTTGCCGGAGGGTTTGCTCTAGTGTTATCTGTACTGTTCGAGACACCTTCACTTCCTTCGACCTTACCAGCATGGATTGCGATCCTCGCACTTGGGATTCTCTGTAGTGCCTGTGGCTTCATCCTACAACCCATTGCTCAAAAATATACTTCACCTACACGCACCGGACTGATCTTCTCCCTTGAGCCGGTATTCGCCGCGTTGTTTGGCTATTGGTTCGCCGCTGAAAAGCTATCGATACAAGGATATGCTGGTGCAGCTCTTGTTCTACTAGGCATTGTAGCATCGGAGCTACTCGGTAAAGTTACATTCAGCCCTAGGTGGGCTCAGAAGAAACCAGAACATCTATAGGATGATTTTCTCATACAAAAAAGGCGTCGTTAGCTATACAAGCTGAACGAAGCCTTTTTTTATTATCTAAGATTATCGTATAAATTAATGTCCCATCATCATTGCTGCATCTGCTTTCTTACTCTCTTCGGAGGAAGAATCATTCGAGGAAAGCTTTGGTTTGCGCAGGATAATACTCATAAGTACACCGACTACAGCTATACAACCAGATAGAAAAAATACATCATCAAAACCTAGAACTGCTGCTGATAAAGGATTGCTTCCTGCTTTCAATGCTCCCATATGCACAGTAATTTGACTTGTCAGATAACCCGTCAAGCCTGCTACGGCAAAGGCCACAACCACCTGCTGTGCCGCTGCTGTAAGCGATGTGACCCGGCTCACCAATTCACGCGGTGCTGCATTTAGAACATGTGTATTGAGTGGCATCATCGCTATACCCATCCCAAATCCTAATAAAGCAAGATACATCATAATGGTGTTTAGACTTGTAGTCATCGTAATCCCAGACAGTAGGAATAGGGTAACTGTAATAATGCTCAGACCCACAAAAGCCAGCGGTCGTGCCCCTATCTTATCAAACAATTTACCACCAAGCGGCATGCCGATTACACAAGCTAAAGCTTGCGGAAGCAGAATCAGCCCCGTCTCTAGTGGTGTATAAGCCCGAATCTGCTGTAAGTATAGCGGCACAAACAGCATGGAACCAAACAATGCGGCTTGCATGACCCATGTTAAAATAATGCCGCGGGTGAAATCTGAGGAGCGAAAGACGCGCAGATCCAGCAAAGGCTGTTTATGCCGCAGCTCAACGATTATAAATAGAATCAGTGCAACGCCACCAACAGATAATCCAAGGATTGCTGGAGTCGATGACCAACTATTCGACCCACCTTCATTTACTCCATAAGCTAGCATGGAAAACGCAATCGGTGCCAGTATAATGCCAAGTATGTCGAGGTTGCCTTTACCGATCTTCTCCGTCTTGGGCAAATACTTAATACCAAGAATAATACCAACAATCCCAATCGGCACGTTAATCAGGAAGATCCAATGCCAGCTAACATATTCAACAAGCCATCCGGACAATATCGGGCCAAGTGCAGGTGCAAGCAGCATGGGGATCCCAAGCATTCCCATAATCGATCCTCTTCGTTCTGCTGGAGCTAACTTAAACACCATAGCCATCCCAATAGGAGCTACCATCCCCCCACCAAGTCCTTGGATCACACGAAAAATAACAAGCTGCGAAGAAGTTTGAGCCACAGAACATAACATGGAGCCAAGAATGAACAACGTGAGCGTCACCAGAAACACTTGTTTAGAACCGAAGCGATCTGTCATCCAGCCTGCGAGCGGTATTACAGCAGCTAAAGCTAACGTGTAACCTGTAATCGCCCACTGAATCGTTTTTAAATCTGAAGAAAAATAGTCCACCAGTTTCGGTATAGCCACATTCACGACGGTTCCATCCAGAATAACCATAATCATCCCGACGATAATAGCAAGAAGCGGGGGGAGGATCGCTCTTAGCGAGAATGGCCGTTCTTCTGTCGGGCTACTCTGAGTAATTGATTTTGTCATCCAGTACTCCACTCTTTTCTCTAATTTAGTTAAATGCTTTAACAATTATTTCAAATTTTAATTTACCTTCGATGAATGTGAAAGTCAACAAATAAAACCCTTTTTTACAATAAAAATACATTGCATTTACGTTCATCTCAGTATGTTTATTGAAACACAAAAATGGCTATGCATGGTCCCAAGAAGAAATCTCTTCTTAAGGGACGCACGCATAGCCTGTTGTTCTAAACCTAAATCATTATTATTCTCAAGATTAAATGGAAGGAAGGTTTCCTTTTAACTCGACAATCTTACCAGACTTATTGAGAACAAACTCAAGGGAAGCATCTGTTACAGCAAAGCCAAGTACACATTGTATTGACATTTGATCTTCTTTTTGAATACTTTCAGTAGACTTTATCCCATGGTAAGTACCAGCTCGTGCAGTAAAATCAGCCCAATATTTCTGTAAACCCGTAGTGGAAAGCGAACGTTTCATTTCATCACTAAAGAATCGATTCTCTAACTCTTGAAATTGCCCAGTGCTCAGCAGTCCCGCTATCACACTTGCTGTAACCTCGGGCGCATAAACTTCCACTAGATTAGCTTCAGCATTATAAGAGGTTACCAGTCCTACACTAGTGAAAAAAGAGAGCGGAACATATAAGTGTTCCTTCCTAAACACAACATTATCCTTAAAGTCTCTTTTCTCTTTATCATTAATGGTAATATAGTCGTTTCCTACTTTATATTCAATCTTTTGTTTGACTCCACTTAATGTAATGGTGTCCGTACTTTTTTGATAAGTGGTTTGATATTTCAAGACGCTTGATGCCTCTCTAAGGGGTAGCATGACCGTAGAACCGTTTGGATACGCTGAATATTGATCTGATTTCAGAACCTGACCATTCAAAACCACCTTTACTTCACTAACATCTGCCCAAGCCGTAGAATAGGTAGTTCCTCCAAATCCATTTACCAATAACAGTACACTTAACACTACAACAACCGCGATTTTGTTCATCCGTTCGAAACCTCCCTTTTTTTGACTATTAGTATTATGTGCGTTTCCAGCATCTGCTAATCCTAATGGTAGTAAAGCTCAACAAAAAAAGTGAATCGCTTCTTACATGGACATTAAAGTTCTAGGTTATTCCACCTTGAAGTCAAAATATTGTTTAGGATAAGGTTCCTTGATCAGCGTAAAATGCCACCATTCTTTGCTGTAAGGTTTAAATCCCTGTTTTACCATCGCCTCTTTGAGGATCGCCCGATTTGCTTTCTGAGTCTTGTTGATTAAGGACGTATCGTAATAGGAGATGTCTCCGAAAAAATCAAACGGGCTTCCCATATCTACTTCAGCTCCCGTTTCTTTATTTACGATCGTTAAATCGACGGTGCTACCTCTAGAATGGCCTGATTTTTTAGCTATAAAACCAAGTTTAAATAGATTACGTTTATCCAGTCGCGGGTAATATTGCTGTTTCATTTTAGTATCTACGGCATTCTGTGACCATCTTACAAAATGATTCACCGCCGTCTGCGGACGATAAGCATCATAAATTTTAAGAATATACCCTTTGTTCGCTAAATCCTCACTTACAGCCTTCAAAGCTGTTGCCGCTGTCCGCGAGAATATCGCTAAAGGCGCCTTGTAGCCATCAATCCGCTTCCCCACAAAATTATTATCTCCGTAATATCGAATCTCATATTGTGCCGTTGGAATCACTTCATCCAGATAGACAAAACCTTGCGGTAAATGGCTCTTCTTCTCCATTTGCATTTGCTGCAGCACAGAGTCTGTTGAAGAGCCGACATAAGCAGCATCAGCACTACCCATAAACATACTGTTTGTCCACAACAACAGCACGACTGCGAAAACAGCGATTCTTATTCCTTTTGATCCTAATCTCAATTAATCCAGCCTCTTCTCAGATGTTGTCTTGTCTTTACATACCCTAATAATTACGAGTTTACGGTTTCAACTAGAAATTTTTCTATTACAGGAGTGAATTTATTATTCGTGGAATTAAGTAATTGTAGTAGCTTTTCTAAAATCGAAAGAATTCTAGTATCAACTTTGCTATTTTTTAGTGCATTCTCATATGCCTTTTTTACTTCTGGTTTGATAACTTGCTCATCATAGTCATATGCAGGTGTATTACTTGTTCCATACAATAAGCGGGACGTTGCAATGAGAAGTTCTTTTTGAAGAGCGGTTGAACGGTTAGAAGCAGGATATTTCGTCACAAAATCCTCTATTGCAAGCGCTCTATTCGTTAACTCGGTCCAACTGATTACAATCGCTGCATCAGATACACTCGGTTGATTAGATTCGGTGGCCATGATGTCAATATAAGCTGCGATGTCCTTCGTAATATACGGCTTAAAGATCTTAAATCCCTCATAATGCATCACCGGATAGTACATGCCCTCACTGGTCTCCAGCTTATATCCCTTATCCCGGCCTTCAATTAACATATTACGTACGTTGGCATCTTTGATCGTATTAAGGAGTGAGGTATAGGTTAGATTTTTGCTTTTGGAAAAAGCACTATTTATCTCTTTCTGCATCTTGTCCGGAAAAACCTTTTCTGAGTATATAGATAAATGTGCCTTCTGTGCATTCTCCAGCTGAAGTGTCATCTGAGTCGCTGTCCAGGTATCCACTTCTTTGATATGGTTAATTAAATAATTACGTGCGTTAGCAAGAGATGTCGGCTTCTGTACATACTGCTGGAATTGATTATAAACGCCTGCAGATTCCGTTGCCGATGCGGCAGATACTGGCTCTATACCCAAAGTACTGAATCCTGTCACTGAACCAAGGGCTATAGCAATACTTAACAAGCCGGATTTTTTCCAGTTCAATAGATAACCTCCCTTTTGCCATATATGTAATTGTACTTAATATTTAGACATACGGGAATAACCTGAAACTATTTGGTTCATAGTACCCATTCCAAACAATCCTGAAGGAACTAGTGATTTATGATTTCGATAAAGTTACCTGTATCAAAATAATATATATTGACACAATATATATCCAACCGATATATTATAAGCGTGATATACAAATATTTCTAAACTACAAGGAGGTTCTATTTTGAACAGTCAGGATGTTATTTTAGGCATGCTTATGAAAGAATCGAAGACTGGTTACGAAATAAAACAGTTATTGGAGAATATATTCTCTAATTTCTATAGTTCCAGTTATGGAACGATTTATCCCACACTTGCTCGAATGGAAAAGGAGGGTTTGATAACTAAGGAAAATGTGCAGCAGGAAGGTAAGCCTAATAAGAATCTTTTAAATATCACAGATAAAGGAAGAGATAGTTTTAACGCCTATTTACTTGCCCCACTAGAGGCTGACAGTATTAAGAAATCTGATTTTATGATGAGACTATATTTTGGTGAATTTGTTGGGTATGACAAGGTGATTCTTTGGTTGAAGCAAGTACAGGAGGAATCACAACATAAGTTAGATCAATTACTTGAGCAGTATTCACTTTATAAAGATACAATGCATCCAGCACAGATCATCTGTATCCAAATTGGCATAGAAGAATATAAAGCAAAACTCAGAATCATTGCCGAAGGGTTGTCAAACATGGAGCAGCTAATGCTTACAAAGTAAGTTTTGTACGAACCAACTGAAGAGGTAACGCTCAAAAAAATTTAGGAGGAATTGTTAATGAAAACAATTTTTATAACGGGTGCTTCGTCTGGCATTGGTAGAACTACAGCAAAGCATTTTGCTGAAAGAGGATGGAACGTCGTAGCCACGATGCGTTCACCTGAACAAGAAAGTGAACTTATTACACTTGATAATGTATTGGTTTTACAGCTTGATGTTGAGAAATCAGACACAATTCAACCTGCGTTAGCGGAAGCGATTAAGCGGTTCGGTAAAATTGACGTTCTTCTCAATAATGCTGGTTATGGAACAATGGGTCTTATAGAAGTAGCTACAGATGAGCAGATCAGAAGACAGTTTGAAGTGAACGTGTTTGGTCTTATCAGTATGACTAAAGCCATATTGCCACATTTTAGATCTAATCAAGATGGTTTGCTAATCAATATCTCTTCTATGGGTGGAAAAGTAACCTTTCCTACAATGTCTCTGTATCATTCAACGAAATTTGCCGTAGAAGGTTTTTCTGAATCCGTATCTTATGAATTAGCATCACAGAACATTAAAGTTAAGTTAATTGAACCAGGTGCTATTCAGACGGACTTTGGTGGAAGATCGATGGAGTTCTTTTTTAATGATGCATTAACAGATTATAAACCCTTTACTACTGCTTTTTTGGGTAAATTGGGTGAGATGGAAAAACAACCTACCTATGCTTCACCTCCAGAAATTGTTGCGGAAACTATATATCAAGCCGCCACAGATGGGACAAGTCAATTCCGGTACATTGTTGGAGAAGATGCAAAGATGCTCATTCATATGAAAGAAAATACAGATGAAGCAGAGTATCTGACTAATATAGCCCAGCATTTTTCTTAAAAAGAAGTTAGGTGGCGAACGCTTCTCGGCACTCTACCGGGGAGAGGTCCCTCTTTCTTGTTATGATTTAAAAAATCCCCTCCGATTAACAGTGGTATGTTCATACGTACATGAACCTTCTCCACTATCTACCGTAAGGGGATTTTACAAATTTAATGATTAATGCATTGGTGTATTCATTTTATGATTAACGACTACTCTTTTCACGAAGAACGCAAGAATTAGACCTACAATCGCCATACTCATTCCGAAAATAAATGCATTTTGTACACCTTGCGTGAATGCAGGCAACATATTAGCTGGATCTGTTGGATCGGCCACAGTCTTCATATAACTCTTAGAACCTGCGGACATAATGCTGACTGCTAATGCAGTACCGATCGCACCAGCAACCTGCTGCAATGTATTCATGATCGCTGTACCATCTGGATATAATTCTAACGGTAGCTGGTTAATTCCGTTGGTTTGTGCAGGCATAAATACCATCGACACACCAATCATAAGCGTACTGTGAAGTACGATTACGAATACGACCGTAGAAGCTACAGTAATACTGGAGAAGAACCATAAAGCTGTAGCTGCAATAATCAGGCCTGGAATAACGAGCCATTTGGGACCGTATTTGTCGAACAGTCGACCCATGATTGGGGACATCAATCCGTTAATAATCCCCCCAGGAAGTAGCAGCAAGCCTGCCTTGAACGCTGTATACCCTTGACCCTGTTGAAGATACATTGGAAGAATCAACATGGATGACAGGATAACCATCATACAAATAAACACCATAGCCACACCAATGGAGAACATTGGATATTTAAAAGCTCGCAGATTAATCATAGGCTGCTTCATCTTCATTTGGCGCAAACCGAACAATAAGAGTGATACCACACCTACTGCTATAGCTATGATCACTTTAGGACTTCCCCATCCGGCTTCTTCACCAGCGCTACTGAAACCAAACACGATCCCACCAAACCCGATTGAAGATAACACTATGGAGAGGATGTCGATCTTCGGCTTCGTAACCTTCGTTACATTCTGCATGAAGAGGATCCCGAATATCAAAGCGATCACCAGGAATGGCAGTGACAGCCAGAAGATCCAGTGCCAGCTAAGGCTTTCAATTAGAAGACCGGCAATAGTAGGACCGATCGCTGGTGCTACCATGATAACCAACCCTATCATCCCCATCGCGGCACCCCGTTTTTCAGGAGCAATGATAATAAGGATCGTATTGAACATAAGTGGTAAAAGAAGCGCTGTACCCATTGCTTGTACCACACGCGCTGTTAATAGGAACTCAAAACTAGGTGATACTGCAGCTAAAAACGTTCCAAGTATTGAAAAACATAAAGCAGCAACAAACAACTGTCTAGTCGAGAACCACTGAAGCAGCATACCCGAAATCGGTACTAAAATTCCCAGTGTAAGCAGATAAGCCGTCGTCAACCATTGTGCTGTTGCTGGAGTAATTTGAAGGACATTCATAAGATCACTTAAAGCTACATTCAGTGCGGTTTCACTGAACATTCCGATAAATCCTGCAAGTAGTAAAGAGACTAGAATCGGAATGGTTTTAAACTTCTTTACTTCCTTTTGTTGCTTTCCTTGCATAGTTGCTTCCACTCTTAATCCCCCTGATGTTCTTATCTATTGTCTATCTCTAACCAAGTATTGCTGGGATAATCTTCGCCGCCGCGAGAAGCGGCTGTTCATCCCGTAAAGTCAGCGTCTGGAGAAGCGCTCCTTCAAATAATGAGACTATTACTGAAGCCTTATCGGCTGCAGTGTTACTCTCCACACCTTCTTCCAGAAGGCGTTTCTTGATCACATCCTGCAAATCCATAAACACAGATTTACATGCAGTCCGCAGCTCCTCACTAATACAAGAGGTCTCCGCCGCTAACCAAAAACTAAATGGAACAATCCCCTCAAATGAAGATTCCACTGCATCCATAGCCATGCCTAGAATAAATTCCTCCATTGCTTCAGCTGCACTATTGCTGCTCTCTATATGACAGTTCAGTTTCTGAGCGACTGTTAGACTAGTCCGGTTAATGCATGTTAAAGCCAGCTCTTCTTTACCGTGGGGGAAGTAATAATAAAGAGATCCCTTCGGTGAATCGCTGTCTTTAATAATCTGATTTAGTCCTGTTGCATGATATCCCTGAGAAAAAAATAATTTCGAAGCGGTGTCCAGAATCGCCTCACGCGTATTCGGCTTGTTCGACAAGCTGACACTTCCTTTGCATTATAACAATTGGTCTACATAATAAAACCATATTTTTAAGAGATATGTCAACATATAAATTACTTAAATTCAAAGTAATCTACTTCCCATTCCCTCAACCTCAGCGTATACTATAATTATTCCAATGAGAAAGGTGTGAATAAAATGCATGTCGTGCCCAAAGGAATTCCACGACCATTAGTAAAGACTAATCAGGCGTTTATCGTCATTTCTGTAATATTAACATGGCTAACAGGACAGCACTGGATTCTTGCGCTGCCCTTGTTTGCCGGATTGCTCGGACTCTTGTTCGGTTATAATCCCATCATTAAACTGGCTGCTAAGTTTCTGACAAAAGAACGTTCGCACTATGTACTCGAAGACTGGTCACAGCAACAGTTTAACCAAACGATTGCTGTCTTCTGCCTCACAGGTGGTCTGATCAGCTTCATCGCAGGGTGGACGATTGCTGCTTATATTTTCACAGCGCTAGTTGCAGTGGCAGCCACTGTTGCGATACTTGGTTTTTGCATCGGATGTTTTATCCATTACCAGTGGAGAATGTACAATTACAGACGTAAACAGAGCAGCACACATTAAATCTTAATCTTTTTCTTCTCCAACAACATCCCAGCGATGGCGAAATTTTAGTAGCCTTGGATGAAGTGATGAAGGTGCAGATGGCAACAATAAGCGGATTTTTACAATCCACTCTTCAAAAGAGGAGTAAGACGCAAACTGATTTGCCACCTCAGGTGTTAAATACAGAAAAATCGGCGAAGGATAGATTTCTGCAAGATGCCGAAGCGCGGAATCAAGCGGAGTATATTTCTTTCGCTTTCCCTCCAAACTCTCAACCGTGATGAAGCTAAGTCCTTGCTCCCTCTTCCATTCATGCAGCCGGTCCTCACGCTTATAATAAGCGCTCACCGGCTCTTTGGTCATCCGTCTGACCGTTTCTTCATGAAGCGGATACAGCACTAGCTTAGTGAAACGCCGATCGGTGGCCGTTTTTGCCGCGATTACAAGCTCCTGATCTGTTATATGTTCAAAAGAATCGTAAAACACTAACGTCCCTTTACGTTGTTCAACCGGTGGCTCATAGCCGTAGGGAACATGCTGAATGTCTCTTTTCAATGAAATCCCTCCTGCTTGTTCTATTTATAAATCATATCATGTGACAATAGCAGGGCTATCATTCTTATCTTGCAACTTAAGCAGTTCTCACTTCCCACCTACCTCAAACAATTCCTGCTCTATCCCAAGCTAATTTAAATTCCGCTACACTCTGATACCGCTGCTCACGCTCCAGTCTAACCGCCCGTAAAGCAATATCGTAGTGCGCTTGGCTTGCTTCCCATTTTGCAAATGACCGGTCGGAGGCTCCTCCTAAAAGAACAAATGCTGTTGCGCCCATATTGAATACATTGGTAACTTCATCAATCGGTGCACCCAAGATAAACTCTTCCGGTGACTTGAATCTCGATGAGCCCCAGAAGTTATCTCCCAGGTCATTTACAGTTGGCTTAGCTCTATAAAAATCAATATCACAAATCCTTGTTTCATCGTTCACGAAATTATAAAGAATACTTCCATCGTAAAAATCGACAGCGACATAACCCTGCAACTCAACATGTTCATGAAATGCAAAGATTACGTCTAAGGACGCTAAACGTTTTTCAATAGATAATTGCTTATAGCGGTAAAAAGGCGATTCCGGATGGTTCAGCTTAGCTTCTCCCGTAAACAGCCAATGCGAATGTAAACATTCACCTTCAAACCATTCAAACACCGCTGCATATCCCGCTCCAACTTCAAAATGTGACACCAGAGAGATCAGCGCTTCAGATTTAAGCTCATTATATAACGGAATAGCTTTAATCAAATTATCAACAGCATCCGAGAGGTTCCCATCGTAAGTCAAAGGCTTTGCACCAGCAAATTTCACAAAATACTTCTGACCCTCCTTCTCCACACCAAAAGAAAGATTTCCCGAGTCCTGCTGATCGAACACTTTGAACACCCTGCCAAGTTTAGATAACCAAGCAAAATCACAAGGCTCTTGCAATTGAAAAGTTACTGCATCGATTTCGTATGTAAAATATTTTTCGCTCAAATGTACCTCCGCATTTACTAACCTAAGTTAGCTCTATTTTCATAAAGATTCGGGCGATGATTGTTTCATGAGGACCTGTTCTTTTGACAATTTCATACGGCTTAAACCCTAATCTGGAGTATAATAACATCCCTTTAGTATTCACATTATGACAAGCTAGATGCAACGCTTGAAGCTGTAAGTCCTCTTTAGCAGCAACAAGCATGGTACGAATCAAATACTCCGCGGCTCCCTTACCTCTATAATCGGGTGAAACAATAACATTTCCTAGCCAGTACAAATCTTGTTCTTGTCATATTGCGGCATAATCCGTAGATGCGGCTTTTCGATAACTGTACGTCATTCCGTTTCCTTCCTTCTTAACTTCAATCATGATCTTGCTCGATATTTAAGCACTAGAATAATAACCAGCAACACAACACATAAGGACATCGTATTCGTAATCAAAAAAGCTAAACCTACTCCCGTAATCGCCAAACTTATCGCGTATGCTTCCATTAGACTAATCCCGAGCAGCATAAGTAAATACGACTTCAAATTTAAATCGGCTACGGATTTTGATTTAAGGATTTGAATAATTTGAGGAATCCATCCCAAAGACAGGATCACCCCACCTATTAATTGCATGATTGCAAACATATGAGCACCTCCACGGATTTTATTACTGTTGTATTCCGGGCGGCTCCATCTGGTTCCAGTTCATACTAAATTAACAACTATTTTTAGCTACTCTGCTTCTTTAAGCTTACTATATGCATAAGAGGCGGCTCCAATCGTTCCGGCCCGACTCCCAAGCTCTGCTTGAACAATTTCACACTTACTGCCGGATAGCTTCAACACATGCTGGCTTACAGTTTCTCTTACAGGTTGGAGCAACTTATCGCCCGCTGCTGCCATCCCCCCACCTACAATAATAAGATCAGGGTTGAGCATATTCACTACATTCGCTAATCCAAAGCCAAGTATAGTCCCTGTCTCCTGCATGACCTCCATAGAGAGAGCGTCTCCGAGTTCGTAGGCTTCAGATATCATTAGCGCGGTAATTTGCTCTTCTTGATTATTTGTCCAGGTCTGAATCATGCTGGTTTGGCCTTCCTTCAGCTTCTCTTTAAAAGTGTTCACCATGCCAAGCGCGGAGACATATCGTCCCAAGCAGCCCGAGCTCCCACATTTACAAGGTCGTCCGTTTCTATACATATTCATGTGCCCAATTTCACCAGCGCTATAAGACGTGCCGTAGATTACTTTCCCGTTGTTCACGATACCCGATCCTAAACCCGTTCCCAAAGTAATCAGAACTAGATTGTTGTAACCTCTGCCTGCACCTTGCTGCCATTCTCCATACAGATTAACCCTTACATCGTTATCAATGAAAATAGGGAAATCATAAAACTTCTTCATCTCGTCAACAACATGTACTTGCTCCCACCCCGGAAAATTAGGTGAGAAAAAAGAAATACCGGCTACCGGATCAAGTAATCCGGGCACTCCGATTCCCATACCTTCTACTAAATCTAACGAAATATCCGCTTCAACCGTAATCAAACGTACAGCTTCTCTAATCCGTTCTAGTACATGTAACGGGCCTTTAGCTGCCTCTGTAGGCGTAGATATTTCTTTTACAGCTATAAAATCGAAATCGTAAATTCCTGCTTTGATATTCGTTCCACCGAGATCAATTCCTATAATGTAGCGTTTCATAAGAACCTCCAGAATTAGAAATAACTTCACCTTTCATTATGAATGTCTGAAGGCTGAAACTATAGAGGGAACATACAAGTTATATGATAAAGTTCCAACATTTCTATTACAAATGACTACTACTAACTGTCGCTTCTACTTCGGCTAACATCAATCTGTTCACACCCATCTTAATCTGATTCTCAGTAAGATTAGAATAGCCTAGTAGAAACACTGGTCCCTTAGGTTTACTCTCCAGAAAATAAGAGGATGCAGGATATACACGAACTCCGTAACGGAGCGCCACTTCAGCTATACGATTCTCTTCGGCATCCGACTCCAGCTCAATCAGTAAGTGCAGCCCCGCTTCCTCGCCATAATATCGCACTCGACTCCCAAATTCAGTATTCAAGCTATTTACGAGACAGGCTCTACGAGAGGCATACAGCTTACCCATCTGTGTAACATGCCTTGCATAGTGACCATTCTGAATAAATTCAGCTAACGCTTCCTGATCCAAAGCAGAAGACATGCGATCTGTAATCCATTTAACAGCTAAAAAAGGTTGAAGCAAAGCCGGAGGCAGCACAACATAACCTATCCGCAGAGAAGGAAATAATACTTTACTAAAGCTGCCTACATAAATGACTCGACCCTCAACATCTAGACCAGCAAGCGCGGATAATTTCGGACCCTCGTACCTATATTCACTGTCATAATCGTCTTCAATAATAAAAGCATGATTAGCTTTCGCCCAATCCAACAGCTGAACTCTTCGTTTCAAGGACAGTGTCGTCCCAAAAGGAAACTGGTGAGAAGGCGTAACATAGACTAGCTTTGTCGATTTTTTAAGATTACCTTCTTTATCGTTATCACTATTTGTCTGGATCTCTTCCACACAGATGCCATCTTGATCTACTTTAACAGGTATGACCTCTACCCCAGCAAAAGAAAATATTTCACGCACAACGCTATGTGAAGGATCTTCAACAATGACTTGATCACCTTTAAATAAGAAAATCCTCGATAAAATATCAAGAGCTTGGGTAGCTCCAGAAGTAATCACGATTTGTTCTGGAACAACGGGCATAGACCGCGTGGAACGTAATAAACGAGCAATTTCTCGGCGTAGTCCCAGTGAACCCTCCGCAGGGCCATAGCCTAAAGTATCCGGTGAAGCGCGGCGGCAAGCATTCATTAGAGCTTTTTGCCATTGATCCATAGGAAACGCATCCCAAGCAGGTACACCATGTCGAAAATCGCAAAATACCGGGTTCAAATGATCAACTTCTCTAGTAGAAGGAGGATTAAGCGTAAGGATATCAGGTCCCTTCGTTATAAAATTGTAAGGGCTCTCATAATCTTTTGTAACTTTCTCCTCCAACGTCAACTCCGCAATAAACGTTCCCGCCCCTTTTCTCATCTCCAGATACCCTTCTGCCTGTAGTAGCTCATAGGATTGAAGGACCACGCTTCTGGATACTCCAAGCTGATTGGCCAAAGTTCTAGACGGAGGCAGGGGGTCCCCCCCGCTTAAAGCTCCTGAATGGATAGCATTTCGAACTTGCTCGTAAATTTGACGGCTAAATGGTATCTGTCGTTCTTTATCGAGTGTGATCAGCAAATCATGCTTCATAAGAGGTCCTCCCCTTCTGTTCCGACTTTTGATTTAAAAATATAGGGTTAGCATTTTTACGAGTATTGCTGCGGAAACAGAGCCTAGAATCACGAAGAGCAGCGGAATTTTTCTAATTAATACCAGTATAACAGCGACAGTCCCTGATGCGATACCCACAAGATTAACATCTGGGTCTACCTGAATGATTCCAGGCACCGTTAACGCACTAAGAACCGCTATGGGCAAATACTCCAGTAGCGCTTGGACTTTGGAAGAACCATTTGTATGGTTCGTAAGCAGTAAAGGCACAAAACGAAATAAAAATGTAATAACAGCCATACCTATGATGATTAATATAGTCATACGGATACCCCCTTCTCCGCTTTGACTTGCCCTTTAATTAAGGAGCCCACTGCCATGCCGATCAACATAGCTATAAGAATCGAAGAGTTTCCCAGCAAAGGATTCAGTAGCCAAGATGATCCTGCAGCTGATATACATATAGCCATATTCCGTAAGCTGCCTTTCAATTGAGGTACAACAAGTGCAATTAGTAAGGCATATAATGACGTGTTTAGCGCCGGTAAATATAAAGCTGGGATATAGGAGGCAAGGGTGATCCCCGAAGCTGTTGCTATCAGGTTAGCGACATAGGGAGGGATTTGTAGGCCTAGCAGATAAGGAAGTCCTAATGGCTGGTTCATTTTTTCATTCTCCGTTTTACGATTTACTCCTTCTCGAGGGATCATACTAACGGCATATACCTCTTCTGTTAAACTGAAGCCAATCCAAGTTCTCGCTAGTACCCTGATGTTACGATTTAACTGCCCTCCAAAGGATAAGCTGATAAACAAATATCTGAAGTTAATGATCAGAGTAAGCAGTAAAATCACTGGAGCGGCGGCTCCTGCGGCAAGCATTTTTACACCGATAAATTGACTTGCCCCCGCAAATACGAGTGCTGACAATAAGAATACTTCCAGACTTCCTAGACCTAACCCCTTACCGACCAATCCAAACGTAAAGCAAGCTGGGATAAATCCTGCAACAATTGCGATAGAATCTTTTAGCCCTGTTCTAAACATTACTTTTTGATCATTCATAAGTTTCTCTCCCTTATCGTTGTTACTAGAGAGAGCATACTTGGATACAGTTCCAGTGGAAATAACCACATTGGTGCGTATGTACCATACCAATTTCTTTTCTCACAAAAAAAGACCGCCCTCTAGAGAGCGATCTTAAATGTAGGTTTAAACCTCCAGTGGACTTTCAACAATCTCGTTGATTTCCTCTAAAATCTGCGATTTAATCTGGTCTACTCGATCAAAATTCAGGGTAGAAGTATAGATTTGCTTTAATGCAACTAGGAATACTTTTGCGTCTGTAAGATGTTGTGTGGATTGTTTCATGGTACTCGAATATCGCTCTTTAATGCCGGCTATAGCTTCGGAATATTCTTCATCTGTACCAGGCAGTATACAGCGGGAATACATATCGACGATCTCGTCGGTTGCCCGATCTGGGTAGTACTCATGTGGAGCCGTACTATCAAAAATAGCAAAGCCAAGCTCACGCACAATAATCATATCAAGGCTATTAGGATCGAATCCACAGTGGTAAATCTCAACATCGAAACCACGTTTGATGCCTTCAGCCGCTATTTTCTTCAATAGTGTAGATTTTCCAGAGCCCGCACGTCCTTTAACCAGATATCTTTTTAGTCCTGAGGTTAGATTAGGAACAAAATCCACTGCCCCCTTAGGCGTCGCCGCACCTAAAAAACGATGATCTACCCGGCTGGATTTTTCAGATTTCTGATCACCATACAAAAGCTTAATATACTCCTGTGTCAGCTCGTCGGCTGCTTGAAAATCCATTTTCGCGATATAAATTGCTTCCCATTCGTCATGAATGCGAAGAGCTTCAGCAAAGCCAGCATAAGCCAATTCATGTTCTTGTTTAATGGCTCCGACTAAATTATCGATCTCCAACTTCTGCTGGCACAACTGGAACTGATCAGCGGCCTGCTCCAAATCTACGAATACGATGGACTCTTCAGGCAGTTCAGGGTTTATTACTCGCGGAGCTGTTCCATCCACTATTCCTATATTTAATTTGGGAATAATCACACCGTCGAATGAATCGTTATCTGATGCAGTGTGGATGAACCAGATCTCATAACCTTGTTGATTCAACTGCTCTCCAATTTCTCTAATCAGTTTGGTCTGCCCCGTACCTGGGCCTCCTTTTAAAACATATAGACGCGTTAAATTTTGCAATGACGACTCATAGAGGCTGTAAAAGCCGTGAGCCGTATTCCCGCCAGCAAAGAAATTGAGGATTGTTCCGTTCATAATCGCACACCTTTCCGGGCTAATGTCATGGTTCATATTTCATCGTATTATGGTTCCCTGGGAAAGGTGACACTTTAAGTGAGATGTGATCTTACTTCATAAAACGATCCATAAATCTCTTAATGACTGAAACATCAGGAGGTGACAACTCGCTAGGCAATTCTCCATAATTAAAAAAACGGACTTCTTGCACTTCAACTCCATCTTCTTTAAGCGCACCGTCAAATTCCGTACATAGATAAGCGGCTACAACATTATATACTTCATCACCGTTTGGATATTTGTAATAAAGCTCTTGTCCAGAAAACATGTCGAACAATTCAAGTTCCTTGGCCTGTAAACCTGTCTCCTCAAAAAGTTCCCTTTTAGCAACCTCTTCCAAAGTCTCCCCAAGCTCCATCGAGCCACCTGGCAACCCCCAGCAACCGTTGTCCGTTCTACGTTGTAATAGTAATTGCTGCTCGCTACACAACAAAACACAGGCTCCTGCCATAATAAGCGGCCTGCTACCTACTAGTTTTCTTAGCTCCATAATATAATTGCTCATTACACAGCATCCTTTTCCTAAATGGCTTGTTTTTTTGTTCTTTTCCAGAAATTCATCTTCAGTAAGTCCAGATCCGATCATCATCCTGCCAATAATAAATGCTGTAATCTATATCTCGCATAATACACTCCGAAAAGTAGTTATTTTAGTCTGTTTATATACTTAAATGCTGTTGAAGTTTTGAGTAATCATAAATATCCACAACTGCACCGTGTTCAAAATTAGGCTTAAACAAAAACTCAATGATTTGTTGTGCTGTTTCCTGTGCTGTTGTGAGCATCCCAGTATCCTTAACCACCTCAAATATCTCTGCTGATGGAAATGTTGATTTATCCTGGCTTCTAGCCTCTTTTTGCAGATTGGTATCAATCATTCCTGGCCAGATCGATACAATTCCAACTGGTGTTTTGGAGTGATTCTGTTCTAGTCCCACACATTGTGAAAAAACATCTAGTCCAGCTTTCGCTGCTGAATACAGACTCATGCCAGGATGATGATTTTTAGCAGAAGAGGATGATATATTTAAGATCCTTTTGTCGATTAGATGACCATTTGTATGCTTTATAAACATTGAGGTTAGTATAATGGGAGCTAATAAATTCACATTTATATTTCCCATTATTTCATCAACCCTAGCTGTATCAATAAATGAGACAGGAGCAATCATTGAAGCGTTATTAATAAGGTAGATTCCCTCCGCTTTTGACACGTCAATAGAATTGAAAATACTCCCCATCAGAGATTCAATCAGATGAATGTGATTCAAATCAAACTCATAGTAGGTTATATTACTACTTTTGCTCACTAAACTCTCATTTCTTTCACGTGAGATACAAAACAGATAGTGATCAGGAGAGACTAATTGTTCTGCTATTGACTCTCCAATTCCTCTTGAAGTCCCTGTAATAATGAAGTATTTCATAAGGGCAATCCTCCTCGAATTGTAACCTGATACTAATACCAACTACTAGAGTATCCCATTTAAAGAATCGCCTTGTCAAATACATCCATTCTGTGTATGTTCTCCCTAATATAAAAAAAGCTACCTCATGGTAGCTCTATAAATCCTGATTACTTGATATTTATTTCGTTTTTGGAACATGAAAACCATTGTTTTGCGCGTAATTTTCAATACTCCAGATGCCGATTCCCTGCTCTCTTGCTTTATCCTGTATAGCTCTAAATTGATCTACGTATTTCGTATTAGGTGCAAATACATATGCCACACGTGCATAACCCTGCTCTAGCAGAAGCTCATTAAACATTTTGCCATCGATATAGAGATAACAGAGTAGACGACCATATTTATCTCGTTCTGATACATCTAGTTCAATTTGCACATCTTTATTAGTAAGCATCTTTTTGGCATAATCAGAGGCTTCTATCGAAAATGGCTGTGGCTCAGGAATGTTCGGATTAACGGATTCAGGGGTATCGACTAGTAGCAAGCGTACTGTTTCTTTTTTACCGTCGATAGTCAGCTTCATGGTGTCACCATCAACTACCCGTGTTACCTTAGCATCTAATAAACGTCTGTTATCCTCTTGTGTATTCTTTGCAGTATGGCTAGGACTTGTTGTTATAGATGGAGATGGAGCTTGAGCTTGATCTGGAGTAGACTGCTCGGCGAAAGTACAAGCGGTAGCTGTTCCGAGTATGAGGGTGATGGCTAAGCAGATTTTTAATAGATACGTTTTATTCATGGATAAACCTCTTTCTTATACATATGTAATAGCTTCATGGGGTCTAATTAAAATAAATCAAAATAGTAAAAAACACAAGTTTGTAATACTTAATATTGAAAACAACGACAGCTATGTATCAGAAAAATAAGATACATGGCTGTCGCTGTTTTAATAAATTCATAATCTCCGTTAATCACCCAGCTTAGCTTCTGTTACGTTTAAGTTAGAAATTTTTATTTTGATTATGATCGATAAGAAAGCAAGCAGGGAAAACATAATTCCGATCCAGATGAGTTGATGTATTCCTTCATGAGAAATAAACCAACCACCGATAGCAGTCCCTATAGTAATTCCAAGGTTGGAAAATGAAATAAACAAGCTGTTACCGAATTCGGGAGCTTCTTTTGCCTCGGTCGTTAACCATGCTTGACTGACAATGAGTCCGCCGGAATGCACTGCCCCCCATATGATTATGATAATAACCATCGGAATGAAATAAGATCCTAGATAATAAACGAAGAGGTAAGTTACCGCATATAGCAGAGGAAACATGATGACGGTCTTTGGAATGCTTTTATGCAAAAGGCCCCCAAATAAAAAATTCCCAAAAATCATGACTATACCAAAGGCCATCAACATGATACTAATCCATGATCCATTCATATGTGTTACTTGACCAAGATACTCAGCGAAGTAACTATATACAGAAAACATAGCTGCAAAGATAAAAATAACAGTCACAATATTTAACCACAATAGGGGTTTGCGTAGTATACCAAGCTGCTTGCCATAAGACATTTTTTCTTTAACAGGCATGGAAGGAAGCCAAGCGAGTATCCCTAAAAAGGCAATTATACTTACAACAGCACCAAACAGGAAAGCAACTTCTAATGATATTTTGTCCGCGAGATAAGAAGTCAAAGGCACACCAAAAGCAAACCCGACTGTGATTCCGGCGAAAACCTTTGTAACTGCTTTAGTACTCTTTTCTGGTGGGACAAGTTGAGCAGCGGTCACAAGAGCAACTGAAAAAAAGACAGGATGAAAAATAGCAGGGATAATACGAAAAATCAGCATTACTTCAAACATTGTTGTATAAGCGTACACAACATTTGAAATTGCAAAAATAAGTACAGCCGTTAATAGAATAACTTTACGATTAATACCAGAAGCCAGTAATGTTAGAAATGGACCAGAAATGGCAACAACTAAAGCAAATATACTTACAAGCCATCCAGTCTGTGAAGTCGATATATTAAATTTTTGAGTTATCTGCGGAAGAACACCTATAATTCCCATTTCCGTAGTGATAATACCAAATACACCTAAAGCCAGAATAATGATAAGCAACGGGTTAATCTTTTTCATTTTTAAAATAATCCTCCATTTATATTTACATATACAGATTTGTAGATATGTATTATCAAAAAAAAGTCTTCCCTCCTCTCATTTATAGTTTCTGTTTAATATACTCGGAAAATTCCTGAATTGTCTTCTCGTTCCGACGATAGTACGTCCACTTCCCAATTCGCTCAGATTCCAACAAACCAGCTTTTTGCATTGTCAACAAATAACTCGAGATAACAGACTGTGCAAGTCCCGCTTTAGCTTGAATATCTCCCACGCATATTCCAGTTCGAAAACTAAGGCCTTGTTGTAAATAAGGCTTCTCATCAAAGAATTCCTCTGGAGTTTTTAACCACATCATAATCTGACTACGCGTCTCGTTAGACAAAGCTTTAAATATCACTAAAGGTTCCATGCATTTTATTATATCTACTTTTATAGATTTGTAAATGCAAAATTTATTTAGTGCATGAGATATTTCCAAATTAACCAGCAAATCAGTACGGATACCCACGAAATGAAACCGAATATAATCACGATTTTGTTTTCGCTCCATCCATATTTTAAGCTGAAATGGTAATGAATCGGAGCCATTCGGAACAGCCGCAGCTTAGTTCGTTTATAGTACCAAACTTGTAATATGACCGACAACTGCTCCGCAAAATAGACGAAAAACAAAATCGGAATCAAAAGCTCGACCTTCTCAATGACAGCTAAAATGGAAAGAGAGCCACCGATCGCCAGCGATCCTGTATCGCCCATAAACGCTCTTGCCGGGTAAATATTGTAAAGGAACAGCCCCAGCAGACAGCCAATCATGACAAGGGAAAATGTCTGCACTTCAGGTTTGTCCGAAATCATAAAAAAGAAAAAATACGTTGGAATGGCTACATTGATCAGTAGCCCATCAAGACCGTCCGTAAAATTGATGGCATTTGCGGAGCCCACCACAAACAGCAAAATGATTCCGACATAAAGGTACAAAGGCAATTGCAAATAGTGCCCTTGAAATAACCCAATATCGCTCGTCAGGCCGAACGAATGGAACAACACATACAAAATGGTTCCAGTAAAAATAAATTGTAACACTAGCTTTGAGCGACCGGTGATGCCGGACGGATTTTGCCAAAAAGCCTTTTTGAAATCATCGAGAAATCCGACTGAGCTGAACAACAAAAACGTGACGCATAAGAGTAACATTAGAGGTCCGGGATGAAACTGTAACGAGATCGCTATCCCGATAAGCAGGACCAACCCTGCCATAAGCGGTGTACCACGTTTGGCCTGATGATCCGCTGGTAACTCGGAGCGAATTGGCTGCGTTAGCCTCAGCCTGTGCAGTGTCCAGATCAACAACGGCGTAAATATCGCCACTAGAAGAAAAGACAGGCCGGAAATAGCCATAATTCCAAACATATAATAAACTGCCCCCTCTTTGAAAAACAATATTTTAAAACTTCCACTCCAAATACTCTACTCTGGAACCTAACTCACACTCACGAAATTGATTTGAGAGTTATTAAGATCGCTTGAATTATGTAAAGTTTTATCCCTCTCACTTGTATCTTTAGTAAAATGATATATGTAAATAAAACTTTGATAAAGAGAAAGTATTCTGTTTTTATTTCCTATTTTTGCTCCTCATTAAGAAATACTTCCGATCAAAAAATAAAGGACTGCCTATCGGCAGCCCTTCATTTTTTTCGCATCCCTCTCTGTTTTCAAATCGATAATTACCTAAGAGTCTAGCTCTGCTAATTCCTGAAGGATTTTCTCAATATCACCATCAGGATTTAACGCTTTAATCATCTCTTTCGTAATAGCTGCACCCTCATAAACTTGTGCAACAACCTCTAAGGGGAGTGTGAGTTCAAAATAACCTTCGGCAAATTCCACAAAATCCTCAGCTGTGCGGAAAATAGTTCCTAGCAAAAAGTCCGAACCATCTTCTGTCCCCGCTGGAATCTCTACCTTCCCCTTTTGCCACGTCAAGTCATTATTTCCACGCCAAAAACAAAAAGTAACATCATCCTTAGTTATCGCCTCATCTTCCAGTAAAGACAATAGTGAGGTCGGGACTTCTTCATAGATTCCTGGCCAAACTTCATGTTCATCGCGCGCATATGGACTTACTTCTGACTCATGATCAAATCCTTTAATTATCGTTCCTTGAGGTGAAAAAATAATAAACAAATGATCACCTGATCCATTGTCAATCGATGCTAAGGAAACATTCTTATCGAATTCAGAAACAAAACTATGATAGCGAAGCCATTCCTCTGGACATAGGACAATATTTAGAGAAGCAAATATTTTCATGAGTTTTTTTAAGTTTTCGGGTGATGGTAAAATATTTAACACATTCATTTATGATTCCTCCCCATTGTAGTTATTAATGATTTTAGCATATTCATGAATTAGGAGTGAAAAAAAAGACTACCCGAAGGTAGCCTTTCCAACTTAAGAAGACACTAGCTTAGCTTAAGATCCCGCGCCCTTATATCTTCTAACTCCATAACTCCAAGCTAACAGACCAATCCCAAGGAATATCGCACCTACAACAGGTGTCATCAGCGCCAGGCTCGTCATTTCTTCACGCTGCAGGAAGAGCGCTGCTGGATAAACTCCGACGAATGCAAACGGGATAATCCAAGTTAGAAGTACCTGAATAGCACGATTGTAAATCGTTACCGGATAACGGCCATAGGTCTGAATATTGTACATTAGAGGAAGAATACCCGTTGGTGCATCGGAATAGAAAGACAACGAAGTCAATGTTGTATAAATTCCAGTATAGATGGCGACGGCACTTAATGTAAGAATGATCAGAGCCGGTATCGTCCACCATTCAAAGGGAAGACCCAGATTACTACCACTGATGGCCATAATAATAATACCTATGAATGAGCCCATTAGTGCTGGTGGATCAACATTTTCCAAAAAGATCTGGAACAGATTATGCGCCGGACGTGTCAAAATACGGTCCATCTCACCTTTGACGATGTAACGCTCACTGAATCCCCATAGATTCACAAAACAACTAAACACCCCAAAAGGCACCATAAAGAACCCATAAACGAACACTACTTCGTTCTGATTCCAGCCGCCAAGGCTATCCGTATGCATGAAGATTACTAGTATAAAGATAAAATTTGTAGCCTGAAAGAGCAAATCTGATATGACCTCTACCCAAAAATCGGCGCGATAGGTGAGCCGGGACTTCATATAGTTCTTAATGTATTCAATTAATAATCCAAGGTAATACACGTTTCCTCAACCTCCCTGCACGAAGAGACGCTGCCGCGCCGCATGATATAACCAGACAATTGGAATCAGTAATGCCAGGAACCAAACAATCTGTATCCCCAGTACATTCCAAATCCCAACCCCTTGCACCCGTCCTGTAAATACAGAACCCGGCAAGTAAGTAATCGCCTGAAACGGCAGCACCTTAAGTATAGAAGATAGCCAGTCAGGAAACAGACTGATCGGCACGATCAGACCAGAGAACAGATCAACAATTACCCGCTTCATACGCATCATGCCCTCATTATTCTCAACAAAAAAAGCCGAGAGCCCAGTAATAATATTGATCTGTGAATTAATCAAAAAGCTGAAAAAGAGCATTACAAGAAAACCCGCCCAAGCAGATGGTGCTGTCGGTAATTGAACCGGGAACAACAACATCGCTATAGCCATACCCGGAATCATAAACAAGAGAAAGCGGAACATTCCCTCTCCGAGTCCTTGCATCATTTTGACTAAGACATAGTTATAGGGCCTTATAAACTGGATAGCGATACTTCCGTCTCGTATATCCGTAGAAATCTCACGGTCTAGATTATTAAAATAAAACGCACGAGCCATCCAAGAAACAGCTACATATGACGTCATTTGTGTTGCGGTAAAACCACCAAGTGAATCCCCATTACCATAGATTGCCATCCACGTGAAATAGTTAACCCCTATATTCAGTGAATAGATAAGAATACCTGAATAGTAGTTAATTCGATAAGCAAGCATGGTAAGGAACCGGATTCGTATAAAATCTAAGTACGCCCCAAATAGTAATCTACGACTATTCTCTGGAGGACCACCTGAAGACGAACTTCCTGAGGACGAGGACATAGCTGTTGAAGCATTAAGCTTATCAGACATGTAAAGCCTCTCTTTCATCCTTCAGAGCGGCAGCTTGTTTCTCTGGTTTATCCGCAGACCCGGATTGATAAATACTGCGAACAATATCGTCCGTATTCGTCTCAATGATTTTGATATCAGTAATGTCGGCTTTCCCTACTACCCGTCCCAAAACATCGGATACATTTATATCCAGTGGTATCCAAACCGATGCTCCAAGATCGTTGTCTGCAGACCAAGTAACCGGCATCCCTTCAGTCCAAAGCTCAAGTAATTGCCGTTTCGTTGCATTTCCGAATTGAAATTGAACTTCACGTCCGGTTCCCCAGCGCTGTTTCAGATCTTCTAGTCCGCCGTCATAAATAATTCGACCATCATCAAGCATAATCACCCGCGAGCAAAGGGCTTCAATATCTTGCAGGTCATGTGTAGTCAACAGTATGGTCGTTCCATGCTCACGGTTCATATCTTTAAGGAATTCACGGATCTCTGACTTCACCACAATATCTAAACCAATGGTTGGCTCGTCCAGAAATACAATCGAAGGGTTATGAAGTAATGCTGCGACTAATTCACAACGCATCCGCTGACCGAGACTGAGCTTACGAACAGGACGATTCAGTAGTTCTTGCAACTGCAATCGTTCGACCAATTCATCCAGCCGTTTCTTGAAGTCTTGTTCAGATACCCGGTATACCTTGCGCAGCAGCTGGAAGGATTCAATGACCCCAATGTCCCACCATAGCTGGCTGCGTTGCCCGAACACTACACCGATATTCTTCACGAATTTCTCGCGCTCCAAATAAGGAACATACCCACCCACCGTAAGATTTCCTGAAGTGGGTACGAGAATGCCCGTGAGCATTTTGATCGTGGTTGATTTCCCAGCACCGTTCTCGCCGATATAACCACAAATCTCACCTTCGGGAATGGAAAAGGAAATATCCTTCACAGCAGTTACTTCCGTATACTCCCTTTTAAACAAATCAGCGAAGGCCCCTTTGAGACCTTCGCGGTTTTTTTGTACTTTGAATGTTTTGCGTAAGTCTTGTACTTGAATAGCAGTCATATTGTACCTCACTAAGCTTAAAGTTGGGTTCCAGTAACCCATTATAATTGAAGAAGTGCAAAAGCACTACCTCAATTTTTACTTAGCCAGTCTTCCTACAATTGGATTCGCTTCTTTCACTGCCTCTAAATGTCCTGAACGAGCCACTTTGGTGCGTAAGTATTTCTCGTTAAAAGAAGATACATCTCCCCACAGCGGTACTCTTTTCACAGCATTCATACCTGCAGTCTTGAGTGCTTCCAGTTTCTTCGGATTGTTCGTAATTAACGTGACTGGTTTATGACGTAGATGTTGTAGAACGCTAATCGCTTCTTCATAATTTCTTGAATCATCAGAAAAACCCAGCTCTAAATTAGCCTCAACTGTATCGTATCCTTCTTCTTGTAAAAGATACGCTAAAGATTTGCTAAACAGTCCAATGCCTCTACCCTCATGGTTAGCAAGATAGAATAACGCACCTGAACCGTGCTCTACGATCATTTTCATGGACTGATGCAGTTGGAAGCCACAATCACAACGTTTGCTGCCAAAAATATCGCCGGTATGACAAATGCTATGCATCCGAATCAATGCTTCATCTGAGCCTTCGAAATCACCATATACTAAAACACTGGATTGCTGACCATCTGCGAGGCTCATGGATGGTAACTTTGAAATCAAAGCGGCTGTTGCTTCACTATTATCACCAAGAAGCTCTGCATCCGTAGTGTTCAGCCAGTTGTACCATTTAAAAGTAACAGTCTCTCCGTCTAAATTCACGGGTAAAGTAATCGGTCCAACTAATATATTTGTACTGTTTTCTAAAGGAATTCGAGTAATTTTATTTTGTAGGATAGAAATAATATCTGGTTTAATCATGGGTACACCTTCCTCAATGTCCATCGATGCTTAGCAGTAGCTAAACTTAAGGATCGAATATTAGTTAAAATATAAGTAACTATTTGTAAGTAAGTTTATCATTGTAATATAACTTCGTCAAGTTATAATATATCTTTAAATATTTATAATTACTTTATGTAAGTTTATGATATAATGAATGTCGAGGTGATATTATGAATGATTTCAACATGTGTCCTCGCTTTGAAAAAGCGGTAGACTTGCTAAGTAAACGTTGGGTCGCGCTGATCGTTTTCGTGCTTATGCCAGGTCCACGTCGTTTTGGCGAAATAGAAAGCTGTCTGTCCAATCTAAGTGGTAAAGTGTTATCTGACCGATTAAAAGAAATGGAAATCGAAGGTATTATTGAGCGAACCGTATATCCAGAAATGCCAGTACGCATTGAGTACTCCCTTACTCCAAAAGGAACCGCGTTGGCTCCTATACTTGGTGAAATTGGAAATTGGTCAACAGACTGGATTGAGCTTGGTGTTACAAATTAATCCGACTTATACTAACTTGAAGAGCCCTTTTTGTTCCGTAAATCCGGCAACAAAAAGGGCATTTTAAGTTCTTCGAAATATTGTTAAACTGCTATAGATCCTTCCGTTGAAAACGATACAATCCGATTAAGAACGCTATTAGTGTATAGAGGATCGCATAGACGATAAATGAATTAGATGGGACTGAGGTGAAGTTATCTAGCCCAAATAGACTATTGGAAGCGTTAAACATCCCGTTCATTTCGTTAATACTAAACAGTTCAGCAGTCATTCTGCGCTGTAACCCATCTACAGGCATAAGTAAGGACATTATACCCGTCATATTATTTAGAGTGCTAAGTGCTTCGGGCTTAGATAATAATGAACTACTTACCTTGTCAATCATTCCTCCTAGCCATCCTGCTCCATAAAGCATCGTCATAAAGACTCCATTCCCAAGGGCTGAGAAGAATCCTGAACCCAGCATAGAAACAGTTATTAGCAACGGTACGATGGAAGAAAAGAGCAAAAATGATTTGAATAACGCTAATCCATCTCTTGGAATTGCGGTATGGGCTTGCGTAATTAGCAATATAGAAACAAATAAAATAAGTGCATAACCTATTCCTAGTGTTACATAACCAAGCCAGCGACCTGCGTACCATTTCCATCGTGGAATTGGTCTTGGAAGCAAGGCTTGCATCACTCCCTGCTCTGCCTCACCTGAAATGGCGGAAAACGAACTAAAAATAGCTAAAAAAGCAATTACAAATGCTCCGAAGAAAAATCCAAACGATAAAATAAATAAACCATTTGTAAAACGAATAAGGAGTTCTTCTCCGCTAGGAAAACTCGATCCGTGAGACATAGAACTTTGCCCGATCGTACCCGCAATAAACCAAAACCCAATAAGAAAGACCACGGTCATAATTAATGTCAGCACCATTACTCTTTTGCGCATCAGTTCTTTCCAGGTCATACCCATTATAATTCTCATTCATGTTCACCTCTGTGGCTTAGTCCTGATACAGCATTCATAAACCACTCTTCTAGACGTTCTTGCTGATGTGAAACTTCATATAAGGTCATCCCTTGTTCTATAATCAGTGTATTCAGCCAACCCACCTGCTCTTCACTTTCCAGCTCCGCTTCCAACCAAACCCTACTACTGTCTATGGATTCTTCGGTATGGGAAGACACCCGGATCTGCAAGCCTGTCTGATCTTTTAGCCACGACAATAAAATAGGCGCATAGCCGCCTACTTTAAATCGCCAGCTCATACGCTTGTTTAACACCTCGGACACTTTACCATGCCGGAGAATAACTCCGTTATTTAGTAGCGCCATTCGGTCGCAAAGTACTTCAACATCCTCTAACAGATGAGAGTTTAGAAATATCGTAACCCCTTTTTCTTTTAGATTCTGTAATATACGCCGGACTTCCTGACGTCCGATTGGATCTAGTGCCGATGAGGGCTCATCCAAAAATACGATAGCCGGCTCATTAACAAGTGCACAAGCTAAACCCAGTCTTTGCTGCATTCCCTTAGAGTAATGCTTCACTCGGTCACGTCCACGCTTACCTATTCCAACCTCATCAAGAAGTTGTGGAATTCTCTTATCTGCTACAGACCGCTGCATTCCGCATAGTCTTGCATGCAGCCTCACAACCTCCTCACCCGTTAGCCATTCCTGATAACGGTACAATTCGGGTAAATAACCGATTAGCGATTTAGCTTCTAGCGAACCAATCTTATGCCCGAACAGAGTTCCACTGCCACTTGATGGATGTATAAGTCCTACAAGCATTTTTACAAAGGTGCTTTTACCTGCACCGTTAGGGCCGAGGAAGCCAAAGGCTTCCCCTTTCCCTACAGTAATACTTACATCTCGACAACCGCGCCCGTTATCATATTCTTTAGTTAGGGACTTGGCTTCTATTGCTGCAGTACTCATGATTCAATCAGCTCCTGAACCTTGGTCATAAGCTTCTCTTTACTCGAATAGAGCTCACCTGACAAATTGAATAGCTGTCCATCCTGAATCCATGTAGCTTGATATACAGGACCGCGGCTGTATTCATAATTGTCAACGATGACTAAAGTGTCACCCACAGTTATTTGCTCCGTATTTTCACCAGCGATTAACGGCATTGGGATTTCTCCGGATAAGACTCTGCTTTGCATTAAGCTAGTCTTCAAGTAATCTGGGAGCAGTGGGAAATTCATTACAGCTTCCAAAGCCTCTTCCACTTTAATAGAAGGATCAACGTTAAGTACAGGTGCATTCATCTGCGACAGACTTGCCCAATGCGTTTCGTCAGATGAGAGATTGTAATTCACAAATTCCGGGATATGAAGTGTAATTGGTTTACCGTCAATCGATTCGGGCAGCAGATGTTCTGCTCCAATTTTTTTCAGGGCTTTGTTCACTTCGTCCACTTTCAGATTAAGCGTGATATCTTGTGAAGCACCCACCGTAACTGAATTATGCCCTTCCACTAAAGCAGCTGTTTTCGCTGGATAACCTAGGGTAGCCTTCAGTTGATCCGCAGGCAACTCACCAATGTAAGCCCCGCTAGCGTTTGTAAACTCACCGAATTGATTAATTGATCGATTAAGTTCACCGTCTTCAGCCACCTGTGTAAAAATATTACGCAGATCACTCTCATGAACAACCGTAACCTGTTCCATCCGGAACTGATTCAGAATGGATGCCATTGCTGTGTTTCCAATTGGGGTCGCGAGAATGACTGCAAAAACAGCTACACTCGCAGCTACAACTCCTAGCTTCCGACGACGGTTCATACGCAGTCGACGCGGACGTTGTACTTTCTTATCATGGGTAGTTTCAAGTATGTCCTGTACTACCGTTGGAGTTGACTCTGATTCAAGGTTCTCTAGATTTTCTGGCTGACTTAAGTTAACAGAATCCTCAACTTGGGCTTCCGTATTTTGACTCCATTTTGCCCATTGAGGATTATAAGGCTCATTCTCTAACTTACTCTGCAGCTTGACCCAGGCTTCGTCTGTACTTTGCTTATCTTTATCTTGCTTTCCTGAATAGTTACTCATTATTATACCTCCTGATTTTAAAGATTACTTCGTAACTTCTCATCAAAAGAAGTCTACTTCGTCTGGGGTATCGCCTTCGTTGCATTTTGTCTTAGTTTCTCTGTCGCTCGGTGAAGCAGGGTCCCTACTACTGGAGGCCTTACTCCAAGCTCTCCCGCGATTTCCACATAACTGTACCCCGAGTAGCGAAGAAGAAGCGCTTGTCTGTCTCTTTCAGGCAATTCATTCAGCCAGATGTGTACATCTTCCTGATCTAGCTTACTAATTATGACTTCTTCACCTGAAGGGGGAGATTCACTAGCATCATAAAGCTGCTCTTGTTTATTCTGCAGTCGCCGTTCCCTTGCTTTTTTGTCCAAATAATCATATCCAATACGAGTTAGGACTCTATGAAGCCAGGCACCCAGCGCTGCTGGATCATCTGGTGGATTACGGTACAATCTCAGAAAAACTTCTTGAGCTAAATCATCAGCCGCCGATTCATCACGTACCAAAGCGGCAAGCTTACGGCGGACAACAGGGTAATGTTCATAAAATATTGTTTTAAAAATTTCAGATTCCGGAATTTCCATCGTGTAAATCCTCCTTATCAGCTGCAGCTATAAGTAAGACGACTGTCAGTACATTTTTGTATCAGAATTCTTCATAATTATCATAATCCATTATAAAACATACAAAAAGACAGCCCCTAATTAATAAGGTAACTGTCTTCATTATTGGTCTTACCTATCTGTTTTGATTCCAATTATCGAATTCGAATATATCGGTTAAGAATCTTTTTGGACAAAATACTCCGCTCCAGCTTAAGCTCCAGCAGCTGTTCTTTCCAATGTAACACTTCATCTGATTCTTCATTCTTACGCAGCTTCTCAAACAACTTCATGATCAATATGTTAACGGAATCAAACCGTGACCATAATTCTATCACACTTTCTTCTTGAACCTGAGGTTCTTCCGATACTGTGTTAAGATTCTTTAAGCTCTCTATGATGTCAGCCTGCCACTGTCCATCGTTAATTGCTTTGGCATAATTTAAAAGGTCCAGATAATCGTCGACTGACATATGTACCGACTCCTTTGTATGGTTATACCAAGTATTATACTAGGTATTATATATATTGCAACACTTTATACCTGTAAGTATACAAAAAAACAAGGGCTAGTATGCGGACTAGCCCTTGCTAATAAATTTAAACGGAGTACGTTAAGTTATAGTAACTTCTCGATTTCCTCTTTGTATTGCTCCGATTTCGGACCAAATACGATTTGTACAGCACCTTGACCAAGTCTCATTACACCCGAAGCACCGAGTTGTTTCAGAGCGGAATCTTTAACGGCTTTTTCGTCTTTAACGATCAGACGAAGGCGTGTAATACAAGCATCGATATTTTCGATGTTTGAAGGTCCGCCGATGTGCTCAAGAATTTGAGCAGCCTTGGAAGAAACAGCTGAACCTGTTCCGTTACCTCCAGTAGGTGCTACAAGCGCATCATCATCATCTTCGCGACCAGGGGTCTTAAGCTTGAACTTCGTAATGATAAAGCGGAACAACACATAGTACAGAACGAAGAAGCACAGACCTACAGGGATAAGAATCCATGCATTAGTGGATAGTTTCATGTTCACCAGGTAGTCAATCAAACCAGCGGAGAAGCCGAAACCAAGCTTAACATCTAGAATGTACATTAACGCCATAGAGAAACCAGTAAGTAAAGCATGCACTAAGTACAGTACTGGTGCCAAGAACATAAAGGAGAATTCAAGGGGTTCTGTGATCCCTGTTAAGAAGGAAGCGATAGCAGAACCGATAAAGATGGAAGCAACCATTTTACGTTTTTCTGGTTTAGCTGTATGAATAAATGCAAGAGCTGCACCTGGAAGCGCAAACATCATGATTGGGAAGAAGCCTGTCATAAACATCCCAGCTGTTTTGTCTCCAGCGAAGAAGCGATACAAGTCACCGTGTACCAATTCACCAGCTGCATTCGTAAAGTCACCAATTTGGAACCAAGCAATCGTATTAAGTACGTGGTGAAGTCCAATCGGAATCAACAAGCGGTTAGCTGTACCAAAGATGAAAGCTCCAACTGCACCCAGGGATACAACCCAGTTTCCGAAATCACTAATTACGTCTTGAATCGGACTCCAAATCATTCCAATTAATACGGCAAGAACCATCGTGGATGCTGCGGTAATAATTGGAACAAAACGTTTACCAGCAAAGAACCCGAGCCAATCTGGCATCTTTATATTGTGATATTTCTTATATAGAAATGCTGCCCAGGCACCGGCAAATATACCCCCAAGCACACCCATATTCAACACTACATCATCATTGATGAAGGAGAATTGAAGTGGTACGACAGCTAGTATCTTAGTCAGTACCATATATGCAATTACAGCTGACAAGGCTGCTACAGCGTCCTTGGCAAATCCAATGGCAACCCCGACAGCAAATATCAAAGCAAGATTTCCGAAGATCGCATTCGCACCGGCATTTAGGAATGGAGCAAAATATTGATTCAGGAATCCCCCTACTGTAGCTCCTAGATGCAAATCTTTTTCATAGTTAAGCAATCCAAACCCTTGAAGAATAGCTGCCGCTGGCATAGTAGCAACTGGAAGCATAAGCGACTTACCTAATTTTTGTAGAAAAGCCAACATAACAATATCATCCTTTCGATTCAATAGTAGTAATGCTCTATCAGCCTATTACTTTGAAGCCACTGTAAGAATCAGATCCTGTCCTGCTGTAACCTGACCATAATGTCCGTTCACTTGAGGTGGTGTTTCCTCCGTACTAGTCACGATTACAGGTGAAATTGTGTCACAGCCTGCTGCGCGAATAACATCCAGATCAAATTCGATTAAGGTTTGACCTGCCTTCACTTGATCTCCAGAGGCAATATGACTGACAAATCCGTTGCCCTTAAGACTGACAGTATCGATTCCGATATGTAACAACAATTGCACACCGGAGGAATGTTCCAGAATAACTGCATGACTCGATTTCACGATATGAGCAACCGTGCCATCAAAAGGAGCCTTTAGGATCCCCTCGGAAGGTCTGATTGCAACTCCGCTACCCATATGACCACCAGCAAAGGTTTCATCCGGAACCTCTGTTAATGAAACTGCTTCTCCGCTGATTGGTGCCATGATTTCGATTGTATGTCCAGTATGTTTCTCTTCTTTTTTTGATTTCCATTTGGAAAACATATGCTCCACTCCTCTAAAGATGTTAGTTTTGTTTCACTAAAGTCTGAAATAATCGGTGTAAGTGCATCGCCAGGAAACACAGCTCTTCTTCCGGGATATCTACACCAAGAGATTTTTGCATCACTTTACCGAGCTTTTGAGATAACTTGTATTCTTCCTTGTATTCCTTCTTAATATGTTTCACAAAAGGATTATCTATTAGTGATCCCTTCAAAATACGTTCCAGTGAAAACCGTAAATGGATCATTAATCGAATATGATTCATACTGCCATGCTCAAAAGTTATATTCCGTTCTTGCTGTATCATGTCCAGAAGTTCACTTACAATATTAGATGCTTTTACTAACTGACCCACCGATACATTGTTAACTGCGGAGTACACATGATAAGTTAGAAATCCAACCTCGTCTTCGGGAATTTGCACCTGAAATTCAGCATTGATCTTCTCTGATGCCTTGTAAGCGATATCAAATTCCTTCGGAAAAGACATCTTAGTTTCTTGTAAAAAAGGATTAATAATATCCATCCCGTTGCGCAGACGGTAAATGGTGAACTGAATGTGGCTCGGGAGTGCCAAATAAATCTTGTCGTTTAATTTGTCAGGAAATTGACTTTGGATATCAGCAATTATTTCATCAGTTATTCTCATCACTTTGGGATCTATGTCTTCCAGCAATATTTGATACTGACTCCAGGATTCGCGGTCTTCTAGACGAAACAATTTCTCAATACGAGGATCGTTTCCTTCAATCACACCTGAACCTTTCACAGCAAAACCAATGCCTTTACCGATGATGACATATTCCTTGCCGTTCTTGCTTCCCTGAACCATTACAACGTTGTTCCCAATCACACGCTGTACTTGAAATTGCTCGATCTCCCGCGACAAGCTCATCACTCCTTTCCCATATTATCGTCAATTAGGAACAAAAAAAGCCAAGAAATGTCTCATCGAGATGAAGACAATCCTTGGCTCATGCCCTTAACGGTAACACGCCACTAAAATATAAATGATCATTTATGAACATATCATAAATCATGAACTGCTAACTCGTCAATGGTAAATTTATAAATGTCAAGCGCAGCTCCTGAACTCAAAAATTCATGAGTTATAAATAGCTTTCAATTTGGGGAAGCTTTTCTTTAAGCTGACGGACATTGGTCTCCAGTTTTAGAATGACCTCTTCTAATTCCTTAGGGTCGATGCCTCGAAGTACAGGAACCTGAATTACCTCTGTGGCTTTTGTTTCTGATTTTAATTCTCGCATCTCCAGCTGCTGTTCTTGCCATTTATCCATCAGATCAGCAATTGTCGCATAAAAACGCTCATAATCCTTGATTACGCTATCTAAAAATGTATCCACTTCCTCCGCATCGTAACCACGAAGCTTCATACTGAATTCTTTTTCATGTATGGTTAGAGCATCTAGAGTGATGCCAAGTTGGCTGAATAGCTTACGTTGTTTGTCCAATCGACGTTTCATATGTTCATCCATCATTTGTTACCTCCAAGTATATACTGCAATTATCCGGCAGTAACCATTATAACAGGGTGAGAGCATCCTGAAAATATAACTAAAGTTCCAGTTCTAGAAGTTATCCGCAACCGCTTTGTTTAAAATACCTAAGCAGCGATCAAGATCAGTCTTCACCTGCTTCTTATATAGCTTCGCTTTCTCTTCTCCATCGGAAGTAAAATGATATAAGACGATTTCTTGAAAATCCACCTTCGGGTCATTCCCTTTTAGCTGTTTAGTACGATATAAAATCCCTTGCTGTACCAGCTCATGCAAGGCGCGATAGATTTCGCTCTGTGGGGGAGAATATCCATGTGCCTTGAAATCTCTACGTAAATCCTCAAGCATCTGGTATCCATACCCGCGATGTTGTTCTACCATTGTTATAAGATATACTTTGATAAAAGCCCGTTGAGCAATCATAAACGCCATATAAACCCTCCTCATGTTGTGTTTTTTTGGTTAATCTTACCTTCTATAACTCTAGTATAAGCACTATTTTCCAACTTTCACAACCTGAAATGTGGTAGTGGGTTCACTTTTTCCGATTTGTATAGAAATTTAATAGGGATAGATGATGAATTTATTGAAAGTAACTAGATAGAGTTGTTTATTTTGTGATTTTCTATTGTGAATTTTTCATATGATGAAAGTTGGTTTTCTTGAGTAATAAATAACGGCCATCGAGAACTTAACCCCATAAAGTTCTCGATGGCCGCTGAATAATGATTGAACAATACCTTAGCGTTTATTGGCCTCGTGCCATTTAGTGAGTAATTCCTCCCGGTTCGCAGCAGCGATATCGAATCGATACGTAATCATTAATTTTTCCAGCTTAACAGAAGACAATAGCGGATGGATCTTAATATTCGGCATCACAGGTAAGGAAAATGCGGAATTCATATAATCTGTTTGAGCATCTGTTGACAGTACAAAATCCACCAGCTGCTTAGCAGCAATCACGTTGTTCCCACCTTTCAAGATCGACACTGCACCTATCTCCCATCCAGCTTGTGGAGGAATAGAAGATTGTATAGCATATCCCGAATTCTTAAATCGAAGCTGGTCGCCCATAAAGCTGATAACAGCAGCAACTTCACCTACTGCAAGCCGCTGCGCAGAACTAATTCCTGAGAATGTAGTTGATGAACTCTGCTTCTTAAGAGCACTCACCAATGCTAGAGCTTGCTCCTCCCCACGTTCTTGTGCAAGAGAGGCTAACAATGTGTATCCTGTACCTGAGGTTTCTGGGTCCGGAATTTCAATTTTCCCCTTGAGCTCGGGACGTAATAAGTCTTCGTAGCGTTCCGGAAGAGGTAAAGCTACAAGCTGAGGATCTTGATTCCAGACCTGCTCATTTACACCAATAGCCAATGCACCCATGTATATACCTGTCCAATAGCCCATTTTATCTTTATAAATGTCGGGGATCTCATCAGCAACATGTGATGAATAGCGAATTAATTTCCCTTTGTTCTTGAGCTGCTCATGAAGATCAGCAGGCCCACCGAGAACAACATCAATGCCAGTCTTATTGATCGACATCAAATGGTAGCTTGCCTCACCGCCAGACATGCGAATAAGCTCATAAGACTGTCCCGTCTTCTTCTTATATTTTTCCAACAGAATACGCGCTTCATCCTCTTGAAAAATTACATATACTTTGAGAGGCTGATTGCTTTTCTGTCCAGGATAGAAATATATTAGAAGAAGTATTGTTACCGCAACCAATGACATGATAATTACCTTTATTCTCAATTAGAACGTCTCCTCCCGCTAAACTAGCCTATAGCCGCCGTTCTATAAAAAAACGATACGCCAAAAAAGGAAAACGACTGTTTTCCTTTTTTGGAACATCTACTTCAGTTTACGGACTAACCTTTTTAATAATATGAATTTTGTCTATTGCCGCACTCATCCGAACTTGACCATCGAAAGTCTTTTGACCAATATCATAAGCATCGACAATCCATTCTTTGCCCCATTGATCTGCAAGGAAATATCTTTCCTTTTCTCCTAGAAACATCGAGGATTGGACTACTCCCATGATGTTAAATCCGCTAATGTCCGGATGATTTAGTCGCAATGATTCGGGGCGAACACTCAGAAGAACTTCCTCACCCTCTGTCAGCTTCTCTTCTGTAGTAATAGTAACGTTATCCCCTCCAAAGCCGTAGCTAACTGTTGCCGTACCCTCTTTACTTTGCATGACTACTGCCTCAATAAAATTGGTAGAACCAATAAAATCAGCTACATATTGTGTACGAGGTTTATAATATATTTCGTGCGGCGTACCGTACTGATCAATAGCTCCTTTATTAAAAACAACGATCTGATCTGACATCGACAAAGCTTCCAATTGATCATGCGTTACATATATTACGGTTAGTCCAAGTTCCTGTTGAATTGTTCGCAGTTCAACGCGTACCTCTTCACGTAATTTAGCATCTAGATTACTTAGTGGCTCATCCAGGAGAATAATCGGTGAATTCATCACTAAGGCACGAGCCATAGCTACACGTTGCTGTTGTCCACCAGACATTTCATGGGGATATCGCTCTTCAAGTCCGGATAATTTGACCTGGGCCATAACAGCCATTACCCGTTCCTGTACTTCTGCTTCAGGTCTTTTCTTAATATCTAGTCCATAAGCAATATTATCAAATACCGTCATATGCGGGAACAAGGCATATTCCTGGAACACCATTGGAGTGCCCCTTTTATATGGAGGTAATTCATTAACCAAATTCCCATCAATCCACACCTCACCATCATCGATGGTATAGAAACCCGCGATGGAACGTAATAAAGTCGTCTTCCCACAACCACTCGGACCAAGGAAGGTGATGAACTTCCCCCGTTCAATCTTTAAGTTGATATTTTTCAAGACATGGTTATTGCCGAACACTTTATTCACATTTTTCAAATCTAGTAGTATGTTGGATTCCATCGTGCCCACTCCCTTCAAAATCATTAGAAATCAAATATTTTCACTTTGGAACGGAAGATCAACTTGATTACTCCCAGTGTTCCAAGCGTTGCACCCATCAAACCCACTGCCACAGCGGCTGCCCAATAATAGGTTCCCGTTTCGGCATAGTTAAAGATCGATACTGCTGCAACAACCCATTTAGGGGTAATTAGGAAGATTATCGTACTCAAAGTATTCATATTTTTCATAAACGCATAGACAAAGTTCGCTACGACGGTTTTTTGCAACATTGGAAATACAATCGTTGTTAGCGTCTTACGGCTACTCGCACCCAGATTGGTGGCTGCTTCTTCGATCGATTTATCCACTTGTTTAAAAGACGCAGTCAAGCCCCGATAACCTACAGGCATCTGTTTAAGTAACATCGCAATGACAATCAATGCTGCAGATCCCTGCAAAACAATCGGACCTTTACTAAACGCAACAATCAGTGCAAGACCAACGAATGTTCCTGGAAGCGCAATTGGAAGAACCGCGCTGAAATCTAGTAATTTTTTACCTGGAAAAGGTTTGCGAACTACTATATAGGCGAGCACTAATGCAAGAGCCACCGCCAGCAACGCACTAATTAGCGATAACACTAAGCTGTTCAAAACGGCTGGACTAGATGAACTAAAGACAACTTTCATAATATGATCCAGTGTGAACGTATTATCTCGACCAAAGTTTTTCGTAAAGGCGAAAAGAATGGTGATCGCAAACATCGAAATAATGAACAATGAGATTAAACTGTTAAAAGAGAAAAGTAATGCATCTGTCCTCTTAGATGTAGTGATCCGTTTCAAACCAGATACCGGCTTACCAGTTATCGTTGAGTAGGAGCCTTTAGATAAAATCTTATTCTGAACCCAGAATACAATCAGTGCAGGAATTACTAAGATAATCCCCATGACCGAAGCTAGTCCTGCCTCGTTATTAATGATTTCTCCGTAAATTTCAACTGCTAAAAGTGAATAGTTACCACCAATTAGCTTTGGATTTCCGAAGTCAGCGAAGCAGTTAATCGCTACCAGCAAGAATGCGTTAATAACACCTGGAAGTGCAAGTTTCAGCGTAATCGTCCTGAATAATTTAAACCCTCTAGCCCCAAGATTCTGTGCTGCTATCTCCAGATTCGGTGATATAGCGCGGAGCACACCTGTTATAGTCATGTAGGCAAGTGGAAAATAGGATATCGTCTGAACAATCCACAGCCCCGGTAATCCATACAAATCAAGCTCAAAATTAAAGTTGGTATTTAACCATTGTGAGATCATTCCCCCACGTCCAAAAAGCAATAGGAATGCTAAACCACTCATAACCGAAGGAGCTAATAATGGAATAAAGGCTATAAATCGAAAGAACTTCTTTCCTCTGATGTTACTGTAGTGAATCGCATACGCATAAATAAATCCAAACACTGTTGCTGTAAAAGCGGATAATGATGAGCTAACTACCGTATTTAATAGCGCTTTTCCATAACGGGGTTTACTAAAAAACGTTGCCCAATTATCAAATCCAGATGTAAACACAACGACTACCAGCGGATAAATAACAAATAGAATGAGAAATGCAAAGCTAGTCAGTACAAGTACGAGTGACGATGGATCTTTAAAGAGCCTGTTGATCGACTCCCCAATGCCTTTTTTTTCTTTCATAGGGGGCGACTCCCACCTTTCTGCCATCCAATTTGAGGGGCATTACAGTCACCATATATGGTACAGCCATGCAATACCCCTATTGGCTCTTTTATTTCAAATCTTTTAATGCATTTTGCAACTCTTTACGCTGCGATGCTGCTTTTAACAAATCATAAGCATCGTTGTATTTCGTTGTTTCAATATCAATGCCACCTTTAGGAATCGGTACTGATGCTTTAACGGATACTGCGTATGCAGATTGCGTATACAACTCACCCGGTTCATTGGTAAGCATATAGTCCATAAGCTTCTTCGCAGCCTCTGTATTAGGTCCACCCTTAACAATGGATAAGGCTCCAACTTCATAACCTGCTGCTTCTGGAACAACACTAACAATTGGGTTGCCTTGGTATTTAATCTTCAATTGATCGCCTAGGAAAGTCACACCAATTGTATACTCCCCTTTAGCAGCTTTCTGAATTGGCTCAATGCCAGACTTAGGTCTTTCCTTAAGGTTAGGTAGCAACTGTTTGATATAGTTCAACATCTCATCATCACCCCATACTTGGGCTAAAGAAGCTACTGCTGTATATGCTGTACCCGATGTTGCTGGATCAGACATACCGATTTCACCTTTGAATTTAGGATCGAGTAAATCCTTAAAAGTTTCAGGGTATGGATCACTACCATATTTCTCTTTCCAACGTTCTTCATTAATACCTATAGCGATTGGATTTAGATAAAACCCTGTCCAGAAGCCATCTTTGTCTTTCATATTGTCAGCGATGTCAGAAGCATTCGGAGAAGCGTAAGCTTCCAATGAACCTGCCTCTTTCAGTACTTGGTGCGAATCTGCTGGCCCTCCCATCAGAAAGTCGGCTTGTGGATTCGACATTTCATTCTGTACACGGGATACCGCTTCTCCACTTGGCAAACGTAGGATGTCATAGTCAATTCCGGTTTCAGCTTTGAATTTATCCAGAATTTTACGAGCCTCTTCCTCTTGAAAAATGGAATATACGGTAATTTTTTTGATTTCTTTACCGCCAAATACTCCTGATTTATACATGAAGAACCCCGCTACCAACACAACTACTATGACTGACAATAAAATGACTGACTTACTGTTTTTTTTCTTTCTCGCCATTGACTAAACCATCCCTTCAAGATCAGTATGAGGCATTATTTAGTTTGAAATAGACTCTTTGATTGGTCTCATCCAGAAGGTCATAGACCACGAAGTAAGCACCGTTATACCGATCCACATGGATCCAGTGCTTTTTCACTCGATAATCATTCGTGAGCTGAATGACAAAGTGAGCATCGGGTGTACGTTGTAAGTCATCAAAATGGCTGAAATCGATAATACGCTCTGCTGCACGAATCTGCGATATCAACGCCTTCCTCTCAACCTGAGTGAGAGCTGTAAGTACTCCCTGCTGTAGTGTGAACACATCATTAATCTTGTTTTCCACAGCAGATCCAATACTCGACGTTGTTAACATCTTATCGATGAGTGTACTTTGCAGCTTGCGGATAGTAGCACTTACATTAAGCGAATTAACTGACTCCGCACCGAAGTGAAACGCATTCGTTTCCACTTGAAAAGGAATATCTTCTTGATCCAGATAGGCCATCGTTCCCGTCAACAGAAGTCTCGGAACCAACTGTTGTGGACGCTGCATTCCTGATGATAACAACCCAGAAAAAGTAGATCTCAATTTCAGCAATTCCTTCGGATCCTCAATGGATATCGTCCCTAGGCCTGGATACGTAATATCCACGCGCATCGGAACGCCAGCAATGCGGTCAAGTTGATCCTCCTGTCGAGGTACAACATGCACTTCATCAAGAGGTATTCGAAAAGTGTAAGCGCACATGCCGATTAGCAGACTGCCTATGATGACTTGTAACAAGATGAGGCGAAACCATGAAAGCCCTTTCTTATCCTCTGGCACTTACTTTAACCTCCTCATATATCAGAAAAATTTTAAATTTGTATCAGTTTTGTAACAGCGCTTACATTTGTTGTGTTAAGGGGAATCTCAGCTGAATCTCTGTCCCCTTCTTCTCCGAGCTAGTAATGACGATACTCCCTCCTTGAAGTTCCATAAACTGTTTACATAGAGGTAATCCTAACCCATGTGATTCGTTTGAAATAATACGATCCTGTTTTTCTGCCGAGGGTAGAAATAATATACTTTGCAATTGTTGCGATATCCCTCTCCCGTTATCTATGATACGAACCAGCCCAAAGCCCTCATGCTCCGTTAACTCGATATAGAGATTTGTGCATTCGCTATGCTTAATAGCGTTATCAATCACGTTAAATAGAACTTGCTGAGTTCTCTTGGGATCTAAATTCACTTCACAAGATGAGATCTTTAGCGTGGTAACAATCGCGGATTTTTGAAGGGTCGGCTCTAAGATTCGTAGACTATCCATAATGACAGCCCCTAAATCAGTACACTCCAGCTTGATACGCCAAGCCTCATCACCAATCAGTGAGGTCTGTAACAAATCCTCAACCATATTTAACAACCGAGTACTCTCTTTACGGATATAGGTATTACACTCCTGTATATCATCCTTCTTATTCATTCTTTCAATTAAATCCGAAAACCCGATAATCGAAGTTAATGGTGTTTTTAATTCATGAGTTATGTTGTCGTAGAAAGCTTTCTGCTTTCCCTGTTCATACTTTAACATTTTGATATGATGTTGCAGCGCATCCGACATATGATTGAAATCCTTGGCTAATTCTCCTACCTCATCCTGACTACTCGCCTGTATCTTTCTGCTAAAGTCGCCAATGGATACAAGCTTAAGCGCCTGCTGCAAGGCATGTAGAGGCCTTACCAACAAAGATGAGAATGAATAGCTGACCATAAGCGAAAAAATTAAACATCCTACAGCTGCAGCGATGAACCATGTACGCATCTGGTTTAATGTCTGTAAATTCTCATGGAGGTCCAATAAATATCGAAATCCACCCACAATTTCTCCTTCATACCAGAAGGGAACTGAGTAGATTAGATATTGTGTACCTTCACCTGCAGTTATGACCGTTGCAGCATTCCCGGTAAGCGCTTTCTCAATATCGTTACGTTTCAGTAAGTTTTCTTTATCACTGCTGCTCCCAACAATCGTCTCATCTAGTGCGAATAGTTGTACTTGAAAATTGCTGTTTGACGCCAAATGTGACGCAATAAAGGGGGCGTACTTACCTGAAAATAATTGATCTATATTAATTTTCTGATCACTGACAATCTTCAATGCCTCAATACGATGCAAGCCAAAATACTGACTTAACGTCTGAGTATCCCGTTTAATCATACTTTGGTTAAGCGTATAATTAACGATAAAAAACATCGCTGTGAGCAGCATAACAATCGTAACGGCATGCTGAATAAACATTTTATTTCGCAGCCCCATCTTCTATACCTCCAGCTTATAGCCTGTCCCATGTATAGTGGCGATCAGATGCTCGTTGGGTTTCATTTTCTCCCGAAGACGGTTTACCACCATGTCCACGGATCTTGTATGCCCATAATAATCATAACCCCAGACCTGATCAAGCAAGTCTTCGCGAGTGAAAACTTTCTTAGGATGAGCACATAAGAGCCACATGAAGTCAAACTCTTTACTAGTTGTCTTAAGCCATTGTTCCCCTATCTTACAGGTACGTCCATTCTTATCAATTTCAATAGGTCCAATCTTGATCACTTCAGGAGGCGCCACCATCTTCATTCGTCTCATAACTGCCTTAATGCGCTCGATAAGTTCCCTTGTCTCAAAAGGTTTCGTTAGATAATCATCTGCTCCCAACTGAAAGCCAAGGATTTTATCATTCATTTCATTCTTAGCGGTGAGCACGATTACCGGTACTGACTTATACTGTTGTTGAAGCATTTGAAGAAGCTCGAACCCGGAACGGTCAGGTAACATAAGATCTAACAGAATTAAATCGGCAGACCATCTTGCAAGTTCATCCCACGCCTTAGTCACCGTTCCTACAGCTTTCGTCTGATACCCTTCCACCTCTAAGCTCAATTTTAGCAGCATTTGAATGCTGGGATCGTCTTCAATAATTAAAATATTCATACGTAGCCCTCTTTTCCTTAGATGCTATTTTACACTGAACTTTCATATTTTTAGTTATCCTCTTATAATAGCGGATATCGTTCAATACGAAAACGCTTTCCAAATATCTACAATTAAAAATACAAATCAAATAATTGACTATAAACTTACATTTTATGTCTCTAGTATAGTAAGTAAAATCCACAAAAAAACTCCCACATAATGGGAGTAGTGCGGGATGTTGTGGAACGGACTATATTACTCGAAAATCCCTTAATCGAGCGATTGAGCTCATGATTGTTCATCTCTGTTTTTCTCCATAAATTCTTCCTTCGTCAATCCAAACAATATCAAATCATAATATCGTCCGTTCGTGTAAATGACTTTCCGTCGCACGCCCTCTTGCACGCAGCCGACTTTCTTTAACATCCCTATAGAACCTTCATTACCTTCAAGCGCACATTCATTGAATTTATTTAGCCGTCGCTCGAAAAAAGCATATTTTAAGAGGATGGTTATAGCTCTCGTTCCATACCCTTTACCTCGATGATCTTTATCCACCTGCACACCAATGCTGAACGTACCATTTTTCTCATCAATGCTATTTAGATTTACGCCTCCGACATTTTCACCATGCAAATCTTCGATCGTAAACATTAGTCTATTCGATGAGAATTCAGCGTAAGTCTCCGCAAAATTTTTAGCTTCGGCAATGGTGGGTGGTAGTTCAACTGCACATTGTAAGAGTCTCCGTGCTGGGGTATCAAAACGATTCGTATAATAGCCTTCCCAATCCCCTTCTTGTATTGATCGTAATCTTATTTTCTCGTCTTTCCAGTAATAATTACTATAATCTATCTCTCTCATTTTCTAGCCTCCAAATAATTTCGGGATTATTTTTTTATAATAAACATTACTATAGAACGGTGTAGTAAGATATAACCATTAAACGCGACTATGAAAAACACTTTGGAAAAGAGGCATACTTATGAGCGATTACCAATTGGTCAGTGATTATAAGCATATCGAAAAATATAAAGATAGCTTTAATGCCTTAGCTAAATCGATCTTCGGGATTGATTTCTCGCCATGGTATGAACAAGGAGGCTGGAGTGACAAATATATTTGTTATTCCTATATCGATGGGGACCATGTGATCGCAAATGCGTCCATAAACAAAATGACGATTCTCATAAATCAAAAAGAGTATAACGCCATTCAAATTGGCACTGTAATGACACATCCTGATTATCGTATGCAAGGATTATCCAGGAAATTAATAGATCATATTATCGCGAAATACGAACATGAATATGACTTCATTTACTTATTTGCAAACGACAGTGCTTTGGACTTTTATCCTAAATTCGGATTTGAACGTGTGCAAGAAAGCAGTTTTTCGATTAACGCTTCTAATCTTAGAAATCAAACGTCTAAAATCTTCTCTGTGCGTCCCTTATCTATGAATAACTCCGTTGATTTCAACATGATAAAAAAATTCGCTGAAGGAAAAGTTCCGGTGTCCTCTATACTCAGCGTTGTAAACAATGAACATCAGCTGCTGTTTTATTTTATCCTTCCTTTCCATGATTCTTTTTACTATATTGAAGAAGCTGACGTCGTAGTGATCTTTAGACATGAGGAGCATCAGCTTCATATTTTCGATATTATTAGTACTACAAGTATGGATATCGACGCGATATTGAACAGCATTATTTCTCCTGAAACGGAGACTATACATTTTTATTTCACACCTGATTATGCCATAGATCATATAGAGTCAGCATTAATTCCCCAGAGTGAGGATGTGTTATTTGTGCGTCCACTTTTAAAAGAACTACCTAAACATTTCATGTTCCCCATAACCTCACATGCCTAGATGGGATGAAAAAGGCTGCGATCCGGCAGCCTTTTTTTATTTGCTCTTTCATTCCTTGAGAGCTTCATTTCATACCAGATTTATTCATTAAACAAGTGGAGCTTGAATCAATGTTGCGAAATTGAATCGATGGACATGACCATCATTTAATGTAGTTTGGCCAGATACAAAATGTACGTGCTTGCCATTTCCTACTGAAATAGCCGGGCCTGTTCTTATCTTTTTAAGATTATGAAAATGGTTAACGAAATCAGTTCTACTAAGATCAATTTCATGAATATGGCTATTACCTACTCTAATCGCCTGCCCAGTAACACCTGCAAAGCGATGGTTATGTCGATCTGCACCTTCTTCAGCCAATTTCGTACTACCTTCAAATTCATGTACATGTCTCTGCGCGTATTGAGAATATAATGTTTTCTTCTTAAGAGTAGCTTTTTTCTTTACCATCTGTTGTGAACCTCCCTATAAACCTGGACTTCACAACATTCTATTAAGAAATCACATTTTAAGTTCTAGGCAAGTGTCTAAGTAAGTATTATGTTTTGTTCGCTAATCCATTACAGGAATATACATGCTCTGTATCTCTTGTACTCCTGGAACAAATCCTAGATTCGTATAAACAGACTCCGCATCATTACCTTCCATGACATATAATCTAAGGAAAGGATACTTATCTTTAAGGAGGCTTAGTCCTCTTTTCAACATCAGTGTCGCTATCCCTTTGCCTCTATAACCGGGCATTACACCAATACTATAAACTGCTGCGTAATCTCCTTGTAAGCCCAAGAGACAATTCGCAATTAACTGTCCCGATTTCCTATCATACACAAGCGTTGACGCGGTAAGTAATGCTTCATTCGTATAATTCGGTTCTTCACTTGGAATAAAATCTTCATAGGAAAATTTCTTTCTTCTAGTCGCTTCGAGACTTCCGGCAAAGCTAGCGTAGCTACATTCGGCGATCTGATCTTCAAGAATAAAGCGTTTAGCGCCTTTTCCATCCTCTTCGATCTGTGGACTTTCAATTCTAAATTCTTCGTTCCATTCCACCTCGAAATGATCTGTAGGACGCTGCATCCAGCGGCATCTGAACTCATCAGGCCAAAATCCTGCCCGCGCAAATAAATGAACTTGATCCGGTAGAACCTCGAAGGTTTTTATAGGCTCCGTTCGGTCAGACCAATATATCAAAAGCTTTTTTAGAAGTTTAAGCACCACAAATGTATCGTTAAAAGGTGGAATAACAAATAAATGATAGATCCGATTAGGTGACATCCTTACTCCACCTATTTTCGCCTCCCCTTTATAGATCCAAAAAGCATTCTTTTGGGCAGAATTGAACCCATCTTCTCTAAAAAAGCCAATATATTGAATATTATAATAAATGGAGCAATACACTCCCCACTCTTTCGAATCAGCCCTATGAATTGAATAATCATTACTTAACTCATAAGATATTTCATCCTCAGACCATCCCATTAATTGCATGTACAATTCCTCCTCGCTGCTATTTCACCTTCTATTTTCTATAGTATCACTTCTTAAAGTAAATGATTGGTAATAAACACTTATAATGATTATTTACTAAACTACAGCAAGTGTAATTGCATCTGGAAGTCCAATATATAAGAAGAAACCTTATAATATAAAAAAACTGCCTATTGGCAGTCTTTTCCTTAATAAATTCTAGAGCATAGCCAAATGGCGGTTCCCACAGCGATAATACCTGCTAATGATACAAATAGGACATACCCTCTCTTTGTTGTAGTAACCGTGTGATTATCATAAAATTCAGGTTTTCGTACGACTCCAAACCATAGATCTGCGATTAAATTCACGACCACTAGAGAGAAGTTTTTTATTAACCCCACGTCATCACTCCTTTTCAACTTTAGCTAACCAAGTTTATTATTAATTTCACTTAGTGACTCATTCATTTCGTCCATTTTCTTGATCATCGCATATTGATTGCTAATCATCATGATTAAACCAATAAAGAACAAAATCACAAGAAGTAAACTCATACTGCACTTCCTTCCAGTAGCTGAATTCATTCACTCTGGAGATTCAAGCTTCGAGCAAATCCTGATCTCCATGACGGATACAGTGGACTCCATTCGTAATCCATTCGAGCTTTCGTATTGGAGGCTCCGCGTTCCCATCCTTCTCTGCCTTCTTGAACATTAGGAGCAGGAGCACCTATGGCATCTGAATAAGTTGATAACCAATCCAAACCTTTAGCAGGCTCATCGTCTACGATGTTCACAGGGCCTGAAGGCCAGTTCAGAGCAAACACCGCTGCGTTAGCTGCATCCTCCACATGTAGGAATGATACAACTGCATCTGTCGCTGTCATTCGTTCTTGACGAATTTCCTCTGCCATATAGCCATTAGTGTCATACCATGTTCCTTGGCCGTACAACATTCCATACCGCAAGATCACATGATTGGGGATCTCGGCAACTGCTTTCTCTAGTGAGTATATACCTTCAATCGTTCTTCTCCGAGACTCTAAAGCCTTAAGATCTAAAGGAGTTTCCTCCGTAGCTGGCACCTCTCCAGCTTCATAAGCCCATGAAATACTTTGTGCAATGATTTGCTCCACGCCAGCTGCAAGGGATGCATCCACAATATTTCGTGTTCCTTCTATTCTTATCCTGGAATTATCTGAGAAATTCCGCTGACTTAGTGAAGTTAGCTGATGGATAACCACTTCTGGCTGTGCTTTGTGAATGGACGCAAATATGGCCTCTCGATCGAAGACATCCGCGATTACCGCCTGTGCTCCACACTTCTCAATAAATGCTCTATTTTCTTCCTTATGGGTCATTCCGACAACCTCATGTCCCGCTTCTAATAACTTAGGTAGCAATAGCCGTCCAATCACGCCCGCTGCACCGGCTACAAATATCTTCATCTAAGCCCTCCTTAAGAACAGCCTCTAAGTATAAACATTGCTATGTACATCAGACATAACTGCCATGGTATCTGCTTTCTGCATTTTTCAGTTACTTCTCAAAACCCCAATTATAATTTGGATTATTATCTATATCATACCACATGTATAATAAAGACTGCACCTCACAGCTTATCGCTAGGAGGTGCAGTCTTTAATGGATTGTTTATAGTAAAAGCAGGTCGATTAACATTTTAGATTTTATCGCGGTTGTAGACTTCAGCCGTTCGGTCTGCTCTGTTAGCCATCGAATTACCTAGTCGAGTGTCTTCGTTATAGACGCCTTCGTAACGCTGAGCATTTAGTGAGCGATTGTCTCGGAACACATCATGCGCTTGATACCCTCGTCCATTATCCTCAACAAGCACAAGGATCTTGCCACTTTCAACGTATCCTTCGTACTCTTTTGCCTCATCCTCAGGAATGCCAAGACCGATCAAGCCGCCAACTAAGCCACCTGCACCTGCACCCACGGCTACACCTGTTAACGTTGCCACAATAGGTCCCGCTGCCAGAATAGGTCCAATCCCCGGAATTGCGAGCGCTCCGATACCTGCTAGCAGTCCGGTAACACCACCCAATACGCCGCCTGTAGCTGCACCTGTTGCAACACCCTCGGGAGCTTTTGTGCCTGTATCATCCGAAATATGTCTTAGCTCATCACGATCACGTGTGATTACTGATATTTCATCATTACTGAACCCTTGATTGTGAAGTCCTTCAATTGCTCTGGTTGCTTCTTGTTCTGTATCAAAGATACCTACGATTTTTTTAGTCACTTGAAGCCCTCCTTAGTAATTGTCTTCGCTAGTTAATTACCCTGTAAGCTGAAGACAAAACATCTAATTAAAATTTCAAGTGCACGAAGGACCCTATTATTTCTTGGGACGTGTTCGATTGGTCGGAATTGCTTGCAAGGGGTCGTCTGGCCAATAGTGCTTAGGATAACGTCCTTTTAGATCCTTTTTAACCTCAAAATAAGTACCACGCCAAAAGCTTGCAAGATCAGAAGTCACCTGCATCGGTCTTCTTGCCGGTGACAAAAGATGAAGCAAGACAGGTACCTTTCCCCCACCAATTCTAGGGGTGTCTATCTGTCCAAACATCTCTTGTAATCGTACCGCCAGTACGGGAGTAGCTGGATTAGCATAGTCCACGGGCACACGCGAACCACTAGGAACTGTTATATGTGTCGGCGCTTCCTGTTCAAGAAGCTGTCGCTGATTCCAGTCCAGCAACCCCTCAAGCGCACGGGATAACGGGATTCGCTGAAGGTCGCGCAAGTTACGCATACCGTGAATGTAAGGTAAAAGCCATTCATCAAGCGTCTCAATTAATGCTTCATCAGAGACATCCGGCCAATCTGAACGTAAGGCGTGCATAAACATTAGCCGCTCACGAAGCTGCAGAGGTCCCTTTTCCCACGGTAAGATATCAATCCCATCCTCTGCGATTACACTTAGCAGTACTTTCGCTGTTTCTTCAGCAGAGGGTCTTTCATGTGACGTTTCTTTTAAGACAAGAGCGCCAAGCATCGTTCGGCGGCGTTTCTTCACACTTCCACTTTCTTTATCCCAATGCACGTCAGAATCCTCTGTGATGTGATCTATATGATATTTAAGCAGTTGTCCTTCTTCTAGCTCAGCTGCCAGCAAGATTGCACCTTGTGTGGCTCGATCGTCAACAGACGCGGCCACAATATAAGCGGATCGGGCCAGCGGTTGCCCTACCCGCATGGCCACGCCACGACCGGCGGATAGCAGAAACGCGCCATCACCGCGTTTCTGCCCGATACGGTCGGGATAGGCGAACGACAGAAGCAGCCCGCAGAGGCTGATGTCGTTCACGGTCCCGCCCGGCGCTGCTTGCAGCTGCGCCAGGAAATTGCGGCTCTCGCGCACCACCGCGCGCAGAGCCGCAGGGTCCGCTCCGCCCGTATCGGCGGAGCGTTCGAACCGGAGCAGCGCCTCTACGCGGAGCGTGAGGTCGCAATCTAGTGCCGCGGGACCCTTGAACAGGTCCCGCTCTTGCAGCAGCGCCGCCAGCCGGCAGGCGAGCGGTGCTGCGTCAAGCTCTGCCGCGCGCAGCAGCATATGCGCGGCTCGCGGGTGCGCGCCAAGCGCGGCCATGCTGCGGCCGTGCGGCGTGATGGCGCCGCCGGCGTCCAGCGCGCCGAGCTGGCGCAGTAGCGCGGTGCCCTGCGCATAGGGCGCAGCTGGCGGCGCGTCAAGCCAAGCTAGCGCGGCAGGATCGCGCACGCCCCACAGCGCCAGCTCCAAAGCGAGCTGCGCAAGATCCGTCTCCATAATCTCCGGCACATTGTCATCCGGAAGGCGATTATGCTCCTCCTGACTCCACAGCCTGTAGCATACGCCTGGAGCTGTCCGCCCGGCCCGTCCTCGCCGTTGATCGGCAGAGGCTTTCGAAACCGGAACCGTCGTAAGACTTGGCATTCCCGTACGCGGAGAGAAAATCTGCGTACGACGTAGCCCTGTATCAATTACCGTTCGCACACCTTCGATCGTCAAGCTTGTCTCCGCAATGGAGGTCGCTAGTACGACTTTACGTTCGCCGTTTATGGATGGAGCCACTGCAGCATCCTGCATAGCCTGTGGTAATTGTCCGTATAAAGGACGAAGCACTATTCCGTCAGGCAGTTTTCCATGTTCCAACTCATTTTGGGTTCTGCGAATCTCCCGTTCACCCGGCAAGAATACAAGTACATCTCCCGGCTGTTCAGCAAGCGCACGTCTCACTGCGGCTGTGGCCGATTTTTCAATCGGAAGATTTCCTGTAGTTGGGGTATAGATAGTTTCCACCGGAAAGGTTCGTCCTGGACAATCAATCACTGGCGCATCGCCCAGCATAACCGAGACCCGTTCACTATCCAATGTTGCTGACATAATCAGAATCCGAAGATCATCACGCAGTACTGCCTGTGCTTCCAGCGCCAGAGCAAGTCCCAGATCCGCATGTAGACTACGCTCATGGAACTCATCAAAAATAATCAGACCCACATCCCCTAGCGATGGATCACTCTGAAGCATCCTCGTTAAGACACCTTCAGTCACTACAACAATTCGTGTATTCTTGCCTACCTTAGTGTCGTTCCGCATCCGATAACCTACCGTCTGTCCAACACTTTCTCCAAGATTGGACGCCATGTAAGTTGCAGCTGATCTAGCGGCAAGTCTTCTAGGCTCAAGCATAAGAATGCTTTTACCAGCCATCCATGGCTCGTCCAGAAATGCCGGAGGCGTTCCAGTTGTTTTTCCCGCACCGGGTTCTGCGATCAGAACAGCCGCCCTTGTTGAGCGAAGTATGTGTTTCAGGTCTGGAAGCACCTGTATAATTGGAAGCTGTTTCATTATATCTCTCCATCGTTGTAATAATATGTTATGATTTCCTTTGATGTGGTCTAAACCCTATTCATCATGTGCGAAAAAACTTCAAAGATCAAGACAATCTGTACTTACCATTTCAAGTATAACTTTCTTATATTATAAAAAAGGAGACTTTCTAAAATGCTCGTAACTAAAGCCACTATTTCAGATTTATCTATACTCAGCAAGATCGATAGCATGGTCATTGGCAGCGAAATTCGCAAACCTAAAATCGAACAATATATTCTAAATGAGCAATGTGTTCTAGCATCGATTAACAGTGAGCCTGTCGGTTTTGCTTGTTACGATACCACTTTTTTCGAATGCTGTTTTATTCAGCTCGTAATTGTGAATCCCAATTTCAGACGTCTTGGCATTGCCGGTGCACTTATTCGTTACATTGAAGAACACTCTCCAACCCCAAAGCTGTTTACATCCACCAATGAATCCAATACGATCATGCAGCAAGTGTGTCTTTCTCTAGGATTTGTAAGAAGCGGAATCATTGAGAATTTAGACGATGGTGATCCAGAATGGGTATATTTCAAGCAAGTAAAATGACACTTGTGAAACGAAGCACGCAAAAAGGCAGCTCTTTCGTCTCTTTATGGACTAAGAGCTGCTTTTATTTCACACTATTTATCCTCATGTCCATACAACAGGACCCTAATAAGCGTTATTCTTCTTCCCTAATTATCTGTTCATGTATTTGAACACTGTATTGCATAAAAGCAGGATTACTATCTAAGCCTCGTTCACGCAGAAGCTCTTGCAGACGCAGCCTTTTCAAAGACAATTTTGCCCGGATTGCCTTGCCTTCACTAGTTTCAGTGCCTCCGCTATTGTGGCAGGCAGCAAGCAGCCCTTCGAGGGTAACGCATTCTGCACGCAAAGATACTTCTTCGGGCACCAGCCCGGAATTCTTCATAATTTTGAAAGACATGCGTAATTCTTCTGGCACGCCCGATAAATCCTCAAGCTCCAGTGGCTTGCCATACCCAGGTAAATCTCCAAATTCCCCATTACGCATAGATTCCTGAATCCGCTGCTCAACCAGCCAGGACATCATCCCCATATACGCAGCCTCCTTCACCAATACCACTACTATGATCTATCCCGCCTAAGCAAAAGTATGGTAAGCAGAATTGCGTCTATTTTAGCATAAATAACTGTAGATTTACATCAAACTGCCGCAATGCATTCTTATAAAAGGCGATCCTTCTCCGTTCTATGAATCTTCCTCGTCATCGCAGATCGTTCGGACTAAGGAGCCCTTATTTCGCAATTTCAGGCTATTTTGCTACACTATCGGACTCAGTTGCACCTATTCACGCAAATACACCCTATTTTTAATAAAAATTGTGGAAATAAGAGCTATGCAGTCCGATACCGCTAAAATAAGCACTAAAAAGCTCAAATAGCTGCAATGCAGTCCGAAAAGTCTGCGCATCCTCATATTCGCCTTCGCAGATCGCTCAGGACTCAAGAGTCCCCATTCCGCAAATTCAATTCATTCTGCTACGCCATCATTCTCTGCTCCCTGTCAGCAACATATTACAGACGCCTAACCAAACCGTACAATAGTTTTTTTCATGCGAACAATTGTTATACTCGTTCTAATAAGCCTCAACTCAACAAGAAAAACGCCTGACGTCGTCCTTGGAGGTAGAGTTACAAGCTGAGTACATCCGTAATTCCATACTCGTATCCATATACACCTTCGTAGTGAGGTTCCGCTTACGGACCGAATGGCTTTATTTCGATGAAATGAGCACATATATTAGGGACGGACCGTATTGCACTTATTCCCTAATAACAAGCCCCTTTCCTGGGTGATCTGGGCGAATAACAGCGCTGGCTCATTTACGTTACCGGCGGCACATTGTATTCGGTTTTTCGCATACATTTGGCTCGTTTACGTTACCGGCGGCACATTGTATTCGATTTTTCGCATACATTTGGCTCGTTTATGTTACCGTCGGCACATTGTATTCGATTTTTCGCATACATTTGGCTCATTTACGTTACTGGCGGCACATTTGTATTCGGTTTTTCGCATACATTTGTCCGTAGGCTCGACTAAAACATGCATTTCGGAGGATATAAGGTCCGCTCGGTTTTTAGAATCTGACGGATGACTCCTCGTTTATTTCATGTCTCCTGCTTCTTCACGTTCACCCCTCCTTCCTCTTTCTTCGGAGTTATCCACATTTTTTTTGTATTGTATAATTTCCTAAACAATAAAAAAAGGACTACAGCAGTAGTCCAAAGGAGAAATATAACATGATAGCTAACCTCAAAAAAACAGATGATCATTATGTCGCTCGTTTCGAACGTCAATTAAAACATCCCGCATCAGAAATCTGGTCCTTTCTGACAGAGAATGAGAAGCTTGCTTTATGGTTCACTGAATTACGTGTTGAAGACCTGTGTGAAGGTGGATTAATCAAGTTTGATATGCAAGACGGAACCTTTGAGGAAATGACGATTACCGCCTTGCAACATGAATCTGTTCTTGAATTTACGTGGGCTGAAGATTCCGTTCGCTTTGAGCTATATCCTAATTCAGAAGGATGTTTACTCGTCTTGAATGAAACAATCCGAACGCTCACGCCACACACACCCCGAGATTTAGCTGGCTGGCATGTATGTCTGGACGTGATCCAGCATCTTCTGGATGGTACGACGCTGGAGTCACGAAAAGCTGAATGGAATGTTTGGTATGAACGATACCGAGAAGCGATCTCTAAATTAGGACAATAAGGATTCTGCTCCATCAATCACAATTTGCGCACCTGTAATATGAATAGATTCATCGGAAGCCAAAAAAGAAACTAGATCGGCAACATTATCCGGTTTACCCGGCCCATCCGCCAGCGGCTGCGCACCATCGGGAAATTCAATCGGAATGACGATCGCTTCTACTTCTTCGTTCATTTCAGTGGTTTCATCTATATTGGTAGCAATCGCCCCGGGGCAGATCACATTCACTCGAATTTTAAACTTAGCCAGCTCAAGTGCAGCCATTTTGGCAAAAGCTACCTGTCCAGCTTTGGTAGTACTATACGTAGACCACCCAAAGCTGGCAAATCTAGTATTCCCATTGATGGAGCTAGTGATGATAATGCTACCTTTCCCTTTATCCTTCAGATGAGGAATCGTATATTTCAAGGTCAAAAAGGTCCCCGTCAAGTTCACCGACATCGTGCGCTCCCAATCACTCAGGCTCAGCTCCTCTATTGGTCCCACCGCACCATTGATTCCCGCGTTAGCGAATACTACATCTAAGCCGCCGAATTGTTCGACAGTCCTGCGAACGGCTTCCTCCATCCCTTTTTCATCTGAAGTATCTACCTCTATGGCCAATGCGCAATCTTTGCGAAACTTGTTCAGCTTATCCGCCAAAGATGAGGTACGTTCAAGATTCAAATCAAAAAGCGCTACATTAGCACCTTCCCTCGCCAGCTTAATAGCGGTAGCCCGACCAATTCCTGAGCCCGCTCCGGTAATAATTGCTGTTTTTCCAATAAATCTTTGTTTCTTAGCTATGTTTGGACTCATATGTAATCTCTCCCTTAAGATCTCTTAGTGATGTACTATGGATCAAGATTACCCAAATACATGTACACTGGAATCATCTTCACAAAAAAACTCCCCGTTCAAAAGCTTGAACTGAGAGTTTCATCTAGATCTATACATCTAATTGTCCAGCTTCCGCACATCCACTTTCACGGTCAGAGTGCCTGCTCCACCACGATATACACCTTTTACAGGTACAATATCTTTGTAGTCCCGTCCGTGACCTAACTTAATGTAACGCCAATTGACCTCAACATTATTCGTCGGATCGAAACCAAGCCAACCTGTACCCGGAATGTGAGTCTCCACCCAAGCATGTGAGGCTTGCTCAAAATTAGCATTACTCCCTTGCAAATCACCAACAAAATGATATCCACTTACATATCTGGACGGCAGACCGACACTACGGCAGACAGCAATCATTAGATGAGCATAATCCTGACATACACCGCGTTTAAGCTTCAGTGCTTTTTTTACCGTAGTATTTACACTTGTAGCCTCAGGGTCATAGGTGAACTGTTCATAAATCGTCGCAGATAATTTAAGAATCCATTCATACATATCCTCTGCTTCATTAAAAGGGTACTGTGAGGCAAACTCCACTAATTCAGGCGTCACCTCGGTATAACGTGTCGGCAAAATAAACTCAATATATCGGTTCTGAAATCCCTCGTCATTTAACAATCTAATTTGTTCTTCAAGAGATGTTCTCGGGAGATCTGTCCCCTGAGCTTTATCCAGTGTAACTACAGTAGCTTTAGTGTGGATGACCATCTCCGTATGCGGCTTATTAACCGAATAGGCATGGACCCGATTCCCGAAGAAATCCTCATAGGTTAAAAGATTTGCTGGCGGGTAAATATCCACTTCATGGTGATAACAGGATTGGCGATAATTCGTGCGTGGCGTGAGTCTGATCTCATTGACACTGTCCGTAACCGGCTCTGGATAGCTGTATGTGGTGGTATGATTGATTTGAATCTTCATACAGACACTCCTTCTCGCCGAAAAAAGGCGCCCTCCATTGTTTTACCAAGTTTTTGACAGGATATCACCAGCGATTTAAGCACATCTTCCACTAGCTCGCCGGACATTTCTTCCTTTTCCATATAATCCAGCTCTGCTTTTAGCTTACCCGCTTGCCGGATAACCTTCTCATGGCCTGAACCTTTCTCTGAGGAATCCAGTTCAAGCTTTGCTAAATGCTCTTCCAGCTGATGGAAAGAAAAACGAATGGAACGCGGAAATTTGGGATTCGCAATCAAGAAATCTAAAATGCTCTCCGGGGACATAGCATCTGCATAATAACGGCGAAACGCCTGGTACCCACTAACGGATTTAAGCACCGCCTGCAACTGAGTATAAACCGCGTTAAGCTCCTTAAATCGGCATGAGGCAATGACCGCCTGCAAGATACGAGTTGTATTCTCTGCCCGCTCTAGAAACCGTCCGCTTTCAATGAAATGCCACTCATTCCCTCTAAGCATTACCGACTGCTCTGCTCCGAGAAACATGGCTGTACGCTCCTTAACCTGCTGATAGAACTGATGTGGGCCGCTCATAATATCTGCAACAGACCGCTCACCAAGCCATAGGTTGAAGCTGTTGACAACATCCCATAATTCACTTGGAAGCTGCTGACGGAGTGTTCGCAGATTATTTCTAGCATGATGTACACAAGAGAATAATGAATTAGAATTGCCTAAATCAAGTGTGATGAAAGATAGGACATCCTGCTCGGAAAAGGTTTCGAACTGCTGCATATATTCACCTCGAACGCCTAGCGCATCGATTAACCTTGACCATTTATGTCCTTCTTCATGAAAATCCTCTTCCTGCTGGATATGATAATGAACATTGATTAGCCGCGCATGATTCTCTGCCCTTTCAATATATCTGCCGATCCAGAACAAAGCTTCAGCATTTCGATTCAGCATCTCCAGCCACTCCCTTATTTAACAAATTGATGCTGCATTTTGTTAATCATCAACTAGCCTCACTAGGTTGTATCAAGCCATGACCCAAGTATCTTTTACGCCACCACCTTGCGAGGAGTTTACGACCAACGACCCTTCTTTCATAGCCACCCGTGTCAATCCCCCAGGTATAACATGTGGCTTACGGTCAGCACCCATTAATACAAAAGCTCGAAGGTCGATATGTCTCGGTGCCATTGTTCCTCCTGACAATACCGGTGCTCTAGATAGAGACATGATCGGCTGCGCAATATAACGCTCTGGATCTGCGATAATCTTCATTCGAAATTCAGCGAGTTCTTCTTTCGTAGCTTCGCTTCCGATCAACATTCCATAACCCCCGGATAAAGAGGTTTCCTTAACAACCATTTCAGATAGGTTCTCAAGGACATATAAACGTTCATCAGGCCTGCCTAGCAAATAGGTCGGGACATTCCCAAGAATCGGTTCTTCATTCAGATAATAACGAATCATATCCGGTACATAGACATACATCGCTTTATCATCAGCAACACCAGTCCCCGGGGCATTAGCAATCGCTACATTCCCTGCCCGATACGCATTCATCAGACCCGCCACCCCTAGAAGTGAATCCGGCTGAAAAGCTAACGGATCGATGAAATCATCATCCAAACGGCGATATAGTACATCTACGCGGCGAAGTCCGTTCATTTCTTTCAAATATATTTTGTGATCCTTTGCAACCAAATCTCGTCCTTCAACCAAATGTATACCCATCTGTTGTGCTAGAAAAGCATGCTCATAATAAGCAGAATTGTATTCCCCAGGTGTAAGGAGTGCTATAACCGGATCTGACTTTCGTGAGGGTGATAGACTGCGAAGAACGGATAAGAAACGATTCAAGCTATGATCAACATCTCGGATGGAGCTGGCAAAGGACAATTCAGGAAACAACTGATTCATAAGAGTTCTGCCTTTAAAAAGATATGAAAAACCTGAAGGCGTTCGTAGATTATCTTCAAGCACATAATATTGCCCATCATGATGGCGGATCAGATCGATTCCCGAGGTAGTGATGTAGGCTCCACCAGGTACCCTTAGACCAGCCATTTCTGGCCGGAAATAACAGTTAGAGATGATCATACGCCTTGGGACTATTCCATCTTTTACGATGTACTGCTCATGGTAGATATCATGAATGAACAGATTCAAAGCCGTGATACGCTGAATAATTCCAGCCTCTAGCCTCTCCCATTCATTCTTAGGAATAATGCGTGGAATCATATCGAAGGGAATCGTACGCTCCATGGGATGATCCTGAGCCGGATTGTATAGCGTAAAAGTAATTCCTTCCTCCATCATCCTGCGCTGCATCAAATTCTGCTTACCCTGCAGCTCTTCGGAGCTCATTCCGGAAAACATGCGATTCACATGTCTGTAATGCGGCCGGACATTTCTCTTATCTGCATACATTTCATCGAAAAAATGTTGCAGCGGATACGGAGACAGACCTGGCAGAGGATCTAATTTGGACATGAGCCCGACTCCTTTCGATAAATGTTATCTTTACTAACAACCTATACTTTAATTTCTGAAAATATCCATGAAAATATTGTTTTGTATTCCCATAATACGTAAAATCTATTGCCGATGTCAATATATATAACAGAGAAATGTGACCTCTGAATATTTCCTCGTTTTGGAATCGCTTCCTTTCTCTCTTATATAGGTTGCCGGTGCTGAAATGTAGTTTCTTCATTGAATTGTATGCAGGAGTAGTGACAAGCATTACTATTATGAATTTTTCATATGTTGTTTTTTTTATATAGTTGTCTGGGAAAGTGATTTCAGTTATATGGTATAATTTGGAGCGTTAGGAGAGTGAACAAATGGATCACAAATATACTATGACCATGGAGCAGGAAGAGGCTATGCGGAATCATATTTATCTTTTATTTGGCTTGTCAGAAGCTGGTACGATGAAGGTAGCACTTAGTCGTGTAGGCAATCGTCATTTAATAAGAGTACTTTCATTTAATGAGACGTTCTCTACTGGACCGCTGTGCAAATTACATAATGATGAAGGGTGTCATGCCCGTGAGTTATGGTTTCAAGAACGATTTCCGGATCAGGGTTATCATCTCAATCCCCAGCATAAACTGGGAGCCATGATTCAGACCTTAAAAGAAATTCCCGAGGACAAAAAAATCACTATTTGGTGCGGAAACAACTCCCATGATCAGACAGGTCTACGATTTACACTTTCTGTTCTTAGTGAGAGGAAGCAACCTATTCATGTTATAAATCCAGTCGAAGCTTATGAGGAGCTTCCCGGGATTGCTGAACAATTTAGCATGGGCTTATCTCCCCAGTCTCTGGGTCAGCTCCCAAACGAAGCTGTGCAAACTATTATCAAAAACACCGAAAATACGCAACCCCTTACCTCCGCGAAGAGAAAACAGTATGAACTGGAGTGGCAAGAAATCAGCAACACTGAGGATATGCTTCGAGTATGGTTCAAAGGTCAGCTAACGAATGTTCCCGAAACATACTATGACGAAGATATTCTATCCTTAATTCTGCAACTGCAAAAGAATGAACAGGGAGATCATTTCGTAAATGCAGGGCTTATTGTAGGTGCAATTATAGGGCAGTGGAATTTATTTATCAGTACCTCATTTATAGAATATCGCTTCTGGAGGCTTATTAGTGAGGGAAAGCTGTTATTTAAAGGGATACCCTACGCGATGCATTTGTACTTTTTAAGAATTCCTTAGAGGTCACTACATTAACAACTAACAATCATTTTATAAAAAAGGAATGCCCTCATAAACTAAATATAGCTTCGAGGACATTCCTTGTAAATATGACTTCTTTAAGATCATGTGTAGGTATGGATTACACTTACTCTTCCGATTCTTCTGAATCTTCCTCAGCAATTAATCCGGCAAAAAGAGCATGCACGAACTGCTGAGAATCAAATGGCTGCAAGTCTTCCATCTTTTCTCCGAGCCCTACGAGCTTCACTGGTAAGTTCATTTCCTGACGAATGGCTACTACAATTCCGCCTTTAGCTGTACCATCCAGCTTCGTCAAGACGAGCCCTGTTACCCCACTCTTTTCACCAAATAGCTTGGCTTGAGTAAGCGCATTTTGACCTGTGGTCGCATCTAGCACCATCAGTACTTCATGCGGAGCACTAGGAATTTCTCTTTGAATAACGCGGAAAATCTTGTTGAGCTCTTCCATCAGATTGCTCTTATTCTGAAGTCTGCCTGCCGTATCGCAAATCAAGATATCTACATTCCGCTGCTTAGCCGCTTGAACAGCATCGAACATAACAGCGGCTGGGTCAGAGCCAGCTTGTTGCTTAATTACGTCTACGCCAGCACGTTGACCCCAAACTTCGAGCTGTTCAATCGCTCCGGCACGGAACGTATCCCCTGCGGCCAAAAGAACTTTTTTACCCTCTTGTTTGTAACGATGTGCTAATTTACCGATCGTAGTCGTCTTGCCTACTCCATTTACCCCAACGAACAAGATAACTGTAATGCCATCCGGATTTTCCTTCAGGCTGTTATCGTCATCGCCGCGCAACAATTCCATGAGCTTACGAGACAAAATGGGTTGCAGTTCAGCTGCATCTTCAATTCGTTTTTGTTTCACTTCGGCGCGCAGATCCTCGACAAGTGTCATTACTGTATTAACACCTACGTCCGCACCAATCAAGATTTCTTCCAGCTCTTCGTAGAACTCTTCATCTATTTTTTTACGGCGGATAATCAGGTCTGCTACCTTTTCGACAAAGCCTTTACGGGTTTTCTCTAATCCGTCGCGGAATTGTTTGGTTACACTTTCCGTTTTGCCGGAAATGCTTTCTTTTAACTTCCTGAAAAAGCTCATTTGTTTCCTCCTAAAAGTTTTGTGAGCGACACTTCATTGATTTAACTTCGTACAAAACTCGCTTCGAAAGCAGATACTTAAAAAAATCACCATTTCGGCAAGCCGTTAAGCGATCTCTGCTTCCTCATCCTCTAAACGTACAGAGACAAGCTTGGATACTCCACCTTCTTCCATCGTTACTCCGTAGAGCACATCCGCCTCTTCCATCGTTCCTTTGCGGTGTGTAACGACGATAAATTGCGTTTGTTCTGAGAACTCACGCAAATACTGTGCAAAACGCACGACATTCGCCTCATCTAGCGCAGCCTCTACCTCATCCAGTACGCAGAACGGAACCGGCTTCACTTGCAGGATGGCAAACAAGAGGGCCATCGCAGTTAAGGCGCGTTCCCCACCAGAGAGGAGCTGCAGGTTTTGAAGCTTTTTACCCGGTGGTTGGGCTACGATATCTATACCTGTTTCAAGCATATGTTCTGGATCCAGCAGCATGAGATCAGCTCGACCGCCTCCGAACAGCTTCGAGAATACCGTGCCGAATTGTTTACGGATCGCATCAAAGGTCTGTTTGAAGCGTTTGGACATTTCATCTTCCATCTCACGGATAACTTGATACAGGGTAGTCTTGGCTTCGACCAGGTCATCTTTTTGTCCACTAAGGAAGGTATAACGCTCATGAACACGCTGATATTCTTCAATCGCACCTAAGTTCACTTCGCCCAATGCAGAAATGCTACGTTTCAGACGCTGTACATCCGCTTGTGCGGCAGGCACATCTTCGGGCACAGGATAACGTTGCTTCGCTAGTTCATAGCTTAGCTCGTAATCATCACTCAGCTTACGAAGAATATTATCAAGTTCAACATCGAGACGACCCACAGAAACTTCAGTAGAACGCAGCTTGTCCTCCACGACTCTAAGTGCCTGACGCTGATCCTTGGTCTTGCCCTCCTCTAGCTCAAGCTTACGGGTTAACGCTGAACGTTCCGCCCGAGCTAGATCCAAAGTACCGGCTGTCTCTTCCTTCTTCAGACGATAACTATTCAAATCTTCTTTCTGTTTCACGGTTTCCAAAGCATTACTAGCCAAATCCTGTTCGATCGTATGTAACAGATTACGATTCTGGCGCAGCTCTTTATCCTGTGATCCCGCATCTTGTCTTAGACGACGTAATTGCTCCTCCAAGGAGAAGATCTCCTGATCGAGCTTGCCTTCCGAAACCTTCATACTGGTCAGCTTACCTTGCAACTCTTCCTTAGCGGATTCATTCGCTTTACGCGCCGATTCGGCATTACGGATACCCTCATGAGCGTCCTTCTCTTCCTTCTCGAGACGTTCAAGCTCAGCAGAGGCTTGTTTCCGAGTTTCTTCAAGCGTGCGGACCTCACTCTCAAAGCCACTACGTTCCGCGCCTGTGCTCTCCACTTGTTCCTGTACATGCCGAAGCTCTTGTTCAAGCTGCTTCAAATCGCCAGAAACACGTTGCTCTTCCAGTCTCTTCTCATCACCATCACGGCGCAGGTCCTCTAGCTTCACGCTAGCGTTCTCCTGCTCTTCACGAAGTCTGGCTATGCCTTGTTTCAGCTTAACAATTTGACGCTCGCTCTCTTCGATCTCACTGCTCAGCTGATCCAGCTGGCGTTTACGACTAAGTAAGCTATTGTTCTTCTTATGTTGGCTACCACCAGTCATGGAGCCCCCGGCATTGACTACATCACCCTCTAGCGTAACCACACGATAACGATACTGGCATCTTGCGGCGATGCGGTTGGCCTGCTCCAGGCTCTCAGCAATAACTACATTGCCAAGCAAACTGCCAACAATACTTGCATACTTATCATCGTATCCAACGAGTTCGGAACCAATTCCAACAAAACCTTCAGCATCTTCCACCATTCCTCGGTCACTACCGGAAATTTGGCGTGGCCGGATAACATCGAGTGGTAGAAAAGTAGCTCGTCCCAATTGACGTTGCTTCAGGAAAGATATCGCTTGACGAGACACGCTCTCATTATCCATAACCACGTGTTGCAGCGATGCACCCAGCGCAGTCTCAACAGCCATTTCCAGCTTCTCCGGAACGGAGATGAGTTCAGCAACCGCACCATGCACACCGTTAAGCTGTCCTTTACGAGCTCCTTTGAGAACTTCTTTAACCCCAAGCATAAAGCCATCGAAATCATCCTGCATTTCTTTCATGGTCTCGTGACGGGAGACTTGTGCTTCCCGCTTCTGTTCCCACTTTCTCAGACCTGATTGCGTCTCTTCAATCAGCTTCTGACGTTTACTAAGTTGTTCACTTTCAGTAATATAAGCACCACGAAGATTGCTTAGTTCTTTTCCAAGCTGGGCAATCTTGTCTTTTAGCCCTTTCTGGTTAGCAGACAGCTCATCATGCCGTGCAGTCCATTTGCCGCTTTCTTCTTCACTGCGGCTCATACGACGCTCCAGGTTCTCCTTCTGTTGATCCGCGTAACGAATTTCGTTACGTGCATTCGCCATAAGGTTCATTAACTCCAGGAGAGCACTTTTCAGCTTCTCCTCCTGGCTCTGACTAATACCGTCAGCGACACCTTCGAGTCTTGCCTCTTCCGCTTCGATCTGTTTCCGAAGCTCAACAAGCTTAAGCCGGGACGCTTCGAGCTTAGCTTCTAAATCCCCAAGCTCACGCTGTCGGTCCGCAGAACGCTCACCTACAGAACCTAATGTGAGCATTAACTGTTCACGGTTGCTCTCAAGATTACGCTTGCGTTCCTTCAACACTTCCCCGTAACCTTCGCTCTTCTCATAAGCTTCACTATAACGGAGCAATTGCTCTTGCTGCTTCTCGATCTGTTCTTCTAACGCGCGCAGTTCAGCACGTCCGCTTTCCAGCTTGGCATCATGGGCTGAGACAACTGTAGATAACTCCAGTTGCTCATCCTTTAAAGTTTCGAGCTTAGCGTTACCTTCCTGCCAAGCTGTATGAATGCCTTCAATCTGATGCACATAGACTGAAATTTCCTGATGCTTCAGTTGTTCCCGAAGCTCTTTAAAGCGAATGGCCTTCTCTGATTGATCCTTAAGGGGACCAATCTGATCCTCAAGCTCACTAATCAAATCGTGAATACGAAGCAGGTTTTGCTCCGTGTCGTCAAGCTTTCGACTTGCATCTTTTTTGCGCGATTTATATTTTACAATACCCGATGCCTCTTCAAAGATGCCTCGCCGATCCTCGGAACGAGTACTCAGAATCTCTTCAATCCGACCCTGTCCGATAATCGAATAAGCCTCACGCCCGATACCGGTATCCATGAACAGCTCTGTGATATCCTTCAGTCTGCAGGATTGCTTATTAATTAAATATTCACTCTCACCACTACGGTGAACACGCCGAGTCACTGTAACTTCGCTGAAATCCAATGGAAGCGTGTGATCCTCATTATCGAGCGTAAGTGATACTTCACCATAATTCACAGCTTTACGCGCGTCACTACCGGCAAAAATAATATCTTCCATCTTGCCGCCACGCAGTGATTTAGCACTCTGTTCGCCGAGTACCCAGCGTATGCCGTCAGAAATATTGCTCTTGCCGCTTCCGTTCGGACCTACTACGGCCGTTATTCCGCGCACAAATTCCATTTCTGTTTTGTCGGCAAATGATTTAAAACCAGCTAATTCTATCCGTTTCAAAAACATACTTGCCTATCACCTCTGACCCATTATACCATAGCGTTTATTCGCCTAAAATAGCTTCAAAATGAAGCTTGGCTATTCTTTCGAAAAAGAGCAGCAACGGTCTGAGCTCCGCCTAAACGCCGGTATTCAGACCTTTGCTGCTCTCCTCCGCTTGTCCACATGATGCAAAATTCAGGCACCATCTTCTTTCAGATGCAACAGTGCAGCTGCTGCAGCCTGCTGCTCTGCTTCCTTCTTCGAGCGGCCGCTCCCTTTACCAAGTGAACGGTTAGTCATTAACACTTCAGAGACGAATTCACGCTCATGCGCAGGTCCCCGTTCTTCAATGATCCGATATTCCAACGTACCCATATTGTGCTGCTGAATTAGCTCTTGCAGTTCCGTCTTATAATCGGTCATCTGCATTTGCAGTTTCCCATCCGTCTCCACAAGTGGAAATACATGATTATCAAGAAAAGACCGTACAGTTTCCAGCCCTTGGTCAAGATAAAGCGCTCCCACGAAGGATTCGAACACATCAGCCAGCAGGGCCGGGCGAGTACGTCCGCCCGTAAGTTCTTCCCCTTTTCCCAGCAGTACATAACGGCCAAAACCTAAACTCTCAGCGAACTTAACCAGCGAAGGCTCGCATACGATAGCGGCACGTAGCTTGGTCAGTTCCCCTTCAGGTCGATCTGGCAACAGATTGTACAAATATTCAGAAACCGTCAGCTCCAGTACAGCATCCCCTAGAAATTCGAGACGCTCATTGTCCTGATGCTGATTGAAACGGTGTTCATTCACATAAGATGCATGGGTAAAGGCCTGCTTCAGAAGCACAGAATCGTGAAATTGGATTTGAAGTTGCTGTTGTAACTGCTTCAGTTCTCCTTTCACCGCGCTGTCCCCTTACTGATTATATTTTTTTAGAATAACTGTTGCGTTATGTCCCCCGAATCCAAACGAATTCGACATTACAATTTCAAGATCCGCTTTACGTGGAACATTTGGTACATAATCCAAATCACATTCCGGGTCCTGGTTGTTCAAATTAATCGTTGGAGCAATCATGCCATTTTGCAAAGAGAGTCCGCAGATAATAGCTTCTACTCCACCAGCTGCACCCAGAAGATGACCTGTCATGGATTTCGTTGAGCTAATAGCTACTTTATAGGCATGTTCGCCTAATGCTTTCTTAACAGCAGCCGTTTCTGATCGATCTCCTACAGGCGTTGAAGTACCATGTGCGTTGATGTAATCAATATCTTCAGGAGAGATACCAGCATCACGGATTGCCATCTTCATGCAGCGTGCTGCACCATCTGGATCCGGTTCAGTCATATGGTGAGCATCAGCGCTTAGACCATAGCCGATTACCTCAGCATAAATCTTCGCTCCACGTTTCTCAGCATGTTCAAGGGATTCCAGAATCAAGATCCCAGCGCCCTCTCCCATAACGAAACCATCGCGATCTACATCAAATGGCCGACTAGCCTTCTCCGGCTCATCATTACGAGTGGACATCGCTCTCATTGCACAGAATCCTGCCATTCCTGTTGGACGAATGGTCGCTTCCGAACCACCGCAGATCATAGCATCCGCGTCTCCACGTTGAATCAGACGGAATGATTCCCCAATGGAATGACTTCCTGTAGCACAGGCCGTCACTGTAGTCGTATTCGGTCCCTTTGCACCGAGGTTAATGGACAGCTGCCCAGAACCCATGTTAGCGATCATCATCGGGATAAAGAACGGGCTAACCCGTTTTGGCCCTTTTTCAAGCAACAGATTATGATTGTCTTCCCAAGTACCAAGACCACCGATACCCGAACCAACAGATACACCGATCCGTTCAGCATCGATATCTTCACCGATCTTAAGTCCACTGTCTCTCAATGCATCTTCACCAGCAGCCACTGCAAATTGTACAAAACGGTCCATTTTGCGGGCTTCCTTGCGGCCAAAAAGCGCCTCCGGATCAAAGTCTTTAACTGATGAAGCAATTTGCGTAGTGTATTCGCTGACATCAAACGCTTCAACCATCGATACACCTGATTTACCGCTCATCAGATTATCCCAGAACGTCTCCAAGTCTTTCCCCAGTGACGTAATTACGCCCATCCCGGTTACAACCACTCTATGACTCAAACACAATCACCCCATCTATAGGCTGTATACATTATATTCAGTACTTATATACTGCAAATTATTACTATATGAACAGCGATCACCGCATCATTAAAGCTTCCGCGGTTCTGTTATAATCCCTATGAAGCTGCACATGGCAACCTGTAATACAACTTTAATGCTGTATAAATGAGGAGAAGCCCCGCCCAAGTTGGAACGGGACTCTCAATCATATGACTCTAGGTATGAGATTGTATGTACTTCACAACTTCACCCACGGTCGTAATCGTCTCTGCATCTTCATCAGAGATTTCCATGTCGAATTCATCTTCCAATTCCATAACCAATTCTACTACATCAAGAGAATCAGCACCTAAATCATCTTTGAAAGACGCTTCTAATGTTACCTCAGCTTCATCGGCACCTAAGCGGTCGATGACAATGCGTTTTACACGCTCTAATACATCGGACATCCGGTTCACCTCCTCTTTTGGTATTATACGAGATATGAGGTCAAAATACCATAGACCGCAAAAAACGCTTTCCTGATCCCTCACATTTCATCTTTAAAACAGTGTAACTTCTCCCAAACATAAACGCTTTCGGCGTCCTTATAAGGACGGTAAGTGTTTATGCAAGAAATATAAGGATAAAGTATAGTGTGAAACTTATACTTTCTTATATTTTCAAAGGAGAATTACATATACATCCCGCCATCCACGTGTAGTGTCTGGCCGGTCATATAAGCGGCGCCTTCAGAAGCTAAGAAAACAACTGTCATAGCTACTTCTTCCGGACGCCCAAGGCGAGCTAGTGGAATGCCCTTCTCTAGCTCACTGCGAACCTCTTCAGAGAGCTCACGCGTCATATCTGTATCAATAAACCCAGGAGCGATACAGTTGACGGTGATGCCCCGCGAAGAAAGCTCACGAGCCGATGCCTTCGTTAAACCGATGACACCAGCCTTAGCTGCAGAGTAATTAGCCTGACCAGGGTTACCTGTCACACCCACAACCGAGGAAATATTAATGATTCGGCCATAGCGCTGTTTCATCATCGGACGTGTTGCTGCCTTAAGGCAATTAAACACACCTTTCAGATTCGTCTCAATCACTTGATCGAACTCTTCCTCTTTCATGCGCATAATCAGGTTGTCCCTAGTAATGCCGGCATTATTGACAACAATGTCAATACGTCCCCAGGTATTAAGAACCTCTTTTACAAGGCTCTCGGCCTGTTCACTATTGCCGACATCTCCACGGAGTGCAATACCCTCCGAGCCAAGCTCGACAATACGAGCCACAGTCTCCTGTGCCGCCGCTTCACTTCCAGCATAGTTCACGGCCACCTTTACACCGTGTTCTGCAAGAGCAAGCGCGATACTACGACCAATGCCACGTGAGCCGCCAGTTACAAGGGCCGTTTGGCCCCGCAATGCTGAGAACATAGTCTAATCCCCTTTCAATCATGATGCTGTTGTCAAAATGTTAAACCATTTCTTACAAAACAGTTTGGACACTTTCAAGTGTGTTAATGTTGATTACTTTGACTGTTTTATCTATTTTGCGGATCAGACCTGCCAGAACACTGCCAGAACCAATCTCAACAAAAGTGTCAACACCATCCGCAATCAACCATTCAATACTGTCTTGCCAAAGCACAGGAGAATACACCTGACGAACAAGCAGTTCGCAAATTTCTTCGGGATCTGTTACCGGTGATGCAGTGACGTTAACGATGACCGGTACATTTGGAGTGTTGAAGGTTACTTTCTTCAACTCTTCTGCCAAACGATCTGCAGCAGCTCTCATCATAGAAGAGTGAAAAGGTCCACTTACTTCTAGCGGAATTGCCCGCTTGCCGCCAGCTTCTTTAACACGCTGCACAACACCATTAACGCCTTCCTGAGATCCGGAAACAACGATCTGACCTGGACAGTTAACGTTAGCCAGTTCTACAACACCATTCTCTTCAGAGATAGTTTGGCATAATGCTGCCAGCGCTTCACGTTCTGCACCAAGCACTGCCGCCATTGCACCTTGTCCTCCTGGAACAGCTTCTTCCATGAAACGGCCTCTCAAGCGTACAAGTGTTACAGCATCTTCATATGACAACACACCCGCAGCTACTAGTGCACTGTATTCACCAAGGCTATGACCAGCAACATAATCCGGCTTCAAACCTTGTTCACGTAGAGCTTCAAGATAGGCTACGCTTGCTGTAAGAAGCGCTGGTTGCGTGTTTACCGTTTGCTTCAACTCACTGTCCGGTCCTTCAAAAATCAGCTTACTTAGTGGAAATCCGAGAACTTCATCCCCTTTCTCGAACACTGCACGGCTGTTTGGAAGAGCATCATAAACATCCTTGCCCATTCCAACTGCTTGTGCTCCCTGACCGGGAAAGACGAATGCAATTTTACTCATAAGTATGAACTCCTTCCCGTATAACGGTCTTAGCTTATTACCAGATCAATACAGATGCGCCCCAAGTCAATCCACCGCCGAATCCAACCATCAGGACGGTGTCGCCTTCTTTCATACGTCCTTCTTCCGCCGCTTCAACAAGCGCTAGTGGAATGGAGGCAGCCGAAGTATTGGCATATTTATCAACATTGATTACACATTTCTCTGGTGGCAAATCAAGACGCTGCATAGCGGATTGAATGATACGAATATTCGCTTGGTGAGGTACGAACAAATCGATATCTTCCTTACCCAGACCAGCTTTAGTAAGCACACGTTCTGTAGCTGAGCCCATTACACGAACAGCAAATTTAAAGACTTCACGGCCATTCATATAAATGAAATGCTTCTTATCTTCAACGGTTTGCTGAGAGGCAGGCAAGCGCGAACCGCCGGCTTCTAACTTAAGCAAGTTCCCTCCAGAGCCTTCAGCACCCAGATCAAAGGATTGGAAACCACGACCTTCCGGAACCTCACCAATGATAACTGCACCTGCTCCATCACCAAACAAGACACAAGTATTGCGATCTGTATAATCTGTGATGCGGGATAAAGTATCCGCACCTATAATAAGTGCATTATTGTACATTCCGTTCTGAATAAAGCCAACCGCAGTAGCTAAGCTGTATACAAAACCAGAGCAGGCTGCTGACAAGTCAAAAGCCGCAGCGCCTTTAGCACCCAGTTTATCCTGTAAAATACAGGCTGTAGAAGGGAAAGCACTATCAGGTGTTACTGTTGCAATAATAATAAGATCCAAATCTTCGGCTTTCATTCCAGCGGAATCAAGTGCCTTGAGTGCTGCTTCATACGCTAGATCAGAAGTTGCCTCGTGAGGCGCAGCAATATGTCTCTCGCGAATGCCTGTCCGACTGACGATCCACTCATCGTTAGTCTCCACTATTTTTTCCAGATCGCTATTTGTCAATATTTTCTCAGGTACATATTTCCCAGTTCCTATAATTCCAACCGGTCGCAACTGTCTCATGTCGTCACTCACTTCCCGCTAATTTCCTTGGATATACTTGGCACAAGATCGGCTTGTAGAGCAATCCGCGCTTGTCTTACCGCATTCTTAACTGCATTTCCGTCAGAAGATCCGTGGCCCTTAACTACCAATCCGCTAAGACCGAGTAGTGGTGCACCACCGTGCTCTTTGTAATCCATTTTACCCTTTAAAGCTCTAAGCTCCGGCATCAGCATAGCCGCGCCAAGCTTAGTCTTCAGAGAACGACTAAATTGCTCCTTGAGCAAAGAGAACAAAGCACCCGCCGTACCCTCAAGAGACTTTAGCAAAATATTACCGGCAAATCCATCGCAGACAAGCACATCGCAATTCCCTGTCAGTACGTCACGCGCCTCAACATTACCGATAAAATGAATGCCTGGCAAGTTCTCAAGCAGCGGATAAGCTTCTTTCGTCAGTTCGTTACCCTTTCCAGGCTCCGTCCCTACATTCAGAAGTCCCACACGCGGCTTAGCAATACCATGAACCTTGCTCCGGTAAATGCTGCCCATCAGCGCATATTGTACCAGATGTTCAGGCTTCGCATCCATGTTAGCACCAAGATCAAGAGCCAGTACGCCAACATCGTCAAGCGTTGGAATCATAGGCGCCAGTGCAGGACGTTCAATTCCCTGCATTCGACCAACTACGAGGAGTCCTGTGGTCATTAGCGCACCCGTGTTACCCGACGAAATCATAGCATCTGCTTCACCTTCACGCACCATTCGTCCAGCTACAACCATGGATGAGTCTTTTTTACGACGAACTGCCTTAACCGGCTCTTCATCAGAACCAATGACGTCTCCTGCATGACGTATTGTCAGATTAGATGGCTTGTCTTTGAGTAGTGGCTCTAATCTGGCTTCGTCACCAACGAGCACAATCTGCGTATCTTTCCATTCCGCGGCCGCGGACAACGCCCCCTCGACATTACATTCAGGAGCGTTGTCCCCGCCCATGGCATCAATGGCGATCAGCACTATGGTTACCCCCTTCACTGTGTTCATCATTTGCGGACCGATACACTATAAAATGGCCCTGAAACACTAGTTCTTCTCCGACATAGGTGAATACGTCCACCTCTGCTTTGCCACCCCTACCGGCGAGTGAGCGCACCTGTGCTTTGGCAATACACTTCTCACCTAGCTGAACTGTGCGTACAAAACGTATATCGGCTGAAGCAGTCAGAGCAATTTCATCGTTGATAACGGCAACCGCAAGCGAGTTCGCTTGAGCAAACACATAGTGACCACGAGCGATCCCATTTCTAGAGAACACATGGTCTTCGCGAATCTCAAATATCGAAATCCCACTCTTGTCCAATTGTAAATCCACAATATCTCCGATGACTTCATCCGCAGGCAAAGAGCGCACCTGATCATAGGAGTGCTCTGCCATTTGCTTCATTCGTTCACGCAGTTCCGGTATCCCCAGCTCCATTCGGTCTAACCGAATCGTCTGAATGCTAACTTTTAGCTGACGAGTCAATTCCCGATCCGTTACAAAAGGATTACCTGCGATTATATGTAGCAGCTGTTGCTGACGTTCTTTCTTGGACATCCGCTCGATTGCGGCTCACCTCCTGGCACGTGCCAAGCATAAACGCCTTCGGTGTCCTTATGGACGATAAGCGTTTAAGCGAGAAATATAAGACATCAAGTATAGGTGCATAACTTATACTTTCTTATATTTTAAAGAAAGCATTCGGCCGTTTGAATGGCCGCTGTTATATTAGGTCAAATAACCTTAAACATTATTTAGAACCAGGTACTAATATGTAGTATAAAGCATGCCGCACCAAAAATAAAGCATTGACTTCTGGGCGGCTTATGTTTGGATAAGCATAAACGCCTCAGCGTCCCTAATAGACGGTAAGCGTTTGTGCAAAAAATATAAGGATAATGTATAGCGTGAAACTTATATATTCTTATTTTTCAAAAAAAATAGTACTTCACCGATAGTGAAGTACTATTTATTCCGAAACTATTGTTTGATGATTTCTCTTGCTTTGTAAGTTCCGCAAACTTTACATACGTGGTGAGCCAATTTCAACTCTCCGCATTGTTCGCATTTCACCATGCCCGGCACAACCAACTTAAAGTGGGTGCGACGTTTGTCACGGCGTGTTTTAGACGTTCTACGTTGTGGTACTGCCATGTGTTCCACCTCCTTGTGATATTTCTGTCAGCCTGCTCCTCAGAGCAGAATGTGTTTTGTTGTAATGTTTCATTTGAAAAAGTCTTTCAACCCAGCGAGTCGAGGATCGATCACTGTGTTGTCGCAACTGCAGGTGCCTTCGTTCAAGTTCTGTCCGCATTTCTGACAAAGACCAAGACAGTCTGCCTTGCACAATACCGAATCCGGTAAGTGCAGTACGAAATTTTCTTCCACATAAGGAATAAGATCCACAACCTCATCCTTGACGTAAATGAGTTCCTCATCTTCGTCATCATCTGGAAGAACTGGCTGCTTAAGCCACTTGAAAGTCTCAGCAAAAGGAATGTTCAAATCACTTTTGACCTCCGTGAGACAACGTGAACATAACATGTCCACATCTCCACTCAGTTTTCCCACCACGTTCACACAATCGGTTCCCGCGGGCAGCGCTTTAAGGTCCACTGAGAGCGGAGCAACAGCTAGAATATCCTTGCGCCCTTTGACTACCTCGCTGACATCCACAACATCGTGAATATGTAACGGTTCGTCGGCATTCGCTAATTTGCGAAAGTGAATCTGCATAACTTATCACTCCCAAACAAACAAAATTTATTATACCTAGTATTATATACCTTTGTCAACCATTTTCCCTTTATATTGTTTCAGGAATTGGAGAGAATTATGATATAACTATTAGTGTAAATCAAAATGACAGCATATGCGAACTGAGTTTCTAAATATTAATCCTACTAATCTCTACAAGCATAAAAGACTACAGCATCTTCATAAGGACGATAAGCGTTAAAGCGTGAAATATAAGACATAAAGGATAGGTGCATATCTTATACCTTCTTATATTTTAAATAATGGTTACATACGGAGGGAAGCAGCAGTGACAACAGTTGGAATAATAGCAGAATACAATCCATTACATAACGGACACGTCCATCACTTCACCGAAGCCAAAAGACTATCTGGCGCTGAGCGCGTCATTGTCATCATGAGCGGTCCCTTTACTCAGCGCGGCGAGCCGGCGGCGGTAAGCAAGCAAGCCCGGACAGAGATGGCGCTACGAATGGGCGCCGACCTCGTCATTGAGCTGCCGGTGGCCTATGCTGTACAGCCGGCAGAATGGTTCGCCTTCGGAGCAGTTGCACTGCTGGAAGCGACCGGAGTCGTGGACAGCTTGTGCTTCGGCTCCGAAGCCGGCACTTTGGGTTCGCTGCTTCCTCTGGCCAAGTATCTGGCAGAGGAAAGCAGCGAACTTCAGAGCGAGATCCGCCGCCGCATGGCGCTCGGAGCGAGCTTCCCCGCCGCATACAGCGCAGCGGCGGCGGTGGCCTTTGAAGGAACTCTCCATGAAGAGGAAAGTCCCGGCGATGCTGGCGAGCTGCTGCGCCAGCCGAATAACAGCCTTGGCTTGCATTATCTTATCGCCTTGCAGCGGCTAAATAGCAAGATCGAGCCGCTAACCGTTCCGCGAACGGCAGCCGGATTCCATGATCCTTTGCAAGTTGGCTCATCGATCGCAAGCGCCACTGCTATTCGCAAGCTACTGCAAAAAGGCGGCTCTCCAGCAGCATACATGCCGGAATATAGCGTGTCCATATTAGAAAGAGAGCATGCAGCAGGTAGAGGTCCTCTGGAATTGGAGCATTTCCGAGGTCCCCTCCGTCACCTGCTCTCTACACGTACCGCTGCCGAGCTACGAACCATCCAAGACATGAATGAAGGCTTGGAGAATAGAATCCTTCGTATTATGCCCGATCTTGAGCAATTCTCTGTCTCGGGTTTGCTTCAAGCCCTTAAGAGCAAGCGTTATACACATACACGACTGCAACGTCTACTACTACACATTTTGCTAAATCATACAAAGGAAGAAATGACCCCTTCTGTACTAGCGGAGGGGCCCGGATATATTCGAATCCTTGGTTTTAGAGAAAGTGGACGAGCTCTCCTTAAAGAGATGAAACAAAAAGCAACCTTACCCATCGTCATGCGGCCGTCACTGTGCTCCCATCCACAACTTGAACGAGACCTTCAAGCCGCGTCTGCTTTCGCAGGAGCTTTTCGAGAACCTCACAGAACCGATATGTATCGCGATTATTTGGAACCTCCGGTCATGGTTTGACCGGTAGTTCCTCCATATACTTCAGTGCTTCATCCAGTGTCGATACGGGTACCAACTTCATAGATGTGCCGGTTTTATCAGCTTTCGTTTTGGCTTCGTCGTAATTCTTAACAGGAACGAAAAAAATCTCCGCCCCTTCTCGATCCGCTGCAACAATCTTATGCTTCACTCCACCGATAGCACCTACCACACCCTCAGCGTCGATCGTGCCCGTTCCTGCAACCCTATGACCTTTGGTTAAATCACCAGGCGTAAGCCGGTTGTAAATCTCCATAGTGAACATCAGTCCTGCAGAAGGTCCACCAACATTCGTATTCACAAAGCTGACCGCTTTGCCTTGTTCTTTAGGTTTTACCTTTTGAACTGCGGCTATAGTGACTCCAAAACCAGGTCGAACTGCAGTACCTTCTTTATCTTTGATCTCGACAAGTGTCACTTGTTCCTTTACTTCCTTACTGTTTCTTTGTAAAACAACAGCGACCTGATCACCGATTTTTTTTGTTGAAAGTAAAGCAGAAAGTGCTTCTGGATCGGGTACCTTCTGGCCTTCTACACTTATGATTCTGTCACCCGGCTGGAATTGTCCTTTATTACTGGCAACCGGAACAGAAAAAACATACAAATAATCCACAACATCCTCATACGGAATTCCTGCAGCATGATAGGCCGCCTGAACGGAGTAGGATTGCGAGCTGTTCATATAAAAAACCTGCTCCGCAGCATACTCATCTTCAGACTTATCTCCTAACCGTGTTTCTTTCCGCACAACCTCTGAATTGGAGTTAAAAACAGAGGCGACCAGCAACGCCACATTAGCGTAACTAGCGGATACTGTAGTCATCATGAAGGTTCCTTCTTCAGCTGGATCAGCATTTTCCACTTTAATCATAGGGGCAACTTCAGATGCACTACCCGGTTGATATACAATGTACGGGGTGTTCATAAAAACAAATACATACACGATAACTACGAACGTAAAGAGGTAAGCTGTGGCACGGAATCCCGGCCGATGCTTCAACTGCTTCACTACTCTTCCCTTCTTTCCCACGGCACATTTAGGATATGAATGTTTGAACTTCATTACCGCTTCGACTAGTGGTTTGGCATGATGGTTGTCTACTCTGCATAAATTGATAACACATCCGCTATGCCTTAAGTTATGAAGAGGTGATTCTAGAAATGAACAATATTAAAATACGCCGGCTAGCTAGTCGCTCCACCCCTTTTTTATCTGGGGTGATCGCAATCCTGTTAGCCATTGCAATCATCATCTCACCAGAAAGCTCTTTTGAGGCTTCTCTCCAAGGGTTAAAGCTCTGGTGGACACTCGTATTCCCTGCACTTCTACCCTTCTTGATGCTGTCTGAGATGCTAACCGCTTCGGGCTTCGTGCATGGTTTCGGAGTGCTCCTGGAACCATTGATGAAAAAGGTCTTTCGACTGCCTGGTGCGAGTGGTTGGACTTTGGCGCTTGGAATCACTGCTGGATTCCCCGGCGGGGCTGGAGGTGTAATGCAGCTTCATAAGCAGGGCAGCATTTCGGACAAGGAAGCCGCTCGTCTTGCTTCACTTACGCATTTCGCCAGTCCAGTAACCCTGCTCATTGTGATTGGTGTAGCTTTCCTACATAGTCCTACAGCAGGTTACTTTCTACTTGCTATCCACTGGGTTTCAGGACTTTTGGCCAGTTATACAGACGCTCTTTTAAATGGCCGGCTAGACAATCCGCAGCCTTCTGTAAAAGAAAGCACGAATACCAAACGACCTTCTTTATATAGTCGTGTCCAACTTGCAGCCACTGAAGCCAGATCAAGAGATGGCCGAAGCTTCGGTAGACTTCTTGGGGAGTCAGTAGCTACAGCGGTACAAAATTTGATGGTTGTGGGCGGTTACATGATTATGTTCGCCGTGGTCATCAATATCATTACTACGGTACTTCCTGCATTGCCAGCCGCTCTGCCAGCGAGCTTGCTCGAGATTCATTTAGGAGCCGACGCTATAAGCAAAGGGCTCTCGAGCATCGGAGCCGGAGCATCAGGTGTACTAGGCTTAGCCTTGCTCTCTGCTGCACTAGGCTGGAGCGGGCTCTGCGCGCAGCTACAGGTGTTGACGTTGCTTAAACAAGCAAATGTACGATTCCTCCCCTATGCTGTCGTTCGCCTGATGCATGGCGTTTATGCTTTTTTATTAACACTGCTACTATGGAAACCACTTTTAGTAATAAGTGAGCCTGCCTTGCCTGCGCTCGCTGATTCACAATCCATACCAAACAGAACCATTAATGTAACTGCCATATGGAGCTCTTTTCCACAGTTGCTTAGTTTGCAATCGCTTCTGCTAATCATCCTATTGGCATTATCCGCAACGATATATCTCGTTAGCGCTTTTCGCCATCGGCTCGATTAAATTTAAGCTTCATCGCCTGTTCCACCTCAGGCGTCACGAAGTCAGACACATTCCCGCCAAAATGGGCAATTTCTTTTACAACGCTGGAGCTTAAATAGGAATATTTCGGATTAGTCATCATAAAGATCGTTTCCGCATCCGGATCCAGACTATGGTTGATGGATGCGTTTTGCAGTTCATATTCAAAGTCAGTTACGGTACGAATACCACGTACAATGACTTGAGCATCTTTTTGACGAACATAATTGACTAATAGATCCCTAAAGCTGTCGATTTCCACATTGGGAATATCAGCTGTCGCCTGTCTTAAAAGCTCTGTCCGCTCTTCTACAGTAAACAGCGGGTTCTTACTCAAATTATTAAGCACCGTTACGATTAAACGGTCGAATTGCTTGGATGCGCGCCGAATAATATCCATATGTCCCATAGTCACGGGATCAAAAGTGCCTGGATAAATGGCAACACGTTCTTTTCTAATTTGCTGACTCATTCTCTACCTCCTCACCAGTCTCGCTTTCCACAGAAGGATTAGCTTCATACTGATAAATAGAAATTGTCGTTTCTCCGTATACGGCCTGACGCAGCCTATAAAATCCTGGGATATCCTCAGGATAGGCATAACTTGATTCATGCTCCAGAACAATGATTGCGTCCTCTTGCAGCATTCCTTTTTCTACCATAGACAGCATCAGCTCATCACCGTGCTTCAATCGGTAGGGAGGATCTAGAAAGACTAAATCAAAAACACGTCCACGCTTCTCCAATGCACTCAGCGCTCTTCCTGCTTCATTTCGGTACACTTGCGCACTCGCTTCAAGATTTGTCGCTTTCAAATTGGCACGAATGGTGTCAATACTCTTGGGATCCATATCTACAAATACGGCACTTTCCATCCCTCTGCTTAAAGCTTCGATACCCAAACCACCTGTACCTGCGAACAAATCCAGTACCGCTCCACCTTCAAAATATGGACCGATCATACTGAATACAGCTTCCTTCACCTTATCGGTTGTAGGTCTTGTTCCACTTCCCGGCACACTTTTTAGTGGTCTTCCTTTTGCACTTCCCGATACCACTCTCACCGTCAATCACCCGCTCTATGTCTCTGTTTGTTATACCCAAAAGGGCATAAGTCCACGCCTATCGTAACACATTTGCGCGATGAAATAAAAAATTTGTCTAGATATGAAAAATGGAAAGATCAAGACTATTCTGATAAATAAGTCTTCCTTATGTATAAGACTGGGCTTCCAGGGACATCATGTAATTATCGACACCACAAATGTCGTAGACAACCGCGGAGCAGGCTTACGTTTCCCCATAAGCTCTTCGTCCGGTTTCTCCTCTCCCATGAAAGGGGCCCTAGAGATAGGGCCCCGAATTTATGTTTAAAGACATTAAAAGTTATTATTATATATGGAATAACCAATACAAAATTACTAGTTTCGGACATTGAAAGACACCCGCCGACCCCTTAAGGTTGACGGGTTCGCTTAATGTTGTCCTGTCTGGAACCCATTAGATCGTAGGTTCGTTGGTTTGATTCCTCGCAATCTTTAGAATCTATTAAACATCCGCGCATTTCATTCAACTGTGTCATCACTACCTAATTCATTATCGATTTGCTGTTGTCTTTTTTTATTTATATTCCGTAACACTAGGTGTGTAAGAAAATAAACAATTATAAAAGATACAAAGATTAAAATAATGCTCCATACATTTCTTTCTCCCGCCAAAAAAATAAGCAACGATACACAAATCCCACCTGAAATAATGCTGTTTAGGAGCAGTCTTTTGTTTGTGTGACTTTTGGAATCCCAAATATCAACACCATCAGACAAGTGCCGTATAGTTATATATATTCCAATACCAATCAAACAGAAAACCTCGACTGCAAATTGTGCAAATGGAGCATTCATTATGAATTGTTGAATCAGAATTAATATTAGCAAACAATACACTAATATTTGATAAGCATCACTTTGAATTTTTCTTCTTTGAGACACTATTCGTTCATCATTCATTTTGCTGTTCTTCATTATTATCACTCCCTATAATCCGAATTATAATATATTTATTACATAATGCAATTTATATATTGCATTTAAATGTGACTAAAAAGCAAACATGAGCAATAAGTTTGCTAAAAAGTATATCAAACATAAAAGGACCGCCTTTAGGAACGATATATAGCTCCTTCTCCACTGGACTATTCTCATATAGAGCATGTACCATATAAAAAAAATCCCAATTGTTACGACAATGATTAATAGTATAAAACGGATGAAAGATTGGTATCTTTTTGACTGTTATTTAATGTAGCCTAAATCGGCATAACACCATAAAAAAAGCCTACTTCCAGCATAAATGCCAGAAGCAGACTTTTTTATATATCTAGAATATGCATGCGCTCGTAATAATTACTAACAAGATGAATAATACTAAGATTGCTCCTGTAGAAGTAAAAGCACCACCAACATGACCAAATTCAGCTCCCATGTGAAGACCTCCTCCGTATTTTAGAATACACCACAGGATATGTATTAACCCCATTAAAAGATTGGGCGAACGGTTAAAAATAAAACCCCGCCAATTGCGCGAGGTTAGTGTAAAGATGTCTAATCAGAAACTAATATTCCGTCAAAGCTTTCTGGACCCACACGTACTGTTCCAAGAAGACTAGAAGAAACAAATGCTGTATAAGTGAGTTGAGGTGTGATTGCAGGTAAGAAGTCTGCTGCCGAGAAGGTTATCACTTGCGGTGCCAGTATACTAAGGCCAAAAGTTGAAGTAGCAGAATACACTTTCGGATCCGTAGGCAAAGTTCCTCTTACAATCGTAACTGTAATACCCACCAATGACAGCGGTAGAGTAACAGATATCGTCCCTTTTAGCAGCACACGCGGGTTCGTAGTCACTCCTGCAGTTATCAAACCAATTTGTCCAAACAACTGTGGCGTGTTAATTGCTGTAATCGGGATAGCTATCGAATTGGCGAGACTGGCATTTTGTGATGTTCTAGCGTCAAGATAGGTTCCCATAGTTACACCTCCTTTTTCTTTTCATACCATAATATATTAGTCATCTTGATAGAATGCGCGGTCATTTTACCAGTGAGAAAGGATTGATTTTAAAAAAATGAATACGACAGAATCATTTATCGTCTGTTTTAGTTCCATCCCTTTTGTTAAAAGCAAGCTCGAATAACCCCGTCGCAGAAAGTCCTGCTAGCCCTCCAGCCCATAGCCGCAGGATCAGATTCATATCAGTGAACGGATAGGCCACTGCTCCAACCAGCAAGCCAATAGCTAATCCAACAACCGGTACAATATTCCGCGGAAGTTGCACGCTATTCTTCACAAGTTGTACAAGTGCCATTACAAAAACAGCCAGCACGGAAGCAAAGGCAAGCACACTGTTGAGAGCATCATTATACATGGTGTTTAATCCTCCTTATTTCATTTTCCACTACCAGGAGCAAGTAAGCCTGCACGGTTCAGCACTGTTATTATGCGATAGAAGTCATAACTGCCACCTGACGGTGTATCCAGCAGCCCTGCAGCACTCGCTGCTTTTACTGCCGCTTCAGCCCATGGGGGTACATTCATCACTGCTCGGCCTTCGATTAAAGTCACACGATCCGAAAGCTTAGTAATCGACTGGCCTTGTTCCTGCATACCTGTTTTTAGCGTATCCTTGCTATCCGTAAGGCTCACAATAAGGGCACGCAATTCCTTTATTTCCGTTTCCAGACTAGCCAGCCTTTGTTTATCCTCTGCCGACATTTCGTCATCACCTTCCTTGGCTTCATCATCATATTTATACAGATTGTAAGTATTCATGATTTGGATTAACTTAGCAGCATAGTTTGGGTCGGTAGCATAGCCAGCGGCAGCAATCTCTTGTGCGGCTACCTTGCCACTAGCACCAAGTACCTTGCTGTAAAGATTATGATTCCACGAAACACCATTCACAATCAACGCGGAATGATCCGCGACAGATTCTCCCCAGTTGTTATAGGCCCGAAAAAGAGCTTCTACTCTAACAGCTTTACCATTAACATATTCAGTAGTTTGCACAGTAATACTACCGACTGGTCCGCTACCTTTAATCCCAAACAAATTGTTGGCCTTAACAGTCAATCCGCTGCTGCCAAAGCCCGATTCCAGCGCCGCTTGAGCTATCGTTAGCGATGCCGGAACCTTGCTGATCTGCATGTCCTTCACAGCAAAATTTGCGATCTTCGCAATAAACTCGGACTCCGTCATTTCATCACTTCCTCTCCTTTTATTAAATGCTGAGCATACTGAAATGCTTGTGCATATCCCTACTAATAGAGCGTCGTTGCTAGATTCCATTCAAAATAAACGTCAAAACACGCGCCCAAAGAGCGCGTGTTATTATTTGATAATTCGAATGTGAAATAAGTAATTGAAAAGAAATAAATGAAGCATGCAACTCACATAGGGCTATTGGTCCTGCTCACATGAGCAATTTTCTTCTCGTAGATTCATAATATGTAATTATAAGTAAAATTGTCTTGAAGTTTCATTAAAACTAGCGTAACATATAGTATTAATTGACTATATAGGAGGGTCTAATAGACTATGCCTTCATATTACTTTAGAGAACTATGGACACCCTTACGCTGGGTAGGCATTAAATTTTTCCGTGATGACGAAAGTTTTCTTTGGATTAAATGGTGGGCCAAACCCAGAAAAAGACTGCGTTAACCGTTAAGCAAGCAAATATACATAAGAAGTTTCATACAATGTGCATATGTATTTCTTGATAACAATCTAAAGGGGCATCAACCGCTACAACATTAGCAGCTGATGCCCCTATTCCTAGTTTCCTACCTTAGCCCCAAAAGAACGTGCTAACAGTACAGCCTGATCTATATCCATACGAACACCTTGCAGATCCAAACTTTTCAAATCAATTCCATCAACTATAGCATCCCGTAGGTCAGCCCCCTTAAGCTTGCATTGAGACAGCTGGACACGGCTCAGATCAGCCCCTCGAAGATCACTTTTTTGCAAATTACAACCCATGAGATCGGCCTCAGTAAATCGAATCCCGCGCAGATCCTGTCTGCTAAGATTGGTATGTCTCAGGTTCGTGTAGGACCAGTCCCCGCCGATAAGTGTGATCCCGTCCAAATAAGCATTTGAGAAATCAGACCCTACCATTTTACAATCTTCAAATTTCGATACGAACAGATTCGCACCCGTGAACTTACAGTTAGTAAAAGCCGAGCCTTTATGATGTGATGCATTGAGCATGGCTCCAGTAAAATCGCAATCTATAAATCGGCAGCCGATGGAAGTCATCTCTTCCATAGAGCTTCCCTTGAAGGAACACTGCTCAAATGTACAGTTATTTAGTTCCCCGTCCTGTAGACTTCCTTGGTCAAAATTGTGTTTTTGGAACGTTTCATTAAGGTATTGGTACATGTTAAGTCTCATCACCTTCAATAGGATTAAATAATTTATTCTTATTAAAAATAGCACTTTAGTAGATTGTTCTCAACAATCTCTTTCGATATAATTGCAAATAAACGATATGGAGGGAAATTATGGATGTGTCCAGCAGGAAAGAACCATTTCGCTATGTAATGAACCAGCCGCTTGAATGCTGGATTGAAGTTCCAATAAGTAGTAGCGGTCCGGGTGCCGGAAAGCTAACAGAAGCTGTGTTGCTCGATCTTAGCCGATCTGGCTGCAAAGTGCGTACCCCCCTGAATCTTCGATTCACGGCGGGCGATACAAAGCTAGTGATTCATCTTCAATTAAACGAAGAAAAGCTTCAACTCGTGGGCAGCGTCCGTTGGGGCTGGATGTTCGGACTCGGCCAATACCAATATGGAGTTAAACTTAAATTGAACGAGGACGAAGAAGAACAGCTACATAGAGAACTCGATATATGGACAGCCTCTCTAAATGTAGAGGGCCTGTAGAATTCTACATAACAGATGCCCTTCTCATGGAAAGGCGTCTTTTTTTTGCATAAAAACGAAGACAAAGCTAATCGCTCTGCCTCCGTTCTAAAAAACGCTATTTCACCATGTGCCTAGGACTCCACTCTTTTTTTAACGAGCTTAACAATAGCAAATACTAGTATCGCAATAATCACAACTTCGAACAGGGTAGGAAGTAAGCCTAGAACATACTGAGAGATCTCAATATTATTTAATTTATCAGCCTCATCCGACACTTCAAATCGAAAAGCTCTTTCCAAAGTGATATTTTTATGATCGAACATCGATGTTTCTAATAAAGAAATTATATACTGTATTACAAAAAAAACGGCTATCCCAATCCATACTCTTCCTTTCACTCTCACACTCATTGCAACGGTCATGGAGAACATCACGAGCAACATAGAGTAGGCGGAAGCCCAAAAGACTATTAGCACTGTATATGCGGAAATCTGCCAAAATTTTTCCGGTAAAAACGAAGTTGAAAACATCATAATATCTACTGCTAAATGAATATAAGCGACTAGAAATAAACCGAGTAACGACCCTAAAAACAGCATTACCGGTGAGAGAACGGTATACAGGACTGGTACTGGCACAAGCCTCCGATTGAATAATCTCAGGTTCTGACCGAAGGTGCGCAGACTAAAAAAGAGAAGCACTACACCTGCTACGGCATAGGAAGTGATGTTCATCAAGAACATATCTTGATCTGATTGAACAGTAAATCCTATCACAAACTGCACAAGAATGGTGATTACAAAAACAGCAAGAAACTTATCCCTATCTCGTCTAAAATCATACTTCACTAGCTTTAGCATTCTGCGTACACCTCTCTGAACAATTCGTCTATGCTTTTACCTTGGCGCAGCCGGATATCTTCTACCGCCGTATGCATCACAATTTCTCCCTCTTTTATAAAAATCACATCATCAAAGATCCGCTCGATATCCGATACTAAATGAGTAGAAAGGAGAATGGTGCTGTCCTCTTCATAAAACTCTACTAACGCATTAAGAATTTTAGTTCTAGCTACTGGATCAACACCACCAATTGGCTCATCCAGTAAATACAGGCTAGCTCGGCGTGATAAAGCAAGTGTAAGCTGTAGACGTTCATTCATCCCTTTGGACAAATCCTTCACCTTATCTTGAGCTCTTAGCTTCATAAACTCCAACATTCGAGAAGCCTTAGTCTGATCAAAATCCGGATAGAAATCACTTTGGAACTTTAGAGCATCCTTAACATTCATCCAGGATTCTGTAAGCGGCTTATCGGGCATAAATGACACTACTGCTTTACTATCTATGCCTACAGCCCCTCCAATAATGGATACACGACCAGAAGTAGGCTGTGTCAGCCCGGCGATGATTTTCATAAGTGTACTTTTACCGCTGCCGTTACTGCCCAGCAGTCCCGTGATTTTACCCGCACTCAGATTAAAGGATACTCCGCGGAGGGCGTGCTTGGATCTATATTTTTTTGTAACGTCATGAATCTCAAGTATATTTTCCAACTTGCTTCCCCCCCTTATTCTCCATCCTTGTTTCGGATACTCTCTGCAACTGCCGCTAAAATATCTTCACCTTGAAAACCAAGGTCCTGCATGCCACGAATGAAACGATCCAGTACATCCTTTGCCATTTCTTTTTTGATGGTGAAAATAGTTCCTTCATTACTAGTGACGTATCTTCCCATTCCACGCCGGGTCTCCACGATTTCTTCACGCTCCAGTTCCTGAAAGGTTCTTTGTACTGTATTCGGATTAATCTGCAGTTCATTGGCAAGCTCTCGTACCGAGAGAATTTTATCTCCTGGTTTTAACTTACCTGTGACGATTTCTCCTTTGATATAATTCATGATCTGAATATAAATCGGCAGGTTGTTATCGAATTCGATTGTCATGATTAAGCAACATCCCTTCGTCTAAAGACGGAGAAGCCTATGAGTAGAAAGACAGCTGTGTATAAAACTAGCATTACTATGGAAAAGGTCAGCGTCATTCCAGGCATAGGTGCTCCTCCACCTTCATAAGCAGCTAAATTTAGGTTGGGGAATAATACATATTTATAAAATTCACGAAAAATAACCAATTTGTCTATCATCAGCATAAACATTGTAGCACCAATTGTAACACCCGTAGATGTTGTCAAAATCCCGATCATAAAAGCAAGTGTTGTATATACAACTGTACTAACTGAGTTATACATTATACTGGTTAACATCTCACGAATACCAGCCTCACCACCACTCAAGCCAAACCATAAAGCTCCTGATGCAAAAACCGCCAACATGCCGACCACTGCCACTGAGAACGCGTAAATCAACACAACAGCATATTTGGACGCAAGTATTGCTGTACGACTTCTCGCACGGATTAGAAGGAATTTGATGGTGCCCTGACTATATTCTTTTGAGACAATACCCGCTGTTCCGATGATTGCGAGAATGGTAATCACTTGCCCAATCCCTTGTGAAAGCAGCATCATTGCTGAAAAGTCATAAGCTGATCCAAACATATCAGGTGAGGCAGAATGAACAATATAACCTAATAGCAGGGATAATAGAATTAATATCAGGTAAGGTACAAAAAACGTACGTTTCTTCGAGAGCTTGAGCCATTCATTAACAACCAAATTATTAAAGCTACGCAATTCGGTTCCCTCCTGTCCATTTCAAGAAATCTTCCTCTAAGCTTTGTTTATTCTCTGCAATCCGGTAAATACCTACCCCTTTATTACTAAAAGTCGACACTAGTTCCGGTACTTTACTGTCATGCAGATTTATCGTCACCTCAGAACGAGCACTATCCATAGACAATAACTCTGCGTATTCTAGTCCTTCCAAGATGTTAATTGCTGATTCTACTGATCCTACACGAATGGTTAGTTTCACATCTGAAGCTGTCTCCTGCTCCCCACCAATCGCTGTAACGGTCACCAATTTGCCGTTCTGAATCACGATGGCCCGGTGACAAATTTGTTCAATTTCAGTCAGTAAGTGGCTGGATATTAGAATAGAAATCCCTTCAACCTCAGCAATCCTACGCATATAATCACGCATTTCTCGTATGCCTGCTGGGTCAAGGCCGTTCGTAGGTTCATCTAGAATCAATAACTTTGGTCGGTTCAGTAACGCCTGAGCAATCCCAAGACGTTGACGCATACCCAGCGAATAGGCCTTCACTTTCTTATTCATCGCTTCCTGAAGTCCTACCAATTCCACAACCTCATTAATTCTTCCAGCCTCAATATTATCTGTCATTCTCTGGTATTGCTTTAGATTATCAAGCCCTGTCATATACGGATAGAACTCTGGATTTTCAATAATCGCTCCAATATGTCCAATAGCTTTATTAAAATCATTCTTCACACTGTGTCCTTGAACGATCACATCGCCTTCACTCATCCGTATAAGACCCGTCATCATCCGGATCGTTGTTGTCTTCCCTGCACCATTGGGTCCCAATAGCCCAACAATTTCTCCCTTACGGATATCAAATGTCAGCTTATCCACAATGGATTTCCCTTTAATGATCTTGCTTACCCCATTCATTTGCAGCACGATTGAATCCTGCATGCGTTCGTTACTTCCCTGCTTCATGGTAATCCTCCCTGCCATCTTTTTATTATTGATGAATTCATTTTAATGTGTCGGTGTTATAGTTGAATAGTACACTAATATATTGTTGATGTAAAGCTCGAAATTATGGATTACACAAAATAAGGGCTTTCTATTAGACTATCTGCCAAACCAAAAATTGAAATAAACATAGATTAGATTACAAAGGAGGAATGACAAATGAAAAAAGAAGTTCATGTATCACAGACTTATCCACGCTTAACTGTTTACGATGAAGAAAACTTTAGGGGTAACAGTAGAATCTATACTGGCAACCTAGGCATTCGTAATACGGACAACATCCTCGATGGTATTGAGAGTCTTCGTTTCTTCTCTACCAGCAGCAATGCAACACTGGTACTGTTCACAAGAACTAGGTTTAGAGGGAACTTCCGCGTACTCCGTGGTAACCGCAGCATCCGTGATTTGGACGACTTCATTTCCGGTAATGATGTGGAATCCATTATTTCAACTAATCAAAGATTAACTCTCGAACAGATTCGCAATATCCGCAGCAGCGGTACTTTGCCTGCGGGATATCGCTTGATCTAACATTTCCATTCAACTAGAAAGGAGCAATCTGGAGAAAGAGCCCAGGTTACTCCTTTTTCCCAACTTATCTTCTGAGGTTAAATAGTTAGTAAATTTACCTGCTAAATCAATCCAACAAGGAGAGATGAAATATGGTAACCATAAAAGCAGCGTCCGTACTCTATCCCAGATTAAGAGTATATAGTGAGGAGAACTTTCGTGGGCTCCGCAGAACCTATCGCGGCAACCTAGGCATTGCAGATATTGATGCAGTCCTTACTGGAATAGAAAGCTTACGCTTTTTCTCCACGAATCCGAACGCTACGCTTGTGTTGTTCGATCGTTCTCGCTTCCGTGACAATTTCGTAATTCTTCGTGGTAACCGCAGCATTCGCGAACTGGATGACTTTCTCCGTAGAGGAGATGTCGAATCGCTCATTTCAAGCAATCAGCGGCTGACTCCGGCGCAGGTTCGCGCCATACAGCGCACTGGTAGCTTGCCTTCAGGATACCGTTTGATCTAATTACTTGCGGACGCAGTTTAAGCTATAAGCTTAAGGTGCGTCCTCATTTATTTTCCGCTATAATGACTCCATACATATTAATAGAAAGAAGGTATCTTTATGGAACCAATCGTTTCTACCCGATGGCTGCTTGCTCGGTTATACGAACCTGAACTGGTTATAGTCGATTGCCGTTTTTTACTTACGGATCCGGAAGCTGGGCGTAAAGCCTATACGGAAGATCATATTCCCGGCGCAATCTATTTTCATCTAGAAGAACAACTCTCCGCTCCAGTAGGCTCACACGGGGGGCGCCACCCCCTACCTGAAATCTCGAAGCTAACCACCGCTCTTAGCAAGGTTGGTATTAACAGAGATAGTATTGTCGTTGCTTATGATGATCAAGGTGGTGCCTACGCTTCCCGTCTGTGGTGGATGCTTAAATATTTGGGACATGAACGTGTGTTTGTAATGGATGAAGGCTACTCTGCTTGGAAAAAAGCATCCTTCCCCGTCAGTGATCATCAAGCGGTTAGGATTCCTAGCCAGTATGAAGCAGATGTTCAGAAGAAGATGCTTGCTAGCATGGAAGATGTGCAAAATGTAGTTAACGACGGTGGCGCACTATTGATTGATTCCCGCGAGTCCCGTCGCTATGAAGGGCTGGAAGAACCGATTGATCCGAAGGCAGGTCATATTCCTGGGGCGATCAATAAGTTCTGGAAAGAAGTACTGGATGAGCAAGGACGCTGGAAATCAACTGAGGTGCTGAAAGAGCATTATGAGGGAATTGATCCTGAGCAAGAGATTATCGTGTACTGCGGTTCAGGTGTAAGTGCCTGCCCGAATGTGCTCGCGCTCGGAAAAGCTGGGTATAGGAATGTGAAATTGTATGCGGGTAGTTGGAGTGATTGGATTTCTTATGAGGAGAATCCGGTGGCGATAGGAGAAGAATAGAATAAGAACCCGTTCGCGGATTCTTGTGATTCCCTGGAAATCAAAGACCCGATTTACCAGACTGGGAAAATATCGTATTCGATTTTTCGTGTATATTTGGCTCGTTCATGGTTCGGTGGCACATGTATGCGATTTTTCGCATATATTTGCCTCGTTTACCTACCGTTCGCACATTGTACTCGATTTTTCGCATACATTTGGCTCGTTCAGCTTACCGGTGACACATTGTATTCGATTTTTCGCATACATTTGGCTCGTTTACCTACCGGCGGCACTTTGTATTCGGTTTTCCGCATACATTTGGCTCGTTTACCTACCGGCGGCACATTGTATTCGGTTTTTCGCATACACATGCCTCCTTCAACTTGCCGACGGCACATTGTATTCGATTTTTCGCATACATTTGGCTCGTTCAGCTTGCCGACGGCACATTGTATTCGATTTTTCGCATACATTTGGCTCGTTCAGCTTGCCCTTGGCACATTGTGTTCGGTTTTTCGCATACATTTGGCTCGTTTACCTTCCGTCGTCACATTGTGTTCGGTTTTTCGCATACATTTGGCTCGTTTACCTGCCGGAGGCACATTGTATTCACTTTTCCGGCATACATTTTGCTCGTTTACCTACCGTCGGCACATTGTATTCGGTTTTTCGCATACACATGCCTCCTTCAACTTGCCGGCGGCACATTGTATTCGATTTTTCATTCACATTCTCACGACGGACTTCATCTTCAAACCAAATCAGGACTTTGTAGCGTACCAATATATTCATAGTAAATGATTCGCTGAGATGAACCTCTTGCCACCGGGCGAAATTTTCCTTTATCCACCAGCTGACGGCAGTATTTAATGATCGTCATCGTGTGCAATTCCAGTTCTCTCGCGGCATCAGCCGGGCGAAGGACTCGATGGTGCCGGATGGCTACCCGCATCAGATCGCGCTCGATTCTGGAATAGGCTCTCTCAGCGGTTGTCTTTGCAGACTTTTCTGCTAACAAATAAGAAAAGAGAATGTTCCGCAGCGCGGAGAGAATGAAGGATGGATTTTCTTTTAGCTCATCCAGCGAGATATAGAGCACCGTGCAGTCTTGAGACTGTAGAAAAAGCCCGCGGTTCAAGTCCATCCGGTATTTGCTACGATCCGTTCCATGTGAGCCATAGTCCATGATCTCAAATGCAATACGCGAGGCTCCAATCTCCCACAAAATATCCACAAAATAGGATCTGCCGCGCCAGTCCTTAACTTCATATTCTGGGTGTAATCCGTGAAAATGTCCGGCTAGAGGCCACCACACCCGCTCGACAAACAAGCGGTTTCCGTAACCATGACCGCGTTTAAGTGCATCGAGCCGCTCTCCCTTCCTTTGTTTAAGATGATTACATAACCATTCATTATGCTCCCTCTCGAAACCCATTACCTATCCCCTCGCTCTGCAACGAAATATGTTTCGAAACATACAAAACCCCGCCTCTATTCCAAAAGGAAAGGAGACGGGGCATTCTTTGCCTCGTTTGGTTTTATCTATACATAGTGTGCCACATTATCATTAGAATGCACAATAGGAAATCGGCAGGATCATTCAAAATAAATAAGCCCAGTAAAATCCCCCAAAAATTCTATCACTCTCTATTCCATTTATTTTTATATTTATATCCTCTTTTCTTTTAATATTTTCACTATTAATACATTTTCATATGGCATATTTCCACCTTTTCTATTTTTGGGTTCACTTTCCGTTTTCATCAGCTGGCCGCCCGAGGGAATTATCGCTGGAAGAGGCTGGAGAAGGCCCGATAAACGAATATATAAAGGTATGCAGTAAGTTAGTGTGATTGGGTTTCGTATGGAGATTACGGTTGCTCTTGAGGTAGATTAAAGTTAAAATCACATGCTTGATATCTGGTTAAACGATTATATGAAAGAGAAGCAACTGTCAGCATACCGGAGTATCTGGTCGCACTTCTGCGAAACGGTCCGCTGAGGACTCCCGTTCCATTCTTGAGTAGTGCTCACCCTATCTGAGGACGGTTGGTCCGCGTTGGGTTCGACCAGGATTTTCTGTATAATGGTAAACGTTACGTCGGATGTGATGTTAAACGAACGAAATGACAAGTAAACAAAGTCCATCCAACGTTTGAAACCATGAACCGGAAAGGATGAAGTAAATTGAGTTATACGGAACTGCTGGAACGGAAGAGCGAAATCTTGAAGAAAACGGTCGAGAACTGGGTTTTGAAAGAAAATCGCGACGGACTGAACCTTCAAGAGGCTCATATTTACCAGAATATACTCAAGGAATTTCATCAGAACGAACATGAATTGAATGGGGTACGAGACGAGGAAGTAGTTAAGCGTCAGGACAACGGGTCCACGGAAAAAGAAGACACTGTAACAGCTCGCAAACATGAGGCGCAAACGGCTTGATCTCAGAAGACGTACGCGTAAGAATATGAGAGGCTGCCCAGGAAGTTTGGGCAGCTTTTTACGTACAATCCGTTCGCTGCCGGCCTCCGAAGCAAACGCTCTAAAATCCAGACGTTCGTATAATCCAGCAACATGAGGATATCGCTCTATGACGCTAACCTTGTCTGTGCCAAGTAAACCATTAGAGTACAGGGCTAGCTCCTGTGTGTCACGACAGCCCGAATGTGCTGGCGGTGCTGGAGGTGGCCCGTATACCTCACACTGGAGTTTCTCAGATGTATTCGAAATCAACAGTTTATATTTGTAAATATTTTCATGATAGATGGAAGACCAATACAACAGTTTGTACTGTTAAGGTAACAGTTCAGCACATACTATCCTATTCTAATTGGTTTATCGCTTGATGAAACTATCAACCTTCTGGACAATCCTTCCTCTAGTTGTATATAGTGTATAACGAAAGTGGCACTTAGTGAGCAAGGTACTAGGAGGAGAAATACGAAATGGCAAATATATTGGTAGTAGAAGATGAACGAGCGATTAATGATTTAATTACAATGAATCTCAAGCTGGTTGGACATACATATAGCAAGGCTTACCGTGGACCGGAGGTTTTCGAAATACTGGAGCGTGAAAAGACTGATTTGATTCTGCTGGATGTTATGCTTCCGGAATTGGATGGTTTTGAGGTGATGCAGCGGATTGCACATATGCAGGTTCCAGTGATTTTGATCACCGCCAAGAATTCTTTGGCTGACCGCATTAAAGGCTTCGAGCTGGGCGCGGATGATTATATCATTAAACCCTTTGAAATCCTTGAATTGCTGGCAAGAATCAATGTAGTCCTGCGCAGGGCTGAAAAAGGCACTTCCAGCTTCATTTGCGATAATGTTGAGGTGCGTTACCTGGAACGGCAAGTTTTAGTAGATCAGACACCGGTTGATTTGACCGTTAGGGAATTCGAGCTGCTTGAGGTATTAATTCGTAACCGGAATATTGCATTGTCGAGGGAAAAGCTGCTGGAATTGGCGTGGGGCTATGATTTTGAGGGCGACACCCGCACCGTGGATGTTCACATCCGGCAGCTACGTAAAAAGCTGGGCTGGGAAGAACGGATCAAAACCATTTTCAAACTAGGCTACCGCCTGGAAGTTCAGAGCTAATCATGAGATTCTGGCATAAGATTCTGCTGTCGGTACTCGCTCTCTTTATTGCTGCTCTGGATGTAAGTGTCATTATGGTGATGAAAAAAAGCTGGCAGCTAAACATGGACAGTGAAATGCAGAGAGCATCCAGTGAGCAATTGTTAATCGCCAACAATATTTATGAGAACCTTAATTCTATCCAAGCGCGGGGGACGGCATTGACCCCTATTCTACTGGCCAGCGTCTCTGAGTCCTATGGCGATTACTACCGTAAGCAGGGAATCTATTTGCAGCTTTGGGAGAACGACCGAATGATTTACCCTCCCCAAAAAGGACAATTTGGGAAATCTAATTTTGGAAAAGGCGATCAGCCTGTATCCTCAGACGAACGCTCTATTCAGCTCTCCACTCAGCTTCCTGCACCTTACCAGCATTTGCTGCTTGTCTATCAGCGTGATATCAGTGAGCTCTTCAACAAGCAACAGGAACTGAACCGCTTTTTTGTAATGATTAACTGGGTCGTGGGACCCGTTCTGCTACTACTTCTTTATCTTCTAATCCGGCATCTAAGCAAGCCGCTAAAGCTCCTGTCAGAGACCAGCAAAACAATCGCCGAAGGCGACTATACGAAACGGGTGCAGCTGCGCAGCAAAGATGAATTTGGCGAACTGGCCTTGAACTTCAACCGGATGGCGGAGGCCGTGGAACAGAGGGTTACCGAACTCTCGGACATGGCTGAAGAGAAACAAAGGATGGTGGATAATTTGGCCCACGAGTTGCGCACGCCTTTGACCAGCATGCAGGGGTTCGCCGAGTTTCTGACCACGGCCAATATTGGACAGGAAGAACAGCAAACTGCAGGCGGCTATATTCTTAGTGAAACCCTTCGTCTCAAGAATCTGGCCTTCAAGCTGCTGGATTTGTCTGTCCTCCGGCATCAGCCGTTGGCACTTCAGCAGGTGGATATTTCGGAACTATTTCAAGCTATCCAACAGACGGAGCGCCCAAAATTGACGGATTCTGGCATAAGATTTCATGTCCAACATACGATTTCAAATGTCTGGGGAGATCCCGATTTACTAGCTACATTATTGGTAAATCTGGTTGAGAATGCGATTCATGCCTCCAAGCAAGGCAGCGAAATCCACATGCTGGCCTATGAGCTGGATGGAGAAGCCGTGCTAGAAATCCGTGATACGGGAACCGGAATCACCGCAGAGATGGCTAAACGTGTGTTTGAACCTTTCTATCGGGGAGACCAGGCTCGTTCACGTGAATATGGCGGCGCTGGCCTAGGATTATCCTTATGTCGGCAAATTGCTGAAGCGCATAAGGCCAGACTGTCCTTAAACTCTGTCCTCGGCGAGGGAACTAGCATCAGACTCTTTTTACAACTCTATAACAACTGCCCTCCTACTCTATAACATCTTTGGATTAAGGTTAGGAAGATTCATCATCATCCGATCCCAATGGAGGTTAAGTTAAATGAAGAACAACAAGATTTCCGCTACACTCGCTGTACTCTTGTTCTCTGGAAGCGTGCTGGCGGTGAGCGCAATGATTGTCCCAGGATTTGTGAACACCACCGCCGCCAAGAGCATTTCTGCAGTACAAGACTCGGGCAATCTAACCTTGAACAGCAGCAAGGCACCCGTACTAAAAGTAGAAGCAGAAGCTCCGGTATCTACTGTGAACAGAGATTTAGAGCAGCTGATGACCCAAGAAGAAATGCAGCAAATTTATGATTTTGCGGACAAGCCCAATAACGAAATTATCACCATCGGAAGGGAGATGACCGAGGATGAAATAAACCGGAGGCTGATATTGGAAGACCAGTATGTGTATGACGGCCTTCGTCCCAAGCAGCTGTTCCCGTTAAAATCGGGACAAGCGGAGTTTTATTTTGACTTGGAGAAAAACACGCTCAAGTATCCGAATCGGACATTGACTGACGAGGAATTGTTACAATATATCGACTGGTTCTACCGGGAGGCCTATGCCTTGTCCAAGCGGAATATTGTAACCCCTCCAGACACAAGGAATTTGAGCCAGACCGACGCCGTTGCCATGGCCGCTTCAAGTGTGCGAAAAATATTCGGAGCTGACGTCTCCAAGCTTGAAGTAAAAGCAAGCCAAGGAGAATCCATGCTATCAAAGAAAAAGACCTGGATGGTAATATTCACCCCTTATAAAACCAACACCTTAAGAGGACAAGGTAAGGAATTTTGGCAATATACCGTAATTATTGATCCCTCCACCCGCACGGTAGTAGATACGACCGCAGCTAATTTTTCACTCACAAGAACCCCAATCAATGCTGAAGCTGCCATCGCTATCCAAAAGGATGCAACCTGGATTAACGAGGCTACAAAAATAGTTACAGACAGACAAGGAGAAACCCGGAAAATCGCCACGGCTTCCCTTACAGACACTGACGTAAATAATAAGCGCGGTATGGTAGCGGTCAAAATGTTACTCGAAGACGGCAGCAGTTATACCGCAGAGTTACGCTACCCAGATCAGACTCTTCGGTGCCTCATCTATGAAGAAGCAGAAGCTGCTAAATAGGATCATTCTGGCGTTCATCTCGTAAGAGGGGTACTGTGGTTCAGGTGTTAGTGCCTGCCCGAATGTGCTCGCGCTCGGAAAAGCTGGGTTTAGGAATGTGAAGTTGTACGTGGGTAGTTGGAGTGATTGGATTTCGTATGAGGAGAATCCGGTGGCTACTGGGAAAGACTAAATACGAAGAGCCCGCGTCCTGCACGGGCTCTTCGTGCTGGGATTGTACCTTTGTTGGATTAGTACAGAGTAATGGGAATATTTCCAATAGCGCAGGATTCTACATCGTGGAAAGTATGGCTACTGTTGCTCGGCCAGATGTACGAGTGACTTAGACTTTGCCGATCCCTAAGATGGACGAGTAGGAGTCGTACGGCTTGTTACCGCATGCCGATGTAAGCTGAAAAGGCGAGGCTCTTTCTCCCCTTTCCATGGGTATTCATGCACTTACACTTCTAATTCAGATCTGAGGTAAGAGGTACAAAACTTTCAGATTCTTAGCAAAGTCCCCTTTTTGTATTATGAGATTTAAAGGTGCCCCTAAATGTTTGAACCCATTACAAAATCCATGATTCTTTAATAAATTCACTCAATCAACAAAGAGTTAACTTCAATTTATGTCGGTTATCATTTTCACTAATTTGCATTGTGATCGCAGCGAAAATCAGTCGTTTTTCTGTTTTTGTCCTTGGCTTATGAATCACCCCTCTCAAAATGGGTACAAAAAAGCCGCCAAAGGATGGCGGCAACAAACCTATACATAAAATAAGATTTTAAAATCTTAAAATGCAAACGGACAAGATATAGATAAATTTATTTAGGGCATCATTGCTTCGTTTAGACCTTTCGGTGTATCCCGATCAAGAGATAGGACAATTCGGTAATAGCTCATTGTCCGAACACAACGGCATCGATGTTAAACGTTGGTTCTTGTGTTGGTTCTTGTGTTGGCTCTTGTGTTGGTTCTTCTGTTGGCTCTTGTGTTGGTCCTTGTGTTGGTTCATGTGTTGGTTCATGTGTTGGTTCTTGTGTTGGTTCTTGTGTTGGTTCTTGTGTTGGTGTTGGTGTTGGTGTTGGTGTTGGTGTTGGTGTTGGTGTTGGTGTTGGTGTTGGTGTTGGTGTTGGTGTTGGTGTTGGTGTTGGTGTTGGTGTTGGTGTTGGCGTTGGCGTTGGCGTTGGCGTTGGCGTTGGTGTTGGTGTTGGTGTTGGTGTTGGTGTTGGTGTTGGTGTTGGTGTTGGTATTGGTATTGGTATTGGTGTTGGTGTTGGTGTTGGTATTGGTGTTGGTGTTGCTGTTGGTGTTGGTGTTGTCAGCGCTACATACTGTTGTTTGGCTTCATACGCTCCTGTAAGGAGCAGATCGCGCGTTGCATTCGTTTTTCCACCGAAAGTTCCATTAGTACCTGCAGGTAACAATTTCAATAATAATGCCTCTGCGACATAACCTTGCGCCCAATTGGATACCGTTACATCAGTTCCTGTTAGGGCTTTTGCCTCTGTATCTTTTCCTAACATTCTAACCAAGAATGTAGCTAATTGTTCTTTTGTCACCTTGCCGGCCGGATCGAATATACCTTCTCCATAGCCATCTGTAATTCCGGATTTTTTAAGTGCTTCTATGTAAGGTAGTGCATATCCATTGGCGGCGTCATCAGCTTTAACGTCTGAGAAACTGGACGTCTTCAACGAAGTCTCGACTTTAAGACCCGTGATCAACGCGGCAACCTTGGCAAACTGTGCACGGTTCATTTCATCTTTTATCCCGAATGTCGTATCGGTTACGCCGTCAAATATACCTGCCGAAATCATGGCATCGAATTTGGCTTTCGTCGCAGCATCCAGATCCTTTAGGTCAGTAAAATCGGCAGAGGTCTTCACCGCCGTTTGCGCAAGGCTAATAGAACTGTTTAAACATAGGATTAAAGCGATCGCAGTACTTACAATTTTCTTCATTTCTTCTACCACTCCCTTTTTTAGACTTATTAGACTCTTAATTCATAATTGCATAATATACCAGAAAAAAGTTTAAATAAAGAAGAAAAAATTTAAACAATAAAAAAATTCATTTTATCTACATTAAAAGGATAAATCAGTATACACTTAATCTTTTTAGAAAATAAATGGTTTCTCTTCAACTTGGCTTGCAGCAAGTCCTTCCCGAACATGTACTCTTTATTGTTCAGTCTGCTTAGCTCATATAAATGCATCGAAACGCCGGGTATCAGAGATTGTGCCTGCCAAAACGAAGCTTCATTTGCCTTGCATGCTCACTATGCACGAAGTTTACTAGATCAGATTTTTACAACTTTCTTCCCCCGCCTGCGGTTGAACATCGTTAGTACCGAAGCATCCAATAGTTGCAGCAAAATCCCAAATGATTCGAAGCCGATTATAAGGCTCGACATGTGTCACGGTCAGAATGAGACCCCCGACAAGAAGACCGGGTACAAAAAAGTTCGACTGTACGCAGGAAGCTGGAGTGATTGGATTTCGTATATCAGGAATCCGATAGCCATTGGTTAAGAATAAACATGAAGAGTCTGCGCTTGGCGCAGGCTTTTTGTGTTTAAGTTATGGTGTATATGCGCATTTTGGGTTATATCCTGCTGGTCCGTCCCTGCTCGAACAGCTCCTGCTACAATTTCCATGGTGGATGCATTGCCCATGACCAGAATCTCCTGACTCCAATTGGTTCACTATAGACAGCTCATCGCCAAAACTTCAAATCTATCGTATTATGGACAGGAGGTTATTCCCTCAGATTACAGAAAGGAAATACTTCTGATGATTCTCAACATTCACCGCAAGGATCTGCGGACTAGCGATCTTCCGGTCTTTGAGGCTATACGTTCTTCTGGCTCTCGCAGCCTTCATCTGTTGATTTTGGAGCCTTTTCTACTGCGAAAACAACGCTATCTTGAGCATAGCGGGGTAAACTTTCTGACGCAGGTCTCAAGACTTCAGCAGGAATACGCCACTGAGGGCAAGCAGCTACATATTCTTTATGGCGAGCCTGATATTATTGTCAAGAGGCTGAGCGAAACCTACCCAATACAGGAATTGATGGTCCATGCCGATTACACCCCTTATGCATTAAAAAGAGACATGAGCCTGCGTGATACATCGGCTGCACTCGGCATCCGTTTCAAAATTTTTCACGACAGCATGCTCTGTGATCTGGAAGATTTCATGGATTGGTGCGGGCGTCGAGAGCCCTTCAAGGTATTCACACCGTTCTACCGCCGCTGGCGCAGCTACTTGGCAGAGCGCTTTCATCCGCCTTATTCTTCGACCTTGGCTGATCTGTCAACGGCTACACTGGACGACAAGATTGCCGAAGATTTCAAGATTCCTGAGGAGATTAAACTTCAGTTTGAAAAGCTAGTGCCTTCAAGAAAGAAGATGGATGTAAACGATACTCTTGAGCAATTTATAGACTTGCATTTACGGGATTATCACGTGAACCGTGACAGGTATGCACAGGAGGGCACCAGCCAGATCAGCCGGTACCTCAATACGGGTACCATTTCAGCACGTACTGTGTATACTCGGCTGGCGGAAGAAGAAACCGGCGGGGAAGAATGGCTGCGACAGCTGGCCTGGCGGGATTTCTATCTGTATCAAGCCCGGCTCGATGCTGATTTCTTCAGCTATGAGAAGGTGTATGATTTGAGCATGCTAGGTACGAAATACTTTGAGGCTTGGTCTTCGGGCAGAACTGGCATTCCTGTAATCGATGCCGCCATGACCCAACTGAACACAACCGGATGGATGCCGAACCGGCTGCGAATGATTACCGCAATGTTTCTTACCAAAAATCTGGGCTGTCCATTTATTTACGGAGAGCGTTACTTCAGGCTGAAGCTGAGCGATTATGATAATGCGCTGAACCGTGGCGGCTGGCTGTGGAGCTCCTCGCTCGGATTCGATGCCTCCCCTTACTTCAGGATCATGAATCCGGTAACCCAGTCCCAGACTCATGACCCGAGCGGAGATTATATACGCACCTGGCTGCCAGAGCTGGCAGTTTTGTCCGATAAAGCTATCCATCTGCCTAGACCATATGCCATCGTTGATCTTAAGCAGTCACGGGCGCTGGCGATTGAGGTGTATAAAGAAATCCTGAACAGCAAGGGAGCGGCGGTTCATCCTAATAACGGAAATGAGCTATAGCCTGCATGCGCTTCCCTGCTCTTCTTGCAATATCACTAGAATTTCTGCTGTTCCTGCAGACAGCTGGACTAAATCTACGGACAGCAGTTTTGTCTGCTCATGAAGTACCCGGGATTCATCGGTACCCTCCAGATAACGGGTGACAAAATGAAGAAAGACATCGATTTTTCTTAGCAGCATCAACACTGGAATCGCGTTGATTTCGGCTGGGGTGAGGCGGATACTACGGCTGAAGCCCCTGCAGAAATCACGAATCATCTTCTTCTCCTCCGCATGCCCAAGCAGCCCGGATAGAATAACCGCTAACTCCATGACCCGCAAATCATATGTACAGAACTCAAAATCAAGCAGCGAGGATACCTTCCCCGGGTCTTCTATATTTACCAAAAGATTAGAGGCATTCAAGTCACCGTGTACCAGTTGGTGAGGCAGTCCCTCCAGTTCATTCAGAGAACCTGTAATATTTCTATAAGCTCTGTAGAGCATCACTAGCTCAGCCCCCAGATCCTTAAAAGGTTCCGGCGGATTCAGGCACAGTTCCCGGATGACCTCTGCACTGCATAACGGATAGGACGACCGCAATTCATAATATGGCCGGTACACCGGGGTAAGGCCGGGATCAATAGCTGACAGCACTTCAGATAAAATACCCGTTACCTCTCCAAAGGATTCTAAGTAAGAAACCTCTTCCTCCACAGGTGATTCTCCATCAATATATCGGAACAAGCAGGCGAATTTACCATTCTCCTCTAACTGAATCATAGTTTCACCGGTAGTTGTTAGAATAGGAACAGGTACTTTGAAAGGTAAAGCTCGTGTTCCAAGCTGCCGCAGCACAGCATGCTCGAATTCAATCTTGTTTCTGTCCTTATGTGTATCATATATGCGAAGGACTGCACATTTACCGCTATTTTCCACAAAATAAGTGGTGTTGTTCCACCCCCCGCTCCGCTTCCGCAGCGTTCCGCTCCATTCCGGCCAGGCTTGAATTACTATAGCTTCCATATCGTATGCCTCCTCTCATCTGTCTATCAACTCATAGGCAATTGTAAAAGCAGCTTATGCGTGTGTCAAATCCCCTAACTCGGATTCAGGAGCCTGCATGTACCTCTTGTACTTTACCTCTATAATGATGCTATTCATATCTCAATGCAACGGATGGGATTGAATAGGAGCTACCGTTTCTAAACGCTGGCTGCCGGCAAGGTTATATGAACCGGAGCAGAGCAAGTGGAGTTACCGGTTTACGTTTGTTAAACCTGAGGCTGACGTTATGCCTACAGACTAGAGCATATTCCAGAGGTTGAGATTATCGTAAGTCAACAATCTACAACCAAGAACTCGAAGAAAATAGATCACAGAGTACCTAGATGTATGCACCCGATAGCAACCGATTTACGTTTTCGATAGTCTCTATCCTTTGTCCAAATTGCATTTAATAGAATATTTTGGTAGATTGAATCCAGGAACTTGTTAACCGACTGATCAGCGCAAATATTGTTCAAAACTAAGCGTCTTTCTACCGAGGGGAGATCAGATTTCTATGAATATAGCCGTCAAATTGATGCAAAAATTCAAAGACCGCGATACCCAGAATAAGCTGAAAGTTTATCAGGATAAAGTGGAGCTCATCAGAAAACGGAATTTGGAAGCATGGGACGATGGGCAGCTTCTAGCGGAATCCCTCCGGCTACAAAAGGAAGCAAAATCAGGTACACCTTTGGATGAGCTGCTTATCGCTGCTTATGCGTTAGTATGCGAGGCAGCGAAGAGAAAGCTTGGATTAAATCCATACGATGTCCAGATCATGGCTGCCATCGCTCTGCACGAGAGATTCTTGATCGAGCAGCATACCGGTGAAGGAAAAACACTTTCTGCTGTTATGCCTGCATATCTAAATGCACTGACTGGCAAAGGCATTCATGTGCTGACTTTTAACGATTATTTAGCCAAAAGGGATGCGGAATGGATGGGCCCGATCTATCGTTTCCTCGGATTAACGGTAAACTCGGTTCAAGCGGGCATGAGCCTGTCCGAGAAACAGGAAGCATACGCGAAGGATATAACCTATGTTACGGCCAAAGAAGCGGGATTCGATTACTTGCGCGACACAATTGCACTAAACGAAGCCGATACCGTGCATCGTCCTTTCCACTACGTCATCGTCGACGAAGCGGATTCGCTGCTTCTCGACGAAGCTCGGGTGCCACTAGTCATAAGCGGTGATTCTCCCTCTTCCAGGAGCGACGGCTTTCGTTTCGCAGAAGTAGCTCGGCAGCTCAAGCGAGATGAGCATTACGACTTCGACGAGTTCCAGCGGAACGTTTACTTAAATGAAACAGGCGCTGCGCAAGCGGAATCGCTGATGGGATGCGGCAATTTGTACGATAGCCATAACAGTCACTTGCTGACATCATTAAATTGCGCGCTGCATGCAGAATCGTTATTAAAGAAAGACGTCGATTACATCGTCCGGGACGGAAAAATCGAGCTGATCGAAGAATACACCGGCCGAGTGGCGGAGAACCGGTATTTGCCGGACGGGCTTCAAGCCGCGCTTACGGCAAAAGAAGGGCTGTACTCCATAGCCGGCGGGAAAATCCTCGGGACGATCACCATTCAACACTTCATCAGCCTGTATCCACAAATTTGCGGAATGACGGCTACCGCTCATGCATCCGCAATGGACTTCGAAGATATTTATGCGCTGCAGGTGCTGCAAATTCCGCCGAACCGGCCAAACATCCGGATCGACCATCTGCACCGGATTTATACCCATAAAGAAGCCAAACTTAAGGCACTCGTACAAGAAATCTCTTCCGTCCATAGGACGGGACGTCCAATTCTCATTGGTACGTCAAGCGTCGAAGAGTCTGCCATACTGGCAGAGGCACTAGCGGTTGCTGGCGTACCTTGCCATGTTCTAAATGCGAAAAACGATGCGGAAGAGGCAAACATCATCGCCAAAGCGGGAGAAACCGGTGCAGTGACGGTGTCTACAAATATGGCGGGACGCGGGGTCGACATCCGGCTCGGCGGCGTCGACCCCGCGCAAGCGGAGGTAATCGCAAAGCTAGGCGGGTTGTACGTAATTGCCACCCATGTGAACGAAAGCGTGCGGATCGACGACCAGTTGCGCGGGCGATCCGGTCGCCAAGGCGACCCGGGAGCTTCCGTTTTTTATGTAAGCTTGGAGGACGAGTTACTGCTTCGCTTCGGCATCCATAAAGCAGTTCGCGCTCCCAGGCAGGAAGAGGCTCTTGAAGAGACGGGGCTCAGCAGCAAGATCACAAGTATTCAGCGGATTGTTATGGGCCAAAACTTTGATATCCACAAGGAACTGAACTGTTATTCGGATATGGTGGAGGATCAGAGGCGAATTCTATACGCGGAGCGGCTGCGAATTTTGAAAGGTGAGCAGCCGTTGAGCCCAGCGGAGCAGCGGGTACGGCTTTTTTATATCGACGAATTCTGGGCTGACCATCTTGCTTACGTTTCTTACCTTCGCGAAGGCATTCACTTGGAGAGCCTTGCCAGCCGCAATCCAATCGACGAATTTCATGCGCAAATCACTGAAGCCTACGAGCAAATTCCTTCTAAAATAAATATCGCGTCGGAAAATATGCTTGAAAAGCTCGGAGGTTCGAATGATCCTGCAGAGTGGGAAAAGTTCGGTTTGAAAAGCCCTGCTTCCACCCGGACTTATATTATCAACGATCAATACTTACAGAATAAGCGAACCTCATGGACCGGAACGACCGTATTTGCTTATTGGCTTCGCACGGTTGCGAGGCCGATATTCAAGCTGTCAAAATATTGATGCAACGATGGGGCGGTTAGCCCCTACTCCTCTAGCTCATCCAGCTTCGCTTCCAATTCAGCCAACTTGCGATTCGCTTGATCCAATATCTCCTGTTGTTCTGCGGTTTTTGCTCGTTTTATTTCTTTTTTGATGGCCATAATCTGCTGTTCCAAATAAAGAATTTCAGCTTCATTTCCTGCGTTGTTCCACATCTGTGAATAAGTCATTGTCGGTCTCCTTTTTTCTAATTAAGAAAAGCCTTCCATAAAGTTCAATCGAACTTTAGGAGAGCTTCTTTTTTTATCTACACAAGGGTTTCAAGTTCTCGCTTCTAGCAAAATTCTACTCTTGTGATGCTTCCTGTATTAAAGGCATCCCAGCTTCAACTAAACGTTTGTTTCGAATGAAGATAATGGACAGTATTACAATTAACACCCCTGTTCCAACAAGGAGCCATTCAATCTCAATTACATCCGCGAGCGGACCGAATATCAGCATTCCAATTGGCATCATGGAAGTCGATATCATACCAAAGACTCCGAATATGCGTCCCAAGTAATCCGGATCTACCTTCTCTTGTAGCATTACGGTTGTCGGTGTATTAAAGACGGGCATAGCTACGCCGAAAATAGCCATCATAACCAAGTAGATCCAAAAAACAGGTACAATACCCAAAGCGAACGTACATACACCCATAATTAAGCTAGCAAAAGTCATTGTATATACTTTGTTTCGAAAGCCGCCCCATGAAGCAATAATTGCTCCGCCAGCCATCATACCGATAGAAAAAGCAATTTCAATGGCTGTTAATCGCCAATAATCATCTCCGAAGCTGCGTGTCACTTGTAGCGGTGTTAAAAATGCAGCCGGTGCCATCAATACGAAGAAAAAGGCGAAAAAAATGAAAAAAGTTTTGAGAAAGCTGTGGTTTTTAATATAGCTTAATCCCTGTTTAAAATCGTCCAAATAGCTTGTCGTTTGTTTATCAGTCGCTTTTTTATGCAACGGTATTTTCAAAAAGAAAGATAATGTAAAGATCGCTATCGCCGCTGTGATAACATCGATAAAGAAAATGACCTCAATTGTTGCCAATGAAAGCAATGACGCGCTAACGATAGGTGCAACAAACATCATTAGTGCTTGAAGAGTTCCGTTAATTCCATTTACTTTCGTCAGCTTATCCTCTGGTACAATTTGAGGTAATATTGCCCCAACCGCAGGCGATTGAACCCCAGCTCCGAGCGCACGAACTGCAGCAATGGCGAACAACAACCATATCTCATCATAACCAAGCAAAAATGTAATGGCTAAAATCAGTGTAACAAAGGCAATCATGGCATCTGCTATCATAATAAGATATTTCCGGTTGAAACGGTCTGCCCATACACCTGCAAACGGTGATAATAAAAAGGTAGGAATGAATCCACAAATAATAAATAATGTCATCATCATACCTGATTTTGTTGTAAGCGTAACGTACCACATAATAGCATATTGAACTAAAGCAGAACCGAATAACGAAAATGTTTGACTACTTAGAAAGATAATTATATCCCGTTTCCAATGTTTTTTGTTTTGTGCTTCGTTTGGTATCACTATAACTTACTCCCCCATTTTAAAAAAATATCATTCATTCCCCATTCGCCTATTAAAATTAATTACCAAAACCGGTACTTCTAATTCTATGTACAAAAATTTTATATAAATCACATTTCTAGAATAGCACAGAAATATTCACCCCACCATTCAGCCAGCATCTTAAAATTAGCCTGTGCACACAAAGAGCCGGTATCCCCCTCTTTCGAGAAGCCACCGGCTCTTTTTTACGTCTATTTCATTCTCCGTTTATACACTCGCATTGCGGAAGCCCAGAAAAACGCAAGTATTGCTAAACTCCATAATACCGCCACAAGCGTAGTTTTATCTGCCGTTCCTCCGAGTAAAAGAGAACGAATACTCTCGATAAGCGGTGTCATGGGCTGATATTCTGCGAATACGCGTATAGCCGAAGGCATGCTGTCGGTCGGCGCAAAGGCAGAACTAACGAATAAAAGTAACATCAAAATGTAAGAAAATACTCCTGCTCCTTCGAATGATTTAGCAAGCAAGCCGAAGGTGACGGCAATCCAAGTAAACGCAAGTACGCTAAGCAACAAAATACCAATGGCTAATACCCAACCGAGCACATCTGCTTTCGGCCGAAATCCCATTCCGAAGGCAACAAGGAAAATGGCAAGCAAGGAAATGACGTTAAAAACTAATGAAGCAACCACATGACCGCCTAGAATAGAGGCTTTTGCAATCGGCATGGAATGGAAACGCTCGAATATGCCTTTCGTGAGATCGTTATTGATACGAAGAGAAGAATAAGCCACGCCACTGGCAATGCAAAAGAGCAATATTCCGGGCACAATATAATTGATATAGCTTACATCACCGGTGTTCATCGCTCCGCCAAAGATGTAAACAAAGAGCAGCATGATCATGATCGGCATGGCGATGACGGTAATAATCGTGTCGATGCTACGTGTGGAATGGCGAATGACACGCCCACTCATAACGGCGGTATCGCCTAGAAAATGAATGAATTTCATCGGGAGTCCTCCTTTTTGCTTGTGACGATCGCGAGAAAAACATCCTCAAGCGAGGGCAGTTTCTGCGCAAACTCGGCAATTTCTATGTCAGCTTCCGCAGCTTTCGTTAGCAGACGCATCATCTGTCTCGTACTTCCGTCTGTAATGACGGAGAGCGTGAGATTGTTCGAATCTGCAGTCGCGTTAAATTCCTTTAACAGATCTTGTGCTTGATTTAGCGTTGTTTCATTGTCGAATCGAAGCTCGATATGACCCTTAGGCAATCTATTTTTTAGCTCCGCGGGACTGCCGCTTGCCACGATATGACCTTCGTGTAAGATCGCGATTTGATCAGCTAGATGGTCAGCTTCCTCTAAATACTGCGTAGTTAAAAAAACAGTGACACCTGATCTCGCTAAATCCTTGATCATATCCCACATAGCAAGACGCGCTTGCGGGTCAAGTCCGGTGGTCGGCTCATCAAGAAAAATGACCGAAGGGTTACCCAGTAAGCTCATGGCCAAATCCAAGCGCCGACACATCCCTCCGGAATACGTGGAGATTCGGCGATCGGCGGCATCGAGCAAGTCAAAACGACGTAATAACTCCTCGGCTTGTTTGTCAGGATCGGGCAAATGGCGGAGTTTGGCCATCATTCGCAGATTCTCGCGTCCGGTCAGGATATAGTCTGCGGTGACGCTTTGTCCTGTCAGGCTGATTTCCTTACGTACTTGCTCTGGTTGCTTAGTTACATCTTCTCCATTAATCTTTGCACTTCCGTTGTCGGGCTGGAGCAGGGTGGCAAGAATTTTGATCATAGTAGTTTTACCCGCGCCGTTGGACCCTAGAAGCGCAAAAGTTGAACCCTTCTGAACAGTGAAGTCCACCCCCCGCAACACTTCCACGTTTTTATAGGATTTTTTGAGGCCTATTACTTCAATCGCCCAATTGTTCGATGTCATCCTAATCCCCCCTATCTTCCAAGTTTTTTGTGAATGGACTCGTTCATTTTGGCTCGCATTTTCCCTGTCCAAGTCTGAGCGGAAACGTCCTCGAGCAGCCCGTCACAGAACGCCATTACGTCATTCCCTACGATCTCCAGAACATCTCGACCTTCAGCAGCTCCCATCTCAAACATGTCAAGCATTTCGGGAAACAGGTTGATGACGCTAGAATCGTTAGTTGAGAAGTTCAGCATGTAGCGCGATGCGATATTGTAAACTTCTCGGTAATCGTTCGGAAGCGCTTTTGAACGTTTCACGCATTCTTTATAAGCCTTTTTTTGTTCACGTAAATCTTTAAATTTAGCGAGCATGTTCTTATACACGGCTATCCTCCTTCAGTTGGGTAAGTCTTGACGAAACATATCCCCATTTCTCCCAAAACATGGACAGTTCCCGCCATCCCTCCTCATTTAAACTATAAAATTTCCTTGGTGGTCCTATTTCGGACGGTTTTTTCTCGATATCGACGAGTTTATTTTTTTCTAACCGTATCAAGATGGTGTAGACCGTTCCTTCAACAACATCTTCGAAACCGAGCGCATTTAGCGTTTTTACGATTTCATACCCATAGGTTTCTTTCCGGCTGATGATTTCAAGTACACAGCCTTCCAAAACTCCTTTCAGCATTTCTGTTAGGTTATCCATTTAAATCCTCCAATGCTACTCTGTATTGCTTAGTACCACTATATAGTAACACCGAGTAGTGGAATTGTAAATAGGGAGAAAAGGGAGTTTTTTCATAATATTATGACCGTTGAGGTGACTGGATCGCTTACATCGTGATTGGTTTACGATCGAGGAATATGATATCAACGGGTAGTCAACAAGTGATAGTGACATTGTATATATCCATTAATATTTGAACATCTAAATAATGCTATGTTTAGAAAGACATTTAGTAAATGACAAAAAATAATTTAAAAAGGCAGGTTGTAATGATTATGAACAACAAATCTCTTTACAGGTCTATAGTATTGGCTCTTGGTTTGACCTTCGTCACGTCGTATAGCGGCAGCATCATTTCAGCGGAGAAGACGTTAGCTGAAACAGGAACGGACGCGCTTGGGGTAGGTTTTACCGGCTCTTGTAGTTATTTGGGTTGTAGGATACTTACATCAATTTTCACAAAAATGAGTGACTTCAGGCAAAAAATAAGCGGCCTCAGTCCCATGGACCAAGGCCGCTTAACCGTCTTATATTATTTGTATTATCAATTTGACAGGGTGTACTTCAAACGCTGGTAGACGATCTGCATGCCTGCAACACTTCGTTCTTTAATGCGAAACGACAGTCCAACCTGTCGTATTTTCCAAAATGTGATAATCACATGTTTCCTTGCGCCGTTTAACGTCCACATCCAGTACACCGCTACCAAGACGAAGCCTGCGGACGGAGAGCCAGTCCATTCCCACAGGCAACATGGGATGAAGCGATATTTGTCGCGTCATATAATCAAGCTGCATACCGAGCATAACTTCAATAAACACGAAAGGTGTAGCGGCTGCCCACGCCTGAGGGGAGCATGCGACAGGATAGTGAATCGGCGTGCCCTTATCCGCGGAATAACCGCAGAACAGTTCCGGCAGGCGATGATTTTCAAAGCTAGAACTGGCGGCAAGTAAGCCCTCTATAACGGTCACCGCTTCCTTATGGAAGCCTTCGTGATTCAGTCCCATTAGACACAGTGAGTTATCGTGCGGCCAAACGCTTCCGTTATGATAGCTGATCGGATTGTAGCCCTTTTCGCCCTCTGCCATCGTCCGAATTCCGTAACCGCTGAACATTTCCTTTGATAGTAGTTTGTCGGCGACTGCTGCTGCCCTATCCGGATTCAACATGCCGGACATGAGCACGTGTCCAGGATTCGAAGTAACAGTTTCAACCTGTTCTCTGCCGCAATCGAGTGCCAGCGCATAAAATCGGTCGCTTTCCACCCAGAATTCCTTCTCGAACAGCTTCGACAGCTCCTCAGCTTCGGCGATAAGATTGCTGGACCAGGCGATCATTTTGTTATCGTTCGAATACGGCTTCATCGTGCGGAGAAGCTCCGCAATCGTCGTCTTAGCCTGATAGACATATCCTTGCACTTCGGCGAGAGCGATTGGAGCTTGCGCATATTCTCCGTTGCGATGTACTACGGAATTGGACGAGTCCTTCCACCCCTGATTCTTAATCCCTTTGGCGGATTCTTTGTTATATGTCACAAAGCTGCTTTCATCCAAATCGCCACATGTATCGATCCATTCCAGCGCCCGCCTGATGTTGGGCATCATCTCTTCAAACAATGGTATATCGTCGGTCCATTTGACATATTCACCGATCAGGATCAGAAACAGTGGCGTTGCGTCTACCGTACCATAATACGGTTTAAACGGCACCTGGTTCGTATTCGCTAGCTCGCCATCGCGTATCTCGTGCATAATTTTTCCCGGCTGCTCGTCGCGCCAGCTATCCGACTTTTCACCTTGATAGCGAGCCATCGTCATAATGGTGCCCTTGGCGATTTCGGGATGAACAGGTAGTAACTGCAACGCCGTGATCAGGCTGTCGCGTCCGAACGGTACAGCATACCAAGGCAAGCCGGCCACAGGAAACAAGCCAAAACCGAGATCCGTGAGCAACGCCCTGATATCCGACAAACCGCGCCGATAGAGGCTATCGAAAACCGGATGATTACTGGCCACCCCTGTCGATCTTTGCTCCCAATCCGCATACATGCGCTGTAGCTCTTGTATAGCATCAGCATGCGAATGGCGCTCGGGGTAGGTTTCATCGATGACCGGAACAAAGAACAGATCGATCGATGCCGATTGCCCCGCTTCCAAATCCATATAATAAGCGATCCTCGCTCCGTCATTCGAAACAGTGACTTGGCCCGGCGCTTCCATCCACTCGACGAGTAGCGACCGCTTTACGTCGTCAACCCCACCGTAATCGATAGAAAACCCCGACGCCAGTTGTCGGACCCCTGTCTTCTGTCCGAAGTGGCCCTCTTGAAATCCGCGAATGACAAACATATCTTGGAAATCGGCATCAATCTCCAGCTCAATGCTGAAACGTTGAAGATGTGGGTTGAAGTTGGTTGCGCGAATCGTTTCATAGAGAATGCCCTTATAGATAAATCGCGTCCGCTTAATCTCGACGGATTCACGCCATAGCTTTTCTCCATCTTTGATATCCGGATTCGTAAGCACAATATTCGAGACATAGTTCCGGTCAGACTCAGATGCAAGGACAATCGGCTTTGCCCCATTAACGGTCAACTTCAAATGGCTGAGAAACCGCGTATCTTTCGTATATAAACCGAAGCCTTCCGTAGAATCAGTCGATATATCGCCGGATAAATCCGTAACGAGAAACAAATCGTTTTCTTTTATGACGCTATATGCCACTTCTGCACCTCGTTCGTATGTTTATTATCCCTTAACCCCGGAAGAAGCTACGCTTTGCTGCACTTGCTCCTGAACAAGCACGTAAATCACAATCCCCGGGAGAATCACCATCATTAGCGCAGCGAACATTCTTGTATAATTGTAGGAGAATGCTTCATTAAAAAATTCCAGTGCCACCGGCAATGTTCTGTTCTTCTCACTGGTAGTCAATATCAGCGCGTAGAAGTATTCATTCCAATTGTTCAAGAACATTAAAATGCCGGCTGTCGAGATGCCCGATTTGGCCAACGGCATATTTACGTTCCAAAAGATTCTCCAGAAGCCCGCGCCGTCGATTAAAGCTGATTCGTCAAGATCTTTGGGAATTGCGATAAACGATAACCGCAGGATGAACAATGCCAGCGCCATGCCGAACGACGCATAGACTAGGATCAATGCGGCCTTCGTATCATAGAGATCGAGGCTCATGATGATCGTGAAGATAGGCTGCGCGCGGGCGTATCCCGGGATCAGCAACGTAATGGTACAAAGGATAAATAAGAACGATTTACCGCGAAAATTGAATTTCCCGAAAATATAACCAGCCATCGTGTAAATGAACAGCGCAATCAAAGTCGAGGCTATCGCAATGAACATGGAATTCATAAAGTACCCCAAAAAGTTGTACTGTGTGAAAACATCCATGTATGCTTGAAAATCAATTTTTTTCGGCAGTGAAAAAGGATCATTCAATATTTCTTTGTTTGATTTGAAGGAAGAAAACAGAATCCATAAAATCGGGAATATCGACACCAAGACCGTAAACGTCATGACACTGTAAGAGACGATGAGTTCAGGCCATTTTCGGATGTTTATTATCACTTTCACACCCCCCTCAATAAGTACTCTCGTTCATCTTGAACAGCCTGTTGATCAGCAGAAGGACCAGGATGCCAAGCAGAATCATGATCGTTGCTGCCGCGTTGGCGTAACCATAGTTGTAATTAACGATGCCGTCATAGAGCATCAGCGTTATGTTATAGGTATCGTTGCCCGGCCCACCTCGGGAGGTAAGTGCCACTTCCTCGAATCCGGCGATCCGCGCAGTGACAGACAATATGATGCCTGTTCCGATCGCTTTTTTGACAAGCGGCAGGTTTATGTGCCGGATCATCCCCCACTCGCTCGCTCCGTCCAACAGCGCAGCTTCATGTACTTCCTTGGGAATGGCCATCAAATCGTTATAGACGATCAAGGTAACGTACACCGCATAAAATAACCAAGTGAGCGTAATTGCGAAAAAAGAGGCAGGGGAATCGAAAAACCAGTTGACATGAAAATCCGAAAAGCCAATGCTCCTGATTATATGGTTCAAAATGCCGATTTCATCGTTGAAGAACAGTTTATAAATGATCGCCCAAGCAGCGGCGGAGATAACCATCGGCACCATAAACACGCCCCGAACGAATCTCCATCCGATATGTTTCTTGTACAAAACGAACGCAACCAGTGTGCCGAATCCGACGTGCATCGTAGCCGCAATAAGCGACCATAGCAGGATATTACGCAAGGCAATGAAAAAGGTGTTGTCATACGTAATAAGATGAATGTAATTATTTACACCGTTAAATTCGGGGGCGCGCAGACCGTCCCACTCCATAAATCCCGTCACTAGCACCGTTCCGATCGGGACGATATAAAACAAAGCCAGCACAAGAACCGTTGGCGCCAAGAACGCCGCAATCCATACATTCAACCACTTGATTTTCATTTTTTCACCTCTTTTTCTGCAATGAGCCCTCTCACTGCGAGGAGAGGGCTCATCCGTTGTGGCTTATTTTTTGAATTGTTGCGCTTTCTTCGTTAAATGCTCGGCGAATTCCTCCGGCGTCATTTTGTCTTGTGCCAGCAGCGGTAGATAGCCGCTAAACTCTTTGGACGAAATCTGATCCGGCCACACATCCGCCATGGATTGAGCGATCATCTTCAAATCGCTGGTCACGGACCGATTCATCTCAGCCAAAATCGGATTCAGCTTGGAGGTGAACTCGGCGGAAGTCTGAATATTTGGAGCTTGCCCGCCTTCGGCAACCATATATGCTTCGATTTCCTCGGGAGAACGGATAAATTCGATGAACGCAAGTGCCGCTTCCGTCTCCTCCTGCTTTAGCCCCTTCGGAATCCACCAAGAATACTCGGCTGTCGTAGCCAGCCCAATGCCGCCGGGATAGAGAGAAACGCCGACCTTCTTGTCAAAGCCTTCCGGCGCTTTCGTCGTATCCGAGAAGTCACCGACCATCCAAGTCCCGTTCGCGATAATCGCCGTTTTTTCGTTCAGGAAGTTGTTGGCGGAATCCGCGTAAGCGGCGCCGAGCGCATTGTCCGTCGTGTATTCCTTGAGCCACTTTTGTACTTCACCAAATGCCTTGACCCACATCTGACTCGTATAATCGAATTCCTTGTCTGCGCGGTTGCTCTTCAGCACTTCTTCAGCTCCTGGCTCGTTGGCCATGAAAGCGGATGCAAGAAGCATCGTGGTCCAGGCGTTTTCCCCTGTCATCAGTGAAAGCGGTGTGATCCCTTTGTCCTTAAGTGCTTGAAGCGCCTGATCGAATTCTTCGAAATTCATTTGCGCGATTGGTTTTGTAATTCCCGCGTCTGCAAACATTTCTTTATTGTAGAACAAGCCGATCGGACGAACTACGGAAGACGGCATGGTGTAAATCTTACCATCTCTAGTATTGAATGCGACGGAATCCTCGATCAGAGTCGCTTTCAATTCCGGCTTTGAATCCAAAAATGGCTTCAGGTCGTAAATCTCGTCTTTTTCGATTAGAGTCTCGACAAGCTCATTGGCTCCTTTTTCGATAAGTGCGGGCAGCTCTTTTTGCTGCCAAAGAAGCTTGATTTTGTCATTATAGTCATCGTTCGGCACTTCTTCGATTTGAATTTCATATTTGTCGGTATACTTTGTGTTGAAGCGCTCTACTTGCGGTAGGAAAAATTTTGCCCCTACGTTCTGACCTGACTTATAATGTGGAATTTTAAGTACAACTTTTTCTTGTACGGCGGTTTCCGCCGGTTTGTCGGTGCTTTCCCCCGACGAGCTTGGCGTACCCGATGCGTTCCCTCCTTCGTTGTTGGACCTGCATCCTGTTAAACCCAGTGCCATGGTCAAACACAGCATCGATACGATTTTGAATCTCTTCATAAGCCCATTTCTCCCCTTTTAGTCAGTAGTTTTTATTTAAAGATTTCCGAAGGAAATCCTTAAAACGGTGTCTGACGGAGATTTCCAAAACGTTTCGGAAAAAGGATGCAAAAAAGCCATTAGCCTTTTTGCAACCGATCCGTACTCTCACGGATAATGAGCCGATTTTCAAGCACGATTTTATGCTTGACATTGCGCCCTTCTATCATGTCGATGAGCATCTGCGCTGCTTGATAGCCCATCTCGTATTTTTCCTGACGTACAGTGGTCAGTTTGGGCGTGCTGTAGGAGGCTATCGAGATGTCGTCAAAGCCGATCACTGAAATGGAATCAGGTATTGCCCTTCCCATCTGCTCCAATTCTTTCATCACGCCCAGCGCCATAATATCGCTGGAGCATACGACAGCTGTAGTTTCGGGGTGGCGCGACAGGATTTTGCCAATGGCATCCGCCCCCCCCTCTTCCGAAAAGCGGCCGTCTTCAACCCTGCTAACATCGTAGGCGATGTCAGCCTCCTGCAAGCCCAGCATGTATCCTGACAAGCGATCTGCGCAGATAGCCGCTTCTTTATAACCATTTATGAAAGCAATATTGCGGTGTCCCTGCTGGATCAAATGACGGACGGCATCCCTGACTCCACTTACATTATCAGTCGTGACGTGGCCGACCCGCTCGCCGGCGACAGGAATGTCGATTAACACGGAAGGGAACATAGATTGATCGGTGACCTCTCTTAAATAGGGATCAGTTGTCTTTAGCCCCTTCAGGATAACCCCGTCAACATTGCGCTCCCGACAAAGGTCCGAATAGGTTTTATTCATTTGTTTGTTCGGGTTCGTACTGAACAAAATGATATCGTAATTCAGCTCGCTGGACCGGTCGCTAATGCCGCACAACACCTCGAACGAAAAAGCAGCTTTGACGCTGTCGCGCGTAAGCTCCGAAATGATAACGCCGATCGTATTCGTTTTTTTCAGTACTAGACTTTGTGCCTGAGCGTTCGGCCGGTAGGACATTTTTTCGGCCAGCTTCTTGATCCGGTTTCTCGTTTTTTCATTGACGTCGGAGTAGCCGTTCAACGCGCGGGATACAGTAGTAATGGATACGCCTGCCGCTTTAGCGATATCTTTGATTGTAGGTGACATATAAAAACCTCAAACTTTCCAAAACGTTTTGGTAATGCTACAATCAATATAGCATCACATGTAAGCGATTGCAATCTTTTATTGGCACTTTTTGGATGGACGCATTTACGACAAAATAACCGGAGGTTGAATGAATTGCCGAAACTGGAAATTTACTTGATCACGCAAGGCGACGATTTGGGGGGAAGCTATTCCGCCAACAAGGCCATCCACGAGGCGTGGCGTAACGGCGTGCTCCGCAATGGTTCATTAATGGCAAATGGCATAGCGGTACAGGACGCTGCGAAGCTATTTGCTCAGGAGGATGGATTTTGCATTGGCCTTCATTGCACCCTGCATGCAGAGTGGGACCGTGTTCGCTGGGGTCCGGTGTTGTCACCAAAACAGGTTCCGAGCTTAGTACTCGAAGACGGCACTTTTCACCGGTCTCCTGCAGACTGGAAAACGTCGGGATTTGAAATTTCGGAGGTGATGGCCGAATTACAAGCTCAACTGGAAGCAGTCAGAAAGCTGGGCTTCAAACCTTATTACGCTGATACGCATATGGGTTTCGAGCGAATCGACGAACGGCTCACTCACCTATTCGATAATTGGTGTGAAAGCGAAGGGTTAATGTCCTACCGAAACGTTTGCATGAATATTAGTTATAACCGAACAGGCCAAAGAAAAGATCCCGTATTGAACGTCATTCAAGCATTGGAATCCGTCCCCTCCGGCATTTATCGCCTAGTCACGCACCCTACATTTATGGATGAGGAGATCCTTAATTTCGGAAACGCGCAGCATACCGGCGAACATATCGCTAGGGAGAGAGACGCCGACCGCAGACTGTTCCAAGACGAACGACTCAAGCGGTATATTGCCCAGAACGGAATTCGCACCATTCGTTACGACGAGCTCTGGAAATATTGCTAATCGCATAAAAACCCAGTTAATAACCTTCAAACTATGAGATTCCTTTCAATAGTTTTTTCTAATCCTTGGTTTAATTTACATGTAATGAATAATAGGATATCCACCAAATGTGGACAATGTACAAGGGGAATCATGGTTACGTACATTAAAACAATAACAATGTTTTATTAGTACAACATGCATTCAAAGAGGTGGAACTTTTGCCTATTAAAAATGGTAATCAATACATCGAACGAATCGAACGGCAAAATATCAATATCTGGTACAAAGGAACGCGTATACAAGGGCCCTTATCCAAACATCCCGCATTTCAAGGCCTCATACAAACACAAGCCGAAATGTACGACATGCAGTGTGATGAGCGTTATTTAGCGCAGATGACCTACCCTTCACCTGATACCGGAGAGCTTGTTGGTCTATCTTTTCTCCCACCCAAAAGTGTTGATGATTTAGAACGTCGAAGAAAAATGATTGAACTCTGGTCAAACAGACATCACGGTTTTTTAGGACGCTCCCCAGATTATATGAATACGGCAATCATGTCCCTGTTTACTGCTGCCGATATCCTTGAGGACCTTCATCCGAAATATGCCGAGAACCTCAGGAAATACTATGCCTACTGCCGAGATCATGACATTACTTTATCCCATGCATTCATTCAGCCACAAGCAAGTAAAATATCCGGTCAGGTTGATGCCACAGAGGATTCTATCGCTGCTAAAGTCGTAGAAATCAAGGACGAAGGGATGGTTGTGACCGGTGCTTTTATGATGGCAACACAAGGGGCTACATGCGATGAAATGCTAGTATTCCCTACGCCTTCACCATCCCTTGTAGATGATGATAATCCCTTCGCATTTGCCTTTGCAGTACCTAATGATCTGCCTGGGATGACTTTTTTTTGCCGTGAAAGTTACTCAGCCACATCTACTTACGACCATCCCTTAAGTTCTAGATATGAAGAAATGGATACGCTTGTTATATTTGACCGCGTACTCATCCCACATGATCGAATATTTTATTACGGAGATGAGATCTACTGTGCCCGATTGTTCGGTGAGAGTCACTTTCATACCCATATGGGTCACCAAATCATCACCCGCTATATTGCTAAGACTGAGTTCTTTCTCGGTGTGCTAGAATCTGTGGCAGAAGAACAAAATGCTGAGCTCGAGCCCTTCACCATTCTGCCGATTTCAAGAATACTGACGTTTCTAGAAACATTCAAAGCGTTAAGACTCGCTTCTGAAGTAGGAGCATCCCACGATAAATTTGGATTTCTTGTTCCTGATAAAGGCCCCCTTTTAGCTTCAACCATTCACTTTTCAGAGTTTTATCCGAAGATGGTTGAAATGGTTCAAAATCTCAGTTCAAGCGGGCTTATCATGATCATCTCTGAATCGGACTTCAGTTCAAGTGCCGGTTCATACCTCCATCAGTATTTGAAGGGTAATGTCTCGGATGCTTGGTACCGAAATGCCTTATTCCGGGTCGCATGGGAACTGGGAGCGGGTGCATTCGGTAGCCGCCAAACCCAATTTGAGCGGTTATTTTTTGGGAATTCAGAAACAATGGCCTGGCGTATGTACAATAGCTATGATAATCACGAATACTTCCGTCAAATCATTCACGAATTTATTTCACCAAAAGATCCCCTCCCTAATTCAACAACAGATGTAGTTTCTAATTGAGCTTTTTGTTTATTTTTCATGTTGAATTGAACTTTTCGAATTGCTCCCAAGGCCAGGTGACATGAAATACTATAGCCCTGGCTGGAGCGTTAAGACTTAGAAATCGCACCTAATTATGCGAGATCAGTATTACAATTTTTTCAGCACGAATACTCATCCCTTCAGTTACTCCTTTGTTAATAACCAAAAAAGAAGAGCCAGAGCACTCACAATTGCACCTAACAAACTCACTCCATTCCAGCCAAAGTAAACATAGATACTGGTAGATGCGATCGACCCAGTGGCGCTGCCAATGGAATAAAAAATCATGTAACCGGCAGTAAGCCTACTGCGTGCCTCAGGTCGCAAAGTAAGGATCATGCTCTGATTGGTGACATGTACGGCTTGTACTGCAAGATCAAGAAGGATAATACCAACGATTAATGCAATAAGTGAATGTTGAACATAACTTATTGGCAACCATGATATGAGCAAAAGAATCAAGGCTACACCTGTGGTCTTCTGCCCTAAACCTCGATCGGCAAGGCGACCTGCTCGCGCTGCTGCTAACGCGCCTGCAACACCTGCGAGACCAAATGCTCCAATCGCTGTATGTGAAAGAGAAAACGGTGGGGCGCTGAGAGGTAATACTAGAGACGTCCATAATATACTGAAAGCGGTAAAAATCATCATGCCTAGTGCAGCACGGATTCTAAGAGTTCGTTCCTGAGCAAACAACGTGAACATTGAACGAATCAACTGTAGGTAAGATAATGATTCTCTTTTGTGCTCATAATGTGGCAACACCCGAAACAATACACATGCCATGATTAGTGTTAATACCGCGGAAACAAGGTAGACAGAACGCCAACCTGCTAAATCCATTAATACGCCAGCGAAAGTTCGCGCCAGTAGAATACCAATTACGATTCCACTTGTCACAACACCAACGATACGCCCACGTTCGGCTGGAGCAGCCAAAGTTGCCGCGAATGCAACGAGCGTCTGTGTCACTACGGCAAGAAACCCAACCGCTGCTATACCTACGAATAACACTATACTGCTGGTGGCAGTACCAACGACAATTAAAGCCAATACGGATAGGAGCATCTGTCCAGCGATCAGCCAACGCCGATTTAATAGATCACCAAGAGGCACTAGTAATAACAGTCCAAGTGCATAAAAAATTTGAGTGATTGTAATAACAAGTCCAACGAATGAATGAGAAATACCAAACTCGTTCGAAATAGCGTCCAGTAAAGGTTGCGCATAATATATGTTAGCAACTACTATTCCGCAGGCGATGGAAAATAAAACTGCCACATTTCGAGATATTATTGATACAGGCACTGGTTCCGACGCTCTAAGCCCTCCTTTTACTTTTTCAGCTTTTTTGACTGTTTGATCCGCTATAATAGCTTTCGATTCCTCAACAGATTCCCCCAAAGATAACGCCTCCTGATTAACTTTTATCAAATTCATACATTACATACCAATCAGTACGTAAATACGTTTGACAAATATAACTCTAAAAAAAGATAACTGTCAAGAGATTAGCTTATAGAACAACCAAAGATTAGAATCCGACTATTTATACGTTCATTTCTTATTGACATAATAATATTCAAACCATAAAATAATATCATACCGTTCGATATGAAAAGAGGGAGTTACTATGGCTCGACCACGTGAATTTGATGAGGAGAAAGCATTGGATGCAGCTATGCAAGTTTTTTGGGAAAAAGGGTTCGAGGCTACCTCTTTAAGCGACCTGACAACAAGAATGGGTATTCAGCGGCCTAGCATCTACTCTGCCTTCGGAGATAAAAAAGGACTATTTGAAGCTGCGTTGCGGAAATATACGAGCTCTCATGCTGCTTATGTTCGTAACAAGCTTCAAAACAATTCTTCTGTTAAAGAGGCATTCCGTGACTTTTTCGAAAATATAGTAACAAAAGAATATGGACAACATCCGAACTGGGGATGCTTTTGCATTAATTCGATGGTTGAACTTTCACCCCACGATGAGAAATTTGAGCTCCTGACAAGAGAACACCAGATGTATCTCTCGGTAATATTTCAAGAAACGATTGATCGAGGTTTGCGCTCAGGTGAGCTTGATTCAACTATTAACGCAAAAAGTTTAGCGCAGACACTAGTCATATCATTAATTGGACTTACTGTGATCATGAAATCCCGTCCTGAAAGATCATTTGTAGATAATTCTGTAAAAGAAATACTTACATTATTACGATAAAATCAAAAATTAGGTATGCAGCTTTTGTAACTCCGAAACTTTAATATGTTTAATAACTCTTCACTAATCCTGTTTTCCTGTCGATAATTTATAGTAGATGGAAAAGTATGGAGGAGCATATGAACACTAATCGCAGAACTGAACCTTTTCGATATACCCTTAAAGAACCTGTAACCCTTGATCTTCATATTCTTAGTATTAACGGAATCCAGGTCCCTTCTAAGCCTGTAAGAGCTGTTCTGTTCAACATCAGTCGAACAGGCTGCCACTTATCGTTACCCCTCAACATCAATCCAGAAAATAACCTAGTACGGATTGGTATGGAAATGAATCTTACGGATGAATCTATTTACTTAGAAGGAATTCTAAAATGGAATAGAGAACAGCAGGACTGTTTCCATTACGGTATTCAATTAGACATACCTGAAGCAGACATTGAGTGTCTTCCGAGGGTGCTACGCAGGCTCGCTGGAGAAGGCAAAATATTGGTTCGTTGAGATGTTAACAAAAAAATAGTACTCCATTAATAAAAAACAAACCCGCGTGTAGACGCGGGTTTGTTACAGTTTTTGCTGCTGTTATTGAAAATCAAGATAATTCCTAACACTTCTACCTTTGTTCTTGAGGTATATCTCGTTCAGGGGTTACCGGTATAACTTGTTCTTTCTCCAGGACCTCTTTTAAATCATCCTGAATTCTTCGATCCCAATGAGGAACACCGGAGCGATATGCCGCTCTGCCTGTTAGGTGGGCGGATAAAGGTGCAGTTATAAATACAAAGACAATTCCTAGTAATAGCTTTGCACTAATATGATTCTGAAAAAATGCAAAATATAGAAATGCCCCAACCAAGACACATAAAACACCGAGAGTGGCACTCTTCGCGGCAGCATGTGATCTTAGATAAACATCAGGTAGCCGTATCAAACCAATAGCACTAACGGCGCTAAGCAATGCCCCTATAAGAATTAACAAGGCAAACAGCAACTCACCTGTAGTCTTGATCATTTCCATTTTCTAGCACCACTCCCTTTTCGATATATCTGGCAAAGGCTGTCGTTCCAATAAAGGAAAGAATTCCAATCAACAAAATAATTTCTATAAAAGCCTGCGTTTGGAGAAAGACAGATAACACGGCCACCATTGCTAGCAGATTAATTCCAATCGTATCTAGTGCAGCGACTCGGTCAGGTAAAGAAGGTCCTTTCACCAAACGCCAAGCACATACGCCTATAGCTAAAGCCATGATCGTAATGGATAGCATAAGAATAAAATGAATCATTAGCGGGTCACCTCCAGTATCGCTCGCTCAAAGGTATCACGGATATTTGCTCTGAACTGTGCAGGGTCATCAACATCCATAGCGTGAATATACAATGTCCGATTATCATCCGACACTTCAAGCACCACCGATCCAGGAGTGAGGCAGAGCATCGTGATTAACGTTGCCACTTCCCAATCCGATTTCAGCTCTGTAGTATATTTGAGAATAGCTGGACGTATATTAAGCTCCGGTCTTAGAACGGCTTTTACCACTACATAACTAGAAACGACTAGCTCCCGCAGCAGCAACAGGATTAGTTTAATGATCGCCCACACTTTTCCAAGATATAATCTGGGCCAAAAGCGTCGCATTCCGAGCAGAATGAGTATACCGAGCAGGAAACCAATGACGAAACGTGGCCCAGTCCAATCATTGTGCAGAAACATCCACAGGAATGCTATCATGAAATTCAATAATAGTTGAAAAGCCATAGTATCTACTCCTTCATGACAGCGTTAATGTATAATGCTGGATCGGCCAGTACGGCTCCGGCTTGGCTGACATATCCGTTTACCGTCTCAGCACCTACACCCATCAGAATTACAATCGCGAACAGAACAGCTGCCGGTGCCATCATAGCTTTATAATGAAGCGGTTTGACTTGTTCTTCCCTTTTCTCGCCACCCCAGAATACCTGCTGGAATACCTTGATCAAGGAATATAACACTATGAAGCTTGATGCAAGTGCAATTAGTGCCAGAGCCACATGATTCTGTCCAAATCCGCTACGCACCATCATCACTTTTCCAGCGAAACCACTAAGTGGTGGAACACCAACCAACGCCAAAGTCAGTACGAAGAACATCCAGCCGGTCCACGGATAGCGTCGGATTAAACCACCCATTTCTTTTAAGCGGTCGGTGCCCGATGCTGAGATAATCATCCCGCCCAGGAAAAATAATAATGCTTTGGCAACCATGTCATGCATTAAATAAAACACTACACCATTTAATGAATCCTGAGTCGCGACAGAAATCCCAAAAGCAATAAATCCAACACTGATGATGATATTATAATTAAAAATCCGCCCCAGATCGTTGTAAGCCAGTGCACCGATTGCACCAAGGATCATCGTCGCTCCCGCCATCCAAGCAATCAGTGAATGGGTGAGTCCCGGTTCTTGAATAAAAATCAATGTAAAGGTACGTGTAATGGCATACAATCCCACTTTCGTTAACAATGCTCCAAACAGTGCTCTAACAGCCACAGGTGGTGCACTATAAGAATCCGGAAGCCAGAAAAAGAGCAGCAAACCTGCCTTTATCGAAAATACGATCAGCAGCAGGACCGCAATGACGTTCATTACACCGCCTTGTCCCGCCTCTGCTACACGCATAGATAGATGTGCCATATTCAGTGTTCCTGTCGCGGCATATAAATAAGCAAGCGTTGCTACAAATAAGGAAGAGGAAATCACGTTAACTAATACATATTTTAACGTCTCTCTCAGTTGACCTTTGGAGCCACCAAGTACAATTAAAGCGTACGAGGCAACTAACAGGACCTCAAAGCAGACGAACAAGTTAAACAGATCTCCGGTGAGAAAAGAGCCAAACACCCCAGTTAATAGAAAATGGAAAAACGGATAGTAATAAAACCGTTCTCTTTCTTCCCCAATGCTGGCGAAGGAAAAAAATAGACAAGCCGCACCAACAATAGCACCGATTAGCACAAGTAAGGCCGCAAACATATCGGCAACAAACACAATGCCATAAGGTGGAAGCCATCCACCCATATATAGGGTCTGGATGCCCTTTGTACTTACCTGGTACACAATGATTCCAGCAACCAAGATATTTAAAAACACACTGACGGCACTGATAATACGTTGCAGATCCACTCGTTCTTTTAGAAAAATCAGTATGACTGCCGTAAAGGCCGGAATCAGCAGAGGCAGCACTAGCAAGTTGTTCATTGTTGTCTCTCCTCCTTGGTTCCTTCCACATCATCCGTGCCCGTCGAACGGTAAGTCCGGTATGCCAAAACAATGAAGAATGCTGTTACTCCAAAACTAATTACAATAGAGGTCAAAATGAGCGCCTGCGGTAACGGATCTACATACGCCTCCGCTTTTTCACCTAGTAAAGGTGGAGCACCTGTCTTGAGACCCGACATTGTCAGTAGCAGTAAATGAACACCATGGGTAATTAAATTAGTACCCAGCAGGATGCGTAGCAAGCTTTTGGAAAGGATTAGATAAACACCTACGGAAAACAATACGCCGATCGCCAAGGCAACAACAAGCTCCATTAGCTATCCCTCCCGATCGTAAGTATGATATTCATAGTGACACCTATCACAGCTAGATAAACACCAAGATCAAAGAACATTGCAGTGGTTAGTTCTGTTTTGCCCATAAGCGGCAATTGGAAATATCCAAACGTTTGGCTCAGGAAGGGTACGTCGAATATAAATGAGCCAACCCCGGTAAGAAAAGCAATCGAAATCCCGATCGCAATTAACTTACGATAATTAATAGGCAGCACCTTCTCAACCATATCCATCCCAAAAGTAATAGCTAGTAGCACCAAACCTGCAGATGCCATCAAAGCCCCAATAAATCCGCCTCCCGGATTATTATGACCGGCAAAAAACAAAAACAACGAAAATATCAGAATGATAACGAATGCTACTTTAGCTACCGCTTGCAGTAACACATCATCACTTCGGGAATAACGAGGCTTATTATAGGGAACAACTCTCTTCAGTTGGGCTGCTGTACCCTCTCCGTCCAACTGCAGCTTGATCATGGAATAAATAGCAAGTGAGGCGAGGCCTAGTACTGTTATTTCAAACATGGTATCAAAACCGCGGAAATCAACGAGCAGTACATTGACGATATTTTTACCGCCACCCAAAGTATAGCTATTCTCCACATAATATTTCGAGATGGGTTCGAACGGACTACTGCCTAAAGCAGCAAGTGCAACCAATGTCATCGTTACGCCCATCCCGATGGAAATAATTAGTTTAAGGAAATGCGCACGAGGTTTGAGCTTCTCTTTTTCCAGCCTAGGCAAATGCCTGAAACATAATAGGAACAATGTAACAGATACCACTTCAACAATCATTTGCGTAAGCGCAAGATCAGGAGCTCTGAACAGAACAAAGAGCAAAGTAACCATATAACCAACCATTCCTGTTAACAAAATGGCTGTTATTCTGGAACGCACAAACGGAATCGCTAAAGCACCTAGAAGCAAAACCATTACAGCAATAACCTCAAACAAAGAAAAGGGAGTATACTCAGTCGTACCAAGTGTAATTCCATCTGAATACCAGACGACACCGCAAATCGTTACGATCAAAAAGGAAAAAATATACATTAAATAATGTCTCATGGAACCAGTCATATAAGAACCAGTCACCCATCTAGACAATTTCTCAACCAGCCGGATTACTCCGTCATAGACTTGATTTAAAGTGTAGCCACTGCCCCATTCTTTATCGACCAGACTTAAGCGGCCATAGATTCGGTATACAGTAATACCAAGAATCACAACACCAAGTGTCATCCATACTTCTGGTGTAAATCCGTGCCAGAAATGGATATTCACAACAAAAGGTTCCCCGGTCTGCAAGATAGGGTGAATAGCATTCATTGCAGGGATAATAAGTGTATTAGATAATATATTCGGGAAAAAACCGATAAATATAGACAGCACTGCTAGCAGGCACGGGGCAAGCAGAAGTCCAAATGGGGCTTCATGCGGTTTTTTGTCCAGCTTCTCAGGCTGATATTTTCCGAAAAAGGTGTGGAATACCAAAATCATACTGTATGCAAAAGTAAACACGCTGGCAATCCAGGCCAAAACCGGGAAGAGCGTAAACAACGAGGGAATAGAGAATATATCCAAGTTTCGGATATTCAGGACAGCTGTAAAAAACATCTCTTTACTTAAAAATCCTGAAAATGGCGGCAAACCAGCCATGGAGAAACTGCCGATCATCGCTACCGTAAAGGTAACCGGCATAATGGAAATCAGTCCGCCCAGCTTTCGCAGATCGCGGGTACCTGTCTCATGGTCAACTATACCGACCATCATAAACAAAGAGCCTTTAAAGATGGCATGGTTAATAAGGTGAAAGATAGCCGCTGTTGTTGCAGCAGTGTAAAAGACTGAATCTTCCCCTGCATAAAATGCCGCTGCCGATCCCATTCCTAGCAATCCCATAATCAGTCCAAGTTGACTAATCGTTGAATAGGCTAATAGAGCCTTCAGGTCCGTCTGCTTCATCGCCTGGATAGAGCCATAAATCAAGGTGATCAAACCGACGCCTGACACAACCCAGAACCACTCATATTGCCCCGCAAAAACAGGGCTGAAACGGGCGACAAGATACAATCCAGCTTTAACCATCGTTGCCGAGTGCAGATAGGCGCTGACGGGTGTCGGTGCCTCCATGGCATCCGGCAGCCAGATATGAAACGGGAACTGAGCTGATTTGGTGAAGGCGCCTAAGAGAATTAGTAGCATCGCCGGAATAAATAAAGCATGCCCGCTAATATCGCCAACCTCACTCCAAATTTCCCTGATACTAAAGGTGCCTGTCATTACATAAAGCATTAAAAAGCCGGCAAACATCGCTAAACCACCAAATACGGTAATCAACATAGATTTGAGAGCACCATACCGCGATTTTTGCCGCCGATGCCAAAAGGCAATTAACAGAAATGACGAAACACTTGTTAATTCCCAAAAGCCGTATAACACCATCAAGTTATCCGAGAGCACAACGCCAAGCATCGCCCCCATAAACAACATTAAATAAATATAAAAAGGGGTTAACGCTTCTTTTCGCTTGTCTAGATAATAAATCGAATAGATAATTACAAGACTACCCATTCCAGTGATTAACAAAGCGAACAGTAAACTTAATCCATCCAGATGGAAAACCAAATCAATGCCTAGGGAAGGAATCCATGAAACGGTTTCATATCCCAAATCCCCTCCCTTAATAACGGGAATCCGGGTTAAAAAATATACAAACAAAGCGAGTGAACCGGGGAAAACAAGCCATCCTCTATGAAGGTTGGATGCTCTCTTGGTCAAAAGTGCGATTACTAAGGCCATTAGAAACGGAACAAGTATGATTACATGCAGCAAAGGCAGTCCTCCTTTTCCACTTGAGCTTATCAAGTTGTGAACTTTAGTACTTACTTTTTTACCAAAAGCCAAAGATCATATGATTGGAAGGGCCCTTAATAATAGGCCCTCATGAAGATAAGGGCACGCCGATTATAAAGAATCGGTCAATGTGCCATCACAAATATGCAAATATCTAGCCTTTCCATCCTCTTGCTCAATTCTGAATAAACCGTTCTCAAATTCTGTGTGTAATTCGTGAAAGAACTTTCCTTTAAGTGAATACTCACCCTTAGGTTCATCACTGAGCTGATACTCATCCCCGATTTTGACCAGGTAGGCGATTACGCCTTCCTCATGGGTTTCTTCCAGCCCGGCGCGCATCCGTTGAACGGCAACTACATGCAGATCCATCATTTTCATTTTACCAATGAGTTCATTGATGAAATTGCGTTTGGTAAGCTCCTGCCATCGAGTCTGAGCAGATTGTCCAATGACGATCTGTGTAACCTCATTCTTTTCAGCTACTTCTACAATAATATCAGTTGTTTTTCGGCCTTCACGTTTCCGAATGATAAATTCTGCGCCAGCTTCATCGGCAAGACGTTTCCAAACCGTCATATACATTTCTTTGCTCTGATTATATTCATCATTGTCCGAACTATCGACATTTAATACAAACAATGGGGCCCCTATTATTTCAGATAGTTGCACACCACGCCGGATTAAACGCTCCCCATGCGGACCATAATGAACACAAACCATAATCTTTTCATTGTGTATGACCTTCACCCTCCTGTAACATGGCCAAGAAATACAAAAGGAGCCTACTGGCGTTAGGCCCCTTGCGTAAATCTAAAACCGATAAGTTATACTTAATTATATCTATTCCTATGTTTTTTGTAAAGTTTAATGGTTATCATGGAACATATTTCTACGTAATGCTTGTACTATGCCCTTTTTTGAAGTTATCATACAATGAAAATTTAAATATACCTTTACAGGAATATTCACTTAATGGTATATTGTGAAAGCAAACAGGAAATACAAGGAAGTAGGCCTGTTGAGTCGCTCCATCATGGCCCGTCATATGAAATCCGAATCAAATCAATGAATCGAAGTGATGATTGTTTATGAATACTAACGTAATGAGTGCTTTAGCAGAGCCTAATCGTATGCAGATCGTTGAACTATTACGCGAGAATCCCCTAACCGTTGGAGAGATCGCAGAAAGTCTTCAGCTGCGTCAGCCTCAAGCCTCCAAGCATTTGCGTGTTCTCAGTGAAGCAGGCCTTATTGAAGTTCAAGCTGTTGCTAATCGGCGCATTTGCAAGCTCCGCCCTGACCCTTTTAAGGAATTGGACACTTGGTTAGAATCCTACCGTCATATGTGGAAGGAACGCTACGATCGACTGGATGATTATTTGCAGAAGCTACAAAGCAAGGAATTAGATAATGAAAAGTAAACGAGGAGGATTTATCCAATGACAAATTCTAACCAAACCAACCAACTAGTATCCAAAGTTGAAGGCAGCACTCTAATATTAGAGCGTATTTTTAAAGCCCCACGGGAGCTAGTTTTTAAAGCTTTTTCTGAGGCTGAGCATTTGAAGCATTGGTGGGGGCCAAAAGGTTGGACACTTCCCGTATGCCATGTCGATTTTCGGCCAGGAGGTACTTGGCATTATTGCATGAAATGCGAGGATAAGAGTCAGGGAGATTTCTACGGTATGGAGTCTTGGGGTAAGGCGATTTATCGGGAAATTTCGATTCCAGAGCAAATTATTTACACGGACGGGTTCTCAGATGCAGAAGGTAATATTTCAAAAGATCTGCCCGAGACACTAGTCCAACTAGATTTTATCGAGCTGGATGGTCAAACGAAGCTGGTTAACACCGGTAAATACGCTTCTCCAGAAGCGTTACAACAAGTGATTGATATGGGGATGCTACCGGGTATTTCACAAACCTTTGATAATTTGGACGTACATCTTGAGAATATACAGAAGAGTAACTAAAGTAGATATGGTCGGACACAAGACTAAATTATGGTTATCTAACCTATATGTAAAAAAATAGGACGATGCAAGGATACTCTATCCTGCTCGTCCTTTTATTCATTTTGCGGGAAATAAGAATCTGATGCTACTCGGAAAATATTGCAGAAAAAACGTGTCATTATGCGTGCCTAATGGATCTGTCTCAAACATCACCCGCTGATCAGCTCCATCAATCTTCTCTTTTAAAATATCAAAAGCACGTTTACTATTAGGCACCATGTTCTTCTGTGCATTAGTCTTCTGGATACCTTCCTGTTCACCTACATACATATAGACTTTGCATTCCCTATCTAACTTTGAAGTCTCCATATAATGTATAAAATCTTTAAACCACACAGACGCGGATATGAATATAAAATTATCAAAAACAGACTCTGTCTTGTACATCGCGTACATACTTATTAACCCACCTAGTGATACACCGCCTAATGCCAATTTGCCCGGCTCATGAGAGATGCGAAAGGAACGAATTATATGCGGGACCAGTTCCTTATATACGTAATCCAAATAGTCATCCCCCTTGCCCCCAAAGGACCAATCCTTAAAAAGAGCAGGCATTTCCCAAGGTGTATATTCATCATTGCGAAGCTGAGAATCAATCCCGATAAAAATAACCGGTTCTGTAATCCCCGCCTCCACATCCCTTTCTATATCAGCAATCGACTCTTTGAACAAGAAATCGCCATCCTGTAAGAAAACCGCCGGGAAGCTTCGCTCAGTAAACAAATGATATGCTTTAGGGAGATACAAGATAATTTGTCGCCCCATATGTTCAAAAGTAGTAAGTTCTCCTAACATCATCCTGCATCATATCCCCTTCCTTAACAATTCAACATACGGAACGCTCTGCTCATGATGGTCGGTACTACTGACGCGTGGTTTTCATCTGGCGCTATGTAATGCTCAACCTGCAAATCAGGCAAAGAATACTCACACAATTTCGAAAATAATCCTTTAGCATCATCGACCATAAACGCCTCTTCACTGCCCACTGTGATCAATAGCTTTCTTTTCTCGGATCTTATCGTTTGACCCTTCTTATAAAACTCCTCCGCATACGCCAAGATTTCATGATCATTCCACCAAATCGAGGGGCTAGAGGCCAAATAATACTGGAATAGCTCGGCACGAGTAAACAGCGTCAGGAGAACAAACAACCCGCTTAATGAGTGACCAAACAAAACTTGCTTATGCTGATCGATATTATATTTTTCAGAGATCAGGGGCATTAATTCCAACTCTAAAAAAGATAGTAACTTTTCAGCACCACCATGTGGTCCTATGTCAGCATTTTTCAATCGATCCGGATATACATACTGCTTCGCAGGAGGTGTGAAATCATAAAATCTTCTTTTAGAGACCTCTTCATCTGAACCATAATGTCCAATACCAATCACAATTGCTGGTGCAATAAAAGTTTTTGGGGCATTTCTTGACTGCAATTTCACAACATCCCGACCCAATTGAAAATATGAATTACCATCGAGCATGTAATACACGGGAAAGCCCTTTTCTGGTGCTGCTTCTCTGGGAAGAGAAACCTTTATATCGTACGTGTAACCCATATACTGAGATTCTAGTTTCCATGATTCTGTGTGTTCGAGCTCTACTTGTGTTGACATTTTATCTGTACACTCTCCCTTACACTCTTGACTTTGCTAATAAATATAAGAAATAAGGAATACCAATAATCGAAACGACTATACCCACGGGTAACTCTGCCGGCTGAAATATTGTTTTGGCAAAATAATCCGAGATCACCAGCAAAAACATCCCAATCACTGCACTGGATAACATAATATAGCGGTGATTAATCCCTACTAATCTTCTGGCGATATGAGGCGCCATCAAGCCTATAAAACCTATAGAACCGGATACAGATACACAAACACTTACAATCCCCACACTGCATAACAGAAAGATCAGCTTTTCTTTTTCTACGGAGATCCCCAAGCTTTTTGTGCTGGAATCCTCCAATTGAAAATAATTGAGCAAATAGCTTTTTCGATACATCACAAATCCTAAAATCAGTACCCAAGGTGTGATCATTATGATATAAGTCCAATTCGCGCTGTAAATACTTCCGACACTCCATACCGCAGCCATTTCATAATCACTTGCATTCATTTTTAGAGATAGATACAACGACAACGCCCCAAAACCACTGCTTATCGCGATCCCTGTCAATATCAAACGTTGCATATCAAGTGCACCATTCCGCCAAGAGAAAATAAAGATAACCACAACTGCGGCAAGCCCCCCCACAAAACCAAAGAGAGGCATGGCTAGTATCGAAAACCAGCTTTCTTTAAAAAAAGTAACCCCTGACATCTGAAAGAAAAACATAAATGCAACGATGGCAGCTCCGGCACCGGCATTAATCCCAAGGATACCTGGATCAGCCAGTCCGTTTCGGGTAATGCCTTGAATGGCCGTTCCAGCCATCCCCAGACCTATGCCTACTAATGACGCAATAATGATCCGTGGTAGTCGAAATTGAAAAATAACCAGGTCAAACTTAGGATTGGGATCTATTCGCAGCAGCGTTTTTATCACATCCATGACAGACATATCAAAAGCGCCATTCGTTAGATGAAAATACCCCGCCACAAGTGTTAGCAGGATAAAAGCTAGTAGCGTCAATATATAGCGACTAAACTGTATTCTGCCTCTATCCACGTTGCTCTCCCCCTTTAACCCGAATTAAATAAAGGAAGAACGGGATTCCAATAAAGGCTGTCACAACGCCAATTGGCGTCTCAAACGGAAAGTTAATATACCGGCTTAAGACATCACAAAATGCTAAAAAAACAGCCCCAATGACTGCTGAGCAAGGAATGATGAAACGATAGTCGATACCAACGATAAAACGTGTAATATGAGGAATGATTAGACCTACAAAGGCAATCTTACCTACTAAGGCCACTGCTGTCCCGGTCAGACATACAACAGATAAAATACTGATGATTTTCACCCATTTTGTCCGTTGACCCAAGCTAATTGCCGTTTCATCCCCTAGGGAGGCAACCATTACAGATTTAGAAATACTAACTGCCAAGAGCAGACCAACGATTATAAAAGGAATGGACAATATTAGCATATCTGGATTTACAGTATGTATTTTCGAGCTATACCAAACACTAACATTTTGTGAGACTTGAAAAAACATTGCTACTGCTGAGGCAATACTACTTAAAAATGTACCAATTACAGTACCAATAATGGCTAGTCTGACTGGAGATAAGCCGTTTTTGACCAATGAGCCAAATCCGAAAACCAAACCCGCTCCGATAGCGGAACCCACCATGGATAAAAGAATCATATGAACATTCGATAATCCAGGATAAAACACCATAGCCAACGTAATAACAAATGCCGATCCGTCATTTACTCCCATAATCGATGGTGATGCAAGATAATTCCGTGTAACGCCTTGCATTAACGCCCCTGAAACAGCTAGGGCCGCTCCAACTAATAAAGCGGCGATTACACGCGGTAATCTAGATGTCATAATAATGTTGTGGTCCACATTATTTGCATCGAAGTGTGTAATCGCCTGCCAGATTGTTACTATTCCAATATCCTTAACACCATATAAGACGGATACAACCATTGCTAATACGATGAATAATGGAGAAGTTGATAGAATCAATATAACTTTCCAATTTTTTGTATTCATCTTATTCATCGCACCTTCGGTTTTACTTCAAGAGATTTTCAATTGCAGCATCCAGGAATCTTACTTTAGACCAAGCCGTACCACCTTGCGCCAACGGATCAATTGCATTTACAAAGACATGATTGTTTTTGACTGCATTTACGCTTTTGAAGATCGGATTCTTAAGTAAATCATCAAGTGCCGTTGCATTATCCGTATTCTCGCTGGTCTCAAACTGCAAGAAAATATAGTCCGGATTAATTTCCGCTAAAGCTTCTAGTGAAAGCTCAGCTTGAGCTTTAGTAGTTGTTATTACTTCGGGAATGGCAGCACCTAAATCTTCGTAAATAACCGGATTCAGGTAAACACCCGCTGGATACACACACATACTACCCTCACGAATACGAATAACTAGAATTGATTTATCTTTCAACTTTTCTCCAACGTCAGCCTTTGCACTAGCAGCTTTTGATTCATAATCGCTAATAATCTTTTCTGCTTCTGAGGTCTTTCCGGATAATTGACCTAGTAAAAGCAGATTATCTTTCCAATTCGTTGATATATGTGAATAAGGAATCATCGTTTGAATTTTATTAAGCGCACCCGACACATCTTCACCAAACTTGGAAGACCCTAAAATAACATCTGGATCTAGCTGCAAGATCGCCTCATTGCTTGGGGCAAATTTATCCCCCACTAAAGATGCACCAGCTAATTCCGTTGACAGATAACCTGGAATGGCATTTGCTATAGCAAGTACGCCTACAGGTTTCACTCCTAGGATTGCAGCATCTTCCATAGATTCCAGACTTGCAGCTACGATATTGTGAATCTCTGCAGGTACTACATAATCCTTACCTAGATATGTAATGGTTTGTTCAGTGGCTACCGCCTCCTGAGCCGTATTTCCTTTGTTGTTTGCATTTCCCTCTGCTGCTACAGCGGAATTATTTGCATTTTTTGAAGCTGCGTTATCCTTTTCATTGTTACCGCAAGCCGCCAAACTCAAAGCTAAAACCGCTGATACCCCTGCTAATAAAACTTTTTTCTGATTCATTTTCTCTCTCCCCATCTTTATTTTTTTATCATTACTTAAAATAATGTAATGATAATGAGAATCGTTATCATAATAAATCATATGAGAATAATTATCAATACCATTCTTTAAATAGTTGGAATTTTGTAAATTGTCAGATCAGTATTAAGGGAGAAATTTCCGCAGGTGACGTAATTGTAAAAAAAGAAAATGGAGCTGGCGGTGCATCCGTGTCACATGTACTGCATCTAATGCAGGTTGGTCTTCAAAAGGCGTACGCTCTGGCAGAGCTTGTCGAGCTAGATGCACTCTCTGTCGTAGTTCGGAATAAGTTTCGTAAACAGTTGGGTCTACCAATGGCCTAGACTCTAGCGTCCTATTAAGAACACCGAAGGCGTTTATGCTTGCTATAATAGAATTCTTAAATTTTCTAGATTGCGGAGAAATGTGAAATGAACTCAAGGGATGGGTCTATATTCAACTGTTGACCATGGAGAGCCCTGTTTTTAATTAAGCACACGCCTCTTTGGGATGACGGACCGAGCGGACCTTAAATCCTTAGAATACATGTTTTAGTCGAGCTTACGGACAAATGTATGCGAAAAACCGAATACAATGTGCCGAAGGTAACGTAAACGAGCCAAATGTATGCGAAAAACCGAATACAATGTGCAGAAGCTAACGTAATAAGCCAAATGTATGCGAAAAACCGAATACAATGTGCCGAAGCTAACGTATACGAGCCAAATGTATGCGAAAAACCGAATACAATGTGCCGAAGCTAACGTAAATAAGCCAGCGCTGATGAACATGCTGAAGAACCCGCACTAAATGCGGGTTCTTCAACTTTTTCATCAGCGTATAAATTACGGCATATATTTCTCAGCAATGCTGGTGACATATCCGTCTTTTTTAGTAATCACACACGGGGGCACAAAATCAGTATATTGCTTGAAATATTCAATAAACTCCTGCTTACTTACTTCTTTTAGAGCACCCGCATTAGCATCAACTATAGAATATCTCGTATCCTCTGTAACCTCTAATGGATCGGTATACGTATATTTGTTGAGGATATAAAATCCATTGGGCATATCCTCATCTGGATTAATATTCAACCCTTTAAAGCGAGCGGAATCCTCCATTGTTAGCCATTCAATGTTATCAAAATCAAAGGTATGATTCTCCAGGCTAAGATTAAAAACATAGCCCATTAATATACTCTCGGGCGTGATCGCAAAATCATCAGCTGTAGCCTCATTGTCCACCACAAGCTGATCCAGCTTAACATGCTGACCCATTCCAATATCATTGCTTATATAATTCATGGCGACCTGCAAAGGATCAAGCAGTGCTGGCTCCTCCCCCTGATCCGCTAATGTCTGCAGACGGGCATAATATTCAGCTATCGTAACATCGGTTTGAGGTGTATTGTAATATTCATTTCCATTCGAATCCTTCCAGCGTTCTACGCTCCAAATTCCTGAATCTCCTTGAATAACAGGTTGGGATAACAATAGTTGGCTTGTTTCGCCTGTCGTTAAGGGGAATTTCACTAGAATATGATTCCCACTATAAGTTTCATGCGGAAGGTGATGGTTTGCTTCAAGAAACACACGCACTGCCATTTCCTGACCGGCTGGTGTGGATATATCATTCTCTCCACTCCTGATTACGCCCAAATATTGTGGTGTTGAATTCATAATGGAAAAAATAAGTATCGGTTTTCCCATGCTTCCTTCTTCGGTGATAAATCCATCAACCACATTTTCCGTCATCGTCAGCTTAATTGGATCATCCGGTTTCAAGCGATATTCTAAACTCCAAATTTCCAAGGGTGTTGCAAACAGATCGTCGAATGACGCTATTTTATCAAGCTTAGTAATTTTACTGTCAACCATCTTAACATTTGTACTATTCTCATAGCTCGTAATGTTATGCTCCATAAATTGCTCGGCATAATCTTTTACGGTTAATGGATCATTTTTCGGATTACTTATGAGTCCGACACACAGCGCAGCCACGACTATGATTGCGACTAAAACAACCCAAAAGGCTGGTTTTTTGTAATTTAAAATATTTTTTATCCGCCCTTTCGTGTTGCTCTCTCCAAAGGCAAGTGGTGAACCGCTAATAAATCGTCTTCCAGTAGATAAGGATAAGAGTGAGGTCGAATATTCCTTTTTGATTCCGCTGCCCATCTGTCTTATGACGCTTTCGTCACAGGACTTCTCCATATCATCACTCATCAGATAAAAAGCAAGCCAAACCACTGGATTAAACCAATGAATACACAGAACAGCGAACGCGAGAGGTTTTATGATGTGGTCGCATCTGTGTATGTGCAATTGCTCGTGTTTGATGATATAAGCTTTTTCATGATCCAAAAGACCGTTTGGAAGGTATATTCTAGGCTTAAGGAAGCCGAATACAAAAGGTGTGGAGATGCCGTTATGTTCATATACATTTTCGAAGAGAGGGGTTGCGGCTCTTAAGTTTCGTGAAAGTCGAACAGTGGCAACAATGCTGTAGATGAGCAGCAGCCCAATCCCGATCAACCATATATATTGGCCTATGTTAATCCACGCGTCTGAAGGATTTGAAGGGATTATACCACTTGGTGCAGCAGGTGTAGAGGGGATAGGTACGGGTGATATATTATTTACGGCTTGCTCGTATGTGTTGATTACATTTTGGATTTGAGGCGTTTGTGTGTATAGCTTATTTAGAGGTGAGTTCTGTACTTCAGATGGGATAAAACTAAATATACTCTCAATCGAGAACGGACACAGGAGTCGGATCAAAACCACTGACCATAAGGCATAGGAGAATATTTTGGGAACTTTTCTTAAGAACAGCCGTGCCACGATGATAAACACAATCACATAACTTCCCGTAATGCTCATGTTTAAAATATGTCCAAACAGCTGATCCACCGTTACTCCTCCTTATGCTCGTGGATTAGTCTTAGAACATCATCTATTTCGGTGTCGCTTAATTTCCGACTCTTTGTAAAAGCAGCCAAAAATTTGGGTAACGAACCGCCAAAGGTTTCCTGCACAAACGCCTTGCTCTGCTCCGCATAAAAGTCATCCTTTTTGATAAGAGAACCTACCACACCATTAACATTTTTAAAAATCTCTTTAGCTTCAAGTCTTTTCAACATCGTATACGTCGTAGATTTCTTCCAGTTGAGCTCGGATTCACATAACTTCACCAGATTTCCTGACGGAATCGGTTCATGATCCCATATTAATTCCGCAAATCTCCCTTCCATTTCGGTCAGTCTGAGATCCTTCAACCTTGCGCCTCCCGTTGGTCTACAATTCCTAGACCTTCCATTTGAATTAGAGTTTACAACTTGTAGACCATTTTGTCTACAAAAATTTCCAGCACAAAAAAGAGACTATGTCTTTGCAAACATCGCCTCATTGTTATCTTTATTAAGGATAAAACACAGATAAGTCACGGAACAATAGTCCGCTCTCTTCTAGTCTGTTAAGCACCTCTTCTACATCAGTTACAATATTGCTTTCTCGCTCATGAGCTGTATTGATTAACCACGGTCGCCCATGGCTTAAAAAGCAAAGATCATCGGGTACCCTAGTCTGCACCCATGAGTACAAGCTCGTAGAATAGGATAGTAGGATATCGACCGCATCCGTTGAGCATCTAAAATAATAAACATCTGCATAATGTCCCATAAGCCGAGTTCCCGGCCAATAATCATCTTTGACGATCTCTTTGAGAAAAGGCTGTAACCGTTCCAATAGTTCATATCCTTCTGACTCTAACTCCATCTGATCACGTTTGACCAAAATAAATTCATCACACACTTCCATAGCTACCTGTATCAGCGTCTTATAGGCCTGACCCGTTGGGTCCTGCAAAATAGTATTTATAATAATGTCCGCCCCTTACTTATTTGTATTATTTAAATACTCCTGATGCATCCTTCCCCAGCCACACATGCTATCCAAAACAGTAATTAGTGATTTGCCATGTTCTGAAATACTATATTCCACCCTCAATGGAAGCTCATGAAAAATCACACGATCGATAAGTTGATCCTCTTCAAGCTCCCGTAGTTGCTTAGTTAATGTTCCCTGTGAGACAGCTGGGATGATTCTCCTTAGTTCACCAAATCGTTTCGTGCCATCTATCAATAAAATAAACAAAATAAGCGGCTTCCACTTTCCACCGATCTTTTCAAGCGTTGTTAGCACTCCGGTCAATCTCGGTTCCAGTAAATCCATGTGATCCCCTCTTTCGATAGCCATATGCTGTATTTTCTAATCAGCTAGTACGAACAATCGTACCTAGTACGAAAAAAGTGCGTACTGTGCAGATTCTCTTTTATATCTAATAATAAAAAACAGAAATTAATAAGTCCATTTCACTATGAACGGAGAAGATACACATGTCTACTATTTCATTAAAAAATCAACGCGTAGTCATCATCGGTGGAAGTTCGGGGATCGGTCTAGCTACCGCCAAACAAGCTGTTGACCAAGGTGCAAAGGTCATTATCGCCGGTCGTTCTCAAGATAAACTAGCTAAAGCTCAACAATTTCTTGGGCTCGATTCTACCGAAATTCATTCGCTTGATAATCAAAATGAAGAAGACTTAAAGTCTTTTTTCGAAAAAATCGGCAACTTCGATCATTTGTTTACTCCGGGCGCCTCCTATGTTAGAGGACCCATTACTTCAAGCTTAGAGATTGCTCATAGCTGCTTTAATGCAAAGTTCTGGCCTCAATATAATGCTGTGAAATACGCGATCCCATATATTAATCCTAAAGGCTCCGTTGTTCTGATGTCTGGCGCATTCAGTCAACGACCACTTGCAGACGGTGCATCTTATGCAGCTTGTAACGGCGCGATTGAGAGTCTGGGAAAAGCATTGGCTGTAGAATTAGCTCCGATTCGGGTAAATGTCATTTCCCCAGGGACCATTCATACCAACTTTAATTGGGAAGGTGCAGAGCAGGAAACTAGAGATAAAGCTTACGATGAATATACGAATATGAATATCCTTGGCAGGGTTGGCCATGCCGACGAAGCAGCACATACAACCATTTATTTGATGACTAATAACTATACTACGGGAAGCGCCCTATTTCCGGATGGAGGGTATATTTTACGATAAAAATAGCTGACTCCATAAGTAGGAAATGCTACTTAGGGGGTCAGCTCCTTTTAGTTTAAAGAATTAGAGAGAAATCCCTTGATTATCAGCCGGGGAATCCGCTTCCCTTAGTTAGGATGATAGGAAACTCAAATATGAATTTCTATGACTACTTCGTATTAAAGATTATACGAATTACATCCTCCTGAATCTCCTTAATTTTATATATACCGATTTTTTCAGCGGCCCTCACTAGCGCTGTGATATATTCAGGAGTTGAATTAATTTTTCGAGCTGAGGTCTTAAGGTTAATGGAGAACTCATTCCCGTTCTCGTCAACATCAAGAGATTTCACATAAACTTTAAATACCTTTACATAATGCTCATAGTTAACCAAATGTTCTTCAGTAACACCTTGAAATGAAACATTAACTTTCAAGGATTCCGGTTTCAGGAAGCTCACCTTACCTGCCATATCAATCTGCCCCACTTCAGGATTCAACACTTCATATCCAACTCCGTCAAGGATTGTATAATCCATCCCATTATCCATAGTGGCTATTAAATTAAGGCGTACATCGAGTGCTTCCGGTGAGAGTAATGTCAGATAGTCGCTTACTTCAAGCTTGCTCTTTTGTACAGCCTCTTTCCCGGCGAACATAATCAATGGACTATGTACACGTCTATTCCATGACTTCTCTTCATGTGTACCCAGAGGGTCCATCTGAAAGAATAGGTCCTTACCTAATACAAATCCCTTCGACTTTAATACATTCACAAGCGGATCAATTGGCATTCCTTCAGTTACACCCATGTCGAGCCAAATCTTCAATGCAGGCTTCCCGGTCTCTTTCGCTAGCTCATCCAATATACGCCCATTGCTTACCCAAGTGGCAGGGGATAAAGCCCCTATCACTGAGAAGGTCTCCGGATGTTGATAACCCATCCACAATGCCTGAATAGCACCGAATGACGATCCCATAATCATACGGTGATCCCGATCGGGAATGGTCCGATAAGCATCGTCGACATAAGGAATAACTGTATTGATAAAATATTGGGTAAATTTCTCTGCACTCGTTCCATCCGAAGGAATAGACTCATCCGGAAATGGAACATACTCCATTCCCCGTTCTGATCCATCACTTGAAGCGACTCCTATCACGATAACCTTCTCCATAGTTCCATCAGCAACGAGCTGATCAATGATCTCCTCCACTCTCCATTCTTTGCCTAAAGAGCTGGTATTTGTATTAAAAACATTCTGCCCATCGTGCATATACACAACGGGATAACGCTCGTTGTCAGTTTCATATCCTGCAGGCAAATAAACAAATATTCTCCGCTCACCTATATTTTCGATGTGCACGGTACCTTCTGCCACCTCCACACTGGTTGGGCTATCCGACGCATTAGAAGTATTGCTTATCGTTGGAGTGGGGGTTGGTGAAGTAGCAACTTTTTCATTTACATTTCCGTTACTGGAACATCCCGAGAGCGCTAACAAAAATAATACAGCAAGTCCCCAAAAGCTCCATTTAAATAATCCACTTGAATGCATAGAACCCCTCCTGATTATTGTTCAAACGTTTTCACACTTCTCATTATACAGGATTTATATGGGATTATGAACATTTTTTCACAAGTGAACTTCCAGCTAGGAATAGTATACTTTTTCTACTCTATATAATGTATGCTCGATAGTTGGGCAGAGATTGGCATCTACTTTATAAAATTTAACTCGAAAGTATAAACTTTTCAGAAAGTTCTTTATATTATTTTTTTGTCTAAAGGCAGGAAGAAACTCTGAATTTTTCTCCACATCACCAAAACTTTGAATCCATTGCTCTACATAAGTCTGACTAAGTATTTTTCTATTTAAAACACTAATTATGGGTCTTACCATTCTCTCATCTTCCCCATCGGAGTAAATTCGATCTGTTATGATCATCTTTTCATAAACCAAATGGAGAATTGTTATGAGGTCATTGTTATCCAGTTCGGAACATTGAGCTAAATCGTCTAAAGCATCTGCTGCATGGGCTATGGCATGAGCCCAGCCTTTTTCTTCATCATACCCGCGGTAATCTTGCTCTTCTTGTACATTGTAAAATACTTTCTCTTTTATCTGATGAATTTGCTCTCTTGAGAGAAATGGTGATTCTCTATGTCTCTCTAAGACGAGTGGTATGACTAGCATTGAGAAAGATCGAGTAAAGACAGCGTCTGTATTTGTTTCACCAAGCTTAAAATGCAAATGGTTATGATCCAAAATAACTGGAAGAAGTTGTTCTAGTTCATTTGCAGTTAGAGAATTACCAGGAATCCAATGTGATAAGATTGTATAAATCAGGTCATCACGCAGCTCGGCATCCACAGAACCGATGTTATGTATCATTTCTTGTATCAACTGGTATGTATCGGGAGGTGCTTGGTAGCCATTTTCTTTTATTACTATCAACTTTTCTTTTAAATTCATTTTACACACTCCTACTAGAATTTTTCCGTATACAGCGCAATAACGTTACATGATATTGCAAACGATTTTACAGAAAAGGTGACCTTTTTGCTATGTTTTTTTGTTGGCATTTATCATGGTACTATATATAGTATTAAGGGCAAACTTTTATGGTTAAGCGACACCCTTTCTACATTTTAGAATAGCCTATTCAATAACCAACCAAAGGTGGTACGAAAATGAACCAGAAACTAGAAACAACAGATTCTAAGCGTCGTGTTCTCCCCTTTAAAGGCATCCTCAATTTCCGAGATATGGGCGGATACACCACCTCAGATGGCCGTAGAGTCAAATACGGTTTGTTTTTTCGATCAGCCGAATTAACAGGAATGACCGATCAAGATATAAAGCTCTTTAAATCACTTGGAATTAAGACCATATTTGATTATCGGGGAATAGAAGAAATTCGTTTAAAACCAGATCCAGTCATTCCAGGAGTTAATAACATTTGTGTACCTGCGCTAAAGCAAGAGGTGCCTGGAGACATGAGAGATGTGGTTCGTTCTGGATTCCTTGAACATTTTACGACAGACTTCTTGGTTAATATGTATTTGGATATGGCCTTTAATAACCCTTCCTTTAAGCGACTTATGGCAACCATTATGCTTCCAGATGAATTCAGTATCCTGCATCATTGTGCCGGCGGAAGAGACCGCACTGGCGTAGGATCAGCATTCATCTTCCTAGCACTTGGGGTTCCAAGAGAGACGATTATAGAAGACTATTTACTCTCCAATCAGACACTTGGTCCTTTGAATGAGCAAATAAAAAAGCAAGCCTCACAGCATCTGTCACCGAAGGAAGTCGATACTGTTATGGCTGCGCTTATATTACGTAGAGAATTCATGGAAGCCATTTTCTCTGCCATTGACGCGCGTTATAAAAGTGTAGAGATTTTCCTCGAACAGGAATTCGGCATGACTGCTGATAAGCGCAAGCAGCTACAAGCCTACTGTTTAGAAGCTTAATAACTTATTGAGCTGTGGACTAATTCATTAAGATAGCGATAAAAGTATAAGAAGCGTAGCTCTTTAAGAGCTACGCTTCTTTCCATTTAATACTGACGTTCTTCCTCGTAGGATACAAACAACATTCTACGCTGTACATCCATCAACGACTTAATCACCCAAGTTGCGATCACAGCAACGACGAGTCCCGCTACAACATAAGAAATATATTGCTGAGATAATGTCCAGTCGATATTAAATAAGGCAAACACACTATTCTCCAAAATATTCAAATTCATCGTTTGCAAGAAAATCTGATGTAGCACAGGTAGTGTGATCAGACCTAGCGCTGCCGCTACCACAGTTATCGTTAGTGAGAAGAAGATAATGCTGGATACGAATCGTCCCATAATCAGCATGATGTTACGTGCAAACTTTGCACCATCAAAACCTAACTTCATGCGTTGCAGGAAGCCCGCTCCCTCTTGCTTCATATCCGTTCTGCGCTCTTCACTCGGTCTAGGAATATCCAGTAGTGATCTTACTAGCTCTTGCTCAAATTTCACAATGTAATCTAACCCTTTAGCTACTGCGAAAAACAAGGGTATACCGATGAAAATTGGTGTTAAAGCAATCGATAATGCTAATCCTGTCACCATAAACACGAAATATACAATCGTAATCGGCAAAGAGATTATAAAATACAACATACTCCGATAGGTCTTGGGACTTGATCGACGTTTGCCTGGTTTAGATTGTGATTTCGATTCTACGGGAATCTGCATGGAATCTACCGCTCCGATCGGCATTGTATACAACTTATCGTTCATTTCTTATGTCCTTCCTCTCACGTTATCAATTAATCTCATTATACGTGAGAAAGAGAAGGCTCAAAACAGTCTTAGGACCGGAGTCTTACCAGACTAAAGGCTAGGATGGGTTTAGACTGGAAATAGCTACAAGCCCAGCTTATTTCCCTTCTCGAGCCGCACGATCTGCTGTTCTCCGTTATCTGCCAGCTCTCTGAACTGGTTAATGGTTTCACGCATTTTAGGAAGAGCTTCCTGCTTATACGTACTGATCGAATCTAAAGCGGATAGCACATCTGTAAATGCCTGTTTTAATGTATCTACTGAAATGCTAGATTCTAGGGATTGCTTATGGATCGCCGCCCCCTGATCTTTCAACATTTTTGAGGTGCCGCTTATTAGCGTGTTGGTTGTTTGATTTAGGAGTTCAATCTTTTTCAAAACAATTCGTTGATTATAGAGTGCACTGGCCACCGTAACGGAGATTTTCAGGGCAGAAACCGTAACATTTCTAGCTCTGTCCACCCCTCTAATTAGCTCTTTATTATTTCGTATAACCACTTCAATCGCCATAATTCCCTGCTGATTTACTACCAGCATCTGTTGCAGATCCATCACACGCTGCCGCAGAGGAAACAACACCTCCTCGGTTATGAACTTTACTCTTTCTTCAGACTCATTACGTAGCTTGGCTGCATCTAGCTGAGCCTCAATCTCCTGATCCATCAGCATTCCTAGCTGAATTTCTTTCTGCAGTTTTTTAGTGAGCTCTCTAAGCGATTGCTGCTCAAACTCTAATGTAGTGTTATCATTTTTCAATACGGTTTTGCCTTTATCTAAAGAAATGATAATATCTGAGATTACAGCATCTGCTTTTTGATACTTCGCAAAATAACTCCGCAATGGGTTAAAGAACTTCCCTAGAAGACCACTTTTGGCAAAATCCACTGCGCTTGGGTCTAAATCTTTCAGCTGGAGGTTTAGTTCCGTTAACCCTTTAGCTACTTGCCCGCCTTCATCCCCTGTTTTTGATAAATTCCCTACAGAAACTTGCAAAAGAGAGTTCTTGTCTGAAGACGATCTCATGGTGCTCATCCCGAAGCTGTCTATGGATTGCAGCACTTCTTTTCGTTTATCCAAAGATTCTAAATCTAGCTCCAAAATCGTCGAGACATTGGTTATCGCCATTTCCTTCAATTGTGTTACTTCCTGTGGCTCAGGTTTAACCTGTTCTTCAATCGCTGATTTCAATTTCTCCCGACTTACCACTTCCATCGTAAAAGACATAGAACCCCTCCTAAAAGTTGTAACTTACATTTGAACATTAAGCAGGTTTCCGATTTTATAGACTACGTCGTCTGTATCCGCGTTGATGTTAGCCGCTTCATTAATACTTGAAATGCTCTCCAGTGCTTTAATATTTGCGTTGTAGCCAATGGTGTAAATCGGAATTTTATAGGTTTCAATTAAGCCCCTGATATCATTCAGTGAATGACCTTCATTCGTTTCTCCATCACTTAATACAAAGATTAAAGGTTTGATTTCCGGGTTTATCTTCATTTCGTCTTGAAGCATTTTGAGTGCCACCACAATTCCATCAAAAGTCGCTGTCCCCCCATTCGCCTGAAGACTATCTATTGCCCCAACAAACATCGACTGCTGATTCGTGTCATATTTGCCAATTGGAAGATTTATCGTAACGTTATCGGAGTAGGAAACAAAACCAATACTATTATCTTTGCCTAAGTATTTCTGTCCTGTTAATAATGATTGCTTTAAACGATTTAAAGGCTCACCGTTCATGCTACCTGAGACATCAGCTACAAATACTGCCGCAATGGGTTTATTGCCGTTTTTCTTCTCCTTCCACAGCTTTTGAGCCGAGGATAAAAGACTGCCATCCACTGGATTAACCTCCGAATGATAGTCATTCAGTCCATTAAAACCTTTTTCCTCACCCAAACGCTGATACTTATCCTGTTCAACAAACTCCGCGAATTTCTTAATAGTGTCCAGCTTCTCTTGTGGAAGATCACCTAATGCGTAAAGAGGGCTGTCATGCCTTACACCAAAAGGGGTAAATACATAACTACCCTTTAGTTCGGGGGCATTTGCGTAAATTTGGTACTCTAATACAAAAGCATCCAGCTTCCCCGTTTTAGCCGCATCACGCATTTGTAAAGTAGTCGATGCGATAAAAGGTACATTCGCTTGGAATTTCTCAAAGCCCTGAACTGCTTGCTCTCCAAGCAAATCAGAGCTGTCAAACGTCCCAAGTGCAGTCACAAGAAAGTTCAAACCTGTTGAGCTGGCAAAAGGATCTGTGTAACCCATAGATAATTCATTATTCGCTATCGCATCAGTAATTGTCTTAACGTTTAAAGAACCATACTTTTCTACTAACTCATCATATTTCGTTTTATTCGTGACAATACCGGCTACATTACCAATAAGACGATTGGTTATAAGCTGCGTATTCATTCCGTTCGCTTTTACCATCTCACCCCATAACTCATTGGATGGTGTAAACGCATCTGGTATATATTTACCAGACCTTATGTAATCCGTCGCTGTTCCTGATGCAATATTGCGAATTTTTACTGAAACAGGTAATCCGTTCACTTCTATATTGGAACTATTAAAGTCTGTCGCCACTTCATTAAGCCATCCATCATTACCCGTTCCTGATTTCTCTGTGGATGAAAAGATTTCGACAAAGCTATCCGTTGTATTGGTTACTGATATAGGAAATTTAGAAATATCCGGTAAGGAATCACCAATCGCTACAGGATCAAGGTCGATTTGTCCTTTAACTTGCTCCGCGATATTTACGTTAATTTTTTTATAAAGTTTTTCCAACCGCTTTCCTGCATCTTCTGACGAAACCTCAGTAGTGGTTTTGCCTAAATTAGATGTTAAGGTAATCCCAAAATACACAAGAGCAAAAACTATCACTGTTATAATTCCGAGGACTAAAAATGTTCTCCCTTTCCTAGCCATTCGCATCTTCCTTTCATTGCTTATAGAATTTCGTCTGTTTGATCAATTCATCGATCTCCTTCATACAAGGCATATCTTCAACATCTTTATAATTCGTACTGTCTAAAAGCGATATTTCGAGAAGTAATTGATCTAACTTCAGCAAAATCTCTTCGTTTGCACCGAGATAACCTGTTACATAAGCCAAGTATTCATTGTATAGCGCTGTTTTTTTCTGCACCAATTTATCCGAGAACTGCGCAGGTCTCTGCTGACTGGCAAAAAGGGAGAATTCCGAAGCGTCAAAAACACTTAACTTATTAAGTATCCCTCGGATATTCAGATAGAAAAGCTTCTCTACTTCATAACTGACCGCACCAAACTTCTTGAAGCTTAGCTCCGACTGCTCAAATCTCTGACCAAGGATAACCATTAACGTATTTTTCTTCTTTTCCATTCGAATGACCTGATCCAAAGCCAGTGTAATGTCCTTCTTCAGCACCTTTACATTTTTGTATTGCGTGAGCGCTGCTATATAATCCTCATACGTCTTTATCTCTTTTACAGGTGGAACCACCGAAGCTTTAAACAGCAAATTATAACTTCCATAAAGGACAACAAGAAGACTGATCACTACTAATGTCACGCCAAAGGAAGTCTCTAGAACGCTTACTCCCCCAATTTCGACCCCTAATAACCCTGGTGACAAAACGATAATATTCAGTAACACCACGCCAACTATAAGTCCTAATAGCTTTACGGATCTCGCACCGTTCAACATAAACACCTCCCTAACCGATCCGGTAACTTTTTCCAGCATTTGCTTTATTTTATCAGAAACCAACTCACCATACTCCTTTTATTTACAAAAAAACTAATTTTCCTCAGATGATCTCTGCCCCTCGTTGATTCACTTCTATATATATGGAATTATTTCTGTGATTACATCCCTAATCACAAAAAAACCTTAACAGGCCCAAAGCCCATTAAGGTTAAGTAAACTCATTTATACCCAAGCGTCATTCGAATAGCCTCGTTGCTCCCAGTATCCTGTATGCTCTCCCTCGATCAGTTCAATCCGGTTCAGCCACTTCACTGACTTGTAGGCGAACATTTTGGGGACAATTAGCCGAACCGGTCCACCGAGATCGCTCGGAATCGGTTTCCCATCATGCATCACCGCGACCATAACATCGTCCATATCCGCCTGCTCCAGCGTAAGGGTATCTGTATATACCCCATCCCCTGAGTAGAACTTCACTGTCTTTGCAGTGGACTTCACACCAGCCAGTTGTAGAAGATCCTTCAGCTTGATGCCCTCCCAGGTATTCTTATAGACGGACCAACCTGTCACGCAGTGAAAATCACTCACTTGAACCGTACGTTGCAATTGAACGAATTGCTCCCAATTCCATGCAAAGCTCTGATCAACAAGACCATCCAACTTAAAGGACCAATTATCGTTCGTGAACTCAGGAATAGGGGTTACAGTATAAACACGGAATTGACCCTGCGACCCACCTCCAAGAGGCGGTGACGATGCCGCCAGTGGCTGCGGTGCTGGCAACAGCTGATTGCGGTCATTCTCGATTAATTTATCGATCGTTTCACTGCCACCGATGTTTCCAATCGAGCTGCCTAACCATTTTACAAATGAGGGTCCGATTGTAAGGGCAAGCCCTACACCGATCGTCCCTCGAATGAAAGCTCTACGTGTATAGACTGGCTGCGGAGTATTCTGAGATGTTGTAATAGCACTCCCCTCGCTCTTGATGGTCCGACGATTCGGCTCCTTCAACCACTTCACACGAGTCAATGAGTGATAGATAATGTAAGGCAGTCCAATCCAAGTCAGGACATCATGAACGACCAATGAAAGATTAGATACTTGCGGTCCTACCGTACGAAACTGCCATAACAATACACCAGAAACGAACCACCCAAGCAACAGGAAGAGCACAACAAGTACATTGAACCGCTGCCAAGGTTTTTCCTTTAGCTGTTTCCAATGTTTACTGGCCAGCAGAAGATAATAGATCACTGGAAGTATAGATGCAATTCCTACCACAATATGCAAGCCTTTAATCCATACCCTGCCTTCACCAAGGAAACCTCGCCAGAAACCGCCTACTAGCACAAGCCCAGTCAAGGCTAATATCACGACGATCCAGCCGTTCCAGGTGTGAAGTGCACGCAGCTTTTTCCCGTATCCCTTACGTAGCCGACCAAGCAAATCACTCATAGCTTAGCCTCCTCCTCATATGTATGATCCCGCATCCGATATAATTTAGTCCAATAAGGTTAGAAAGGACTTTGATGCAGCAGAGAGTGGAACCCCTCGAAGAGTCGCTATCCCAATGTTACGTTCTGGAAATGGCGGATCTAAAGGGATTTCTACAAGCTCCCCACTTTTTAATGCTTCCCTTACATAATCACGAATAACAAAAGCTAGACCAAAGCCACGCAAAGCGAACTGAACAAGAAGATCTACACTGCCTAGTTCAAACTCTGGTGTTATCGTCACATGATTGGAGGCAAGAAACCCATCTATATACTTTCTTGTGCTGCCTCCTGGCTCCAGGAACAACAATGGGTACTGCTTGATGTTTGAAAGCGGCATCGTATTATCCGCTAAATGACGGAAGCCCTTGCCTCCTACAAGACAATCTTGGAGCCGTGTACTCTTACGAAATTCAATCTGCTTGTCAGATGCCGGTAAGCTTACGATGCCGAAATCAATTTTTCCTTCTTTTAAAAGCGTGAGCGTTTCCGGTGTTGTTCGATTCGTAATATGAATACGTACGTTAGGGTATTGTTCATGATATTGCTCGAGATAAGATAACAAGTAATATTTGCAGAGGGTATCACTTGCACCGATATGAATCTCTCCACTATTTAAATTGTTCATTTCTGCAATCGCTCGCTCACCCATCTCCACATTCTGAAAGGCTTGCTCAATGAATCGCAGCAGCACTTTTCCTTCTGTTGTTAGATCCACCCCTCTAGAGGTACGGAAAAATAAAGGGCCGCCCATCTTTTCTTCCAATTGCTTAATCGTGTGACTCACCGCTGGTTGTGTGATATTCAGCCGTTCTGCTGCCGCAGTTAAGCTGCCTGTTTGTGCTACCCAATAAAAAGAGCGATACCATTCCAAGTTGATGTCCATTCCCAAGTCATTACCTCACCTTATAATAGATATTACATATATCAATTTTTCTAATGTTATATCTAGCATTATACTTAGAGCTGTAGCCAATCACAAGCTTGGGAGGTAATCACGTGACCGTAATCGCAATTGTAGGAGCTAACTGGGGAGATGAAGGCAAAGGAAAAATGACAGATGTACTAGCCGCTCAATCATCCTATGTTGTTCGTTTTCAAGGTGGAAGTAATGCTGGGCATACTATCATTAACCAGTATGGAAAATTTTCGCTTCATATGCTGCCTTCTGGTGTATTTTACCCTTCAGTTACAAACATTATTGGACCAGGAACAGCTCTTGATACAGAAGTATTAGTAAAGGAATTACAAGCATTAGCAGATAGAGGGGTTCCACAGCCGAAGTTGTACGTGTCTGAGCGTGCTCAAATCGTACTTTCGATCCATCGTTTGTTTGATGAGCTGGAAGAGGAACGACTTGGGTCACAAGGGTTCGGTTCAACCAAACGAGGAATAGCGCCATTCTACGCGGATAAATATGCGAAGCTCGGGATACAAGTTGCAGATTTGTTTGATCCCGCCCGACTTGAGAAACGTCTCGAACAATTACTTGCTTCAAAAAATGTATTGCTGGAGCATTTATATAAGAAAGCCCCTATCCAAGTCTCGGAATTAATGACTCAGTTACAAAAGGAAGCTGCGCAATTGGCACCATATGTTGCCAATACAACAGAAATACTACAAGAAGCTTATGCAAAGGGAGAAACGATTCTACTTGAAGGGCAATTAGGCGCTCTGCGCGATCCTGATCACGGTATATATCCTTACTCTACCTCTTCATCGACACTTGCCGGATACGCACCTGTCGGCGCGGGTCTACCTGCGGCTGCCATCACGAATGTTATCGCTGTAACGAAGGCATATTCCAGTTGTGTTGGTGCCGGACCTTTTGTATCTGAATTAGAAGGCCCTGTAGCGGATGAACTTCGCACACGAGGTGGCGATGCAGGGGAATTTGGAGCAACAACGGGTCGTCCTAGACGTATGGGTTGGTTTGATGCAGTAGCTACACGCTATGGTTGCCTGATGCAAGGTGCAACGGAGGTTGTGCTGACCAATCTGGATGTTCTTGGTTATTTAAATGAGATTCCGGTTTGCGTTGCCTATGAACTTGAAAATGGGGAAATCACCGACAAGTTTCCAGCAACAAATAAGTTAAACACAGCAAAACCGATAATAACGTATTTATCTGGCTGGAACTGCGATATTTCCCATATCACAAACTTCGACGAGCTGCCAGAGCAAGCTAAAAGTTACGTAGACTTTATTGAAACGTCTATTGGAATACGTATTTCTACTGTTTCTGTGGGACCTAGACGTGATCAGGTTATTCATCGTACGCTGAAATAATTTCATATCAAGCATAGTGTGAATTTTATACTTTCTTATATTTCAAAATAAGGATGCCTAGTTGTACCTACATGCAAAATGCATATAGCTGCAACTAGGCATCCTTGCGTTACTCTTTTACACCAACACTGCATCCACTTTCGTCTGAGGCGCCTTGTCACAACGCTTACAAACCTTAACGACTGATCCGTCCGTTTTTCTTTTTGGATAAAGCAGTTTGATCCGTGTGCTCTGACAGACCGGACAAGTACCCCGACCCCTGGATGGTAAACTCCACAGTGCATGTCCACGTTTTGACTTTGCCATGAATGAACCCCTCATTTCGGTCAACAATAGTCAACACTTCATTCTGAAAGTGCTTCTTCCAAAAGATATGCTGCAAGGACAGGTTGTATGATTAAAGACGTTCAAAAGTTCCTGTAGAATATAAAAAAGACGCCTTCGAGAATGAAGACGTCCTATTGTTTAGAATCGGATAGATATAGATAACTTAGTTCGTGTAAATCATGGAGACAACACCATTCGTAAAGGTAACATAGTTATAATTTCCATACCGCCAAGTCTCTACAGTAATTCCACTTCCGGATAGACTTGATTTGTCGATAGGGGTTCCCCAGCTTAGTTCTACTTGCTGCTTGGTCATTCCTGTCGAAATTTTACCTGCCTTAATTTTAGCCCATGTTGCATTTGACCATTTATAGATTTTGGTAGGATCAGACGTAAAGAAATACTCTTTGTTTGCTAGAACGCGAGTGACCTGATCATATTCCATATCATAAGTCTCCACAACTTTACCTGATGCCAATTTAAAAGAAATGGCAAACTCATTATCGTCGTTCACTAGAATATCAACAATCGTTGCTTTTTGGAATTTATAGTCGGAGTCAAACTGGTTGAACCAATAAGTCTTTCCGATTAGCTTAGCGAGATCCCCTTGAGATTCTCTTTTAGCTATTTTTAACGTATTTTTCGTATACGCAAATAACTCCGCTTTACCGAAATTGATGTTCAAAGACTCATAATGAGCACCAAAGTCCAACACTGCTCCCAATGAAGTTTTTAAGAGGGTTGCAGGGAATACAGCTCCTCCATCCACGGTTTGCACTTTACCACTCATTTTCACCTTATTCCCATTCACCATAGCAATATCAGTGCCTAGCTGAAGTTGGATAGGCAAATCTCCCAGACGAATGCTAAAGGTCTTAGTGGCTGTGTTAGTCTGAATAGTTGCACCCAAGCTCTTAAATGTGGATTGTACAGGCAAATACATCGTGCCATTGATTAATACACCTGTTTCGATGTCCTTATCAGCACTGATAGATAACTTTAACGTTTTGGAATTAGCTCCTGAACGTACGGTTACATTTGTTTCGCCAACGGCTAATGCTTTTATTGAACCATCAGGCAGCTTTTGCAATAAGTAAGGCTTCTCAATAACCATATCTGCTTGAGACAGTGGAACACGTTCGGATGAGCCATCTGGACCTTTTGCAAAAATCTGCACTGGAACCTTGTCACCAACGGTCATCTCCGTATAGTCCATCTTAAAGATTAGATCATCGTTGTTTTGAGTCGTAGTCTCTGCTTGTACACTTGTATCTGCTGCCTTCGCTGTATGAATTGGACCAAACATAGATACTGCCAGCGCTGCAGTGATGCCCCATTTAATCATTTTCATTTCCAAAATCCCCCTCTAGTAAATAAACCAATATTACTTTATCACAATTCCACTATTTTTGTAGATAAAAATGGAAGGTTGTTAAGCTTATATTTTTATAATGTGTAAATATTATGAAAAATAAAGGAAATTACATTGATCTACAAGAAGTTACAGAGTACGTATAACAGAGTCTTTGTAATCGTATTAGGCGGTAGCAACTGAAGAACAATTAAAACTTAAACTAGGAGTGCTATATTCATGGAAATAGTATCGAACCGATTAATTTTAAGAGATTATACAAGCAGTGATTCTTCTTTTTATGAAGAACTAGAACAAAATCCCCTATCCTACAAATATGAGAACACTGCACCTGATGCAAAACAAATTAAAGATGACTTCCTTTCGATCTTGTCTCAAGCAACATGTGATCCACGGCAATATTATGATCTTGCAATATGTACAAAGCTGGATATGAAGCCCATCGGTAATGTCAGCATAAAGTTAAATTGGGAAGAAATCAGAGAATGGGAAATCGGTTGGGTCCTACTCCCGGACTATTGGAAAATGGGATATACAACTGAAGCCGTGAAGTCTCTGATAGGTTATGCCTTTAGCTCTCTTAATGCACATAGGGTTGTTGCATATGCCAACGCCGAGAATGTGCAATCTGAGAATGTAATGATTAGAGCAGGGATGTTTAAAGACGGGGTTCTTAGGGAGACTAGATTCTGTAATCAGCAATGGTGCAACGAGATTATTTATTCTTCTTTGGAACAAGAGTGGACCTAATATTTAATGGTTTAAAACAAATTAGGGAAAAACTCCCTATAAATAGTCGATATTCGCTAATAATGATTGAAATTAGGGAATTCCTCCCTATAAATCAGGCTAATCCCTTTGATTTTCATCAAATCAGACGAATTTAGGGGAGGTTTTCCCTAATTATAAGTCTGGCAACCAATAATCTCAGAATTAGAGGGAGAAATTCCCTAATTGTTCTATTGAAACTTCACTTAGATCATCATTTTGAACGTCATTTACAGGATAACAAGAAGAGCCGCTCCCAAGTAGTACAAAAACTACTTTTGGAACGGCCTCTTTTCTTTACACTATCAACTCACGTATAACTTCAACCTCATCCCTGCTCATTTCAACGAATCCAAGGGATGTATATAAGTTCGAAGCACGTTCGTTCTCTATTCGATGTCCAATAACGATTTTGTCGCAGTGATGTTCCGCTTTTATAGTTCGAATCAAGGCATCCATTCCGGTTCGACCAAATCCTCTATTCTGATATTTCTGATCAATCATATAAGCCATAATCCAATAGCTTCCATCCTCAGGATCAACGGCATATACTGAGAATCCTACCAATTCTTCATCTGCGTACAAAGCCAACGGAGTCATTCCACAATAAGCCGATTCTGCTAACCAATAGACTACTGGTACAGGAAAAACCGTCTTTTGCTCATTGGACACCTCTAATTGCGTACAGGCATACCAGTTATTCTCAGTGATTGTCTTCAGCGCAATATGTGGATGAAAGCCATCCCGAATACGATCACAGATTCCTTCTAATTTTGATTTTAGCTGTAGTGCCCATTCCGGACAAACAGAAACGTCCAAATTCTCTAAACTCCGAAGTAACCTAGCGAATCCATATAAGTCAGAGAATCTTTGGAATTCTGGCAATAGCTTAATATAATCATCATCCAGCCGCTTTACAGATCTATAGCCATTAATAAAAAGATCGATGTTCTTCTTGCTCTCATCATCATTCTGCTTGGATAGATCTCTTAACGCTGATGTGATATCCATCGCAAACCAGTGATACATAGAGTCATCAAAGTCGATCGCGCTATATCGAGATGTCTCTTTCATATAAAAGATATTGTCTGTCTCAAAATCAAAATGGATCAGCCCCGTATGCCCTACGCCAAAAGAGAGCTCACTTAGCCACGCCTCAATTCGTTCATATTCCTTAAGCGCTTTATGCTCCTCGGGGTGTCTTCTTAATACGGATAAAATAAATTGAAGCGAATCGACCCAGCTTTTACGCGCGGGTGTGCTCGGAGCATAAGTCTCAGATAAATTATGCAATCTCGCGAGCGTTTGACCCCAATGTTGGAACTGCAGCTCCGACATCTCTTCAAGCGGAACGTATTCCCCTTGGGCTTGTTCAAAAACAACCCCGTGATATTTGCTATTTCCAGTTGAAAGGGTCTCAATCCACTTCCCTTGCTTGGAGCGTACTGGCGCTACGGTCTCATACCCCTGTTCCAATAAGTACATCATAAAATCTAGTTCAGCCTGAATATTCTCTGCGCTATTATCCTCTTCGTGAGTAAACCTTAAATAATAGTGCTTATTATTCCATTGAAACGTATAAATAAAATTGCTACTTGCTCTCACAAGCTTCAAAGTTCCAGGCTCATGATTCCAATACTTGATCATCTCTTTAGCGGGTAGATCGTTCTCTGTTCCCCGTACCATGTTCATTAAATTCATCATTTCCGATAGTGCCTCCCGTAGTCATTGAGAGGTGTTCTTCCCTTACGAATACTGACCTCTCTCGGACTTCATTGTGGTGTTGTTCGTACTCAAACATCATCACTCCTTATAAACGGATTAGGGACCCCAGAAAGATTTGACCTTTACTCTCATCCCCTTTAACATTATCGGTAAATTATTCTATTTAATCAAGAGATTTAGATAAAGCCTTCATTACTAGATGAAAGGGATGGGACTCCGTACTCCCAGATCTGTAATGCCGCACCGATCATTCCACAGGAATTGCCACGATAGGCTGCTTCAATGCGGACGCCTTCCAGCATCGATGGCATCGTTCTCGTAGCCACTTCTTTTCTTATTCCTTCGAATAATAGCTCACCTGCTTCAGCCACTCCACCACCAATAACAATAACCTTTGGGTTAAAAATATGAATAAACGAAGCGATAGCTGAACCAAGCGCAGCAATTGTTTCTTCCATTACTTCTGTAGCTAGACGGTCTCCTGACCTCCATCTCGTGATCACTTCTCGTGAGTTTATGTTATCAAGTGGCAGGCTGTGTATAGTTAGTTTTTCCTGCATACGCCGAGTAATGCTTGTGCCTGACGCATAGTGTTCTAAGCAGCCTTTCCCACCACAAACGCATGCCGGCCCTTTGAAATCTACAGACATATGCCCTAACTCTCCAGCCCCACCCCAAGAACCATGAACAAGGCGACCTTCTACAATAATTGCTCCGCCTACACCCGTTCCAAGTGCAAGACAGATAAAATCTTCTACACCTATACAAGAACCTAAATATTTCTCTGTTAATGCCAGTACATTCACGTCATTATCTACGATTACTGGAAGCTGGAACTGAGTCTGAAGCAACGCTTTCAAATCTGTCCCAGCATAGCCAGGAATAAGCTCAGAGGCTGAGCGAATACTCCCCGCCTCCCAATCGATTTGTCCTGCCGTTCCTACACCAATCCCTTTAAACTGAATGCCTGCATGCATCGCTGTAACTTCATTCATTAGCTTTTGAATAGCCTGAATAGCTCGGTCCACGGTCTTCGTGAACCCAGCCTTTGTGCTCAGACTTACAGTATGTACTACGTCCCCCTGTGGTGTAACGAGTCCGGCATTAATTTTCGTTCCCCCGATATCCACTCCTACAGCATATTCCTTTAGAGGATCATAATCTTCTAACACGGACTCGCCTCCTTAAGTCTCAGCAATCGATCACGGCTTTGACATATCGTGAAGTGATCAACTGTGGCCTTGTAATCGCACTTCCTACAACTATATAAGATGCCCCAGCCCTCTTAGCGCTCGCCGCATCTTCCGGTGTCCATATACGCCCTTCTGCAACTACGGGAATCTTCACGAACTCGCATAACTGATGAAGCAAGACAAGATCTGGTCCTTCTTGTTGTGTGCTGTATGGTGTATAGCCCGAAAGTGTTGTACCAATAAAATCTACACCTAATTCTTCCGCTGCCAGTCCTTCCTCCAAAGTCGATATATCTGCCATTACAAGCACACCCATTTGATGGGCATATGCGATTAAAGGCTTAACCGACGCTAAGCGACCTTCCCGATTCGTAACATCTAATGCAACAATATCCGCTTTAGCGGACACGATTGCTTTCACCTCATCCAGAGTTGGCGTAATAAATATGGCTGATCCGGGAATATCCCGTTTAATAAGTCCAATAACCGGTACATTTACTTCTTCTTTAATCGCTAGAATATCTGGAACCCCATTCGTCCGAATTCCAATTGCCCCTGATTGAACCGCCGCTCTTGCCATTTTTGCCATTGTATCTCCACCATGAAGCGGCTCATGCTCAAGTGCCTGACATGACACGATCAGACCTTTCATCGGAAAGATATCGCTCATTCGAGTCATCATAAACCCTATCCCTTCGCTTCAAGAATATACTCTAATATTCTATTGTTGAGAGCTTCCAGCCGATCCTGATCCGAAGCCTTGATGGGTAAAATTGGCATTCTCGGTTGGCCCGTTTCAAATCCACGCAAACTCAGAATAGCTTTACATGCACCATATAATGATGGAAAGGATAATAATTCTACAATGAGATCATTGATAATGAACTGCCATTTCTGCGCCTCAGCCATATCGCCTTGCCCATAACATTGTTCTACTTTTAAAAATAGCTCGGGCATGACCCCGTAGGTTCCACCAATCCCACCATCTGCCCCAATGCTGCGGCCAGCTAAGTACTGCTCATCCGGTCCATTCAATACAAGAAAATCATTTCCACCTGCTGCCTTAAACTGCTGAAGCTCAAATGTACTTTCTGCTGAAATCTTCACGCCAATCACTTTATCCTGCGCGGCCATCTTCACTAACAAGCTTTTAGATAATTGAAAGCCTGTCGTTTGCGGGATGTGGTAGATAATAAATGGAAGTGAAGTACTATCAATGATCGCCTGCCAATGGCTTTCAACACTGTCCGGAGACAAACGGTAATAGATAGCCGGAACAGCCGATACCGCATGTGCGCCAACTAATTCAGCATGTACAGCTAACTCAACACTGTCTCTTGTAGATGGAGCACCTACGTGTGCAATGATCGTAAGCTCATCTCCTACTTCCGCTATAACTGCTTCGAGCATTTGTTTACGCTCTTCTACCGATTGCAGCATGCCTTCGCCTGAGCTTCCGCCAACATAAAGACCTTTCACACCTGTAGAAGCATAATGACGAGCTAATTTGCGTGCCGCTTCTTTATCTATATTCCCCTCAGCATCATAACTGGAGTACAAAGCGATAATAATGCCTTTAAAAGCTTCAAGATTATATGATTTCATAGATAATAGCCTCCATCGTTTAAATCACTATTGTTAATTTACATTGTTATGAGAATTGTTAACCCTTAACAGCACCCATAGTAATCCCTTGTGTGAATGCCTTTTGAAACATTAGGAAAATCGCAATCATAGGAATAGAAGCTAACGCAGCACCTGCCATAAGCAGTCCATAGTTCGTTGTGAATTCGCCTCGAAGTGTCGCAACCCCAAGTGGCAAGGTCATCATCGAAGTAGATCGCGTCATGATTAGCTGGCTGAAATAATCGTTCCATGAAGTAATAAAGGTGAATATAGCCAGTGCACCAACTGCTGGTTTCAATAACGGTAAAATGATCGTTCCGAACAATCGAATTTCCGAGCTGCCGTCAATTTTTGCCGCTTCAATCAACTCTCCCGGAATCGTCTGCGCGAACTGTTTCATCAAAAAGACTCCAAATGGCCAGCCAATCGCCGGTAAAATAAGCCCTTTATACGTATTGACCCAACCAAAGTCTGCTAACATCGTAAACAGCGGAACGAGAATAACTTGCTTAGGCAATGCCATAGCGGCAACAAACATCGTGAAGATAATTCCTCGTCCTGGAAATGATTTCTTTGCGAGAACATATCCGGCGCAGGAGGAGACAATACAGATCGCAGCCATTTCTGCAAAAGCAATAATAAAGCTATTAAACATCCAGCGTTCTACTGGATTCTTAAATAATTCTGTCCAGTTCTGTAACGTCGGCTTTAACGGAAACCACTCCGGTGGGATGGTAGTTGCCACAGTTTGAAGTTTAAAGGCCCCCGACACTACCCAGTAAAAGGGAAATATAAAAAATAATGTAGCCAAAATCAATAGGATTGTAGCGATTATTTTTGGAATCGTTAATTCTTTTTTCCATGCGCTTACTTTCTTAGACTGGATAATAGGTGCTTTCAGTTCTAATGGATTCGTAGAATTCATGATGTCCCCTCCTTAATACTCAACATCGCTGCCAAAGTATTTGAATTGAATGATTGAAATGATCCCAATTACAATTGCGAGTATGACGCCCATTGCAGAGGCATATCCGAAATGACCTAGCATAAAGGCTTGTTCATATACACCATACATAACAGTTGAAGTGCTATATACAGGTCCACCTGAGGTAAGGAGTTGAATCAGTGCAAAACACTGAAAGGTATTAATCGTGGTAATCACGATAATATATAAGTTCGTTGGCATCAGCATCGGCCATAATATTTTCCGGAAAATTTGCCAAGGGGTTGCTCGATCTATCTCTGCGGCTTCAATATAAGAGGTAGGAATGTTACCAATGGAGGCCACATACAAAATGATCGGTTGCCCTACAGAAGTCGTTATTAAGACCACGATAATTGCAAGTAATGCGGTTCTTGTATCCCCAAGCCATGAAACAGGCTCCATTCCAAATAAACCCGTCAAATAATTCAGAATTCCGTAGTTGGGATGGTAAATCCAGCCCCAAACGACTGTAATACTTACGACCGAAGATACGGCTGGCAAGTAGAACACACCGCGGAAAAACGATCTAGCAAACTCTTTTTTCTTATAAATATTCATGGAGACAAACAGTGAAAAGATAATCACGATCGGTACGGTGATCACTACGAGTAATAAAGTATTTCCCATGGACTTCATGAAATTATCATCTTTAAATAATGAAATATAATTATCGAGACCAATAAAACTAAAATCTCTCAGCGAGTAATCAAAGAAACTAATATAAACCCCTTTTATCATTGGGTAGGCTACAAACAGAAGAAAAAATCCAAACGCTGGTAATAAGAAAAGATAACTCATCATCCAGTCACGTATCACATAACCTTTAATTTTGCGTACCGTTGTCCCCACAACCTTCTCCCCATTTCTCTGATGAAAAATAATGATATTTATAGGTGCGTAGCTTTAAAATTTTCATTTTTTTAAAAAGAATAGAGTGCTTCCCGCACTCTATTCTTTTGAACACCATTCACTATTTATTTCATAGCTGCTTTTGCTTTAGTAATAGCTTCGTTAGCCTTTGTAGCAAAACTATCCAAAGCTTCCTTGCCGGTTGCGCCTCCAGTTAAAGCACGTTGTAATTCAGGGAACCAGAACGTACGAATATCTGCATATCCATCAGCAATCGTTGGTGCATCTGTCGTAAATTTACGTGCATATTCAGCGTATTTATACTCTGGATCGTCATAAAGACCAGTAATCGAATTACGAACCGAGAGACCACCTGTTTGAATCAAGTTTTTCTTACCCCATACAGGATCATTAGCAATAAAATCAATCAGCTTTTTGGAAGCTGCAATCTTAGCTTCATCCCCATTGTTAAATACAGCCATACCGCCCAGATATGGTTCAAGCTTTGGTTCCGAACCATCTAGTGTAGGGAATGGAAGGAGAATATCTTCGAACTGTACCATTTTTTTAGATACGTTCTGTGCTTTTAGTACAGCGGAATAGTTAAGTGTAAAGGCCAATTTACCTTGCAGGAACAAATCGTTCACGTCAGCAGCAGCAAGTGAAGCTGCACCAGAGACACTGAGTTTATCTTTCGTAGCTTGGACAATCCAATCTAACGCTTTAGCAGCATTATCAGTATTGATAGCGACTGCTGAGTTATCTTCATTTAAGAATCGGGATACACCTAAGTTAGCAAGATAAGCGCGAGTGCCTTGATCTCCAGCTTGGCTCTTCGCGAAGAATCCTGTAGGAATAACGTCCGGTGCCTTTTCTTTTACAGCTTCCAACGCCTTTTTATATTCTTCAAACGTCCAAGTTCTATCTTCCTTATCCAAAGGTAGTAAATCTAGAGCGCCAATCTTTTCAAAAATAGATTTATTAACAGCCATCATAAAAGGCGCTGTGTTGATCGGGTACATAAAGATGTTGTCGCCTACACTTGACTGCTTCCAAAAAGCTTCTGAAATATCATTCTTCACTTCATCAGTCACCATGTCGTTAAGCGGTGCAAGTAAATCCTTTTTACCCCAATCAATAATCCGTCCAGGTGCATCATAGATCACATCAGGTGCGGTATTCGAAGCAATTGCGACATTCAGTTTTTCAGGGCCGCCTTCAAAGGTGATCATCTCAAGGTTTACTTTAATTTCAGGATTCTTCTCATTAAAAGCTGCAATGATTTCCTTCTCATACTTGCCTACTTCACCATCTAAAGCTTGAAAGCTCGGAAAATTCCACCAAGTAATTTCTACTGGTTTAGCAGCAGCCTCAGTTGCTGCGGGCTCAGTCTTGTCAGCATTATTACTTGGTGTAACCGCTGAATTCGCTGTGTTCGTATTTCCACATGCAACTAACTGTGTACCTAAAAGTGCGACACCAACAATACTCATTAGCCCTTTTTTCATTGCTTTCATGTGCTACCCCCAATTATTTTTTGTGGAATAAAGTACTGCTCTCATTCCTTGCGCTAATCATAAATCAATTGTAAATTCAGGAGAATCCCACTCCTTTTACTTTTAGGGTTCATTTCTGACATATCTCTTCAATCCACCCCTCTTCAATGTTATAATACATTACATATTCCACCTATTAACAATTGAATTTATATTTTTTCACTTTTTCGCCTTAATGTAACCCTTTTAATCTTACATCTAATGGCATTCTCTTACGAGTGATCCACTATAATTCTAGTCTTCCGGAGGGATTTCATGTATAAATTGATGATTGTAGAGGATGAGCCATTAATACTAAAGGGCTTAAAACATTACTTTGCTTGGGAGGAGCTTGGGATCCACAGCATTATTGAAGCAGAGAATGGCAGAGAAGGAATGACCACCGCGCTACGCGAGAAGCCTGATTTGGTGATCACCGATATCCGGATGCCCGAAATGGATGGGCTTCAAATGATTGAGCAGATTCGCAATCTGCTTCCTGATACATTATTTATCATTTTGACAGGATTCAACGATTTCGAATATGCTCAGAAGGCTATACAACTAGGGAATGTACATGCTTTTTTGCTTAAGCCTTTGGAATACGAAGAAAGCCTTCTAGTAATACAAAACTGTATGAACAAGCTTCATCTAAAACGGCAAGACCGATTAAAACGTTCTAATCTGGAAGGGGCAGAGCTTGTAAAGCTGTTGCTAGAGGAAGAACATTCAGTAATAGATGATGCTGTTATCCATGAACTATGTAATTTCAACAGTAACTACTATCTTTATCTCCCCTTTGTTTTGACTGGCATTCCTATGAGAGAAACGCGCACGCAATCCACCCTATGGATGAGAGAATATGCGGAAAAGTTCATTCATTACGCAGTGGATGAGTATCTCCATGCCTCTACACCGCACTCTATTTTTACATATTCATCTAAAACAAAGCTCTATGGTCTTATTGTATTGGGATCTCCGTCTTCTACTGACAACTTCCCTCTTCAAACTCAAGTACAGATACGAATCGATCAATATCTGAAGGCGCTTACGTTAGAACATCATCTAGGCCTCTATTTAGTTATAGGTAAGACGACGGAGAACCCTGCACAAATACATACTTTGCTGCACGAGTCCGATCGAATGTTATATCAACGCTTTTACATGAGAGATTGCAGGTTATTCTATGTGCCACAATGGATAGAAAACTTAAATTCTCAGAAACCATCCCTAATTCAACTAGATGAGAATGATAAGAAACGGATGATCTCCTGTATCGAAAGTTCTAACGAAATAGAAACGCTCCAGCTGATGCACCGCCTGGCTCAAGATATTTTGAGTAAAACCGATGTCTCTTCTCCTGATTACTGGCTCGCATTTCTTCAGGAAATCATAAGTGTTATAATCCGCTTCACCAATAAAAACCACATCCATATCGAAGGTGTGTACAGCGAAAAGCTCCTGAACCTTACCTTTGTGGATGATTTTGATTCGCTTGAGACGCTTTTTGACTGGCTTGGCAGGTGGATGATTCATTTGGGGATTGTTTATACCGAAGGACTGACACACAACCACCAACAGGATGTGATCATATTCGAGCATATTAAATCCTTCATTAAAGAAAATATTGATCAAGACGTGACTCTGCAGATGGTAGCAGATCGATTCTTCTATAATCCGTCTTATTTAAGTCGCCTCTTCAAGCGGAAACTCGATAAGAACTATATGCGTTTTGTAACCGAAATTCGGATGGAATATGCGCAAGAATGCTTAAAAAAACCGGAGATTCTAGTGACCGATGTCTGTACGATGTGTGGTTACAAAAGCTATAAGCATTTCGTGAAAACATTCCGAAGTATCACCAACATGACCCCATCAGACTATAGAAAACAATCAGGCTGGTGACCTAAAATGATGCAGATTGAGCAACCAAAGAGACGCTACCGGATGCGGCATGTCAATCGTCAAATTTTCATGCTGATGATTCTGACCATTACCATCCCACTCCTGATCATATCCGCAATCATCTATATCTTTTCAAACCAAGCCGTCAAAAATGAATACCAGAGCAGCTCAAATCTGATCCTTAATAACCTCTCGTTCAACATTGACCAATATCTTCAAAGTATTGATAAAGGTACACTGAACGCACAGGTAGATAGCCAGCTCCAAACCGCACTTGAGCATTGGACGATCCATAAAGACGACGTAGGAAATGACCTGAATATTCAGTATGGAAACACGATTGAGCATTTCATCAGCGGGATTGAGATGACGATTAAAAATGTTGATAGTGTGCAGATTTTTTCGGGATCACGTGTGTTCTACTCTGCCAATTTCAATCGTGCGGATTATGATGTGAAGGATTATACCCAGGAGGATTGGTATTTACAGACCCAGCAGAAAAAAGGCGGAGTGATCCTATTTGGCAGCCATGTCCCCTTCTATCGCACCAATTCCAAACAATCCGTTATTTCTATCGCCCGGGTTATTAATAAAAAAGGAAGCAAGCAACCCATAGGCGTCATGTTAATCGATATCCGATTGGATTCATTACGTGAAATCTTAAAGCTCTCGGAGAATAGCAAACGAAAATTCATTATTTTAGACGATAAGGGCGGTAGTGTTTATAGCTCTGACATCATAGAAACCTCACCCTTACAACCTATCCCTATAGAGCCTCAGGCGCTTAATACTTTCATGAACAATGATACAGGAAGCTTTTATGGTACTTTTGACGATAAAGACTCGTACATTAACTTTGTTACGTCTCCCTATTCCAACTGGAAGGTCATTCAGTATATTGATGAGAAAGAGATGACAAAGCAGGCCACTTTTCTCGGAAAAATCATTTTAACATTAGCGCTCTTGTCGCTTGTCACTGCGATCTTATTCATGTATATCCTATCGGAGCGTGTTACTAAGCCTATTATTCTTTTAAGCCGAAAGGTTAAGCTGGTGGGGATGGGGAACTTTGATGTGGATTTGTATAGTAATCGTCAAGATGAGTTTGGTGTTCTTTACAATGGAATCCGAAAAATGGTGAAAGACCTGCAAAATTATATCGAGCGATCTTCTATGGCCAAAGCACAGCAAAAAGTAGCTCAATACGGCGCCCTTAAAAGCCAAATCAATCCACATTTCCTTGCGAATGTACTTGAATCTATTCAAATGAAAGCCATCATTAATGGGCAAAGAGAGATTGGCGAAATGGTGGGGATTGTAGGTAGATTGTTTCGGATTCATATCCAGACCGGAAAGATAACCGTAACCCTGCGAGAAGAACTTGAACACGTCCGGCTGTATGTAAAAATCCAACAATTACGTTTCGGGGACAAAATTCAATATATTGAACAGCTAGAACCTAATACCGAAATAATTAAAGTCATGCACTTTTCCCTTCAACCCATCGTTGAGAATGCTATCGTCCATGGACTGGAGTGTCGAAGTGAACCGGGTCTCCTTGAAGTCTCCTCGATGATTTCGGGGAATGACATGCTAATTATCGTTAAAGATAACGGAATTGGTATCGATGAAGAGAAACTTAAACAGTTACGTCTTCGTCTCTCTCAACCATCAGACACCCTAGATGAAGATCATATTGGTATAAAAAATGTTCATGATCGTATTCAATTTCATTTTGGTGAACCCTATGGGATTGAAATCACCAGTCAAGTAGGTGAAGGAACGACCGTGATCATCCGACTGCCAGCATAATCCTAAACATTCTGCTCAGTGATTCCTGCTTCAGGATCGAAGGTAAGCATTTTCGTTGCAATTTTATCGATGAAGAAGCGGTCATGACTGACGGTAACTACGGCTCCAGGGAAATGAATGAGTGCTTGCTCCATCACCTGAATACTCGTCAAATCTAAATGATTCGTTGGCTCATCCAAAATAATGACAGCCGCGCCAGAGAGAAGGCATTTCGCTAACGCTACTCTGGCCTGCTGTCCACCTGACAGACTGCCGATCGTTTTGCTCAGATCCATTTCCGAGAATTGTAGCATCGATAGAAATTTGTTCACTTTTTTCCGCGGAGCATCGAGTCCCAGCCCATACACATTTACGGCATGACTGACTGTATCCTTAACATCGAGTTCGTCCCACATCTGATTGAAGTACGCATAGCTGACCCCACGTTCCCAAGTCACACCACCCGTTTCAGGCTCTTCTTGCCCAGTCAATACCTTTATGAGTGTCGACTTCCCGCTTCCGTTAGGCCCCACAATAGCAATCCGATCTTCCTTTTGAATATCGAAGCAAATGTTCTGGAATATCGTCCGACCATCATAGCTTTGTCCAATTCCCTTCACTTCACCAAGCTTGTCCGGAAATCGTAAATTACTGTAGATATCGGTGATCAGTACGTTCACTGGATGAGGCTCCACACGCTTTTTCATATCTGTCAGTTTTCGTGATAGACGATCCTTCGGGGACTTTTTGTTCCCGCGGGTTTCAATGGCTTCAGACTCCATAAGTAGAAGCTCTTCTTCCCACTCGAATTGACGATCAAGCACCTTTTTGCGCATCTTCTTTTTACGAACATAGTCGGTGTAATTGCCTTCATATTCCTGAAAATGATAATTCTCGATTTCTATCGTCCGCGTGACTACTCTGTCAATAAATTGCCGGTCATGGGAGATGAGAATCATCGCCCCATTATAACGGTGAAGCCACTGCTCCAACCATACGATCCCTTCGATATCCAAAAAGTTAGTAGGCTCATCGAGCAATACGACATCGGGCATTTCAATTAAGACTTTAGCCAGTGCTGCACGGTTCCTCCAGCCTCCCGATAACTCATCTACAGGTTGATGCCGTGATCTTTCATTGAAGCCCAACTTCATCAGAACCGTGTTGATTTCTACAGATACATTCCAGCCATCCAAATGATCCATTTGTTCAAAAAGCGCCGCTTGCCGCTCTAAAAGTGTATTCATCTGATCATCATCCGTCACTAGTCCAAGCTGTTCCCCGATTTGGTTAAGCTCTTGTTCGATAAGCGCTACTTGCTCGAAGCACAATTCTATCTCTTGCTGTACAGACAAGGAGCCGGAAAGCTCCGAGAATTGAGAGAAATAACTGATCTTCACATTGGGATCTAACTCTACTTTCCCTGCTGTTGGCTCCTCTTTTCCCATTATCAGTTTAAAAACAGTAGACTTCCCCGCACCATTTTGTCCGATTAACCCAATCCGTTCACCCATGCTAACTCGAAAATATATATCTCGAAAAATCAAAGTATTCTCATATTTCTTAGTTACGTTCTCCATACGGATTACGCTCAAATCTATCACCCCTAGTTCATATAGATCAAAATACAGCTCAGAACACTCAAAGAGCTATTATAGCACTATTTTAAAAAAGGACTTTATAATCATATTTAATCTTCTAGAAAACAAAAAAAGGTCGCTGTCAGCGGACCTTTTTCTGCATTACGAATCCCATCACATTCTCACTCTCATCACTTGCTGCTTATTTTTTCAAGATATCAATATACTCCTCTTTCTCGCGATCAGGCCCCGCATCAAGCTTCAAACGAATGAATTTTGGATGATCCAATACGTTGCTGCTAAAGTTACTTATAAATCCGTCCTCACTGCCACTTCCGCCAATCGAATTATTTTTCAATTCGCGCTTCCCAACCCGCGAGGTCAACTCACTAGGAGTCTTTCCAAAAATTTCATTCCTGATCTCCCAATCGGTTTTTAATGCCTCACTTAACGTGAATTTAACTACTATACTTAAAGGAGATAGCTCCACCTGCGCAAGATTCACTTCATGTCCGTCAATCATAAAAGGCTGATTTATAACTACTGTCTCGGTCTTCTGTTCCCAGAATTTTGGATCAATAGCGAAACTCACCTTTAAACGATCAGAATAGCGCATGTCAGCTAGATCTGTTCCCGTTTTTGGTTTTGCTAGCATTCCTGGATCCACTGAAGCGATCTGAAAATTCGCCACCACCTCTTTTGGAAATGCTTTATCCTTATCTAGTGGATAGATAGTTTTTCCGAGCCATGTATAAATACTATCCACAGCATGTAAACCCATCCCACCTCTACCCCCATTTTTATCCACTACACTTTGTCCCGTCACAGCATCTGTCAGCCATACACTATTCACATTGTAAATTTCCTGACCACCACTTGTAGTCCCTGTATATAGCAGTATAATTTTATTTTCATCAGCGATCACAGCATTTAGAGTGATTTTATATCCGTTTTTCTCAGCACTCTTATTCACGATTTGCACATAATCGTTTCGAATAGCAGATTCTAACGTAAGGGCATCAACATCAGATTCAGCCAGCTTCTTAAAAGGCTCCAGCACATCCCAATCACTTGATTCAATACTTGTAGAGGCTTGCTGTGGCATCCATTGGGTTGGATTGAAGAAGAGTAAACCTGCAATCAAAACAGATGCAGTCAGTACAGCCATAGCGCTTCTAGCAAACATTAGCTTTTTTCCGCGCTTTTTACCTAGTTCGAGTCCTGCTTGAATGGCATAGATTTGTGCGGCTGCACTCTCCATTTTTTGCTCCTGTGGGATCCGTTCAGCATCGATTAACATGGCAAGCTCCTCCTGACTACTCATGGTTCCAATCACCCCGATTCTTAATGATCGTTCTTAACTGCTTGAGTCCTTTATGCTGCCATGTCTTGACCGTTCCTTCAGGTTTATCCAGAATGTTAGCAATCTCATTTAAGGTCATATCGTTGTAGTATTTAAGCAGCAGCACATGGCGATACTTGGGTTTAACCTGTTCAAGTGCCCACAGCATTTCCATCCGATGATGGCCAATGTGCGTAATCTGCTCTCCTATTCTCTCGTCTACAAGCGGCATGGAACGTTTTCTACGTCTTTGTTCATCTATACAGACATAAATCAGGATCCGAATGATCCATGATTTAAACGCTTTTGGATCCTTTAATGTTTTTCTTTTGATCCAGGCCCGGCAAGTCATTTCCTGCATCGCTTCAAGCGCATCATTCCGGTTACGCAAGTAGCTATAGGCAATACTGTATAGTTGTTCTCTATGTACCAATATAGAATCGTAGAAATCCGTCTCGCTCCTAGAATCAAGAATCGTTACCTTCTTCATTTCTGCATTAGTCATCGTCATATCCTTCCTTAGCCCCCTCTCCTAAACCTCTCATAGATTAAGACGGGGAGGGTATAGAAACGGTTTTTATTTATATTAACTTTTTTGGGACTGAGCACTTAAAATTATAACATTCTATAAAAAAAGAACGATAAATGTTATGATTAGTAAAATTGGACATAATCAATAGTACGCACTTAAAAGTACCATAGGTACAAAAAAGTACCCATACATTGGAGGATATCATGACAACTATCAAGAAAAAATACAATATTTCTGTTGAGGCCACACTCGAAGTGATTGGAGGAAAATGGAAATGTGTAATTCTGTGTCATTTAACTCATGGCAAAAAACGAACATCGGAACTAAAACAGTTAATGCCCGGAATTACTCAAAAAATGTTAACCCAGCAACTACGCGAACTTGAGGCCGATGGAATTATCAACCGGATCGTATACAATCAGGTCCCACCCAAAGTGGAATATGAGCTTAGTGAATATGGTGATAGTTTAAGCGACATTTTGACTTCTCTATGTAATTGGGGAGAACAACATATCATTAAGCAATATGGCGATAAATATGCTGTTTTAGAGGACAACATTTTAAATAAATAAATAAATTATGCCCCATGAAAAAAAAGACAGCTAAATCAAATCGATTTAACTGTCCATAACTTAAATTACTCCGTCTCCTCCAATAGCAGTTGCTGTGAATGATATGGGTCCAAATAGATTTATAGTTAAGTTGCTATCATTTTGAATTACCAATTCATAATTGTGGACTCCAATATAAGGACCATCAACCCACTGAGCATTTAATTGAATATCAGTAGTTGAAGTAAAACTATAAAAGGATTTATAAATATCGACTCCAGCACGTCGGATTAAAACAAGAAATTGACTATCAGCAAGTGCAGTAAGACTAAAACTACCATTTAACTCGACTCTACTGGAGAAAGAGGCTGGGTTAGCCGGGCTAATATTTACTTGCGCTGTGGCTAGACCCGCTCCAGCTCCAGGAATCCCTGCAACCGTTGTAACAGTAGTAAACGGGTCTAAGGGGGTTTTTGCCTGTGAACCATAACTTATATTTGTCGCCATTTATCATCACTCCATTCCAGTTACAAGGTTATACATTATTATATTGTGAATCAACAATGATAAATTGGACATAATTCCTGATGAATATATACATTTAAGTTATACTTTGCTAGAACATATAATCCTAGATACTTCGTCTATTACCCTCTAATTTCCACCCATTGACAAATCCGCTCATCAGAACTACAATTACCCAAATATCATGAACAACGCTGACAAAGGGTAAGTAGACAAACGAACATGGACTTCAGAGAGCCGGTGGTTGCTGCGAACCGGTGTCCAGCGCTTGATCGAATGGCCTTTAGAGTTGCTCTTCCGAACCATCTTAGCTGATGTTGTAGGGAAAGCCGGGTTTCCCACCGTTATCAAGGGACCTGTATCGAGATTGTCTCAGACCTTCTCCGTACCGGTAAGAGAAGATCGTAAAACCATATTAACGTATGGCGGAGTGATCATTTAAGGTGGTACCACGACAACTTCGTCCTTATTGGATGAGGTTTTTTTGTCATTTAAAGGAGGTGATGGCCATGGATGATGGCTGGTGGTGGCGACTCAATGTTAGTCAGAAGCAACAAAACAGGAGGAATTCAAATGATAAAAGAACGTGTATTAACTGGAGATCGAGTGACTGGAAAGCTTCACCTTGGCCATTACGTGGGCAGCTTACAGAATCGAGTGGCGCTACAGGAGCAATATGATACTTTTGTGTTTTTAGCAGATATTCAAGCCCTAACGACTCACTTTGATCGCCCTCAACTACTAGGTCAAAACTTGAATGAAATTACATTAGACTATTTATCAGCAGGTATAAATCCAGATAAAGCCACTATATTTATTCAATCCATGATCCCAGAGATCGCTGAGCTGACCGTCCTTTTCTCCATGTTTGTCACTGTGAATTCTTTACGGCATAATCCCACGATTAAAGCCGAATCGAAAAATTCCAGCTTAGATGAATTGTATTATGGTTTTCTAGGTTATCCAGTTAGCCAGGCTGCGGATATAACCTTTTGTAAAGCGACGATTATTCCTGTAGGAGAAGACCAGCTTCCCCATCTGGAGTTGACCCGCAAAATCGTACGTAGATTCAACGAGCTGTACAGCCCCATCCTTGTGGAGCCCAGAGCGCTCATCAGCGAGACGCCAAGACTAATAGGAACAGACGGCAACGCTAAAATGAGTAAAAGCCTAGGCAATGCTATCGAGCTGGACTCTACGAAAGAAGAGATCACCTTCAAGATCCGTAAAGCCACAACCGATCCAGCCCGTGTTCATAAAAATGATCCTGGGCATCCAGATATTTGTCCCATTTATGCTTATCATCGTGCTGTTCGTTCGCATGGCGCCTCAGAGATTCACGATAGCTGCGAAAGTGGCAGTATAAGCTGTTCTGCCTGTAAGCAGCTTATCACGACAGCTCTAGACCAGCTAATTGAACCAATGCGTGAGCGTCGCTCCTATTATGCTGCCAGACCCAAGGTTGTTGAGGATATCTTATTATCCGGAACTAAGCGTGCCCGCAATATTGCTCAAGAAACGATGTCTGAAGTACGCGAGGCTATGGGCCTTAATTATTTTTCAAAATAAAACTGATCTCTAAGGGCAATAAAAAAACGCCGGACTCTCTATTGAAGAGAGCGCCGGCTGTTTTTGCTTCGCTTGCAGCTACAAGCGTCGATCCCTCCTTGAAGCTATACTCTGGACCAGGGGTTAGGACTTTACACTTGTCCGCTTCTACATCAAAGAAAAAGGCCATAACCCCCTAAAGCGAGATTACGACCTTAATTTTATACCTTACAGCACCCAATTCCCTTTACGGAATACCGGTTCAATCGTGCCATCCGCAAGTTCTCCGTCAATATCCAGCTCAGCTGAACCAATCATAAAATCGACATGCGTTAAGCTGACATTAGCACCTCGTGCGACAAGCTCTTCATTCGTAAGCTTTGTGCCGCCTTCAATATTGACAGGGTAAGCACTTCCCAACGCGAAATGGCAGGAGGCATTCTCATCAATCCCTGTATTGTAGAAAATTCGGTTCAAGCGAGAGATGGGAGAATCATGCTGCACTAAAGCCACTTCTCCTAAATAGGATGCACCTTCATCCGTTGCAAGCAGCGAAGTCAGATGCTCACGTCCGGACTCAGCTTCATATGCTACTACTTTTCCATCTTTAAAAGTGAAAGAAAGACCTTCTACCAACCGTCCGTTCAGATTAAGCGGGAGCGTGCTTCTTACTGTACCGTTCACGCCTGTACGATGTGGCATGGAATAGATCTCCTCCGTTGGCATATTCGCCACGAAATACACGCCTTTATCATTCTCTCCGCCGCCTCCACGCCATAGATGTCCTTCTGGAAGCTCCACATGCAGATCCGTTCCCGGAGCGCGGTAATGCAGGCTTTTATAACGCTTAGCGTTCATTCTATCCTGACTTTCTTTCAATTGACCGATATGCTCTCTCCATGCGGCAACCGGATCCTCGCTACCTACACGATTCATCTGGAATACCGCTTCCCACATCGCTTCCACTCGCTTTTCCTCAGGGAGATCAGCGAACACCTTGTTCGCCCAAGCGCGCGTTGGAGCCTTAACAAGAGACCAGCTAATTTTGCTATTACGAGTATATTTGGAGTAGTTTTTGCGAGCAACAGCTGCCGCTTTAACTGCTCGTGACACTTTGGAAGAATCAATACCATTGAACAATTCCGGATCTGGTACTTTAATATGTAAGATGGCGCCGTTCTCTTCCGCAAACTTCTCCATCATTTCTGCTTGCCACTGTGGATAGTAATCGAAGGAATCTTCTGGGGCTTTTTCGTAACGAATACGTGTAGTCGCTTCATCGTCCCAATCAACAATTACATATTTAGCACCTGCTTCATAGGCTTTACTTACAATCAAGCGAGTAAGCTCTGCCGTTTCAATAGGTGCATGCACCATCAAAACTTGTCCAGGCTGTACATTTACCCCTACTTTTACAACCAGGTTCGCATATTTCTCTAACATGACATCAAAATCTTTCATGAATTCTCTTCCTCCATCTCTATGGTTGCTTTACTGTCGCACCAAAGCACCGGAGCTCCTTAACAGCAGACGGTCAGCTTCACTTCTTATTTTAACGCAAAATGCTAAGAGTTGCGATTCGATATAATAAAGCGGCCCCCATGAAAGGAACCGCTCACGTAAATCCTTATTTTTTATCCACTTGCAGCAACGTTACGGTCTTTAAAGAATAGGTATGCATTATCTTGTCCTCAGAGATTACATTAAGCTTGGTCAAACTTGCTACCTTCGCGGGATCTGATTTGGAGAGCATACGCCACACTTCGGGGTCTGATAGGGTTTCATATAACTTGAGATCATCATATTCTTTGCGATTTTGCATCACTAGCTTCACTTTGTAGCTTCCGATTTCAGTCTCGGTAGCCCCCTGCTCACTACAATAGCTTAGAATATCCTGCCGAAGCTCTGCTAACTCTTTTTCAATTTCCTTTTGTTTTTGCTTCAGTCGATAATACTGCTGCACCTTTTTCTCCATCACTTCACGCTCCTCTATAGACATATGTATGCCGGAAGCGCTAAATAAATAAGTTGAGTTCCCTATCATAAAATTTTATAATGAGCCGGGAACGCTAGTTTGCAGCAGACTACAATATTCCACAAAAACAATGATTCGGCAGGTGACTTATGTTTCATTCTTACTTTTTCCCAATTTCTTATGCCTTTATGATGTTTCCTATAGCGGCATTGATCTTCACACTCCCTTTTCTAATCGTTCAATACCGTAGACACGGCTACATCCATAAGCTTAGAGCTTTAATCCTATACTTATTGCTGCTCTATCTGATGAACGCTTATTTTCTTGTTTTGCTTCCGATGCCTTCGTCAAGACATAATATGGCACCTTCGGGAAGTATGATGCAGCTCGCCCCTCTTCAATTCATACAAGATATTATAGATGGCTCTAAGATCATACCTGATCAGATTTCAACGTATTGGTCGTTACTGCGTGAGCCTGCTTTTTTACAGGTGATATTTAACATCGCTTTGACCGTGCCGTTTGGATTGTTTCTGGGTTACTATTTTCGAACGCGCTGGGGAATGTGTATTCTCTTGTCTTTCATACTTTCGTTATCTTTTGAGGTCACACAGGTTACAGGCATCTACGGCTTTTTTGATCATCCCTACCGTCTATTTGATGTCGATGATCTTATTACCAACACGCTGGGAGGGATCTTTGGATTCCGAATTGCTATCTGGATAAACGGGTTACTGCCACAAATAGAACAACTGGATTCGAATATCGATCGTTCTGCCAAAAGAGTCTCCTATACCCGCAGAGGGATTGCTTTTTTCATCGATAGTATGGTGTGGATCATTGGGTTTGGTGTACTTTATGGATTCGATGTAAAAAGTGCTTTCTGGATTGTAACAGGGATTTACTTCATCCTGATTCCAGCTTTCACTGGTGGGCGGACCTTAGGCAAATGGATTGTACGTATTCGGGTAACGAATAGAGGTAATCGGGCTTCTTTCTGGGCGCTTATGATCCGATATGGTCTGTTATATTGGGTAATACTTGGACTTCACGCTATTGTTATCGATTCTGATGTGACGGGGCTTCTATCTTCACCATTGAGAACGGTCGCTTACCTCATTGTTCTACTGGTCGATTTAGTTTTCTTTATTCATTTAATCATTAAGGTATTCAAAAAAGATGACCAGCTAATCTATGAGAAATTAAGCCGAACCTCGCATGTTATTTCATGGCCTGAGAAAAGATTGCATACCGATGCCTCCAACAGCAGCTCTTTAGAGGATTAAAAATCTTCATTTTATATAGTATTTATACAATGGAATTTATTATAAAATAGGAAGGCAAGGATTCTCAAAATTTAGGAGATGAATGAATGGAAACTACAAGTAGCTTGCAGTTGTCTAGAAGTCTTCCAGAAGAGCAGGGCATATCATCAGCCGCAATATCCAGCTTTATTGATGCAGTAGAGACGCAAAGCTTAGGTCTGCATAGCTTCATGCTCCTTAGGCATGGGTATGTGGTCTCTGAAGGCTGGTGGTCTCCTTATAAGTCCGATCTACCACATATGCTATTTTCCCTTAGCAAAAGCTTCACCTCAACTGCAATCGGGTTTGCGGTTACAGAAAAGCTAATTACGCTCGACGATGAAGTTATCTCCTTCTTCCCTGAAGAGGCTCCTGCGACTAACACTGACAAACTATCCAACATGACAATCAGACATCTATTGATGATGGGTACCGGGCATGTCGTGGATACTATGGACACACTTCATAAAAGTGCAGACGGGAATTGGGTTAAAGCTTTCTTCTCAGTCCCAGTGGAGAAACAACCAGGTACACATTTTCTATATAATACCGGCGCCACTTACATGCTGTCCGCGATCCTTCAACGAGTTACTGGCCAAACACTGCTAGAATATCTAGAACCGCGTCTGTTCGCTCCGCTCGGTATTCACGGAGCAACTTGGCAGTCTTGTCCACGTGGAATTAACACGGGGGGATTTGGCTTAAGCATTACCACAGAGGATATCGCTAAATTCGGCCAGCTTTACTTACAAAAAGGGATCTGGAATAATCAACGAATCCTGCCTGAACAGTGGATTAATGAAGCAACTTCCAAACACATTTCCAATGGCGAAGGCGATCATGACTGGGCGCTCGGATATGGTTATCAATTCTGGAGATGCCAACACGGAGCCTACCGCGCCGATGGCGCATTCGGACAACTCTGCGTTGTTCTTCCTGATCAGAATGCGGTAATTGCTATTACTGCCGCTTCAAATAGTATTCAAGGTATTTTGAATGCAGTGTGGGAGCATTTATTACCCAATATGAAAGATGTCCCTCTTCTGGAAGAACAAGCATTAGCAGCCAAATTGGCAGACCAATTAAAGAAATTATCGATAGACCCTCCACAATCGCAGCAGTCATCTTCTCTAGAAGATCAAATTAATGGTGTAACCTACACACTCGAGGATAACCAATTTTCACTAGCTACCATCTCTATCTCCTTCAACAATGATGAAGCTGAAGTTACTTTAATAACTAAACTTGGTGAAAAGAATGTTATTCGATTAGGCCGAGGACAATGGCTCGAAAGCTTTGCACTCATCCTGGAGCCTTTCATGAACCGGATTATGTCCAGCTTTACTTGGACTGCAGAAGATCAACTTCAGTTGTCCTTGCTATTTGTTGAAATGCCTTTCTTGATTACACTTGATATTAATATTCTAGAGAACACTCTAATCCTTAAGCAGCGGATTAATGTGAATATGGGACCGCTTGAATTCGATGATATAATTGGAAGAATACAATAGGTATAGTTAATAAAAGAAAGGCCGCTTTGTCCTATGCAGGAACTTAGCGGCCTTATCACTTTTTTTATTCCGAAAAATCAGCTAGCTTCAACATGACTGGGCAATGATCACTACCCATGATCTGACAATCAATTTGAGCATCAATTACATTAGGTGCAAGTCTAGAAGAAGCTAAGAAATAATCAATTCGCCAGCCCACATTCCGCTCTCTCACCTTCGGCATATAAGACCACCATGAATACACTCCCTCTAGCTCCGGGTGAAGATATCTGAACGTATCTATGAAGCCCGACTCTAGCAGTGTGCTCATTTTCCCTCTCTCTTCATCCGTAAAACCGGAGTTCCCACGGTTAGCCTTTGCATTCTTGATATCAATATCTTCATGGGCAACGTTTAGGTCTCCACAGACAACAACTGGTTTACGCTTGTCCAGTTCTAAGAGATAGTTACGGAAACGGTCTTCCCATTCCATTCTATATTCCAATCGAGACAGATCTCGTTTGGCATTAGGCGTATAGACGTTGACCAGATAAAAATGTTCGAACTCTAATGTAATGATCCGACCTTCTACTTCTTCATCTTCTTCCATCCCATATCTCACAGAGATCGGTTTGATTTTGGTGAACACTGCCGTGCCTGAATAGCCCTTTTTCACTGCGTAATTCCAATACTGCTCGTATTCTTCGCCTTGCTCCATAGTAATTTGTCCTGCTTGCAGCTTAGTCTCTTGAACGCAAAAAATATCTGCTTCTACTTCTTTGAAATAGTCATTAAACCCTTTAGTGACACATGCCCTAAGGCCATTTACATTCCATGATACCAGCTTTATCATCGGCTTTTCTCCTTGCATTTTGCTTTAATTATACTATTACTGCGGTTATTATATCACTATAGTGAGCTGACGGGATATGTATAGCAGCAAAAGCCGCACCTCTCTCCATTGCGGAGAATTGGTGCAGCTTTTAGTTAATTCATACGCTAGCTAACTTATAGACCAATTGCTGTAGCTGTGAATGTAATTGGGCCTTTTATTTGAATTAAACTTCCAGCATTATTACTATTAGCAAATAGAACACCAAGTGTATAAATTTGGGTTCCCGGCAGTCCACCATCCACAGCAAGCACGTTTACAATCTGAAGGTTGTTACCAGGATCGAAGAATCGATTGAGCGGGCTACTGTATACTTTTGTAGCACCTCTGTAAATATCTACGCGAATATCATCTGTAAATGAAAAACTATCAACACCGAAACTCGCTTTTAGCTCAACTCTCGAACGATAAGTTGCAGGATTAGCCGGATCAAGAAATACAGAGGTAGTAGTTATTCCTTGACCAACACCAACCGCCAATACTGGACCATCAACAGTTAAAAACGTAGAACCATAATCAATAATTGACGCCATTCTTAACACTTCCTTTCAAGGTTATACAACATTCTATGAAAATGAACTGAACCTTGAATGGATATATCATATGGGAGAATAGTATATTTTTATCATAGATTTATATCCTAATCATTCAACATCCGTGATACAATAACCAAATTGAAACTATACAAATATCATTAAATACGTGAGGTAAAGAGACTTATGAATGCACCAACACTATTACGAGGGTTTAACTTTTTGTATTTTGCGTTGCTGGCTATGTTCATTCCTTTTCTGCCAGTCTATCTAGGGGAGCAGGGTCTTAACCCCGCGCAAATTGGATTCATTATTGGTACTGGAGGGTTTGTTACCATTATTGCTCAACCCTTATGGGGGATGATCAGTGACAAAACAAGAACGATCCGCAAAGTGCTGTTAATTCTGTTGTTATGCTCTGCGGTAACGGGATATTTTTTATTCGATTCTAGCAGCTACGTGCGACTTATTCTTTTTGCGATGCTGCTCTATTTTTTCTTAATGCCTATCGATCCACTAGCTGAAAGCCTGAATTTCCGGATCTCTGAGGCAGCTGGAATCAGTTATGGTTCAATACGTACATACGGTGCGTTGGGATACGGTGTTATGGCCTTACTCACAGGTTATGTGATGAGTTATTTCGGTTCACAAGGGATGGCCTTGCTGTTCGTCGCGATTAGTCTTACAAGCTTTGTAGTCAGCTGGTTCATGCCAGATGCTCCGGTGACCGGTAAACCGGTCACACTTGACAGCCTGAAGCATTTTCTTAGCAATAGAGAAACACTGCTATTTCTAGTGCTCATCTTTATTAGCTCCGTTCCCGCACGAATGAACGATACCTTCCTTGGAGTTTATATTCGCGAGCTTGGTGGCAGTCCTGAATTAGTTGGCCAATCGTTCTTTATCGCCGCAATGAGTGAAATTATTGTGTTTGCCTTAAGCTTTTGGTGGCTGCGCAAAGGAAAAGAGCTAATCATTATTTCGATTTCTGGAGCCTTTTATTTTCTTCGATTCTTTATTTCGGCCTGGATTTTGGATCCGCATTTATTAGCTTATCTACAGATTTTACAAATCCTTACCTTCCCGGTATTCTACTCCGCAGCTATTCAGTATCTATATAGTATTGTGCCTGTGGAATGGCGTGCTACGGGTCAAACTGTGTTGGCGCTACTGTTCTTCGGTGTATCAGGAATTCTCGCCTCTTATGCAGGTGGAGCATTATATGAAGCCTTTGGAGGTAAGGTCCTTTATTTAACAATTTCTGTGATGTCATTTATCGGTATGCTGTTCGGATTGATATTGTACAGAATCTATGGAAGTAAATACGCCAATAAAAAGAATATAGCCACTCATTAATCTTTGGACAATTAAACGGGTATGTCCCCTAGCCATGTAGATGGCTAGGGGACATGCCCGTTTTCTATGAATAAGAGTATTAGCCTTTACAAAAACCTTGCAGGTGGGAACTTGTGTCATTCTTTATGCTGCTCCATAAGCTGCTTCAGTTTGATTTCAGTATTTGAATCCGCGGCAGGCGTATAAATACTACAACGTAAATCTGTGCTGCCCTGAACCTGTAGTGAGGTTAAATGAAATAACATTTTCCCTGCTTTGGCATGTCTGAATTCCAATAGCACATCTGGAGCAGAGCTTACACGACTATGTTCCCACATTTCATTAAACGCTGGATGCAGTCCCTTTAATTCCTCAATAAATTCATCGTACCAACGATCCTCTACATATTGTCCGTAATACGCTCTGAAGATGGATAGATAACCACTTACGAATTGTTCCCAATTTACAGCTAAACGTCTGAACTCCTTACGAACAAATAACAAACGAATCATGTTTCTCTCCTCGATGGGCAACTTAGAGAAATCTAGAAACACATATGCTGCAGCCTCATTCCAACCAACAATCCCGCAACGTCGGTCTGAAATAATCGTAGGGCAAGTCTTAAGCTCCTGTAAGATTTTCTGTAGAGAAGGACTTATTACTGAGGATTCCTCTTGCTGAAATAGAACGTTCCCAGTTCCAGTCTCTAGTGCTAGTGCAAAAAGATACTTCCGCTCATCATTAGTTAGCTTTAGGGCAGTCGCAATACAGTCCAGAACAGACGAAGATACTTTAATATCCCTGCCCTGTTCTAGCCACGTATACCAGGTACTGCTTACTCCCGCTAGCTGTGCAACTTCTTCCCTGCGAAGTCCAGGCGTTCTCCTGCGTGTGCCTTCTGGCAGTTCAACAGAGCTGGGTGAGATCGCAGCACGGCGTGCTTTTAAGAAATCTGATAATGCCTGCAATCTCGTCTGATTAGCCATACGCTTACTCTCCTCTCTGTTACATTCTTTAGTATAGTACAAATTATACTAGGATAAACGATAACTTGTAATAGGATAAAATAAGTGGAAAAATACCTGTATACACTTCTTGAGGAGGTTCATTATGGAACGCGTAGTTATTACAGGTATGGGCTTAATCTCGCCCCTTGGAAATACAATAGAACAATTCTGGGATCGTCTAGTTTCTGGTGAGTCGGGTATTTCCCCAATCACTTCATTTGATACCTCTAACTTTAAGACAAAGATCGCGGGAATCGTGCATGATTTCGATGCGGAGGCCAGATTTGGCCGTAAAGAAGCACGCAGAATGGATAGATTTAGTCAGTTCGCCCTGGCAGCCGCTGAAGATGCCTGGACACATTCCGGTCTACAGCTTGATAAGATTGACAAGGAACGTCTCGGAGTTTATGTAGGATCAGGCGTTGGTGGAATTCAAACCTTGATGGAACAAGGGAATGTGTTAAAGGGCCGCGGACCAGATCGGGTCAGCCCCACTTTAATTCCCATGATGATCTCTAATATGGCTGCGGCGATGATCAGCATTAAATTAGGAGCCTTAGGTCCTACAATGTCTCCAGTAACTGCCTGCTCTATTGGAAATACGGCAATCGGTGAAGCCTTCCGGTTGATCCGTTATGGAGGTGCCGACATCGTAATTGCTGGTGGATCAGAAGCAGCCATTACTGAAATCTCTTTAGCCAGTTTCGGCAATGCCACCTCCTTATCCACTCGAAATGAGGACCCGATTAAGGCGAGTCGCCCTTTTGACGGGGAACGTGACGGATTTGTTATCGGTGAAGGTGGCGGAATAGTTATTCTGGAGTCACTTTCTCATGCACAGCGTAGAAACGCCAAGATTCACGGAGAGGTTATCGGTTATGGTGCCAGCTCTGATGCCTATCATATGGTCGCCACCCATCCAGAAGGAATTGGTGCTTATCAAGCGATGAAGCTGGCCCTGAATGAAGCTAATCTCCAGCCCGAAGAGGTGGATGTAATTAGTGCTCATGCCACGAGTACAGTAGTAGGTGACCGCTCTGAGACCCTTGCGATAAAGAAGTTATTCGGTGATCAAGCCTACCAGATTCCCGTAACCGCTAATAAGTCCATGACTGGACACGCCTTAGGGGCGGCCGGTGGCCTAGAAGCCATTGCCCTAATTAAGAGCATTCAAGAAGGAATCATCCCACCTACCATTAATCAGGAGGTCAAAGATTCCATCTGTGATTTAGATTATGTCCCGAACATTGCGCGAAAATCTGATCTTACTATAGGCATGTCTAACTCCTTTGGTTTCGGTGGGCATAATGCTGTCATTGTGATTCGAAAGTTTGAAGATTGACCACTCATCCATAAAACGGGGTTCCAGCTTAGTCATTCTCAGGACTAAGTGGAACCCCGTTTCTACTGCCAATTTCAAAAAAAATCTATTATTCCATCGTTGATACGTGGCTCCCCCAGATAGAGATACCTTCCTTGGAAACCACAGTAAACGTCATAACGTTACTAGCTGTTGCTTCATTCCACTCTTTCAGGAACACCCCATTATAAGTAGAACCGTCAATGGTAAGCTCAGCAGTATGATCATCAATAAGCTTCCATTTCCCTTTTACTGCTCCTTTAATCTTACCGCTTTTAGTTAATTCAATCAGCTCCGACTGCACGATATCAGCAGTAATGTCTTTGTTATGGTTTACATATTTATATTCGCCTGAAATTTGCTCTTTTGTGTATTTCTCTATGCTCTCTCCGCCATAGCGGTGCGGGGCTACAACCGGCCAGCCCTCACTGTTCATAAACATCTGATGAACTCTTACCTCATGCTTTTCTCCACGATTCGGGAACCGTGTATGGAAGATCAGATAATACTTGCCATTCTCTTCATCATAAAACGCTGAGTTATGACCTGGTGATACATATCCTTCTCCACTCACTGGCAGCTCGTCATCCGTATTCAAGAATTCGAAATTCCCCATTAGCTTCACTCCATAAGGAGCATATGCTGGATCATCGAACAATACGGATGGCGATCCTTGTGCATTAATCATATCCTGACCCTCAGAATCTTCGAAAGGTCCATCAGGCGCCTTTGAACGAGCTACACGGATGTTATATCCACCGTCTGCAGCCAGACCACCGTAGGATAGGAACAGATAGTAGTAATCCGTTTCCGGACTGTACAGCATATATGGAGCTTCTATCCGAGCATGGTTCGCACCCAGAAGCTTTTTGCCATAACCTTGATCTGGCAGCGGGAAGCCTGTATTAGCATCTAGTTCCATAATAAAAATACCACCGGAGTAAGAGCCATAGACCATCCACAGCTTCCCTTGTTTATCAAAGAACACATCCGGATCTACTACATTCGGCTTTTGAGTGGCATCATATATTTCTCCATCATCACCCTTGCCCATCATACCTGACTTCAGAATGATTCCTTTATTCTTATAAGGTCCCTCAATATTGTCCGACACAGCTATGCCGAGTGCAGACAACGGGGAATCCCCTTTACAAGCATTGTAATACATATAGTATTTGCCATCCGCCAATTGGATAACATCGGGTGCCCATAAGGTATCCGTCTGTGCCCATTTTAATGCTTCAGCAAACTCCTCTTTGACATTAGGAATGAGTACGTTTCCTTCTACCACCCCAGAGGACAGCTGAGTCCAAGACATCAGATCATTTGATTTAGCAGATGCTAAATGAGAGCCGAACACATAGTATTTGTTATCTGCCATAATGATCGACGGATCATGTACAGATACATTTTTTAAGACAGGCTGCGCAGAGTCAGCTACGTTATTTGTGTTGCTGGAACTAGCTGAATTATCATTGCACGCGGTTACTGCTAATAATGAAACGCTGATCATTGTAGTCATAATTGCTTTTCTCATCGTTATACCCCCTATGTATGCCTTTTCATTTTGAAACGAAAACGAACAATAGTCAATCCTTTTATTTAATTAAGTTCGTATTAATTCATATTTATTTAAATAATAGTGAACATTCATACACATAAAAAAAACGCCAAGCCATCGAAATGGCCTGACGTTTCCTTTTATATTTTTCGTAAAATAATCTGTTTAATTAGCGCCTTCTTGTACCAAAACTGGCTCTGGATAAGCATTCTTAAGCACACGTTGTCTGTTTTTAACAACTGCCGGCGGTTCCACCTGAGGAGCCATCGGATGCATTAGCCAAGACTTCACCATATGGGTATCCGAAACCTTATACATTGGAGGCTCTTTCTCCATATCGATTTGCATAGCGTAAGTGCTACGTAGTGCGAAAGCATCGCCCTTAGGCGGTTTGATCAAATCTGGAGGAGTACCAGGAATTGCTGTTAGCAAAGATCCTTTGCTCTCTAGACTTGGCATGGAAGCTAGCAAGCCCCAAGTGTATGGGTGTCTTGGATCGTAGAAGATCTCTTCCGCTGTTCCCATTTCAACAATTTGTCCGGCATACATTACAGCTACACGATCTGCCATTCTTGCTACAACCCCGAGATCATGGGTGATAAAAATAATAGCCGTATCAATCTTCTTTTGCAATTCCTTCATCAAATCAAGGATTTGTGCTTGGATGGTTACGTCGAGCGCAGTAGTCGGCTCATCCGCAATCAGAAGCTTAGGGTTCGCAGCAAGTGCCATTGCAATAACAACACGTTGACGCATACCACCACTGAATTCATGTGGATATTGATTGAAGCGACGTTCTGGAGAAGGAATACCTACAAGATTGAGAAGCTCAATCCCACGTTTATTCGCATCAGCCTTGGAGATGTTCTCATGTTTAAGCAGCACTTCAGTAATTTGTCTGCCGACCTTCATCATTGGGTTCAGAGAGGTCATCGGATCTTGGAAGATCATACCGATCTCTTTACCGCGGATCTTCTGCATCTGCTTCTCTGTCTTGCCAATCAAATCTTGTCCATCGAACAGAATCTGTCCGCGTTTATATTCTCCTGGTGGTGTAGGAACTAGCTTCATAACCGCTTGTGAGGTTACACTTTTACCGGAACCTGACTCCCCAACAATCGCTAGAGTTTCACCTTTATCTACATGGAAGCTAACACCACGGATCGCTTGTACCTCTCCGCCGTGTGTTTTGAATGATATCGCTAAGTCTTTTACCTCTAAAAGGCGCTCCATCTTGTCACCCTCTCATTTCCTCGTCAATTATGATAATGATTCTCAGCATGTTGTAAGCAATAAGTATTATTTTATCTAGTTTTAAGGGTTCTAGTCAAGATTTTTCTGAAAAAAATACGGCTAACCTCACACTTTAGTACTAGATCTAATTATTGCGTGCTCAATAGTTGCGATAGCTCCTCTTTAAAATACGCAAATAGAGAATAAGGAAGAACTACTAGGTACTGCTAAATACAATAAATGGTATGGAAGGAATACTGCCATGATTCTAAAGCCCACTATCAAAATATACACGAATAATACAACCAAAGCAAAAGTTACATGGGCATGTACATCAGTAAGCAATGCTATTTGTGCATAAATGAGCGTGAAACAAACGTAGTATCGACAGCGGCTACAGCAAACTTACGGTATCAATATGTACACTCAGCCGTTCAAATATAAGAATTCTCCCCTACTGTTGCTCAGTCTCCCTATCTTTCATGTTGTAGTTGTGTCAAAAATGTGTTAATTCATAAACCGCTTCCAGCCCTCAAGCAGATTATCATGCGCCCACTCAAGGTGACCTTGGCTATCGTACTTACGCGAATAACACTCGATGAAGTAAATTAAGTCGATATATAAGTCGTAGAGTTTTTTACGGGCATGTTCGTTTGGGCTGTCGAAGCTATTCCCGTAACCTCTGCAGAAATGCTCTGAATTCTCAATATAGCGAAAATAATATTCCATAAGTGGATCGCCCCAAAGTGCCCGTTCCCAATCAATCAATGCAACAATGCGGCCCTCTCGCACAAACACATTGCCATCCCATAAATCCCAATGTATTAGACGAGGCTCAACGACTGCGTTCATAACATGTAAGTGACTTTTGATCTCTGCCTCAACAGTTTCTAACGGAATGGGCATTTCTACCTTTAAACGACGTGCATCTTCAAGCAGATTCATTATCAAATGCTTAAAAGTTTCCCGCCATGAAGTTCCTTTTACTGGTGTGGACGCACTAAATAATCCGAAACGCTCACCAGGAATTTCATTAATTAAACGGGAGTAACGACCTAACTCTTCCTCGATACTTATTCTCTGCTGCGAGTTTAGCGCTTCCTTAATTTCATTATAGGGCTGGCCAATTATTTTCTCCATGAAAAAAAACTCACTTGAAATCATTTCTTTACTGTTATCATAAGCGTATACCTCAGGCACAGGTACTGTCCCTTTTGACTTCATCAGACGCATCGCCGCAACCTCTACAGACATAATATCATGCTCGTAACTAAGGGTATCTGCTTCAGCTGACGGTGCTATCTTAAGAATCATGTCTCTTCCATCTGATAATAAAAGGTCATATGCTGCGTTAAAATAGCCACCTGTCAGTTCAGTACTTCGCTGAATGCTCACATGGCTTCCAAAAGTAGCACCTACCAAATCATTCTGTTGCTCTGTCGTTAATTTTGTTTTAGTAAAGCTCTCCAAGATCTCACCACCATAATGAAATAAGTATCAAAGGATAAACAATCCTTCTCCATTTGATTGAAAATTGTTAAAATTAGAACAAACGAGTCTCATTAGCCTGCTTTTCATGAAAGAGAGGAAACGATTAACATGATTATTAAACCTAGAACACGCGGCTTTATCTGTACTACCGCACACCCGCAAGGTTGCGCTCGTCAAGTAGAGCGGCAAATCGAATATATCCAGACACAACCCGAGATCAAAGGACCACGCAAGGTGCTTGTCATTGGCGCCTCTACAGGATATGGCCTCGCCTCACGGATTACAGCCGCCTTTGGGGCTGGAGCCAGCACAGTAGGCGTCTACCGCCAGAGCAGCAGCAATGGAGCCCGTACAGCCTCTGCTGGATGGTACAATTCAGCAGCCTTTGAGGAACTTGCAGAGAAAGCAGGTCTTCAATCCTACAGCGTAACCGGTGATGCCTTCTCCAAAGAAACTAAGGATAGAACCATACAGCTGATTCGCAGTGAATTGGGCCAAGTTGATCTAGTCATCTACAGCGTTGCTTCAGCCCGTCGAACAGATCCTGTGACGGGTGAAGTTTATAACTCCGTAATTAAACCTATAGGAGATACCTACACGAATAAAACCGTAAACTTTCATACGGGTGAAGTTAGTCAAATTTCTATTGAGCCTGCTACAGACAAAGAAATCGATGATACCATTCGAGTGATGGGTGGTGACGATTGGCAGCTTTGGATTGAAGCTCTTCATCAAGCCGGAGCTTTGGCCGATCATGCCACCACCATCGCATTCTCATATATCGGGCCGGAAATCACCCAGTCTGTATATCGGAAGGGAACGATTGGACGTGCAAAAGATCATCTAGAATTAACAGCACACACTCTTAACGATGAACTATCTAGTATAGACGGTCGAGCCTATGTAGCAGTTACGAAAGGGCTGGTCACACAATCCAGCTCAGCAATTCCTGTCGTCCCCCTGTACACTTCTGCGTTATACAAAGTCATGAAAGAGAAAGGACTTCATGAAGGTTGTATTGAGCAAACCTATCGGTTGTTTGCAGAACGTCTTTATGCGATCGAAGGGACTTCTGTGGACGAAGAAGGGCGTATCCGAATCGATGACTGGGAGATGTCCCCGGATGTACAGGATCAAGTGACTCAAATCTGGGATAAACTCACGACAGACAATATCTATGAATTGACAGATCTAGAAAGCTACAAACAGGAGTTTTTCCAGTTATTCGGATTTGAGACTGAGGGTGTAGATTATGAAGCTGAGACTGATCCAGACGTAACGATTACCAATCAGCGGTAAACAATACATTATGTTGCGGACTATCTTCTATCAGATGTTAGTGGTTGCTCAAGTGCATACAATTCTTCTTCAATGGAAATCATCTTTTGCTCAATCACTTTACGGGCATCTGCCAGTGCCTGATTATAAATATAAGGTGAGAGTTCTTTGAGCATAAAATCAAGAAGATTCTCACTTGCTAATTGGCCAATTTCGCTAGACAGCTCCGTTTCAAAATAATCCTGAATGCTGGATGTAATTTGTAGTTTGTGTTCTCTCTGTATTTTTATCGGCTGCATGATCGTCCTCCAATTTGTATGGTTTAAAATTCAGATTATTAATACAGGAAAAATGACGTGCTTGCGCACGTCATTTCTTATATCTATACCCTTTAATCTAAACCCACCACATTTCTGCTAGTGGCTCCTCAATCAATACTTGTTGAAGATTACTTACAGCTTTAGAGAAGCCTTCTTCAACAGACATCAATCCATCTTCATGCTCAATACTGACCACATAATCATATCCTACCAAACGAAGAGCGCTCATAATATCAGCCCAAGTCTTAAGATCATGTCCAAAGCCAACCGAACGGAACTGCCATGCACGGTCAAGCATTTTGGTATAAGATTGCATATCAGTTAAGCCATGCATATTGACATTGACTGGATCAATAACTGTATCTTTAGCGTGGAAGTGATGGATTGCGCCTTGGCGGCCTAAAATATGAATTGCCTGCACTGGATCAATTCCTTGCCACCACATATGGCTCGGATCAAGGTTAGCTCCGATTACTTCACCCGCAGCTTCTCTCAACCGCAGTAGAGTAGCAGGTGTGTGAACGGAGAATCCGCCGTGCAGCTCAAGACCAACCTTCACATCATGCTCTGCGGCAAAGGCTCCCCATTCAGTCCAGTAAGGAATCACTTTATTTTCCCATTGCCAATCCAGAATTTCTTGATAATCATTTGGCCATGGAGCTACCGGCCAGTTCGGATACTTGGCACCCTCATGATCACCTGGACAGCCAGAGAACGTATTAACGACTGGAACTCCTAGCTTCTGCGCCAATTTGACCGAGTTCACAAAGTCCTCATGATCCTTCTGGGCAAGCTCTTTTTGTGGGTGTAGGGGATTTCCGTGACAGCTCAATGCACTGATCGTCAATCCACGGGATTCCACAGCATGTTTGAATTCTTTCAATGCTGTCTCATTCTCGAGAAGCATCTTAGGATCACAATGGCTGTTACCAGGATTCCCTCCTGTACCAATCTCTACCGCCTTTAGTCCTTTGGACGCTACATAATCAAGAGCATCCTCCAGCTTGCGACCCCCAAACAAGACCATAAATACTCCAAGTTTCATTGTAAGTCACCTCTTTTGCAAATAGTTTACTTACCTTCACCATACATATCGAAGTCTTTTACTACTTGATTCTTCTCAGCAGATTCAAAAATAGCTTCAATCAAATTCTGAACACGCATTACTTCGGCATTCTTAACGATTGGCTCAGCTGTTCCCTCAATAACGGCTGCGAAATTGTCATAGAAGCTAGAGCCTAGCTCCGCAGGTTGAGGTAAAGCTTCTGTAATCGTAGCCCCTTCTGAAGGAGGCGCCATAGTTTTAGTTAATCCAACACCAGCACGTATAGGCTTAGGCTCGATCTTTTCACCTTCATTGTTTCTGGTTACTAAACGTCCAGTTAAAGACCAATCTTCGATAATACCCGTTCCTTCAATACCCTTCACATACCATCTAGGCAGCGTAATAAAGTTAGTTGTCCCAACCTCAACGATAGCTTTAATTCCATTCTCAAATTGCAGGATGGCTTCAAAGCCATCATCTACATCATTGCCTAGAATAAAGCTCAGACTGCTGCTCACACTGATGACTTTGCTATCGATCATAAATAAGAGCTGATCTAATAAATGAACGCCCCAATCTAGCAGCATTCCTCCACCTTGTGCCTTGACATGGCGCCAGTCTCCTGGAATACCATTCGCTCCATGTACGCGAGATTCAAGCTGGAACAAAGAACCGATGGTCTCTTGATCATACATTTTTTTGATGGTTAAGAAATCCTCATCCCAACGTCTGTTCTGATGTACCATGAACACACGTCCTGCTGCATCCGCAGCAGCGAGCATATCTTGAAGCTCTTCCTTGGACATAGCGACTGGCTTCTCACAAATAACATGTTTGCCAGCTTGTAGCGCACGTATAGCGATTTCTTTGTGTACATCGTTTGGTGTCGCAATAAGAACAATCTCAACTGCAGGATCTGCTAATACTTCTTCATAACTTTCATATACCTTGTAACCAGCATTGATGGAGTCCGCACGACGTGCTTCAAGCAAGTCGTATGTCCCTACCACTTCTAGGGAGTTAGTCTCCTTAATTAATTTCGCGTGATAACTTCCCATTCCACCAAAGCCAACGATGACTACGGAATGTATCTTTGAGCTCATGACTTCCACTCCTACTTCCCTATTAATTATCTGATGTGCCGTCAAAATACACAGCGCGACCTGTACGTGAAGATTCATAAATAGCTTCCAAGATTTGAGTAACAACGAGGGCCTGCTCAGGTTTAACTACAGGTTCCTTGTCTTCTCTAACCGCCTCAAGCCACAAGCGAGCTTCACGATCAGATTCATTTTCCTGTCCTCCATCAAAGAACGCTACTCCACCAGCAGACAAGTCTACTTTGGTCTCATACAGACGTCCACCACGGTCACCGTTTAGGCGCAGACCATCCTTCATATCTGCACCACCTTCTGTACCTGCAAGAAGCGTCTGAGCTTCTCGATACTCAGATACATTTAGTGCCCAGCTGGATTCAAGTACAATTGTAGCACCATTTTCCATGGTAATAAATCCAAAAGCTGAATCTTCTACCTTAAATTGCTCAGGATCCCAAGGACCAAAGGCATTTCCAGCGTTCTTTCGGTTACTCAGTTTATGGAAAGACGAGCCCATAACACTGCGTGGTTTATAATTATCCATCATCCATAAAGTAAGATCAAGTGCATGCGTACCGATATCGATCAGCGGGCCGCCGCCTTGCTTTTCTTCATCCAGGAACACGCCCCAAGTAGGAACCGCACGACGACGAAGAGCAATTGCTTTTGCATAATAGATATCACCTAGTTCGCCGTTTTCGCAGAGTGCTTTAAGGTATTCACTATCCGAACGATAACGGTTCTGGTAAGCGACAGACAACTTCATCCCCGTACGCTTCGCAGCATCCAACATTTCTTGTGCTTGGGCAGTGGTTTTAGCCATTGGTTTCTCGCACATTACATGGTTACCTGCTTCCAATGCAGCAATAGTAATCACGGAGTGACTGTCATTTGGTGTACATACATGAACAATATCAAATCCGCCAGCTTTCAAAAGCTCAGTGTAATCTGTATAAACAGCAGCGCCTTCAGCGCCATAAGTCTGAGCGGCTTTCTGTGCACGCTCTTCTATGATATCGCAGAAAGCTACCATTTCAGCATCCTTCTGACGTGACAAACTTGGCATATGTTTCCCATTTGCGATACCACCGCAACCTACAATAGCAATTCTCAACTTATTAGACATTAACTTTTCCTCCTTGATTTGCGTATGCTTTTACCCATTTCAAACTATCTTCTACACTTTCTAATGGTGAACGACTGCAGAAATCCTGCTCTACTACCGCCCACTCCACATTTGCCTGTACAGCTGCATTTAAAATTGCAGTAAGGTTCACTTCACCTTCACCTAGTACAACAGTTTCCGGAGAGCCGTCTTCTTTTTTCTTCAAATCCTTCAGATGGATGATCGGCAATCGACCTGCGTATTTATTGATATATTCAACTGGATCATAGCCTGCATGATGTACCCAGCAAGTATCCATTTCCACTTGCAACAGGTCAGCCGGCACCTCTTCAAACAATCCATCAAAAGCAGTACGGTCACTATCACCATATTTATCTGTTAACTCGAAATCATGATTGTGATACAGAAGAACTGCTCCACCCGCTTTGCACTTTTCTCCAATAACCTTCAGATTCGCGGCAACCTCTTCATAGTTACGTTGTTCTTCTGACAAATAAGGAACAATCAAATTTGGATTTCCAATCTCAAGATTGTAAGAGATCTCAGCTTCTGTATCATTCAACAATGCGTCATATGGACGATGTGCGCCGAGCGCAACCAGTCCAAGCTCATTTAGCAATTGTTTGACTTCTGCTGCGGTGCGGCCGAAATAGTGGAAAAACTCTACGCCTTTATATCCAAGGGCTGCTACCTTACGCAGTGTTCCTTCAAAATCCTGTTCCAATTCTTCTCTAAGCGTGTACAATTGCAGACCTATCTTCAGCATGTTCTAATCACTCCAATGGGTTTAGGGTTAGCTTACTAATTCATTTAAACTTCTTTCTGCTGCTCGTCCCCAAAGAGATCGACAGCAGCAATCACTTGAACAATAATGCTGTTGCAGAATTGACTAATCTGATTCCCATTAGTTTCCTTCAACTGCCATTCTTGTTTGCATAGCTAATATCGACTCCGTATAGCGTGGATGGTCGATTTCTTTCTTTATTGCTTAGGTACATAGTAATATGAAAGCGTATATAATAAAATGAATAATATGATTAAAACATGAACAATCTGATTATCATTTCTAGACATCAAGGAGGACACATGAATCAATCAACTACCTGTCACGTTTTATCTGCTGGATTTTCCTTTCACCGCAAACCTTTTCATATGTCACATAGCCATGGAAATCAGAACTATTTAATTCGTCTGCAAACAGAGGGCCGAAGCCGAGCAATGATCGACGGTGTGATGACTCCAGTGGAGAGCGGCGATATCATGCTGTTTGCTCCTAATGATCCTTACTATTTAATCATTGATAAGGAAGAGTATCCTGTAGGTAAGCCGCGGATTGAAAGCGGAGATTATCATATTTTTTGTGAAGGAACTTGGATTGTTGAATGGTGGGAACGTGCTCAGAGACCCTCACTCTTAAGTGTGCCACTGAGTGAGAATTTCCTCGGCTTATTTCGTCAGCTAATTCTTGAGCACAGACGTCTTTCCGATTTCTCACCAGCGATATCTGCCTGTTATCTGCAAATCCTGTGTATGGAAATCGACAGACTCATTACAGATCAGCCAGCGATTACGCCTAAAGGCTATCTAGCTTACCGAATGAAGCAATATGTTGAGGAGCATGCAACCTTACCTTTTCTGTTGGAGGATGTTGCCGCGCATGTAGATATTTCCGTCTCCCGTGCCGTTCATTTATTTAAGGAGGCCTTCGGGACCAGTATTATCAAATATGTAAATGATGTCCGGCTAGAGATGGCAAGAGAACGAATAACCTTCAGCCCGATGCCGCTGGAGCAAGTAGCTGAAACCTGCGGTTTCGCGAACTATACTTATTTTCACCGTGTATTCCGAAGTCGTTTCGGCATGTCCCCTAGACAGTACCGTGTACACAGCAGAACTCAAGTATGATATAGAGGTGAATTGCATCAACAAGCAAAAACGCCTACAGCGTCCCTAAAGGACGGTAAGCGTTTTTGCGAGAAATATATGGATAATGTATTGTGTGAAACGTAAACTTTCTTATATTTTGAAAATAGGGCTTTCCCTGTAGTAGATAAACTACTACGAGGATAACTCTCGCTTCTATATTCAAACAATAGTCATGTTAATGAGATGATTATTCTTTTTCAGCTGAAATAATCAGGAACATCGGTCTGCGATCCTCGTCCTTCATCCACGGATCATCGCTCATTTCATCAGAAGGCTTAGGCTCCTTAACTGCTTTGATAGCAAACCCGGCTTCAATCAAGTCATTGAAGTAGGTTGAAATTGTACGATGATATTTAATCACATTTTCTGTTAAGAAGGTCGTTTCACGCAATCCCTCAGACTGATAATGATCTACAGGCCAATGAAGACGATTGCCTTGGTCATCCACATACCAATCCTGTTCATTTCGAGAAGTAAAGATGGGATGCTCCACTGAAAATATAAAGCTGCCGCCTGGCTTAAGGTAAGTATGAACCTTGCGACAGATAGCTTCAAAAGATTTTACATAATGCAAGGCCAATGAACTGATGACCACATCAAATTGTTCGCTCGCAAATTCAATATCCTCAATCGGCATCTGGATATAAGAAATAGCTGGATCGTCTGTTTTTTCACGCGCTTCTTGAAGCATTTTTTCAGAGATATCTACGCCAACGACTGAGCTTGCCTGCTGCTCGCGTGCATATAGACAATGCCAGCCTAATCCGCAGCCTAAATCAAGAACACTTTTATTATGTAAGTCTGGGATCAGAGGTTGTAATACATGCCATTCTCCAGCTGCTTCAAGCCCACCAATGGAACGAGGCATTTGTTTATAGGCTGAGAAGAAATTCGTATCGTCGTATTTATTTTGTTTCATCAGTTATATATCTCCTATCCATAATGTCTTCCATCAGTATATTCTTAGTGACGCATTATTTTCAAATCGCCAAATAAAAAGGAGCATCATCTTGGAAGATCCGCTCCTTGTGTTTGTTCTTATTCAATTGCTGTTGTTTGCTCGGCGTTAACCGTACATGCTGTGAAATGGCGCTATAATCCCCATTGGATCTTCGACTTTGAGCTGCGCACCAGATACCTGAGCGCTCTGCCTTTAACAAGGCTTTTTGAGTCTTGGTTCGTGCCATGTGGCACCACTCTCCTATTCATTGATGAACTATCAGACAACTACAGTTTAACATAATACAGACTATGAGCGCAGCCAGAATTCCGTTACAATGAGAGCACTGCAAGTTTTCTAACTTATATAAATAGATTCGGAGGTTTTTAGTGATGAAATACGATGTTTTGTACGAGGGTGCTTTTGCAATGTTGAAGGTATATTTGGACCCCGGCGAAAGCGTTAAAGCTGAGATGGGCGCAATGGTTGCCATGTCTCCAAACGTAGAGTTAAAAGGAACGGCTGATGGAGGCGTAATGCGGGGTCTGGGAAGAATGCTGAGCGGTGAAAAGTTCTTCTTCCAGGAACTCAGAGCTATCCGTGGTCAAAGTGAGGTCCTACTGTCTCCTGGATCATTAGGTGATATCCAAGCTATCGAATTAGATGGATCCTATAAGCTGTTAGTTCAAAAGGACGGATTCTTAGCCGGAACGGAAGGCATTCAAGTAAATACCAAAATGCAAAATTTAACACGCGGACTTTTCTCTGGTGAAGGCTTCTTCATTGTAGAAATCAGCGGCAGAGGAACAGTATTCCTCTCCTCCTTCGGAGCGATCCACGCCATTAATTTAGCACCTGGTGAAGAGATGATTATCGACAATGGACATCTCGTCGCCTGGCCAGATTATATGGACTATAAGGTAGAAAAAGCAGCCTCGGGTTGGCTGAACAGTTTAACCAGTGGTGAAGCGCTTGTCTGCCGATTCCGCGGAGAAGGTGTAATCCTCGTTCAGAGCCGTAACCCTGGGAGCTTCGGAACGTGGATTAAATCCTTCGTACCCACTCGAAGCTAAGAAAAATGACATAGGATTTCCCATAGGTAGGATTTCCTTTAACTGTTTAAAACGCAACGTAGCGCTTCTCCGGTTTTCAAGAAGCGCTGCTTTGCGCGCAAATTAAGGAATATCTCCCTATAATTCAGAGATTTCTGCGCATTTGACTACTAATTAGGGAAATCCTCCCTGTAATTCAACTGATTTGTTGTGAAATATAGATATTTGGCCGATTTATAGGGAGGATTTCCCCATTTCCATTCGTATCGGGCAATTATCAGTTATTTAGAGGGAGTTTTTCCCTAATTCTTTTCCGAAAAAGAAGCTGCCCCCTGAGTAGTACTTACTACTTCTGAGACAGCTTCTTCTTTTAGGTAGAAAGCGGCTTAAGAAACCGCTTTGTTTGCTTTTTCTTTTTTGCAGCCTGTTCGTTTACATGTGTCATAAGTACCCTTGAAATCTAGGCGGTGATCCGTGACGTTAAAGCCATATTCACGTTCCACTCTTTTCTCCAGCTCCACTAGCCAGTCATCCTTAATTTCCTCCAACCTGCCGCACACGCTGCATATCAAATGATGATGCATATGAGAATGATCATTCCCCCGCAGATCGTAACGAGCGACTCCATCTCCGAAGTTCATCTTTTCTACAATGTGAAGCTCGCATAAGAGCTCAAGTGTACGGTATACCGTTGCCAGCCCTAAATGCGGATAACTGTTCTTAACAAGCATATATACTTCTTCTACGCTGAGATGATCTTTCTCATTGTCGAGCAATATGTTCACTATGGCCTCACGCTGGGGCGTTAATTTATATTTTTGCGCCGCAAAAAGCTGACTGATATTTGAAATTTGATCCATTTGATCTCCTACCTTCCCGGAATGATTTAACATCCGTATCCACTGAGACGCACCCATTTATGCATCAAAATATTAAACGTAAATAGTAATCGTTACGATATAATCATATCAAAAATAATCACGAATGAATAGAGCCTGACATCATTATAACATTTTAGCTCTCTTATCCAAAGTTCTTTCACCCAATACTGCCTATTTTTCTACCAAAATCTACTTTTTCGTGAAATAATGTAGGTTTGACCGCAACCTTTCCATATTTTTCTGCGTTTAAGAATTTGATAGCGGCCACGAGGCCTATCCATACAACGAGGTGAAATAACCATGAATATGAAAAAAAGAACGTTAGCCGCGATTACAACCGTTACGATTCTCTCCTTCTCTTTGGGTGGCCAAATATTTGCAGCCGGAAACACCTTTAAGGATATTGACAATATAAACGGCAAAGAAAAAATTATTTCTTTAAAAAATCAAGGCTTGATCAAAGGGGTTAGTGAATCCCAATTCTTGCCCAGCTCCAAAGTAACAACAGCACAAGGGATCCAGTTCATTTCGGGTGGTCTCCAGCTTAGTCTCGCGGCTATTGATTTCAATAAAGCTCCCGTTGCTAGTGGCTTGTTCACGAAAGTCAAGGATAAAGCTTGGTACGCTGAAGCCTTTATCAACGCGTATTACAATCATGTCGAGCTTCCTAAGGATATTGATCCAACCAAAACAATGACCAAAGAAGAGTTCACCAATTATCTAGTGCAAGGGGTCGAAGGCATTGGGAATCTGCCGATGATCAATATAGTGCCCGTAGATATCGCTGACGATGCTGCGCTGAATCCTTCTTATCAAGGCAGCATTCAACGTTCTCTTAAATACAAGATTAATAGTTTAGACGCCAATGGGAAGTTTAATCCAAAAAGTGAAATCACTCGCGCCGAAGCTGCGATTATGCTCTATAATGCTTTGGAATTCCTGAAGACCGGTATTAAATCCTAACCTAGAAGCGACGCACCACTAACAATGAATGGTAAACAAGAAAAAGCAGCCCAGGTATAGTCCTGAACTGCTTTTTTGCGTCTTGATCTTCTTCTATACTTCTTCTCCACTAATTCTGTTCAGAAATTGTAGAGCACGAGGATGCTGCGGATGCTCAAGAACTTCTTGTGGAGTCCCTTGCTCTAGAATATGGCCTCCATCCATCAGAATGATCCGGTCAGCCACATCCGCAGCAAATTTCATCTCATGGGTCACTATCACCATAGTCATTCCCTCTGCCGCTAACTGTTTAATAACCTTAAGCACTTCCCCCACCAACTCAGGATCAAGCGCAGAGGTAGGCTCATCGAACAACAGCACCTCTGGATCTACTGCCATGGCACGAGCGATAGCTACCCGTTGCTGCTGGCCACCAGACAGTTGGTGCGGATAAGCATCCGCTTTGTCCGCCAAGCCAACTTTAGTTAACAACTGAAGGGCACGTTCGCGTGCTTCGTCCTTGGATCGTTTCTGGACCGTCACCTGCCCCTCCATCACGTTGCCTAGTGCAGTCATATGCGGAAAAAGATTATAGGACTGAAAGACCATCCCTGTTTTTTGGCGTAATGCCAAAATGGACTTCTGGGGGATTTTCTTGTTATCCGTGAAATTAATTTTAATATCACTGAGCGATAAGCTTCCTTGATCAGGGACTTCAAGCAGATTAAAGCAGCGTAAAAGCGTTGTTTTGCCTGAACCCGATGGGCCAATAATGACCAGTACCTTGCCATGTTCCATTTCGAGATCAATGCCCTTTAATACCTGCAGCTCACCGAAGGATTTATGCAAATTAAGTATTTCAATCATAATTGTCTCCCCCTTTAGCTCGCAGAGTAACGACTCAGTCGTTTCTCCAAGTAATTTTGCAGTGCTGATAACACTGAGCAGAATAGTAAATAGAACAATCCTGCTTCGCAATAGATCAGCAGTGGCTCATAGGAGGTGGAAGCAACCTGCTGTGCTGTTCTGAACATCTCCGTATAGGTAATGGTCGCTGCCAGTGAAGTGTCTTTGACCAAGCTAATAAAGGAATTCGATAACGGCGGTACAGAAACACGGGCAGCTTGTGGCAGTATAACGCGGCGCAGTGCCTGGGCACGAGTCATCCCAACGGAGAAGGCCGCTTCCCACTGACCTTTATGTATAGACAGGATAGCAGCACGTATAATTTCTGATGAATAAGCCCCTACACTAAGCGTAAATCCAATGGTTGCGGCTATGAAAGGGTCGAGCACAATTCCAACTGCCGGCAAACCATAGAAAATAATAAACAGTTGTACCAACAAAGGGGTTCCACGAATGACCCATACATAAAAGCGAGCGATCAGCTTCGGAAGTACCCACGGGGAGAGACGCGCTAGTGCAGTCAATATCGCTAAGATCAGTCCAAGTGCAAATGATATCAATGCCAAAGGAATGGTAAAAGCCACCCCAGCTTTTAGCAGGGGTAGCAGTGAATCTAAGAAAATTTGTATTTTGCGGTCATCCATTTTTAGACATCCTTTTTTGGTTCCAAGCTGGTTAGCTTCTGAAACCTTGTATTATTTTGAAACGTCAGCACCAAAGTATTTCTCAGAAATCTTTAAGTATGTGCCATCGCTCTTCATTTCAACAATTGCATCACTAACTGCTTTTACCAACTCATCGTTGCCTTTTAAGAAAACAGCTGCGCTTTGCGAACCGTCAGGAATCTCATCTACCACTTTAATTTTCACATCAGGCTTTTGCTTTTTCAGGTCTAGATAAGACAAACCATCATTTACAGTCGCATCAATACGGCCTGAGGTCAATAGGTCCATCGCTTGATTGAACCCGTCTGTAGCAACGATTTCAGCACCGTTCTCACGGGCGATATCGGACAGGTTACTGGTTAGAGATTGACCGGCTTTTTTACCCTTAAGATCTGCAAATGTTTTGATATCCTCATTGTTTTCACTTACTATCAATACCGCTTTAGATACGATATACGGTTCAGAGAAATCATATTTCACTTTACGATCTTCATTAATGGATACTTCGTTAAAAATAACATCAAACCGCTTGGCATCCATCCCAGCAAAAATACCGTCCCACTGTGTCTCAAAAAATTCTGGTTCAACACCGAGACGCTTCGCTACTTCCTCAGCAATTTCTACGTCAAAGCCGGTCAGTTTCCCTGAAGCGTCATGATAAGTAAAGGGTGCATACGTCCCTTCTGTTCCTATACGCAATTTGCCGCTAGCTTTAACAGCTTCCAGACTGTTTTGCGCAGTGGCTGTATTTCCACCATTCGTTCCAGCTGAAGAATTTTTAGAAGTATCGGTATTCGAATTATTGCCGCAGGCCGCTACAAACACCACGGTTAACGCCAATAGAATAGTTAAACTTAGTTTTTTCATTATTAATTCCCCTCTCTTTACCCGGAATTCATCCGGTAAATTGTATACTACACTGGCTGCTGTTTACCGTCAATGGTTTTTTCCGATTATATACATCGGAATTGTAATATTAGGTAAATCTCTACCCTTATATTACCCATTCTTAGAATAATCCTTCACAAGATCCTCTCTTTACATCTCAGAAAGATATGGTATATTTATAAACAAATTAAATATGGACCTGTTATTTCACTAGGGGAGTCGGCCGACTGAGACGGAGCTTCAAGCTCCGGACCCTTGGAACCTGATCTGGATCATACCAGCGGAGGGAAGTGGAGCAGAATTTTCATCCCATGCATTTTTAGTGTTCCTATGCTGAATGAACTTTTTGACCCATTTATTTCCCACCGGAAATGAATGGGTCTTTATTTGTTTACAATCAATCACAAAACTTAAGCGTAGGCTTCCGAAGCAAGTTTTGTAAGATGCTTTCCAAGAAGCCAACGCTCACAAAACTTTTTAGGAGGTTCGATCATCACGACAATCCTATCCATTCAAGGCTTAACCTACTCCTTTCCGGAATCAGAACAACCCCCTGTATTCGCAGATCTATCCATGGATATCAGGCAAGGAGAATTTGTCTCTGTCATTGGGGCTAGCGGATGCGGGAAAAGTACGCTTTTCAAAACTATAGCAGGCTTGCTAGAACCCACTCATGGGAAAATAAAAATTCATTCGAACTCGTCATCCTCTACTCGCTTAGGTCAGATCGCATACATGCCTCAGCAGGATTTGCTGCTGCCATGGAGAACCGTGCTCGACAACTGTCTTTTGCCCTGGGAGATTAAACCAAGGTTTAGTAAACAACAGACGATCTCTCACATTCGGGAAATGCTGTCACGCTTCGGTTTGGCCGATGTAGAGAGGGCTTATCCCCATGAGCTTTCGGGTGGCATGAAACAGCGAGTCGCATTTCTACGAACGCTTGTAGCTGGCGGCGGGGCCGGTCTTATGCTGCTAGATGAGCCATTTGGAGCGCTCGACGCTATGACCAAACGTGAGATACACCGTTGGCTGTTGGGGCTTTGGGATGAGCTGGATCAAACAGTGATGCTCATCACCCATGATCTAGAGGAAGCGCTGTTACTAAGCGATCGGATTTATTTATTATCTGGAGGCATGCATAGCGAAATACAGGAGATCGTCGTTGATTTACCGAGGCCAAGACATTACAAGATGAACTATGAACCCCGGTTTATAGCGTTACGGGAAGAGTTGGAGCGGAGACTGTATGCAGCCCAAACCTTTTAAAAAATATTTAAACAATTACGGCCCCTTCATTCTACTGCTATTGTTCATTCTTGTGATCTGGGAATCAGCTGTTCGTCTTCACTTGATTCCAGCCTTTATCCTACCTGCACCTTCTTCAATAGGTATCGCATTGATCGAACACAGGCAATTACTCAGACCGCATTTATTGGCGACACTGCAGGAGATATTGGTAGGTTTTGTTCTCTCGGTTATCTGTGGTTCACTGCTGGGCACCGGAATGTTCTTGTTTCGCCCCCTTGAAAAGGCCATCTATCCGTTCCTTATTATCAGTCAGACGATCCCGTTAATCGCGCTATCCCCCATTTTTATTATGTGGTTCGGGTATACGCTGTGGAGCAAAGTGGCTGTTGTGTTTCTAACTGCTTTTTTTCCAGTCGTTGTGAGTACATATGACGGACTTCGTACAAGTGGTCAAGCCTACAAAGACTTATTGTTAACATTTGGCGCAAACCGCTGGCAACTGCTTGCTAAAACCCAAATCCCGCTGGCGCTGCCCTCTTTTTTCTCAGGACTAAAGCTATCTATTGTGTACTGCGTGATTGGAGCAACCATCGGCGAATGGCTCGGCGGCAGCAAAGGACTCGGTTACTTTAGCAGAAGGATGGCCGGAAATATGCAAAGTGCCGAAATGTTCGCCGCTGTATTTCTGTTGTCCGCGCTCGGTGTAGTGTTGTTTCTGATGATAGCTCTGCTCGAACCATTATTTTTAAAGAAAAGAGGATCTAAGCAATGAATGATTTGAATTTCCAAAGAAAATGGCTTATTCCCGTATTTCTCATATGTTCAGTCCTAATCTTCACCAGCTGCGGAAAAGCATCCAATGTAAGTAGTCCTCCTGCTAATTCATCTATTAACGAAATTAAACAAACGCACAAGCTGACGATTATGCTCGATTGGTATCCCAATGCCGTTCACTCTTTTTTATATGCTGCTGAGCAGAATGGTTATTTCCAAGAGGAAGGTCTGAACATAGAGATCCAAATGCCTGCAGACAGCAATGACGCACTGAAACTTGTAGCAGCTAATCAAATCGATTTAGCACTTAGTTATCAACCTCAGGTGCTCATGGCACGCAGTGAGAACATTCCAGTACGTTCGATTGCAGCGATTGTGAGGCATCCGCTTAATCATTTAATGGTACCTCAGGCTGGAGACATTCATAGTCCCAAAGACCTTACAGGTAAACAGATTGGGTATTCTTCCATTCCTCTTTATGAAGCCATGATTCGTACGATGATCCAAAACGATGGGGGTGACCCTAAGGCCAGCAAATTAATCGACGTAGGCTTTGACCTTATTCCGGCGATTGCGACGGGGCAAGTGGATGCCATTATGGGAGGGTTCATTAACCACGAACAATTAATCCTGGAAAAAGAAGGTCATCCCGTGAACTCGTTCAATCCCACGGATTATGGAGTACCCGATTATTATGAGCTAGTCCTTGTCGCCAGCGATCAAGGAATACAAAATTCTGAGTCCTATTTCAAAAAGTTTCTAAATGCAATTACAAAAGGACAACAATTTGTGCAGGATAATCCGGAACAAGCGTTAAATTTGCTGCTTGCACACGAAGATGAGACCTCTCCACTCGATAAGCAAATTGAAGAGAAGAGCCTGGCAATTCTACTACCGCTAATGAATGCGGGTGATCAAGATTTTGGATATCAAGCGCCAGCGTCTTGGGAGAAGGTAAGACAGTGGCTATCGGACAATGATTTACTGTCTACTGACATCAAAGCTGAGGATGCTTTTATTAATTTTTAAACATTAGCTATTCGCTCATAAAACTTGAGGAGGAATAATCATGAGTTATCTATCCAAAGTACGGGAATCCAATCCACTTGTCCACAATATCACCAACATCGTCGTAGCCAATTTCTCAGCCAACGGTCTTTTGGCGCTCGGTGCCTCCCCCTTTATGGCGGATGCTCACGAGGAAGTGGTCGATATCGCCGCATTTTCATCTGCTGTAGTTCTAAATATCGGCACACTGAATGACTGCGCCATTCAATCCATGGTGCTCGCGGGACAATCTGCGAATAAGCACGGCGTTCCCTTAGTTCTTGATCCAGTGGGTGCGGGAGCCACTTCTTATCGAACAGCGGTCACTCAAAAGCTAGTGAATGAGATGCAGATTACTGCGCTACGTGGCAATGTAGCAGAAGTTGCCAATGTCATTGGTGAAAGCTGGTCTATTAAAGGGGTAGATGCAGGCGAAGGGGATGGCGACGTAGTCGTCTTGGCTGAGACAGCCGCGCGGAAGTTAGGTTGTGTAGTTATCATCACCGGAAAAGACGATGTCATCACAAATGGAGATAACACCTACATTGCCAGCAACGGTCACCCTATTCTAACGAAAGTAACGGGAACCGGTTGTCTGCTAAGTGCAGTAGTCGGTGCATTTCTAGCGGTAAGTGAAGGAGCATCTCTTGAAGCCGCAGTTGAAGCTCTCTCCTTCTATGGAGTGGCTGCTGAAATCGCCGCTGAACTAACGACTGGACAAGGTCCGGGGAGCTTTCAAATCGAGTTTCTAAATCAATTGAGCTTGGTCACAGCTGAAACTTACCAAGATAAATCAATAATCAAGCAACTCAGATAACAACCCTAAGGAGTGAACAATGATGATATCTAAAGCTTTAACTATAGCCGGCTCGGATAGCGGTGGTGGCGCTGGCATCCAAGCAGATCTAAAAACCTTTCAGGAGCTTTCTGTATATGGAATGAGTGCTCTTACGGCTGTGACAGCTCAGAACACCCTCGGAGTTCAAGGCGTTTATCCGTTGACACTGGAAGCTATTACTCAGCAGCTTGATTCCATTGGACTTGATCTGAAGCCGGATGCTGTGAAGACCGGGATGCTTTTTAACAGTGACATCATACGTATCGTAGCAGAGAAGATCCAGCAATACAGCTGGCGTAATCTTGTAGTTGATCCTGTGATGGTTGCTAAAGGGGGTTCCACGCTGCTACAGCAAGAAGCTGTTCAGTCTTTAATCAATCATCTCCTCCCGCTAGCCTTAGTGACGACACCCAATATTCCAGAGGCTGAAATGATTACCAACAGAAGCATCACTACTATAGACGATCGTAAAGAAGCGGCTAAAATCATTCATGCCATGGGCTCTAACTATGTAGTGCTAAAAGGTGGGCATGATACCTCAACTAAGGCTGTTGTGGATCTCCTATATGATGGTCACGAATTCATGTTTATGGAGAGTCAACGAGTTCAGACTAGACACACGCACGGCACAGGCTGCACCTATTCAGCAGCAGTCACTGCCGAGCTTGCCAAGGGCAAAACCGTTCCCGAAGCAACACACATAGCTAAAGCTTTTATACAAGCGGCGATTGAAGACGAGCTGGGCATAGGGGCTGGACATGGACCTACGAATCATTTTGCATATCAGAATAGATTGCGAGGGATGAACCTTGAAGCAAATAGACAGTGATCAACTGCGGGATTTATTAAAAGTCTATTTCATTATGGGCAGTGTAAATTGTCGGATAGCCCCAGCCAAGGTATTAAAAGAAGCCATCACGGGAGGCATAACGATGTTCCAATTTCGTGAAAAAGGTACGGGGGCATTAACTGCCCAAGTTAAATTTAATTTAGGAAGACGGCTCCAAAAGATATGCCGTGCTAACGGAGTGCCTTTTATTGTTAATGACGATATTGATCTAGCCATCGCCCTTGATGCGGACGGCATTCATGTAGGACAAGATGACACCCCTGCGCTAGCTATTAGGCAACTGCTTGGGGAGGATAAGATCGTTGGTGTGTCTGCTCATTCACTTGCCGAAGCTCAGCAGGCGATTGCGGATGGAGCCGATTATCTGGGCATAGGTCCTATTTATCCGACCTCTTCCAAGGAAGACGCCCAAGCTGTTCAAAGCACATCAGTTATTGAAGAAATACGAAACAGCGGCATTACGATTCCTTTGGTTGGCATAGGTGGGATCACGGTGCACAATGCAGCACCAGTACTAGCTGCGGGTGCGGACGGTATCTCCGTTATCTCAGCTATTGCGGGCGCTGAAGACATCACCTTGGCAGCTAGAGGATTTGTTCACGAAGTTAATTTAAGCGGGTCATAAGCTCACTCAGCTCTTCTCCGCTCAAATGCCGCCATTGTCCTCGCTCCAAACTATCAAGTGTAATATTCATGATTCTTATACGCTCTAGCTTTAGCACTCTATATCCTAACTCCTTGCACATTCTGCGTATTTGCAGATTAAGGCCTTGAGTTAGGATAATTCTAAACTGACATTCCGCGATCCGAGAGACCTCACAAGGTTTTGTTGTGACGCCAAGAATATCCACACCACTAGACATGGCATGTATGAATTCTGACGTTATTGGCTTGTCTACATGAACTACATATTCTTTTTCATGCCCATTCTCGGAACGCATCATTTTGTTTACGATATCTCCATCGTTGGTTAACAAAATGAGGCCTTCCGAGTGTTTATCTAATCTGCCGATCGCAAAGATCCGTGAGGGATAACCTACAAAATCTATAATATTCCCGGCCACATTTGGCGCAGCTGTACAGGTGATGCCTATCGGTTTATTCAGCGCGAGGTATACCGGCTCCCCTTTACTGCTTGTTATGGGCTCTCCATCAATCCATACGATATCCTCTGGCTCTAAAAGAATATTCGCATCACAGACGATGCCATTAACAGCGATCCGCCCTGCGGCAATGAGTCGTTTCGTTTCCCTTCTGGAACAGAAGCCTGTTTCGCTTATATATTTATCGATTCTCACTGATGATCCTACTTTCCTTCTGATACTTGCATCTATCCATAAAAAAACACCTGATTTTAACGATCAAAATCAGATGTTAACCTTCAGGAATAATTGATTTCAAGGGAGCTATTTCGAGCTTCCGCTTTTTTTCACGTTATTGCCCTTGCTTCCACTTGCATCTTTAGCGCCTGGACCCGTGGTTGGAGCACCTTTTGCAGGTTTAACTGGTTTTGCTGTTTTGTTCCAGCGTGTCCAGCCCTTACTCCCCGTACCTCTGCCCGTGCCGCCACCTTTACTTTTTGCACCCATCTTATCACTCCGTCAGTCATTCAGAATTCGTATAGTTTATACACTTCATCTATTTTACCACACTCTCAAACTTTCTGGTTAAGTAATAGCTCAGCTTCGTCTAACGATACTCTGACTAATATTTAGCATCTTTATTCATTTCATGAATATCAAAGGTATCTTCATGTATTTCAATGGCGATGACAGTACCCTCTTTTTCGAAAAATTGCACATGCCCTAACCGCTTATCCTCCAGCTCCACCCAGCCAACATCCTCTAATTTATTAAAATAGCTGTCAGGCCGGTAAAGACCTTGTTCTCCCCCTATATTATCCAATTCGTACTTTACGCCTATTTTTATATTAGGGTTACTTGAAGTTGTCGTCACTTCGATTTCCTTGGCGTTCTTCGGAATAGGAATTTCAGCATTTATAGAAGATATTCCGTACTCTTGCTCCTCTTGAGTTGATGATGTACATCCGCTTGTGAATAGTATTAAAGGTAACCATAAAAAAGCTAATAAATATTTATACAGGTATATCAGCTCCTTCCCTAACTTATTTTACCAAATCAACCCATTAAAAAACACCCCATCAAAGACTAAGCTTTGATGAGGTGTCTATTTCGAATCAGCTTTACAGCTTATCCATTTTATTTAGGCTGAATATAACCTTCTGCTTTCAGAAGCTCAGCGATCAATACAGCACCGCCCGCTGCTCCGCGCAGGGTGTTATGGGAGAGACCTACGAATTTGTAATCATAGATGGCATCTTCGCGAAGTCTGCCCGTCGATACGCCCATACCATTCTCAATATCACGATCCAGTTTGGTCTGTGGACGGTTCTCCTCTTCGAAATAAGTAATGAACTGTTTAGGGGCGCTAGGCAGTTCAAGCTCTTGAGGACGTCCTTTGAAGCTATTCCAGAGTTTCAGAATCTCTTCTTTGGATGGCTTTTTCTCAAAAGAAACAAATACAGCAGCCATATGTCCATCCGCTACAGGCACACGGATACACTGTGAAGTAATCGTCGGCGCTTCACTTTTTACGATGCCTTCCTCTTGTACGCTTCCCCAGATGCGCAATGGCTCTTGCTCGCTCTTCTCTTCTTCGCCACCAATGTAAGGAATCACGTTGTCCAGCATTTCAGGCCAGTCAGCAAAAGTCTTGCCCGCACCCGAAATTGCTTGGTAAGTGGTGACTACAACTTTAGAAGGGTTGAATTCTTTAAGTGCATGAAGCGCAGGCACATAACTTTGAATGGAGCAGTTAGGTTTAACCGCAATGAAACCAGTCTCAGTTCCCAGACGTTTTCTTTGCTGTGCAATAACCTCAAGATGCTCTGGGTTAATCTCAGGAATAACCATAGGCACGTCCGGTGTCCAACGATGCGCTGAGTTATTTGAGATAACTGGAGTACCCGTACGAGCATAAGCTTCTTCGAGCGCTTTAATCTCTTCTTTTTTCATGTCTACTGCGCAAAAGATCAGGTCTACGTCCGCAGCTACTTCTTCTACCTTAGAAGCATCTTGAACCATAATATTCTTCACGTTCTCAGGCATTGGAGTGGATAGCTTCCATCTGCCCTTGGCCGATTCTTCATACGTTTTCCCAGCAGATTTCGCACTGGCAGCAATCGCAGTTACTTCAAACCAAGGATGATTCTCTAGAAGGGCAATAAAACGTTGTCCTACCATACCTGTGCCGCCAACTATGCCGGCTCTTAGCTTTCTTGACATCAGAAAATACACTTCCTTTTGATTAACTGTCCTATTGTGAATAATAGGCCGATAATTAATGATATACGGGTCGAGAACATTTGGCGAGTGTTAACATCAAAATAACATTAAAAAATTTAATATTTTCATTTAAACCAGCCTTTTTCCTTAAATCGAGTGATCGCTTCAATCCGATTTCCCACATCCAGCTTATCGAGGATAACAGAAATGTAGTTCCGTACCGTACCAGTGGTAATGTACAGCTCGCTGGCAATTTCTTTCGTATTTTTGCCATCGGCGATCAGGCCGAGTACTTCCTTCTCCCGCTGAGTCAATGGATTCACTTCACCGCTGTAGGCTTCATCCATCAGCTCCGGTGCATACATGCGTCTGCCTGCCATAACATTCCGGATAGAGAGTGCCAATTCTTCACTAGGACTGTCCTTCAGTAAATAAGCATGAACACCCGCTTTGAGCGCACGTTCGAAATATCCCGCCCGGGCAAAGGTCGTTAATATCATCGTTTTGCAGCCGCTCGTTTTCAGGGCTTCTGCAGCGTCGAGACCACTCATTGCCGGCATCTCAATATCCATAATACAGATATCCGGTTTAAGCTGCTGAACCATTGCAACAGCTTCTTCCCCATTACTTGCTCGGCCTACGACCTTCATATCTTCTTCTAAATCGAGCAAAGAAGCCAGCGCCCCGAGGAGCATTCGTTGATCCTCAGCGATTACAATTTTAATCATTATAGGATGACCTCCTGTTTCTGATGCTGAAATGCATTGGGTACTTTAATCACAATTGTAGTCCCACTATCTCTCACGATATCCATACAGCCATTCACAAATTCAAGACGCTCTCTCATGCCTTGCAGCCCATGACCTTTAAAATAAAGATCGTTCCCGGGTATCCCAGTCCCGTCATCTTTCACTTTAATGACTAGATCCGTGCGTGAGGGGTTAATCTGAATAGAGCAAGACTTTGCCCCGCTGTGCTTCACAACATTAGTGACAGCTTCCTTTATACACATGCTTAGCACATTTTCAGTTATCAATGAGGTATTGGTTAGCTTCGGATTTCCCTCCAGCTTAAAATCAATCTCAGCAGCTGCAAGAAACTGCTGAATATGAATAAGTTCATCTTCAAGCCGAATGCCACGCATTCGCGTAACCATTTCCCGGACCTCTTTTAGCGCACTTCTCGCTGTCTGCCGTACATCATTAATCTCAGCTTTGGCTTGCGTAGGATTAGAATCAATTAGCTTTCCCGCCAAGTCACTCTTAAGACCAATTAATGAAAGCTTCTGACCTAATGTATCATGAAGATCTCGCGAAATCCGTTGACGTTCTTCAATCTTAACGAGTTCGGAGATTCGCTTATTCGCATCCTCCAATTGATCTTGTAACTTGCCCTGATTATTTCGGTTATACGTACTGATTGGAAGTAGAATCACTGCAATCATACTTACTAGCACGAACGGTAGTTGACTAATAAACACTGAATTACGCGAGAGCAGCTCATAATTGATTGTAATGATCGTAGTTAACAGATGAATAGAGTACAGTGTGAAGAACCCTACTCGATTCTGTATATTCCCAATAAAAAAGGCTAGAAAAAGTGCAAAATACATATATCCGAACAAAAGCGTCATTGTTATAGAAACTATAATTTGGACACTCGTCCAGAAATAAACCAGCCACCCCTTAGAAACAAAGGAAAGCACATAACAAACAAAAAATACAGCAATCATCAAGATTCCCCAAACTACTTGGTAGGTAGAGGAGGAGCGAAATATAAAATAAAACGGCAGAATGTAAAAAACGACCCACACATAAGGGCTGAGACCTGTGCTTTTATGAAAAATATGATGCCACTTTTGCATGACCGCTCTCCTTTTTACCATACATTACTCTCCTTATTCTAGCACAAATTCAGTGAAAATCTGTTGAACCACTACGATAAATAGAAAAAGATTAGAGCCACGAATGATTTCTCCGGCTCTAACCTTTCTTTATACTCCTATTTTGTTCGAACCTATAGTTATTATTCTCCTTGGAGTCTAGTCTTATGAACTTGTAAGACTTCTCCCGCTACCTTAGGTTTGCTTAGTCTCGACTTTACCTCTTTAAAGCTGATGAAGCACTTATTCTCCTCATCCCAAAGACGGAAGTGTAGAGCCTTCAAGCTAGTGCTAAGTGTTATGGTCGTCGCCTTTTGCAATGGTGGCGTTGCATTATGTGCTTTTTCTAAATTATAGTTGGGTACCTTTGGACTTAAATGATGGACATGGTGGAACCCGATGTTCCCTGTGATCCATTGCAATAGCTTAGGTAGCTTGTAATATGAGCTTCCCTCTACTGCAGCCATAACATAACTCCACTCCGATTCATTCTCGAAGTAGGAATCCTCGAACTGATGCTGAACATAGAACAACCATATTCCGAGAAAACCGGATACAAAGGCTATTGGCAATTGCACCATGATAAAGGCTTGCCAGCCGATCGCCCAAATAAGCAAACCATAGAGAGCTGCGATAGATACATTTGTTAAATAGGTATTCATCCGCTCTTTACGTCTAGCGCCTTTAGCATTAAACCGATACTGAATCATAAAAACAGCAATAGGTCCTAAACCGAACATCACGATTGGATTACGGTAAATCCGGTAATACAGACGTTTCCAGAATGAAGCTGCTTCATATTCGTCAACAGTCATAATCCATATGTCGCCGATCCCTCTTTTATCGAGGTTACTGGAGCTGGCGTGATGAATGGAATGACTATGCTTCCACTGACGATAAGGAACAAGTGTTAATACACCTGTGATCGTTCCGATAATATCATTCGCTCTACGATTCTTAAAGAACGATCCATGTGTACAATCATGGAAAATAATAAAAGTTCGGATTACAAATCCTGCTGCAGGAATGGCCAACAAAAGGGTGAGCCAGTAGGAAACGGATAAAGAGAAATAAGCTCCGCCCCATAACAGCACAAGTGGCCCTAAAGTATTAATGAGCTGTCTTATGCTCGCGTTGCGATCGTTTTTTTCGTAAGGGGCTACACTTTTTTTAAGACTGGAGAGCTGTGATGTCTGTTTTGTAGTCATCTTTATCGTTTCCTCCTTGATGTGTCTGGCTAAGGATCTTTTTATCTATCCTAAGTATAGGAGATAAAGTGTCATCCTATAAGTCATAAACATCAAGTAAAGGGTATGATAAATGTCATACTTATGCCCTATTTTCCCCCTTTTACTATGCCACCCGTGTACTTCTTCGTTAATTAACCTGCCTCGTATGCTCTTCACGATATTCCGTAGGCGTCTGACCGCTAGCTTTTTTAAAGACTTGAGTAAAATATCGTGGATCCTGATAACCAACTAGTGGAGCGATCTGATATACCTTCACATTACTACTTTGCAATATTTCCTTCGCCTTCTCCATTCGACAGTGAGTCACATACTCCAAGAAGGTATAGCCTGTTATTTGTTTAAATAAAGTACAAAAATGACTGACACTAAGATCGGCAAGCTCCGATACTTCTTCAATACTTAAGTCTTTATAATAATTACTCTCGATATAACGTTTTGTCTTCTCGATGGAACTGCGTGTGTCTTCCCGATTCACAGGTTTACTACCTTGATCCAATCGCTCCCCAAATTCTTCCTTCAACGCAGACATCATTTCACTCAAGGTAACCAAATGGTGCAGCTTACTTAGTAACCCATGTAGAGACCAATCCGAATTTAGATTCAAATGTTCAAAATGTCTGTATAACACAACAACCATTTCCACGAGAAGACGTTCTGCTATCTCTTTAGGAATAGCTTGAGCTTCAATATATAATGCCAACTTATCAAACAATGATGACATTTGGTTTCTATTCAAGGTACGAATACTCTCTATCAACGAGGTCTCCAGCTCTTTTGGATATTTCACTTCTGTATTGCCTGCAAAGGTTGTTTCCTCATCTATATACACCCCGGCAAGACCATAATAGAAACGTTGATACAAAGCCTTCGCAGCCAATGGATACACCGTACTTAATTGATCAATCCCTTGTGTACAGCGGCTGATTCCTACAGAGCAGCTTAGCTTGGAGTATCTTTTGATCCCTGTAATTAAATGTTCACCTAGTTCTCTTCTGCTCGCGCTTAAAGATCCAGGAAAGAGCAATATCCACTCCCCGTTATGAAAAGGAAAGACTGTAAGTACTCCATGTTCCAGCGACCACTCTTCAACAATATTACGGATCGCAAACAGCCACAGCCGCTTTTCTTCCACACTCCACTGCCCAGTAAGCACAGAATAATCATCCAATTGGACAACAGCCATGAAATATCCACTCTCAAGTTCACTGTTCTCCAGCCATTTCAGATGTTCAAGCGGCCTTGCATTTCCCAAAGTAATTTCAGCAAACATCCGTTCACGAGCTAGCATCGACAGCATCTGAACGGAATGCATCATCTGATCGTTTTCTTTTTGCTCATCCAGCCTCGTTTTCGCTCGGTATAGCATTTCAACCAGTTCGTCATGGTCGATGGGTTTCAGCAAATAATCAAAGGCTCCTTGACGCAATGCTTCTCTCGCATATTCGAACTCCCCATAACCACTAATAAAGATAAATACCAGCTTAGAATTCTTTGGTAATACTTCCTTCATCAAAGTGATTCCGTCAATCACAGGCATACGGATATCGCTGATTATAATATGCGGTGTAGTTTCTTCTATTAAGCGGAGGGCTAGTTCTCCATTTCGAGCCTCTCCCACAATTTCCATCTGGAGATCATCCCATGGAATAGCTACTTTTAGACTACGAAGAATTATCGGCTCATCATCTACGAGCAGTACTTTATATTTCTCTTCTATCTCATCCATTCCAGCACCTCCATGCTTATTGAACACTTGAGTTTTGGATCAGATTCCAGTATTCCATCGATGATGCCTGCACTAGCTTTAAAGCGTGATCTGCAGACATTTCTTCGTTAATCATTTTTTCGATGACACTTAGGAACATTTTCTTAACTTCAGGTGATAATACGTTATCGTAAGGCACAAAGCTCTTGCGGTTCACTTCCATCATTTCCATCACTTGCGCGAATACCGGACCGGTCTTCTCCGGATCAAAAGCAATACGAATGGATGGAATTCTCAGTCCTTCATATACAATTCGGGTCTGAACTTCCTGCGTGTAAAAAGCCTTCATAAGATCCAAAGCGGCTTCCCGTTTAGCTCCATTTAGTTCGGAGGAAAGACCGATGCCGATGGTATATCCCCCCGCAATCGAAGGCTCCTCTCCTTGCTTCAAGGCAGGAAATGGAATAACGCCTACCTCATTCTGAAAATCAGCTGGAGCCGCACTACCAGAAAATAAATTGATATCCCAGTTCCCGTTTAAATACATCGCAGCCTTGCCGCTTGTAAACAAACCGACTGCATTTTCAGTTGAGAGATCATTAGACTGGGGACTAAAGGCACCTTCTTTTATCCATTGATCCAAATGCTCAAAAGCCTTTAAATAGGACTCATTCTGAAAGCTCGCTTGATCTTCACCTGTGATTAGCTTTTGGAACACTTCGGAGCCAGCATAACGATCCATTAAATAATGTGCAAAGATCCCGGCAGGCCAGCGATCCTCGTTACCGAGTGCAAACGGAATGTATCCTCCAGCCTTGAGCCCCAGTATGACATCATCGAGTTCTTGAAGCGTTGTAGGCGCCCCGAGACCAAGCTTGTTGAAAATAGTCTTATTGAAATACAGTGGTTCAGCGTTTCCTTCGATGGGCAATCCATAAATATGGTTGTCAAAGGTCCATAGATGCAGATCCTTGAATTGATTGGTTAGACCGTTCTCTCGGACGAAATCAGTCAGATCAACCAGCCGATTGGAGCGCACGTACGGTTCTATTTCAGCTCCACCAAATAAGACAAACATATCTGGTGGCGTGCCAGTAACCATCTCGCTTTTCAGCTTTTGTTCACGGTGTATCGTCTGGTCTAGTCCTTCAAAATTGACTTTCACATTCGGATGCGCAATTTGGTATTTATCCACGATCTCTTCAAAGATAGCCAGCAGTGGCCGATCATGCTCTTTGATCCAGAAGTGACGGAAAGTCAGCGTTATTTTTTCTGGTGAATTATCTTCAATCGGTTCGTGATCTCCTAAAGTAATAAATAGAACAGCGCCAGATATCAGCACTAGATATATCCACATCCAGCCCCACTTCAATAACCACTTCATGTCAATCTCCCCCCTTTTCCTCTGTATGATCGATTATGGCAGTATTTTTGGTATTCGGATTCGAATCGTTGAACCAAATCCAGGGGATGAACACACAAGTAAGCCATATGGACTGCCGAATCTGATATTCAGGCGCTCATGAACATTCTTAAGTCCTACACCACTATCACTATATTTCTTCTGGCCGCCCCCCTCGTTATCCCATAGATTCATCATCTTAGCTAAGTCGAAGCCCGGACCGTTATCTTTTACGATAATGATCATATCCGTACCCATTTCATAGGCTGTGATTTCGATGATTCCAGGGTCCTCCATCGGCTCAATCGCATGGTACAATGCATTCTCTACAATGGGCTGAACAATCAGCTTTTGAGTCATAAACGTTCTAAGACCCTCAGGAAGATTTATAATATACGAAAATTTATCCTCGAAACGGAACTTCTGAATATCCAGATAATGGCGAACATGTTCAAACTCCATTTGCAGCCGTATCAGCTCTTGATTCTGACTAATACTGATTCGCAGCAGCTTGCCGAGTGAAATGACCATTTTACTAATATCTTTATTACCTTGCAGCACGGCCATCGAATTAATCGATTCTAGTGAATTATAAATAAAATGAGGATTAATCTGTGCCATTAATGCCTTCATTTCCGCTTCCTTTTTGCGACCCTGCTCCGTCTGCACTTGCACAATCAATTCGTTGATCTGTGTGCTCATCCGGTTAAAGCCATCAATCAGAAAATCACTTTCATCATCCGCACGATAACGTGTAGTGATAGGTGTAAAAATCCCCTGCTTCACCCGTTTCATCCCGTTGACCGCGCTGTTAATGCTATAAACGAGCCTTCTAACAAAATATCGGTCAAACAAAATGGCGGATAACAATGAAACCGTACTCAAAATAATCGCAATATTACGAATAGATATAGATTCCGAAGAGATTAGATTCATCGGTGTAATCGCTGCCAAATACCAGTCTTTATTATGTGAAGGAAGGAAGGTTATGAGTGATTTTTCCCCCTGATAGTTGTCGATGTAATAGTTTTGTTCCTTGGCATAATCATTTTCTAAAAAAGGGAACTCCGTGCGCTGCCCAATATGTTCACCGGATTTGTTAAAAACGATATTCCCCAGCTTGTTCACCAGCAGAATATCACCCTTCTTAAGAGTTGCTGCTTCCCAGAAAATCTGATCCAGTAAATCAGGCTTAACATTAACGACCAAATAGCCTATATCTTCAAGAGAATAATAATCTTTGATTACTCTGGCTTGCACAAGTACCGGATGGCCCGATAACGCCGAACCGTTCTCACCAGGTCCTGACCATACAGGGCGCCCCTCAGCACTTTCCATAGTATGAAACCAGCTTTGCTTCTTCATCTCCTCAAAGGACATCGGCGCATTGTATTGATAAAGCAACCGATCTTTACTATATAAACTAAATGAAGTAATCATCGGATGATTGATGAGTAAGTTGTTGAGTTCCTGCTTGCGATCATAGGTGAGCACAAAGTTAGTCTGCTTGAGCGATTGTTGAATAACCGGTTGTGTGATCGCAGAATTTGAGATCGAGGAGATCTCACTAAGGGCGAATTTGAGCTTTCGATCCGTTTCGAGCAGTGAAACCCAGTAAAAGTTACTTGATTTTTTCTCCATAGCGTTAGAGAAGTTAACGTAAGTAACAATCCCCATCAGAATCACTGGAATAAAGACGAGAAGAATAATAGCGAACAAGATTTTACGGCGGAGCTTCATGGTATTCCCCTTCCCCCTGCTGTCTCTGTCCTCTAGTATTCTTCACGAAACCGCCCATTCCCTTGTAAATGTTAAAAGTAAAATCAGCTCTTAATAGCTCCTGAGGTTAGTCCTGCAATTACCCAACGGCTAAATAACAGGAAGACGATCAGCAGTGGCAAGGTCGCCGTAAACGTAGCTGACATGATCATTCCATAATCCAGACCGTCGCGATTGGAGAATAACTGCTGGAGCGCGATTTGTATTGTAAAATGTTCTTGGTTCTTTAACACGACCAAAGGCCAGAAGAAGTCATTCCATACGGTCATAAAATTCAGTATGCCTAGAGTTGCCATAGCTGGAGTGATAACTGGAATGGCGATGTTCCAGAAGATCCGGAAATGTCCTCCGCCATCAATCCGTCCAGCTTCGATCAGTTCCGTATGTACAGCTGTAGAGATATACTGCCGCATCCAAAAGATCCCAAAGGCATTAACCATAGCCGGAACAATCAGCGCCTTGAAAGAGTCGATCCAGTGGAGCTTGGCCATAATTACATAAGTAGGTAACACACCAAGCTGCTGGGGTACAAATAGAGTGGCAATAACAAAGTAAAACAGAATATTTTTAAACGGGAATTCATATTTAGCAAAAGCATAACCAGCAAGTGTACAGAAAAATACGACCGATATGGTTACCATAGACGAGACGAATAATGAGTTTCCAAGGGCTTGGAAGAAATCCGTTTTATCCAGAACCCGCTGGAAATTATCAAAAAACTGGTTCCCAACCGTAAGCAAAGGGGGTACATGGAATACTGCGCCCCTATCATTTGTGCCAACTACAAACATCCAGTAAAAAGGAAAGATGGACACGAGTGCACCAAGAATCAGAATGAGATAAAATCCTACTTTGCCGAAAATCCCAAGATCATCCGGATCTTTTTTTAATAGACGCACAGTACTCACGCTTTACCCCCTCCTGTATCTCCACCCATGCGGCTTGAAACCAGCATATTAAGGACAGAAAATATAATCGTAACCACAAACAGCAGGACTGCCGTAGCCGCCGCCGTACCGAAGAATCCATTGCGGAATGCCTCGCTATACAAATAGGTAACCATAGTGATGCCTTCCTGGCGTGTAGATCCCGTTCCTGATTGTCCTAAGAATACATAAGGCTCAGTGAACAGCTGCAGGGCGCCTATAGTCGAGAGCAAAGTGACAAATACGATGAACGGTTTCAGTAATGGCAATGTAATGAAGGTTAATTGTTGCCTTCTGTTCGCTCCATCAATACGGGCTGCTTCATACAAATCCGTTGGAATACTTTGAAGTCCTGATAGGAAAATAATGGCATTATACCCTGTCCAGCGCCACATCACCATGGTTGAGATCGCGATTTTGACCCCCCACCAGCCAGAGTTGAAGGCCACACTATCAAGCCCTAAACCACTGAGCATCCAGTTGATCATCCCGTTGTTCCCAAACAGCGTACTAAACACTAGGGTAACCGCAACGATAGACGTAATATTGGGCATGAAAAAGAGAACGCGGAATGTTTTCTTGAAACGAGTCATCCCCGAATTCAACAATACGGCAATCAAAAGCGCCAATAGGATCTGTGGAACAGTTCCGAGCAGTCCCATAATTAAGGTGTTGCTAAAAGAAATCCAAAAGGTAGGGTCGCTTGTGACCAATTCATAATTTTTCATTCCTACGAATTTCATAGGATTCAAGGCATCCCATTTAAAGAATGAAAGGTAGATCGTAAAAAAGATCGGATATAGTCCAAATATCGAGAACAGAATAAAAAAAGGAGAAATGAAAGTATAAGCAGTGATGCGGCTCCTTCTTTGTTCAGTTAAAAACGGACGCTTGCTCTCGGCATGCGGACTCGAAATAACAGGCTCAGCCATGTCACACCTCCAGGTAATCTAACGTATTAAGCAAAAACGTCTTTGACGTCTCTATAAGGACGCTAAGCGTTTATGTGAGATAAATCCGAATTCATAGAGAATACCGTTCTCCATGAATCCGGACCTTCTAAAAATAGAGTGCTTTTATTAGAAGTCTTAACTGCGTTCAGCCAGTGTTTTCGCTTGTTTTACAGCTTCATCCCACTCTTTAGCCGGATCAGCCTTTTTCTCCAGCACATTTTTCAGTGCATTTTTGAAGAAGGTATCGGTTTGGTCATGAAGAGGACCGTAGTATACAGGTTTTACTCGATTAGCAGCTTTACCAAATTCAACAGCTGTTTGTTGTCCACCGAAGAATTCATCTTTGAAATCTACGAATGCCGGATCTTCGTACAGTGCTGGAATGGAAGGCATCAAACCTTTTGTTTTGAATGATTCCAGTTGATTATCCTTGTTATCCATCCATGCGATAAAGTCATAAGCTTCTTTAGAATGCTTACCTTCTTTAGGGAGTGTCAAGAACGAACCACCCCAGTTACCAGCACCTTCTGGAAGCTGCGCGATTTTCCATTTGCCAGTGGAGTCTGGAGCATTACTCTTAACATTCCCTGCCATCCAAGCAGGTCCCATAACCACTGCAAATGATCCGTCGTTCATCCCTTGTCCCCATTCAGGAGACCAGAGCATCACATTGCTGATCCAGCCTTCTTGGATACCTTTAACTGTGAAATCATAAGCTTTGCGAACTTGCGGATTAGTGTCTCCGATAAAGCTGCCATCCGCTTTGCTGAAATAGATTTCATCCGCAGATTGGTCACGTAATGCGTTAAATGTAAGATCAGTAAGGTCTACAAACGGTTTGCCTGTCTTTTCCTTGAAAGCTTTGGCTACAGCTGCGAACTTGTCCCAAGTATCAATCGCTGCGCCAAATCCTTCGGAGTCACTTGGTAATCCCGCTTCTTCAGCCAAATCTGTTCTGTAATACACAACCGTTGGACCGATATCTGTAGGAAGACCCAGCTGGAAGCTTCCATCTACGGAAGAGGCTTGTTTCCATTTCCAATCCAGATAGTTCGCTTGAATATCTTTGGCTCCGAGATCATTCAGGTTATAGAATTTATCCTGTGCATTGATAAAACGCTCCATGAAACCGATTTCAAGTTGGAAAATATCTGGTGCGCCCGACCCCGCCGATAAAGCAGTGGTCAAATTATTATGGTGAGCCGTTTGGTCACCGGTATTTTGAACCTTGATCGTAACGTTTGGATGTTCCTTCGTGTACTCTTTCGCTAGATCCTCATAGTTCACGTTTCCGAGTGTCCAGAAAGAAAGTTCGATTTTCTCAGCAGGCTCAGTACCCTCATCTTTTGTAGGTTCACTTGTGCTTGCTGCGTTGTTACCTGTATTTTTACTTGATGCATTATTCTCGGCGTTGTTACCTCCGCATGCTGCCAGTGAACCTACAAGCATGATAGCGACTAACGAAAGCGCCAAGTGTTTTACTTTATTCATTCCCCTGTACCCCTTTCTAAGGTTTCTCTTACAAGATTTAGTGTACAGGGTTTATATTCTTTTTTTGAGGAGGCAAACTTCCGATTTGTGGTGGAAATACTTCTGATTCAATTAAAAAAAGCCCTCATAAGAGGACTCAAAGTTCATTACCATAAAATTTGTTTTCCCCACCAGCGTTTTTATAGGCTCTGAGAACGTTTAGCATGGCCTGTTTCTGACGTTTACTCAGTACTATGTCTTCCTGGTATAAACCCAATCCTGTCAATCGCACAATTGTTTTCTCGGCATTAGCCATCGCCTTTATCATCTTTAAATCATTAAGATAAACAGTATCTTCATAAACTTCACGTACAGTACTATAAGAAAATGATTTCTTTATTAGAATTCCCGCATTATTAGTAACTTCAAAAACTTCCTCATCTGCTCTAATCTTAATCCACTTTGTGTCAATCTGACGATTACCTATATAATCAACCACATAATGAAGATTTGAGACAATACCTTCTTCGTTTTTTATGAAATAAACGTAAAAATCATTCTTGTCTATGTTATCAATGGTTGTTTGTGCATAATAGACTGAGAATTCTCCAAACTCATCCCTCTCCTCAATCAGACCGGATAATGCTTTATTGACTTCTTCGGGTGATTTTGTGGGTTCCGGTGGTGTATTCTGCACATTTGAAGAACATGCTGATAAAGATATGACTAGGAGCATCAAATAAAGTGTTTTTCTATTCATGCCTCTTCTCCAGCTCTATAGCTTGCGCGCTGTCATCGGTAGCATTATGCCCTAAAGTTTCGATAATTTTCTTTTTCAATGTCTGACCTCCAATATATTAATATACCAAGTATATCCAAAAACCGGGTGATAGGGTAGGACATTGTTAAGAGACTACGAATGTACCGCTGCAGCTAACTGTATCTACAATGCCGTCGATATGAGTTCCACGATTAACGGTTTGTGATTGTTTTCGTTAGATTTTCCAGCAAGCGTTCAAAAATCGTTGCTAACAAACCACATTCAATTGAATGTGGTCTTAAACATTTACTTCGTATCATTGACCTTCCTTAAATAAATATTTCATACAGACCTATGCCTACTAATAACAATCCACCGATAAGATCAGAATGTTTACCTAGCCAGGTTTTGGACATTCGATTCCCGATTTTCATTCCGGCAGTAACAGTGATAAACGAAAAGGCACCCACTGAGATCGCTGTGAATGTTGCGTTCACGCCGCTGATCCCTGCTCCAAAGCCTGTTGCAATACAATTGATAGCTAGCGCCACACCAAGCCAAATCGATTCTTGCCATTTTAAAACATGACGATAGCCAGTATCTGTAGAAGATGTGCTCACGACGTTGCTCTCTATATCCATGCTTACATTTGAAGTTGTTTTTTTATGCACAGCTCTAATACTCCAGATTCCCATAAACAGAATCAAGCACCCTCCAATGGCATTTCCATTCGCTTCAGAAAAATATTCTGACACATACTCACCTGAAGTTATTGAGATATATGTAGCCAGCATCGACAGAACAGCAATAATCAGATTAGAAAATGGTGTAATTCTTGTGGACCTAGCGCCAAAGGAAACGCCTATTCCTAAGTTATCCAAATTTGAAGCCAACCCAATAATGATGATGGAAAGCCAATGCATATCTAAACCCCCTTAATACATTCATAACTATGTTATGTCTGAGATGGGCGTATAGAATTTTGTCCAAATGTGCTGCTCATAGAATGTTCGTCAGCTTCATTTATATTGGATTTCTCATGCTTCCACAGGTATACTATTTTTATTTCTAACTTCATTAAATGATCAAAAGGAGTTAAATACTTATGCCAATTAACCGCCCGCTGCTAACAGACAGCGATTTCCAAGAAGCCGTTGACCGCAAACTACCTGTTCGTGTATTTCAGGACGATCATTTGGTGAATTCAGGGGCCACTGTTGTCCGCTTCACCGATTCTGATGTAGTTATTCAGTCGAGGGTTAGCGATCTGACTTATTACGCTCGTAAGAGTTGCCAATTTTATGAGGTTAGACCCTAAAAAAAGCCGGAACACACTGACCCTTGGGATCAATGCGTTCCGGCTTTTTTCAGCAGACATATGTAGTAGCTCTTACTTAATATTTTTGTATGTGCCATACACTTTCATTTTTTCATTCAAGACTTCCTGAAAACTCTGCTTCTTCTTATTAGCTCTCTCTTGTTTAGGATTGACCACGGGCTGAGGTCTAAAAAACTGATGATTGTAAGCCATAAGATTATGTACCATCACATTCATTGAATTCTAACCTCCTTCCGTGTCGTTCCTGAAATTTCTATTTTCGCTTAATTGCATATGGTTACTTACCCAGCTTCTCCAAAGTTTAATCACTTTTATGACTTTCTGTTTAAACAAATTTAAATGATCCCTTTTTTGCAATGCGCTAAATACCTCTTTGTAAATCACGAATGTCACTCCACGAAATAAGTTTAATTTGCTCATTATTAATCACTTGCTTAATTTCAATATCATTTAGAAGAAGATACTCCAATTCTCTTTCTGTATAACATTCCGTTATCGCTATTAACTGCTCTGTTTTTTTAGAAGGATGTATAGTTAACTGGGTTACTCCAGGTTTTAGATTCTTTAATAGATCAGTTAATCTCCTTTTCATTTTGCTGTACTCAGCATTGGGGTTAAAACAATATGGAAGAGAAACTATATCATCGATTAATAAAATCCCCCTCTCTTTTGCTGAAGAAATTCTTTTTTGAAACAATCTCAATTGATCATTATTAAAAAATGGTTGGTCTAAGATCCTACTAGGTAAATTAAAGGGTAGTTGGTACTTTTCACATAAATCAAATGTTATTTCTATAAAATCTCGCCCTGTGAATAACCCCATAATGCTTCCACCATGACTATCCAGATGAGTTGGATCAATGCCTTGTAAAATTGCACTTTGGATCTGCGATTCCATCTCTAATTTAACCTCATTAGCAGCAGCGTTTCTTTCCAGAAGAGTGGCATCTTGATGAAAATATCCTTCCGCCGTAATTAAACTATTTAAATTTCTTTCTTTGAATACTGGTTGATACAGATGTTTCTCGCCGCTTGTTAAAGTTAGATGAATTCCAATATTCTTTATCCCTTTACTATTGACAATCTCCATTGCTTCATTTGAGTCTGGGCAAGGGATCATAATAGATGTGGATGTTATTGCTTTTTCTTCAAATAAGTTAACAATAGCTTCATTAGTTCCTTTAGTTATTCCAAAATCGTCGGCATTAATAATTAACAAACGGTCGTCAATCGCAAAACCTAATTTTTGTATCATAAACCTTCCCCCTATTAATGAATGATTTTTTAAAAAAATAACAATAAGGACGCAATCACCGTTAAGTGTTTGCGTCCTTATTTTGTAAACCGTTCATTTGCTCCCTATAGCAGTGGAAGCCTAGAATCTAACGCTGTGATGGAAATCTAGGGTTCCCAAAACCTTTATTACTATGATCAACTTGACCTCTCATCAGTTCAAGCAAATATTCGGGATCAGAGTTCATATCTAACATTTTCAATGCATTTTTTGGAGCAAACCCTTCACTTACACTGTGAGTGATCATGGCTAACAGTGGATTAAAATAACCTCTTATATTCAGCAGCCCTATAGGCTTCTGATGAATCCCAATCTGCATCCAGCATAGAATTTCAAATAACTCATCAAAGGTTCCGAGACCACCCGGCAGGGCAATAAACGCATCAGCCATACCGCTCATAACGGCCTTTCGTTCATGCATACTAGAGACCTCAATCAGATTCGTTAGCCCAGAATGCCTGATTTCATCTTTAAAAAGATCCACTGGCATGATACCGACGACTTCACCACCATTTGCCAACACTCCGTCTGCCACCTGTCCCATCAGGCCATTTCTTGAACCTCCATAAACCAGCCTACAACCTTGTGCAGCTATATGATAACCCAACTCTCTAGCCATTTCTGTATATTCTGAATTAAGACCTGGATTCGAACCGGCGAACACACATATTGTAAAAGCCATACCTATCACTCCAGACTGGTTATTATGGTTCAATTGAGATAATTCACTTATTGTACATCAGAATATTAAAATAAGTGTTAAATGAAAGTCATCTTTTTGTTTGTATCGTTAATTGGTACAGTTTACTATTCCACTCTGCAGTAACACCTAGTGCCTTAGCCAAAGCTGCCGCTGGAACAAGTGATGCATAACTTACTTTAATGGCTCCCTCTTTAAAGATGATTTTCTTGCCTTCTTTCGAGAGCGTCATATCTCCGTCCCATGAGAGGGTGTAGCCCAGATTTTCCGCCACTTCCCTGATCGGTACTCTTACACTTCCATCCAAGAATATAGCAGACTGTGCGGAGTCGATCTTCTTCCCATCCACGATTACAGTAACAGGCTTCAAGATAGGAGATACAGTAAAAGGACGTGAATCAAGCGCGCTGATTCCAAGTTGACCAAACATATTCGTCCCCCAAGCTACTGCTGTTCCATCCTTCAAAACTGCATATTTACTATTTTCCCCCGTGGCAAAAGAAACCGGATTACTCAAGCCTTTGATTTGTTTAGGCTTAGTAAAGACCCATTTACTGTCGGTTGATGATTGGGTATTCCAAGTCCACGCGGTGCCATCTTTTTTAACAGCTACAAAGCCACCTAAATCCAGCGTAAGTTTGGAGATCGGCTTTATGACTGTGATCTTTTGCAGACCTTGCAATAAAGTGCCAGCTTCCCATACCCAGTATTCTCCTTTTTTATTGGCAACAAGATTGAACCCATTTTTCGTCTGAACAGATACAATATCCGTAAGACCTGGCATCTTCTTCATCATGATTTCGTTATAATTATTGCTGTCAACCGTTGCCCAGACACTTCCATTCTCAGTTAACGCCAGTATACTCCTCCAGTTCATAGAAACGGACTTCACATGATATAAATCCTTGACTGGGGTCGGCTTCTTCACCGCTTTTGTATTCTCTATTTGCGGGTTAGCGCTCCAAATCCAAAGAGTACCGTTGGTGCGAATTGCGGCCTGATAGTCACTGTTACCGACCCACATTACCTCACTTAAACCCTGAACCTTGGTAGCAGCAGGCAACTCTGTAAAACCTACATCAGTGATTTCTGGAGGATTCCACTGGAGTACGCTTCCATCCTTTCTCAAAGCTAAGGTATTGTGTATGCCTGAAGCTATACTGACTACATCGGTCATCCCAGAGATAACCTGAGGAAGCAGCACCTTGTGCTGTTTAGTGCTTACCCCATTGCCTACTTCTATAGCATTCTTATCCCGGTAATCTCCCCAAGCTTTAACCGTCCCGTCTTCGTTCAGCGCAACATAATAAATTCCACCGATCTCTAACTGCTTCGTACGATCAAGCGCTGCTATGCGATGGGGAGTAATCGTCCACCCTTCAGGACCTGCAGTTTCATTTGCAAATTGTCCAAAAACATTGCTCCCCCAAGACCATACGGTTCCGTCAGTCCCCAGTGCGAAGGAGCTCCCTCCCCAAAATCCAGAAGTGGCAACAATCTCCTTAATTCCACTCAGCTTCGCGGATGAGGGATCCGCGCTTATCACTTGTGGGACTGACGTAACAGCCATAAAAGTAGAACAAACAACCAAACTAAACAGCTGTAACTTCCTTGCTAATAAGTTCATCTTATTTTTCCCTTCTTATGATATTATTGTAATTATTATTCATCTTACACTAAGACGCTATTAAGCTGCTCAAAGTTGTATAATTTTTAAATCCTGGGATTCAGATTGCTTTGAATTATGTTATAATTACGCTGCCTTGGATCTACTCTTTTCAATCGCAATACCGGAACCAAATGATTATGGAGGGAAGTTATGCTTAAATTTATAGGTGTTTTACTGCTCTTCAGATTAGTGGGCAACCCTTTTCTGGCTATATTCATCCTGCTTCTTATCTTGTATTTCTTGGATCGGCGATATGTGGGCATCTTCCCCAGCATTACAAAGCCCTTCAAAAGAATGCGTCAAATTTCCAAGTTACGAACAACCATTTCTTTAAATCCTAATGATGTTTCATCCAAATTTGATTTAGCGCGGAGTTTGACAGAACGTAAAAAATACAGGGAAGCGAAGGATCTCCTACTGCAAATCGAGGACCGTTATGAACAATCTGCTGAATATTGGGTAGAACTCGGACATGTGAATCTTAAGCTAGGCGCTTTGGAGGAAGGCGAAGCACAAATGCTTCGTGGTCTGGAGATCAACCGTAAGGCTCGATATGGACAGCCATATCTTTGGTTAGCGGAAACTTTCCGCCATACGAATCATGATAAAGCATTACATTACGTTACTCAGTATCAAGAAATCCAGTCTTCTTCTTCTGAGGCGTATTATCTGGCTGGCTCGATGTATAAAGCGCTTGGCAGATCAGAGGATGCGAAACGAGCTTTCGAAGAGTCCACCGCTGTTTATCGTTCACTTCCTAAATATAAAAAACGGCAGGAGCGCGGTTGGGCGTTGCGCAGCTTTTTTGCCAAGATGAAATAAACTTGACGACTCCTTACCCAAAAAACGGAGATCACTTCTGATTATCAGAAATGATCTCCGTTTTTTTATAATAAATTGGGGGGAAACGATGTTATTAGTTCGCCACTAATTTCCAAAGCGATAATGCCGACTCCGGATTCCAGTTGGTATCACCGAAACTTCTAAATGTCAATCGAGCTTCATAAACGTTACCCTTGTATTCAACTTTTGTTCCTACAATGTACAACCCGGTTGCATTCCAAGCTGCTACATCTGGTAATACGGGTTTCACAAGGGTTGTGACTGTATACAAAGAGCTCTTGTCTGAAATATTACCAGCAGCGTCTACAGCTCTCACATGATAATTGTACGTAGTGGAAGCTTGCACCGTTAAATCCGTAAAGGAAGTTCCCTTAGTTTGGGTCAATTCAACACCCTCTCGATACACAACATAATGATCAACACCTACATTATCTTGGGCGGCGTTCCACATCAGATTAACACTATTGTGCTTCACTGACATGGTATGCAGCCCCTCAACCATCGAAGGCTTCACAGTATCTGGTGTTTCCACTGGAGGTATAACCACTTCCGGGTTTGGTGTGCTAACAACAATAATATTACTTGAGCCTGACGTGTTTCCTGCACGATCCACCGCAACAATATAATATGTATAAATTTTACCTGCTTCTACAGTAATGTCTTTAAAGCTCGTTGTTGAGGATGTTCCGATTTGTTTCGCTATACCGACGCTATCCCCGCGATAAATCATGTAATGATCTACGCCTACGTTATCTGTTGCAGCATTCCACATAAGATCTACACTGCTCGATTCTACACTCATAGTGTGTAACCCCGTTACTGTTGACGGCTTCTCCGTGTCTGGTTGTACCCCAGGTCCTGATTCACCGTTCTTTAGATTCACATCAATGACTTGGTAGAAGGCATTCGCTGTATCATCAATATCCCACACCGCCAAAATAACATGGTATCCACTGCGGTCAGTTGGGACATTCACTTTGTGCGTCACAGAACGCTCAGGCTGTTTACCGCCATTTTCAAAAGTTCCAATAAGCTCTAAATCGGATCGTTTAATTGGCGTATTAGGATTCCAACCTTTTTTCGTAATATAGTAATGCCATTTTGTTGTTCTATGTTGTGCTGTATGATACCAAGTGATGTCATTGACTCCGCCAACCATATCGTGCTTAATCCAGCGATCACTTGATTGTTGATCCAGAATTCCTCCGAACATGCCACCCGCAGATGCAATCTTCCCGTCCGCAGGACCCGCCAATGGGAAGCCCTTTGGTGCCTCTAGACTCTGTGGCTCATATTGTACAGAACCCACATTATTCGCTGCACCAAGCTTCGCACGACTTGCTGGTTCGGATACATAACCGTGTCCTAACGCTTTATCGGTATCGATAAGTCCTACTCCGGCAATAACCCCCGCTGTAATAACAAATGGAACAACCTTCTTTGCGATACTGCTGTTCTTCATGCTTACTTTCATCATTCATCATCTCGCTTTCTAGTTGTAATTTGGAGACTTTGAAAACGAATCCAGTGTTATTATAATTTTCCGAAAACATAATAACAATAACCTAAAGAACCAGACGACAATGGATAAAAGACCCATGACAATTGAACGGATTAGTAGTTCTCCCCGCTAATAATGTCCCATCGAAGCGATTCATTCTACTCAAATAAAAAGCCAGCCACCGATAAATATATCGGTGGCTGGCTGCAAAAAAACAACTTGTTATGACTTCTGATTCATAAATGGGGTATAGTCCCAGTTACATATTTAAATCCTGCTTGTTAGCTTCTCCGCTCTGTTTAACCGTAAATGGCCACCAAGTTCCTCGGCCGAAGATCCGTACCATTACAGGGACAAAGAACGGCAGGAAGATTAAAGCATACAAGGCCAATCCTACGAGCACCACTGTAGCAATCTGCATCATCGACAATACCCCAGAAGGATACATCGAAGCGAAGGTACCACCCAGAATAACTACAGCTGAAAGGATAACTGTACCCATATTGCGCATAGCGTGTAGAATCGCTTCTTTTACGTCCCATGTTTTATTTTCGTTAAACCGGGCCATTAAGAAAATGCTATAATCCACACCTAGTGCAATCAGCATAACAAAACTAAAGAATGGCGTCGTCCAGGTGATCCCTTCATAGTGCAGAAGATTAACGAAAATTGCCTCTGTAACGCCCAACGCTGAAAAGTAAGTGATCAAAAGTGAAATGATAAGGTAAATCGGCATTACGATTGAACGAAGCAGCAACACTAATATGATGAAAATACCGCTCAGCATCAAGATTACTGTACGCGTATAGTCTTCATTGGAAATATTCCGCAAATCGCTTTGACTACTTGTAACCCCGCTAATAGCTGTTTCAGCATTTTCAAGCTTCGTGCCTTTAACTGCACGATCTACTGCTGCTTGAATATCACCCACACTATCTATAGCCTCTGAGCTGTAAGGATTCTCGGTGAATACCACGTCCAATGTCATCACCTTACGGTCATCAGATAAGTACGTGTCAAATACCTGCTTTATACCTTCAGCTTTAAGTGCCTCAGCCGGTACGAAGAATCCGCTCAGCTCTTCATCCTTAGCCGCTTGAATCTGATTCAAGTATTCTTGTGCCGAGCCCAGACCGCTTGTAATTTGCTTCAATCCATCAGCACTATCGCTCAGTCCAGTGGTTAAGGCTCCAATCTGACCTGTCAATTCACCAAAACCATCTGCAAGCTGCTTCTGTCCGCCTTGCAATTGATCAAGACCACTTGTGATAGATGGAATCTTTTCTACGATCTGTCCTTGACCTGCTGCCGCCTGATCGAGTCCAGATTGCAGTTGACCGATTCCAGCTACAAGCTTAGCTAAACCTTGCGCGAGCGCGGTTTGCCCAGCCGCAGCTTTGGCATAACCGGCATTCGCCTCATTTAAGCCAGTAGCTGCACCTTTAAGCTGTTCTGAAACCTGACCAAGTCCGGCTGCTAGTTGCGCTGCACCCGTACCACTTTGTGCTACTGTACCTTTGATCGTCAAATAATTTACATCCTGAACAATTTCCGGATAACTGCTCTCTAGGCCAGCGAAGGAACCGTCCAGTCCTTTTAATGCCTCTGCAACACCTTGTAGCTGCTTCGGAAGCTGCCCGAGTCCTTCATCCAGCTGGGTTAAGCCCCCACCGATTTTTTTATAGCCCTCAAGTAACTTCGCATTTGCATCTGCTAACTGTTTAGCACTTGTTGCTGCCTGCTGAAGACCGGATTTGATCTCTCCTGCACCCGCTGAGCCACTCTTAATCCCGCTCTCAATCTGGGTGAGCCCAGCACCTAAAGCAACAATTCCGTCTTTGAGATCCGCTGTGCCCTCTGTCAGCTTAGCACTCCCTGCAACAGCCTCTGTAAGTTTAGGAGCATTATCGCTAAGCTGTTTACTAGCTTCAGACAAGCCGGTCTGAATCTTGGTCAGACCTTCGTTACTCTGGTCCAGTCCATCAGAAAGAGTACCCACCTGATTCGGAATCAAGAAATCACTAATCAACTCACCTGTTGGACGTGACATACTCCGAACCGATTTTACACTATCCACTTTTTCCAGCTCGCGGCTAATTTTCTCCGCAAGTCCCAGATATTCTGAATTGTCCATACGATCATCATTCTTGATAACGATCTTGCCAGGCATCGATTCACCTGGTCCGAAGCTCTCCGAAATAATATTAAAGCCTTTAACGGAAGCATATTCCGATCCAATTTCCTCCAAGCTGTTAAAGGACAGCTTACCGCTATAGGTGACTAGGAATGGGGATACGATTACTGCAACGATTAGAAGTGCGGCCCACGGTCTTTTTAAAGAAAAAGAACCTGCCCATCCCCAAATACGGCTCTCACTATGCTCCAGCTTGCCACGGGAGGGCCAGAATAGCTTTTTGCCTAGAACAGCCATAAAGAATGGAACAATCGTCACAAGTGCCAATAGCATAACTGCAATACCAACTGCAACAGCTACTGCTGAACGATAGAGAATAAATTTCGATAACCCAATCGCTACAAAACCTACAAACACCGCTAAGCCCGAATAGAACACCGTTCCTCCAGCTTTTCGATAAGTTGCAATGATTGCACTTTTAGTATTTTCTGCGGTCATCAATTCTTCTTTAAAGCGACTGATCAGCAGAATACAATAATCCGTACCGATCCCGAACATGACCGCAACCATAAAGATTTGAGTAAACGTTGATAAAGGAAAATCATAACGATCCACCAAAAAAGCCACGACAGATTGGGATACAATATAGCTGATACCCACGGTCAGCAGCGGTACAAAAGGCGCTACGAACGAACGAAACACGACGAATAGAATAAGTAGGATAAAGACAACTGTAATATACTCCGACTTCTTTAGCCCTGCTTCTGAGCTTGCAATCATATCCTCTGTAATCAGACCTTCACTGGTCAAATAATGATCTGCTTTAACACCTGAGAGCATCTCATCCACTTTATCTGGCAGCGCAGTAACAGCCTCTCCTTCACCTTTTACGGACAACGCCACCATAATAGTCTTGCCATCTTTGGCAATCAGTGTATCTTTAAGCTCACTTTGTGAAAAAGGATCGGTGATGGAATCTAACTGCAAAGCTTCCTTATTCGCAGCCAGCTTCTCAACGCCTTGTTGAATACTTGCTGTTTCTTCCGCTCCGATTCCCTTCGGGTTATTGAACACAAGGGCTACTTGATGGAGTGATTCGCCTCCCTTGTCACTTGACGCTTCCTTCATGATTTCTGCTGCTCTTGATGAAGGGTATCCCTCTGGAACGGTAACCTGCCCCTTCTCACGGACAAGATCAGAGAAAGACGGGGCCGTCATCACTAGCACCACCGCTACAGCGAGCCAGATTGCGATAACCGCCCATCTTGCTTTTAGAATCGTCTTCATTGGCTCTTCCCTCCATTATCATTCTGAATTAGACTTGCCAGTTTCTCAAACATCATGATGAACGTCTCAATATCCTTCTTTTCAAAATGAAACAAATACGGGGCCACTACTTCATGTACTTGCGACTCAGCTGCTTCAAATACTCTTCTACCATGCTCTGACATCGATAAATACACCTGACGACGATCATTCTCGTCACGAGTGCGCTCAATAATGCCCGCTTGCACCAGTCTGTTGATTATTGCTGTAATGGAGCTTTTACCCACGCAAAAAGTTTCTGCTAGATATGTAGATGTACATTGTTCCTGAGCATTAATCAGACGCAGAATTTGATACTGATCATTCGTTGTATCTGCAGCAATGCTATCTTTAATTCTTGCGGCTACTTGTCGAGTCACCATCATATAAGCATCCATATAACGGTTAATCCAATGCTGAACTTCATCTTCCAAAGCTTCCTACCTCCAAATATAGTTCAACTGTAGAACAGTTTCATTGTCAAACTATAATCCCATTTATTTCAAAAGTCAACTTTACAATTCTAAGGAACAATTTAAGGTGACCCAACAAAAAAACAGGCCGAGATTTCATCTCGACCTGCCATTGTATGTCTTTTAAAAACTGTTTATTCCTCATCCTCGATCTCTTCTACTTCATAAACACATCTCAGCGTTTCAATGCCTGCTGCATTTTCGCCGAGGCTGTACACCATGAACCCAAGACTACGGTAGAAATCTGCAGCAATCTCATCCTCTGTTTCAGCTACCAGATAACGCGGCTGACGCGTAGTAAGCAGCTCCAGAATCATCCCCCGTGCATAGCCTTTTCCTCTGTTCTCTGGCAATACAGCAATATGCCGAATATCCAAGGAACCATCTTCTGTTTCTTCAAAACCTACAAGACCAAGCAGTAATTCTTCCTCTTCCCAGCCATATAACTTTAGCCCGGCTTGTTCGCTATACTCAGACGAAGTCTGCTGTAGAGCATTCGGATCATCTATGACCGCATAGGTCAGCAGCTCATTCACCTCAGATGTACCAATGAGGGGTTTAAGATCAATCAACATTCTTCACATTTCTCCTTCTTTGTTCCTTTTACAGCTAATCACTCGAAACAATCCGTAGCCTGTCCACACACCCAGCATGTTTAATAGTAAATCATCAATATCGAAGCTTCCCACATGCAGCAGCATTTGCAAGCACTCCAAAAGCAGAATACAAGGGACAGCATATAGCGAGATTCTAAGCCAAGAAACAGGACGTATCTTTACTATTGGCGAAAGAAAACCAAATGGAATAAAAACTACAACATTTCCTAGCAGATTTACTAGCCGATTGATAAGTGATAAACCGTTATCCAAGTTGAAATAAAGTGACACCGTGCGAAATGGAACCAGATTATACTGAAGAGGACCTCCGGTATGTACCTCACGTCCAAATCCGATAAACATCCAATAGATAACAGTAGCACTATACAGAGTTAGCACTACCCGTGTCAATCCTTTTAGCGGCCATGAACGGTAAGTTTCTTTATGTCTGCGGTTAATCAATTCTTAGGTTGAGCTTCAATAATTTCGATAGTTCCATCAAGTTTACCTACGATCGCCATCGCTGCAATCCCAATAAATAGGCCGTGATCTACAACACCCGGGATGTTTTGGATGGTCAGTGCAAGCTTCGGTGCAGCTTCTATCGCTTCAAATCGGCAGTCCGCAATGTAATTGCCATTATCCGTCTTGTACAACTCTTCTCCGCTGCGACGCAATTCAGGCTGGCAACCCAGTTTGGCAAGCTCTGCCACAGTCCATTCCCACGCGAAAGGAACGATTTCCACCGGCAACGGAAATTTGCCTAGCGTGTTTACAACTTTACCTTCATCGGCAATCACAATCATTCGGGTACTATTACTAGCTACAATCTTCTCACGAAGCAAAGCGCCGCCGCCGCCTTTAATTAGTTGCAGACTGCTGTCTAGCTCGTCCGCTCCGTCAATGGTTAAGTCCAGACTATCAATATCACCAAAAGCTACCAGTGGAATTCCCAGCTCTCGTGCTTGCTCTTCGGAAGCGCGTGAAGTAGCTACTGCGGTAATTTTCAAGCCTTCACTGACGCGTTCACCGAGCTTGCGGATTGCCCAGTAGGCAGTTGATCCCGTACCCAGACCTACCTTCATTCCATCTTCTACATATTCCACTGCTTTTTCAGCTGCTAGTTGTTTAACGTTGATACTCATTTTAATACCCCCATGTTATCCATTATAAAAAATGTATATTAATCTTGAAATCACCTATTAATCAGGAGGACTCCGATAGAACATCGACATCCAAGTTTTTGCCGTAACAGAGACTATCCGGATCACCTATGTAGGGTCCAAATAAATCAATCGGTTGGTAGCCATGCTTGACGTAAAGCGCAATCGCTTCTGGCTGCTTAATTCCGGTCTCCAATCGGATCTCCTTAAACCCCGCCGCTAATGCTTGTTCTTCAAGGAATAACAGCATATTTGTAGCTATGCCCATTTTACGATAACTAGAATCTACATAAAAGCGCTTCAACTCCATCGTTACGATCTCTATTCCGAGATAATCCAGTGGACGAAGCCCACCACAGCCCACTGGTTTTCCGTTTAAGTAGGCTACTACGAAAGTCATTTCTTTTACTTTGGGATCCTCGAAATCAACAACATAGATCGTCTCATGCGGATAACGCATCTTCAGTTCTTCATCCAGAAACGTAATAAGTTCTCTTAAATCAGCGTTCTCTGGATCAACTACTTCAAAATTCACTTCTGTTCCGGGCGACACTCTATTTCCCTCTTTTCTTGTATCCAAATTCGTATTATCCTTCTTGCAGCCAAAAAAATCAATATTCTTCATTCTGTCTTATGTATATTGTAATTTCACTACATCCTCTAAGTTTAGGATCATCTCTTTTTCAGCATGGTTAGCAGCCCTATGTAAGTAAGCTTTATGCTCAATGAAAGCATCTGAGGGGGCTGCCAATTTAATGTGCTCCAGCACACTGCGTTCGACATCAGCGAGAACTAGATTTCCTCTACCCGCACTTACTCTACATAGATTAATGATTGCTAAAGGCTTATTCACAACTGCCTGACCGCTGGACTCCACAAAAACTGTGTATTGAACTAAAGGTATTACGTCTGGATCTTCCACGCTAGCAGCGCAAGATTGGTCAAAGATAGAATACATTAGTGAAGGATTGCGTGATAAAGTCCCTAATTTTTTCTGATTAGATACCAATTTGCTGTTCTGGTAGGCCAAGAATCCGGCAACTGACAACACGAGCACAAGCAAAATAACTAATATCGAGTACATTTCATCACGTCCCACCCAATACTCCATAATAACAATACCGATTATATATTATCATGGATAACTGCATAGACCAATCCTATATTATCAACACTATAACAAGTGTAAGCGATATTCAATCTATAAAGTTATTTTGAAATATTCAAAATAACAGTTGAAACTTCGTTTGACATGTCTCATAATGAAAATATGAATATTGTTTGTCAATCCATATGGAAATCAAGGGAGGAAACTTAAAATGAAGTTTTTCTTGGACACCGGAAATATTGAAGAGATCAAACGTATTACTCGCCTCGGATTAGTGGATGGCGTAACGACTAACCCGTCGCTCATCGCTAAAGAAGGAAGATTGTTTAAAGATGTTATCAAAGAAATCGTAGCAATCGTTCCAGGTCCTGTAAGTGCAGAAGTAATCGGACTTACAGCAGAAGAAATGCTTAAAGAAGCATACGAAATTGCTGAGTGGGCTCCAAACGTTGTCATTAAACTCCCTATGACTGAAGATGGCTTGGAAGCTTGTTATGAGCTTACAAAAAAAGGTATTAAAACTAACGTAACGCTTGTCTTCTCAGCGGCTCAAGGCTTGATGGCTGCAAAAGCAGGCGCAACTTATATTTCTCCTTTCGTAGGACGTCTGGATGATATCGGTGTTGACGGAATGAAGCTGATCAAGGATCTGAAGACCATCCTAACTAACTACGGTATGACTTCCGAAATTATTGCAGCATCCATCCGTAACATTGCGCATGTTGAGCAAGCCGCTCTTGCTGGTGCTCACATTGCTACCATCCCAGGTTCGCTCCTGCCTACCCTCTGGAAGCATCCGCTGACAGATAACGGTATCGAACGCTTCCTGAAGGATTGGGAATCCGTACCACAAGCATAAGATTGTCTTTCATTCTTTTATCAAAGGGCTATCCCGCAAGCTACGGCATCGCAGCTTAAGGATAGCTCTTTTTTCCATCTAAAGTCCTTGCAGAAGTCTGACGAACACGCTTTGATAAGAGGCGCGGATTTACCTGCTCCGTTTCTTTCACGCCAGATTCTCCCTTGCTCCCCTTGCTTGGCGTTACTGCAAATAATGTCAGCAATCCACCAATTGCGCCGACTGTAGCCATCAAAGCGAATAATACCCAATGACCACTGCTTAACAGCAGCGATACCACTGGCGGCCCTGCGGCTACCCCAATAAACCTCATACTGCTATAGAGAGCGGTTATCGTGCCGCTATTCTCTTTCTCAATTCCCTCCGTGATTAATGCATCCATACAAGGAAGCACAATCCCGATTCCAACACAACCTAAGCCCATAAACCCGACTAAGAAATAAATACCTTTATTGAACCCCGCAAAGATCATTGCTGCAGTTAGTAACACCATACCTCCAAAGCCCAGCCATTTCATTAGCGTTTTGTTCTGACCAATGATCTTTCCTGTTCCATATGAAGACAGACATAACAAGGCTAATGGTATTGCCAGCACAAACCCCTTCATTGCCCCATGCATATTAAATTTAGATTCCAGCATTTCCGATAAATAGAATTGAACGCCAAAGGTTACAAACATACAGATACCGCCTATGGCAAAAATAGCATACAACCATCGTCCCTTTTCTCGCAAAATGCTCACAATTCCGGATAAAAATTCTCTTATACCCTGTTTCTCAGGTTGTTCCTTCGCTTCCGGCTTTCGAACCAGAAAAAGAACTAAAGCAAATGAAATTAGACATAGAACAGGAATAGCGATAAAAGGTGCAAACCAAAGCCATATTCCAAGATAAGCTCCAAGAATCGGACTGAGTACTTTACCAAAGGTATTTGAGGTTTCAATAATTCCCAGACTTTTGCTTACATCCTTTTCTTCCTTGAATAAATCACCAACGAAGGGCAGCACAATAGGAAAAGCACCAGCCGCACCTATCCCTTGTAATAAACGTCCGGCCAGAATGACCCAATAGGCGCTAACGCCCTTCATAAACCAAGCCGCCACCACGCAGACAGCTCCACCAATAGCAGCAATGATCAGACTCGGAAGAATCACCTTTTTACGTCCATAAGCATCAGACAGGTACCCTGCAATTGGGATCATCACGATAGCCATCAATCCATAAACAGTAATCAGCATACTCACCTGAAAAGAGCTAATGCCTAGTTCTTTAGAAATCTGCGGCAAAATAGGGAGCAGCATGGAGTTACCGAGGGTCATAATTAGTGGAATGGATGCCAGTGCAAGCAGATCCCATTTTCTTTCCTTCATGAACTGACCACCTTTGTCATTGTTTGCGACGACTCTCTATATTGTGGTTTGTTCATCCCTCTTTATTCATACATATAAAAAGACCGTCCCCCGCCAATGCGAAAGGACGATCTTATGATCAGAAGATGGGGCTTTACAGCGAATTTGTAATCATGGTCTTCGCTTTTACAGATGGAAGAAACCGGTTTGGTTCTCCTAGGCTAAAAATATGCAGCAAGTGCATCGCTCGAGTGCAAGCTGTATAGAACAGTTTACGCTCACTTTCTCTGCCATATCGTTCAGCTGAACCATCGTAAATGATGACAGCATCAAACTCCACACCTTTAGCTAAGTAAGCAGGTAACACCAATGTTCCCTTCTGGAAATTCGGCGTTTCTTTCGTAACGAGCCTTACTGGTAGCCTACTATGTAGTTCATCATGAACTCTTGCGCTTTCTTCTGCTGTTTTACAAATGACAGCCACATAATGATACCCCTTGGATTGCAAATTCCGGATATCCTTTTCAACTGCATTCAGAAGCTCATCCTCGCTAGACACCACACTTAGCTGAGGTTCTTCTCCTCGGCGATTAAACGGCACAATTCTTTCCCCTCCAGGAATCATTGAACGCGTAAATTCCACAATCTCAAAAGTGGAGCGATAGCTTCGGGTTAACGAGATCACTTCTGTATTCTCTTCCCCATATATGCTTACCAAACTAGACAAATCACCGAGCACCTCACCTTGTGCATAGATCGCCTGATTCAAATCACCCAATACGGTCATTTTTGCCCTTGGAAATAAACGGCGCATGAACTCTAATTGGAAAGGTGAGTAGTCTTGTACTTCATCCACAATCACATGACGAATCAGCGTATTGGTACGGAAGCCTTGGCTTAACTCCTTCAAATAAAGGAATGGTGTAGCATCTTCGTAGGCAAGCTCGTTCACTGCGATTGATTTTAGTGTTTGTTCACAGATCTCATCCCAGATTTCCGGCAGAGAATTAACACCATTTAGACGTTCCATAAGCTCACGATCCGTAAACAGCGTACTGTACAGCCCTTTAACATCCACAAAACGACCTCGTTTAGTCCATCCGCGCAGCGGTTTTAAGCGTTGGCTGACTACATACCGGGATAACACTTCTTTTTCAGTATCAAAATCATCAAAACTATCCTGCGTGGCTTTCTTCTTACGTCGCAACATCTGATATGCACGGTGGTAATCACTGGAGTCCAATAGCTCAATTTGATCTTCAACCCATGAAGCATTTCTTTCCTCATGGCTAAAGTCAGCGATCTTCTTCAGTAACCAGCGTGTCATTAAGTCTACACGGTTCGCAAGCTTAATGGCGGGATCATAGGCATAGAAATGACGTTCCATTTCTTCTTTACTGACTACCGCTCTACCTTGAAACATTAAAGGCTTGAACAGCATGCCCTCATGTTCCAGCATCGTAGCATACCGACGAATCACATCGAGAAAAGGTACGGATGATTTATAAGCGATGCCTTCTCTGCGTATACCCACTTCAGGGCCATCAGGGGCATTCAATAGGTTTTCCGTCTGACTAAAGACATCTTCCAGCTGGAATTCATGTCCTAAACGATGCTCAAGATACATTTGAAAAGTGGTTTGTTGCATATTTTCTTCACCCAGCTCTGGGAGCACAGTTGAAACATAGCTATTAAACAGCGGGTTCGGTGAGAACAACAACATCTGGTCTGCTTGCAGAACTTCACGGTATTTATACAAAAGATAAGCAACCCGCTGCAATGCTGCAGAGGTTTTCCCGCTTCCTGCGGCACCCTGAACGACCAGCATTCGGCTTTTGTCGTTGCGGATAATCGCATTTTGCTCTTTCTGGATGGTAGCTACAATACTCTTCATTCGATCATCCGCACTATGGCTAAGCACTTGCTGCAAAAGCTCGTCGCCGATCGTTACCCCAGTATCAAACATAACTTCAATAACACCATCAGAAATCACAAACTGACGTTTAAGATTCATTGTACCGGAAACAAGTCCACCAGGTGTCTCATAAGCTGTTGGGCCAGGAGCTCCGTCATAATATAAGCTCGATATAGGCGCCCGCCAGTCATAGATCAAGAAGGTGCCATCATCCTCCATCAAGGATCCAATCCCCAGATAAATCTTTTCCGTTTCTCCATTTGGTGCTTCTGTAAAGTCAATACGCCCAAAGTAAGGAGAGACGAGTAGCTTTTTATATTTTTTTAGAGCCTTGCTCGACTGTAAATGATGGCGTTCACGTTCATTCAAGATTTGGGATTGTTGGCGCAGACTTGTTGAAGTTTCCCCTAAATCATCTGGACTACTGAAGTTTACTGTTACCTCTTCCCAGAAGTCTTTCCGCATATCCACCACATCACTGCGATGGAGTCCGAGCTCCTCAGATAATCGCCGGATATGGGCAGACAAAAGCTTAGTCAATCCGTCAACCCGCTGCTGTTCCTCTTTCCATTCAATTTCATGATTCTCCACTACATTTCATCCCCTTTTGGGTTTCACCCTGAACATAATCCTTAAGCTTATATGTTGCACATCACAAGGTTATGTTTTAAGCTTCGCGATCCGTTTCTTTTTCCTCAGTCGCTATACGGTTCATCTGATCTGCCACTTTATCAAGCCGTTCTAATTGATAGCCGTAATCGTAAATAGCTGCGGCTACAACATACAATCGTAGTTGACCTATTTTCTCCGCATTATACCCCAGGATCGTTGAATTCAAAAATCCATCATTCTCGTCTCCCAAGGGTTCCGATTCATTAGTGTTTGGTTTTAGTTTATCTTCAAATTTCAGCAAGATCAGTTGATGATATTTGATTAACTGCTCCAAATGACTGTCAAACAATGCATCTGTCTCTTCACTTCGATCCGCTTGAAAATAATGCCGATCCACAGCCTCAAGAACATCGAAGCCCTTTTGCAAAGAAGATAACAGGTTCTTATAGACAACCATTTGTCTAGTCTGACTGTACTTCGCCCTCTTTAGCTGTTTCTGCTCTTCCTCAAACAAAGCGTACTTATCCGCTAAAGATTTAATAGATGACTCCAGTGCAAGTTTTTCATCACGAAACACACTTTCCTTCATCTCATGAGATACAGCCGTTCTTAGCAGCAAGGAAAGACTGGCAAAGACGTTCTCGATTTGCTTGATGTACTGTTTCCGTGGTTTCGGAGGAACTACTATAATATTGATTAGAAATGCAGAAACAATCCCTGTCAATGTTAATAAGAAACGATTCAGCGCGAACTGCCATTCACCAGAAGCCTCCATCACTGTTATAACGGTGACCAGTGTCAGGCTAATAGTATCCGCTCGGTTAATTTTCATACTGATCATAATGACAAGAATGCAGACCAACCCAACCGCAATTGGACTATTGGATAACAGCATTCCTCCCAGAAGAGCGAGTACCGCGCCCATTGTAGTCGTTGTCAGCTGATCAAGAAAATAACGCCAAGAGCGATAAATAGATGGCTGCATAGCGAAAATCGCTGCAATCGCAGCGCCCACAGAAGATGGAAAATGTAGCAGTTCGGCTAAATACAAGGCAAGCGTGACTGCCATTCCTGTTTTAAATATGCGAGCTCCAAAAGCCAAAAATATCCCCCCTAAAAATTGGCCCACTCTGCAATATGGACATCTACGAATCCCTCATTCCTCTAATTACCCAAGCCTAGAGTTGATGAATTTTATGATCATTTAAGCTCTCACTTATGATTCTTTCAGCTTTCAGGGAATACTAATTCAAGTAAGTACCTATCACATATAACATACGAGGTGAGTGAATGAATAACAACATCAAAAAATTAGTGACCATCACAGCTGTTTTTTTCCTCAGTCTGTCTCCAGCACTTGCTCCTACTCGGAGCGTGTCAGCTGAGAATGTAACCTCCACTGCACCTGATTCTGGGCCTTCGGAAAAAGGTCATAGACCCCCACCAGGGAAAGACGGGAAATTCAGAGCCGGCGGACATTTCATTATTTTCGAAACAGCCAAGCTGCTTGAGATGGATCGTACGGAGCTAATCAATAGCCTTAAAGCAGGCAAAACCCTCCCCGAGCTTGCCCTTGAGAAGAAAGGCTGGACAGAAGATCAATATATTCAAAAGCTCAGCGAATCCGCAAGTAAGCGGCTGGATCAAGCCATCAGCGAGGGACGTCTAACAAAAGACGAAGCTCAAAAGCTAAAGGCTGGACTTCCTTCTATGCTGAAGAAAAAAATAAGTAAAATGGGTCATTTCCAAGATCATAAATCTTCGGAACATCATGTGATGAACCCTCAAGCAAAAACGCCTTCGGTGTCCTATTTAGGACGGTAAGCGTTTATGCGAGAAATATAAGGATAATGTATAGCGTGAAACATATATATTCTTATATTTTAAAATATCCCCACAAAAACGGGTATCTTCATTTCTTATGAGGATATCCGTTTTTTATAGGCTTCAAATAGACTGATGGATAACATCAGCCACGCGCCACTTGCAGCATAACCACCAATTACGTCGCTAGGATAATGAACTCCCAGGTAAATACGACTCCAGCCAATGCCCACAGTCATGAATACCGCAAACATTATTAACAGGATCCTTTCACTTCTTCGCGGTAAATGACGCCACAGTAAATAGGCAATTACCCCATAGAGGGAGAAGGCTGCCATGGAATGTCCACTTGGGAAACTATAACCGAGCTCTTGGACAATACGATTGAAATTTGGACGCTCCCTTTGAAACCATAACTTCATAAGAGTATTCAATAGCTGTGAGCCTAGTCCAACCCATAGGAACAGAATTAGCTCAAGCCGATGTTTCAGCAGAAAATACAGCAGTGCCATCGTGCCGATCGATATGCCAATCGCTACCTTGGAGGAACCAATCAGAGATAGTCCTTTGGCGAATGTGGTCAGTCCAGGTGATTCAGCGGATTGAACAAAATGAATCATATAATTATCAAATGATGATACCTTATTCATATGAACTAGAATCGCAATAACGACGAAACAAGCAGCAAACCCTATAAAATAACGAAAACCTTTAGACCAGTTCTGATAATAAAGCATAAATACCTCCGTGTCTAATTTTGTGCCTGTCGATCACATTTCCTGAGAAGCTATAACCCGTGCTATAATTATAGAGAAATAAATATAAAAAAAGATGGAGTGCTGCCAAAGTGGAGAGTCTAAAATTGCAGGAACGTTTGTTGAATCAGTTTATTTCCACAAAGGTGCCCGTGACGATTTTTACAACAAATGGTGTAAAAATGCAAGGCGTCGTAACCTCGTATGATGCATTCACAATCACTTTACAGGGTCAAGGTGATGGCAGACAGAATGTGCTCTTCAAATCTGCAGTATCCACTATTGTACCTCTTAAGCCCGTCTCACTCAAATAGTTCACACATTCATTAAACTTCTTCATCCTATTTTCAATAATAAAGGGAACACCGGACTACATCTCCGGTGTTCCCTTTATTATTTTCTTAAATTGTCTTATTCACTCTTCAAAACGAGTTTCTTTTATACAGGGAAAATCACAGGCTTCACACACACCGGCTTGGATACCTCGGCAGTATTTCCAGTAAAGACGAGACAACCACTGGTCTCTTCAATAGAGAACACAACCAGGTTATTAGCGTCACGATTTGCAACAATAAGATAAGCCCCATCCGGAGTTAATGAGAAGTGTCGTGGATGCCCTCCACGAGTAGATACATATTCAATTAGTGTAAGCTTGGCAGTAGCGTTATCCACTGCAAACACTGCGATGTTATCAGCTCCACGGTTAGAAGCGTAAAGATATCTTCCATCTACTGAAGTAGCAATTTCAGCGCAAGTATTCTCTTCCTTAAAATCCTCAGGCAAAGTTGAAATTGTATCTACCGTGTGAAGAGTCCCTGTAGCACTGTCATATGTAAACGATGTTATCGTGGAATCCACCTCGTTTATAACATAAGCAGACTTTCCATCTGGATGAAAAGTAAAATGACGAGGTCCCGCCCCTGGATGAAGCGCAGTATCTCCGTGAACTTCTAGTTTGTTCAAGTCTCTATTGATTTTATAGGACCGAATAATATCAAGCCCAAGATCAGAAACAAACAGATACTGTCCGTCCGGACTGAAAATAGCCGAATGGGGATGTGGGCGATCCTGACGTTCAGGATGGTGACCATGACCGGAATGAATCGCGACATCCGCCAGTTGATTAGCAACTTTTTCTTCATCTAATGTGATCAAGCCTACACTGCCACCATGATAACTACATACAACAATGTATTCATCGCTTAGATCTCTTGAAATATGGCATGTGGTCGTTTGACCATTACCTGAAGCAGGCATTGAGGCTATACGGTTCAATTCGCTCAATTTCCCACGCTTAGCATCGATAGCAAAGGTAACGACTTCTCCCTCTTTTCCACCTTCACCATTTGGCTTTTCTCCTATGGCATATAAACGCAGGGCTGAAGCATCTACATTAACAAAGGTGGGGTTAGTTAGACCCTGAACCGAGTCGATTAATTTTAACGTACCTCCTGCTTCGCCATCGAATTCAAATACCTGCACACCGCTTTCAGTGGCACTTGCATAGGAACCCGTAAACAGCAATAACTTAGTCTGCTTTTCCATCTCTACATCCTCCTCCAAAGTATTGCTATTATATAATTTACAATTTTTAAACGTTAAAGACAAACTATAAAGTAAAAAGTGTGACAAATAGTTCAAAAATAAGGCTTTCCAATGAATAGGGATTGTGCTATAATGAAAGCGCTAACATTAGTCTTTTATTAAGTATAAAGGGGGAACATGAATGAGTAGCATCCTGCTGGAAGCCAGAAATGTATACGAGGACTTCGAGGTGGAAACAGACATTCTGTTCTTTAAGGTCGGGGACCATGATTTGGTCATTTTTCACGGCAGAAACTACAACATAAAAAAGAGAATGACTGCCGAGCAATTAAAACGATTGTTATCCAATTCTACTTACTATCATGTGTACGGTGGCTGTTATGTCAATCTAAACAAGATCAGTTCTATCGAAGACGACTGCATTTATTTCGGAGAAAAGGGCCTATTCGCTAAAAACGTACGGGTCCCAAGACGGAAACAAGAAAGTATTCGTCATCTATTGAAAGGACTGAAGTAAACATCTTATTCCCATAAGCCGGAAGGGCATGTTACCGATGCCATTTCCGGCTTTTTGCTTTTTATTAATAGAATCTTAAAAAGATCCTATCTTTTTTTATACTTTCTTAAGGTTTAGGATCTGGATTTCTGTTAAAGTTGTAAATAGACAAGCAACACCTATATTGAAGGGAGTCATTACTAATAATGGACAAAAAAGATCTGAATGGAAATGAGAACTTAGAAAACAACGGTACTCCGGAAGAAGAATTGAACACTACCGAGAATACCAATGAAGTAAATGAAGTGGAGGTCGTAGCTGCTGAAGAACCTGTGAATACAACAAAAGAGGACAGTGTTCCAGTAATGAACAAAGTCGGCAGCAACAATAATACGACGCCACCTGCTCCACCAGTTACTCCTAAAGGTAACAAGGGCTGGATGATTGCCTCTGTGGTTTTGGCTGCGGCACTCATCATTGTATTGATTAAGCCTCCATTCCAAAAGGACGACAGCAGCACAGCTGTTGCTAGCGTTAACGGAACTAACATTACTAAAGAACAACTTTATGATAAATTGATCGAAGCAGGCGGAGAAAGCACGCTGCAAGCTATGATTACTACAGAACTCGTTGATCAAGAAGCTAAAAAAGCTAACGTAACTGTTACAGATGAAGACATCAATGCTGAATTAGAAGACCTAAAAGCACAATTCGGCGGAGAAGCTGCATTTAATGCTGCATTGCAACAAAGCTCAATGACCGTTGATGACTTGAAGAAGCAAATGCCGCTGCAAGTAAAACTACGTAAGATTCTTGAGCCACAAGTGACTATAACGGATCAAGAAATCAAAGACTACTATGAAGCAAATAAAGCTACTTTCAATGAAGAAGAACAAGTTCGTGCTTCCCACATTCTCGTTGAGACTAAAGAAGAAGCAGACGCAATTCTGAAGCAATTGAAAGATGGAGCAGATTTCGCTGAACTTGCTAAAGAAAAATCTTCAGACACTGGTTCCAAAGCTAATGGCGGAGATCTAGACTTCTTCAAACGTGGAGACATGGTTGCTGAGTTCTCCGATGTAGCCTTTAAGCTTAAAGTTGGAGAAACAAGCGGTGCTGTGAAATCCGATTACGGTTATCACATCATTAAAGTTACCGACCACAAAGACGCTAAAAACTACACCTTGGAAGAAAAGAAAGATGAAATCAAAAAGACGCTTGTGTCTCAAAAGGTTTCCACTCTTTCCACTACTTGGTTGTCAGATACAACTGCAAAAGCAAAAATCACAAATTCACTTACGGATGCCAAAAAAGAAGCAACAGCTTCTCCTGAGCCATCTGCAAGCGCAGAAGCAGGAACTGAATCTGCTAAATAATACGACAGTAAAAAGCAGGACAAGCGTTAATAGACGCTGTCCTGCTTTTTTTGTACCTCTATTTCCGAACTTTTAATTAATGTCCTTTTTTACGGACCTGCTTATCACGATTCTCTCCCCACTCTTTCGCTTGAGCGGTAGCAATAGAGATCGCCCTTCCCTCTTCATATCCTTCTTCTAGCAGTGCATTAGCAATATCAATTGCCTTATTACGAACAGGTGCTGTGAAGTTTTTCAGTGAATCGGGATAATCGTCTTTATTCCACGGCATACAAAAACCTCCTTGACCAGACTATATAATTAATTAGCCTGGTCAAGGAGGTTTTAAACGCTCTTTTTAAGCTTATTTAAAGACTTTAACGCGATCTTCAACCGGTTGGAATTGTTTCTCACCTGCTGGAGTTACAGTCTTACCAAATGGCAATTGAGCAATCAGTTTCCAGTCTTGCGGGATGCCCCAAGCTTCTTTCACTTCGTCATCAATCAGTGGGTTATAGTGCTGCAGGGATGCACCTAAACCTGCTTCAGAAAGTGCAGTCCATACTACGAATTGCAGAATGCCTGAAGATTGGTTAGACCAAACTGGGAAGTTCTCGGCATACAATGCGAAGTTTTCTTGAAGGTTCTTCACTACCGCTTGATCTTCAAAGAACAATACGGAACCGTAACCTGCTTTGAAAGATGCTAATTTTTGCGCTGTTCCTTCAAATTGTTCTGCTGGAACGATTTTACGCAATGTTTCTGTAGTAATATTCCACAATTTATCATGCTGTTCACCTAAAAGAACAACCGCTCTAGAGCTTTGGGAGTTGAATGAGGTTGGGCTATGCAAAACCGCTTGCTCAACGATTTCAATAATTTGAGCATCGGCTACAGTGGATTCTTTACTGATTGCATAGATGGAACGTCTTCCTTTAACTGCTTCAAGAAAATTGTTAGACATAAAATAACTACCTCCATTTATTTAAGTAACTTACTTTTATACATCTTATCACCTTTTTTCTAAAAACACAACATCTATTCACAACTTATTTTGTCGGATATACAATTAGCCTCGATTAGTAACATCTCCCCTTCACTTTTCCGATATACATTTCGGCTAAAAATAAGCTACAATAGTGCAGCAAAAGTGCAGAAGGAAGGTTATATAAATGAATTTTTCAACAGATAAAGTTCTTATTCTACATAAAAAAACGGTCATATTCTCTTGTGTAGTGCTCTTTTTCCTTAGCTTGGCACTAACTGGCTGTAAAGACACAAAATCGTTTAATTTAAACGCTGTGGAACTTGATCAAGCTGAGCTAAAACCTGTCTCTTTCTGGGTCGCCACAGACACTCACTTTTTGGATAAGGATCTTCAGGATGGTGGACAGGCTTTTCAAACTTATGTCACTGGAGGCGATGGAAAAATGCTGCCCTACAGTGATGAAATGGCTGACGCTTTGGTCTATGACGCTGAACAGAAAAAACCTGCGTTTATCATCCTCAGTGGCGATTTAACTAATAATGGTGAACGCAGCAGCCATCAAAAGTTAACCGAAAATTTAAAACGAATTGAACAACATGGAACCTCTGTTTATGTCATTCCAGGCAATCACGACTTATTTAATCCTTGGGCTAGATCCTTCAGTGGCGATAAACAGCTCCTTACGGATTCAATTACAGATAAGGATTTCGTCAAAATGTATGCGGATTTCGGCTACAAAGAAGCTGCATCACGTGATAAGGAATCACTAAGCTATATCGTCAAGGCTGCCCCCAACTTATGGATTCTCATGATAGACAGTAGCCAATACCTTAATAATAAAAAATACGGTTTCCCTCAGACCGATGGGCGTATTGCTTCTTCTACGCTTTCATGGATCGATGAATCCGTTAAGCTTGCAGCCAAAGAGCACGCTTCTGTGATCACGGTGATGCATCATAATTTATTAAGTCACACTTCTATGTCTGTTTCAGGCTTCAAGCTTAATAACAGCCAGGAAGCTATAAAATCCTTACGGAAGAATGGACTTAATCTAGTTCTCTCAGGACATATTCATATGCAGGACATTCAAGTAGATCCAGCAGACGCGAATCAAGATACAGCATCCTCTGAACCAATGCCAATCTATGATATCGCTACGAGTGCGATGGCCGTCAATCCGCATCAATATGGAGCCATGACCTTCGATCCCGTCTCGCGAACCGTAAATTATAAAACAACGTCTTTGAACGTAGAAGGTTGGGCTGAAGCTAACCAGATTACAGATCACAATCTCTTAAACTTCAAGGCTTATGCCGAAGAAGCCTTTGCTACTAACTCCTATGACAAAGCTATGGATAGTCTTAAGGAAAGTCCTTTAACGGAGTCTGAAAAAGAATCCATGGCGAAGGTAATGTCCAAGCTGAATGTACGATACTTCGCAGGAACTGCGGGTACTTTTGCTAAGGATATTAAATCGTTGCCTGGCTACAAGCTTTGGGAGGAACAGCAGGACGGTTTCTTAGGAGGCTATGTCCAAAGTATGGCTGAAGAAAAAGCGCTAAGTAACGTCGACCTAGAGGTGGTTTTAACGAAGCAATAAAAAGATGATATATTTCATATAAAAAACCCAGCTCCACCCGCAATACTGCGAAGTTAGAAGCTGGGTTTGTTTGTGTTATTTAGCCAATGAGGATCGAACTAACTATTTACGTGTAATAGTAATCCAACCATCTTCATCTACATACACAGTAGCATGAAGTGCTTCAGCAAGCAGACGCAGCGATACATAGGCATCACCATATTCGTCAACAAATACAGGCTCTGCAAGCTTCACTTTTTCACCGTTAATCACTGCTTCGGAAGAACCGATTTTGAATACCAGTTTATCACCGTACACACCATCAGTTACGATAATAGCACGATTGACTGTATCCCATTCCACAATAGCATCTAAATCTTCTGCAAAATACCGCAGAGGAATGTACGTCGTATTATTGTCAACGATCGGATAATAATATTCGTCGTCTGGTTCGATGACAATCGTTCTCTTGGTGATACCAAGATCGTCTTTCAATATACGATATACGTTAGAATTTGGATCAAAATTGTTCAAAGTCTCTCCAGGAGTCAGGTCACCGGAAGAAACATCAAGTGCTCCTTCAGTACTGATTGGATCTGCCGTTACAGCACCACCAATGTTCCAAATCTGACTGGAAGCCTTAAGAGAGAAGCTCTTTAATGGCATATCTTCAGTACCTGGAAGCGCCACTTTCAGATCAACATTCTGTTTACGAACATGTAGTCCACTGTCTACAAAAATGTCGACAGCAAGCTTCGTATCCTTACTCAGAACCGTCTTAAGCTCAGGGGTAGCTTTGTAAAGACTGTCTAGTTGATTGTCATAAACCAGCAGTAACGCATCCACAGCCAATTTTGCTGCATCATGCAGTACAGTTACAACAGCTTCTTTATCACCCAGAGGAATTACTCCAATACCTGGAATTTCATAATCACCGGAGGCTTTTTCGTCCATTTCTTTGATCACAGGATATAGATAGTCATATAGACCACCAACCAATTCTGTAAAGCCTTCTGTATCTTTAGAGATCGATTTCAGGAATCCTTTTAACAATGCCGGAAGCTCATCACCCGTCACTTCGGTATGTAACTTCGTCATATTCACCTGCTGGCCATACACAGCCTCACTAACGGGTGTTACGCTAATTGCGCTTGGATTAGGAAGATTCTTCACCACAAACTTCGTTAGCAGCTTACTAAGATCTTCAGCTTTAGTTAGATCCAATCCAACTTCAGCAAAGACCTCATCATAACCTTGAACCGGGAAGTAAAACGGTTGTTTTGCTCCTTCAACCGTAAAGACTAAAGTTTTTTTGTCCATAAACAATGAGAATGGAATATTCAATTGTTTATAGCCGATCGTTCCATTGGCAGATACATTACCATTCTCTTGTAACTTTGCATTGCTAATACTCAGGGAAAAAGAATTTATGAGATCGACCATTTCCTTATCTTCTGCGCTAATTCCTTCTGAAGGTTCAGCGTTCATAGAAAACGTCATGCTGGATTCTGATGATTTAACATCGACATCCCCGATCAATGCCTTATTAACATCGAAACCTCCAACCGATTGACAACCGGCCAGAACAAGCAGCAGTGCGACAAAAGGAATAAACCATTTTGCCCTAGCTTTCATTCTCCTCATAGCAAGTCTCCTTTTTGTAAGATTTTTTGAAATCAATCCATTATCTCAGCAAAGGCAACATTTGTAAATCAAAGTATTACTTATTGTAAAAATACTATAGATTCAACAAAGTTCGCCATTCGATAGAAACCCATTCATTGTATATTACGCCTTTAAATAACGCTAAAATCAGTAAATGCGCAGGATAAAAAGACCACCACACCCAGCGTGGTACCCGGTGACGCTCTAAATATCCCCAAAGTGCAGGCGCCAAAGCAATCAACAGTGTTGGTAAAATACTAAGCATTTGCACAACCCAATAATTATAAAACATGTAGAACAGATTAAGTGCCAAATGTGCTACAACAAGCCAATATGACTTCGCATAACGGAATATTAATACTAGCAGCAGGCCGTACGCATTATAATCTATCGGGAAATAATCCATTAACGCGATAGCTGCAATGACGACTGGTATTCCAAGCCATGGAGTAGGCAGTTTATCTAAAATAACCAATACGGTTGCGGATAACAAAAGCGTAAACACCACGTTCCATCCACCAGGATTAATCGCTAAATTGTATGGGATCTGAGCAATAATAGCGATAATGAGCAGTCGGAACAAGTATTTCGGTCTGGATGATGTATGGATATGGCCCTGCACAAGCCCGTAACAGTAGATTGGAAAGGCTATTCTTCCTACATATCTCCAAGCAATATCCTCTGGAAAAAAGATATAGCCAATATGGTCGATTAGCATCGTCAGCATGGCGAGAATCTGCATATCAAACCTCCTTAAAATAAGTTGATATCATACATTCGCCAATGAGTACTTCATCTCCTTCGCCTGTACACAAATGATGACTGCAATAAAAGAGAACTGAATTTCTGGTTTCTTGCCTCTTGACTTTATGGGGTGCAATTGAGTACTATGAACGAGCAACATCATATGGCAATGATCAAAGACATGATTTCCTATACGAACTGTCCAGAGAGAGAGGTCTAGGCTGAAAGCTTCTCCAGTACACGATTGTGAAGTTACCCCTTTGTAGCCGTGGCGCTGAATCCGCAGATCTAAATTTTGCGGTAGTATGTGGCACCGACTTATCCACGTTAAAGGATACCAATGAGGTCCTATCCTTGTGATAGGTCGAATTAGGGTGGAACCACGAGCTGAACGCACTCGTCCCTTTCTGGGAGAGATGCGTTTTTTTGCGTTCACCACTAACAATTTTTGAGAAATGGAGGCTAACAATCATGGAGATCAAGGTAACACTGCAAAACGGAACAATTAGAGAGGTACTGCAAGGAACGACGATTAAAGAAGCAGCAGGTGCCATAAGTACCAGTCTGAAAAAAAATGCTGTAGCTGGAATAATCGATGGAACATCCGTTGATCTAAACCAAACGATCGAACATGATTGCCAGCTCGAAATTGTTACGCTGGATAGCAAAGAAGGCCTGGAAATTTATAGACACAGTACAGCACATATCATGGCGCAGGCCATAAAACGTATATATGGAGATAAGGGCGTCCAGCTCGGCATAGGTCCAGTAATCGAAGATGGCTTCTATTACGACATTGATATTGAGACACCTCTATCCACGGCTGATCTTGTAGCAATCGAACAAGAGATGGCGAGAATTATTCAAGAGAATCACCCGATTGTCCGCCGTGTCGTTCCCCGCGCTGAAGCAATCAAGCTTTTTGAAGCGATGAATGAGCCCTTAAAGCTGGAGCTTATCCGTGATCTACCGGAAGACACAGTATTGTCTATTTATGATCAAGGGGAATTCTCGGATCTCTGTCGAGGCCCACATCTTCCCTCAACTGGCTTGGTCAAGGCTTTTAAGCTGTTGAATGTAGCAGGTGCCTACTGGCGTGGAGATTCGAATAATAAAATGCTGCAACGTATTTACGGAACTGCTTTTCCTAAGAAAGCTCAACTTGAAGAGCACTTACTCTTTCTTGAAGAAGCTAAAAAACGTGATCACCGTAAGCTCGGCAAGGAACTGGAATTGTTTATGTTCTCTGAAGAAGCTCCAGGTATGCCCTTCTATCTTCCCAAGGGGATGACTATCCGCACAGAGCTTGAGAATTTCGCACGTGAATTACAAAGACAGAGAGATTACGATGAAGTTCGTACACCACTGATGATGAACAATCGGCTTTGGGAGCAATCCGGACACTGGGATCACTACAAAGACAATATGTATTTCACCAATGTAGACGAAACAAAATTCGCACTCAAACCAATGAACTGCCCAGGTCATATGATGATCTACAAAAATAATCTACATTCTTACCGAGAGTTGCCTATCCGAATTGCCGAATTTGGTCAAGTACATCGCCATGAGTTCTCTGGGGCACTTAACGGGATGATGCGTGTTCGTACGTTCTGTCAGGATGATGCCCATCTCTTCGTATTACCAGAGCAGATTGAGGACGAAATAAGCCGGGTAATCTCACTGATTGACCATATTTATCAAGTGTTTGGCTTTGAGTACAAGATTGAATTATCTACTCGCCCGGCAGATTATATGGGATCAGAAGAACTATGGGATCTAGCTGAACAATCATTACAAAGTGTATTAGACAATCTCGGGATCGAGTATCGTGTGAATGAAGGTGATGGCGCATTCTACGGACCAAAGATTGATTTCCATATTTTAGATGCGCTAAAACGAAGCTGGCAATGTGGAACCATCCAACTAGATTGGCAAATGCCAGAGAAATTCGATCTTACTTATATCGGGGAAGATAACCTTAAGCACCGCCCGGTCGTAATCCATCGCGCTGTTTATGGGTCGATTGATCGTTTTATGGGGATTATTACGGAGCATTATGCCGGCGCATTCCCGCTATGGCTAGCACCCGTCCAAGCGAAGTTATTGCCCGTCTCTGAGAACTACGTTGCTTATGCGTTTCAGGTGAAACAATCCTTAGAACAAGCTGGCATTCGTGTAGAGGTTGATATCCGAAATGAGAAGCTAGGTTACAAAATTCGTGAAGCCCAACTTGAAAAATCACCCTATATGCTCGTTCTCGGTGAGAATGAGAAAAACTCTGGCAGTGTTTCTGTAAGAAAACGTGGTGAGGGTGATCTTGGTTCAAAGAGTATCCAAGAGATTATTGAGCAGATTAGTGAAGAAATAGTTAGTAAAAAATAAAGTTCTGCGTCTAATTAAACGTTAAAGGGCTGTCTATTCGTAGAAATCTACGAACAAGACAGCCCCTTTTTTGATCACATATTAATATTCACAGGAACACTATTTCACGTACAGACGACTACTTTCATCCCAATACTCGCCTGGTTTGAGACTGAATAAGCCGATCTCATCCGCTGGCAGATCTACCATTGGCGCATTAACTAAGTTGATTTGCGGCTCTGGGCAGAAGAACTGCTCAGAAGCACCATTATTCCAGATCATCCACTGCTTGTATGAAGTCCCTACATCATATACTAAAGTGACTCCAGCTTTGCTGTCGGTAAGCTCCATCCGGTTACGTCCATTCTGAGCTACAGCTGTGTAGTGGTTGTCCATCGAAGCGAAATAAGGATTCACACCTTCATCACGAAGCTGAGCTTCACCTGGCTCCAGCTCTTGGAATTTACCAGTCGGCAGCATACGGTCATTTAATTCCCAGCGATTACCGATGGTCGCTTTTACAAGGTAGTCTTGTGGTGTGCTACCTGGTGCGAATGGTGCATTAATCGCGGTATGGAATGCCAACAAGCAAGGCATCTCTTCATCACCATCATTATGGACTTGTACCTGTTGAGATAAGCCACCTTCACCAAGGGTATAACGTAGTTTCATTGTGTATTTAAACGGCAAGTATTGATAAGAAGGATGGTTCTCATCCACTTTGATGAATACGGTTACGAAGCTTTCGGTCTTACCGCTCCCGAACTCTTCTACTTCCCAAGCTGCCGTATGTAAAAATCCATGTAAATGGTTGCCTGTTGCGACTTCATTTACCGGGAGTTGATAAGTTTGACCATTCCAAGGAAATTTGCCATCTTCATATCGATTCGGAGGAAATAATACAGGAATACCATGGATGCCTGGACTTGCTTTGAAGGCTTCCATTTCCTCAGCTCCCGGTTCATGCAAGAAACGGTAACCGTTTTCGGTATCACGGAAACAGATCAAGTTGCCACCGATGCCTGGTAGGATAGCTGCCTCATAACGGCCAGCTTTCAACCAGATGGCTGCTTCTCCTTCATATTGTCCTTTATAGGCTGTGATAGACATAATAATGTGTTCTCCCTTCCAGTGTCTGATAATTGTCTCTACTTGATAGATTACCACATCTGGTCATGACGTGACATGCCCTTTTTTACAGCTGTTCCACTTCAACGCTCATGACATGATCAATTTTCTTCACATCATAATAGATCTCTGTTGCGTAATCTTTATCCGGCGCTGAGATCACCATATCGATCATTTGTCTTCCATCTTCCAAATCCTTAATCTTCATTCTGCGGATCGCCCGGGATGGACTTCTAGTACTTCGTTGGGTACTAACCTGAGGTCTCTCAATTTTTTGGATCACTTCAGTAAGGACAAAATTAGCTTCCATGATGATTCTCACCGAAACTTCATGCTTGTTAAGCACTTCAGGACCAATCGAACGAATTAAATGAGGAACTAAATTCACCGCAAACATTAGAAGAATAACCGCATATGCTGCTTCAATATAGAATCCTGCTCCCACAGCTATACCAATCCCCGAAGCTGTCCAGATGAGTGCTGCCGAGGTCAAACCTGATATTGCATCACCGCCTCTACGCAGGATAACACCAGCCCCCAAGAACCCTATCCCACTGACAATTTGAGCAGCGAGGCGCATCGGATCCATATTTGGATGCTCAGGACCTGCAAACTTATCAAAGGCATGAATAGACACTACAGTTACAAGACAAGAGGCAATACTAATGACCATACTGGTCCGAATCCCCAGCGGTTTCTGCTTGATCTGTCGGTCAATCCCGATGAACAGCCCGAACAGCATGGCCACTAGCAGCTTAATTAATGATTCAATATGAAAATCCATAGTTCATTCTCCTTTCTCCACAGATACTCCATTATAACGGAAAACGGAGATTATGATTAGCTTTATTTTACAGCAAAAAAACGGCACTCCTATCCTCCATGTATATGCGCAGACAGCTTATATAATCCGCATAACGAAGAGGATAGAATCCGTTTTGGTGAAAGATTATTTAACCATGGAGCAACGATTCTGCACCGTCACAATAAATCTCAGTTCCTGTAATATGATCGGAATCCTCGGAGGCCAGAAAAAGTGCCAGCTTCGCAACTTGATCAGGACGCCCAGGACCTTCCTCTAGCGGTTGATCCCCTTCCGGAAATTCGACAGGGATCTTTACCTCTTTGAGATCCTCGGATGGAAAAGTGTTGTCATCTATATTGGTCTTAATAGCCCCAGGACAGATTGCATTTACGCGAATTTGAAATTGAGCCAGTTCTAATGCTGCCATTTTCATAAAAGCAACCTGACCTGCCTTTGTCGTACTGTAAGCAGAAAAACCGATGTTAGAAAATACACGATTTCCGTTAATGGAGCTGTTAATCAGGATACTGCCACCGCTTTCTTTTAGATGCGGTATCGCATATTTAACAGTCGCGAAGGTTCCACGAAGGTTGATGTGAATCGTCTGGTCCCAAGACTCAATATCCATCGTTTCAATGGGCGTCATGGCTCCATTAATCCCTGCGTTTGCAAAAACAACATCAAGACGACCCCATTTCGCGGCCGCCTTGTTTATGGCAGCTTCCACTTGCGGGGGTTCAGCAACATCGCATTCAATTACGAGAGCTTCTCCGCCTTCTTTCTCCACTTGTTTTCTAACCTTTTCTGCATTCTCAACAGTTCTATCCAGCAACACAACTTTGGCCCCGTTACGAGCGAACTCAAGCACAGTTGCTCGTCCAATGCCGGAACCACCACCTGTTACAATCGCTACCTTACCTTCCAGCTTCTTATCTGCCATGTTTAAGTATCCTCCTTCTTGTCATGCAAGCCTTCCAGTTAAGTTCTTTCCTTAACCTTAACCTCGCATACAGAAGTTGAATCGATAGATCTTTAATACCCCAAAGGATTATTTTTATTCACCCTGCCGAAGATGGATAATGAGATCATTTAAACCGGCTTCACGGATGCCCTCTACAATAAGATCAGCAAGCAGACGTGCTCCTAAAATCTGAAAATGTGTATTGTCTTGTACGCCAACTGGATGCAAGATATATTCTCCCGGATAGGACCACATGAACAGATCCTTCGTTCCTTCCACACCATATGCTTCAAAAAGCTTACGACTCTTCTCCGCCAAATCGATTAGGGGGATCTGCTCAGTCTCAGCCAACTCTTTCATTGCCGTTAAATACTCTCCATGACTGTCTACTATAGCTTCAGCAGGATCAAATCTCCGCCTATGTACAGCGGTCACCAGTACCGGGTAGGCTCCTGCTTTGCTAGCAACTGTAATCATCCGCAGCAAATATTCTTTATATGTAGTGAAAGGTTCGGTGTGTCTATGTTCATCCCCTTTTGAATCGTTATGACCAAACTGTATGAACATATAATCTCTGGGCCGAAGCACAGTAGAAATATTGTCCAAATGCCCTTCCTCAATAAAGCTCTTGGAGCTACGTCCTGAAATGGCTCGATTATCCACTACAAGACCTGCTTTGAAGCAGCGAGGCAGCAACTGGCCCCAGCCAGCATAGGGATAACCAGCTTCTCCTTGATCGGTCACCGTAGAATCACCAGCCAAATATAAGACGAGCGCTTCGTTGTCAGGCTCAATGTCGAGAGCATTTATTCGAGGCGCAATACCTGAGAAGGAGATCTTTAGCTGACCCCCCATGATTCGCATCGCAAATGATTCTCGTATATATTGACCTGCCGGGACGTTCAATGTATCTAATACGTACTTACCATCACCTGCTCGAATTATTGTACTCGTATCTGCTAAGGAGTCACCAAGTAACAAAGAAATCCGGTAAATCCCATCAGGAATATCTAACAGGAAGACTGCCTTCTGCGGAATGCAGAAATCACTTCTTAATGGATCTGCTCCTCCCCTGGAACGCCCGAATACTGTCGAGTCTGAAGTAAAACCAAATCGCGCATCCGGAGAGTATCGTGAGTCCGGCCGAATTTTGGTGTAGCCGGACGCTGTATCTTTAATCCCAAAGTCAAAATGATAGCTATCCAAATTCAGCCGCACCTTTCTTCATTAGATATTTTATCCTTTCAAACCACTGGTGCTGATTCCTTCCACAATCTGCTTTTGAAAGATAAAGAAAATAATCATGACGGGTGCCAAGCTAAGAACGGACATGGCGAACATGGGTCCCCAGTTGGACACGGACTCACTATCGAGGAACATTTTCAGCCCCATAGAAACTGTATATTTAGATGGAGAGTTCAGGTACAACACTGGCCCAAGCAGGTCTTCCCAGCGCCAATAGAAGGAAAAGATCGCTGCAGTAGCCATAGATGGACGGATGAGTGGGAGAATAATTCTGAAGTACAGTCCAAATTTCCCGCACCCATCTATCGTAGCCGCTTCGTCAAGTTCAACAGGTATTGTCCGAATAAACTGCAGCATTAGGAAAATAAAGAACGGAACACCGAAGAACTGTGGAACCACGATCGGCTTGATACTATCGAGCCATTCCAATTTCGCATAGATGATATATTGCGGGACTAGCACTACATCTGAAGGAAGCATAAGCGTCATCATCATGATACCGAACCATAAGCCATGCCCTACAAACTTATTACGTGCAAATCCGAAGGCTACCAGTGAAGAAGAAACCACCGCTCCTAGAGTGGCTACAACGACAATAATTAATGAATTCTTTATAAAGACACCAAAGGAGTATCCGGCAATCCCTTCCCAGCCTTTAGCATAATTCCCCCATACCCATGGATCGGGAAGAAGCTGCTGAGCGGTAACAAATACAAGCCGGCTCTCTTTAAAAGAGCTCATGATCATCCACAAAATCGGATACAGCATAATGATAGCGAGGCCACCGATAAGAATATGATACAGCGGCCATTTCAGTTTCATTTTCGCCATGGATTATTTTCCTCCTTCCGATTCGTAGAAGACCCACGATTTGGATGTCTTGAACAAAATTCCGGTCATGATGCCGACTAGCAACAACATCACCCACGCCATAGCTGAAGCGTAACCCATGTTATTAAACATAAAGGCCTGACGGAATAGATATAGAGAATACAACATCGTACCGTCCATTGGTCCGCCTTCACCTTTAGAGATAATATAAGCTGGAACAAAGGTCATAAATGCACTGATCGTCTGCATGACTAGATTGAAGAGAATAACTGAGCTTAGGAGGGGCATTGTAATCTTAAAGAACTTTCTGAAAAAGCCTGCTCCATCTACACTAGCTGCCTCGTACATTTCACCAGGAATGTTCTTTAGACCCGCCAGAAAGATCAACATGGATGAACCAAACTGCCACACGGATAAGGTGATCAACATAATAAGCGCAGCGTTCGGATTACCAAACCAACTTACTGGACCAAGGCCGAAAAAACCGAGCATGCCATTAATAATTCCAGTATCACTAAAAATATTACGCCACATGATGGATACCGCCACACTGCCACCTATAATAGAAGGTAAATAATAAGTTGTACGATAGGCTCCGATCATGCGCGATTTAGTATTTAGAATCATAGCCACAAATAATGCAAAGGTGAGACGTAAAGGCACACCAATAAATACGTAAAGCAGCGTCACCTTTAGTGAATGCAAATATTTCGGGTCATTCGAGAACATTTTGATGTAATTATCAAATCCGATCCATTTAGGTGGAGCGAACAAATTGTATTTGGTAAATGAAAGATAAAGAGAAATGATCATCGGGATCAGTGTGAAGCAAAGGAAGCCAATGACGAATGGACTGATAAAGGCATATCCTGTAAGGTTGCTTCGTAAACTCCGGCCTGTTAGCTTCTTTTTCTTAAAAGCCAGCGGATTCGAAGGAAGGGGATTCGTGGATGCCAAGGGTCTCCAACTCCTTTTTATGTGAATAATAAGGGAAACGGACTGCCGCCTAACCAAATGGCATGCCGTTTCCCATGTTAGACGCAGTATAGTTATCTGTTACCTTCTATTACCGGCTGGAGAGAATAGCGTTCGCTTCTTTTCGGAACTGTGCGGCGGCTGCGGCTGGGTCAATTTTGCCGAAGTTCATTTGTTCAGCAAGGTCTGTAAGGAGTGCTACTACTTCTGGCGATCCAACTGGCGGACTCATTGGAGAAGTAGTAGGCTCCATGTCAGCTACGAATTTAAATACTTGCTTACCGGAATCCGTTAATTGTGAAGCTACAGATTCTTTGATTTTGCTTGAAATTGGCACACCACGTTCGCCTTTGATTAGATTGTTGGCTTCGGGATCATTAATCCAGAAATCAACGAACTTCGCTGCTTCTTCCTTCACTTTTGAGTTAGAAGTCACCGACCAATACATACTTGGCTGCATGTAGAGTCCTTTTTCCATATCCGGACCAGGCATTTGTGCCAGTGCCATAGGGCGATTTACAGCGATTTGCAAAGCAACATATTGGTTAGACCATTGCCATACGCCGATACCTGTTCCTTTTACAATATCCGACTCTTCGATAACGCCTTTGTTTTGGCTCAGTTTGTCTTGGGATGGAACCGCTCCATCTTTAATTAAACCAGACAGCATTCCGAAAAAGTCAGTGAACAAGGCATCATCCTCATATCCAAGCGCTGAACCATCATTGTTATATAGTGCCAGCCCTTTTGTACGCAGATAATAGTTGAAGAATACGTCAGCTGCCATAGAACCGTCGATATACAGTCCAGCTGATTTAGCTTTCGCAGCAATTTCTTTGTATTGATCCCAAGTCCAGTTCTCAGGAATGGAATCCACCCCTGCCTTCTTTAGCAATTCTGGGTCATATTGAAAACCAAGTACGTTAACGCCTAATGGAATTCCGAATTGCTTCTCATTGATTACCCCAGTACTAAGGACGTTCTCATTCACATCACCGACTTGTATCTGAGAGTTCAAATAAGGCTTCAAATCTTCGAGCTGTCCGTTAGACCCATATTGATTAATATAAGAAATATCCATTTGAACGATATCAGGAAGTCGATTCGCTGCTGCTTGAGGGGCAAGCTTCTTCCAATAATCATCGAATGAAGCATATTCAGGTTCAATCGTTACATTCGGGTATTTGGCTTCATACATATCAATCACTTGTTGTGTATAAGAATGCCGTGTATCTCCACCCCACCAAGCTATACGCAGAGTTACGGGTTCTGCTGAAGTTGTAGCTGCGGGTTTCGTTTCTGAAGGCGTGTTTGTAGCGGAATCCGTAGCGGCAGCACTATTATTGTTATTACCTCCACCACAACCAGCTAACATCGATGACAACAACAATGGTACGGCTAGTAAAGCGAATCTCTTTTTCAAATTCATGTCCCCTTTTCCTATAATAGTATAAAGGCTCTGATCCCTTTAGGTAGCGCTTTCATGTATAAATCTTCTCAAATATTCAGTAATTGTTGAATACAAAAAACCGTCTTGTTTGTTCAATAATCAGTTCCCTTGAGAGGGTTTCATAAATTCTGTGGGTGTCTGCCCAGTTACTTTTTTGAACACTTGACTAAAATACTGTGCATTCCCACCGAAGCCGAACATTTCAGCGAGCTCAAATACTCTTACATCACCACTATGCATAATGTGTTCTGATGCTTTAGTAATCCGGTAATTAGTAACGTAATTAGAGAATTTCTCCCCCGTGATTTTCTTAAATATTTTCCCGAGATAATCAGGATTCATGTATAACATCTCAGCAGCGACTGAGCTAAGTGACAGTTCTGCATTCTTATAATCATCCGCAATAATTTTGAACATTTTATCTACGATTAAGGATTGGCGACAGCGAAAATGACGATCATACATCGCTGTCAAACGAGCAGCAGCATCTTTTACATAGGCTTTAAGACCACTTAAAGTCCTGATCTCAGCCAGTTCCACCATACTTGAAGTAAAGGTATTTCTTTCATCAGGGACGGCTAAACGTATCATCGCAGAATACAATTGCAAAACATAAGATCGCGTTACATTAATATCCACACGCTGTTCAGCTAGCAGATTAAATAACCGCTCTAATTCAAACTCTACTGCACTTTGTTCGCCCGCCTTAATCAGCAGACAGATTTGCTCTTCATCTAGTTCAATGTCATTTCTTCCGCTTAGTTCATCACTAGGAATATCACTTCCTGTGATCAGACCTCCCTCTTCCATATAAAAACAGTGGTTAAGGCATTGCAGAGTCTGACGATACAATCTCCGAGAATGTATCATGAAGTCCGCATCACTAATCGCAATGGTTACATCCACTTTATAAAATTTGTAGAACATTTTCCGTACATCAGAAATTCGTTCAAGCAGTGTACTATTCAGCGCAGTCTCTCCTTCGACTTCCATTAGTGTCAGAATAAATCCGCCTATCCTTGTACTTAGCAGCGTTTCTTGCAGCATATCCTGTGCAATATTTTGCAGAGCAAATAGTTGCTCATATTCATAAGAACCTTCCAGTCTGAACAAGATCAAACGCACCACTTTGTCATTTAATTCGATGCCTAGCAGCTCCTGATAATACTCTAAATCTTGACTCCCGTATGTTTTGTTAGAGATCCATTCCTTCAAAAATTGTTCCTTTACATGCGGTAGTACTTTAGTAAAACGTTGCTTCATGTCATTTACAAATTCCGTCCGGCCCTTAAGGTCATCGAGCTCTGTTACCAGTTCAACTAACGCATCATGAATTTGATTCTCGTTGCACGGCTTAAGCAGATAATGCTTCACTCCATGCTGCATAGCGATACAGGCGTAGTCAAAATCCTTATACCCCGTCAACATAACGAACTTTACCTCAGGAAACCGTTCACTGCATTTCTGCACCAAGCCTAGTCCATCCAATCCTGGCATGGTAATATCAGTAATCACTATTTCAGGGCGAAGCTCCTCTATTTTCTCTAAGGCTTCTATCCCGTTTCGCGCAGTACCCACAAGTTCCGTTCCTGCCTGTGCCCAGTCCACTACCTGAGATATGCCTTCTAGTATCAACCGTTCATCATCAACCAGCAGTAACTTATACATTCTCTTGCACTCCTTTTAAATAAGGTATACGTACATGTATTGTCGTTCCTTGACCTGGCTCACTTTCTATCACTGTTCCCCATTCTGGGCCAAATACGATTTGAATACGCTCTGCGATGTTCGCTAACCCAATGCCTTCGCCACGTGTCTTAACTCTTCCCTGCTGTAAATCTTTGATGAACTCGGCACTCATCCCCGGCCCATTATCACTAACACGAATATCAAGGCCCTGTTCTTCCTCACTTACGGTTATAGAAATCGTGCAAGGCTCGATATTAGGCTCCAATGCATATCGGATTGCATTCTCGATCAACGGCTGAAGCATCAGCTTCGGAATTAAAGCGTCATGCAAATGCTCTGGAAAATCCATGCGGAAATCAAGTCTCTCGTCAAATCGTATCTTCTGGATAATGACATAATTGCGCACAATGGTGAGCTCTTTTTCAATTGTAATCAACGGGTCTTTAAGACCAATCGAACTGCGAAACAAATAGCCAAGCGCTTCTACCATTTCTGAGATTTTAGCTTGCTTGTTCATCTTCGCTAACCAATTGATCGATTCAAGTGTATTGTACAAAAAATGCGGATTGATCTGTGCCTGCAGTGCTTTAAGCTCGGTCTCTCTAATAATGAGCTGCTTCGCATAATTCTCATCGATTAGTTCTCTGATTCTGCGGATCATCATTTTAAAGGTTCTGTTAAGCTGACTTACCTCGTCCTGCGCAGTTTGTGAAACGACACCTAGCGACTGTTCCTCCAGATTATCCAGATCACCCTTCTCGATTTGTTTCATTTTTTTGGTCAGCTTTGAAATCGGGCGTACAATACTTCGGGCTAATCGATAGCCTAAGAGCAATCCAATTAGTAATATGAGCGCGAATATGATGACGACCAATTTTTTTACAAAAGTAATATGTTTGAACATCTCATTGAAGGGGGTCGCATTGATATACATCCATTCCATATAAGATGATTTAGTCTTCGTTATAAAATATGTTCCTTCTTCATACTTAGCCGTACGATAAAGCTCGGAACGTTCCGTTTCCGCTTTAAGCTCATTTGGCAGCAACATCGGAGTTTGGGGATAAACCGCTAGCCCTGAAGTCGCATCTGCAACAATCAACTGATCGCCATCCGAAGTGTTACTAGTGCTATCTGCAATAATACGATCAATCCGAATTCGAATGACTAGCGTCCCTAAATCGTCCAGCGTAAAGGTTGATCCGGTGTAAGATTTAATCTGCCGAACAGCCAGGAGTGAATTCTTATTCCCTTGGGGATACCACACAATACTACCGCTAGCTTCCTTAGCCAGAGGCTTTAATTGATCCTGGAGATCCTGTGATACACCTTCCCGATTACCCGCAGTCATAGCGCCGCCATTCGTATCCAACAACATCATGGAATAAACGTATTTCTCTGCTCCTGCAAAGGCAACTAATCTGTTAATGATTTTATTATGTAGGACCTGCCGCTCATATGGTTGAGGATCATCCTGCAACTGGCGAAGACATTCCTGAATTTGCTCATCAGAGACCACTGTAAAAGAAAGTTGTTCCAGCTCTCTCAAAGTACCCTCTATACTGATAGATGACATCCCCAGGACTTCAGATGCCTTTTCATAGATTTGCTTGTCATAAATTCGATAAACATACTGCAGGACGGTTAAAGAGAACAGAAAGGACAGCAGCAGCAAAAATGAAATGATCAATATCATTTTATTAAAAATACCCGAACTCCTGTAAGCGCTAACATTCTTCCAAAACATAAGCATCCTCCAATTCACTCAAAACCCTTATTATGGGAATAATATTTATAGTCACTCTATCCTATCATAAATGATATTGAAGCATTTGGGAAAACTTACAACAAAAAGGACTTAAAGTGAAATCCAGAGTCAGAATTCACTTTAAGCCCCTATCCTGAGCCTAAGACACTCCTATAAAAGACTAACCAAGCATCATTCGATCATCCGCCAGTTTATGACCACTGATGGTCTCAAATTCTCCCAGCAGGCGTTCTACCGTAAGATCCTTTTTCCTTGTTTCATCAATATCAAGGATAATACGGCCTTTATCCATCATGATAAGACGATTGCCAAGACGTATAGCCTGCTCCATGTTATGGGTAACCATAAGCGTAGTCAGCTTCATCTCACGGACGATAGACTCTGTCAGTTTAGTAATCAGCTCCGCTCGTGAAGGATCAAGTGCCGCTGTATGTTCGTCTAACAGCAAAATTTGCGGCTGGGTAAAGGTTGCCATTAGCAAACTCAGTGCTTGTCTCTCCCCACCAGATAATAACCCTACCTTAGCTCGCAGACGATTCTCCAATCCAATCCCGAGACGACTTAACTCCTCACGAAACATCGTCCGTCTCGCTGCATTTACACCAAACGATAATCTTCTACTCTTCCCTCTTTTGTAAGCCATCGCTAAATTTTCTTCAATCGTCATCCGTGGAGCCGTACCTGCCATCGGGTCCTGAAATACTCGTCCGATCCAGCGACTGCGCTGATATTCTGCTAAATGGCTAATCGAATTCCCTTCAATACTTGCTGAACCAAGATCCGGCTTCATCACACCAGAAATAATGTTCATTAGCGTTGATTTACCAGCACCGTTGCTTCCAATGATGGTAACAAAGTCACCAGGAAGAAGCTCCAAATCAATGCCAAGTAGCGCGATCTTCTCATCCGGTGTCCCAGGATTAAACAGCTTAGATACGTTATCCAGTTTAAGCATCGATGGTGCCTCCTCTCTTGCTGCTAAGCGCTTGTTCAGCTAATTCAAGCGAACGTTTACGCGCCATATTCTTCTGCTTCAAGAAACGCTGAATCGATGGGAATACAAGTGCGAAAATAACGATAATCGCCGTAATCAGCTTAAGATCCGAAGGTCTCAACCATGGTACATACAAGGCTAATGCAACTACGATTCGGTAAACAATAGATCCCAGAACAACTGCTAACGTCGCACGGAATACATTTCCAGCACCGAAAATGGCTTCACCAATGATTACCGAAGCTAAGCCGATAACAATCATCCCTATACCCATTGAGGAATCCGCAAAAGTAGAATACTGAGTGATCAATGCACCTGAAAGTGCAACCATTCCGTTGGATAAACTGACGCCGAGAATTGTCGTGTTATCTGTGTTTACACCCAGACTACGGATCATTCTTGCATTATCTCCAGTAGCCCTTAAAGCAAGCCCAAGATCAGTACGCAAGAATAAATCCATTAGAATTTTCACAAATAAAACAATAAAAGGAAGAACAAGAAGCGGATTGATGGACGAGAACAACGTGGTATCACCCATTAGTGACCAGTTAGGCTTACCGCCAAAAATTCTCAGATTGATGGAATAAAGTGCGATCATCATTAGAATCCCGGATAACAATCCATTAATCTTGCCCTTCGTATGTAGTAGACCGGTACACATTCCTGCCAGCATCCCACCTGCAATAGCAGCGAGCGTGGCTAACCAGGGTGCATAACCATTGGTAATCATAACGGCCGCAATAGCACCGCCAGTAGTAAAGCTTCCATCTACAGTCAAATCAGGAAAATCCAAAATGCGAAAAGTAATATACACCCCTAAAGCCATAAATGCATAGAGCAACCCCATTTCCACAGCCCCGAGCATTGAATCATACATAGAAGTCTTCTCCTTTCAAGCATCAAGGGGCGCCCTCATGGAATCGCCCCTATAGAATGTCTTATTGAATAATATTGTTAGCTTGATCGGCAACTTCTTTTTTCATCGCATCCGTCACTTCTATGCCTTGTGCGGCAGCCGCTTTAAGGTTAAGGATAAGATCGAGCTTTTCTTGCATCGTTACTTTCATATCTGCTGGCTTTTTACCATTCTTCAGAATGTCCACTGCCATTTGTCCAACTTGGTAACCATGGTCGATATATTTGAAGCCAACGGTTGCAAATGCGCCTTTTTCAACGGTATCCCGGTCGCTGGAGAAGAACGGAATTTTCTTATCATTAGCTGTTTGAATAATCGTATCAACAGCACTCACTACTGTGTTATCCAAAGTAATGTAGAATGCATCTACACGACCAGCTAGTGATTCAGCAGCTTGCTTCACTTCAGAAGTATTTGTGATGGCTGCCTTCACAAGCTCAATGCCATGTTTATCCAGCTCTTTCTTAGCAATATCTGCCATAATTACAGCATTCGGTTCACCTTCATTGATAACAATGCCCAGCTTCTTCACATTAGGAAATTGAGTAGCAATGAATTGCATTAATCTATTAATAGCTTCAGGATTCGTATCTGATACACCAGAAACATTTCCACCTGGGTGCTCCAGATCCGTTACGATCTTTGCATCGAGTGGATCAGTCACTGCTGCGAACAGTATCGGAGTGTCCTTACTTGATTTACTAAGCGCTTGAACAATCGATTGAGCAGAAGGTGTCGCAATAGCCAATACCAAATCATTAGTGTCAGCAGCAATCTTCTGAGCAATGGTCAAGTTATTCGCAGGGTCAGCTTGAGCATTCTCAAGGTCAACCTTCAGGTTTTCTCCTTCAACAAGCCCGGCATCCTTCAAAGCAGCAAGAATACCTTCGCGTGTAGCATCAAGTGATGGATGTTCTACGTATTGCGAAATTGCGATTTTGTACGTTTTGGAATCAGCGGTTCCAGCATTCGTTGGCGCATTTCCAGTGCTTGTTGCGTTTCCTGAGTTTACAGCTGCATTATTGTTGCCACAGCCAGCAGCTACAAGCATGAAGCATAAGCTTAAACCTGCAAAAATGTTTCTCTTTTTCATTAAAGTACCCCATTTCATTAGATTATTAACGCGTGCATCAAAGTGAGCGACTCAGCATTATCACTTTTATCGATAAAAGCATTAAAGCATAAGCTTACACGTACCTCACAATAATGATGGAAATCTATTAAACCTATATTATATGGAGGTTGTTTATCCGTCAATCACTTATCCTACTTCCATAGATTACAAATTTTATAGCGCATAACTCACCAATATAGGAAGTACTTAGTTAAGTCTTACAGTGATTGCCTTGGTCCTCATTACATAAAAAAAAGCCCCCTGCACAAACTTAAACTACAGTTTGAACATGGAGCGTGTCATATGCCTAATAACCACAAAAAATTACTATCCACTGCTACTGTATTGCTCGCTGCCGTTTTATCAAGTACCGCATGCGGTTACTCTTCACAATCACAAAAACCCAAGGTAAACGCCGTAACTCCCGATGGCATGCAAGCCTCAAGTTATTATGAAAAGTCCGCCATCACCGATGCTCAAGGAAAGTACTGGATTCCACTCAAACCTGCGATTACATCACTCGGCTATCGAATGAAAGATGATGCAACTCATGGGGGATACACCAAAATTGGCTACAGTGATGTTATGTATATGCTGCGCCCTGGCTCTACTCAAGTCTTCTCCCTAGGTGAGAAAATCACATTACCGCAGGCACCTAGACGACAAGAAGGTCAAATCTATATCACACCGTTAGCTCTATCCAAATTTCTTCAAACGGAGGTGGGTTGGAATCCTCAGTCTGGTGAAATCAACATAGCCACACCGACCGACCATGAGGCTATTATAAAAACACCATCTGCTAAATCATTAAATGAAGCTAAACCATTTCACATTCAAAGTATTTCTGAAGCAGACAAGAAGGAATTAGTTACTTATGCCAAAAAATTCTTAGGTGTGCCTTATGAATTCGGTACCGGGCCTTATGAAGAGACTAAGAAATTTGATTGCTCTTCTTTTACAAGGCATGTATTCAAACAATTCAGTGTAAACTTACCGCGTCTAGCCAAGGATCAAGATAATATAGGTTCTCGCGTGCAACGCAGTGCACTAGATGTCGGCGATCTTATATTCTTCACTGTCCCAGGTCGGTTTGAAAGTGACGCTATACCCGGGCATGTCGGTATTTACATTGGGGATGGAAAGTTCATTCACACCTGGGGTGATCCCGGGGTTCAGATCAGTGAGCTTGACTCAGGGTATTGGAGCAACGTAATCCTGCATATGCAGCGCATTCTGTAACCCACATTCACTGGCTAAAGGCACCTATTAAGAAAGCCTGAATCCTCCACTATGGAAGGGTTCAGGCTTCTTTGTTGCAGCATAAATTGGTATTCTTAATCCCAGTTCTTGCCCTTGCCACTTAAACGTACAAACAGCTTTACAAACTCTACAATCACTATAATCGCCAGTGCTGCAGCAATTACAATTCCCCACTGTAACCCGCTTAAATGTGAGACACCAAACCAGTCATTCAGTCCTGGGATGATAATCACCAGTACCAGCATAAGTGTAGAGATCAGTGATGCCCACAGCATATACCGGTTGCTGAACCAGCCAATCTGGAACAACGATTTCGTATTGGATCTGACGTTAAACGCATGAGAAATTTGCAGCAATCCTAATGTGGCGAATGCCATCGTAACCGCAATCCCCTCATTGTAATGGGTATGTGCCCACTGGTATACAAACAGCGTAAGCGCCGCCTCTAATATACCCTGGTAGATGATCCCGATTCCCACGCCACCAGCAAAGATACTGCTACTGGCTTTGCGTGGTTTCTTCGACATCAAATCATCCCCCGCCTTCTCAAGCCCAAGAGCTAGTGCCGGTAGGGTATCGGTAACAAGGTTAATCCACAGAATATGAATTGGCTCGAGTATACGCCAGCCGATCATGGTTGCAATGAATAGCGTAAGCACTTCCCCAAGATTGGCTGAGAGTAGGAACTGGATGGCCTTACGGATATTGCTGTAAACCTTCCGCCCTTCTTCAACAGCAACAACTATGGTCGTAAAGTTATCATCAGCTAGCACCATATCTGAGACGCCCTTAGCTACATCCGTTCCTGTGATGCCCATCCCGACGCCGATATCTGATGATTTAAGCGCAGGAGCATCATTCACACCGTCACCCGTCATGGCAACAATCTTCCCTTTTTTCCTCCACGCCTTAACGATCCGAACTTTATGTTCAGGAGATACACGTGCATAAACCGAATAATTAGTGACTTTCTCAGCAAATTCCTCTTCACTGAATTTATCCAGCTCACTGCCGGTCAATACGCCCGTCTCATCTTCGATAATACCTAATCTTTTAGCAATGGCTGCTGCAGTATCTCGATGATCTCCTGTAATCATTACAGGTCTAATCCCCGCTTTACGACAGATAGCTACCGCATCCCGTACTTCCTCTCGTGGAGGATCAATCATACCGACTAAACCGATAAATACAAGTTCTTTCTCCGTAGCTTCCGGGGAGAGGTTAGTCGGTAGCTGCTGTTCATCTCTGAAAGCAAATGCCAACACCCGCAGTGCATCATTCGCAAGCATTGTATTACTTTCCATGATATGTCGTGAATGTTCATCATTAAAAGGAACGATCTCTCCATCCACGAAGATATGGCTGCATTTTGACAAAAGCACATCTGGTGCACCTTTCGTTAATACACGATAACGTCCGTTCTCAACTTCATGAATCGTCGTCATCAGCTTGCGATCGGAGTCAAATGGCAGTTCATTTTTACGTGGGAATTTCTTTTCTAAATCCCTTTTGTCAGTACCTATACTGAGCGCATAGTCCACTAACGCTGTTTCCGTAGGATCCCCGATAATCGCTTTACCACTCTTTGTTTGCGGGTCCTTAGCCCCATCATTCCCTTCAGGTTCTTCAGAGGAATTTCCTTCGTCAATGCTGGAATCATTACAAAGCGTCATAGCCTGAAGCAATAGTTCACCACCCGGTGTCCCTTCAAGACCTTCAGCAGCTTCTTTCGTAGTTCTATTGACATGCACTTTTTCGACAGTCATCTTGTTTAGAGTCAAAGTACCTGTCTTGTCAGAGCAAATAATTTCGGTGCTTCCGAGCGTCTCTACAGCGGGGAGTTTGCGAATGATCGCTTTACGTTTAGCCATCCGCTGCACTCCGAGTGCCAAGATAATCGTCACAATTGCTGGCAGCCCTTCAGGAATCGCTGCTACTGCAAGTGAGATCGAGGTGAGAAGCATATCCAGCAGCTCTCTACCCTCAAATATACCGACGGCAAAAATGACTACACAGACACCAAGAATAATAAAGGTGAAATATTTTCCTAGTTCATCCAGTTTCTTTTGCAGCGGTGTTACATCATTCTCTTCCTCCGAGATAAACCCAGCAATCCTGCCGACTTCAGTCTGCATTCCTGTAGCTGTGACTACACCAACCGCTCTACCGTAAGTTACATTGCTGCTCATATATGCCATATTGGTGCGATCCCCGATAACAATATCGCTTCCCTCAAGCACACCTACCTTCTTTTCTGAAGGTAATGATTCTCCGGTTAACGCGGCTTCCTCTGTTTTCAAAGAAGCAGCTTCTAACAGTCTAATATCCGCCGGAACTACATTTCCAGCTTCCAGCAAAACAATATCCCCAGGTACGAGATCTTCACTTTTAATCTCTGAGACCTGACCTCCACGTCGCACTCTGGCATGCGGAGAGGACATACTTTTCAGGGCATCTAGCGCCTGCTCTGCCTTATTTTCCTGAATAACACCAAGTACCGCATTCAGGATGACTACCAACAAAATAATGACTGTATCTGTCCATTCTCCCAAAACCCCAGACAATACTGCCGCCACTAGCAAAATAAAGATCATTACATTTTTAAATTGTTCAATAAATTTTCCTAGCAGAGATTTGGTTTTTGCTTCTTGAAGTACGTTCTTCCCATACTGCTCCAGAAGTTTAGTGGCTTCACCGGAAGACAAACCATCTTTCCTTGTTTCCAGCCTTTTGAGCACTTCTTCCTCACTTAGTGTATGAAAAGGTACCTGCCCCTGCGATTTTGGATCATTTGAGTTCAAGACAATAGCCTCCTTCCGGGATTGAGATTCTGGTAAAACCTCTCATATGAGTCTTACCCAAAAAAGGCATGGTGATTCTAGAACGTTATGTACAATTTTAGAAATTAAGCTGTTCCGTCTGCTTGACTCGATCAAAGCTCTTGAATCTAGTCCCTTGATAAAGGAGTTCTCCTCGATCCCCTTCTACAATCAGACCAAAATCCTGATCTCTAACCTGCAATTCCAAGCGTCCACCATCTTCAAACTCAAACGTCACATAATAACTAGTATGTGCGCTCGATTCACCCGATCCACCCCATACCTCAGTCCGTTTCGTTACAGCTTTAGTGCTAGCTTTTATCAAGGGGCTTGCGTTGTTGGCTATCCAGCTTCTCACTGATTTATAAATTATAAAGACGAAAACACCTAGGATAAACAAAGCAAATAATTTAAAAAATAGGGGCATCTCATGAATGAAACTTCCGAAAAAGCTTCGTTTATCAAAACCGTTAAAATCCTGCCATTCGCTCAAATTCATTCCTCCTGACTGATACAAGATAATAAAAGTCTTCTTTTCTACGAAATACGTCATTTTTCCCGTTCGGTTTCTTGTTTTCATCGTTTTCAAATGAATTTTTTTCACAAAACAATTTGGAATCAAATGATAAGGTATGGTATGCTTTTTATACTACATACAGTTGGGAGGTGTTATTTCGGTGCAATATATAGCGCGCTTGTCACTACTTTGGTTTCTTCGTATAGTCCTAATTCTGGGAATGATGTTTTCTTTTCCACCGGTTTGGTCTGGAGGATTATTCACTACGGAGCAAGAATCAACGACAACCGAAATTGAACGCTACGAGCGAAAGTTTATAGCTCCCGTAAGGACGGTACCCCAAATAACTCCTCAAATAGGAGCCATCAAAATAACTGAACAGTGGGGAACTAAATCTATTGCGGTAGCCGCGATACTCCCTGTGCTTTCTTTTGTATTCCGTCCTGTGATCTATAAATTCTTGCTTCGACTGCGACTGTACCTGTTAAAATTCACTTCTCACTTTCTAATATCACGCAATGCGAATTTCATATCTATCTTAAATGATTGTTACTGAGGGTCATTTAGAACTTCCATTGATAAAAATTCGAAGAAAACGAAATAATTATAAGACACCTAAATGTAGGCTAGACTTTCATGGATTATAGAGAATCGGATTTAACGGGAATCGGTAAAAATTTGTTATGCAAACTTACTTCTAGCATAGGAATCAAAATGGATCTATAAATTATTGGATACAGTATATAAATTAAAGAAGTGACATGCTGCTAAAATTATCCCAAAAAGCTGTCGCTGCCTACGAAATGAATAAAGTTGTTTCCCCTGCTAAAGGAGGAAAAACATTGCAGACTAAGACAACACAACATAAACAATTACGTAAAAATTCAGTATTCCGAGTTCTAACCGTTATTGCAGGAGCACTACTTGCCGCAGTAGGATTAGAGTTATTTCTCATACCACATGGGCTTGTAGTTGGTGGAATCACAGGTTTGTCGGCATTATTCGCTCATACCACTGAAATGCGGCTGGGATTGTTTCTTTTTCTATTCAATCTACCTTTTATATTCATGTCTCGAAAGCAAGTGAATCTTCGCTTTGCTCTGTATACCGTTCTAGGATTAGCTTGCTTGACCATCGCTTCTCTTGCTCTACACCGTTTTCCTGCAGTGATTAGTGATCCTTTACCTGCTGCTATGGCAGGTGGCATCTGTTTAGGACTCGGTATCGGTATATCTGTCCGATTTGGTGGTGTGAACAAACATGCAAGTGATCAAGGATATTCACTTCTGAGTGGTGGACCGCCAAAGTCAACCGAAGTCGTCATCATGATTCTGAACTGTGCTATTTTGCTTATAGCAGGCACACTATTTGGCTGGGAGCAAGCCATGTACTCCATTATTGCTTACTTATTGGCCTTCGAAGGTGTGAGATTCTCACTCCGAGGGTTATCCGATTCACGCGCTGCATGGATTACCAGCAATTGTTGCATGGATATCCAGGAAGCTCTCGAAAACTCATTAAATCGAGAAGTTGGGCTTGCTGAAGGCTCCGGGCAAAATGGAGAGCTGAGCACATTGTTTTGTCTCATCAACAAAATGGAAGAACATCAATTGCGGACCATCGTCCTTAATTGTGATCCTAACAGCCAAATTGTGCTCAAATCAGCTGCCAGTGATCAAAGATTGAGTAACCTGCCATCCTAACTAATAAGGTAGTATGATGAGCATGGTGAGTAGGCCGATTACGTCTTCTTTGTTTGAAGGTACACTTTATTATTCCACGTAAGATTAATAGCGTTTCTCCCTTGTATGGGGGGAGCGCTACTTTTGCGTTATCAACCGAGGTTCTTTCGCTAGAATAGCGAAATCCTGCAAAAATACATCTTTTTGCACAGATTTCCGCTCTATTAAGTCCAAATACTGCAAATGTACAGGAATATCCTCATTTATAGCTCGAAAGCTTCTTCTGACGCAAGAATTCCTGCTGATTTGCAGGAATCAATACTTTAACCCTCCTCGTATCATCTAAAGATGTACTATTGCAGGATTTTCGCCGGAAAATTATTGGTTAGTCTACATTCGTCAGTCGGCGTTCATTAATCAACGTTAATGAGCCAGTGTTAGTTTGTCTGCTTTTCCCTAGAATTCATCCTTGATTCACACAAAAAAAAGCTGTCTCAAAAGCAGCATTCACTACTTTTGAGACAGCCTCTACTCCTTTAGCTAGCTGAGAATTAGACCTAAGATCTAGCCTATACTCGCTAGCACACTTTCCTAACGGAACATTCCCCACAAACGGATCAAGTGGAAGGTGTTGTTCGGATCAATTTTCTGAGCGATAATAAATTTCACAATTTGGTCTTCCTGCGTCGAGGTCAGTTTCTCGTTCAGTACACCTGACGCATTCCGTACCAGCCTGCGAACAACCGCTGTGTCCTGTAACTCTTGTTTCGAGACGCCGTTAATCATATTTTTAATACGATCTTTGACAGTCGCGTTTTTCATCTTCAGCTTGATGCGTTCCACGAGCTGAGGGCTAATTCCGAATTGTTGATAACCCAAGTGTAGCACCTCCCGTCATATCCAATCTTTCACAGTATATGAGGCTTAGGAGCTAGATGTGCCTACTTAGTCAATTAATTCCCCTTGGAAAATTTGCTCGCCTTGTAAATAATGCCGAAGAGGTGCATATTCAGGAGATGTCCAGAACTTCTCATCCTTAAGCAGCTCTGCCACATCATCACGCGCCTGCTCCAGCACTTCAAAGTCAGCCGTCATATCCGCCAAGCGAAACTCCGGTAATCCACTCTGCTTGGTTCCAAAAAAATCACCTGGACCACGCAGCTCCAAATCTCTCCGCGAAATCTCAAATCCATCATCGGTGTCCGTCATAGCAGTCATTCGTTCACGCCCGATTTCAGATTTCGGATCAGCCACTAGTACACAATAAGAGGCATGCTGACCTCTACCAACCCGTCCACGAAGCTGGTGCAGCTGTGATAATCCGAACCGGTCTGCATCCATAATAATCATCAACGTGGCATTAGGAACGTCTACACCCACCTCTACAACCGTTGTGGATACTAAGAGTTGCAGTTCATTGTTGTAAAATGCTCGCATCACTTCATCTTTTTCAGCTGGAGACATCTTTCCATGCAAAAGCCCAACTTTATAGTTAGGAAAAGCTTGGCTCATTTGAATATGTAAATCTATAGCATTCTGTACATCCAGTTTCTCCGATTCTTCAATGAGCGGACAGATCAGATAAGCCTGACGTCCCAGCTCTATTTCACGCTTAATCAGATTTAGGACACGATCCATGAGATCATGCTTGACCCAATAACTAGTTATTGGCACTCGGCCTTTCGGTCTTTCCGACAGCGTGGATACATCCATATCTCCAAAAACAGAGATCGCAAGTGTACGTGGAATAGGTGTTGCAGTCATCGTAAGTACATCCGGATTATATCCTTTACGCCGCAATACACCTCGCTGGTTTACACCAAACCGATGCTGCTCGTCCGTAACTACAAGACCCAGATCACGGAAAAATACATCCTCCTGAATCAATGCATGCGTCCCTACAACAATATCGAGCATCCCCATTTGTAGTGAAGCTAACAATTCTTTACGTTTCCGTCCAGTTACACTCCCTGTTAACAGACCAACCGTAATTCCAAACGGCTCAAACATCTTCGTAAGCGAACGCATATGCTGCTCTGCTAAAATCTCAGTGGGCACCATAAGCGCACCCTGAAAACCAGATCGTACGGTGGCAAAAAGCGCGACGGCAGCTAGTACCGTTTTGCCGGAACCCACATCACCTTGAAGTAGTCGATTCATGCAATATGGTGATCGCAGATCATGTAAGATCTCCAGTTCCACTCGTTTCTGAGCATCTGTAAGCTCAAAAGGTAAGCTGCGAACAAACTGGCGTACGGTTGCGTTATCTACAGTATGGACTACACCATCCATCCTACCGCGATTGAGTACCCGGAATGCCTGCATCTTCAACTGGAACAGAAACAACTCCTCATACACCATCCTGCGGCGTCCCTGCTGCCCTTCACGCGTATCCTCTGGCCTATGAATGGTAGCAATCGCCCGTTTACGGGGCATGAAATCATATTGCCGCATAATAGAATGTGGTAGTATCTCGGGAATTAAATCTCCATACTGTTGAAGCGCCTGATTAATGCTTTTTCTGATCCACGACTGCGTGATCTTTCCACCGATGGAATAGACCGGCTGTAGAGTCCCTGTCTTCCCTTCCCCACGATCGGGAAATTCAAAATCCGTCACTGTAATTTGATTTCGCTTCTGATCCCATTTACCTGTGAGTACAATTTCTCTTCCCACAGTAAGTTGCTCACGCACGTAATGACGGTTAAACCATGTAGCTGTGAACATCCAAGGCTCCGCAACCATTTTACAACTAAGTCGTGACTTGCCTCCAAAACGTTGCAGTACGGGGATACCGATCACTTTAGCCTCTGTAGTCACTTTATCCCCATGTTTGGTTTCACTCAGCGAGCGTGGGCGATAATCCTCATAACGGAACGGATAATATTCTAACAAATCCTTTACTGTAAAGACGCCAAAGGCGTGAAGCTCGCTTTGTTTTTGAGCACTCACGCCAGTTATGTTTTTTACTTCAATTTGATTTAGTGACAGTGTCATATTCATCCCTCATTTTGCAGGCCAAATGAATACAGCTAACGTACCGTTTCCGACATGGCTGCCCACGACAGGGCCGACGTTCGTCAGCACTTTCTCTTCTAGTGTAAAATGTCCTGACAGCTCTTTCAGGAACTCTTCACCGGAAGCCGGTTCAGCCGTATGACCCACGGCCACATTAATTTTGTCTACACCTTGAATATCCTTCTTAAATAATTCAATCATACGGGCAATAGCCTTCTTACGGCCTCTAACTTTCTCCACCGCATATATTATTCCTTCTGCATCAATAGACAGGATCGGCTTAATATTAAGAAGCGTTCCCAGAATGGCCGAGGCCTTTCCGATTCTCCCGCCTTTTTGTAAATATTCAAGTGTATCTACCAAGAAGTAAAGCTTACGCGATTGGCGCAGACTTTCAACAGCTTCAAGAATCGCTTCGGGACTCTTATCTTCAGCAGCCAATCTGGCGGCTTCCACCACCATAAATCCAAAACCGTAAGAAGCGGAGAGAGAATCTACTACAGTGATCCCTTCTCCCTCTTCCTCCAACATCGATTTAGCCAATAGTGCTGATTGGTACGTACCGCTTAGTCCAGAAGAAATATGAAACGAAAGGATAGGACTTCCCGGGTATCGTTCCAGAATATCTCGATACACATTCATGTATTCAACCGGTGAGGGCTGAGAAGTAGTCGGCAACTGTGACGAGCGGGGAAGTCGCTCATAGAACTGCTCCGGCGTCATATCCAGATTGTCCCGGAAAGCCTCTTCGCCGAACATCAAGGTCAAAGGGACGACCTCAATGCCATACGTTTCCGCCATTGCTGGCGGGATATCAGATGTGCTGTCGGTGACGATAATGGTACGATTCATGGATTATCTCCCCCATACTATAATTTTGCCAACTACGTAATTAGCAAGTTGCTCCTGAATTGTTATAGAACCCTCAGCATCTATCTATGGCTCTACGGAGAAAAGATAATAATAAAGGGGTTGGCCACCCTCATGAATCTCTACTTCCACATTCGGGTAAGTCTCTTCCAGCCACTCGCTTAGGGAATCTGTGACCTCAGAATCAGTTTCTGCTCCAATAAGGATCGTAACGATTTCATCGCCATTTTCAAGCATGTTGGACAGCAGCGCCTGACTTGCAGCTAACAGATCATCTGCGGCAGCGACAATTTTGGAGTTCGAAATTCCGATAAATTGCCCGGATTTAATCTCCAGATCATCAAAGCTTGTATCACGGACAGCATTTGTTACTTGTCCCGACTTGACCTGTGAGATTGCTTCTAGCATGTTCCCAGAATTAGACTCCACGGAATCCTCTTCTTGGAACGCAAAGGCTGCAGCGATTCCTTGAGGAATGCTTTTACTTGGAATAACCGTAATCTCACGTTCGCCCTCCAAAAGATCTTTAGCTTGCTGAGCGGCAAGAACAATATTGGAGTTATTCGGCAGAATGTATACATGCTTCGCCGATATAGAAGAAATCGCGTTCACGAAATCCTCTGTGCTAGGGTTCATAGTCTGACCTCCAGCTAGGACAACATCCACACCGAGGCTTTTGAAAATATCTGCAATCCCAGCGCCTGATGATACTGCGATGAAGCCGTAAGGTGCCAAATCATCTGCTGGTGGTTCGGCTGGAGCTGATTGTACCCGGCTCTGTTCATCCGGCATATCGGCGAAAACATCTGGCATAGGTGCAATATCCATCCCTGCAGTTAACAAGTCACGGTGTTGCTCACGCATATTGAGAATATGAATCTGCGTAATTTCCCCATAGAGAAGTGCCAGATTCAAAACTTCACCTGGAGCCTTGGAATGCACATGCACTTTAATGGTTTCATCATCCGAAATTACAATAATGGAATCACCATTTACTGACAACGCTTTCCTAAAGGTTTCCTCATCAAAATCCGTTCTCACGTTACCGCCTAACTGGCGATTAATGAAGAACTCCATATCATATAGAAATTCTATGTCCTCTGTAGAAAGCTGTGATTGTGCAGAAGACTGTACAGAAGACAGTTCGCTTTCAGGTTTCTTTAACACCGGTACCGGTGTTGGCACGACTGGTGCCTGAGGTTGTCCTTTTACAGGTTCAGACACACCGGAGCTTCCGCTCGTCAGATGCTGGTGAAACCCTTCATAAATATAGACCAGTCCTTGACCGCCAGAGTCTACGACACCGACTTGCTTCAAGACAGGCAATTGTTCCGGTGTATAGGCTAAGGCTTCCTTTGCTTTGGCCAATACCTCTGTCATGAGCTCTGTAACATCTGTAGTTCGGCGAGCATAGTAGACAGCATGTCTTGCAGCCTCTTTAGCCACTGTAAGAATAGTTCCTTCTACAGGCTTTACAACTGCTTTATAGGCTGCGTCCACTCCGCTTTGCAGTGCAGCAGCAAATTGCTGTGTGTTTAGCTCATCATGTTGAGCTGCAGATCTGCTAAAGCCTCTGAACAATTGAGATAAAATAACTCCGGAGTTCCCCCGTGCGCCCATTAACAAGCCCTTAGAGAGTACACCTGCACATTGACCGACAGACGTTGTATTATTTTTCTTCAATTCATTCGAACCTGCGGTCATCGTCAAATTCATGTTAGTTCCGGTATCTCCGTCTGGAACCGGAAAAACATTTAGGGAATTGACGTGTTCTGCATGCTGTTGCAGCTTATCCGCTCCAGCCAATACCATAGCGGTAAAATCTGTTCCGTTTATAGAACGCTTACTCAATTGAGAATTCCCCTTCCTAACTTCATGCCTAATCATTATATGATTAACAGGACATAATGCACTAATTTACATTGTACTATAAGTATTAAAAGAAATAAATGTTTTTGAATCGGTTGACGTAGCAAAATTTGCTGTGATATTATAGATAAGTATTGTTTTATGCAGGTGTTAGGAATAAGGAGGTGTAATCTATGTCCCGCAAATGTGCAGTAACAGGCAAGAAACCGAGCAGCGGCAACCACGTGTCTCACGCCAATAACCGCAACCGTCGTTCTTGGGGAGTTAACGTTCAGAAGGTCCGTATCCTCGTGAACGGTAAACCAAAACGCGTGTACGTCAGCACCCGTGCTTTGAAAGCCGGTAAAGTTGAACGCGTTTAGTCTTTTGCAATTTTAAAGACCGAGCGATCACTCATATGAAGCAAAAAGCACCCTTTACATTTGTAAGGTGCTTTTTTTCATGTTTTCTTTTCTGTTCCAAGCCCAAGATCAACTCTTCTGAAATGTGTTCAAAATCGCTTTAACAAAACCTCCCAAAAACCTTGGCAGCTTAAACGTGTAAAATTTCATGGTTTACCCTCCCATCAATTCATGCCGTACGCAGGAGACTTTCTTCTTGTTCTAACGGTAACGTACTGCAGTCCTCCCTGCCAAAACAAAAAAGGCTACATGAGATTTCTGCTCATGTAACCATATTTATGCGTCAAGGACTTGGCCTATACCTTTAGTCGTAATAGCCTATTTTTTTAACGAAGTGCCGCTTCCGCTGCTTCTCGAATCTCAAGGATCGCTGCAGCACGATCACTCCGGCCAAAAACTGCATTTCCTGCAACCAAAACATCCGCCCCTGCACTGACAACCAATGGCGCTGTAGCTTCCGAAACACCACCATCGACTTCAATAAGTAGATCTGGATTGACTTCATTTGCCCATTCTCTAATTTGAGTAATTTTGCGCAAAGTGTTAGGAATGAATGCTTGACCTCCAAAGCCAGGATTGACGGTCATCACGAGAATCATATCCACATCCTCAAGCACCTCACGCACCGCTGATGCCGGAGTGCCAGGATTAATAGCTACTCCTGCCTTAAGTCCCAATTCCTTGATCTGATGCACCACACGGTGTAAATGAACGCAAGCCTCAGCGTGAACAGTAATCACACTAGCGCCTGCGGCAGCAAAATCAGAAATATAACGTTCTGGAGACTCAATCATTAAGTGAACGTCTAGTGGAAGCTTGGTATGTAACGAGACCGCTTTTACGATTGGTGGACCAAGCGTTATATTCGGCACAAAATGCCCGTCCATTACATCCACATGGATCCAATCCCCGCCACTGACCTCAGCTTCTGCAACCTCTGAACCTAAACTTGCGAAATCGGCAGACAATATAGATGGTGCTATTCGAATCATGACTTAGTACCTCCGCTTTTTATCTTTCATTTCATTAAAAAATAATTTGTAATGTTCATACCGGCTATCAGCGATATTCCCAGCTTTCCATGCCTCGATAACTCGGCAGCCTGGTTCATGCTGATGACTACAACCACGGAATTTACAATCCCCAGCATAGTTTGCAAATTCACGGAAACAAGTAGAGAGCTCTTCAACCCCAAGCTCAAGAAAATCAAGCTGACTAAAACCAGGGGTATCCGCTACAAAGCCGCCCCCGCCAATATCCATCAATTCTACATGGCGGGTAGTATGACGACCACGGCCCAGACGTAAGCTGATCTCACCTGTCTCCAGTTTAAGTCCTGGCACAATACGATTCAATAAGGTCGACTTTCCTACCCCAGATTGTCCGGCAAATACACTAATACCACCAGTAAGCCGCTCTCTTAGTTCATCACTGCCAGCTCCTGTAATTGAGCTTGTAACCATCACTTCATAACCAATATCCTCATAGAGCTCTTTAACATACTTAGTGGCTTCACCATTATCATTAGCCAAATCCTGTTTGGTCAGAACGATTAAGGGTTCCAGTCCCGAGTGCTCAATATGAACTAGGAACTTGTCCAATAGATTCAGGTTCATATCAGGCTCCCGCACAGAAAATAATAGAACGGCAAGGCTTACATTCGCTACAGGTGGACGAATTAACTCAGATTCTCTAGGGAGAAGCTCATCCACCATCCCTTCACCATGCTCAGTCAGCATATAGATCACGCGGTCACCTACAAGAGGAGCGATCCCCTTTTTCTTAAGTATGCCTCGACCTCTGCATTGAACTGAAACTTCCTCTGTTGCAATTAATCCTTCACGAAGCGGTTTTACGTAATAATATCCGCTTAACGCCTTTACTATTATTCCTTCAGGCATACATAGTGAGCCTTCCTCTCCTGATTTTGCGAAAATGACCCAAGTTTGAAAATCCCCGGGTCACTTCGCTGCCACAACTATTCAAGCACTTCTGCCCTGATTAGTTATCGCTTTTATCTTTAGATTTGTCTTTGTTTTTATTATTATGCTTGTCATCATTTTTATTACTGTTCTTGTTGTTACCACTATTGGTCGATTCATTATTCACCGAATTGTTAGTAAGGAATCCCGTCTGATTGGCTGATCCAGTATTAGTAGACCCTTCGTTGCCTGAACTTGGAGGCAGGATCTCAGGTTCAATGGTCGGTTCAGCAGTAGGTGTAGGATCTATCGGTGTCTGAGTCGGCTGCGGAGTCGGAGCCGTCGGTGGTTCAGGTTCTTGCACCGTGCCATTCTTCGCATCAATATATGGAATCACATAAGTGTCTAAAAGCACACCATCTCGGGTAACAATAACAGAGCCATCTTTATTCGGAGCAAGTACTAGATTAACGGACAGCACTTGGCTCTTTCCAATGGTACGCGTTCCCCAATCTTGTTTCTCACCATTATTGCGCGCATCAACGAACTCAATTCGAATCTTGCTCTTCTTTCCATCCTGTGCAGGAGCTACTGGTACATTAAAGGTATAATTCAGGGCTTCAGGTGGATAACCTGTACTTAAGTAAATCGTAATCGCTGTTCCAGGTGGAACAGAGGTACCTTTCTCATAAGCCCAAGTTTTCGTTACCTTACCTTCATCAACTGTGAAGCTAGATTCTTCCTTTACATCTCCGAGGACCAGTTTGGATTCTTCCAAAAGCGCCTTAGCTTCACTCTCCGTCTTACCGATGAGGTCTGGCATCGTGACACTTTCTTCTCCTTTGCTAACGTATAGGGTGATTGAAACCGTCTCTGGATCAAACTCATTGTCAAAGGCTGGGTCTGATTTCACAACCTTACCCACCTCCATATTTTCATCGAAGAGAGGTTCATTCTTAATTTGATTCTGGGGTACACCCTTTGCCATTAGCGCTTTAACCGCTTCGTCAAAGCTTAAATTTGTAACATCTGGCATCTTAGTTAATGGTTTCGCCGAATTCACAGTTAGTATTAGGGAGGCTCCCTTTTTCACTTTGGCGTCCTTTTCCCTACTTTGCTTCATGACCACATTCTCTTCGAAATTCGGACTGTAGTCATACAGTATAGGATCAGCAACCTCAAGCCCCAAATCCTCAAGTTCAGTCTTCGCTTGTTCCAGCTGTTTACCGACCACGTAAGGAACAGATACCTCAGGAACAACTAATTGGGATTTAACGTACCACACGAGACTGGCCATAGCCAGCAGTAACACTAAAGTTAAACCAATCCATAATGCAGGTTTAGTCCATTGTTTTTTACCTTTTTTCAGAGGTACCGGATCGTCATCATCATCTTCATCATTATCCATCCGGTCGTGGCGATGATTACGATTTCCATTGCTTCTTTGGATCGGTTTAATCGCTGGTATTACCCGCGTTCGATCCTCGTCTTCCTCATCGTTAAAAAGAACTTTTGCTTCACTACGGCGCTCAGGCAACAAGCAGGTTTCTAAATCCTGCAGCATTTGCTTTGCAGACTGATAACGCTCTTCCGGATTTTTACGCATTGATCTTAAAATTACATTCTCAACGCTTTGCGGAATAAGTGGATTTATGAGCCTTGGCTCTTCAAACTCTTCTTGCAGATGCTTTAGAGCTACGCTAATCGGACTCTCCCCTAAGAATGGAAGACTTCCGGTAAGCATTTGATAGAGCACAATCCCTAATGAATACAGGTCGGATTTCTCTCCTGTTGAGACACCTTTAGCATGCTCTGGTGAGAAATAATGAACGGAACCTACTACAGAGCCTGTCTGAGTAATGGTAGTAGATGTTACCGCACGAGCAATACCGAAATCCGTTACCTTCACCCGGCCATTGCGCCCGATCAATATATTATGTGGTTTAATATCCCGATGAATAATTTGATTCTGATGAGCGTGATCAAGTGCATCACAGATTTGTGAAGCGATCCTTACGGACTCGTCAACCTGTAATGGCGCTCGTTCTTTTATAATTTCATTAAGATTCTTGCCCTCAATATATTCCATGACAATATAATGAATTTCGTCTTCTTGTCCTACATCGTAAATACTAACCACATTCGGATGAGACAAAGATGCAGCTGATTGCGCCTCACGCCTAAAACGGCGGATAAATTCCTCGTCATGAACAAATTGATTACGCAATACTTTGATGGCGACGTTTCGGTTTAAAAGAATGTCATGTGCTCTATAGACGAGCGCCATTCCACCTCCGCCGATCCGTTCGATGACTTGGTAACGGCCGCCCAGTTCGTGACCGATCATCAATCCCACTCCTTTGTTTCGGGCACAGCGGCCTCTCCATGATGTTCTAACAAAGCGACGCTAATATTATCGCCGCCGCCAGCAAGCAGTGCCAACTGAAGTAAGCGGTCCGCTCTTTCCTCTAACGGTATCTCATGTATTCCCGCTACCTTGCCCAAATGCTCATTGTTAACAAAATTACTTAAACCATCACTGCAGAGAAGCAAAAGTTCCCCAGGTAGCAGGGTAACAGGGGCTAAATCAACCAGCACCTCAGCATCTGTTCCAAGTGCTCTCGTCAGCACATTCCGTCTCGGATGATTATCTAATTCCTCCACACTGATCTGACCGTTCTTGAACAGCTCATTGACTAGCGTGTGATCTTCGGTTAATTGAACTGCTGCACTGTCCTTTATTAAATAGGCTCTGCTGTCTCCGATATGGCCAATATATCCGTTTGAACCATTCATCAGGGCAGCAACGACAGTAGTACCCATATTGTGGTACTTATCGTCGCTGGAAGCCTCCTTGAAGACAGTGCTGTTAGCTTCCAAAATAGCAGCTGATAACGCATCACGCAGTGCTTCGTCCTGAAGCTCAGGCTGCAACCCGTCTAGGGTATTCCTCATCGTCTCCAAAGCAAGCCTGCTCGCGGTTTCACCAGCCTGATGTCCACCCATCCCATCGGCAATTATGCCGAGTGTATAACCGTGGCGCGTCGCGCCGATCCAGACCGAATCCTCATTGACAGAGCGCACTCGGCCAATATCGCTGGCATGAACTGTTCTGATCAAATATCCTCACCCCAACTCCATATGTTTGGCACGCAGCTGTCCGCATGCGGCCGCGATATCATGGCCTTGCTCACGGCGAATGGTAACATTCACGCCGTTGTCAGCCAAAATACGTTGAAACTCAAAGATATCATTGCGTGAAGTACGTACATATTTCCGCTCTGGCACGTGGTTTACTGGAATCAAATTGACGTGGCATAGCATGTTCTTAAGCACACCTGCTAATTCCTCAGCATGCTCCGGCTGATCATTCACCCCGCCGATCAATGCATACTCAAAGCTGACCCGTCGCCCCGTCTTAGCTTGATAATAACGTAAAGATTCAATCACATCATCAAACGGAAAGCGGCGGTTAACTGGCATTAGCTTCGAACGCAGTTTGTCGTTAGGTGCATGAATCGAAATCGCCAAATTTATTTGTGTATCTTCTTCTGCAAATTTATAAATGCTCGGCACAATCCCGCTAGTGGAAACAGTAATATGCCGTTGTCCGATATTTAGACCTTTCTCATGAATCATAAGACGCAAGAATCTCATTGTTGCATCATAGTTCTCAAACGGCTCACCAGTACCCATGATAACAATACTGCTGACACGTTCACCCCGCTCATCCAAGATCTGTTGAGAGCGTACAACCTGAGCTACAATTTCACCCGCTGTCAAATCACGTTTCAATCCACCAAGCGTAGAGGCGCAGAAGGTACAGCCGATTCGGCAGCCTACTTGAGTTGTTACACAAACGCTATTTCCATAATTATGTTTCATGATAACTGTCTCGATCGCATGATCATCATGCAATCCAAACAGGAATTTTACTGTTCCATCTTTCGATTCCATTTTAGTAATCTCAGTGAGCGCTGCAATGGAGAATTGCTCGTTCAGCTTCTGACGAAGTCCTTTAGACAAATTGCTCATGGATTCGAAGTCACTTACACGTTTTACATACAACCAATCAAAAATCTGTCCACCACGAAAAGCAGGCTCACCGTTATCTTTCGCCCACTGCTGTAACTCTTCTAAAGAAAAATCATATATTAAAGGTTTCATTATTATTAGCACCTGTTCTTTCATAAGGATATGCGTATTATTTCTCATTCTTCCTATTTTAACACAAATTTCAGAGACGGTAAAAGAAATAGCCCGCCGTACGTTAGCCCGGCGGGCGGAAGATACAACGATTGTCAGTAAATTTGCTATGTTACAAGACTCTTTGAAGCTTGGAGATATAGAACCCATCACTGCCATAATGATGTGGCAATAACTGAATCCCCTCACCTACAGCCAGCGCAGTACCTTCCAATCTCCCCCACAGCGGGGAAGCAAATGTTATAGAAGTGAAATCAGGATTTTGCTCCAAAAAGGCAGCTACAACCTCACTATTTTCCGTTTGCTCAGTCGTACAGGTACTATAAACCAGAACACCACCCGGTTTCAACAGTTTAGAAACCGACTGTAGCAGCTGACCCTGCAGTGATGCTACACTTACAACATCCTCAGGCTGCTTACGCCATTTGAGATCTGGCTTACGGCGGATTACACCAAGCCCAGAGCAAGGCGCGTCCAAAAGAATTCTATCGAAGGAATGATGCTCTAAGGTATGCTCAAGCTCCAGTGCATCTGCACTGCCTGTTACTACGCTTTCGAGACCTAACCGTGCAGCTTGATCCGAGATAAGCTTAGCTTTATGTGGATGCAGATCGTTAGCGAAAATAGATCCTTCATCTTTCATCAGCTCGCCCATGTGGGCCGTTTTGCCCCCAGGCGCGGCGCAGCAATCAAGCACTCTCATTCCAGGCTCAGGTGCAACAGCTTCAGCTACAAGCATGGAGCTTTCATCCTGAACAGATAGATATCCATCCCGGTACCAGGATGAAAGAGCCAGATTACCGCCGCCTTTTACAACAATACCATAAGGACTTACTTCAGAAGCAGAAGCTTGCAGACCTTGTTCAATCATCTGACTCAACAGGGCTTCACGGCTAATCATCGTAGTATTTACGCGTACACTGACAGCGGGTGGCTCATTGTTAGCAGCACAAATAGCTTCCGCAGTGTCAACACCATACTCCGTAATCCAGCGCTTCACTAACCATATAGGATGGGAATACTGAATAGATATCCGTTTCGCAGGACCCAATCCATCAGGTATTACCGGCAGATTTCCAGCGCGCAGCACATTACGAAGCACGCCATTAACCATACCCGAAATTCCTTGATGACCCTTTTTCTTAGCTATATTAACAGCCTCATTTACAGCTGCATGAGATGGTATGCGATCCAGGTACATAATTTGATATAAGCTTAGACGCAGTAAATTACGCACCCAGGGCTGCAATTTAGCGATCCCTTTGCTAACAAATTCCTCGAGCACATAATCAAGTGTATTCATCCGAGAGATGGTACCATAGACAAGCTCTGTAACTAGTCCAGCATCTTCTCTGCTAAGTGCAGACTTCTGCAGACTGCTGTTCAGCAATAAGTTGCTGTAAGCCCCTTGTTGTTCGACCTTAACCAGGATATCGAGAGCGATATCGCGGGCAGAAGCTGTAGCAGCTTTACCTTTATTTCCGCTACCGCCCTTTTTACCACTCACTGCTTTATGATCGTTACTATTTTTATTACCAGAGTTATGACTTACTCCTGATCGGCCCGCACCGTTACCGCCCGCGCTCAACCTAGCACCGTCCCTGGTTTCATGACACCGCCACGGCTAAAATCCGCAGCGTTCATCGCTTTCTTACCAGCAGGTTGAACCGTAGTTAGCAGCAGACTTCCGTCTCCTGTCTTAACCTCGACACCATGTTGAGTGACCGAAAGTACCGTTCCTGGCGCACTATCAGTTGATTTCTGCTCAGCAGGAATTTTTGAAGCCCATACTTTAAAGGTCTCTCCATTCCAAAGCGTAAATGCACCGGAAAAAGGTACTAATCCACGAATTCGATTATAGTTATCACGTGAGCCAGAGTTCCAATCCAAACGCTCATCCTCACGATTTAGGTTAGGAGCAAACGTCGCTTGACTGTCGTCTTGCGGAGTCGCTTGAACAAGGCCGTTTACTAATCGCGGCATTTCAGACTTCAAGAGATCACGTCCAGCAAGGCTAAGCTTCTCGAACATCGTGCCGGAAGTATCCTCATCCTCGATAGCCACCTCGACGCGCGAGATCATATCTCCAGTGTCAAGTCCTTCAGCCATATACATCAAAGTAACGCCGGTAACCTTCTCACCGTTAATGATACTACGTTGAATCGGTGCGCCACCCCGGTATTTAGGAAGTAGTGAACCATGAACATTCACACAACCATTACGCGGTAAATCCAATACAGCTTTAGGCAAAATTTGACCATAAGCAGCTGTAACAATCAGGTCAGGCTCATATGCAGCTAGCTCTGCGACAGCCTCAGGTTTGCGCATCCGTTCAGGCTGGAGCACAGGTAAACCGAGAGATAATGCAGCTTCTTTAACTGGTGAAGGAGCCAAGATTTTTTTACGTCCTTGCGGTCGATCTGGTTGGGTGACGACTGCTACAACTTCATAGCCTTCATCCATCAGCATTTGCAAGCTTGGTACCGCAAAGGCTGGGGTTCCCATGAATACAATCTTCATATCCTCACTCCTCAGTCTCATTGCGTTCAGCTGTCATCTCGTATACTTTTTCAGCAATATCGGTAAACAGTACTCCGTTCAGATGGTCAATCTCATGTTGAAAAGCCCGAGCAAGCAAACCACTGCCGGTAATGGTAATTTCTTTTCCCTCACGGTTAAGACCACGTACGGTTACTGTCTCTGCACGGCGTACATCACCATTCAATCCGGGAATACTAAGACATCCTTCAGGTCCTAGCTGCTCCCCTTCTGTACCGATGATTTCCGGATTAATCATTTTGATCAGCCCGTGCTCTTCATCCGCATCCACCACAATTAGGCGCTTCAAAATGCCAACTTGTGGAGCTGCCAGCCCTACACCTTCAGCATCATACATCGTATCAGCCATATCATCTAACAATTTTTTAACATTAGGTGTAACTACAGTTACTTCTTTTGCTATTTTGTGCAACACTTCATCCGGTTCCTTAACGATCATACGTATCGCCATTAAAAACACCTTCCCGTTCTGTACATCTCTATATTTAGAGTTTATTGATCTAGCTCTTTTTTTACATTGTAACATGATAACGATTTACATCAACATTTGCGGATCAACATCAATGCTGATCTGGAGCCCTGTATCCCGTACAGAATCCTCCAACTCCTCAGCCACTTGTCGAACAAGCCCTATCACATCGATGGCGCCGCGCCATTTTATCATACATTGGAATCTATATCTACCCTTTAAGCGAGGGATTGGAGAAGCTACGGGACCTAACAGATCTAGTACATCCGTGGTTAGCTTATCTAGACTCCCATACCATCTTAGATTTCTGGCCTTCCCCTGCAGATTCATAGCGTAATTCTCTGCCATCCGGAGTAGTAGCGGTAACTGCTCATGGGATAATGTAACGAGTATCAGTCTGCAATAAGGCGGATAATGTAGCCCTCTGCGATGCTTCAGCTCTTCCCTTACAAAAGAGAGATAGTCATGCCCGCTAGCATGAATAATAGAATAATGCTCTGGTGTATAGGACTGAACAACGACCTCACCCGGAAGCTGATGCCGACCTGCTCTTCCAGCAACTTGTGTAAGCAATTGGAAGGTCTTCTCCGCTGCACGAAAATCGGGCAAGTTCAAAGCTGAATCTGCTGTAATTACGCCAACAAGAGTAACGTCAGGAAAATCCAAACCTTTTGCTACCATCTGAGTGCCTAGCAGAACATCCGCTTTTTTGTCTCTGAATTGATTCAGCAGCTTCTCATGCGAACCTTTTTCTGTCGTTGTATCCACGTCCATACGAATTACCCGTATCCCAGGGAACAACTTACCAAGCTCTTCTTCCACCCGCTGCGTCCCCGTTCCGAAGAAACGGATATGCTCACTTCCACACTCTGGACAAAGTTTAGGTGCTGGTTCAGCATGACCACAATAATGACAACGCAAATTGTCACTACGACTATGGTACGTTAATGAAATATCACACTCGGGGCAGCCTGCTACATATCCGCAACTCCGGCACATAACAAACGTCGAGAAACCTCTACGGTTAAGCAATAACACGGTCTGTTCTCCACGTTCCAGTCTTTCAGCCAATGCAGAATGAAGCTTTCGACTGAACATCGAGCGATTACCTTCTTTAAGCTCTTCCCGCATATCCACGACATTTACCTTCGGTAGTTCGTTACCAAGCGCGCGGGTAGGCATCTCTAGAAGGACTGGTGAAAAATGAATATCACTCTGCGCTCTAGCAGCATGATAGCTTTCTAACGAAGGTGTGGCGGAGCCTAAAATCACGGCTGCCCCACACTGTTCGGCCCTGCGAATCGCTGCATCACGGGCATGATATTTCGGATTTTCCTCCTGCTTATATGAGGTTTCATGCTCTTCATCCATAATAATCAAACCTAGGTTAGAGAACGGGGCAAACACCGCTGAACGGGCGCCAACGGCAACCGTAGCCTTTCCTTCACGGATTTTGCGCCACTCATCGTAACGTTCGCCAACAGATAAACGGCTGTGCATTACCGCGACACCACTTCCGAAGCGCCCTTTAAAGCGCTCCACCATCTGTGGCGTTAATGCGATTTCTGGGACGAGCACTACGGCCTGTCTACCCTGATCCAGACAACGTTTGATACATTGCAAATAGATTTCTGTCTTACCGCTCCCCGTAACGCCATGTAACAGAAAAACTTCATGGAGCTGTTCTTCTAGCGTTCGTGAAATAAGTGTGTATACAATCTCTTGTTCTGCTGTAAGTGGCAGAGGCGTAGTAGGCTTAAAATCACGTCCTTGATAAGGGTCGCGATAGACTTCGATTTCACTGATTTCGATAAAGCCTTTTTCCTCTAAACCCTTCACGGTGCTTGCCGTCACTTGAAGTGCAGACAAGACTTCCTTAAGCGCCATTGGGAGTGTAGCTTCCCTTTCAATCAGAAAGCTAAGTACTTCCTTCTGTCGCGCGGACTTTTTGGGGAATTTATTCAACGCCTCACGAGCAGCCGTGATCCCTATCGCAAGATCTACTGCTTTCAGCTTCTTCTTGCCCATTTTATCTTTAATCGATTGGCTCTCTACAAGAACTCCACGTCTTAGCATGAACTTCACCGTCTCCGCAGCCTCCGGAAATGCACGGGTGAGCTGCTTCATGGAAACTTCGCCATTACGTCCGATAAACTCAGTAATTAGTCGTTCTTCATTCCCTGTATCTGCAAACATAGGGAATAATTCATCATCAGAAAATGCTGCTTCTTCTTCCACATCTCCTAGCGAAATCAGTCGTTCTGCCTTCCCTTTTAGAGCAGTGGGCAGCATCGCTTGCAGGGCTGAAATTCGTCTGCATGCATATCTTTTACTCATCCAGTCCGCTAACTCAACTAATTCAGGAGATAAAGGCGGAAGCAAATCCAGCACTTCTTGAATAGCCTTAAGACCAGGATTCACTACTGTTTCACCTGACTCCAGAGAAACGACAAAGCCTTGCACCGTGCGGTGTCCAAACGGGACCGCTACTCGGCTGCCCACTTCAATCCATAACTTTAGTGATTCTGGAATACTATAATCAAATGGCCGGTCAGTGCTGCGTACAGGCACATCCACAATGACCTTGGCAATATCCATTATAATGAAGCTCCAGTAATCCGCTCTGCCACGAGCGTCAGCAAACGGCGAGCGACCTCATCCTTAGACAATTGTGGCAATTCGAGCACCAATCCATCTACATCATAAATCGATACAATATTCGTATCCGATCCGAATCCGGCTCCTGCAGCCGCTACATTGTTTGCAACAATGAGATCGCAGTTTTTGCGGACCAGCTTGTCCTTTGCATAAAATTCTGTGTTTCCAGTCTCCGCAGCAAAGCCGATCAAGAACTGCTTGTCTTTGTTCTTACCTAGCGTTTCCAGAATATCCGTTGTTTTTATAAGCTCAAGTGTCAGTGTATCTCCACTTTTTTTAATTTTGGATGGCTCACTTTCCTTAGGCCGGTAATCCGATACAGCAGCCGCCTTGATCATAATATCGCAGCTATCCCACTGCGCAGTAACCGCATCGTACATCTCTTGTGCAGATTGAACACGAACGACATTCATATCCGGGTCCTGCGGAGGCGCTTCATCTGTTCGCGCAGCAATCAAGGTAACCTCAGCACCCATTGCACGTGCAGCACGTGCCAATGCAAAACCCATCTTACCGGAGGAATCATTGGAGATATAGCGTACCGGATCAATCCGTTCTACTGTACCACCAGCTGTGATGACGATCTTTTTACTCTTGAGTGGACTAGACTTCACACTTTCTTGCAACGCAAAAAAATCCTCAACATAACTTACAATAGTCTCCGGTTCCTCTAAACGTCCTTTACCCACGTAACCACATGCCAGCAGACCTTCTCCAGGCTCAATAAACTGAATACCTCGTTTAGCGAGGGTATCCAAATTGCTAAGTACAGCGGGATGCTGATACATATGAACATTCATAGCCGGTGCCACCATTATAGGTGCAGTAGTAGCGAGTAACGTTGTGGATAACATATCATCCGCAATTCCGTGCGCCATTTTAGCAATAATATTAGCAGTTGCTGGTGCTACTATCACAAGGTCCGCCGAATCAGCCAAATCAATATGTGAGATGGAGGATGGATCCCGTTCCTGGAATGTATCGCTATATACTCGTTGCTTCGACAGTGACTGTAGAGTTAATTCTGTAATGAACTGCTTTGCCGAAGCTGTCATTATGACATGAACCTCGGCTCCTTTTTGGACAAGCTTACTGGTCAGGGCTGCTGCTTTGTAAGCAGCAATTCCCCCTGTAATCCCAAGTAAAATAGTCTTCCCCTTCAAGCTCTTCAACATGATCTCCCCCCTGTTCCCTTCTCTTACAACGAATGATCTATTTCTTAAACTTCTTATATTTTGAGAAAAAAATAACAACCTTCCGGTTGTCAGAAACAGCCCGGTCTTGGGCTATCAGCATTCATTAAAGACCCATAATTGCTCCATAACCCAAGAAGAAACGGCATCGCCTAATAACAAATAGGCGGTATCCGTTTCTACAAAAGGTCATATCTAAATAGGCTTGAGACTACTCTTCACCACGGGTAAGCGTAATGCGATCTTCGTAAATTTCCTCAAGAGCAACACCGACGAATTTATGCGATCTAGGGTTCTTCACATCTGTCTTGCCACCCTCACGCAATTGTCTAGCACGACGTGCTGCGGCTACAACGAGCGAATACTTACTGTCAACCTTGGTCATCATTTCATCAATTGATGGATATAGCACAGGGACACCTCTTCATAGTTTACTGGTAATACCTTCAGCCTTGCAGCATTCATTATCTAACTTTACAATGTTCGGCGATAATAATGCTTTCTATTCTCTTACAGGCCAGATCAATCTCATCATTTACAACAGCATAATCATAATGCTGCATTAGATTAATCTCATCCTCCGCTACAGTCATGCGGTGATCGATCACATCTGGATGTTCCGTACCCCGTCCGCGTATGCGGTCCTTCAGCTCATCCATAGAAGGTGGAAGAAGAAACACAAAAATACCTTCAGGAAATTTTTCTTTAACTTTGAGAGCTCCCTGAACCTCAATTTCGAGAATAATATCTTTTCCGCTATTGAGAGTTCTCTCTACAAAATCACGTGGAGTACCGTAAAAATTACCTACGTACTCCGCATATTCAAGCAGTTGATCGGCTTCTATCATAGCCGAAAACTCCTCTTTGCTTTTGAAAAAATAATTCACGCCGTCTTCCTCACCCGCACGCGGACTGCGAGTAGTAGCAGAAACTGAGTAGACAAGTTCGGGCATCTTCGGTCGTAGCGCAGTACATACAGTACCTTTACCCACGCCGGAAGGTCCGGATAATATGATGAGCAATCCTTTTGACATAATACACTCCATTTAGTTGTTATTCGTCGTTGTCGTCATCTTTACTGGATAAGCGATGCGCTACAGTCTCCGGCTGTACAGCCGACAGAATGACATGATCACTATCTGTAATGATTACGGCACGAGTCCGTCGGCCATAGGTGGCGTCGATCAACATATGTCGATCTCGAGCCTCCTGGATAATACGTTTGATTGGTGCAGATTCCGGACTGACGATGGAAATAATGCGATTGGCGGACACAATATTCCCAAAGCCAATGTTGATAAGTTTGATTGCCATGTTCCGGTAGTTCCCCCCATAAAGTTCTATGCTATTGCCTGTTCCCGGTTACTCTATGTTTGCCGCTTGTTCACGAATCTTCTCCAGCTCAGCTTTCATGTCTAGCACAAGACCCACGAGTGTTAAATGATTACATTTCGATCCGATTGTATTCGTCTCCCGGTTCATCTCCTGAATGAGAAAATCCAGCTTGCGTCCTACCGGTCCTTTCCCCTTCAGGAGGGTTCTGCATTGTTCGAAATGACTATACAACCGGGTCAACTCTTCATCAATATTACAGCGATCTGCAAAAATAGCGATTTCCATCCCGAATTTATGCTCATCAAAAGCGAACGTCCCATCATTTAACTCATTTAATCGATGACGAAGCTTGTCACGATATTCAATGATTACAACAGGTGCAAGTTCGACCATTTCAGCATGCATGGATTCTAGATGATTGAGACGCTGTTCAATATCAGCGGCTAGAAAACTGCCTTCACGGGCGCGCATCTCTAGCAGAGATTGCAGACTCTGCTCAAGTCCCGTCTCCAACATTTCAGAGTAGTCTTCTAAGGCCGCGGACACGGCACCCGCAGCCTCATCTTTGCTTTCCATAATACCGGGTATAGAAAGTATATCACGTAGAGTCAACTCACCGGACAAACCATACTCGTTCTTAAGCTGATCTGCTGCCTTAAGATAAGTCATGACAGTAGAGCGATTCAGAACCGGTCCGGAAGACGACTCATCGTGCTCTCTATTGATGGTAACATCTATCCTTCCCCGTTTGACGTGCTGCTGAACCTTTCTTCTCAGCACATCCTCATAACCCGTCCAATCCCGGGGCATCCGCAGTACAACTTCGCAGTACCGGTGATTCACCGATTTCACTTCGAACATAATCTTGTAGCCGCCGAATTGCAGGGACGATTGACCGTATCCGGTCATGCTAAATGACAACGGAATCACATCCATTACACTATTGTAATTGATTATTACTAGCGAAACAAGGGGGACAATTTACGTCCTGATTTCTCCCATACATACTCGATCAGCTGTGCGCTCATATCATAGAACATAAACGGTGTCATCAAATAGATCCCATTGAAATGGGCAGTTGCAACATCTAACAACTCTTTAGCGATAGCGACCCCTTCAGCTCTTCCTGCTTCTCCTTCAAGTCCCTTCATGCGATTCCGGACATCATCCGTAAGCTGGATTCCCGGAACCTCGTTATGCAGGAACTCTGCATTACGCCCACTAGCCAGTGGCATCACACCAATAAACACGGGAATATCCAGATGTGCAGTTGCCTCAGCGATCTTTACGATAAGCTGCTGATCATAGACAGGCTGAGTCATAATATAATCTGCACCAGAGGCAATTTTCTTCTCCAATCGCTGTACGGCCTTATCTAAATGTTTCACATTCGGGTTAAAGGCAGCACCGATAACAAAATTCGCTTTCTGCTTCAAAGGTTTACCTGAAAAGGAAATGCCATCATTCAACTGCTTAATCATACGAATAATCTCAAAAGAGGTTAAGTCGTAAACCGAACTTGAGCCGGGAAGATCTCCGAATTTCGCTGGATCTCCAGTCACCGCTAACACATGATCAATTCCTAGCGCATCAAAACCCATCAAATGCGATTGAGTACCAATCAGATTGCGATCGCGACAAGCAATATGCACTAGTGGACGGAGTCCAGTTTTAGCATGCACCAAATGGCCCAAAGCCATATTGCTCATCCGTGTAACAGCCAGTGAGTTATCAGCGAGTGTCAGCGCATCCGCACCTGCTCTTCTCAACGCTTCTGCACCCTTCATGAACTTGCCGATATCCAAATCACGAGGTGGATCAAGCTCAACGATAACCGTATGACGTTCCTTGACTAGATCAAGCAGGTTCGGCTCACGACCATCTCTTCCCTCATCTTCGCCAAAATGCTCCTGCAAAGATACACGCTCCACAGTCGGAAGCGTCGGTTCTGGAAGTGGCTGAGGTACGTAATCTTTCAATGCGGAAGAAATTCCAGCAATATGCTGCGGAGTAGTACCACAGCAACCCCCAATAATTCTGCAACCCATTTCTGCAAAAGTAACTGCCATTTGTCCGAAATATTCCGGTGAGGCTCCATACCGATATTCTCCATCTACATAATCCGCAACGCCCGCATTCGGATAGACCGAGGTAGGCAGAATAAGATTGCCTTGTACCGCTTTTAGTGCTCTCTTAATCCCGTTCGGGCCAGTATTACAGTTAAATCCGATGATATCCGCTCCATCACCTTCTAAGATCCGGAAAGCCTCTGGTAACGTCAATCCATCTAATGTACGTGCCGATTCATCCACAGCAAATTGGCAAATGACTGGGAGAGTACTATGTTTACGTACTGTTCTTAGCGCAAGATGCAGTTCCTCGACATCGTAAAAGGTTTCTAGCATAATGCCGTCTACTTCTTCTTCTAATAACGCTGTAATCTGCTGTGTAAAATACTTCTTCAACTCTGTCGATGAGAGATTTGCACGCTTACCGGCGCGAATAGAGCCTACAGCACCTAATACATAGCCTGTATCTCCAGCAGCTTTACGAGCGATTCTTACTCCGGCGCGATTAATTTCTTCAACCTTGGACTCCAAACCATATTTGGACAGCCTGTCAAAATTCGCTGAGAAGGTGTTGCTTTCTAGCAACACTGCTCCTGCATCGATATAGCTGCGATGGACATCTTCGATAACCCCCGGAGAGGTCAAATTTAATTCTTCGTAGGAAATGCCGACAGGGAAACCCTTCTGATATAAATAGGTACCCATCGCTCCGTCTCCGACCAATACTTTGTTTCCCCATGCGGAACGTAAATCCGGCTTCACTGCAAGATCCTCCCCTGTCACATTAGGTTCTACTTTAGTTTCATACTAATGTAACATAAATCGCTATGGATGATAAGCTTTCATAAGAAAAGCAATCAGACCCCCAGCCCGGGTATGCATGATCAAGTATTAAAATCCTCATACTATCAAAAAAACAATTAAAGGGGTATTTAAGTGAAGAAAAAAACAAGAAAGTTTCTGATCCGAAAATACATGGTAATTCTACTCTTATGCATTCTCTGCTTATTATTTCTGTATTTGGGGGATTGGATGTACGGGTATGGTCTGGGCAATATCAGTTATATTCTAAATTACTTGCTATATACCCCCTCTGAGAAAGTCGCTGCTTGTATTTTATTGCTATGCCTGATTATTCCCGATATCCTAGCCTGGAAGACGGGGCATCAACCAGAACGAGGAGGGGAACTGTGACTTCTTATCACTGTAATAATAATTAGGAGCAATGGAATCAATACCATAAAGAAGGGAAAGACCGTGTATAGCAGCTTCCCTCCCTCTTCAATATGTTCTGTGAAGCTTCGGGCGTTCAGCATCGAACTGAACAGGATAATAAGAGCTACCGGATAAACCATTCTTCGATAAGGTATCTTGAACAATTCTGATATCCCAATAAGTGCTGCCGCAAAAAAAACCGACAATTTGAAAAAAACACCGATGATTAGCACCATGACCACTAGAATATCCACGCGTTGAATAAAATCGGAGATAGAGATCTTACTGATCGTAGGCATTAAGGGGAACGGAGAACGCCTAACAATATCTGTACCGAGCACCGATATATTCAGAATCATTGTCAGACTTAACAATATACCTGAAAATAACATGCCCGCGGCGATTACCCAAGGGCCTTTTTTAACGTTATTTAAATAAGGCATCAGCATAGTAAAACAGATCATTTCACCAAAAGGAAACATGTAGTTTTGATGCAAAACAGAGGACACAACTGGCTTAATTCCATTCTCAAAAACAGGGAGCAAACGGTTCAAATTAATGGAGCCCGAGAACATTAACATGCTCGAACAAAATAAACCGATTAATATCACAACCACCGCAAATACTAAAGAAGTTCGGGTCAGAACCTCTACTCCTTTATGCAGTACGTATGCGCTTGATAATATCATTAATATCGAAATAATGAGTAACGGTGTTCGGTGCATCGTTGCCATAACCAGCATAGAGCTACCATCTCGCAGATCACGACCAGCCAAATTAAGAAATATCACGATATAAGCTATGGATATCAACGAACCCACATATTTACCAAATAGTTGCCGGATATATGCCGTAAGGGGCAGATTCGGAAACTTTCTATAAAGATAGGCATATCCTGCAAAAACAATTAATCCTATCAAATTCCCCAGCAATATGGAAATCCAAGCATCCTTATCAGACTCCATTCCAAGATTCACTACCAGCGCCGTCCCTAGTTCAAACAACACTGTCAGGGTGAAAAATTGAAGTAGTCCTATTTTTATATTTCCCATAGCTGCCCTCCTAAATTATCATTTCTTTTTGGACTGAAAGGAATCACTCCTCATGTCGGTATGTCGAATCACTACATCCACGTTAATCCTGATCTCACAGGTTGCAAATATGCTATCCCAATGATCCTTCACACTCTTCCAACCACGCGGATTTTCTCGTTCAACTACTTCACCAAATCCAAGATAATCGCTTTTTAACGAACGAGCCGCTGAGACAGCTGCATGTATTTTATCATTGATACTCTGTTCTAAAAGTTCCGAAAGATTATTTAAGACCTTGGGATCTGTCAAATCCAAAGTGTTGGGCGATTCTTTTAAACCCGCTTGTTCCGTAATATTTATTGTGATTACCGGATGTTCCGGGTCCTTCGCATCAGCATGGATATGTACCTGAGATAAATACACAATGAATGATACATATTCATTCTCCCCAATCGAAACCACTACAGGGATTTGTGTAATTTTATTTTTTAGCAGACCGGTGCCCGCAGCTTCATCACCTTTTAGCCAACCTATCAGCTTGTCCCCTTTAAATGCAGCGAATTCAGTAACTGTAATGATAGATTCCGGTTCTATATTTTTTAAATTATCGTTGTTTTCTCTTTGGTCTACTTCCCCTTTTACTAATACTCCATTGATTACAGGACCTCCACCTGGAAACTGAATGTCGCGGACCACATCGTCCACTTCCATCCGATAGTTGTATCCGAACTGTTTAGAGGTCGTCTGCAGCTTTTCAATCAGATCATTGGCCGGAATTCTTCCAAACGTTGTCATGGTCGTCATACTATCTATTGCCGGTTGTCCTTTTGATATGAACAGAAGACTGGTTAGCCTAGTTTCACTTTCTCTTTCAAGCATATCCATCATATCTTTGATGCCTTCGCGAGCGAACTTCTCCGATATTACGATCACGCGGATATGACCTAGTGACAAAAAACGTGCCGTCTGACGCGAGGCATTCGCCAACGCTTCAAACATAGAACGTCCGCTGCCTTTATATACTACAACCGGCGAAGTCCCTCTAGCGTTCTCACCTGAGATTTCATCAGCAATGATTACTTGGAAAGATAATACGTATTTTTCCGCTTCCGTTGGCCCTCTATCAATAGCTACTCCAGACACGATCGCCCTTCTGTTTAGTTCCACGCTGTCCCAGCAGCCTGTAAGACTTAGAGACATCATTAAGCAAGTCAATAAGGCTCCAATGAAAAAAAGGCGTTTACTCTGCATCCTGCATTCCTTTCTTTGGCTAATCTGGCCCTTCAGTTTTTTTAAGCATTTTGGGAGGAAGATTATGTTCATGTCCTGTTGAGATCTTCTTCCCTTCTGAAATACCTTCGTGCTTAGCTGAAGCTTGATTACTTCTCAAAGCCCACAAAGGCAGTCTAAAAAATGCATCTTTTTGACCATGTGAGGATAGGGGAACAATAGGGGACAGATATGGAACTCCAAATGAACGAAGGCTATTCATATGGGCAACCAGCAGGATTAAACCTAATGTGATCCCATAAAAACCAAACATACCGGCCAGCATTAAAAATCCGAAACGGATAATTCTACCTGCTATCGCCATGTTATAAGCAGGTATAGCAAAGCTCGCAATCCCTGTCAGCGCTACTACAATAACCATAACCGGTGTGATGATTCCTGCTTCTACTACTGCCTGTCCCAAAATAAGAGCACCAACAACGGATACTGTCTGTCCAACTGCACGCGGCATTCTTACTCCAGCTTCTCTAATGATCTCGAACGCTCCTTCCATCAGGATTGCCTCCACAAAAGCAGGAAAAGGTACATTTTCACGTTGTGATAATAGATTGATTAACAGGGTTGTAGGAATCATCTCATAATGGTAAGTGGTTAACGCTATATAAACGGAAGGTCCAAGAATTAGTACAATAAAACTGATATATCGAACAAGACGCATGAGAATTGTAATATCGAACCTTTGAGCATAATCTGAGGCAGACTGAAAAAACAGTGTAAATACCGCAGGCAAAATCAATACAAACGGGGTGCCATCTATAATGATCACAACCCTACCCTCTAATAGGTTCGTCGCTGCAACGTCAGGCCGTTCACTATTATTAATGGTTGGAAAAGGTGTGAAGGTTTTATCCTGAATTAGTTCTTCAATATAACCGGATTCCATGATGGCATCGACATTAATCTGTTGTAGCCGATTTCTCACCTCTTCTACCAACCTCTCGTCTGCATTGTCTTTAATGTACATGAGGGCCACATCTGTGTGAGTTACCTTTCCGATCTTAAAATGTTCTAGTCTTAGCTTAGAAGACTTAATTCTTCTCCGAATCAAGGAAATGTTCGTAGCTACAGATTCAACAAAACTATCCTTTGGGCCTCGCACGACTAGCTGGGTGGATGGTTCGCTGACGGAGCGAGCTTCTCCTCCTTCGGTCTCACACACAATTGCACTGTCATAACCTTCAATCAGAATGACCGTTTTGCCAGAAAGGATCGCCAGTAGAACCTCATTCCACTCCTCTTGCAGCTGTGCTTGACCTATTTCCAAAGCACGGTTCAATACGAATTCCTTAAGATCATTTGTTGCAGAGATGCTCTCTTTGAGCATTTCGTCTGTAATTCCGAGTAACGAACCGATTACGAATTCATCGACCGTTTCCTTGTTGACTAGACCGTTAAGATGAATCGCTGCTGCTTGAACGGGGCTCTCACCTCCGATCTTTACCTGACGAATTTTGAGATCAGGACTATGACCCAACTCATTATCTATTTGGTCGAGCGTTTGGTCCAAATCATCGGTAAGCCTCGGAATTCGAGTATCTTCATGAACTGAGGCTCCTTGTTGTTCCTTAGCGGATTTGTTTCTTCTATTTATCCCGTTTATGTTCAACAAGGTCCCCCCTTTTTTCAATCTTAGGGGTATTATTCTCGGTTATCCCTTCCATTATTCGGCTACATAAAGTCGCAAGGATGTGGAAACACAAAAAGGCAGCCCAAGAGATTCTCTTGGGCTGCCTTCTTAAGTATTTTTCTAAATGGCTACACTACCTGTGAATGCAACCTCAGCAGGACCTGTCATATACACATGGTTATCCTCTTCATTCCATTCAATGAACAGATCGCCACCCTTTAGACTAATCCAAGCTGCTCGGTCCGTCAGACCATTTAGCACAGAAGATACTAAAGTTGCGCAAGCTCCAGTCCCACAAGCAAGTGTTGGGCCAGCTCCGCGTTCCCATACCCGCATATCTACTCTGCCTCGATCCAGAACCGTCGCGAACTCGACGTTTACCTTTCTCGGGAACAATGGATGTACCTCTAGCTTAGGTCCCCATGTCGCAAGATCGAAAGAAACTGCATCTTCTACATAAATAACACAATGAGGATTACCCATAGATACTGCAGTAAACTTAAATTCGGTTCCATCCGATTCAATCCGCTCTGAGAGCACGGGTTCTGCATCAATAGCTACCGGAATTTGAAGACCGGACAATACAGGTTCACCCATATCAACCGTTACAGTTTCCACTACACCGTCTTTTACATTCAAGGTAACCTTTTGTTCTCCGGCACCAATCGTTTCAATAACAATCTGCTCGGAGTTTACCAGGCCATGATCGTAGACATATTTGGATACACAGCGAATGGCATTTCCGCACTGCTCTGCTTCCGAGCCATCAGAATTCATAATCCGCATCATGTAATCGCCGCGTTCAGACGGAAGGATGTATACAAGTCCGTCCGCACCAATTCCGAAGAATCGATTGCATAACGTTACAGCAAGATCCGCTGCATTACTTGGTAGCTCTTGCTCGCCGAAAACTACGATGAAGTCATTGCCTAGGCCGTGCATTTTTGTAAATTCCATTGAAAGTCCACTCCTAAAGGTTATGTTAAGTTAGATACGAGCTATTAACTGCAACAAGTATACCTTTAGGAATGGAGCGTTACTATTAACTTTATGCCGAAATTTTTGTACTTTTTATCATCGAATTACTGCCGCTACGACCTCGATTTCGTTTACCGCCCCAAACACTGCCAGCCCCCATCAAGAAGGTCGGAATTCCCGCTGTTACGAATACTAGACACCATTCACGGAAATTAAGCGGCACTGTTTTGAAGACGGGCTGGAGAAATGGAATATACATAACAGCCAGCATCAAAATCACGGATGACAATACAGCAAGAACTAGGTACTTATTCTGGAACGGATTTCGATGGAACACCGAACGAGAACTGCGGCAATCGAAGACATGAATCAACTGAGCCATAACGAGTGTCGCAAAAGCTACAGATTGTGCTCGAATCAGCTGCGCTGGATTCTCTGGTGCCACACGTAAGGTTAGCCAAAATGCTCCTAACGTACATAAACCGATTAAAAATCCACGGCTTATGATCTTCCACCCTAAACGACGGGCAAAAATATTTTCCTTTGCACCACGCGGCTTATGCTCCATCAAGTCCTTCTCAGGCTGGTCAACACCAAGCGCCATCGCTGGCAGTCCGTCTGTCACCAAGTTGACCCATAAAATTTGAATAGGCACTAATGGCAGAGGCAGACCAAGCATCATGGCAAAAAACATGGTCAAGATTTCCCCTACATTTGATGCAAGCAGGTATCGAATGAATTTACGAATGTTCTCATAGATGTTTCTACCCTCTTCAATGGCGGCAACAATGGTTGAGAAGTTGTCATCCCCTAGCACTAATGAAGATGCTTCCTTGGTCACATCTGTTCCGGTGATCCCCATAGATATTCCTATATCTGCCGCTTTAATGGCTGGAGCATCATTGACTCCGTCTCCGGTCATAGCCACAACATGACCACGGCGCTGCAAAGACTTCACGATACGAAGCTTATGCTCTGGAGATACACGGGCGAATACGTACACATTATCCGATACTTTATCCAGCTCATCATCATCCATCCGAGTCAGTTGAGCCCCTGTTAATACTGTGCCCCCACGTTGCAGAATTCCTAATTGGTGAGCAATGGCCTCTGCAGTCGTTCCATGGTCCCCAGTAATCATCACAGTCTTAATTCCTGCTCGACGTGTGACGCTAATGGCATCGCGAACTTCACGCCGTGGCGGATCAATCATTCCAGCCAATCCGATAAAGACAAGTTGGCACTCCGCATCCTTTTCACTATCCACATGTTCACTTGGACGCATATCACGATAAGCCATACCTAGGACACGAAGTGCACCTGAAGCCATTTGCTCATTAGCATCAAGTACTTTCTGCCGCAATGTTGGCGTTAAAGGCACGACACCGCCCTCCCAGAGCATATACGAACAGCGATTAAGCAGCACATCAGGCGCGCCTTTTGTACATACCATCCGTCCTCCGGGATGACCAATAATAACTGACATTAACTTCCGCTCAGAATCAAAAGGAAATTCCTTCTCACGGGAGTAGGTTACGGCTAGCGTCTGGGCGGTCAAACCCATCTTCCCTGAAAGCGCTACTAGAGCTCCTTCCGTTGGATCTCCTTTGAGTTCCCAGATCGATGAGCTGTCAGAAGATTTATCAACTACAATGTCCTTATCCTTCCCTTTACGCTTACCTCGCACTTCGGTCGGAAAGGTCTCAATAATCTCCGCATTACTGCACAAAGCACCCACCTGTAGCATCCGTCTTAAACTTTGATCATTTTTGAGATCTACCGGTTTACCTTTTTCTAGAACCTGTCCGTTCGGAGCATAACCTTCACCTGTTACTTCAAGGCCACGTCCGCCCGTCCATAACCGGGTCACGGTCATTTTATTCTGAGTCAATGTACCCGTCTTGTCCGAACAGATGACGGATGCGCAGCCCAAGGTTTCCACTGAAGGTAATTTACGAACGATGGCCTTTCGTTTGATCATCCTTTGCACGCCCAGCGCAAGTGCGATGGTTACAATGGCCGGAAGCCCTTCCGGAATCGCAGCGACCGCCAAGCTTACTCCGGCCAAGAACATTGCTGTGGCAGGCTGTCCATGTAAAATACCGGCTGCTACAACTACAATAGTTAAACCTAGTGATACATAGATTAAAATTTTCCCTAACTGCTCGAGACGATGCTGAAGGGGGGTTTCCTGAGATTCTGTATTCTGGATCAGGTCTGCAATCTTACCCATCTCTGTGTCCATACCCGTACGAATTACGATAGCTTTACCAGTACCCCTGGTTACCATTGTGCCCATGAACCCAAGATTCTTCTGATCTCCGAGCGGAATCTCCTCCGCGCGGATCACATCCGAATGCTTCGAGACAGGCAGCGATTCCCCAGTTAGCGCGGATTCCTCCACATATAGAGAACTGCAATCCAGCCATCGTATATCCGCGGGTATTCGATCACCACTCTCCAGCAAGACAATATCACCTGGTACTAACATCTTTGCTGGAATAACCTCGCTGTTCCCCCCACGCAGTACTTTGGCAGAAGGTGCGGAGAGCTGTTTTAAAGCTCTTAGCGAACGTTCGGCGCGGAACTCTTGAACAAATCCAAGGGCTCCGTTTAAAAGGATAATCGCGATGATCGTGATGGCATCCAAATATTCGCCAAGCAAACCGGATACGAGCGTCGCACCCATAAGCACAAGCACCATGAAATCCTTAAACTGGTTCAACAGCAGGGTAAACGGGGATACGGTCTTTCCTTCGGACAGCTCGTTATACCCATTTTGCTTCCGTCGCTCCGCGGCATCCTCTCCACTGAGGCCCGTCCTCGGATGGACATTGAACATTTTCTGCAGCTCTTCTGCACCGAGCCGGTGCCAACTGTTTTGTTCCATGACTTTTCTTTCCCTCCCGGTCGTTTCTTGACTTCCGGCGGCGCACAGCTTTTCCACCTGTTCATGACCAATTGTATTCAAGGTCGTCCAATAATATCACCGCCTAACCAATTCCCCTTTTGCGCGAATGTCCCAAAGTATGGCATCATAGAGAGGTAAGCTTAAACGTCTTCGATGTTCTTATAAGGGCGGTAAGCGTTTAAACAAGAAATATAAGATATAAAGTATGATGTGAAACTTATACTTTCTTATATTTTCAGAAATTCATTTCACGTCGACAGGAGAGCTTTATCATGGCATTAGACGGCATTGTTACCCGAGCTATCGTGCACGAACTGCAATCATTCATCGGTGCGCGCATAGGCAAAATATATCAACCGAGCAATCACGATCTTATCTTCAACCTGCGGGGAACCGGTGGCGGCGGCAAGCTATTGCTCTCTGCTAATCCGACATATCCGCGTCTGCATCTTACAGAAAGAAGCAGCATTAACCCATCAGAAGCACCTATGTTCTGCATGCTCATGCGTAAGCATTGTGAAGGTGGGGCTATTGAGAGTATCACTCAGGTAGGCATGGAACGAATTATTCACATAAATGTTAAGACTAGAGATGAGCTTGGAGACGTCTCTGCCAAAAAGATCATCATAGAGCTCATGGGACGGCATAGTAATATCATCCTTACTGAGCTCAGCACAGGAACGATCATAGACGGTATTCATCATGTTACTCCATCAATCAGCAGCTACCGGATCGTAATGCCTGGTGTCGCTTACACAGAGCCTCCTCAGCAACACAAGCTAAACCCTCTGGAGATCGATAAAGAACGATTTCTCAATTTGATCTCAGCTGCTGAAGAATCCGCTCTACTGGAAGAAGATGAGAAGGAGGCCGAACCGGAAGAAATCATTGAAGGTGAGCTCGCCAACCTGATTACAAAAGAAGAGGTTGAGCAGAAACCTGACGGCTCAGGCGGTCCTTCCCCATCAGCTGACACGGTAGGCTGGATGGTGCATGCCTTCAGCGGAATGAGTCCACTTGTTGCCGGAGAGATTGCTCTTCGTCTCAGAAATGACCTTGCGATAGGTGATACACAGGGATCTGCACCAGAATTCCCAACAAAGTTATGGGACGCCTTCCAGTCTGTAATGGGACCTGTCCATAATTGCGAATTCTCTCCTGTTTCAGGTGCGAATGCGAAAGGAAAAATGATTTTTTCCGCGATTCCGTTATCTCTACTGGGTGGGAATGCGAAGCAATATAACACGATTAGTGAGTGCATGGAGGATTATTACGGGGATAAAGCTGAACGTGATACGGTGAAGCAACGGGTAAGTGATTTGATCCGTTTCCTGAGCAACGAACGTAGCAAAAACGTTAAGAAGCTTGCCAATCTACAGAAGGATCTAGACGAAGCGCAAGACGCAGATCGCTATCGTATTTGGGGTGAATTGCTATTCGCCTCCTTACATGCCGTGTCCAAAGGAGATAAAGAAGCCTCTTTGGTCAATTATTATGATGAAAATCAGGCAGAAATGGTCATCCCACTTGACCCTTTATTAAGCCCATCGGATAATGCACAACGTTATTTTAAAAAGTACAACAAATATAAAAACAGCCTCCTTGTCATTAATGAGCAGCTGATTAAGACCCATGAGGAAATATCCTACATGGAAAGTTTACTTCAACAGCTTGCCCATGCCTCATTGAATGACATTGAAGAGATCCGCGACGAGCTTGTAAGTCAAGGATATCTTCGCGACCGAAGCAAAAAAGGCAAGAAAAAGAAAAAAGTAACCAGACCTACATTGCAGGTCTTCACCTCGTCTGAAGGCATCGACATTTATGTTGGAAAAAATAATTTACAGAACGAATACGTCACTAATCGACTGGCTTCACCTAATGACACTTGGCTGCATACTAAGGATATTCCTGGTTCTCACGTTGTCATCCGTAGTGAGGAATTTGGAGATACCACACTGGAAGAAGCCGCCCAGCTTGCCGCTTATTTCAGTCAGGCGAAGCAGTCAAGCAGTGTGCCTGTAGACTGCACACTAATCCGCCATGTCCGCAAACCGAGTGGCTCGAAACCCGGATTTGTGATCTATGATCATCAGAAAACATTGTTTGTCACTCCAGATGAAAATCGTATTAAGAGTCTTCCAAATACGCTGAGAAGCTAAATAACAAAAAGAACCGGCTGTCGTCCATTTGTGGATGACAGCCGGTTTTCGTTTTTCAGTATATTATGTGCAACTGATTGAACTTAGTTTTGACGAAACATGCCAGCAACCTTCTTCAACTGTTCCAGAGCTTCAACAGAAACCGTAACACTACCGATATCTCCATGGAATACAACACCTTGGCGGGCACCATGAAAATCCGAGCCACCGGTTATAATTAAGCTGAATTCTTCAGCCATGGTTAGGTAACGCTCTGAATCAGCGGGTTCGTGATCCGAATGATAAACCTCAATCCCTTTAAAAGCCCCCCGCTCCATAATCCCTCGTACTAACTGGTCGTCACCATATAGGCCTGGATGCGCCAATACTGGAGACCCACCCGCCTCGATGATCCAATCACAGGCATCCTCGGGCGTGATTCGTGGGGGTGACACGTAAGCCGCTGCACCTTCGGCTAAATACTTATCGAACGCATCTCTCATATCCGTAGCTGCTCCAAGACGAACCAGCTCATCAGCAATATGTGGTCGACCAATACTCTCATCAGGCTTCAGTTCCCGTCCAATTCCCGCGACAACTGCCTCAAGCGTAATTTCAATCCCAAGTCCACGTAATTTATTGATGATCGCCTCATTCCTTAGTGCCCGGGTTTCTCTTAGCCCTTCCAAACGGGAAAGAAACAACTCATTTGCTGGATCTACGTAGTATCCAAGGACGTGAATATCTTTTCCTCCAGCACGAGTGCTGATCTCTACACCCGGTACAACAGTGATTCCGTACTTCTCTCCTGCTTTGAGAGCTTCCTTCACACCAGCCACAGTATCATGATCCGTAATGGCAACTGCGATTAGTCCCTTCTCTTTAGCGAGACGTACATTTTCCTCCGGTGGCTGCATGCCATCAGAGGCTTGAGTATGCGTGTGAAGATCGCATCGTGAGGCGTCAATATTCTCCGGTCTGTCGCCCTTCAGTTCATCCAGTCTAGTTTCATTCTCCATTTCTATCACCTCTACTGCTAGTTTCTAAGTTTCCTGCCTCTGGTCATATTACTTTAGTTATCATTCGAATGCTCACGCAAAAAAGTCAAGAACGTCACTGCAGAAATTGGCAGCAGTGTCGATTTTAGATGAATGGCGTAGAATTGTCTTTTAAATGAGGCATCCGAGATATTCACGATTTTCAGTAGTCCAAGCGCAACCTCATGTTTAACAGAAGAAGTTGAGATAATAGTAACCCCAAGTCCCGCCTCCACTGCCGACTTCACAGCACCCGTACTACCAAGCTCCATCACTATTTTCATCGATCCCGGATCAAGCCCCTTCGAGAACAGCTGCTCTTCCATCACACGCCGCGTTCCTGAGCCCTGCTCACGCAGAACAAAAGGGTGCTGAAGCACCTCCTCCAAAGTGACCTCTTGCTGCTCTGCAAGCGGATGATCATGGGGCACAATCAACTTCAATTCATCCCCCATCACCGGCTCAATCACCATATCAGGATGTGTTACCGACGCTTCAATTAAACCAAAATTCAACTGATGTTTTAGGATTTCCTCCATAATTTGCGAGGTATTCATGACCTTCATCATGATTGAAATGTTCGGATATTGCTTTCCAAAAGGACCTAAGAGCCGTGGCAGCACATACTCCCCAATGGTAAGGCTTGCCCCAAGCTGCAAGCGCCCTTCCAACATATGCGTAAACGCCGACATCGCTTGATCCGTCTCCCGCATCAATTGGATACTGCGCAGCGCGTATGGCATTAACGTATGACCTGCTTCGGAGAGCATTATTTTTTTGGTAGAACGATTGAAGAGCTTGGTTCCAAAATAATCCTCTAGCGCCTGTACTTGCATGGTCACCGCTGGTTGAGTCATATGTAATGTCTGTGCCGCTGCCGAGAAGCTTCCTCGCTCTAAGACAGTATAAAAAATATGTAATTGATGAAAGTTCATGCTCTGCAACTCCTTGTGCTATCTATAAAAGAAACTTAAGGGATTATGTACGATATGAAGCTTATATATTCTTATTTTCAAAAAGGACATGCAGCCACCGCCGCATGCCTCCTGTTCGTTCTTTATACACTATTTACGTTTACGCTTCTTCTTCGTTAGCTTAGTGCGGCGGGAATTGCGCAGCAGCGAAAAGTAAGTTTTTAAATCTCTCAACTGTGGAGTCGCAGAGATTCTCCCAAGAAACGAAACGATGATCATAGAATATAATGGCTGACCTGAAATATCTTTTTCACCTATCAATTCCGTGAACTCAGCGATTACTACAGAGTCATCGTCAATTAAATACGCGTTAAAATCACTGTCTGAAAAGGGCTTGAGCCGATTCTGCATCAGGCACTGCCACATCCATGCGGCGACCTCTTCGTCATCGCTTACACCTTTACTGATCCGGTCCAAATAACGACTCTTCGCATGATTTGTTATAACGATGTCAGCGACCCTGTAGTCGTTCAGCATGATGTGGAAGGGCTCGTAAGAACTGGGCCAATCCGTCCCTTTGTTGCGCATCATCATCACACTCCACCATAAGGGTCTTTGTATGTACTTAATGTTGTCATCTTACCTCATTGCTGAAAGTTGTACAAGTTCCAGAGAGCACGGAAGAAACCGCGGTTACCCGAGATCTGCGCATAAAAAAACAGGTGCTACTTAAGCACCTGTTCACCTCCAAGAATTACATACCGTAATTACGGGACTTGTCCGGCCCATTACTGGTATACTCTGTCTTAATTTCGTTTCGATAGGATCTTTCGATCTTACGAACGTAGGAGAGTCTGCGGACATTCTTCATAACTTCCTCGGCACGTTCTGCATTTACATACATCACTGCATAATGCATTTTCCGAGAAACATAATGTAATGTTCCGTATTTCTCAAGGTTACGTGCCGCTTTAACGTCACTTACCCAAATGATGTATCCTGTCCGTTCCGCAAACATAAGCTAAACCGCCTTTCTCTCTCTAAATCCTAAGGGAAGCTTATCCGCAGGAGCATTTCCCCCCGCTACCGCATCCACCTTTAGGGGAAGGATCATTGCTTGGTACTTTAATGCTATCCGATACTGAAAAAGCAATCGCTTCCGACATGGAATGCAGAATGTCATCAAGAGTCTTCTCCGCCTGCTTAAAACGAGCAACATCTTCAAACTTCTCCAATTCCGCTTCTACTGCCGAAACCTCATCCTTCGCTGAATGATAGTTCGGATGAAAATGTCCGAATCGCTGTGTTTCTTCAAACAACTCCTTCTTGGCTTGAAGCTGTTTGACCATGGCCTGAATTTCTGGGTTCGAATCAACCCGTCCTTTCCAGTATAAATAATCCGACACTTCGGCGGATTGATTAATCATATCGCCTAATTCATAGGCGTATGTCAGCACTTCAGCCATATCGACCGTATTTAATTCCGCTACGCTCATGAACTCAGCTCTTTTCTACGTTAATGTTCTACCGAATTCAGTAGACTTTTCTATCATACCATAATCACTCGCTTCAGCAGAAGAGGAATTTCTTCGCCTTTTGGGAATTACTAACTTCATTTCCTTCCAGTCTTCAGGGGCCAGCTCTATTTCCTCAACCGTTTCACCATCGTTATACAGCAGATGCCCTGCCACTTTCCAAGGATTACCTTTTATTCTGGAGGGGATGAAATCTAACATTTGGTCCTTTAAGGAAAACCGCACCTTAATTCCCCATTTCAGTCCTTGTTCCATTACTTTCTGAGCGGTTGAGCTATGATAATGGCGCCATTCCTTGCTCCAGATCTGTGGCACATTTTCTCCACCTAATAAGATATCCTCCTCCTGCTCAGGAGAAATAACTGGTAGGTTTAAAAAGGGATTCCCTCTGTCGAGTAGCCTTAGTTCAGCATTTAGTTCTGGAAGTGAATACAACGCTTGCCCGGTTTCGGCTTCTTGATGAAAAGAAGTCCATTCAGCATCCACCTCTTCCTCATGTCCTCCAATCATCCTAGAAGGGGCCAATCCTGCTAAGAACAGCTCCTTACGCATCTGCTCCACAGACTCCGGAGATACAAGGAAATGAAGCGGTCCGATACGTTTAAGGCTCTCTTGCAGTCGCGGATGGGCTGCAATAGCCGCTCCGTCCTCCTCCGTCTGACAAGTCAACAGAATCACTTCAGAGAGTGATGTTCGGCCAATGCTCTTTCCCCATTGCTCTAAAGACAGCTCTACCACAGATGGCAGACCACCCAGTGCATGATCTTTAATCCAAGCTATCGCTTCTTCTGGAGGCATCCCTCGCTCTGATGCATGCACTAGCATCTCACGAGTCAGTCGGAAGCTCCACATCGTATCTGTTTGCAGTAGTTCAGCGCATTCAGCTAAAACCCAGCGCACAGTATAGAGAACATCCGGTGGAATCAGGACTTCAAAATCGGGTTGCACAATAAACTGGTCATTCGAATGCTCTGCCACAGAATCAGGGAAGGACTCACTACTGTACATTAGCTTCGGTTTTGCAGCAGTCCAGCGAAAACACTGGATACCCTCAGGCGTGCTCCCCAGTTCACACCATCCAAAGCCTGTTAGACAACGAAGCCAGTTCAAGCTTGATTGTTCCAGCTCTTTCCGGGAAACTGTTCCGGTTAAATTCATATCTGCCATCCAGTCCAGAAGCTCAGGCAACGCTGTCCATTTCTCTAATACAAAAGCATTGCTGGATATTAAATAGCGAAAATGCTGATCGGCAGGCCCAATGTTTCCAAAACGATGAATAACAATCCCATACAGGATGTCAGTCATTCTTGTCTCAGGAAGTTGCAACCAACTTCCAAGCATATCCTTGTCCAGTCTATAGCCCGTTTTCAGTCTGGTAATAAGCCCAAGACACAACATGATATCTACTACAAGAGCCGCTGACAGAGCATCCATTTCATTCGAAGGAGTGCCCATAGAGAGCCCCGCTAAATGCTTTTCCTGAAAAGAAAGCTGAGCCGCTAAACGATTTAAATTCTTTTTATGAATAATTCCCTTAGCGGTCAAAGGCAAGCCTTCACGAGCCATGAACAGCAAGGCCCGAAACAGATCTACTGCCAGTCCAGCACCCGCCTCCATGGATAGATTCACTGAATAACCCTCAATAAACTTAGGCTGGTATGGGAAGAATTCTTGTTCTAGCACTAATAATTGTTCCACAGGAATCTGATACAGCTTCTCCCCCAATATTTTATGCCTCGCAGTTAACAACCCCGCGCGCCGCAGTTCATTCATTGCAAGCTTTTGCTCTGCCCGGCAGAGCGTCGTAGGACGCCACCGCTCTTCTTTCCCCTCGTCAAAGGGTTGGGCAGCGTAAGCAGCACATAATGGTTTTAAGACCTCTAGGGCTTCCGCTGATAGCTGGTTCAATGGATCGTTCGCTCCTTTCCGTTCGGCACCATTTTAACGACATATTCATACCCCTGTTCTGTTAAAAACATCCGGCGGCGCATAGCGAATTCCTGCTCCCGGCTATCTTCAGATACCAGCGTATAGAAGTACGCTTTGTTCTCACCCGCCTTCGGACGCAAGATTCGACCCAAGCGCTGGGCCTCCTCCTGCCTGGATCCAAAAGCTCCTGAAACCTCAATAGCAATCGACGCATCTGGCAAATTCACCGCAAAATTCGCTACTTTAGAGACAACAAGCACCTGTATTATTCCCTCGTTAAAAGCTGCATACAACTCATCTCTTTCTCGCTGCTTCGTTTTACCCGTAATCAGAGGTGCACCGATCTTATCCGCCAGTTCAATTAATTGATCGAGATACTGTCCAATAACCAGAACCGATGATCCCTGATGGGCTTTTAGAAGCTCGACTATAACCTCAGCTTTTGCAGGATTGCATGAGGCCATACGAAATTTCTCTTTCGCTTCCGCATACAAATACTTCTGTCTCAGCTCAGAGCTCATCGGTACGATCATCTCGACACATTCTACCTCTGCAATCCAGCCCTGCTGCTCCAGCTCCTTCCAAGGCATGTCGTAACGCTTAGGCCCGATCAATGAAAATACGTCCCCTTCCTTCCCGTCTTCTCTAACCAGAGTTGCAGTGAGACCTAGTCTTCTGGTTGCCTGAATATCTGCTGTAGCCCGGAATACTGGAGCTGGAAGCAGATGAACCTCATCATAAATAATCAAACCCCAGTTGCGTTCATTGAACAGCTTCATATGGAGAAATGGACCGCCTTTGGATTGACGGTGCGTTAATATCTGATAGGTAGCTATAGTAACAGGCCGCACTTCTCTTTTTTCACCGGAGTATTCGCCAATAGACTCATCAGCCAAATCGGTTCGCTCAAGCAGCTCATCTACCCATTGTCTTACCGAAGTTGTATTTGAAGTTAAGATCAGTGTTTCGCATTGTAGACTTTCAAGAACGGCCAAACCCACTACCGTCTTACCCGCTCCACAAGGCAACACAACTACCCCGCTGCCTCCCTGCCCTTCTATGCCTTGAAACATCTGGACAGCCTCCTGCTGATATTCACGCAGTCCAAAGGCTTCACCTTTCGCTCCATCCTTTGCGTGATTGTGAGACTCCTTCCAGGTCAAACTTAGAGCTTGTCCGACATGATAACCAGCATAATCCAGTACAGGGTAGCCTAGTCTCATCAGCTCTTGCTTTAAAAGCCCTCTGTTCTCCGCACGGCATGAGCTTTCTAGTGGATTTATTCTCTGCAAACCTAACTCCTTTAGACCTGATTCATTAACTAGTCCATTCAGAATCTCAGCTGTCTCAGCCCTGAGCGTAATGATCTCATTCGAAGTCTCCTGACCGTGAAGGGTGAGCTTCCCATACCTAGAGAGAAGAGTTGCGATCTCATCCTCCAGCCCGGCAGGAACACCCCAGCGCGCGAGTTGATGCAGACTTGAAATAATCGTTTCAGCTGTATAATTAAGCGCTGCAGCATTCCATAATGATAATGGAGTGATTCTATAGGTGTGATAAGCCGGAAGACTCTTTACGAGCTCTGCAAAGGTTCCTAGTTCTTTCCTTGCCTTCTCAAAACCAGGATGTGCACATTCCAGTAGAATCGTCCGATCCCTTCGCACAATGCATGCCCCTGTTTCATTCATAACGTTCCCTCCCCAATCATTAATTTTATTCAAGCCTACGCTATGTAATTTGCTTACATTCATACAAGTAAAAACGCCTTCGGCATCCCAAAAGGGCGGTAGCGTTTATGCGAGAAATATAAGGATAATGTATAGTGTAAAATCTATATTTTCTTAGATTTGAACAGGAAAAAGCTCATCCCCGCATAACGGTCATGAGCTTCCCTATCAAACTATTTAATGTAAATGCTGCTGCGAAATATCATGAAGTGCTTCGCCAGCCTCGTCCGCAAAAATGTTGCGCACAGCCAAGTCACCGATGGACACTACACCAATCAGCTTCTGGCCACTAGTCACAGCCAATCTGCGAATTTGCCAGCTCGACATCAGTTCTGCAGCCTCATCTACAGATGTATTCTCTGAGACGGTCTGAATTTCTCTACTCATTACCTTTTCCACAGCTGTTGATCCAGGGTGTTTAGCCGCGTAACCTCTAATTACTAGATCACGATCTGTAATTACACCGAGTAATGTCTTATCGTCTTCATTATCAATGACTGGTATAAATCCAGTGTCATGATCTCTCATTTTAACAGCGACTTCATACACATTATCCAGTAGTGTAACTGTTACAGGCTCCTTCGTCATAACCTCTTTCACTGTCTTCAAGAACGAACCCTCCTAAACGTAATCTCCATGTTATGGAATAGGTTCTCCTCTAAGAAACGAAATTATACGATTGTCTTCTCTTGCAAACAGGAATTCGCCATAGCGATCAATAATTTCATCCCATGCAACATAGCATCCTCGTCAAAATCAAATTTGCTATGATGATGCGGGTAAGCTGCATCTTTATCTGGATTCCCAGCCCCTACGAACATAAAGCAGCCAGGAATTTCTTTTACATAGTAGGCAAAATCCTCAGCTGGCATCAGCTTTTCCATCCGAAGCACTTGAACAGCTTCTCCTAGTGCTCCTGGTGCCACCTCGGAAAAACGCTGGTATTCGCCCTCGTGATTTACGAGTGGCGGATATCCCATAACATAGTCTATCTTAGCTTCTGCACCGTATGCGCCAGCTATTGAAACTGTCATTTCTTCGATTCTGCTGCGGATCAGATAACGGGTCTCCTCGTCGAACGCCCGTACGGTTCCTGTAATGCGACAATGCTCAGCAATGACATTCTGGGCGAATCCCCCTTGAATGGTTCCTACACTAAGAACAGCGGGCTCCAGCGGGTTCACAGAGCGGCTTACGATGCTCTGAAGCTGAGTCACAAGCGCCGCCCCGGCCACAATACTGTCTATCGTGCGATTCGGCATACCACCATGTCCGCCCCTGCCGATGATATCAATGAAAAATTCATCAGCAGATGCCATAAGAGGTCCTGGCGCACTGCCCACGGTCCCCATTGGAAGCGGAGTCCACAAATGCAAACCATACACAGCATCCGCGCCTTCCAGCATGCCTTCGGCAATCATCCCCTGTGCACCACCCGGGCATACCTCCTCCGCTGGCTGAAAAAGAAAACGCAGCTCCCCTTCTAACTCTTCAAGGCGGCTGCTATAGTAAGAGGCTACACCCAGCAGTATTGAAGTGTGTCCATCATGCCCACAGGCATGCATAACCCCTTCATTTTGCGAAACGTAGTCATTCTTATTCTCCTCTTTAATAGGTAGTGCATCCATATCCGCGCGAAGGACTACCGTTTTCCCCGGCCGATGTCCTCGCAATATACCCGTTACACCATACCCAGACGTGCTTCTCCTAACTTCAATGCCGAATTCTGCTAACTTGTCTGCTATAAATGCTGACGTTTCCTTTTCATGAAAAGACAACTCCGGATGACGGTGTAAATGGCGTCTCCATTCCACGATCTCCGGCATGAGAGAATCAACCGCTAAGCTCTTCATACGTTCTCCATCCCCTTCTTCATAAACCCGCATCAATAGCATGCGACAGCAGTCCTGTACACTTTGTTCCAGCCGTATACAGCTATAATTCTTTTATTGTAGCAGAAACGCAAAAAACTGGGTATCGTTAGGAGGTGCCTACTCTTGCACAACGTTTAGAAACATACTATCATGAGGTAGAACATCAGCAAACGGATCATGAATTCATCATTATACTTCATAAGGGGGATATGCGTGCTATGATTTTTGAGAACACGGGCCTCGTAGGATTGAAGAGTGATCTTCTCTATCTGGACGAGAGTGCGACAAAGGCTGGCTTCATTCGCTGGCAATGGGAATACTATCGTGCCACTTACGACTGCAAAATTGAAGACCCACAGGATGGTGGCGAATACTTTCTACGCATCAACACTCGCGCTGTCGAGGGGAAGCTGGAGAAAGCTGATGCCGTACTTGCAATTGAAGCCGTATACTTAGGGAAAGCAACATTCCCCCATGGCCTGGAGTATGACTCCCCGGTACCTAAACCAGTATTGGACACTGCTGCTACTCGGATTCTCGAATTAAAGCAGCTGTTGGAGGCTTGAGTAACAGAAAGGGAAAGACGAAACAAAATGTCAGCCTGCCCAAAAGAGGAACACCCGATTTCCAACTACTTATCTTAACACTACTACTTGTGGGTTTCGGTCTAGTCATGGTCTTCAGTGCTAGCTCCAGTTTGACCTTAGCGAGCTCGAAGTTCAGTAATGACCCTCTATATTTCATGAAACGCCAAATGATCTGGATCGTACTTGGAATCGTTGTTATGTTCACAGCCATGAATATTCACTACAGTAAATTCAAGAAATGGTATGTGCCTATCTTTATCATCACCGTGATCCTCCTGCTATTTGTAGCCTTCTCCGAAAGAATTAATGGCGCCAAGAGCTGGTTAAGTATCGGGAAGCTAGGGATCCAACCTACCGAGCTGGCCAAAATATCGATTATCCTGTATCTCTCCGCACTGATTACCAAAAAAGGTGAAAGGTTTAGAGATTTCCGTACTGGATATATCCCTGTAATGGTCATCGTAGGTATAGTTGCTGGGCTTATTATGATGCAGCCAGATTTAGGATCTTGCCTTATTCTCGTGGCTACCAGCGGACTTGTCATTTATGCAGGCGGTGCAAGTATGAAGCATATTCTGGGTTCTATCGCCCTCTTGGTGCTAGGTGTAGGAATAGTTATGGGGGCTAAAGCCGCGATTGATTCCCTTGCCCCTGCATCCGAAAAAGTAGTCGCCAATCAAGACTATAAAAAAGGTCGAATTCAAGCTTTCATAGATCCCTATCAGGATCCTGAAGGTGAAGGGTATAATATTATTCAGTCTTTGACCGCTCTCGGACAAGGTGGAGTCAGTGGCTCTGGCTTTGGCAAAAGCATTCAAAAGCTGGATTATCTTAAATACCCGTATACGGACTTTATTTTCCCCGTCATTGGTGAAGAATTCGGCTTTGTAGGAACGGCATTATTTCTGATGTTATATCTGTATTTTATCTGGCGAGGTATTTTAATCGCATTAAGGTGTAAGGATCCCTTTGGCACACTAGTGGGCATTGGTATTATGGGCCTCATTGCCATTCAGGCCTTTGTCAATATTGGTGGCGTAACGAAGACGATTCCGCTTACTGGTGTAACCTTGCCATTTATCAGCTACGGCGGTTCCTCACTTCTTGTGAGTATGCTGTCCATGGGAATTATGCTGAGCATTTCAAGAGAAACTAATCTTCCCGCTAAAGAGGAAGTCACGAAATCTGTAACTACGGTTAGACAAGTTCGTTCCCGGTAAGATTCATAAATCCGGATGTAATGGAATATATAAAAAAGCAGTCCAAGTTAAATATCTTGGACTGCTTTTTTGTGTACAAGCTCTTTTGCATTAAGCAATTTCATCGTTCTTAAAGGCTACGCCTTCAACTTTGACATTCACTTCAACAATATGAAGTCCAGTCATGCTCTCCACAGCTTCGCGTACGTTCTGCTGAAGCATCCGGCACACTTCATGTATCGGAGTTTCATAGAGAACTATAATACGCAGGTCTACTGCTGCTTCTAGCTGTCCCACTTCAACGGTAACGCCCTTTTGGACGTTCTTACCACTAAGACGCTTTGCCCAGCCCTCTGATAGGCCACCTGACATGGCTGCAATACCTGGAGTCTCCAAGGCAGCCAATCCGGCAATTTTCGAGACGACGTCATTTGAAATTCTTATATTTCCCATTTCCAATTGAAGTTGTTCTGCCATGCCATATCCCCCCTTAACTCATTATCAATTATTGTAATTCCTAAACAGGCTAAAAAGCAAATCAGTTTCTCGCTTTCTCGTTTACACTTAGGAATAATTTGGGTATATTGATTATGAATTGATCCTGAATACATAGATTGGAGTGTACTTTACATTGAAAAAATGGATTTCACCAGCTTTGCTGGCAATCACCTTTATCCTTAGTGCCATAGGACATTATGCAGATTGGGACCACACGCTTCAGTTCGTTCTCTCTGCAGTAGCCGTTGTGTTTGTGGCTGGCTTTCTGGGCCGCGCCACAGAAAGTGTAGCACATTATGCTGGACAGCGGTTAGGCGGCTTCCTAAACGCTACCTTCGGTAATGCCGCAGAGCTAATCATTGCCTTTTTCCTAGTGAAGGAAGGACTGTTCGACATGGTGAAAGCCAGTCTTACCGGTTCCATTATTGGCAATCTGCTGCTTGTCCTCGGTTTAAGTATTTTCGCTGGCGGAATGAAGTTCAAAGTACAGAACTTTAACGTAACCCTTGCCGGTATGAACGGTTCCCTTATGATCGTAGCGGTGATCGCTTTATTTGTACCGGCTATGTTCTTCAATACCCATTCCATAACTGAAAAAGATACAGACGTGCTGAGTTTAATCGTTGCTGGGCTGCTCATCGGTTCGTACATGGCCTGGCTGGTCTTCTCCATGATTACGCACAAGAAACATCTAGAGGACGTTACAGAAGCCGGTAAGGAAGAAATGGCTCATGAGCATGCGCCTAAGTGGTCCAGAAACAGATCCATCCTTTATCTACTTCTTGCTACCGTGATGGTAGCCTTTGTGAGTGAGTGGCTGGTAGGGACGCTTGAGACACTAACTGAGCGCTTTGGATTTAGTGAACTGTTTGTAGGCGCCTTCCTCGTGGCAATCATCGGTAATGCCGCAGAACATAGTGCAGCCATTATGCTAGCCATGAAGAACAAAATCGGTGCGGCAGTAGAAATCGCTGTTGGGAGCAGTCTTCAAATTGCACTATTTGTAGCGCCTGTACTTATCTTCGCCAGTTATTTCATGGGTGATACTATGGACATTGTGTTTACAACGATCGAAATTGTCGCCATTGGTGTCGCCGTCTTTATTGCCAAATCAATCACTCAGGATGGTTCGACCAACTGGTATGAGGGTCTCTTGCTATTAACGGTTTATCTAATTCTCGGAGTCTCCTTTTATCTAGTATAAATACTTCCCTATTCATTCTATAATTCTCAAAAAAAACGCACATGAGTGACGATCTGTCCTCATGTGCGTTTCTATGAATACTATAAATCAAAACTTATTCTTCTTTTGCTTTGTTATTCAATGCCTCATAGAGTACTGCTAAATTCCGCTCCAGCTTACTCAGCACCATTTTACCGGTAATCTCTGGCACCAAACCTGCTCTAACCGCAAAATCGACCTCTCTTGAGAAACCGTACATTTGGGTATCAAGCACTTCCTCATAGAGAGGGCAGTAGCGTGTTGCCAGATTTTCCATCTGCACTTCAATAAGTTGCTGAATTTTATCGGCATCTTCTTGTAGAAGATTGATCGCTTTAAGATTAAACTGTTCCTGTAATTCCGACGAAGTCATGCCTCTTCCCCCCCATGTCCAAAAGTTAAGCTGCTTTTACTATTTTACTTAATATTAGTCGAAATCGGATATCAATACAACAATTCTGTTTATACTAACCATTTATTTGAAAGAAGCAGCTATGTTGTTTATAAGGGCTGGCATTGATTCCTCATCTATTTCTAGAAAAAACGCCCCACCGTAAATCGGTAGGACGTCTTTACATACAACTATTACTCAGCTACAACTGTAAAGTTCAAACCGTGTTTAGCAAAAACTTCACTCATTGCCTTCTTAGCTTCTTCTGCATCTGTTCCGTGAACATGAAGCTCGTAGCTTTGGCTTGATACCAAAGTCGTGAACAAACCAAGGATACTCTTAACATCAATGTACTTGTTGTCCGCTTGAAGAACGATTGAAGAGTTGAACTGACCTGCCGTTTGAGCAATATCAACGATTGCCGCATTGTTACTGGACATAGAAATCCCTCCGCAACTTGATTATGAAACATAAGTCATTTGTAACCATTTCTTATGATACCTTGAATCCGCTTACTTGTGCAAGGTGTTTTCTTACTTTTACAGCTTATTTCAAGTTTTCAGGATTCAGACCTTCCAGTTCTGGTAACACGAAGATTCCATCCTTACGGATTAATACATCGTCAAAATAAATCTCCCCGCCGCCATAGTCTGGACGTTGGATTAATACAAGATCCCAGTGAATGGAGGACCGGTTTCCGTTATCTGTAACATCATATGCTTGTCCTGGTGTAAAGTGCAGGCTGCCTGCAATTTTCTCATCGAACAGAATGTCATTCATTGGGTGCAAAATGTAAGGGTTAAAGCCTATGGCAAATTCTCCAATGTGACGTGCGCCGTCATCTGAATTCAGGATTTCATTCAAGCGAGCAGAGTCATTGCTTGTTGCTTCAACAATTTTACCGTTCTCGAATTTGAATTTGATATTTTCAAAAGTCACTCCGTTATAAACGGATGGTGCATTATAGCTGATCGTTCCATTTACAGAATCACGAACAGGAGCGCTGTAAACCTCGCCATCCGGAATATTCTTTTGTCCAGAGCATTTCTCTGCACCGATTCCTTTGATGGAGAATTTAAGATCTGTTCCAGGACCTGAAATATGTACCTTATCTGTTCTGCGCATGAGATCAGCCAATGCATCCTGAGCCTTGTCCATTTTGGCGTAATCCAAATTACACACTTCGAAATAAAAGTCCTCAAATGCTTCTGTACTAATATTTGCAAGCTGAGCCATACTCGCATTGGGATAACGTAATACTACCCACTTCGTATGCTTCACGCGTTGTTCACTATGCACTGGATGGGAATACAAAGAATTATACAATTTCATATTTTCTTCTGGAACATCGGACAGGTCATTTACATTCTCACCTGCACGGATGCCGATATAGCAATCCATTTGCTTCATCCGGTTCAAGTCAATTTCAGCCCATGTCTGAAGACTCTCACGTGTTGCATATTTAAGCATGCTGCGTAGGACTGTACGATCTGTCAACTGAACAAAAGCATGACCGCCAGCTTTACCGATTTCCTCAACAACAGCTTTGATTAAATCTCTTTCATTGCCAATCATTTCTACAAGCACGTTCTCGCCTGGCTGAACATCTACGGAATAACCTACAAGATTTGCCGCCAGCTTTTGAATTCTGGGATCTTTCATTGTGTACTCTTCCTTCCTCTGTCTGAAAAATAAGCATGCTGTTCTATTGTAGCACGCCCTTTATGGAGCGCAAGACCTGCATAACCATGAAAAGATTAACGGTAACCTGTGAAATCCACCTTAGATACATAAGTTTCATTTTCAGATTTATTCATCATTTCACCGGAATAGCTTACTTTTCGATTCAAGGTAAGCCTTCTGGGAAGATTATGCTTCTTATCAACCGTTAGGTGGTAGACCGTTTCTACATTAGCCTGTTTCAGCTTTTGCTGTAGCTCATTATTTTTCTTCTGCCACAGCTTCTCCAAAGCTTTCATCACTGCCTGATCAGCCTCTGCGTTGTTCTCAGCGGATTCGGGGACTTTAGGACGAAGGTTCTGCATTTCTTTCTCCAATTCAGCTGACAGCTGCTTTCTAGCCTCTGAAGGGGTCAATTCGATTCGCAGCACACTTGTCCCTCTGCCAGCTCCAGCCTCTTCGGTTACACTCGTCTCCATGGACTCAAGCTCCTCGAGTTGCTTTAGCGGATTTAGCGCAGGTAATGGATTTCCCTCTTCCGAGGAATTTTCAGTAGTCTGAAGTTCCCATCTGCCCTCTTTTTTCTCTAACTGACTGTAATAAGGTTTCAGAGCATCTGCGCTACTCTTTAAGTCTTTAACGCCATCAGCTGCTGTTTTTTTGGTCATAGATTTATCTGGAAGAAGCGTGTACAGCTTGACCTTTTTATGATCCTCCACTGTGCCTCCGTAGAACAATAAGGATTCAGGAACTGTTGTTCCCCCTCGTTTTAGCATATTCGCCCCTTCAAAAACAACCTCATCACTTCCAGCCATCCCTGCCAACGCCAAACTTAAATCTTCCTTCGCAGGTTTGTCTCTTATGACGCTACATCCGCTACATAACAGGCAATACAGTGTCAGAACTAGAGGGACTCCTCCCTTAAGTAATAATAGCTTTCTCACGGACCTCAGGCCTTTCTCGGAGTATTTTACTTAAGTACAACCCACGTATAGGGTTCTCCCTTCCTGCAAGCCTTATACCGCAATTAGAGCCAGAATAACTGTGCATATAAAAAAAGAACCCATGAGGCTTACCTCACGGGTTCTTATTATTGCTATCATTTTCTTTCGTATCAAAAACAACTTGGTTCCGGCCGTTATTCTTAGCTTTATACAGCGCCATATCCGCTCGATAAAATAATGACTCAACACTTACTCGATCGTCCATCCAGCTCCATTCCGCTATTCCGCAGGATACCGTTACACTAGGTTCAGTTTCTTCCATAACGCGTTTGCGTATACGCTCAGCTACATAACCCGCCTGCTGCATTCCCATTAACGGTAAATAAACGGAGAGCTCCTCCCCACCCCACCTCGCAGCAATGTCGCCTTGACGGATGGAAGATTTCACAATTTCACTAACCTCTTTTAGAATCTTATCGCCTTTTTGATGACCATAGGTATCATTCACGATTTTGAACTGATCAATATCCACAACAATTAAACAACCGCAGAAGTCCGTAGACTGTCTCTCTTTTATCTCTTCGTCCAAATAATGACGAGCATAGAGACCCGTTAGGCTATCTCTATTCGCAAGACGTCTGACTTCAGCATGTAGCCTGGCGTTACCTACTGCTAGACCAATATGTCCCGCCATCGCCTGCAATAGCCTGTAGTTGTCATAGGAAAAATAATGAGAATCTCGATGTGCCAGCATAATCGCACCTCGCACTTCTCCACCCACACTAAGAGGTGTGGCAATCAACGACTGCGAACCGGTAGCATTCATTAGTCGGGAAGTTGTCTTAGGATTATCTATGTAGTCAGACATGATCAGTGATTCACCTGTGGAATACACCTTTCCACCTAAACCTGCCCCTACTTCTAATACTTCATTTTGCAATGAGGGATGGTTGCAGGCAATAACTTCTAGGCCACCCTTTTCCTCATTCAAATGTAAGATACAGCAGTAATCTGCACCAAACATTTCAAGAAGCTCTTCAAACGCAAATTGAAAAATATCGCCTAAACGCAAGCTTTGATTCAAACGCTGGGTAAGCTCATTACTCATGCGAAGCTCACGGATTAGCTGATTGGAGCGCTCATAAAGCTTGGCGTTCTCAAAAGCAGTCCCTGCCGTATCGGCTACCATTGTGAGAAACCGTAAATCAACGTCAGGGAAGATTGGATTATCCATCACCATATGGAATACCCCATAAACCCCCTGCTTACCACCTAACGGAAGTCCTATTTCTACATTTCGGTGATTTTCATCACTAGTGTGCAGCGCAACACGTCCATCCTTGAACGCCCTGGCACAGACATCATCACTGGACATGTGGAAAGGTAACGGTTTGACCTGCGGATTAGTGCTGCGATGATCTTGTGACATATACAGGTCGAGTCTGGCTCCAGGATACATCGCAGAGATGCTATCAATGACTTCCGAAAGTACAGCATCTACATCAATATTGTCATGCATCCGCTGAACAATCTGAAATAACAATGAACGACGATTGCTTTCACGTTCTGCATGAATATGGGTACTTGCAAGATCAGCTACAAATATATGTTCAAACTTATGATAAAAACAGGTGCGGTAATGCAGCGACATAGCTTCTGCAGTATCTCGTCCACCCATCTCATATTGTTGCGTAGGCATAGAACAGCCCAAAAATGCAAAAATTTTATTGTCGACGCGAGTGAATAGCGGTATGGTAAAAAAACTCAGATCCTTACCTTCTACGGTTAACGGAACGGCAGAGATTGTTTCTGAAATCAAGCTAGAAGCCGCCGCCTGTTCCCACTGTTGCCTCCATAGTTCTTGTTGATCCAAACTATTGTTTAAATATTTACCTTCAAAATTCAGCACACACCATTCCCATGATCTAGAGAATGGAAGGACATTGAGCCCACCAAACCATTCATTGAAACTGTCTGCAATCAAATTTGCTAGATAAGGGAAGTCATGCGTTACTATTTCCGTTTCCCTAAGCCAAGCGGTGGGATCTTCGGAATCTCTACTAGCGTGTAAGTTGTCCTGTAACAGCATACGGCTGTCTTTATGGACGTATGCTTTCTGCTCTGACATAACGAAGATCCCCTTTGCATCTTGATTAAGAAAACTATCTTCCCTAGTAACAACTAATTAACTATATTTTACTCCCTTTCTTTGTGCATTGCATTATATTTTCATCATTTCCGGGACTTTTTTTTAGGACCAAAGAACTATCGACAAAGATTGACAAAAACTCTTTTAATAAGCGCTTGACTTTATATACTGTATTCATATAATATTTATTGTTGAACAAGACTGTAACAAGTCTTACTTGGGCGTAACGTTGTGTCACCCTCACGCATTTCGTTACTGCCAGGGCAGCGGCTGAACTTCCCTGGCAGTGTGGAAGCCATTAATGCTAATCACGGATACGAAATGCGGCGCAAATAGGCCCTACCCTGAAATTTCAATTATAAAGGAGTCTACTATAACATGGCACGTTACACCGGACCTAAATTCAAACTCAGCCGCCGTCTGGGCATTTCCCTTAGCGGTACAGGAAAAGACTTGAAACGCCCTTTTCCACCAGGACAACACGGAGCTAACCAACGCAGAAAAGTAAGTAACTACGGAATGCAGCTTTTGGAAAAACAAAAACTGCGTCACATGTATGGTTTGGGAGAGAAACAATTCAAAACTCTCTTCACTAAAGCACAAAAGCTTCCAGGTCTTGCGGGCGAAAACTTCATGTTCTTGCTTGAAAGCCGCTTGGACAACCTAGTTTACCGTCTTGGATTTGCTAACTCCCGTGCTGGTGCACGTCAGTTGGTATCCCACGGACACGTAACTGTTAACGGCAAAAAAGTCGACATCGCTTCTTACCGTGTAAGCTTGGGCGACGTTATCGGTCTTCGCGAAAGAAGCCAAAGCATGGCTTCCATCAAAGAAGCTCTTGCTAACCGTTCCCACCTTCCAGCTTACCTGGAATCTGCTGAAGGATCTTTCGAAGGTAAATACATTCGTTTGCCAGAACGTTCCGAGCTTTCCCAGGATATCGATGAGAAACAAATCGTCGAGTTCTACAACCGTTAATATCTCGCTTATAGCGAGTATGACCAAAGCCTCCGGATTTATCCGGAGGCTTTTTGTTATTCTAATAGGTAATGAACACTCCGACTGCATTCAAAATCGCCAATTTGTGCTATAATAATTCCGTTAAAAGGAGGAATTATCGTCGATGGTTCAAGAGAACAAGAAAAAAAACGTAAAGAAGCCTTCACCCCGCAGATCTGGGCTTAGCAGGTTCGGTTCTGTAGTTAAGTGGATGTTTATTCTTGGCATAATAGGCATTCTGTTCGTCGGTGGTGCAGCAGCAGGATATGTCACTTCCATGGTGAAAGATGAACCTGTTCGCTCTGAGGAAATGATTCAACAGCAAGTCGGACAAAATGCGATCACCGGATTCGCATACTTCCGTGATGGCGCACCGATCGGCCAGCTTCGTACAGAAGAAGATCGAAGGCTCATTCAATACAACGACATCCCCCAGATTATTATTGATGCAGTTCTGGCTATAGAGGACAATAATTTCAATGAGCATAATGGCGTGGATTTCAAAGGCACCTTACGTGCCGTCAAACAAAAGATATTAAATGAATCCGTTCAGACCGGAGGCAGTACACTTACTCAACAGCTCGCAAGACGTGTATTTCTCAATCTGGATCGAACAGAAGATCGTAAAGCAAAAGAAATTCTACTTTCACTTAGACTAGAACGCTTCTTGACCAAGCAAGAGATTTTAACGGCTTATCTGAACAAGGTTCCGTTCGGTAATGGCTCGAATGGCTATAACGTATTTGGGATTAAAGCTGCATCCAAAGGTATATTCGGTCTGGATGATCTAGACAAGTTGAATATTGCCCAAGCGGCGTATTTGGCCGGTCTTCCACAGCTCCCCTCCGCTTATTCAGCATTCAATGGTGTTGGAGAATTCAACGCAAAGGCGTTCAATAGAGCTATGGATCGTCAACAGCTTGTACTTCGTCGTATGCTAGAGGAGAACAAGATCACTACCTCCCAATATGATGAAGCACTCAAGTTTGATATTAAAAGCTCTCTCGCTCCTCACACTAAGAAAGCCTATGCTACATATCCATACCTAATGATGGAGACGGAGCGTAAAGCAGCTGAGATTCTTTTGTCACTAAATGAAAAGAATAACAGTACAGCTGATACCACTAGCTCTAGTGATAATGCCGTACTTCTTGAGGAAGCAAGACAACAGTTAATGACCGGCGGTTACCGAGTCTATACCACGATTGATAAGAAAGTATACAGTGCAATGCACAGTATTTCCGAAGATAGTAGTAATTTCACCAAGGACAGCAAAACAAAAGGTGTTGAACAGACGGCTGGCATTTTGATCAACAACAAGACCGGAGCCATTCTCGGTATGATTGAGGGCCGCGATTTTAATATCGAGCAAATGAACTACGCAACCCAAATGGTCCGGCAACCCGGCTCAACGATGAAGCCGATTTCAGCATACTTACCTGCCTTAGATGCAGGACTGATTCAACCTGCTGGAATCTTAGATGATGCTCCAATCATTTTGAAGGATGGCGGGAAAGGCTTCCATATCCCTAAAAATGCTAACAATCGCTATCAGGGTTTAGTTACGGCTCGCTATGCACTTAATAAATCCCTCAACATACCGGCGCTTAAACTATTTAACGAGAAGGTCGGAATAGAGGATGCTTGGGCCTTTACTAAAAAGCTAGGGATCACTACACTCACCGAAGATGATTACAGAGCGCAGACTGGGGTTATAGGCGGTCTTCGATACGGTACATCCGTTGAGGAATTAACCAATGCCTATTCCGCCATTGGCAATAAGGGAGCATTTAATGATGCTTATATGATTGAGAAGATTGTGGATTCGGAAGGCAAGATCGTTTATCAGCACAAGGTTAACCCTGAACAAGTATTCTCTGAGCAAACTGCTTATCTAATGACCGATATGCTGCGTACAGTAATCACAGAAGGTACTGCAAGCACAGTAAGAAGAGATTATAAACACTTTAAAGACGTTCCGATTGTAGGTAAGACTGGCTCCACTCAGAACTATGGAGATGTCTGGTTCATGGGCTACACCCCTGATGTCACACTTGGCATGTGGGTTGGTTATAAGGAACAAATTAATACCCTTACAGGAGATACACAAAAACGACAAGCACAGACCTTATGGGCTAAAGTCATGAATGCTGTTATTGATAAGCAGCCAGACTTGTTCGTTACAGACAAATTCACACAACCTGAAGGAATTACCAAAAAGACAGTTTCCGCGTACAGCGGTAAGCTGCCAACGGCTCTAACTGACAAATTCACAACGGATCTTTTCAATGCGAAATTTGTACCTAAAGAGAGCGACGATGGGATTTCCAAAGCCAAGTATATTACTTACAATGGCGTCAACTATATCCCACTCGAAGGTACACCAGAGGATTTCCTGAAAGAAAAAATCGTCGTTAAACGTGAAAAGCCGATCCAGGAATTAGTTAAGGAGCTCTTGGCAGCCTTCCCTAAGATGAAGGAGCATAAATCGCTGGAGTATTATATGCCAGCCGATGCTAAGACAGATTTCCCTACTGAAGTCGATCCACGCGTGGACGACGGTTCTTCGCCTTCTGCTCCTGGAAATGTAAGTGTCTCATACAGCACTGGAAAAGCTGTGATCAGCTTCTCCCCAAGCGGCTCTCCAGATGTAGTAGGGTACCGCTTATACCGTTCTTTAAACGGCGGGTCTTTCCAGAAGCAAGCTGTAATTATGGCTGACGAGAGCAAGGTATTCTCGCCAGGAACGCCAGCGAGTGCCAATGCAACATTCTATGTCAGTGCTGTTGATGTCGCAGGTAATGAGACAGCTTCTGGTAGCGTTGCTGGAGGCACTACACCAACTCCGGAAGCAACACCAACTCCAGATCAGCAACCAGAGACAACGCCTCCTACAGGCTCTGAGAGTACACCAGGAGAGGATATCGAGATTCCTGGAACCATTCTACCTACGCCTACTTCAACGCCACCTGGCGAAGGTAGCAGTAACGGAAACAGTAATAGTGGTACAGCCGGCAATACGACTGGAAATCATTAACCGGTAGTCCGAAGAATAACTTCACACAGCAAAACACCGTTCCCTTGAATTCATTAGGGAACGGTGTTTTTTATGATCCATTCTAATCTTCTATCGTTGATAAATCGCCAGTTGGGAGATGAAGCTCCCAAGCCTTTAATACACGCCGCATGATTTTACCTGATCGTGTCTTAGGAAGTTTATCCTTAAATTCGATCTCTCTCGGCGCAGCATGCGCAGACAGTCCGGCTTTAACAAATGCCGCGATCTCCTCTTTGAGAGCAGCTGTAGGAGTATAGCCTTCTCTCAGCGAAATGAAAGCCTTGATAATTTCCCCACGCACCAGGTCTGGTTTACCAATTACACCCGCTTCTGCCACAGCAGGATGCTCTACCAATTTACTCTCCACTTCAAAAGGTCCTATACGCTCACCAGAAGAGTTGATAACGTCGTCAATCCGTCCTTGAAACCAGAAATATCCATCATCATCCATATAAGCAGAATCACCAGAAATATACCAACCAGGAATGCGGAAATACTCCTCATACTTCGCCTTATTGTTCCAGATCGAATTCATCATGGATGGCCAAGGAGTCCGTATTGCAAGATTCCCCATTGAGAATGGTGGGAGAACATTGCCTCGATCATCTAAAATCGCTGCTTCAATGCCTGGCAACGGACGGCCCATAGAACCTGGTTTGATATCCATTCCAGGATAATTACAGATCAGTTGCGCTCCCGTCTCTGTCATCCACCAGGTATCATGAATGCGCTGATTGTAGAACTTATCTCCCCAACGCACCACTTCAGGATTTAACGGTTCTCCAACAGACAGGACATGGCGCAGGCTGCTCAAATCAATTCCCTGAATTGAACTCTCTCCTGCCCCCATCAACATACGAAATGCTGTAGGTGCACTGTACCAAATACTAACCTTATTTCGTTCAATCGTCTTATACCAATCCTGAGGACTAAAGCGTCCCCCTCTCACGACATTCGTTACCCCATTTAACCAGGGAGAAAATATTCCGTAAGATGTTCCTGTCACCCAGCCTGGATCAGCTGTACACCAGTAAATATCATCTGGACGTAGATCCAGCACCACTCTACCTGTATAATAATGTTGAATCATTGCTCTTTGCACATGATAAACGCCTTTAGGTTTTCCTGTAGAACCAGATGTATAATGCATGATAAGGCCATCGTCCAGGTCAAGCCATTCCAATTCGAGCTCAGAAGACGCGTTATCCATCTCCTCAGTGAAACCTAAGTTACCTTGCTCGATATCAGTGGTACCGCCTACTAGAAAAATATGACGCAAATTCGGAAGCTCATCTCGCTTCACACGATGAAGTAGTTCAGGTGTAGTAACCAAAGCAACCGCACCACTATCTTCCAGCCGGTCCTTAACTGCTGTTTCCATAAAGGCTTCGAACAGAGGGCCCGCTATTGCCCCAATCTTCAGAATACCTAGTAAACTAAAATATAGTTCCGGTTGACGAGGCATAAAAATAAATACCCGATCTCCCTTACCGATACCATATTTACGCAATACATTTCCGAACCGATTCGACCGTTCCTGCAGATCGGCAAATGTATAGGATTCATCCCGCACCGCATCACTGTAGAGCAGGGCCGTTGCCGCTCCCCGTCCTTCTTGAACGTGGCGATCCACTGCTTCATGTGCCATATTAACCTTTCCAGTGTCATACCATGAGAAGTTACGTTCAACATCCTCCCACTTAAAATTGGCTACTGCCTGGGTGTAATCAGACATATTGGAGCTCTGCACACGGCCAGGCAAAATTTCGCTATGGACTTGACCCATCACTCTTGCCTCCCTCACTCGTTTGATTTAAGCTTTAAGGGTAAGACTCTTCTCTTAGATAATGATGTCAATGCAATGAATGTGAATTTTTTATGTCTGAATTAGTATAACATAGCAAACGTTTACATTCCATATTTTATCATCCGAAAGGAGCACGGCTATGGAGCATCGTAAAATCCCTGTTTCCCATACGCTTTCATATAAAGGTAGAACAATAACAATAAGTGGCCCCCGATCTCCAGAGGACCTTAAAGCCCTCCACATGCATCATGATCTTGATGCCTTCCGCAAGCCGATTGAACAGCACGAAGCTCTCATAGAGATTGCTAGCCTGCCAGAAGGACGTATAATTACAGCTGTAGAGGATGGCACTATAATAGGCTATGTAACCTTTCATTATCCGGATGAAATGGAGCTTTGGTCACAGGGTGGAATGATGGATCTAATTGAGCTTGGAGCTATTGAGGTGAGTAATGATTATAGGGGAGCCGGACTAGGCCGGCTGCTGATTTCCACTGCTTTTGAGCAAGAGCAATTGGAGAATTGTATCGTCTTTACAACAGAGTATTATTGGCACTGGGATTTAAAAGGAAGTGGGCTTGATGTGTGGGCTTATCGTCAAATGATGGAGCGGCTAATGAAAACTGTAAATATGGTTTGGTATGCTACGGATGATCCCGAAATCTGTTCACATCCAGCAAACTGCCTAATGGTTCGTATTGGACAAGAGGTACCTATGTCCTCACAGGAGACTTTCGACAGGGTACGCTTTAGACAGCGCTTCATGTACTAAACGAGTATTAAAGGTGCTGCAGCATATATTCTAAGATAGAATGTGAGCGCCCTGAGGCTTCCACCGTGAACTCCTTAAAACTCACATTTGCTGACCCGTCAGACTTATCAGACATCGAACGAATAATAACAAAGGGAGTGGCGTTCATCACACACACTTGTGCAACCGCCGCCCCTTCCATCTCCACGCACGCTCCGTCCAATTCCTCTCTTAATTTGGCTACAATCTCCGCATTAGAAATGAATTGATCACCTGAAAGTACTTTGCCGACCAAGTACTTTTGGCCTAACTCGTTACACGCCCTCTCAGCAAGGAGAACCAATGAAGGTTCTGCCTGAAAGACAGAATTATCTTGATAAGGTATTTCACCTTTTGAAAAGCCAAGTGCTGTAGCATCCATATCATGTTGAACACAAGTAGATGAAATAACAATATCTCCAATATTCAATTCAGGGTGCACAGCCCCAGCAACCCCAGTAAACAACACACGAGACACACCAAAGGAATCAATTAGAATTTGTGTCGTAACTGCTGCATTTACTTTACCTACCCCAGATTTACAGAGCACTACAGACTTTCCTAATATATTTCCTATGTAATAATGAATTCCTGCCTTGACCTTCGTCTCCTTATTCTCCATCCTTTCTAGTAGTAGCTTAATCTCTTCATCCATCGCACCAATTAATCCGATTATTTCAGGCAAAGATAACGCCTCCTCCGATGATTTACTCTGTAAAAAACATAAAAAGCTCCAAAAGGAGCTTTTTACGGAAATACTGTTTAGTTCTTAAATTACTTATTCAGATGATTAACAGACAAGCGGAGAATCGTTTCATGAGGCAAGATAACCCGCGGATTCTCAACCGTCTCTTTCTTCATGAGTTTCGTCAAAAGTCTCATTGCTACCGCACCTAGGTCATACATAGGCTGGGCTACAGTTGTCAACAATGGACGAACCATCGAAGCCATACGGATGTTATCCACACTAATAATGGAGAAGTCATCCGGTACCTTCAGGCCTTCATCCTGAATACTGTGAATTGCACCAATAGCCATCTCGTCGGTTGCGGCAAAAATAGCGGTTGGCTTCTTCTTGAGTCCAAGGAAATACTTCATGGCTTCGACACCAGATTCATAGCGGTAGTTACCGATACGTACCAAGTCTTCTTGATACTCGATTCCAGCCTGTTCAAGTGCCTTCTTATAACCATGGAAACGTGCATATCCATTCGCAGGATCCTGGAGTGTACCACTGATCATTGCAATTTCTCGGTGACCGTGACGAATCAAAGTATTCACTGCATCAAAAGCAGCGGTTTCATGATCGATGTCAACGGAAGGATAAGTTCCCTTCTCATCCCGTGTAGCACATAGGACAATCGGAACTGCAGAAGTCTGGAAAGCTTGAATATGTTCTTCGGTTACCGTACCACCCATGAAGAGCAGACCATCGACCTGTTTCTCCAAAAGGGTATTGATGACACGGATTTCCTTTTCTTTACGCTTATCCGCGTTACACAATATAATATTGTAATGATACATGTTCGCGATATCTTCAATCCCGCGTGCAATTTCTGCAAAAATCGAGTTTGAAATATCAGGGATGACAACCCCAACGGTTGTCGTTTTCTTACTGGCAAGTCCTCTCGCCACGGCATTGGGACGATATCCCAAACGCTCAATCGCTTCAAAAACTTTCTTCCGGGTCTGCGGTTTCACGTTAGGGTTATTGTTCACAACCCGTGATACCGTAGCCATAGATACGCCTGCTTCTCGAGCTACATCGTAAATGGTTACCGTCAAATTACTCTCTCCATTGCGATAAATTTTATCGTTCGACTAATTAAAAATATGATACGACACTTTGTACAATTGTGCAATGATAACGCTTCATTTTCCTTTCAAAATTTCTTTCAAGGCTGAAGACGTAACCCCTAATTACAATTTTTGACTAGTGTAGGTTTCCCTATTCACGAGCACAATCATGTAACTTCTATCTATCGTAACAAAAAGTGAGTGAAAAATCCAACATTCCGTGAAAGTTTTTCATTATTTTCACAGAATGTTTTAATAATTTGCGTTTTTAGTCGTTTGGAACGTTAATTGAGACAGTCTTCGACTAGTTTCTTCCATCCAATTCTGGTCTTTGAGCCCCTCAGCTAGTCGGTATAGATCAAGTAACATATCCACTCTAGCCTGAATTGTCTCTCGGATAGCCAACTCTAATTCTTGAAATCCTCCGACAATAACCTCTGTCAAAGCTTCTTTTAGGACACTAGCTAATTCATTTCTTTGAGTAAACGAAAAAACTTGTCTTGGCACATCCGCGTTCAATTCTTTCACTAGCTTTCCTAAATCTGCTTTAATAAACGACAAGGGCTCATAACTAGTACATTTCGGACAAGTATAGACAGGGACATGTGTAATCTTCACCCTCGTATTAAAAATCAATGAATGCATATGTAAGTTCATGAGGCCCCCACAGCTACACAACTTCTCCATTAAGTTATCTGTATACATCTTCTACACCTCTTGCAAGAAATGAATTAAGTACAAAGTATGACTTTTCAATTTCTATATTCGACCCCCCTCGATTAAAACCCTCCTTAATTGCATATAATGATTAAATTGGCAATTCGTCTATAATTTACAACCCTCCAGATGACTTCGTATTTTAAATTTGATAGAATATGAAGGATCATGTGATACGAAAGGAGCTTAACAAAATGAGACTAGCTGGAAAAAAGGTCATAGCACTCGTAGACGATGAATTTGAAGATTTGGAGCTCTGGTATCCCGTGTACCGAGTAAGAGAAGAAGGCGCTGAGGTTCACTTGGCAGGTTTGGAAAAAGATAAAACATACATCGGCAAATATGGTGTGCCTGCAAAAGCGGAGTACTCCTGGGACGATCTTAATGCCGCAGATTATGACGGGATTTTAGTTCCTGGCGGCTGGGCTCCTGATAAAATCCGTAGATACAGTGCCGTATTAAAGCTAGTACAGGATTTCAATGCAGCTAAGAAACCTATTGGGCAGATTTGCCACGCAGGCTGGGTATTAATTTCCGCTAAAATTCTGGAAGGTGTAACCGTCACCTCCACACCCGGCATCCGTGATGACATGGAGAATGCCGGAGCGATATGGAAAGATGAAGCTGTGGTTACGGATGGACATATTATTTCTGCTCGTCGCCCGCCAGATCTGCCGCCCTATGGCAAAGCTTTTTGTGATGCGTTAGCTGGGGAATAAACAGTAGAATTAAAGTTTAAAATCAAACAAGCCCTGTCTCTCAATTTGAGGAACAGGGCTTTTGATTAATCACATCGCAGTCTCTTTCTGATTATCTAATCCTAACAGAATCCGTCTCCATGATCATATTTGGATAATTTGTAAACCTAAAGGTCAAGGGTTGGGGCAGATTTTCCTTGCCTACGTTAAGAAAATAAGTTACTGTTGTTCCTTTAGCATCCTCACTATACTCTCTATATCTAGAGTAATTATCAGAATCTCGAACAAGCCAATGTCCGCTTCCAGCGCTATCCACAAAATTATCGTCTATCCCAAAACCGGTTGCTTCATGCAACTCCTCAACTTTTTTGGGAATCAATAAATCCAATACTATAATCCCCTTTTCTTCGTCCGCGGTCCGTTTTGAAATCGTGAGATAGTTATCCGGTACCTTTAGAATTTCCTGTGTTTCTGTGTTAATCACAAGCTCGACCTTTGATTGATCTAGAGCGGAGATTCCTCCAACTTCTAGTTTGATTGGATCATCAGGTCTCATATTGTCGTTGTGGTAAACATAATTTTTCAAGCCTCCGCTTACTGAAGAAACACTATTTGCCCATATTTGTTCCTCTTGATGATCCCCTTTTCCAATAACTAGCTTAGGTGTAAGCAAATTAAAAATCCTCATTGTATTCTCTCTTCCAAAGGTTTCCCGCATATAAATCCCTGTAGGTCCAATATAGACATTATCCATTTTAATTTCCTGTCCAGCGATAGAAATACTTTTCTTCAGATCAACGACCTCACCTTGAAAATAATCTTTTTCAGCACTCATCGGAATGTTAACACTCAAGTTTCTTATATTTTTACTCATTAGAGATTGATCTGCATTTTGTGGCATGATTGTTAATGTAATATTTAGTTCTTCCGGTAGCTTGTCCTGATACTTATCCCATACAATTTGCTCAAACATTTGAGTTGTTCCTGGAGAACCATCCTCCGGCTTCCCATACGTGCTAAATCCACTGTAACCAGTCAGAGAATTAAGATCATTTCTGCCTCTTTTCAACGTTAATCCCATAGTCTGCAACTTCTGATCTGTATTATTCTGGATTGTATAAAGCACAGCAATACCTCTATGATCTGCCATGATTCCGTTAACAGTCCATGTTATCCCATCTACCTCAGCAGAGGAGACATCTACCTCCTTCAACATACCTGCATCAAGTGCTGATTTAATCGACAGATTATTAGAAATAATGGGTCTAAATAACTCAAGCTTCCCCCAGCTTTTTGGTGGTAACTGCGCACGTACAGGATTGGCCATCTGATTTACCCGTGGAACAATAATCAATAAGGCGATAGCTAAGACCGCCAACGTAATAACAGCGTATCTTTTTCTAAAAGATAACCCTTTTTGGTTACCTAGCTGCATCCCCTTGCGAATCGCGGCGTCTAGTTTAACTTCCGGGATTTCCTCAGCCTCGACATTAATTTTATGAAAATATTCGTTAAGTAGCTTTTCTTCAGACTCAGCCATAAAATAGATCCCCCTTCCGTTTCATTCTGTCACGCAGTTGTTTCAGACCTTTGTTGAGCCATGTCTTCACCGTACCCTCAGGTTTATCGAGCACCTCTGCAATTTCTGCAAGGGTCATATCCTTGTAATATTTGAGTACAAGCACCTGGCGATACTTCGGCTTAACCCCATCCAGCGCTTGTTCCATGTCCAATCTGCGGTCGCTTTTCATCTCCATAATCCCTATATCACTTCGAGTAGCTTCTGTGACAACATTCCTCTTTCTGCGCTTCAACTCATCATTACAGCAATTGATCAGAATGCGTGTTAACCAAGGAACAAACCTTTCGGAGTCCTTTAAGCTTTTACGTTTAATCCATGCAAGACAGGTTGCCTCCTGCAGAACTTCTAACGAATCCGCCTCGTTTCGCAGATAGCTGTAAGCAATGCTGTAAAGCTTTCTTTTCTGTTCAGCTACCAGCTCGTAGAATGTATCTTCTTCCGTAGCAACTATTTCCATTTCGTCTTTAATAATGTGTTCCATCCTTGTTTTGTCCTCCCCCCTTGCCTTAACGCATAAATCATTCCTGTACAACACGCTCTATGTATAGACTGCGCCGAAGCGCAAACGGTTTTGTTTTTTTATAACAATCTAGTACAAAAGAAAAAGGCCCGGCAAGAATGCCGAACCTTGATGTGGACTTGATGATGTAGCGCTTGATAACTATGAAGAAGCTTTCTCCTTTGTTTCCACGCTCGTTCCAAGCGTAATACCGCTTTTCTGAGCATAAGCACTTAGGATTTCTTCCGTTTCCGAGCTTGTACGATGATGGAAGCAAGCTTTGGCAACCCTTGTAGCGTCTATAGCCAGTGTATTCAGGGTACGGTGTTTAACCTTCAGCAGTGCCTGCGGCGACATGCTTAGATCACTAATCCCTAACTCCAGCCAAAGTGGCAAAGAACGCTCATCTGCCGCCATTTCACCACATACACTAATATCTATTTTTGCATTACGCGCTGCTTCTACAGTCATACGGATCATTCGCAGAACCGCTGGATGATATGGATGATACATATGCGCAATTTGTTCATTCATTCGGTCTACGGCTAGTACATATTGCACCAAATCGTTCGTACCGATACTAAAAAAATCAACTTCCTCCGCAAGTAAATCCGCAATCATAACCGCAGCTGGAACTTCAATCATAATACCGACTGGAATATTCCGATTAAACGGTATGCCCCGTAGCTCCAGTTCAGCCTTCACTTCTTCCAGTACAGCTTTTGCTGCTTGTACTTCTTCTACGGAAGATATCATAGGGAACATTAGCTTTACATTCCCATACGCACTCGCCCGCAAAATGGCTGTTAGCTGAGTTTTGAACATATCCTGTCGATTTAAGCTGATTCGAATGGCCCGATAGCCAAGGAACGGATTCTGTTCTTCTGGCAGCTGGAAGTAATCCAGATGCTTGTCCCCGCCTATATCCAGCGAACGGATCACAACCATATTGCTGCCTACCTTCTCGACAACCTGTTTGTACACTTCGAATTGTTCATCCTCGGTTGGGAAAGAACTGCGATCCATGTAAAGAAACTCTGTACGGAATAGACCTACACCCTCGGCTCCATACTTAAGCGCTAAATTCAGTTCTTTGACTGAGCTGATATTACCAGCCAATCGCAGGTTAACGCCATCTTTAGTGACGGCATCGACTGTAGCAAGCAATTCCAGTTGTTCTTTCTTTTTATGCTGCTTATTCCGAAGAGAAACATATTCATTGATCGTTACCTCATCAGGATGAATTTGCACTGATCCGGTGTCTCCATCTATCACGAGCATGTCTCCGGTCTGAATTGGGTTAGATAAATTATTCTCCAAACCTGCTACGAGCGGAATGCCCAGCGCACGAGCCATAATGGAGGAATGTGAGGTTTTACCGCCCATCATAGTAACAATACCTAGAACATAAGTTGGGTTCAAGTGAGCTAACTGGGAAGGAGACAACTCCTTCGCTACGAGAATATACGGCTGTGTATCCGATGGCAGCGTGACCTCAGGAGCACCTAAAAGATGCTTTAACAGACGGTTACCGACATCCTTGATATCAACCGCCCGCTCCTTCATGTATTCATCATCCAGCAGATCAAACATCGCTACAAAATGATCAATCGCTTCCTTAACAGCCACTTCCGCCGCCTTATACTGGCGTTCAATAATCCCCCGAATTTCGCTCATAAACACCGGATCATCCAAAATCGCCAGATGAGCATCAAAAATGCTAGATTCCTCCGGACCGACTACTTCTCTGAATTCTTTTTTTATGAATTCAATCTCGTCCTTAGAGGTACGGATACCTTCGTATAAACGCTCAAACTCCTTAGCTAGATCCACTGGGTTCACTTGTGTGTCTGGTAAGCTCCACTCCCAGTTCGGTAAGACAAAGGCCTTCCCGATAGCTACACCTGCTGCTGCGCCTATGCCTTGTATCATCCTTCTATCCCTCCAACGTTACTTTCATGTAAGACTACGGACATTACTGAAGATTGCCCCTTTTTAACATTTTTAAATGGAGCATAGCTCCATGATTTTACTCGATCAGGATTCGTAATCACCATTGGTGTAGCCAGTGAAGCTGCATGCTCACGCAAATAAGCGAGGTCGAATTTAACAAGTAATTGACCTGGTTCCACACTGTCGCCTTCTTTTACAACCGCCTCAAATGGCCCTTTAAGCTGCGAAGTGTCGATCCCTATATGCATAAGCACCTCCAGCCCTTCCGGCGTAGCAATACCAACGGCATGCATTGTAGGATAGACGTGCATAACCTTCCCGAATACAGGCGAAGTAAGCTCCCCTTTTTCCGGCAAAAATGCAACTCCATCACCCACCAGCTTCGCTGCAAAGATGTGATCCGGCACTTCCTCAATGGGCATCATTCTACCCTGCATCGGAGAACTGAACAGCACCTGCGGCAAATCACGAAGCATTAGCTTATTAATCTCCTCGCGGATCAACTCTGAATACGTACCAAATACTACCTGGACATTCCCGCCACCGAGCTTGATAATCCCAGCGGAACCAAGACCTTTAAGCGCCCCTGTATCTATAAATCGATCATTATGGACGGTTAGCCTCAAACGAGTGATACAGGATTGTACTTGTACGATATTCTCCTTGCCACCAAGCGCCTCCAAGATCAATGGTGCCTGATAAGGGATATTGCCTGCCCAATCACCAAGTTCAGAACCTTCTTCACGCCCTGGTGTCGGGATCTGAAAACGGCGAATCGCCCAGCGGAACAAATTATAATACACAATCCCATAACCAATACCGATCGGAATCAAAAGCCAAGCCCTCTGTGACAGATGCAAATTCAAAAAGAAGTCAATCGCTCCTGCCGAATAAGAGAACCCGTGATGAATTCCCAGCATATAGGTCAGTACCATAGCGAGGCCAGACATTACAGTATGTATCGCGAATAAATACGGAGAAGCAAACAAAAACGCGAATTCAATCTGCTCCGAAACCCCGGTCAGAAAACAGACCAAAGCCGCTCGCATAAAAGTCTTTTTAATCTTAGGCTTCAAGTCCTCGCGCGCTTCCTGAATAATAGCAAAAGCAATGGCTGGCAGTGCGAACATCATAATCGGAAACAAACCCGCCATAAAAATGCCCGCCGTAGGATCGCCTGCAAAAAAACGTGGCAAATCCCCCTGAACGACAGTGCTACCATCAGGAGTTGTAAAGTTTCCAAACTGAAACCAAAACACATTGTTGAGAATATGGTGAAGACCGAAGGCTGTTAGTACTCTATATAGCACTCCATAAATAAAAACGCCAAATCCGCCTGTCTGCAATATCCCTTGAAAAAGATCATCCAGTCCTCTTTGCAGCAGTGGAGAGATCCCTAACATCACCCATGCAAAGCCAGCCGAAAACAATCCCATGAACAGCAAAACAAAACGCGAACCTCCAAAAAACTGTATCGCCTCTGGAAGCTTGATATTTTTGAACCGGTTTTGAGCGATACCGGCAACTATACCCAGCAAAATTCCGATAAGTGTTGCAGGTTGTACAAGCCCGTCTCCCATATGGGTAACAATCCGGTCGTAAGTGAACATTCCAGCCAGTGCTGCAAGACCCGCCGTTCCAGCTTGATTGGATAATCCCCACGCTACACCCACAGCGAACAAATAAGGCATAAAATAAAAGATTCCCTGCCCAGCGTATGTAGCCACTTCGGATACCGAAGAAAGTCCCCATGCAGACCAAGGTAAGCTGCCCAAACTAAGCAAAATGGCTGCCGCCGGCAGTACCATGGTAGGAAGCATTATGGCTCTGCCCAATTGCTGCAATGATCCGAGCCAATTCAAGGCTACCCTCTCCTTTCTTTCTATATTGAATGGTAAGCGCTGCGGGGGTTTTTGTCAAAATAAACTGAAGGAAATATTCCGATGCAATATGCTGTTTTCGCTAACCTATATACGTATCAAGATACGTATCAAGATTTCACTCGGATGACCTGAAGAATTTAGTATATGATATAGACCTTTCATTTTTCAAAATGCTCTTAGGAGACTCTCTGGAGATTCTCTGGTGACTTTTATAACTTCGGATTAAAGACCCCTAGGAGGTTCTCGTATTCTAATGTATTATGTGCAACAGAATAAGCTTAATTTTGATGAAAAATGGTTTTGATTGCACTTTGTACAATAGAAATTCCTTAAATCACTTTATTAAGGATCTATTGCTCTTTTTGATTGCACAAAGTGCAATGAAGGTAATTTTTTTAAACTGAAACGAAGATTCTATTGTACAAAGTGCAATCTAACGCTAAATTCACTCACTCATCACCATTTTTGTTCAGGGTGCATTGGTCGCAACTCATAATGTCTAACCCCTCTTCTACCTACTTTAGGCTTTATTAGCCCCTTCTCACTCAACGAGTGCAACAATCTGCGCGCCGTTCGAAAGTTAATGCTGAAATGCGTGGTCACATCCTTTGGACGGATCGCCCTACCCAGTCGCCAAGCCAACCGCAGAACCTCCTTCTCCTCACACAAAATATCCACGCCTGCAGATTTGCGCGCCAAATGAGGTGCCAGCACCAATTGCAAAAGCATCCGACACACCTCGGGGCGGTGCTGAAGATCATCAACAGAAAAATGAATCATTTTCCACCCCATTCCGGTCAGAAAAGTGTCCCGATTAACTGCGTAGTTGAATCTCTCGCGGTCCATGTCCTTCACATGACTTTGAAACCCGTCGCACTCAATCCCGAGACTGCCGCCGCTCTGCGGAAGAAAAGCGAAGTCCAGAAACTGAGATTTACGGTTCCAGTCGTACACTTCGTATTCTGGATGCAAATCATCAAGGCTCTCAAACAATGGCCACCATACATTCTGCAAGAACAACTTCTCCGCATAATTATGCCCTCTAACCAGCCTCCCCCTTCTTTCTCCTGATCTTTCAGTCAAGTGCTTGTTAATGAACATACCATGTGCTTCTTCAAATTCCATTATGGTATCCTCCCCTATAAAAATAAAAAAACGCCCTTCACCGCAAATCATGCGGATAAAGGACGTTCTTCGTCTAACTTCAGTATAACAAGCTCAGTTAGTGATTTGCATTAGAAATTGCACAGTCTGTGCAGCCAATCGTAATCAAACAATGCTTTTGATCTTGGCTGTTCTTTAACATTAAATTTGCAACTACTTCAGCGTCAAAAAATTTAGTTCGCTGGTTTGTTAGTTTGTTCTTTTGTCTGTCGGCTCGTATGCTCGCCGGTTCCTCGTTTGCCCGTTCGTCGGTTCGTTCGAAATCCCTTGACACACGCTGTGATCATCATTTTTTCAATAGTCAGATAAAGTGTTGAACTACCGAAACTTATGTCCGACTACGGCCATGCATCGTGATCGCTTCTTCGACCTTGATGCAACGGTCCATAATCGCCGTCATACCGTGCTCAGCGGCGATTTCAGCGGCTTCCTGGCTGATTATACCCTGTTGGAGCCAGAGCACACGTGCGCCGATTTCAGCGGCCTCCTGTGCGACCTTTGCGCAGTATTCGCTTCGACGGAACACATTAACAATGTCCACCGGCTCTGGAATTTCCGCTAACGTATGATAGCACTTTTCTCCCAGTATTTCACCATTAACCAATGGGTTTACAGGAATGATCCGATATCCCCGACTTTGCATAGCACCCGCGACCATATAGGAGGTACGGTCTGTTTTGTCAGATAGGCCAACAACTGCAATATTACCGGCAGAAGCAAGGATATCTCCGATCTGTTCCCGACTTGGATTCTCAAAGCTCATACACAGTGCCCCTTTCCATAGTTACACTTTATGATCCTTATTTAACTGAAGCTAAATTCGCTAGCCCCCTTACTTCTATTGTACCCACTCCACATTCGCACCAAGCGCACGCAGGTGATCAAAGTATTGCGGATACGACTTAGCGACATGGTGAGCATCCTTGATCAATAGTGGTTTACGCGCTCGTAAACCTACTACTGACAGCGCCATAATTACACGGTGGTCGTAATGCGCGTTAATCGTCACACCACCTTCGACGCCTTCAGGCATGCCGTGAACGATAATTTCATCGCGGCGTTCCTCAACATTGGCTCCTGCACGAGTCAATTCTGCCAAGTAATCAGTTATACGATCACATTCCTTATACCGAAGGTTCTCAACGTTATAGAATCGTGAAGTGCCTTCAGCAAATACGGCAGCAGCTACCATAGCCAGCACCGCATCGGTTGCAGCATCTCCGTCGAATTCAACAGCTTTTAGAACGCCGTTCCCTTGTACGTGAACTGTTCCCTCTTTATGAGTAAGCGGTACTTCCATCATACGCAACACATCAACAATGGCTCTTTCTCCCTGCTTACTCTGTTCCACAAGACGATGTACCTTAACATCTGACTTTGTAACCGCAGCTGCTGCTAGAATAGCCGCAGAGCCAGGATAGTCACCTTGAACGGTATACGTTTTTGCCGCATAGGCTTGACGACCTGGCACTTTAAAGGACATATAATCATCCGCCGCATGAACCACAATTCCAGCCTGCTCCAATACTTCTAGCGTCTGACCTACGACAACCTTTGATTTCAAATCATCAAGGACAATAATTTCACTATCTTCTTCAAGCAATGGTGTCAAGAATAATAGAGCACTTAGGAACTGGGAGCTGACAGCACCTGAAACTGTAATTCTACCCCCAACAGGTTTGCCACCGCGGATCGTGATCGGCAACTTACCTTCATTATGCTCTACCTTCACACCAAGCTGTTCTAGAGACACGATCAGGTCGTCATGTGGACGTTTGCCCAATGAGTCAGGATACGTATTAACGAATGTGACCTCAGGGCTTAAAGCAGCTACAGCCATTAGAAAACGTAATACTGCTCCTGCATTCCCCACATTAAGCTCCTTAACATCCTTAGGTTTGCGACCAAAGCCTTGAATCACAATCTTCTCATCATCTTCTGTGAGTACAGCTCCCAAATCTGCAATACAACGACGGATGGCATCGCTATCTTCACTATGTGCCGGATGATAAATCGTACTTACGCCTTCTGACAATGCGGCAACCAGCAAATAACGAGTGGTATAGTTTTTGGAAGAGAGGGCCCCAAATTCTCCTTGCAGGGATGGCGTTGGCCTAACAATAACGTCCATAATATAAACTCTCCTTAGTAGATATAGTTGTATGTAGTGCTCGTTTGACAGGGTATTCCATGCTTGTGTTATCATTAAACCATTCTTCTGATGAAAAGAGGTCACAACCATGCATAATGTTCCACAAATTACACCGCAAGAATTGCGGCAGTGTCTAGAGACAGGGGAAGACCTTGTACTCATCGACGTTCGTGAAGACGAAGAGGTTGCCTTCGGGATGATTCCCGGTGCACTGCATATCCCCATGGGAGAAATTCCACACCGCACTGAGGATATTCCAAGCGATGCCAAAGTGATCTTTATTTGCCGTTCCGGTGCTCGAAGCCAGCGTGTCTGCGAATATCTACAACAGTTTGGCTATCATGCTACAAATTTAAGCGGCGGTATGATTGAATGGAATGAAACACTCTCTTAAAAGCTCAGCCGCGGTAATGCATTAAAATATATTGCGACACTTCTGCCGCTGTCAGTCCCGTTGTATCGACCGTGTAATGCGCGAACAGGTAAGCTTCTCGACGGTCTTCCATGATACGTCTAACCCGTTCTTCTGCATTGCCGGCGAGCAGCGGACGATTCTGATCTCCACTAACGCGGGCAATAATCTCTTCTTCTGTTGCCGTTAGCGCAACCACATGCCCTTTACTCAGCATTAAATCTGTATTCCCCGGCGCCAATACCGCGCCACCACCAGTAGATATTAATTTATTCTCAGACTCTAGCATACGCTTTAGTACTGCTGTTTCCACGCTTCGAAAGTAATGCTCTCCATCTTCCGCGAAAATTTCTGCAATACTTCGGCCTTCAGTTTCAACAATGACATGATCCAGATCAACCAGCTCGTAACCCAGTTCCTCGGCCAAAATAGCGCCTACTGTTGACTTCCCCGTTGCCATCATCCCTACTAAAATAATGTTCTTATTTCTTTGCTCTTCGTTGAACTTTTTAAATTCTTCTGTATCCCCAGTCATGTCTATCCTCCAACCGCGATATTTGTCATATCATAACACAGGGTCAAAACATTAGACAATCTGCTTCACTTAGTAATTCCAAATCAAAACTTCAACAAAAAAGGCCCGAAAGCCTCCCCATTTCTGGTGAAGCAATTCGGGCCACTTTTTTAAAAATATAAGAAAGTACAAGTTTCATGTTATACATTAACCTTATATTTCTCGCATAAACGCTTCTTACCGTCCTTTAGGGACGCCGAAGGCGTTATTGCTTATAACCGTAATAAACTAGATTATTCTGCAGACATCCAGTTGTGGTGGAAAACGCCTTCTTTGTCTACACGTTTGAACGTATGTGCGCCGAAGTAATCGCGTTGAGCCTGAAGCAGGTTCGCAGGCAGTCTTTCTGTACGATAGCTATCATAGTAAGCCAATGCGCTGGAGAATCCAGGTACTGGAACACCCATCGTTACAGCTGAAGCGATTACTTTACGCCATGCGGATTGGTAATTGTCCATAACATCCTTGAAGAAAGGATCAAGCAATAGGTTCTTAAGATCTGCATTGTTCTCGTAAGCATCCGTGATGTTTTGTAGGAAACGGGAACGGATAATGCAGCCACCGCGCCAAATTTTAGCCAACTCGCCATATTTCAGATCCCAACCGTATTCGTCGGAAGCTACGCGAAGTTGAGCGAAACCTTGAGCATAGGATACGATTTTACTTGCGAACAATGCTTTACGCACGTTCTCGATGAATTCAGCTTTGTCGCCATCAAATGGCGTAGTTTCTGGTCCGTTAAGCACTTTGCTTGCTTCTACGCGCTCATCCTTCATTGCAGACAAGAAGCGTGAGAATACGGATTCCGTAATCATGGACAAAGGTACGCCAAGATCCAGTGAGCTCTGGCTTGTCCATTTACCAGTTCCCTTTTGGCCAGCGGAATCAAGGATCACGTCAACCATTGGTTTACCAGTTTCTTCGTCATACTGAGCAAAAATATCTGTAGTAATCTCGATCAAGTAGCTGTCGAGCTCACCGCTATTCCACTCTTTAAAAATATTGTGAAGTTCTTTTGCATCCAGACCTAGAACGTCTTTGAGCAGCTGGTAAGCTTCACAGATCAATTGCATATCACCATATTCGATACCGTTGTGCACCATTTTAACATAGTGTCCCGCACCGTCTGGTCCGATATATGTACAGCAAGGCTCACCGTTAACTTTAGCTGAGATTGCAGTTAGGATTGGTTCAACTAGCTTATACGCGCTTTCTTGACCGCCAGGCATAATGGAAGGACCTTTAAGAGCTCCTTCTTCACCGCCAGAAACCCCAGTTCCAACAAAGCGGAAACCTTTTTCTTCCAAATATTTACTGCGACGAACCGTATCAGGGAAATAAGCATTTCCTCCGTCGATAATAATGTCGCCTTGATCAAGATGCGGCAACAGTTGCTCGATGGTAGCATCAGTAGCTTTACCAGCTTGAACCATGATCAGAATTTTGCGCGGTGTTTCCAGCGAAGCTACAAATTCCTCAACGGAAAATGTGCCTACGAGGTTTTTACCTTCCGCCTCAGCAAGAAGATCATGTGTCTTCTCCGGTGAGCGGTTAAACACGGATACGGAAAAACCTTTGCTTTCGATATTTAGAGCCAAATTCTTGCCCATTACCGCCAAGCCAATAACGCCGATTTGTTGTTTTGCCATCTGGTCCTCCACCCTTTGCACCCTATATTTTTGGGAAATCCATTTCTCGCAGTATAAGAATACCACCCTTTATCAGAGACAGCAAAGCCTGCCCTGCGAATAAAGATCAAATTCATCGACAAATCCATTGCCAATATGAAAATGATCACAATGACTATTTTAACGTTTTTAGCACCAGAAGTGAACCCCTGTCTGCAAGTTCTCAAACAAATCTAAGACACCCCGAAATTCGGGGTGCCCCTAAGCAACTTATTTCGGCACCTTGTTTACCATTCTAACATATACAATTCCTTCGTCAAAAAGGTCAGCTGAGCTCGGCATTTCTCCGCTCGAATCATATCCTCAGCCTTAAGTGCATCATTTAATCGATCCAGCTGCTCATCCACTTCAATCCTACGCTGGCGAATTCGTTCCTCTCCTTCAACAGAATAAAAGAGCTTGGTCAGCTCCTCATCTGTGAGCATAGGACCCTTCTGGTATAAGACTCGCTGCTGATAACCCGAGATTTCGACAAGACGAATCACTTCACCGAATAAAATATTTTCAATAATGATCTGACGATCCCGGAAGCGCTTTACAATGGCATGGCCTCGCATGTCCCCAATTAATTTCTCCATCCATTCTGACAAGCGAGCATCACGAATCATATAGTCACCAACGAGTTTATAACCATCTTTGATCCTTTGAAAACGTAATTTCACCAGTTTTCGACCCGTACGGACCGAAATTACAAAGACCTGTTCGTTCTCGCTCCAATATAGGGAATAACCTTTTTGAATCAAATCCTTGATCAGGTCCTGGATATGCTGTCTGTCGAAACGCAGCTCCAGGTTACAATACTCCACCTCGTCGTTTTTGTTCACGGCACTCCCCCCTAACTGCTTCACATCTGCAAAGCCAACTCAATTGTTGAATTCTTGATTATTTATGGCTGCCGGACCTCTTCAAGTAGTAGTTACTTTTGAATTCGTCTTAGTCTTATTTTATACTTCAGTTTATGTAGCGGTAACTTGGTTTATTGACTATTTTTACCCGCAACAGACTTTCTCCAAACGCTGATTGAATTTTTTATTTCTTTTAGTCCTTTTAATTCCTAAAAAAAGCCGCTGACAACTAATTCTCAGGTTGTCAGCGGCTTTTCACATCTAAGGTCAACTAGTTTTAAATTTCAACTTCGTTCTGTGTACAATTAGTAAATGCAGCCCAAAGAGCATCAACATTACAATTGCACTCATCAGAAACGGAACACCGTGACCTACATGGTCCCATAGTCTCCCTGATATCACTGGTCCTGCCACCATCCCTGAGCCTTGCAAGGTCAAGAAAAGCCCCCACACAGTCCCTCGTTCCCCCTTAGGCACTTGCTTAGCCAGAAAGGCATTCCATGCCGGGAGAATAAGCGCGTAGCTTATACCGACCAATGCCACCGCGATAAAAGCAAGCGGGAGCCAGCGTACCTGTGAGAACAGGGCAAGCGAAAAGGCGGCGAGCAAAAAGCCAATGTTCAGAAACACAGTTGTTCCTATTCGGTCTACCAGCTTTCCTGCTGGAATTAGAGCGAGCACCGTAATCCCACCACCGGCAATCAGAAGTAGGCTAAACTGATTTGGACTAACATGCAACTCTGTACGTGCAAACAAGGTAACTACTGGGGTCATCAAGCCAATGGCAAAAGCCTGAAGAAATAAGGCCGGATATAGTAGGCGACTGACTTTAAGCGTCGTTCTGACCTGATGAAGTGTTCTTTTTATACTTTCTAACGGACTAATTTTTTTACGTTCAACGACTCCACCAAGCCCCTCCATGTCCCTAACAACTGCATGAGTGCCACTTGACGAGATTCTTTTAGGTAGAAATAGGGCAACTACAACTACTACAGCAGCACACCCTAGCAGGACCAAAAAGGCTACACGATAGCTTTGTCCCCCCTGATCCATCAAAAAATTCACTACAATCGGACCGATTCCCGTTCCTGCGAGCGATGCCATCTCTACAGCACCCATAGCTGCACCACTGCTGCCGCTTTTAGTAGATCCCGCCAATTCCGTTATTCCAGTCATCACACAAGGCCAAAGCGGGGATGTCCCGATCCCAAGAATAAGACAGGCAATCGAGAGCGTAACTGCTGTTTTGGCATATATTATCATTCCAACAGCTACTAGGATCAACAACAAGGCACTTGTCATGGTCCAGCGAAATCCTATGCGCTCCATAACCCAGCCAGAAGGACTGCGGAATAGATTATCCCCCAAATACTGGAGTGCAAAGGCAAAGCCTACTACCGTAACAGATAGACCCAAAATATTCTCCATATATACGGGTAACAAAGCGACAAGTAGCGACCCTTTAACAAACTCAACTAAAAAAATAATTACCCACATCTCCATGATAAATGGCGACGTCAAACTGATATGTGTACGTTGCGCAGCTTTCGTGGACATTCTATCACATCCAAATCCTAGTATTCTGTAGATTGTTTTGTTATACTGATGCTTGCCTTAAATTTTAATATTCGCGAAAGGTTGTGACAGCATTAAATGAATCAACACCGTACTCCCCTCTTCACAGCTTTAAAAAAGCATGCCGCCGGCAATCCCGTTCAATTTCATATCCCGGGGCATAAGAAGGGGCTAGGAACCGATGCCGAATTCCGTGAGTTTATCGGCGATAACGCTCTATCCATCGATCTAATCAACATCGCACCGCTTGATGATTTACATCAGCCAACTGGAGTAATCCAGGAAGCTCAGAAGCTGGCTGCGAAGGCTTTCGGCGCCGACTATACGTATTTTAGCGTACAGGGCACGAGCAATGCCATCATGACGATGATCCTCTCTGTCTGCTCACCGGGTGATAAAATAATTGTGCCGCGCAACATTCATAAATCTGTGATGTCGGCCATTATCTTCTCCGGAGCCAAGCCTGTGTTTGTCTCGCCTGTTCAGGATGAGAATCTTGGGATAGATCACGGCATAACGACCAGTTCGCTGGAACGAGCGTTAAGGCGTCATCCAGACGCCAAAGGAGTTCTAGTAATCAATCCCACGTACTTCGGTGTATGCGCCGACCTGCGTTCGATTGTCGACCTGGCTCACCGTTACGGTGTACCCGTATTGGTGGACGAGGCACATGGAGTACTGATTCATTTTCATGAGGATCTGCCGGTATCGGCCATGCAGGCCGGAGCGGACATCGCTGCCACTAGTGTGCATAAACTTGGCGGCTCCATGACGCAAAGCTCGGTACTGAATCTTAATGCTAAGACGGGTCTGATTAACCCGCAACGGGTACAGACCATTATGAGCATGCTGACTACAACATCTACCTCATATATTTTATTAGCGTCTTTGGATACATCAAGACGTAATCTCGCGCTGAACGGTCATGAAATGGCGGAAAGAACCATCAGACTGTCCAACTACGCACGCGAAACGATCAATACGATCGAAGGCCTGTACAGCTTTGGAAAAGAGATCCTTGGGACAGAAGCAACATTTGATCATGACCCAACTAAGCTCAACATTCATGTGCGCCATTTAGGAATCACAGGATACGAAACCGAAAACTGGCTGCGCGAAAAGTACAACATCGAAGTAGAACTAAGTGACATGTATAATATTCTTTGCCTTATTACCCCAGGTGATACCCAAGAATCAGTAGATAAATTATTAGCTGCACTTCGGGTGTTGTCCGCCATTCATTACAGCAAGGGTGAAATCTACGAACTTAAGGTTCAGGTTCCAGAAATTCCACAGCTTGCTCTGATTCCAAGGGACGCTTTTTATGCGGATACGCAGTTAGTTCCATTCCGTGAATCTGCTGGCTACATTATTGCAGAGTTTATATATGTATATCCGCCTGGAATTCCTATTCTTCTCCCTGGCGAAGTTATCACTCAGGATAACATCGATTATATTATTGACCATGTGGAGATCGGACTTCCGGTTAAAGGTCCTGAAGATCGCAGCATCACGAACATAAAAGTGATTGTAGAAGCCGATCCTATTTCCTAAGACCCATCATTTTCCTAAAAAACTTCATTCATTTATACAAAAACCCGATACCATAATAAGTATCGGGTTTCTGTATATAAACATCAACTGTCATATACACAATAGAACAGCTTAATTTAGTCGCTAAAATCTATTCTTGCTGAGCAAGGAGATTGTTGTAAGCTTCTTCAACAGCTTTCCATTCTTCTTCATCTTCGATATTGTACAATACCATTTCTTCGTCTTCTTCTTCCATGCGCAGAATAATGCCATCCGCTTCAGGATTTTCCTTTTCTAACAGCAGCGCGTATAGTTTCTCACCGATGTCGAAAGTTTCAACCAATACCATTTCAACATCTTCGCCCTGCTCGTTCGTCAAGGTCAGCACAAACTCCTCGTGCTCATGGTCGTGATCATGCCCGCAACCGCATGCTTCACCATGCTCATGTTTGTGATCGCTCATTGTAATACCTCACTTTGAATTGTATTATCCTACATCTGGTATACTACCACGTTAGATTAGTTCAGGTCAATTTAGAACCCTTAATTAAGAGCTGTAATTACCTTTTCTGACACAAGAACGTAATCCGCATTTTTGGAAGCTTTCATGTAGAAGCCTACCCGATATTTGCCGGTTTCTTTAAAATCATAAGTAAACTCCGAGGTCGGAAACCAGAAATTATCCTTCTGCGAGCCTTCAAGCTCCTGCGACTGAATATCCTTAACATTACCAGAGGGGTCCGTAATGGCTACTTTTACAGCTGAAACCTCTTCTGTTAAGCTATCTACCTGGGTTAATATTTTAATCTTAAGCTTGCCTACGTTTACGTTACCAAAGACCGTATTATCCTTAAAAAGAACAATATGAACATTAGGCTTAAGAATCGTCACTTTTCCAGATCCATCCCAATTCACTACCCCGCCCGCTTCTCTTGCGGGAATATATGTTTTTCCATCAATCAAATAACCGCCGTCTACAATTTCCGTCCCGTTGTTCCATACCCTGATTTTCTTACTCACAGAATCGGCGAACAATAAGGAGCCACCCATCAAGGAAAAAGCAAACACACATAAAGTGACTTTTTTCCATCTATTCATTTGAAACCCTCCAAATAATTCATGCTATTAATGTATACTTACTTTGTCTCAGCAAGTTGCGCTAATTGTAGGTAAATATTTCATTCATCTTCCGAAAAATGATATTATGTACTTGTTCAAAGTTGATATATTAGCTAACAGCGATTTCAGGAGGGTACTTTCTTATGAGTCTGAGCCTACAAATGCTAGGAACTGGCAATGCTTTTGCAAAAAACTATTTTAACAATAATGGCTTGCTACTAGCTGATGATTATACCCTACTGATTGATTGCGGGATTACAGCCCCACTTGCCATGCATACCATCGGGAAATCCTTCCGTGACGTAAACGCTACTCTAATTACGCATATTCATGCGGACCATGTTGGAGGTCTGGAAGAGCTAGCACTTACGCTAAAGCACGTATACGGGAAAACTATGAGATTACATTTACCTGAGACGCTTGTTGAGCCACTTTGGAACAACACCTTAAAGGGTGGACTATATCAAAAAGATGCAGTAGCCTCCCTGACCGATATCTTCGAGGTTAAACCTATGAAACCCGGAATTACGTACAAGCTCGCTCCTTCTCTTACGCTCGAGATCATACATACGCCGCATATTCCTGGCAAAGATAGCTATTCCCTTCTAATAAATAATGAGATTTTCTACAGCGCGGACATGACTTTTCAGCCGGATCTACTTATACGCCTTGTCCGTGAGCACGGCATCCGAATGATTCTGCATGACTGTCAGCTTGGTGGATCAGGTGTTGTTCACACCACGCTGGAGGAGTTAATGTCTTTACCTGAAGATGTTCGACGTATCATCAAGCTTATGCATTATAGCGATGAACAACCTCAATTCGTCGGGCTTACTGGAGAGATGGAGTTTATTGAGCAGCATGTAATTTATAAACTCTGATTAGGATAAAAAAAAGACCGTACATTGACGTCCGATGACGTTTGTACGGTCTTTGCCTTTAGAACTATGAGAAACTCGGAAGATTATCCAAATTGTTGGTTGGATCCCCATCCGCGTCGCCGCGAATATAAGTTCCTCCGTCTTTACCTTTAAAAGCATTCACTCCGGCAATATTTCCGGCCTGTACTTCTTGAAGCGCTTGGTCATACGCCAGGACACGTCCTGTAGAGGTCTGGAAACTGGTTAAATCTCCGTCTCCATTTTTCTGTACAGCTACGAAACTTTCGCGTTCGTTATTTGGCACTTCAGCTCGCCCCTTGCGCTTGGATTTGCCATCATATGGCACATCCTAGCTTGCTTCATGGAACGGTAAATTATGTGCGCTATTTTTAAAGAGTTTTCTGCATCCGTACATGTAGAATACCTGCGTCATAAAAAGGTTCCGTAGAAATCACTTCATATCCTAGCTTCTTGTAGAAATTCTCAGCTTGGCACTGTGCATCAAGAATCGAAGCTTCCAGTCCAAGCTCCCGAGCAAGCTCTTCCATAGCTAGCAACAGAACACGTCCGTATCCTTTGACTCGATAATCTTTCAGTACGGCGATACGCTGCATTTTGGCTGTACCTGCTTTGTAATAAATCAATCTTCCCGTAGCCACAGGTACACCTTCATCTATAATTAGAATATGGTGCGCATTCGGACCGATAACATCGTATTCATCAATTTCTTCCTCAGCCGGCACCATTTGTTCCTCTACAAATACTTTAGTACGAATATCCAGCCCCATCTGAAGCTGTTCCTCTGTAGTTACCCGTAAGATTTCTGCCGCCATGTTAGTCCCAAACTCCTCTCTCTATGTATCCAACGATAGTTGTCTATTATATAAAAATTCGACTAGAAAGAAAAGCCTGAGCATGAGAAACCGTCTTCTACGCTGCTCTAATCTGCAGAATATACTTCTTCAGGAATCGAACGATTGTATGTGTCTTGCATCACTGGTGACAATGGAGGGTACTGACCTTTTGGCTTTCCATCTAGGTTGGTCATTTCTTTGATTTCCATGACTTTTGTTGGCTTCGCCTCGGAACATCCTCCCAAAACCATCAGTAACAGCAGACAAACGCCGACTTCCCATTTCAAATATTTAGGCATGGTTTTACTCCTTTCACCGTTCAACTGCGGTTATTCTCATTACAGCTTTGACGGTTCATGAGTTTTATAAACCATTGGATCACTTCATTGCCCGATTCTAACCCTTATAGATTCACATTTCCAACGGCATGGACCATGTACATCATTCCTGCCAGAAAGCCAGCTAATACAAAATAAGCGATACCGTATTTCCAGCGTAAGCTAGCCGGCACATCGTAATACTTATCGTTCTCGTAGACCGAATAGCTAATATCACAATTCATCTTAAGATGAAGCCCATTCTCTAAGGTCACAGGCTCTAGCTGCGAGATACGTACCTTTTCAATGATGCATTGCTGTGGAAGCGTAGCTCTACCAATGTAGTTCAGTTGATCCCATCTCACCCCTACATACTGCTGTCTTTCCAAATCACTGTAAGTAGTAAAAGGTAAATCTCTTCTATGCTCTGGTCCTGGAATCATGTAGCCTGCATCTCTAAGTGGCTCTACTGGAATTAAGAAACTCTTCGTTACAGAATAAAGGCGATTGTTAGTGCGTCTCTTCACATATTTGTTATACAGATCGTAAGCAAATAACGCCCAAATAATAAAGAACAAGATCGAACGCATATAGATGATGATGGCTAAACCACCCACGAGCCCCACAAGCCACAGCCAGCGCGTCACCGCGGTTGCAATACGGCCGCCGTCAAGCGGGTGAATCGGCAGCAGATTGATCAGATTAAGTAAAAAACCTATATAAGCCAAGGAATAGAGAAGTGGACTATCCATGTAATAAGCCGCTCCAAAAACGGCTGTAGCCCCAATGGTTCCTAAGATCGGACCTCCAAAAGCAATATAAGCTTCTGTCTGGGCATCCAACGGCTGTTTCTTCATTGTAATTAAAGCTCCCAAAAACGGTATAAATAGCGGAGCGCTGACTGGAAGCCCGATCCGTTTCGCTGCTATTACATGTCCTAATTCATGGACTAGCAGGAGCAGAACAAAGCCCACGGCAAACCCCCACGGGTAAATCAAAGCATAAGCCCATATTGAAATCATCATTGATATTAACGGCCCGGCAATTTTACCTATTTTCAGAAGAGACAAAATCGCCTTTCCTTTAAACAGGAGCATCGCCGCCCCGCCCCCCAACCATTTCCATGGCGTGGAAGAATCCTTTTTCTGCTCATTTTGCGGCAAGTTCTCAAGCTCCTTTTTCTTTCAATTTTTATCTAACTGCTGTACATTACCCTCCATTTTATCATAAGCGCTTAAGGAGTATTTCCATAAAAAAGCACTTGGCTAAGTATACGACGCAACTTTTAGAATCGTTTCAACATCAAACCAACAGATAATGAATAATTTTTACTATTATTCAAGAAAAGACAGTGATTCCGCTTCAATACACACCCCCACCTCACACAAAATAACCCGAATTTTATGGTTACCCTATAGGCTAACGCCGTGAACGTTATAGGCTACGAACCATAGACTGTTATCAGGGTTATTCAATTGAGGAGGTTATTTATGGATACAAATGCAAATTTACATCAACAGGTCAGCTGGAATTGTATGAACAAATACGTAGGTATTACAACGACTGACGGTCAGTCCTTTGATGGCTTTATTGCCCATGTAGATCAAAACTATGTTACTCTTGCGGTTCCTAGCAACGAAATGATAGAACGTTTAAACGGAATGCCCACACACGAATCGGCGTATAGACAATTTGGTTTCCGGCCTGGCTTTTTCCCAAGACGTCGCTTCTTTCCACGACGCATCCCTTTTTTCGGTATAAGCGATATATTTCTACTCCCGTTCTTTATCTGACGTGGCTCATGGGGATGGAGCGGCGTCCCCTTTTCTTATTATTTTAAAGACTATGTAAACTATCATCCCTATAGATTGTAAAAAAAGAATTGCCATCCTACTCTATCGTATGGTATTATGAAATTCGTCGCAGGACGGTAGCTCAGCGGGAGAGCACTATCTTGACAGGGTAGGGGTCATGGGTTCGAACCCCATCCGTCCTATACTGAGAAAGCCTTATTATATAAGGCTTTTTCTTTTGTTTAGAGATGTTTATGTTTTGAGCGAAATACGAATTGGTGCCATTATGGTGCCCTGTAGTTGACTAAAGCAAAAGTGGTGCCATTATCGGCACCACTTTTTTTTACCCCTGTAACCATTTTAGAAATACATCCTTGGATACTTTTATCATCTTTCCGACCCGCACGATATGAAATTGACTTGAGTTTAATAGTTCATATGTTTGACGTTCACCGATACCAAGTATTTGTTGGATTTCCTTTGCTGTGAGTACAGAGGGATAATCAGAAGTAGTCTTATATATTTGTTCAATCACCCTTCTCTTCCTCCTTCTCGATTACTAGATTCAAATCCAAGGCCAGCTTATAAAAAGCCTTCCACCGTATCTTGCTATGAAACCATACGGATACCTTTTATTGAGAAAGGTCTGCTGTCAGGAAATCAGTATCACTCTCTAAGACTATATATGTAGTGCTCATGACTTCTCACTTTCTCTTCTTTCGATATTTCTTGATTAAATAAAACAAAACAAATCCCAATAGAACCAATCCAAGTATGAGTATATATAGAATTGCTGGATTCCCCCCAGTAAAGTATGTATCTCTATACTGATAGTTTTCATTATTCATAATAATAGATTAATTAATTTGGAACATTATGTATATGTACTCTATATTACTGGTAAGGAATATTTACCTGAATTAAAAAATACCCCACCAGTTATGGCAGGGTACGGTGCTTCTTTACAGTTATTTTATCGGCACTTGAACAATGTGTAAATAATTTTATTTAGCTGAATATTCATCTACACTGAAGGTAAGGATCTTGTCAAAAATCACATACTCAGTACGATTGCTGAATGGTCCCTTATTATTATCATGTTTATTAATAGCAAACTTAGCAGGTCCTGTTCCAGCATAGCGTGTATCATACCATTCCAAAAAGGCTTTTACTTCTGTATTTGATAGGTCGAATTCTTTCTCAAGACCAGCTGTTAAAGTAATTGTAAGTATAGCCCGATCACCAGATGGTTCTGGATCTGGCACTACTACTCCTTGTGGTTTGGCAGTTGCTTCATTAGAGTAATTGCTTTCTCTACTTTCATTTATTGCAGCTACCACATAATAGTATGTTGTTTCATTAATTACAGAAGTGTCGGTATAAACTGTGTTTGTTACATTAGTAGCTATCGTTTCATAAGGGCCTCCAGCTGTTGTACTACGTCTAATTTTATAACCTATCCCATTAGAACTCACTGTCCAGCTTAATTCTACTTTAGAATTTCCAGCTATTGCTTTTAAATTGGTAGGCGCACTTATGGTTGCATCAATTACAGTTCCATCTTTGTCAATATCAACAGCATCAAAATCAAATATTGTATAAGTACCCGAATTTACAGCACTTATTTCTACTGAATGCAACTTATTTTCTAAATTCAATTTTTCAAACAAAAGTGTTACCCCTTGTGCTGCGCCATTTGCCGAATAAGCATATTGTGTTCCATCAATAGTAATCTTGATAGATGTTTGTCTATCAAGCCCTCTATATCCAATCATTCGAATACTTTTTCCGATAAAATTAAACTTGACAGTATGTAATACAGGACTCAGAGTATACTTTTGTGTAAGGCCAGATGATAGTGGGTTGTTAGTATATGTTCCCCAAGAAGGGCCTTCATAAACGAATGTAGAATTTGTATCTTCGATCCGCTGCCAGCCAGACTCTGGAGTAGGTAACGCTTATCCAACCGATGCTGCATATGTATTTGATTGAAACGAAAAAAACGACACTAAAACTATTAATGATAGAACTAACTTAGACATACCATTTTTCCAATTATTCAACAAAAAATTCATCTCCCTTTATATGTATACATAAATCCTACACTAAATAAAGGCGAACAAACAGTCTGTTATTCGACAAATATTAACAATATAATTAAGAGTTGACAGGAAATTTGTGGATTATTTCTTTGATGAAAATTTGTTGCTTAAGTAAGGCTGTGAAATAAATATAATAGAATCAGATATAAAACCTCCTCCCATCATTTACCATAATATATGGTAATATGAAATTAAAGGAGCTGAGTATCTTGAAGAAAGCAATCATCAGATTAGTGGCCGGTATGTTAATCGGTTCCGCAGAAATGGCCGCAGCTGTGACCACTCAGACTGTTCAGGCTGCCCTTGCAAAATTCACGTTTTCAGTCGATGGTCAAAAGCAAACACTTAAGAATGATCCACTTGTATATAAAGGCACTCCATATCTACCAGTACGCGAAGTAGTTGAAATGACAGGCTATGGACTGGAGTATGACAACACGAAGAAGTCCATTGATCTTAAATCGAAAGGAGGAACTATTGTGGAAAATGATCAATTAACAAGTACAACTTATACGATAAAAGGACCCAATTAGTTGAACTATTAGCTAAGAAGTATCCCGACATAGCAAAACAATGTTCTATTGCTATAGCGCTAACTCAGGATGGACAACTTCATTTTGGTGACCAATCATTTAAATTATCATCAGATGCAAATTCAAATATCGATATTACTCCACTTATTGATGCTGCTATTATCTCGCTGGACGATGTTCAATATTTACCTCCGCTACGACTCATAATAAATATCTGGCTGACGACTGTAGCCTCAATACGCCCGAGAGTATCGGGCGTAAGGCTAATTTCATGGAACTTCCCTCGTTCAACCCATCCACTTCCGTCCTTACTCAAGTATGGAATGATATCATTGTCTTCTCCACTTGTCTGTGTAAATTGTACAGCATTACCATCGACTCTTATAGTGATTTTGGTTCGTGTAGGACCTGAATAAATACCGTAGTCTATACCATGTGTATGTGCACACGCTGCATCTGAGCATCTTATATTGTTACTGGTACTTTAGGCATCTATAGTCCCCTCTATATAAATTTATCCCGGTGTGTAATCCGGATTATGATTATGCCCCCCATTTGGAACCACTGGATCGCTTGAATTCCCTGAAACCATTATCTCCCAGCCAGTTGCCGGATCTGTGTAGACGATGTTGTTGTTACCAAGATTAAGATCAAAGAAATCTCCATCCATCATGTGCAAGGCGTTAACTCCGTTCTTTGTGAAAGTGAGGTTTTTGGAATCGATAACTATGCGGCCACCTGGTACAAATGATCCGGTAAATCCTATTTCATCCATGTGGTACCGGCTCCCATTTGCAGTAAGAGTCCCGATACCATGCATAATTGCTTGGTGTAGTCGTTCACGGATAAACGTAGCCTTCATACCGCCTCTCCGGTCATTTTGGTAGCGAAACTTATCTCCCGTACAAATGATGCCTTTATGTTTCCTTCTCCTTTAAGGAGTGCTGAGCCCGTTGCAATAACGTTAACTCCAGCTTTCAAATTGCCTTCGCCACGCAAGACAGCACTTCCGAACACAATCACCGAAAACTCACGGTTAAAGGCGATGCGATTAAATGCTCCTCGATTAAACATACACAAATCTCCTTTCCCTAAAAGTAAATAAGCCCCACCTTATATGGCGGGACTAGTAAACAATGAATATAAATCATGGATTTTTCTAAGGTTTCTACTTATACTTAATTTTGACAAAAATAGAAGGGGAGTTTGAAATGAAGAAAGTCTACAGAATAACTATGGGTTTCCTGGCACTCATATTGTTATTCTTACCGCTACATGTTGGACACGCCGCCGGAACTGCTGTAAGTGTTAAGAATTATACATACAAAGGATACCCCTATATCCAAATTGTGAAGTCTAACTATACAACCAACACAGATGCCATTAATAAAGTTTTAAAATGGCATGCAGTGAACAACGCTCAGGCATCTGAAAATATGAAGAAAGAGGATGATTTTCACTCTATCACAAGCAAAGTACAGTTGTATTATAATAAAGATGGTAAGCTTTCAGTTGGCTATTATGATTACATGTACGCTGGTGGAGCTCATGGCATGTACGATACTACAATCTTTAATTATGACCTAACCACTGGAAAACAGATAAGTTTAAAAAGTATCTTGAATACCGATGAGAAAAAAAGCAAAGCAAAAAAATATGCAGTTTATGTTTTGAATGCAAAATATAAAAAAGGTGCTAACCTCTTTGAAGATGTCATCAACGATCCACCATTTGATGTTTCCAAAATGCCTTTTTATTTAAGAGATTCAGGGATCACAGTTAGATTTTATCCTTATGATGTAGCACCATTCTCAGAAGGATTTGTCGACATTACCATCCCATATTCAGAGATCAATAAAAAATAACCGGTAAAGGGAGCTTGTAAAAAGCTCTCTTTTTTTTCCTTAGAAGACCCTTCCCGCTTGCTGAATGCCAACTCAAACAATCCCGTAGCTGACAAACCAGCCAATCCCCCAGCCCACAACCGAAGTACAAGTTCTAGCTCCATAAATGGATAAGCAGCAGCGCCAACCAGTAAGCCGATAACCAAACCAATCAGTGGTAATATGTTTTTAGGTACGTTAACAGTAGTCTTCACGAACTGTACTCCTGCCAACACAAAAACGGCGATCACCGAGGCGAACGCCAATACATTAGTAAGGTTTTGATTGTCCATTATTTATCCTCCAATCTCGTGATCAAAAGTCCAGCGCGAGCGAGCACCGTTATTACTCGATAGAAGTCCAAACTCCCAACTTTAGGTGTGTCGATTAATCCTGCATCAAACGCTGCTTGTACAGAATCATTTGCCCAAGCAGGTGTTTCAGTTAGGCTTGCCCTACTCTCCAACTTATCCACCCTAGATAAAACTTTAGCGATACTCTGCCCTTGCTCTGTCACAGCTTTTTTAAGTACATCTTTGCTATTGGTAAGCCCAGCCACTGTATCCGATAAAGCCTTGACCTCCGACCGCAATGAGGAAAGTTCTTTCTTTTCTTCTGCTGACAGTTCATCCGCCTCCATAAGTTTAGTAGGCGGTGTCTTCCCCACAAGTAGATCCTTTAAAGTCAATCCGAAAAATGAATTGAGTCCATTTGTCCCCTCATTATCTCTGTATAGGACTTTACTAACGCTCCGCCCGGTACAAAGTTTTTGTCGTATGATAAGAAAGTCAATCGCATCCATTTTTTTATTCAGGAAGATCCCCTATTAAAAAAACTCCCCCAGTTCTTCTGAAGGAGTTAGAATTTAGCTTGATTTTCTAAAAATCGTGTCTTTTATTTTAATTCTAGTTAAATGCATTTCTCCCTCGCGTGGATATAGCTTGTCTCTAGTGAAATGATTAGTGATAATTAAATATGGAAATCCTTCTGGTATCAGACTATTTCTTCCGTGGGCAATGCCCATAAATACCGGAGCTTTTGAACCAATGTCAGTCTCAAGTATTCTTCTCCAGCTCTCACCTTTATCTGTAGTAATCCAGATTGAAGACCTCTTTGTTAAATCGTCATCCCATTCATCATGAGCAAGAGCATAAGCAATTAGCGTTCCCTTCACAGCATGCAAATCGTAAAACGGCGCGTTGTCAGGATTTTTATCAAGTATAAGCTTGGTTTCAAAAATATCATCATCGCCAGATGATTTACGGATTTGATTGATATATCCCTTACTATCAGGATTCTTATTGCCATTAAAGAAAAAATCAGTTCCCCATATTCTACCATCTCTGAAATACGTTAATCCCGTGTCACCACCAAAAGGATCGGGTCCTAAAATCGTTTTAAAGGTCTCGCCCTTATCTATACTTTTGAAAGTCATTTTTGGTCCGTCACCAGCTGTAACGTATAAAGCATCTGTGTAAGGGTCTACAGAAACTTGGTGAATATGTCGGTCGACAAATTGAGTGAAATAGGAATTTTTTTCCCATGTTTGACCATCATCCACGCTCTTATAAAGATAAGCAGCATTTTTTTCTATAATGCCATACTGACCTATATAAAGAATGCCCTGACTATCTTCGGCTATACTCCAAGGTGTGGCTGTTGTTCTAGAGTCAGTTAACTTAAGAGAGATGACGAAATTTAGTTCACTCTTTTTGTTCAATTCTCTCTTAGTCTCGCTACGATAAACATTCCCATCCTCTAGACCCACAAAAACATATCCTTTGCGCGAAACATACACCGCTCCATATATTGGAGGTCTTGCTTTTCCTCCTCCAATAGTTGCAAAATCAAATACTTCACTCCAAGAATCTCCATAATCATTAGACCATTTAAGAATACTGCCACTGATTCCCCAAAGAGAGTAATCATCATCAATAAAAGGGTGATATATATCTGTATATATTTCCTCAATTTTGTTATTCTTTTGGATATCAAATCCAGATATAAACCCGATGCACAAAATGATGATAAATATTTTAAATATCAAATTTTTTCTTTTATTCAATTAATTCCCTCCAATCTTTTTTCATTATAACTCACAATTAAAAGTTTTTGAACAAAAATAAAAGACTTTATAATAAGTAACTTTGCGTAGACGATATCCAATGAAACTCACGTTTTCAATGGGAAAGAACTTTTTTATTATTAAATCACAAATCCCTTTCAATCATCTCGTCCCCGGACACATGCCAGCGTGGGGTTACTCTGTTATACCTGATCCAGATTAAAGTGCCTTCCGCTGTCCTCTGTGACCAGAATGTTGTCTGATTCCGGCTGCTCGAAGGCATCAGAAAAAGCGTGGATGACGTTGCCGTCAGCCTCCACGCCTATATAGTGTTTATAGATGTCATTCCTCCTTATAGTTCGGCATCTGCTACAAAATGAAACGCTGTCCGACTACTGCTTGGCGTATTGCCCGCTCCCACTGCGTTCCAACCTCTAAATCCATTATCTGAGGATTGGTTTGCTGTTGTAGTTAATGTAGTCTTTAGTACGCTGCCAACAATACTTACTCGCGATGCCGTACCATCCAAGGCAAATAAATTGAACGTTGCTATCCTTTTCTTATCTTTAAATGACAAATGATAACTGGATATGTCATTAGTAGGTGCACAAGGGGGTAATGGTCCAAGCCACAACTCCATAGTTGTAGCTACATTCGTAATACCTTAAGCATGCTGGTAATTCTTTCGCAAAGGTCCGTGGCTGAAACGGAAGGGTTCAGCTCCGGCGTTGACTTGTAATTGTGTAATGTTGATAATCCCGGACCCGCGCATCGTCTCAAGCTTAGACTCTCCAACTCTTACCCCAAGTGTCGACCCCATTGATATGATATTGCAATTTCCAGATAATCATCTTCGTTGTTCCCAAACGTTTTCCCTGCGAGTGAGTTTGTATCAAAAGTGACGATATACCTGGTCAATGTACTTGTAAGGCGTAAGCTTGAACCATTGATAACTTCTGTGCACTTGGTGAACCTCCAGAACCGTTGTTCTGCCGAAGCCATACACCATGTTTTTTACCTGAGATATTGGAGTTCGCAAAAAGGATACCGTAAACTTTTAAAATCAATTCCGCAATCAATATCCAGATGGAGTAATAATCGATATTTATTTTGAACGCATCAATAAATATAGGAAGTAAGGCACACTCAGCATTGTTACAATAATTCCTGCGGGAATATCCGACTTAAAGCTAAACGTCCGAGCAAGCGTATCCGCTACAAGCAGCAATAGCGCACCAATAAGTGCTGAAGTTGGTAGAAGTACTTTGTAGTCGTGACCTACCAGCTTGCGCGCCACATGCGGACTAATCAATCCAATAAAGAAGATCGAGCCCCCGAGCGCTACACAGCCAGAAGCAATGCCTACAGCCGCAATCGCCAGGCGCAAAAATTTCTTCTTTACAGCGACTCCTAATCCTATCGAAATTTCGTTGCCTAGCACTAAGACGTTCAATGTCCTGAAATTAGAAAGAATATATGCGAATAGCAGCAATACCCAAGGTGCCAGTAAGCTGATATAAGACCACTTGTCCCCCCATAAATATCCTGCTTGCCAACGCTGCGCAAACTCATACTTCTGGTCATCAAGCTTTAAGGTCAGGAATAGCGACAGCGCACTAAACCCCATATTGATCGCAACACCAGTCAAGACAAGTCGTGTAGAAGAAATCATACGACGTTTTCTATAGGCTAGAACATAGATCAGAGCTGCTGCCAGCAGACCACCTAAGAATGCCATAGACGGCAGTAATAATGTTATAGCGGCGCCTTGAATGCTTACCGTTGAGATAATCAGCAACACCATAAGACCTGAACCTGAGCTAATACCAAGCATGCCGGGATCAGCCAGATCATTGCGCAGCAACGCCTGCATAACTGCACCTGCCAGTGCCATCCCAAATCCAACAAGTATCGCTAATACTATCCGAGGAAGACGAAACTTATAAACAACGAGATTATGCTCCTCTGGACCTTGTCCAAGCAATGCTTGAAATACTTCAAGTGGATTGAGAGACACCTTTCCCATATTAAGACTAAGAATAGCTCCTGCAATAAGCAGTATTATGAGAGATAGAATCCATATTGTAGCCTTATACGATTTAACAATATTCATTTGAAGGCTCTCCTCTCTTTGCTCGCAATTAGCAAGAAGAAAGGAACACCAATCATTGCAAAAATAATGCCCAATGCTGTCTCCGCCGGACGATTAATCAGCCTTCCTGCGATATCCGCTATTACCATAAGTGCGCCGCCGTAAATGGCTGATGCCGGAATAATATAACGATAATCTACACCTACAAAAAAACGTATAATATGCGGAATAATCAACCCTACAAAGCCGATTGGCCCTACAAGTGCAACAGCTACACCCGCTAGTAAAAGGACCGCAAGCGTAGCTATCATCTTAACGAGAACGATCCGTTGCCCGAAGCCTTTCGCGATCTCTTCCCCCAAGTTTAAAACAGTGATAGAGCGTGCAATGAATAGTGATAAAGCCAGCCCACCTAAGAACCAAGGAATAACTAGCCTAATTTCCATCCATGTGGCTCCAGCCACACTTCCCGAAGTCCAATAAGCAAGGGCACGACCAATTCCATAGTTTAATGAGATAAATGATCCCACAGCTCCAAATAGCATTGTAATTGATATTCCAGCTAGCACCAATCGTTGAGGTGTCATTCCTGAACGATTCAATGAAGCGGCAAGATACGTTAATCCTGCTCCAAGTCCTGCGCCAATAAAGCTAACCAGCAAGGTTGTTGTCTGCAGTTGCCCTGGAAGAAAAACTAGTGTAACGGCCATTGCAAGAGCTGCTCCTGCATTTACTCCCATTAATCCGGAATCTGCTAAGGGATTTCGCGTATAACCTTGCATAACCGCTCCTGCTACCGCGAGACACATACCCGCAATAATATCAGCTGCTGTACGCGGAATACGAAGGGCATGAATAATCTGATGCTCGGTCAGTTCAGGATCAAAATTAAAAATCGCTGTCCATGCCATCTTCAGGCTCATGGAAGCAGAGCCAAAAGAGATAGAAGCTGCCACTGAAAGCAGCAGCAGCAGTATCCCTAGGAGTAGAAACAGACCGAAATACGATTTCCCTCTTAAATTAGGAATAACAGCTGTTCTATCATCTAGCTTTCTATTTTTTTTCATACGCTGACACTAGCTTCTCAACTACAAAATCTAGCTGCTTATCAAGAGAGTAGATATCGGAATAATATGAAAAATCAAACCCAATTTCGATCAATCTACCTTCTTTGATTGCTGGAATGCTGTTCCAAATGGGGTTGTCCGACAAATCATCAGCCCCATCCCATACAGAGCGGAACACGAAGTCTCCTATATACTCAGGTAACACTTCTAAGGAAACAAACCCTCCAGTAGCCTTCTCCCTGCCATCAATCTTCTTCTGAAGAATCTCTGGTGCTTTTAGTCCTAAATATTCATAAATGATCTGAGAGCCTCTTCCGTAAAGCTTGCTATCGATCACCGCCATCTCTTTTTTGCCGCCCTCGATAATGGTTACCGTCTTATCTAAAATTCCAAGTTCACCAAGCTTCTGCTTACTTTTCTCCAACTTCTCATGGAAATTATCTAATAAAGCTTGTGCCTCCTGCTCCTTGCCAAATACCTCGCCAATCTTCATTATACGTTCGTCCGTCGCCATTTTTTCATAAGGAATTGGAATGGTCGGTGCAATATCCTTAAGGATTTCGTAAGTTTCTTCAGAAGCAGCTATGATCAAGTCCGGCTTTACTGCCATAATAGCCTCTGGATTAGGCTCATACCATGAACCAAGATCTTCAATACCTCCCAGCTCTTCTGCAAAGGCCGCTCCTTCAAAGACACTCGAAGTACCTACTGGCTTAATGCCGAGGGCAACAAGATCCCCTTGAAGGTATAACACGACAACCCTCTCTGGATTAGCTGGAACGACAATATCTCCCTTTACCGTAGAGATAGTTCTTGTCTGAGCCTCCTTATTGTTATTGTCAGTTGCAATTGAATTATTGGCTGATGCTGATGTAACTTCAGAAGCTTTGGATCCCTTAGAATTCGTGGCAGTAGAACCAACGTTTGCAGATCCGCATGCACTTAAAAGCAAGGTAAAGCTAAGCAGCATCGCTACAATAAAACTTGATGTCTTTGTTATTCGCATAGGTGAAGACCCTCCGGTTATTTTATTATGATAACAGTATTGATAATGATTATCATATTCAACAACATTATATCGGGAGGATATGTTCTCGCCAATGGAGAATCTGGCGGTGGTAAATGGACGATTCTCCGATGAGCTCACCTGCCTACTTTCCTTGCGGAATCGGATGGGAGATTGACCATTATATTTACTAAACATACGACTGAAGTAATATACATCGCTATATCCAACTTCTTCTGCAATATCGCGAAGTGGAGCATCGGTACATCGTAATAGCTCTTCTGCATGTTCAAGCCGATATCGTATCAAATATTCGATCAAGCTGAACCCCGTCTCCCCTTTAAAACGCGTTGATAAATGACGAGGGCTATAATTAAATTGCTCCGCTATTGATTCTAGTGATAAATTGTGACGATAATGCACCTCAATATAACGGACAACCTGCCCAATGACATCCGGTTGCCTGAGGTTAATTCCATCCTTTGTAAACTGCTTTAATAATTCATGTATAAACTGATAGAACAAGCCTTTAACTTGAATTCTTTCCAATAAACTTCCTTGTGCCCAGAGTTGTTCCATTGCCATTAGTTGATAGTGCAGTGGCAATGGCTCTAAAGACTCGAAGCCATACTGCATCCGAAATGGATTGCTTCGTTCCAAAAGTCTTGCTAAATCCTTTCTTCCTGGTAAGGAGGCTCTATAGAATAATAAATAGTATTCAAAAATCTTCCCTGCCTCTATGCTTAGTCTCATACCCTTGCCACCATGCACGATAAAATGACGGTCTGCGTCGTAATCTATACCGTTGAGATTCAAGCTGGCCGCCCCCCGCACACAGTAGATAAATCCACATGCAGGTAATATATAGCCTTGCAGCTTGTCCCCAGGCTCCATCACAGCATGTCGAATATCCAGCACTTTAACGGCTGCATAATTCCATGCGGCAATATGATCTTCCAACTTCATCTTGCATTTCACTCCGATCCGTTACACAATCTATTTAAGTTAATTACATCTTAAACATTGATAATGATTATCAATTAGTATTAGGCAGCTCTTCTATTTTGTCAATCGCAGTTTAGTATCGTGCTTGCTGATAGCGTCGCATGAACTTCGAAAAGTCAAAAATAACATAGCCATGGATCTAAACGTTACTTGAACTAAACAGGAATAATCTCTCTACATTGCATCTCCTATAATTTAGCATTAATATAAAATAATGAGACTCACTGAAAATCTTTAATGAGTATCGTTTTGAGGATTATTGCATTTTCGCAAACTCACTAAGGAGTAGGAGTGTTTTTTATATGTTATAGGGGAAAACCAATATTGGGACCAATGACTGAAGCTGATGCTCTACGTGAATGGTTTACTCTTTCCGGTACAGTGAAGGACATTTATATTATTGAGGTTGATGAGAACAATAAAGTAAGGCGCCAGATTGGACCCACAAAGAAGAAAAAGAAATAAGCATTACCTGCAGCAACCTACTATAACTTGATTGAAAAAGCGATAAAACGTAAAAAAGCCCCACCGACCTTTATAGGTTGATGGGGTATTTTATTAAAATGGAAATTTAGTAAGCGAGAATATTAAGAGTACCATCCCAACAATCGAAGATAGAGCCGCCATTTTATCTTTAGTTTTAAAATAGGTAGCTCCTCCATTAAAAATCAGAGCTCCACACATCCCCATCATTGTCCAAGACATGATCACTTGATCCTGACCGCGGAAAAATAGTATTGCCAGAATGATTGTTGCTGCACTAAATAGAATACCGAACAGCCTTAGTGCTTTCAGCAAAAAATCCCCTCCCGAAATGGGCTAATGAATTTGCAGCTTACTCGATATTACAAGAAAAAATGTAGCCAATGGGCCACAAAGCAAAGAAATTAAAAACCAGTTTAATCCACTCCTATTTTTACCTTGTGCTAACCCAGCATTTATTAATGCTAATGTACCCCATCCAACAAAATACCCGTTATCCATCACGCACACGACCTTTCAACATCATTTTATAGGAATACGAATATCCAATATAATGGTTTCATCATAAGCAAATGTTGCAGGGATTTGTTATACATGCTGAGATTTCAACAACTACTTTATTCTTGTGGCAATAAGCTGGATCGTTTCATCAGAGTCTTTTACAAGACATTTCAAAGTAATGCCCAGGGCAAGTGAAAATAAAGAGATCATAAAACTAATGACTGTAATCATTGCTCCTCTTAAGTCATTTGTGAAATTATAAAACAAGATTTCTGAGAAGCTGCTAGTAGAAAAGAAAATTATAGTCAAAATAAAAAACAATCCAAAAACACAAAATAAAATGTTTGATATTTTATTAACTCTTTCAAAATAGCTCACATATTCAACTCCTCTGATCAAGATAATAATCCACCAAGACATATATGGAACCGGCAATACCAAAAAGGATAATGGCTATACTACTATTCAAATGATATTCCTGTATAAAGCGTTCATCGTATGCCTTGTAAAAGAAAACATATCCCCCGATACCACTCAGAAGCAATATCATTATGCGGGTAATCAAAGGATTTGCAATCATTCGAACAACCCAAGAGAAAGGAAAAATTATAATTGGGTAAAGAACGGCTGAAAAAAGAAATGCGAAGAAAATAAAAACAAACCCTATATTTTGAAACCCATAGTATTCAGTCGTACTGATCTTATTTCCTTCCCATAGCTCTAATCCAAAAGTGGCCAAGGTGAATAAAATCGTCGAAACAAACCATAACATGATATGCTTAACTACACGCAAAGTAATCCCACCAATTTTATGCTTTATATATCAGCCGTTTCATTCATAAGTTCTATTGTTAAATCTGCTTCCAATAATCATTTAGCACTTGGTTCTATTGAAGTTAAAAAAGGTTTTTGCCCTATTCTACTATTATAGGAAACAAAGTACTCCTCATTTATATTAATCAACTTAAATATTCCTTTTGGGATTGTGACTGTAGTTTGATCACCGCTCATATTTTGTACTACTATTTCTCTTTTATCTACTGACACTACATTAACAACAGCAGATGTACCTGCCATCAAAAGGTACCATATTATAAATAAAAAAATGATCAAAGGAAGAAAAGAGAAGATTTTACGATTATTCATATCTATCACCTCAGAGTAAGGATCATATAATGGACATGATAGTTACCTCCTATCCATTGCCGAACAATTCTTGTATGTATTTTTCCGACATATATTCTCTAAATTCTTTATCTAATAAGTATATTTCATCTTATTTTATCCACTGGTAGTTAGTTAAAAACAGACCCACAGTCCTCTCCTTCACCCTCTCCAGTGAATCTCCACTTTTCAGGCAATCTTGTCCTATTTTCTTTACTAATTTAAATTGTTTAAGTCCACTTTCTTCTTGAATTTCCCTGAATAAGGCTTCTTCTTCTGTTTCCCCGGCATCGACATTACCACCTACTAATCTAAAGGGTACTTCTGGTTCATTAAGATAAACTAATAAGGTCTTTTCTCCAACTTCATTGTCTTGCAAAATAAATCCGTATACCTTCTTTCTAATCGGTTTCACTATCTTCATCGTGTCCCCCTATTTAGCTTCTTATAAACGAAAATAAAAAAGTATTTGATCATTGATCAAATACTTGCTCAGTCGTACGGTGTTATGAATATATGCTCCCTTGTGGTCATCTACGTTTACGCCATTCGAACATCCATAAATTTACTTTATTGTATTCTGAAAACCTAAATTAAACAAGTGTAACTCTTTAATTCTCACCGCTGATCAAAATAGCACTCCGCTTCTGTTTAGCACATTACAATCTATTGTGCATTTTATATAGAGAAGCTTAATAGAAAGGGGTGGATCAGAATGGCAACTCGTCAACCTGATTTGGTATTGATCACTTGGAGCAGAAATCCTTTGGTTCGTGGCTCTGCACGTAGGATTATTTCTGTCCGCATCATTGGAAATGCTGAGCCTTGTCGACCTAGCTTAAGACCCAACGGGCTACTTGACACCGTCTTAGCTTGTTTATTAGATAATGACATTGGTTTTAAAGTTGTGTTTCGTAAAAAAACTTCAAGGATTAGCGGCTATTTGCTGTTACAACGCCATTAATATTATCAGAGGGCAACTAAGTTGCTGCTCTTTTTTAACGTTGAATAGAACCTGAATCTGATCCAAATTAGGTGAGTCCATGAACTTACAAGATGTAAAGAAGAGCTATGATTTCATCGTAAGCTTAGGTATGTCTTGTGCTCCTGCTATAGACACATTTTTTTCTAGAGGATGGAGTGCCCGCTTATCCTAATGGAAACAAGAATGCGTTAGTGAAATCGTATTTTATTCAGGATACCTTGTATAACATTATCTCTGTACATGATTTCCCAATCACCTTGGGTAAACATTGGTCTACGACCTATCCATCTTATAAAGCAAAGCTGGATTTACGAATTAAAAGATTTTGGGACAAATTACTAAGCAGTAAAAAAATTCTATTCATTAGATGGTTCGCCACATACGAACAGGCTGTAGAGCTACAAGCGATTTTGTCTGATATATTAAAACCGAACGAATTCACTGTCCTTATCCTTTATCCCGTTCGTGAATTAACATCAGTACGAGAAATCCATTGGAATATTAATCATATTTGTGTGTTAGAATTTCCTGATGATATGAACGATTATGATAGCTGGGATTATATTTTGAAAGATATACAAATAACGAGCGATTAATTTATCTCTTATTAAAAAAAGACCCTCTCATGGGTCATTAATGTTGACGGCTTCGGTCGATCAAATGATTAATCATTTCTTGCGCAGCAAAAACATATGGATTCAGATATAACCTACTGATACCTACAAATATAGCAATAGGGTTACTGACTCCAAAATCGCTTTGACTCCAAAGTGATTTTGGATTTGTAAGTTCAGGCTCTACAAGATCATACTTTTCCATCAGCCTTTCCTTTGTTCCACTATCCATTACAGCTCCGTTTCCTTTATCCGCAAAGACTGCTCCTGATGAAAAACACGCCATGATCAGAACAAAGGAAAAAATGAGTATTGCTAGTTTCTTTTTACACATAATACAGCTCCTAATTCTTTCTATGGTCTACACTAAACTCTAAACCTTGTACCAACTCAAATATTTCTCGGGTAATCGCAGGAAATCTATGTATTCGACAATCTTGATCAGTTCTAGATCATATTCTATGAAAATAATGGGATAAAAAGTATTAAATTCTATAATACACCTTTCTCCATATAAAAACAAAAGCACCCCACAGCTATAATTAGTAGGGTACTTTTGAATAATTCTACATATTTACAATACCAACATTCCACTAAATATTCTATGGGGTTGGGGTTCCGCCATTGGCATTTAGCGTTTCTCCACTTATATAGCTCGATTCTTGGCTAGCAAGAAATACATATGCCGGAGCCATCTCTGCAGGCTGTCCCGGCCGACCTAGTGGTGTGCTCGCACCGAACTCCTTCAGCACTTCCTCTGGTTGCCCACCCACCACCTGAAGAGGTGTCCATACGGGACCTGGCGCCACTACATTGACTCGAATCCCCTTACCAGCGACTTGCTGAGCGAGAGATTTACTGAATGTATTGATCGCAGCCTTGGTCGTCGCGTAGTCCAACAAGATGGGCGAAGGGTTATAGGCTTGAATGGAAGAAGTGTTGATGATGGTGCTACCCGGCTGCATATGTTTCACTGCCGCTTTACACAGCCAGAACATAGCATATACGTTCGTTTTAAAGGTATCGTCAAAATGCTTCGTAGTAAGATCAGCAATATCGGGGACGAATTGCTGTTTGCCCGCTACATTGGCTAAAATATCAATCCCACCCAACTGCTTGACCGCAGTATCGACGAGCTGTTCACAGTACTCCTCGTCCTTAAGATCACCTGGGATGGCGATTGCGGTTCGTCCTGCTTCCTGCACCAGCTTGAGAACCTGCTTTGCATCCTCTTCTTCCTCCGGCATATAGGATAAGACAACATCTGCGCCTTCACGAGCAAAAGCAATCGCAACAGCACGACCAATCCCGCTGTCCGCCCCGGTAACAATCGCTTTTCGTCCAGTCAGACGTCCGGTGCCTTGATAGGTATCTTCACCTGTATCAGGCACGGGATTCATCTTCTTCTGAAGCCCCGGCTCTTGTTGTTGCTGTTGAAATTCAGGTCCTGCCTTGGTGTACTGAGTGGTAGGATCTTGCATCGTATATTGGTTAGACATCGATCAATTCCTCCTTTATTTTTAAAAAACCATTTTTTATTTAACGAACTCTTTTTTTATGTAAACACAACAGTACACCGCTAAACATACCCCATCGATAGCATAGTCCTGAATATTTCCACAAAAATACCCCAACTACCTGTTAAGGTGGCTAGGGTATCTCATACTCTAAGTATCATTAATCATTTAATGGCCTTAAATTTCCTCTGACCTGTCTTGAACCGACTCATAACGAGTACGTATTTCACGATTTTTAGCGTAGATGTATAAATCTAAAGCCACTATTCCTCTACGTGCCAATTTTACTAGCAGGACGAAGAAGTAGATTCCCAAGCCAATTGATATCAACCAAATTAAAAAGAACAAAACACCTACTCCCCCTCCGAAAAAAAGACCTGTGTGTTCCATACGATTTATCCGCTCCTTAAGCAATTTTCATTTTTTATCAGTCTATATTGCATAAGCTTAAATAAATATATGGAAACTCACACATGAATCGGGACACCCTCCATACAGTTTCGCGTATACATTACATAAAGGAGTGATAAATCATGGGCTTTTTTATTTTCCTCTTTGTTCTGTTAGCGCTACTTAACATCTTTTTCCCACGATTCGGATGGTACATGAGATACGGATGGATGGTCAAAGGTGACGTTGAGCCGAGTGATGCTTATTTATTAATGACCCGCGTCAGCAGTATAGTGGCACTTATTGTCCTCTTTTTTATCTGGTCTAGTTTCTGACTTATCCTAACGCTCTTAATACATCCTCAATCTTACGCTGATGCGACAATACGCCGTAATTCATCCAGGCCATGAAATCCACCTCATATACGCAGCCGTTACGTACAGCAGGCAAGTTGCGCCAGAGTTGTGTATCCAGCAGTTCCCGTCCTCCCCCTTCAAGCTGATCAAAGGTAATAAACAAATGATCCGCAGTCAGATTGGCAAGCTCTTCTTTTGTCAGGTTCACCCGATTCTTTCCACGGGTCAACTTCCGAACCAAGCTATGGGGTTGCAAACCCAAATCATGATGAAGCACGCTTCCTGTATACCCCAAATGCTCACATCCATAGAGAGTGATTCCATAGACTGAGATTCTTAAACAAGCTATGGTCTGACTATGGACGGAACGGGTAAGCAGCTGCATGGCTTGCTGTGCCTGATGCTCATAATTGTCGATCACTTCCTGGACACGCTCCGTTCTGCCAAAGACTGCTGCTGCGGAATACAATGTGGCACGCCAATCCTCTTGATGAACAGGCAGCTTGAACAACGGAGCGATCCGGCTGCACTCCTCCAGATGCCAACGATGAAATCCATTATCCAGCAAGATCAATTCGGGCGTATACCGGGAGAGCTCCTGCCAATTACGAGTCGAAATATCTACCTCAGGCACATTATGGAGAGCCAAGTACTCTTGTTTCCCCCACTCGGCGTGAGAATATTGCGCCACAGGCATAATATCCAGAGCCAATAGATAATCTTCCAAAAAAGGAGCAAACACCCTCAATCCATCCTGATGGAAACTTCTGTATTGGCCTGGAGTAACACCCACCGATCTTTTAAAACGCCGATTAAAATAATACTCATTACTATATCCGACGGATACCGCGATATCATGCATACGGTCATTCGTCAGCAGTAGCTGCTGCTGCGCTCTTTCGATACGAAGCCCGTTCAAATGCTCCAAGGGAACCCTCCCTGTCACCTCTTTAAAAGTTTGTGTGTAACGCGCACGTGTAATACCTGCAACTTCAGCCAATTGATCGACGGTTACGGCTTGGTTATAATGCTCCTCCATATAGTGAATGGATCGCTGTATTGCCTCATGATCACCCGTGACCTGAACGAAAGAGGAATTTGCACGCATGATTAGCAGTAGCAGCTCCTGAAAGCGCGTATGGCCTGCGAACCATTCGATCTCATCTGTGCTTCTACGGCTATGGTAGATAGCCTCTAGCAGTAATTTACATTGTGAAAAGGGTCTACAGCTTAACAAACCAGATCGAAGGATGTCCTCTTTAGTCCTTCTTTCTATTTCACTCTGCCTGTTTCCCCCGGTTTCGATGATTTCAAAAGTAAGCCGATAAAAGCTAAGCCCCCGCTCCTCGGCATTGATTTTGCTTAATAACCCTGGTTCGAACAAGAACCCAGTACCTTTTTCCAGTGGAAACTGCCTTAACTCAGCCTCAACATACCCCTGTCCTTCCGATACAATGAGTAGCGTATGATCCTGAAACACCTCACTCTGTCCGCTTCCTGACAGAGATTGGGTTTCTATATTTATCAAGCTATAGAATAGCTTCCTTCTATTGCTGTCTTGCAAATCTTTTGCCATTCTCCCGCCCCCAATTGAGAACCATTTTCATTCACTTCAGTGTAAAACAAAAAAGAAGGTCTATCAAGGGTGCTGATAGACCTTCTTTTTGCTATTCCTTCAAGGCGGCTGTCATTTATTTCACCATAGCTTCCAGCAGGTCATCAAGCTTCATCGAATTGGCCGTGATGGCACCAGTCTGCCAGTGGGAACGTTCCATTCTATAAACATTCCCGTTCTTCACTGCGGGTAGGCTCTTCCACAGCGGCCCATCAAGAATTTGGATCGCTTCCTGATTCCCTTCAGTATCCCAGCCCCCGTTGTCAGGGAATACGATGATATGATCCGCTTCGAGCTGAGGAATAAGTTCTTCGGAAATAATAGATTGATATTCAGTCATTTCTGCAGCCATAGGCACGGGTGTCAGGCCAAATTGAGAATAAATCACACCGATAAAACGGTTTTTAACACCGAACAAAGCAAAGGTCTTATCCGCTACGTTGAGCCGGATCACTGCCACTTTTTCTTGCCCCAGAGCCTGTTGCAGTTTAGCTTTTCCATCTGCCACTTTCTGATCATACTCGGCGAGCACAGCCTCAGCCTTCTCCGGAATACCGAGAGCATCTGCAATCGCTGTAAGCACTTGTCTTGAGTCCTGCAGCGCCGCCTCAGGGAGACGATACGTTGGTGCTATCTTGGAATATTGTTCATACCTCGCCGCATCCGCGCCTCCGTCCGCAATAATCAAGTCAGGGTCTTTCTCCAACAACGCTTCCAAGCTTCCGGTGATATCAAATTCTGGCACATCGAGATTTAAGTAATCCTGTTTGCCCCAGCTTGGATGATACCACTGAACCACCGGGGTAATCCCCAATGCCTTCAAATAATCTTCAAGGTAAATCCCGGCCACCCGTTTAGGGTTGACTGGAATCTCAACATCTCCGAATTCCCCTGTAATCGTCCGAGTTGCAACCTCTTCCGAAGCATTTCCACTTCCTTCGCTCGGTGTGCTGCTAGCTGAGGTTGATTCCTCTGCATTCTCTGTTTTAGCAACATTATCTTTCGTAGTATTGCTATTCGTTCCGCATGCCGCCAGCGCGGTCAATGCCATAATAAGTACTGCTGACCATAAAAACTTCCGACCCCATCTTACCATTATCCCTTCACTCCAATGCTATATTTTCATTGATTATCATTCTCAATAATCATTATCACAATAGTAGCATGACTTTTATAGCTTTCAATGCACTTTCTCTGCAAAAATCTTATACAAACTATTAACTAGTTTCTTCCCTTCTTCACAAATTTCTTTTTATTTACGATTGATTTATACAATGCTTTCGCTTACAATAAACTCATAAACGCGCGTTTATGAAAAGAGGGGAAACATGCGCAGCGAAGATATAGCTAAGTTGGCCGGGGTTTCCCGAAGTACGGTATCCCGCGTGATCAACAATTATTCCAACGTCCCTGAAGAGACCCGGGCCAAAGTGCTGCGGGTGATTGAGCAACATCAGTACGAACCGAACAGCTTTGCAAGGGCTTTAGCCGGTAAGAAGACCGATACGATCGGACTCTTCGCCATCAGTATGAACGAGAAGGAGAATACTACCCGAATTTATCAGAACAATTACTTTGCTCCATTCGTTGATGCCGTAGTCGACACCTCGAATGCCCGCGGATGTTATGTACTGATTCATACGGTTTACTCTCCCGACGATTTCATCAAGGTAAAGCAAGCTTTTCTTCAAAAACGGATTGACGGCGGTATCATTGTCGGCACTCAGAAGGATATTAATATCGTCCGAGAAATGGTAGGGCTCGACTCTCCTCTCGTATTAATTGATTATGATATTTCTGAGATTATGTCAGAACATCTTGACCGCAATCATCTGGCCATTGTGAACTCCAAAGATTACGAGGGCACCACAGAAGCGATTGAATATTTGATCTCTCTGGGTCATCAAGAGATTGGCATCATCTGTGGGCAAATGAATACGTACTCTGGACGAGAGCGTTATACGGCTTATGAAGATACGCTGAAGAAACATGGCCTGCCTGTAAATGAGAGATTTATTCTGAAAGGTGATTTTCTGAAAGAGACTGCTTACGAAGAGGTTAAGAAGCTTCTTGCTTCTGGAGAACCTTTGCCAACGGCCTTCTTCTCCTCCAACGATGATATGGCTATATCAGCGATGGAAGCGTTCTCCGAACACGGAATCATTGTCCCTGAAGATCTCTCCATGGTCGGATTTGATGACATTCAGCTAGCATCCCGTATTCAGCCTAAGCTGACCTCTGTACGCTTGCCGATCTATGAAATGTCTAAGGCTGCAGTGGAAAAAGTAATCGAGCTGTGTGATTCACAGCAGCCGACGTTTAGCACGATCAGCTTTCCAGCTCGTTTAGTGGAGAGAGATTCCTGTCAACCGCCGAAGAAATAGCTTAAGATCAATCCTTCGCTGAAGAAATCTACATATTTTTCCGTGAAGCTGCTATTTGATTCGGTATCGAAACTACTGCTTTAATTGTCCTGCTTAAAAGCATTGAAAAAACTCCCTTCCCTCGAGGGAATTTTTTCTGAAACTTATAAACGCGCGTTCACAATCGAAAGGAGACTTTCTCACATGAAATTCGGAACCTTTGACGACACTCGTAAAGAGTATGTAATTAACACCCCAAAAACCCCTTACCCTTGGATTAACTATCTTGGTAATGAGCAATTTTTCGGACTTATTTCTAATACAGCTGGTGGTTACACCTTCTATAGAGACGCTCGTCTCAGAAGATTGACCCGTTACCGTTATAACAATATCCCACTGGATACTGGCGGCCGTTACTACTATCTTTATGACGATGGTGATTTCTGGACCCCAGGCTGGATGCCAGTAAAACGTGATCTCGACTTCTACGAATGCCGTCACGGTCTTGGCTACACTTCCATTACTGGCGAACGGAACGGAATTTCTGTGAACCAGCTTGCTTTTGTCCCTATGGGTCATAATGCAGAAGTACATCGTCTTGTAGTGAAGAACACAGGCTCCGCTAAAAAATCCGTGAAACTGTTCTCTTTTGCAGAGTTCTGTCTCTGGAATGCACAAGATGATATGACTAACTTCCAACGCAATCTCAGCACCGGTGAGGTTGAAGTGAAGGATTCCGTTATCTATCACAAAACTGAATATCGTGAGCGCAGAAATCACTATGCTTTCTACTCCGTAAATAAAGAAATCGCTGGTTTCGATACTGATCGTGAAGCTTTCGTAGGGATGTACAACGGTCTGGAAAGCCCACAAGCTGTAGTTGCAGGCGAACCTACTAACTCCGTAGCTAGCGGCTGGTCCCCTATCGGATCACACGCACTGAACATTACGCTTGAACCAGGTGAAGAACAAAGCTTCATCTTTGTACTCGGCTACATCGAGAACCCTGAAGAAGATAAATGGGAATCCCTGAATGTAATCAACAAAAAACCAGCAGAAGCTATGATCGCACAATTTGCTACAGATGCTCAAGTAGATGCTGCACTCGCTGCACTTGCTGCTCACTGGGATAACCTGCTGTCTAAATATCAAATCCAAAGCGGCGACGAGAAACTGGATCGGATGGTTAACATCTGGAATCCATATCAATGTATGGTTACCTTCAACATGTCCCGTTCTGCTTCCTACTTTGAATCAGGTATTGGCCGTGGTATGGGCTTCCGTGATTCTAACCAAGACTTGCTCGGATTTGTTCATCAAATTCCTGAACGTGCTAAAGAACGTATTCTCGATATTGCGGCTACACAATTTGAAGATGGCAGTGCCTATCACCAATACCAACCTCTCACTAAAAAAGGTAACAACGAAGTCGGCACCGGCTTTAACGATGATCCGCTTTGGTTGATCCTTGGAACGGCTGCTTACATTAAAGAAACTGGCGATACCTCGATTCTTGATGAGCAGGTTCCTTTTGACAGTGATCCGAATAACACCGCTACGCTGTTTGAGCACTTGAAACGTTCCTTCGAGCATGTGACTAACAATCTCGGACCTCACGGCTTGCCGCTGATCGGGCGCGCAGACTGGAATGACTGCTTGAACCTCAACTGCTTCTCTACTGAGCCGGGTGAATCTTTCCAAACTACTGCCAACATCGAAGGTCGAGTTGCAGAATCTGTATTTATCGCGGGTCTGTTCGTCTTCGTTGGACCGGACTATGCTGAAATCTGCCGGATGCGCGGACTTAACGATGTAGCTGTGGATGCTGAAGCTAAGATTGACAACATGAAAGAAATCACATTGACGCACGGCTTCGATGGCGATTGGTTCCTGCGTGCTTATGATCACTATGGCGACAAGATCGGTTCCAAAGAAAATGAAGAAGGTAAAATCTTCATCGAACCACAAGGGATCTGCGTAATGGCCGGTATCGGTGTGGAAAATGGTCAAGCTGAAAAAGCTCTATCATCCGTACAAGAGCATTTGGATACTAAATACGGTATCGTATTGCAACAGCCACCGTATTCCAAGTACTATCTGAACCTGGGTGAAATTTCTACGTACCCTCCGGGCTACAAAGAAAATGCCGGTATTTTCTGCCATAATAACCCTTGGATCATGATCGCTGAAACTGTACTTGGACATGGCGACAGAGCGTTTGAAATTTACGCAAAAATTGCTCCTGCTTACCTGGAGGATATCAGTGAAATTCACCGCACAGAGCCTTATGTCTACTCCCAAATGATCGCAGGTAAAGATGCCGTTCGTCACGGGGAAGCTAAAAACTCCTGGTTGACCGGTACTGCTGCTTGGAACTATGTAGCCATCACTCAATCGATCCTTGGCATCCAAGCGGATTTCAATGGTCTGAAGATCGATCCTTGTATTCCTACTGAATGGGATAGCTTTGAAATCACACGTGTCTTCCGTGGAGATACTTATGTGATTCAAATCAAGAACCCGAACCATGTATCCAAAGGTGTAGTTAGTCTTACCCTGGATGGCACAGCTGTAGAAGGTAACATCATTGCTCCAGTTGGAGACGGTGCTGTACACCAAGTAGTTGTAGAACTGGGTTAAAAAAATCCGCTCAACCGTTCATTTGAACGATTGGGCGGATCTATAATTAACGCTGGATGACTCCTGAACTCTTCAGGGGTCTTTTTTTTACCCTTCCACAACATCTGCTCTTAAATCACTCGCAACCTCAAGCATTCTCGGGATCACAGCTTCATTATTTCCAGAAACGTAAATATCCCCCTGATAATGCCTAAATGGGATTGTAGTATCACCAAAGCCCCACATAAAGAAATCTCCCTCAATGGACATCGTAGTGGCGCCTGCTACTGTATAAACTGATGTATAGGTGAAATCAGGTTTGGATGCGAAATACTGCTTGCACTCTTCTAAAGATATGGTTTGTGTTGAACCTCCATCATTTTGCATAGCTCGTGTAATTCGATAACGTTTGCTCATTGTGATGCCTCCAATATTTTCTGTAAAATAATCAGCTACCTTGTCCCGATCAAATATAGCATACAATAAAGCGTAAATCCCAGCTATCCTAAACCTTAAATTTGTTTCTGCGCTAACAGCATAGAGGTTCTCACGTAAGGAGATATTGCCCACGAATAAGGGAACTTCAATTGCCCAAACACTCGATATGGCGAAAAAACCTGCAAAAGTACATTTTTCTAAGATGAAAGGATCGCTACAGCACTGATTCCTGCAAATCTGCAGTAATTTTCGTTTCAAAAGTAGCTTTGAGCCCTTAAGCATGGAAAATACTGTACTTTTGCAGGTTTTCTGTGGTTTGGTGAACGGCGTGGATGGAATGGTTGAGTGAGTATTAAAGGTGTGAGAATTAAGGCATGAGAACCAGAGCGTAAGAATCGATAGAAATGGCAGGTCTAGGTCTCCTGAGTCCGTATGATGTCTGTCTCGCTAGTTAATTGGATTCTTTTGAGTGGTAGGAACCCCCTATCCCTCACACACTATGTAATATAAGACTTTTTAACCCTGATTCATAATCAGTTTTTTTTGTTCAACTGCAATTTTTTGGAAGTGACAAGCATATTTATAGACATGCCTTTAATGTGGAGATGTTAAATATGCGGCCATTAAGATACCTTATCATTCTTTTAGGAAGCTTACTCGTTGCTGCGGGAACTAATTTTTTTCTCGTACCATATAAAATCCTGGATGGGGGAATAATAGGGATAGCCCTCATTATTAATTATTTATCCGACGCTAAAATTGGCGTAGCTATAATTCTCTGCAGCTTTCCTATCTTTCTGCTCGCTTGGTTAAAGGAACGCGATATCTTTTACAACAGTGTACTCGGCCTATTGATCTCATCATTTCTGATCGAGCTTCTCGGTCCTTTCCAATATCACTTTCTATATTATTTTGAGTTTGGTTCCATTTCTAGCGCCATTATTGGCGGTTTTTTGATGGGAACGGGACTTGGAATTATGCTGCGGTTTAAAGCAAGTACGGGGGGCACCGATCTGCTCGCTCAATTTATAAAAAGGTATGTCCCGCTGAACCTTGGATTCATCATTTTTTTGACCGACTTTATGATTATCGGCGCGGGGGGACTCCTGATTTCCAAGGAAACCTTCTTCCACTCCATCCTCACAATTATCTCTGGGGGCGTGGCTACGGGTCTATGCACACTTGAGACGAAATAAATGGAAATAAATACGAATACACACGATCGTATGTTCGTATTATAATAAGGAGAAAAAATATAAGGTATCTCTACCTCACCTGGAGCGTGTGAACCTATGAATAAAGAGCGTGTCATTATGCTATCTGATTGCCAAAGCTTCTATGCCTCCGTGGAAAAAGCCTCTAATCCGCAGTACAGCAATAAGCCGCTGATCGTTGCTGGAGACCCAGCTAGACGGAGCGGTATTGTGCTGGCTGCCTGCCCTATAGCCAAATCCTATGGCATTACTACCGCTGAGACGTTGAAGGAAGCGCTGGCAAAATGCCCCGAAGTCATCGTGGTCAGACCACATATGCAGCAATATATCGATGTCTCCTCTCAAATCACAGATATTCTACGTAAGTTTAGCGACCAGGTAGAGCCCTATTCTATCGATGAACAGTTTATTGATGTCAGCGGTAGCCTCAGCTTATTTGGCAGTCCAAGGGAGATCGCTACCGCCATTCAGGATCTAATTCGTAGAAACACAGGTGTGCGTGCGCGCATCGGCATAGGATATTCCAAGGTTACCGCCAAAATGGCTTGCGACCTGTGGGCCAAGAAGAACGCGGATGGTATATTCACCCTCGCTCACGAGGAGCTTCCGAATGTGCTCTGGCCTCTCCCCATTAGCGAGCTGTTCATGGTAGGTCGCCGCATGTCCGCCCATTTCCAAAGTATGGGTATTACGACGATTGGTCATTTGGCACAGATGCCGCTAAGCGAGCTAAAATGGCGCATGCGGGAGAAATTTCACAAAAAATGTGATATCGACGCCGAGCTATATTGGCGGATAGCCAATGGCATCGATGACAGCCCTGTGAGCCCAAGCACCTATGAAGTCGCACCCAAGAGTGTCGGGCACCAAATGACGCTGCCCCGGGATTACTATAAGCTGCAAGATATTAAGACCATCATTCTTGAGCTATCTGAGCTTGTATGTAGACGTTGCCGCAAATTGAAAGTGAATGGTGCAGTCGTGTCTATCGGCTGCCAAGGTGCCAGCTTTGATGACCCCACAGGCTTCTCAAGACAGACTACAATGAGCGATCCTACGAATGCCACCCTGCTGGTATATGAGGCAGCTCTCTCTCTCTTCAAGCTCCACTGGGACGGTCAGCCTGTGCGTAGAGTCCACTTAAACCTGTCCAATCTATCTGACGAAAGCCAGTACCAGCTAACCCTATTTGAGTCTCGCCCTCGCTATCGTGAACTCGAACGTGCGACCGATGCCCTCAAGAATAAATATGGGGAGACGATCATTGGGCGAGCAGCTTCTTTTACAGATGCCGGGCAGCTTAAGGACAGATCTGGAAAGATCGGCGGACACTATAAATAAAAACTATATTAAAATACACACCATATCGTTTATAATGCTATATTGGGATTGTTATTTTCACGTAGATGAAGCGACAATCGAAATATGTAAACATAGATAATCACATTCCAGAGGAGGACCGGAGAAGTTGGATAGCACGAGCAACACTAACACTACGTATTATGAAATCGTTGATCTCTGTCTTCTTGCTGGCAAGATCATGCTGCAGAATGGTGCAGAAACATCCAGAGTTGAAGATACGATGACACGAATGGCAGGATCCCTCGGGTTCCCAGGAGCACATAGCTATGTGACGCCAACCGTTATTATGTTCACCACAAATAGAATAGAACCTGTTAAGTTATACAGAATTGCGGAGCGAACAACAGATCTGCAGAAGGTATCGGAGGTCAATGACATTTCTCGGCGTTTAAGCGAACGTCAGATTACAGCTGAGGAAGCTCGTGCAAAATTAGGAGAAGTCGATGAAGCCTCACCTGTCTATCCCGTATGGCTGCAGATCTTAGCAGCCGCCCTTACTGGTGCTTGCTTCACCGTTATGTTTAAAGGCAGTTTGTGGGATGCTCTCCCCGCCTTGCCGATTTCCGGACTAGGCTTCGCTGCGGTCATCTATCTGCATCGTTTAGTGCAGACTAAATTCTTTGCAGAGTTTTCTGCTTCCTTCCTGATCGGACTTCTAGCCTTCTGTTCTGTAAAGCTGGGGATAGGTCAAGAGATGGACAAAATCATTATCGGCTCCGTTATGCCTCTAGTACCCGGACTACTCATTACTAATGCCGTTCGTGATCTGATGGCCGGTCATCTGGTCTCAGGCATATCCAAGGGAGCCGATGCCTTTCTAACTGCATTTGCGATCGGTACAGGTATCGGGCTTGTACTATCACTATTTTAATATCCATGTGAAAGAGGTTAGCCCTTCATGATTTTGCAACTTATAACCAGTTTTATCGCCGCGGCAACCTTCTGTATTCTATTTAATGCGCCTAAGCGCTCACTACTACAGTGTGGTTTTGCCGGAATGGTGGGCTGGATGGTGTATGTGCTTCTTAATGTAGAGTTCGGGCCTGTTGTAGCTACGTTTGCAGCTAGTGTAATAGTGGGCATCGTCAGCCAATTTTTTGCGCGATCCTTCAAAATGCCGGTTATTATTTTTAGTGTAGGTGGTATTATCCCGCTTGTTCCGGGTGGTCTCGCTTACGATGCTATGCGTAAATTTGTGGAAGAGGACTATACTCTGGCCGTAGAAATCGCTGTACGGGCATTAATGCTCTCTGGAGCCATTGCAGCTGGACTCGTGCTAAGTGATGTAATGGGACAAATGTTCCGTCGTCGTGCAATCAAATAACAGCATCCTACTTCAAAAAAAGAAATCGCCCGTTGGTACAATGGTGGTCACCCATCCATCTCCCAAGGGGCGATTTCTTTGTTCATCTCTATGCAAATAACACTTCAGGGAAGGCTAAAGGCGCAGCACCCGGATGAATACTATTGATGCTAGTGTTCTTGATCCAGGACAGCCCTACAGTACCCTCACCCGCATGAACAGCCACAGCAGGAATATAGGTCATAATCTCAGTTCGTAAGTCAGGCGCCATTGCTTTTATGTCCTCTTCTAGCTTGAGTGCCATCTCTAAATTATTTGAATGCATGATACATACATCACTAACAAGCCCTACATCCTGTTTAAATATCTCCAAAAGCGCCTGTTGCGTTTTCTTCATTGTACGGATTTTCTCCACAACAACGACCTTCCCTTCGTCAAAACGAAGCAGCAAGTTTATACGCAGCAATTGGCTAAGTACAAATTGTGATCCAGAAACACGTCCACTGCGATGAAGCTGTGTCAAGCTTGCAGGAATTAAGTAAAAGGACATATTCTGAATAATATTTTCAATCTTCGCTTTAATTTCTAGTCCAGAAAGACCCTTCTTCTGCCAATGTATACCGCGCATGATCATTTCTCGGATAGGATAAGCGCCAACCTTGGCATCAATTCCAATTACATTGGCCTCCGCTATTTCGGCGCCTTGCATCGAAGCATTGTAAGTGCCACTGAGCTCTGAAGAAAGATGTACAGCAATAATTTCATCGTATTCTTCTTTCAACCGTTCGTATAGCTCAATAAACTCACCGATTGGAGGCTGCGAGCTACCTACCTTTTCATGCTGGCGCATTTTCTCATAGAAGTCATCGATCGTAATATCTATATTCTCTTTATAACATTCGTTGTTGATAATAATCCTTAACGGAATAATATATACATGATTATTCTTAGCGAACTCCGGATCTATGATACTTGTACTGTCGGTTACCCAGGCAATTGATTTCATGGTCATTTGTCACTTCTCTCTCTCATAAAAAGGAATAGTAGAATGAATGAGGAGACAAGGGCCAAGAATTCCAAACCAGTGAATCACACGCTCACCCTGAATAATCAACTTAAGAATTGAACAGCGGTTAAGTAATCTGCGTATTCGTAAATTATACAGGATAATAAGCGTTAATATAGGCAAAACAGGCCGTTCATGCAAATTTCAATCTATTTAATTCAACATTATTCGACATTTTTTCACATTATATATGACGAATATACCTATCCTAATAGAGCCACTTCATGTTATGAAAAAGCTAAACCACAGCAAAAATATCCCCGTCCCCGCCCTCACTGTTCTTCCATAAATCAACGCTTGGTAGTTACATTAATAGGTACACTATACATTTGTAACAGTACGGGGCTAAATAATAATTTGGTCAGATATGGCCCGGCATCCGTCAATTTTCCAACTTTCCCTGTTGGCGGGTTGCGTTCACCTTTATGAAGATCAGTTACCTGCTGCTGTGGTAAATCTTACTATGGTGTAATTAAGGATACCGTCCAGTTCTTCTCCTGAATCTTAAAATCCAACTCACGGTAAGACTTGGACAACTCATCCATCTGCTTCTGAATCTGAGCGACATCTACCGTTCTTTGAAAACGAACCTCCGAGCGACTGTAACGATCCTGCGTAATGGAAGCCTGTTCAAGCAAATCGCTAAACAGCTTGCGTAGCTGTAGCATTTTATCCCGTTCCGCTAGTGCATCAGCGATACTCCAATTCTCATTGAAGGCTACGGATGAATTCGTTCGATTGATCGCTCGGATCAAAATCGTCTGTTCATTCACAGCTCTTTCTAACTCCTGCAAAAGAGCTTCAGGTTGTTCAGCCGGCTCCTCACCCTCTTGAACTTTAACGACTCGCTCCAGCCGCTGCTTTAGCTGCGCGATTTTACGGGTTAGATCACTTCGGTTCACTAACGCTTCCGCAAGTTTCATATCTGGATTCCCCCTAAAATTTTCTGATAGCTGGCGAATAAAGCCCAATGCATGCTGTCCTGTTCTTTTACTCACATAAGCTGGTTTCAAATATTGCATCCGAGCTTAATAGCTCCGTGTGAAAAGATACCGTGGTGTTCAGCACAGCTAATCCTCCCAAATCGATGTCTCTAAATGATCTACGAACTTGCGTAATTTACCGGCTAGCTTGCGGTTAATGGTTCCATCCTGATACATTTGCTGCACCTTATCCCGCTGCTCTTGAATGGCTTTCAGCTTCATTTCAAGCTTTTGATCATCAACAAGACCATCCTTTGTCCAGCCTTTCCCTTGCTCCAGACGAGAAATTAACTGCTCATAACTGCATGCAACCTTCTCGGCTGCACTTCGGTTGTTCTCATTCTTACTGACATTAATAGCAGCTATAGCAGCACGGGCCATTGCAATTTTTGCTTCTCTAGCACACTCAGCCTGTTGCAGCATTTGTTGGCTAGCTTCCCCTTCATTCTGTCCTGAGAACATTCCCGCAAACAGCCGTCTAATCTCGGTAATCGATATTCTGATTTGTGAATTTAGACTTCTGGCTAGAAAGACCTCACTATGATCCAAGAATTCTCCCAGCTTCTGAGCCACTGATGCGGGAATCTCATTGTTCTCTAGCAATCGGTTCAGTTCTTTACGTTCAGCTTGCAGACCCACAATCCTCGCTTCAACACCCAGTCGGCGGAAGTTCTCGAGTGCTGGATCATTCGATTGGTCCTCACGGTTTAGACTATAAACCTTTTCTCTAAATTCACTCAAAGCCGGTTGTGCGGATTCCTTACTTTCTTCTGTCATCATACTTTGCAGCATGGTTAAACCGGCAGCAATAACTTTAGACTTGGCGGCCTGCTCGGCTCCTGTCTCACCTGATTCGGCAACTGGCTCTTCTTTACCTGCTAGAATTGGCAAAAAGATACTAGCGATCAGCAGCGACATTAGAATAACACCTGCGGCGATAAAGATGATTAAATCACGCTCAGGAAATGGTGATCCATCCCCAAGAAAAAAGGGAATCGAGAACGCACCGGCTAAGGTAACCGCTCCACGCACTCCTGAAATCGTGAGGATTAATAGTGACTTAACAGATGATTTCTCCATTTTTCGCAGACGAGATCCTACTAAAGAGAACACATACACCCATACAAACCGTAGTACAAACAGCAGCATAGTAATGGCTAATACATAACCTACAACTATAAGATTATCCACGGCCGTATCACGGTAGATCACTTCAATAACGTCTGGAATAGATAAGCCAAGAATAACGAAGACTAGGCCATTCAATATATAGAGCAGAACAGACCATGTACTAGCGGATACCAGTTGTAGCTTATACTGCGGAGATACGGCACGGTCCTTCTCAACCGCATGAATAATCCCCCCTGCAACCACTGCCAAAATGCCAGATACACCTATCTCTTCACTGATCAAATAAATAATAAAAGGAGTTAGGATTTGCAGCAGCACATGCACTGTGATATCCTCCATCCCCAGTCTGCGAATAATTACGCTTAGCCGAATCAGAAGAAAAGCCAATAATGCCCCAACGATCAACCCGCCTGCAGCTATAACTACAAAGCTAATGGAGGCTTTCGGTAAAGAAAACATACCCGTAACTGCTGCAGCAATGGCAAAGTTAAAGGCAACAAGCCCGGAAGCATCATTCATTAATGATTCGCCCTCTAGAATGCGGTGAATACTCTTAGGAAGATGCACTCTTCCAGCGATTGCGCTGACCGCGACCGCATCTGTAGGTGACAAGATCGCTGCCAGAGCAAATGCAGCTGCTAGCGGGATCGTTGGAATCATCCAGTTTATCGAATATCCAGCAATAAGCACCGTAGCAAAAACCAATCCCAGCGCTAGCATTAATATCGGACCCCGTAAGTTCCATAATTCATTTCTTGGCGTCCGTTTCCCATCATTGAACAAAAGCGGTGCAATAAACAATACGAAAAACAGCTCTGGTTCCAATGTCATATGTATTCCCAAAGGCATTAACACAACCATTACACCCAGACCAATTTGAATTAACGGTATTGGCACAAAGGGAATAAATCGGTTTATGATGTTGGAAGTTGCGATAAGGCCCAGTAGAACGAGTACAACTAGAAAAGTCTCCAAACCACATCAACTCCCTTTTTTATTTGGTTATTATATCGTAAAGCTTCGGGCAAGTGAAAAATATAGAAATAGAAGTTCTCATCAATAATGTCCCCTAGAAATTACACAAAAAATACATCAGATATATATTGACAAAAATATTTATTTATGTTATAATAATAAATTACTCTGTTGAAATCACATTTTATTTTAGGTATTATATGCATTAGCCTAACGGCATCGCTCTTATCATTAATCATGGAGGGATCTTATGCATATTGCTAGTGGAATAGAAATGTTAGAGATTACAGCACAGGTTATGGGCGGGAGTGACACGATTTACCCCACGCTGCTCTGGGATCAAAATTCTGCTGTACTCGTAGACACTGGATTTCCGGGCCTGCTCCCAAAATTCAAAGAAGCTCTAAAAGAAACCCACTTGCCTTGGGAACAACTGCGCACCGTAATCATCACACATCAAGATCTAGATCACATCGGGAGCTTACCTGATTTACTGTCAGAAGAATGTCTAGAACTGACAGTTCTGGCTCACCAAATCGAGCAGCCTTATATTGAAGGAGAGCGAATGCTCCTTAAACACACCCCTGAAGCTTTAGCTGCGGTAGAAGCCATGATCCCCCCTCATGTACCAGAGGAATGGCGCCGCGCTTTCCTATCCGTGTTATCTCATCCCCCTAAAGGAAGAGTAGATCGAACCGTAGTGGATGGGGAAATACTGCCTCTTGCCGGTGGAATTACGATTATCCATACACCAGGACATAGCCCTGGACATCTGAGTCTATACCATCACGATAGCCGTACGCTAATTGCCGCGGATGCTCTTACCGTTCAAGGCGGTGAACTGCACGGCCCCACTCCTTCGGCAACGCCTGACATGAAGCAAGCTTTAATCTCTCTGACAAAGTTCGCCGAGTATGAGATTGAAACGGTCATTTGCTATCATGGCGGAATTTATCGCGGACACGCAAACAAACGGATTGCTGAAATTGCGGAAGCAAGAGAATAGACTGATGCAAGAAAGCAGAGCCCTTATCTGGCTCTGCTTTCTTTTTATATATAGTCCTTACTCGTTATACTCACTTATGATTCCGAAACAACTGTAAACCGTTCACGAATATGCTGCGGCTGTTCAATTTCATCTACAATAGCAATCGCATAATCTTCATAGCTGACATAGCTCTCACCTTTGGAATTCACAAGCAGATGATCTTTGCCTTTCACATAAGAACCCGTTCTTGTCCCAATTGCAAAATTAGCGGATGGACTAACGAAGGTCCAAGACAGCGAGTCTGTACCTTGCAGGATCTCCAGGTTCTTCCCTTGATTCGTAGCCGTTGGCTTGATAAAGTCAGGGAAATCAGGGGTATCTACCACTTTAAGCGTCTTAGCTTCATCTACATATAAACTTCCCGCACCTCCAACTACAATCAATCTTGTATTAGGGGCATCCTTTAATGCTTCAATAAGCACATTTCCGGCATCCACATGCAGATGCTCTTGTCCAAATGGTGCTCCAAAAGCATTCACAACAACATCAAAACCCTTCAAATCTTCAGCGGTAAGTGCAAATACATCCTTTTCGATGACCTTTGCCTTACGATTTGCAACTTTCGATGCATCCCGTACAATGGCTGTAACTTCATGGCCTCTATCTAGCGCTTCCTGAGTGATTCGGCTTCCGGCTTTTCCACTTGCTCCTACAACTGCGATTTTCATATTATTTCCTCCTGTATATGTTTACGATGTTTTTACTTTAGTATTTATATCAAGGAGATCCTGAACGATGCTTCTGTCGATATCGAGATCAAACTTTCTCCCCCAAAAGCATTCTGTACCCGTACGAGTGATCCGGTCATAATCTTCTATCGTTAGTGTTCTTGGATAATCCGGTCCTGTTCCCCAGTCTGTATACCTCTTAATTTCACTCCGTACATTGTTCTTAAACCCACTATTCAAAATAATCGTATGGAAGAAGATTTCATCTCCACATAATGTCTTCTTAAAAAATCTAACATACTCTGGAGACGTAGAAGTAAACTCCATGATGTATTCCATACATTCACCTGTAATAGACATCCAGTTAGAGCCTTTATACAGCGATTTTGGCAGAACACCCAACCTTCTTTGCAAGAATGGAACGTTCATTACTGCTTTAATATACCTCATCCTAATGGCAGCCATACGCCTGGTTCTTGAGATCAGGAATCTAGGATAATAAACCGACACCCTCTCATAACATCCCCACGTTTCAGAAGTATTCGGTAATTGCTGATACTTTACAAATTCGTCCCCCTGATTCTTCTTAAAGAAATCAAGAATAACTTCGTTGGAAGCTAAGGGCAGATCCTGACCACTTATGATGTGGATATAATTGAATTTCCCATGTTTTTTGATCAGCGCAAAACACTTCAAAACACATTCAATCTGACTGTAATGTCCCCACCGTACATCAATAGGCTCTTTGACAAAATGAATATCGTTACGGTGAGTAATATCAGCTTCAATACCACTCTTCTGATCGACATGTAGGAAAAACTCTACGGAGTCATTAGTTAAACTATCGATTAGCATATTGATCTGCTCAGGATTTTTGTGACAAAGGATCACATACGCCATTTTGAATGATTCCAACAACCTTCACCCTTCCGCCCATCTTTTTCCAAATATTATAAAATAAATGGACAAAAATGGATAGTTCATTCTATCCAGAAAAAGGTGAATTCTGTTGGTGATTAGTTATTTCGTATGACTTTTCACTATAAGTCTGATTCCAATGTTCCATGGATCTTTGAATGTAGGGGCTCCATTCTCTTCAACAACGGTGTAACCCGCCTGCTTAACACGCTCCACTACAGACGTACGCTCCTCTTCATTCGGAAGAAGTAAGGTGAAATAATCAATTCCTACTGCATCAGCAGGTGCCACAGGTGCGCCTTGCCCTGCCCATATATTCAATCCAATGTGGTGATGATACCCACCTGCTGAGATAAACATTGCCGCACTGCCATAATTAGCTACTAGATCAAAACCAAGCAAACCAACGTAGAACTCCTTCGCCTTAGTTAAATTACCAACATGAAAGTGTACATGTCCGATCACCGTTCCAGCTGGCAGCCCGTTCCATTGTAAACCTTCAGAAGCCGCCAACAAACCATCTACATCCACTGGGTCCGTTGTCATCATTACATGCCCTTCCGCATCATACTTCCATGTATCCCTAGGACGATCTCTATAAATTTCGATTCCGTTGTTATCCGGGTCCTGAATATACAGTGCTTCACTCACCAAATGATCTCCCTGACCCACTTCAATTCCCGACGCGATCAAATTGCGTACAACGAGTCCCAAGCTAGGACGATCCGGAACAAGGATAGCAAAATGATACAATCCAGCCACTGAGTTCGGACGTAGAACCTTTGCATTCTCAATCTCCCGCAGAATCAATAACACATTTTGACCGTCAGCAGTCATTTCCACCTCACGGCCAGATTGTCGCAAGACACTTAACCCCACCACGTTCTGATAAAAGGTTAGCGAACGCTCTAAATTACTTACTCTAATTTGTACCAGACCAATCTCTACGTCCGGATGAAGTGTTGTTTTAGTTGTCATTATGTTTCCTCCCACTATTCCTGTAACTTGATCAGTTACAAATTAACTATCTTTAGTATAGTTACCTTCTATATGTTTGTCAATTACCAACAAAAAAATCATGCTGACTGATTCACAGCCAAACATGATTCATAAGAACACTTCATCCTTAGGAGTGCCATTCCTGTAAATATTCAGATACACTGGATTCAAGAAGTCCAATTAAATCTTCATCCATATACTTATAATCATCTGATATATTCAAACAAATTATTCTTTTGCCGATTACACCGTCTCTGAATTTATCTTGAATTCTTCGAACATGCTTCTTCTCCATCACAAAAATAACATCTGCCCAGCCCACATGCCCCTCAGTAAGTTTGATTCTGGCATGATCCTCTGTCCCAGCAGATCTCACTTCATGACCATCAATTCCTTGAAATATCTTCTCCGCAGTTAGACTTCGCCAGCGATTCTGGCTGCAGACAAACAGTAGTTTAATAAAGAGCACCTTCCTTATCCGAGTTAAACCTTATTTCGTTTGTCGGTTTAGATAAACCCTCCTATTTAAGGAAGCATCCGAAACCCATGTTGTTAATAAGTCTTTGTTAAAAAGATATTCATTACCAACTCTGATATAAGGAAACATAGTTCCTTGAAAAATGCCCGATCTACTTAAATTCTCATGCTCCGTTTTAATAATATTCATCACTTGATCTTCAGTCAGATTTAAGTATAAGGCCGTCTCTTTAATATCCATCAAAAGCTTATCTGCCGTTACTATGGATGGAGTCTGGTCTTGATCAACTTCCAACTCTTTATCGCCATTAGTTATTGAACATCCAATAATAAATGAAATCCCTAGAATAAGACTCGCCACGATAATTGAGATTTGATTAGACTTCATTGATCACCTCCACCATACACTTCATGAAGTGGTCTGTAGCTTGGGTGTTCTTGGATTTGCGTAACTACAACACCTCGCTCCGAGTCCATCACACGGTAGGCTTTAGCTTCTTCTCTGGTTGATATCACCTTATATTCATTATCCTTGTAGATGATGGCACAGTTATTATCCACTGCGATTCCGAGCAAACCTCCGTCTTTTACCATACGCGAAAAATCCTCAACCCGAATATCCTCATTATAATGTGGACAATGAATACCTGGCAGAATCCCCATCGCTTCAAGCTTAATATACTGCCAGTTCCCTTGGTCGTCGAACGCTTCAGAGTCACTATGCCCATATTCAAACCAGCAAATGGAACCTGCACTCAGCCCTGCCAAAATAGTCCCCGAGTTGTACGCTTCTTTTAGAAGAGCATCTACGCCGGTATTTTTCCAAATCTCCAGCATCTTTCGGGTATTACCACCACCAACATAAATCAGATCAGCGGATATAATTAACTCTGCGATTTCTTCATGGGTATAGGTTTGGCTCACAAGCAATAAATGACTTGTTTCACATCCTAGAATCTCGCCGTACACTTTGTTGAACGTATCACAATAACCTGGTGCATCACTACTAGCTGTTGGAATAAATAACGCTTTCGGATTAACTTTCTGGGTTAACTTCACAACTTCACGATCCATTTCAAGCGTTTCTAAATCGATTAGCTCTCCCCCACCGATTACCACGATAGTCCCCATAATCTCCCCTACTTTCACTAGGATCTGTTTTCTCCCTTTCCATATTCCTCAGCAAGAATGCTGTAAATCTCCAAATCAATGAGTCCTTTACCTGACCATACATGGGCTTGTCTTAACGTCCCCTCTTTCAGAAAGCCACTTTTCAAAAGGACCCGCTTGGACCGCTCATTAAAAGGCATGACTTCAGCTTGGATTCGATTGACCTCTGCCGTCTCAAATAAATATTTTTTCACCATTTCAACGGCCTGAGTTGCAATCCCTTTCCCCCAATAAGACTCCGCCAAAAAATAACCAATCGTGACCATATCCACTTTTTGATTAAAATCCATAGCTTCGATGATACCTAGCAGTATGTACGGATTATTTTTACGGAAAATTCCCCACTTCACTCTTAACCCTTTATTAAAATCACGTTCGAAATGTCCGATCATATTCTTTACTGTATCTTTATTATGTTTCGGAATAATTCCGCAGTACTCAAACACTTGATCATTGCTATAAATTCCAAATACCTCTTCAAGGTTACTAACTTCAATTTTTTTCAGTGTTAGTTGTTCGGTTTCCAAAGTAGGGAATTGCTCAAATACATGACTAAGCTTCAATTCGTTCCCTCCGTTACTTTTTGATGTTGTGAATTAGCGTTGCAATTCGACCGTTCAATATCTATCACCGTACATTCCCTCTATACTGCGCAGTTCTAAGCTCTCGAATATAGGGCTCTGTAGCTGGCATAACTGCATCTATGGCTTGTTGAATGGCTAACTCAATATCATAAGGAACTCTTACAAATTGTATATTCAAAGACGCTGTTGTCAGGCCTCCATACTCCCCCTCCAAAATCACATAAGATGCCTGAGTGATATCTAGAGGATTCCCCACACTGCCAACATTAAATAAAGTCTTCCCTTCTAAATGTTGTATAAAAGCATTGTGAATGTCCCCATAACCTACGATATCCGCTTGTCGCTTCTCCTGGCAGAGATCAGAACAACCAAACATAGACAACCGCTTCTCATAATCGTCCCAAGGCTGAATCCGTTCATAGTAGCTTCGCGGTGAGGCATGAAATAATCGGATAAACTTACCACTCATCATAAACTCAATCGAGAACGGTAATGTACCTAAATAAGCGAGGCGGTCTTTCCCTAACAAATTCCGACTCCACCGGGCCATTTCAAAATCAACATCCTGATTCATTAAATCATCCCAGTTTCCCATAACACTGATTTCACAATTGTTCTTAATGATATCAACGGCTAGATCTGAATTTGGTCCTTTACCAACAATATCACCTAGGCAAAATATCCTGCTAATTCCACGCTGCTTAATATCCTCTAATACGGCTGTCAAAGCCGGGATATTTCCATGAATATCTGAGATTAATGCGATTTGTTCCACTGTAAATCCTCCGTTCATTTTCTACTTCAGCATATTAGAGTTTCCCTATATGAAGTATTATCTGTTTTATGCCTTCTAAATACAGATTCTATGATTACGCTCTACTTCCCTTCTTTAAGTCACTACTCTCCTGACCCGAGCCATTCGGAGCCTCTTGATATGTTTCCAATAAAAAAAGACCACAATCACGTTAGCACATGTTGTGGTCTTCATTCTACGTTGCGATATGGAGTGGTTATATTTCAGGCATTTCATTCACAATCTGCTCCAAAGTAACCTCCTGAAGGACATTCTCCATCGCCTTTTGCGCGAGCGAGAATACCGGCACAATGGCGCTGGCTATATTTTTGCCGACTGGACAATCCGGGTTAGGGTGCTCATGAACCGAGAACAACGAATCCTCCTCCACCGCGTTTACTGCCTTATAAATCTGAAGTAGTGTAATCTCAGCGCTACTACGTGAAAGTGAGGCTCCTGCGACTCCGGGGCGGGCCGTTACCAGTCCTGCTTTTTGCAACATACTAGTTAGCCGGCGGATAACTACAGGGTTGGTGTTCACACTACCAGCTATCCACTCCGAGGTACTTTTACCCTCTTTATTACTGTCGATTAACGTTAATATATGAATGGCTACCGCAAAACGGGTGCTGATGTTCACTATAAATCTCTCCTTTTGCCATACTACCCGGCTAGCAACAAGTGCATTAATCAGATGCAACAATAATAGTTACATTTTATGCATTTGTCAAACACTTAAGGAGATGCACTTCAGGATCGTAATTAGTGAATATTATGCTTTTTGAAATTACCGCCCTTAACTTCTGCTACATCATATACTACGACAAAAGCGTTAGGGTCAATTTCATGAATGATTTCCTTGATTTTGCTTTCTTCCAGACGGTTAATTACACAGGTAATTTCTTTGAATTGTTCATTAGAGTAACCACCGTATGCATCGGTATAGGTTGCCCCACGTCCCAATCGGTCACGAATCGTTTCCACCATAATTTCCGGTTGAACGGTGATGATTTTGAAAGTTTTAGATCCGCTCAAACCTTCCTCAACGATATGTATCACTTTAGAAGCAATAAAATAAGCAAGTGCGGATAGAATCGCCCCTTGTAGCCCAAATGCAGTTGAAACAACAATAAAGACAAACATGTTTAGGAATAAGATTAGATCACTTGTCCCAAAAGGTATTTTTCGTGAAAGCAATACAGCCAACATGTCGATCCCATCTAACGCCCCACCATTACGTAACGCTAAACCCATACCAAAACCGATGATAATCCCGCCTACAACAGTAATTAATAATGTATCTCCTTCAATAATCGTTGGCACATGGTGCATTAGGCTTGTACCAATGGCTAGTGAGGCAATACCGATAATGGAATAAATAGCAAAGCTTTTACCAATTTGCTTATATCCTAACCAAACAAAAGGGATGTTAATTATAACAATTAGCAGCCCTAGTGGTAATCCAAACAGCTGTGAGCCAACGATACTTAGGCCTGTTACACCACCATCTGAAACATTGTTAGGTATTAATACGGATTCCAGGCCATATGAAGTTATAAGTGCCCCTATAATAATTAATATGACTTTTGAAAATATCTTCAGCTTATTTGATTTTTGATGCTGTCTTATTCCATGCATTCCATTTCCCCACTTCAAATTAGTTTTTTATATCACTGCAAGTGAAAAACATCCACTGGACAAAAGCCGATAAAAAATAGTCTATAACAATTTTCACTACTTTGGCAAATCGGACATCACTAGTATAATGATCGTTTATTTTACCCATCTGACTTAAAATAATTTTATCGTTCCACAAAAAAATAAAAAACCAGACTACGAAAATTCGTAATCTGGTAATCTTCTCTATCACACCTTCATGTATTCGTTATATAATTCCTCAAAAGTATCGTATCGTTCAACTTTCCTTCCCACCTTATTATATTCTTCAAGATATTCATCCATGACCTGCAGGAACTGCTCTTTAAATAAATGCAGATGATCTGAATCAAAATACTGCATAATATCAAACTTTTTCGTTCCCCTTGATTCTGTCATTTCATCAAGAAAATTTTGTATGCCCATGGCTGCATAATAAGTATAAGATTTATCATTTAATTCCACACTTGCTATAACCTTATTGCGGCAATTACACCATAATTCCTCAAAGGTGCCACCAAGATTATCATAGGTAGGGACAGGCTGAATCACAAAATCCTTATACATTTTATTATATAAATCATTGACGCTTTCTAAAAATCTATATGATGCACTTCTGATTTCAATAATTGTCTTCGCATCGATCACAGCCATATATATATTTTCAAAATCATCAGGAACATAACGATACGTAGCTATTTCCTCCAGATATCTCTTAAGTCCCCTTTTAAAATAGGTATTGTTCAAATGTGTTAGAGCATTTACCAAATTGTATACAACTTCACATGAAGCATACCTCACTGCTCCGATATCTTCAGAAAGTAATGTATTCGTATATTCTTGTTTTGCTATGACTATATTCTTTTTCGCTCTACTAATACATTCACTCCCTATAGGCTTTGCCAAAGCATCGAGAGCTCTCTGTTTATATAAATTTAGCTTTTCCAAATATTCGGGTTTCGCACAATATAACAGCTCTAAATCTATCAGACACGAAATCATTGGGCTCTCTAGGTTCGCTTGATCTTCTATCCTTGTTTCCCATGGCGTACAATAGATGTCGTATCCAACATCCTCCAGAATAAAACACGAAGATATCCCCCAGCCTTGGGCCGTGTTATTAATTATAATTAGATCAAGATCGCTTTTTTCATGAAAATCTCCGGTACTGAAAGAACCTGTAAGCCCAATGATTGCAATGTCATCAGGAAAATCTCTCTTAGCACGTTCAATAACCATACTAATAAGTCTGTCATTTTTATTTAGAATTTTTTGTCTAATATCAGCATCCATATCCAATTCTCCTCTTACTCCATTTTAATTCCATTGTATATGGATATAGCTCCCGTAAGTATTCCGACTTTATATATATTCAATCTATACCAAGCACAAGCTCTCCTCCTAGGTAAACAAATAACGCGCTGGCAAGAGTACGGCTCTTCTCTACCAACGCGTTATCTAGTAATTATGAATGCTTTTCTCACAGCTTGCTTTAGTAAATGAAAATTTCATCTAAAGGTCTTCCGTCACAAGGATTAAAATCAATCCCTAAAATCTTTGCCATCGTAGGAGCTATATCTACCATTTTGAGATCCCCTATGGGAAAATCACTTTTCACCTTATTCCCTGAGATCACCAAGTTGCATCTATAATCCTCTTTATCGGGAGAGTAGCCATGCGTAGCATATTTAATCCCTTGTTTGTCCAAATCAACAATCGTAGGTTCATCCATACTCTCATCGAAACAATAGCCTCTCCTAGCTTCAAGCATATATTTAGTAGATGGGCCCACATGAAGTTGATTCAGCCGCTCTCTAGTATACATTTCCTCTATACCTGAAGCGTCATCATCCATATATTCCTGAATAACAGCTAACGCTAATTGTTCAGCTTCTTCATCACCTACTTTAATATGCAGATAAGCGGATCCGCCCCCACACTGAAAGTAAGCTCTCCACTTCATTTCGCCGTTCTCTTCATAGATCAACCCTTTTTCCTGCAAAAGGTTGTTCAAATGCACTTTGTACCGAACATTGAACTGGCCATGGTCACCCAAAACTAAAAAAACCGTGTCATCCTTTATCCCGGCTTCATCCACTGCTTGTATAATATCACCTAACCGCTTATCCATACGTGTCATTACCCGCTTCACTTCATCGCTGTCAGTGCCGTAGACATGCTTGGCGTCATCCAGATCAATCAAATGCATCATAAGAAGATTAGGCTTTTTACGCTTAATCGTTTCTATCGCACACTTTGTCGTGAAGTCATCCAGATAAGGCTGTTCAATCCCTTTTCGAAGCCGTCCATATTTCAGCTCCATTTCAATGCAATATAACGGGCTCCCGCTTTTTAACACCTTCAGTGCCTGATTTTCGTTGTTGATGGCTCTGATTTCAGGGATATTATATTGGATTGAGGATTTCCCTGATACCGGCCAGAGGATTCCTGCGGTACTCATGTTATGCTCGCGCGCAGCATCATAAATCGTGGGCACCTTTATCGCATTTCTGAACCAGAACCAGCTTTGCTCCTTTTCCTTCACAAACGGCTGAAATGGATTGTTATGGTGGATACCATGCTTATCTGGATATACACCGGTTGCTATCGTAGTGTGTACCACATAAGTGAGCGTGGGATATACACTTTTTAATTGATTACTATGCGCTCCGTTCTTAATCAATTTCGATAGGTTTGGAAGACGGCTGGCCATTTCCCATTGGTCTTCTGAAAAGGCATCGTAAGAGATGACAATCAGATGTTTGGCCATTGCCATTTGTTCTTTGCTTGACTTCATAGGATAAGTCCCTTCGGTTCATCTTGTTCAAGCTTCTCTTTTGGTAAAGTTATAAATACGAAGAATCCAATAATGAATAGTGGGATAATCGCTAAAATACTAAATTTAGCGTTGCCTGTTAGGGTAGTTGTTAATGACATTATAGCAGGACCCACAATCGCCGCAAACTTGCCAAAGATATTGTAAAAGCCAAAGAATTCATTGGATTTTTCCTTCGGAATAATCTTCGCATAATAAGATCTGCTGAGCGCTTGAATCCCTCCCTGGGCAGATCCAATTAGCGCTCCCAGAATAAATATATGCCACACTGAAGTAATAAAGTAAGCCGCGATACAAGAAATGATATATGTAAAAATCCCCACGATGATCATCGTTCTAGCTGAGTATTTTTTGGCAAGATTACCGTACAGGATAGCACACGGAAATGCGATGATTTGGATAACTAATAAGATCCCCAGTAAAGTAAAGGTATCAAAAGCATCAGCACCCAGTACCGATGTGGCATATGGCACTACCATTTTAATAATCGTATCTACCCCATCAATATAGAGAAAGTAGGCGATCAAGAATACAAATACTACTTTATGCTGTCTGACATTTTTAAACGTGTCTCCCAGTCTTTTAAAGCTATTAATGATCGGTTTGGGTTCAGGTTCTATGTAATATCTTTGCTGCACATCCTTGATCATAGGCATGGTCAGCAGTCCCCACCAAAGGGCAGTGATTATAAATCCAATCTGATAGCCGATTGATTTATCCATCCCCATAAACAGAATCAGCAGTAGGCTGATACCGAATGGAATAACGCTGGCGATATATCCAAAAGCAAACCCTTTTGAGGATACCTTATCCATCCTTTCATCCGTGGTTACATCCACCAGAAAAGAATCATAAAAAATATTGGCCCCGGCAAATCCTATGACTGACAAAATATAAAATACAATCAATAACTGCCACTGCCCACTCGCAGGTGCAACGAAAGCCAGCGAAGCTGTAGCTATTACGCCGATTAATGAGAAAAATATGAAGAAGCGTTTTTTCTTATCCTTATAATCTGCCATCGTCCCTAAAATCGGGCTAAGGATGGCCACCAGAATACTCGCTATGGAATTAAAATAACCCAAATCCATGCTGTTGTTAACATTTGAAAACATCCCAAATACAATAGGCAGTAAAGCCGTTGTAACCGCCATCGAATAAGCCGAATTTCCACAGTCATATAAAATCCATGATTTTTCCTCTTTACTTAGTTTCATCTAACAGCCACCTTTTCACCTAGTTCCTTCTGTTATATCACTTGAGCATATGTGGCATGTTAAATGCATGTAAAACTACTTATGACTGCTGGTAATTCACCGCTACCTTCAGACAAGCCTCACACAGAAATGCATAATAAATCCCCTCGCTGTCCTCGGCCTGTTCCATGTCCATTTGCGCAATAAACTTCATCGTCATCGAACAGCAAGGGCACTCAGGATATTCTGCATCCTGAATCCAGGTCGGATGTCCTCCTATCTTCGACGCAGGCGCCTCTAGCATCCAATACGCATTATCATAGGCTCCCATCTGACGTTCTGATAGCTGCATGACATGCCATGAGAATTGCTCCATATCTTCATTTTCAGGCAAAAAATCAGGAACGGCATTATATTCACTCCACGAGTACCTGCCATCAAGATCTACATTCATAAACACGGTGCCATAACAATTACAGTGTATACAAGCTGCAATCCTTAACCGTTGACCAGACAGCTTCATAAATTGAAAAAGCGGGTTCTGCAAGTTGTAATCAAATAGGACTGTCAATTTACTGCCACACCAAGGGCAGGATTGTTCACCTGCTTGCAATGCCGTTACCGTCAAAGGAGCTCGATCTATCCCTTCTTTTCCTTCACCACATACTTTAAAATGATAACTCTCGGGGTAAAAAAGCAGCCGTTTCCCGCCATCGAAATCTAACTCCCACCCTGCTTCATGGGCATAGGTTTCCGGAGACACATTTAACTCCGATGCCCATCTCGGCGGATGCTGCCGCCATATCTCGAATAACCGAACAACCACTTCATCGCCAATCCAGGCGAGAGCAAGCAGCAAGTGATTACGGTTAGCTGAATCGAACTCCAATTGATGAATGAGCTTATCGCGGATATCCTGACCTGCATCCTTATAGAGAATGCCAGGATAATACTTCCCTTTGCGAAAAAAGGCCTCCAGCCCCCGCTCAATATGCGCACTTGAAAAACATGCAAGCGACAGCAGAATGGTTTCAGCCTGGTCAAAATCATCTTCTTCCAGCAATGCAATCGCGTAAGTCTCCAATCGCTCCCGTTCGCTTCCAGTCAGTTTATGATACAATTCTTGCGCGGTTTTGTGGAAGGGGATTTCGTGTTCAAGCGGATTGTACTTCCGCGGTTTATGCATGATTTTAAGAATTTCAACCGGATCATTCACGCCTGCATACAAATCAACATCTTTTCGATTCTGTTCAATAAACGCCTGTTTCTCCAGAGCAATCTTCCTCTGATGACATGGCATGCAAATCCCACCTGTTTTTAAAGCAGTTGCAGGAAGAATACTTGCCTTACAATCTGCGGTTTGGCAGGGCAGTCGCTCGCTCATCGTACCCCTCCTGTTGTGTATTTTTTCTGCTGATTTAACTTCAGATTCTAACAATCCCCTGCATCTCGTATGGATAATCAATCTGCTTTTTTACCGAATTCATCGCTGCTTCTCCAGCCAAGTATGAAATCAGATATAACCCCAGATCAATGGAAGTAGAAACTCCACCACCTGTAATCACATTACCATCATGCACAATACGGGACTCCACAACTTCTTCACAGTAAGGTTTTAGTAATTCATAGGCAGATGGATGGGTAGTAGCTTTTTTCCCTCCTAGTAGCCCCGCAGCCCCAAGCAGCAGTGAGCCGGTGCAGACGGATACCTTATAAGGAACATTGTGAGCGCCAGCAATCCACGAGACAAAACCTTCATCATAACGAAGTTTCCGTGTCCCCATCCCTCCGGGTACAAATACCATGTCATACTCCGAAAGCTCTGGCAGCACTTTTCCAGCTTTAACTGTGAAACCTAACTCATCCGTCACTTCCTCCGACGCTGCACATATATCCCAAGACAAATTTTTGCCGATTTCAAATTGCCCCAATCGATAAATAACATCATAGAACCCCGCAAAATCTAAGAACGTAATCCCGTCAAAAAGTATAAAGGCGATTTTCAATTTCGCACTCTCCTCTTTATGGCTTGGTTAGGATAATAGGCTCACCTTTAGTCACAATAATCGTATGTTCAAACTGTGCTACCCGGCCATTGTCTACAACACTCAGTGTCCATCCATCCGACTGCTGCTCCACGTAATCTGCTCCAGTAGAAAGGAAGGGTTCAACCGTAATCACCTGTCCCTCTTTTAACACTGTAGTCACTCTTGGATTGTAGAAAGGTAAGATTTCAAAAGGCTTCTCATGGAGTGATTTGCCAATCCCGTGGCTGCACAGATTACGTACCACTCTATAGCCGCGTTTCCGAGCTTCGAGTTCCATCATTCTGCCAATCTCATTGACCTTCATCCCTGCTCTCAGATGATTGATCACGCTCATCATAGTTTCCTCTGCACTCTGGCATAGACGAAGAATGTCATCATTATAAGGTGGTAATTGAAACGAAACTCCGGCGTCCCCATAATAACCATTCAGTTCAGCAGATACATCAATATTGATCAAATCACCAGCATTAATCACTCTAGGACCAGGAATCCCATGAGCAACCTCTTCATTCACACTGATGCAGGTGCTGCCTGGAAAATTATACGTTATCATTGGGGCTGAAGATGCTCCGAATTCCGCTAGAATTTCAGCTCCAATCTTATCAAGCTCAGCTGTTGTCATACCTGGAGTTACTTTCTTTTTCATCTCGGCGATGGTATGTCCTACTACTTTCCCTATGGCTTTTAGCCCTTCTAAATCTTGTATGGTATCACTCGTCATCTATCACACATTCCTCTCACTTCTGGTATGAATCACTTGTCTAACTTCTGAAATGCACTTCCATTCCACTGAAAAATATCTTCCATCTGTTTACCCGCTACATTATCGTAATAACTTCTCTTGAAGCTATGATCATCCACTTTATCAAGCTTTATCGAATACCCCTTAGGACCGCTGATAAATAAATCAGAGCCGAGTTTGATCCCTAATTCCTCTATAACGTTATTTTTTCTAAGCGTAAATAGCTTGTAGAAGTAACCGTTACTGGATCCGTACTGACCAATCGTAAAATCCGGATCGCCGTCGCCATTATAGTCCTCAAACTGAATTTGGAAAAAATCATTAAATATTATGGGATCCTCAAAATGTTCACTGAGTGGAAAGCTATTCAAAGTTCTCCCTTGATTATCGATAAGAACAAGCCCAAATCTGCCACTCCAATTCCTTCCCATCAACGGACCTCGTGTTGTCCAATCCTCACTGTAGGTTCCATCTAAAAGCTGCAGATTCAAGAATCCAGTTCTAGTAGTTAAGGGATAGAGAACATTATGTGATATCGTTACTGGACCTGTAACCTTAATAGAGGACTCCAGCGACTCCGTCTGTTCTATGTTCGCCTGATCTGCTGTTCCATAGATGAGTTTTCTTATTTGATCTGCGTTCTTCACCGGAATCGAATAGCCCTGACCACTATTCTCAGCTGTAGTAAATAAACCTTTATAGCCAAGTTCATCACCTATTGCTATGTAATAATCCTCCGAGTAGCCATCACCATAAACAAGCTCCATATCGAAATCAGGAGCCCAATCTAGCTCACCTGATAATTTTTCACTCTTGTTCATAGCCTCCGCAAGCGCCTTAATCAGAGCGGAGTCCTTCAGTATTAGGGTCTCAAAATGTTCGGGTCGATCAACTTGGTTCTGATCACTAGTTGTTACAGGAGTTAAAGACACTCCGGCGATCCACCTTGCATTGATGAAGCCCACATCATTCTTACACCCGCTTAAAAGAGCAACCAAGAACAAGGGTACAACCCATAGTAATTTCCTAATGCGAACCACCTCCAAGAAAAGAAACATAACCCAATTATAACAGCGTCCATAAATTTAAAGAAATCGACTTTCCGAAGTGTTTAAGCGAGAAATATAAGGATAATTTATAGCATGGAACATATAAATTCTTATATTTTTAAAAAAAGACTATAACCTGCTCCTTTAATGAGTGGTTCTAGTCTTATAAAATCAAGTAAATATGTAGTGATATGATCAGACGATTAAGCTTGAATTGCGCCTACCGTCTTAAGCCAAGCCTCTGCAATAAGTGCATGGCCCGCAGGTGATGGATGTACTCCATCCGGAGCCCAATAAGCAGGTTCTGCTTTCACGGATGCCGCAGCAAACAGGCCATCCAACGGAACAAGCAATGCACCATATTCACGTGCCAGTTCACGAACAATGTGAATTTTAGGGTCCAAATCCTGGCGCCAAGTTCTACGATCTTCTGGGACAGGCAACACAAATGGCTCGATTAAGACTAAATTAGCAGCCAGCGAATGCTGCGTGCGTTCGATCAGGTCACGATACGCAGCTTCAAATTGTTCAGGCGTTGTTTCCTGACCAGAATCAAAGCGGCGCCAAGTATCGTTAATCCCAATATATATGGACACCCAAGTCGGCTTCAGATTCAGGCAATCCTTCTCCCAGCGTTCCTGCAAATCTACTGCACGGTTGCCGCTAATTCCACGATTATAGAACGTAAGATTCTTCTCAGGATATAAATGCCCCAGACGAGCGGCGATCATCAATGCATAACCTACACCAAGCGATGAAGCATCTTCATAATTACGACCCCAATCCGTTATACTGTCGCCTTGAAACAGAATGACATCGTTTTGTCGGAATAACATCACGTAATCCTCCCCCTATTTTCCCCTGTTAATATTAGCCAATATAGTATATCAAAAATGAATACTACGTACTAGGACAATCATTAACAATTCATGGTAGAAACCACTAGAGATCAACAAAAAAACCTGCTCAAATTAGAGCAGGTTTTCCAAAAATACAATTAATAAGCTAAGCTAAACAATCCTTTAATGTGGGACAAGTAACGAATATTACTTGCTTCCTTCATCAAGGTTGCAGGTAATCCTTTTAGCGGAGTTGAGCTAGCACCAACGATGGCTACACCGTCTTTACGACCTAAGCTCGCAAGCGTACCTGAGTTGATCGGACTAAAGGATTCAAATGATTTATCCTTCAAGTATGCATAAAGATTGTACCCGATCAATTCGCCCATTTGCCAAGCGATTTGTGCAGTTGGTGGATATGGACGACCATCTTCGGCAAAGACAACGGCGCTGTCACCAGCAACGAATACGTCTTTGTGTGATGTGGATTGCAAGAATTCATTTACCGTTGCACGACCACGGTTCACTTCAAGACCGGACTCACCAATCAGTGGATTTCCTTGTACACCGCCAGTCCATACGAAGGTGTTAGCAATAATTTTTTGACCATCTTTCAAGTCAATGACATTATCCGCTACATTCGTAACAGGTAGTCCTGTCAAGAATTGAACACCACGTTTTTCTAAGCTTGCCACTGCGCGTTCAATCAATGCATCTGGCAATACTGGTAGAATCTTAGGACCTGCTTCAACCAGCATCAGTTTAATTTCTTTAGGATCCACGCCATATTTCTTAGTGAGTGTTGGCAACACATCAGCGATTTCACCAACAAGTTCAACACCTGTTAAGCCACCGCCACCGATTAGGATGCTTGCATCCGCTGGATTTTTAGACTTCGCATATTCACGGATACGCTCATCAATATGACGATGAATTCTGTTAGCATCTGCTGCCGATTTCAATACCATACTGTATTGCTCAAGACCTGGAATGCCAAAATAAGCCGTAGTGCTTCCAAGACCCACAACTAAAGCATCGTAGGACAATGTCACACCATCAGATAGTGTAATTTGTTTGTTCTCAACAGAAAAAGAATTCACCTTTGCAATTTTCAGGTCGATATCTTTACCTGCAAAAAGCTTAGCTAATGGCATAGCAACAGCACCTTCTGCAACACTACCCGCTGCAAGACGATGCAATTCTGTAATAATTTGATGTGTAGGATATTGATTAACGACTGTAATTTTAGCTTCGTCCTTCTTCAGGTACTTGCGTACAGTTAAGGCGCTTAGTAGACCACCATAACCTGCTCCTAGAATGACAATATGTTTAGACATGATGTTTCCTCCGTCCTTACGAATGAGATATAAAAAATATTATTTCTGTTGACTGCGTTCGCCGGCAACTTGAAGATAAGCATTTACGAAACGGAAAAGCTTCTGTGCTTGTGGATCTTTCATCATCTTCATAAGACCAAATACACCGATCACATCGCTATTTTCATTCGCACGATCTTGCGCTTCGATCACTGTAGCTGCCATATTCTTCGCCGAATGCACCACTGGTTCAGCAAGTTCTTTAATTGCACTTACCGTATCACTTTTCAAGACTTCATCCGCAGCAACAGTTTGAACAAAGTCATATGACTTTGTGAGCACGCCGACAAGCTCTGTTAATTTTGGCAACTGTTCCACTAAGACAGTTAACGACTCCTGAACTTCAGGCTTCAATAGCTGCTCTAGAACATTCATTTGTTCTTGAGTGACAGCTAATTTTGGTGATTCTTGCTCAGGTTGTGTTTGAGTGATTGTTTCTGACATATCCGAATCTCCTCTGCAAATAAGCTTTGCTGCTTAATAGTAATAAAAAAATAAAAACTTATAACGCCATATTTCTATTATAGCACTTATCAAGTTATAAATGTCACAAAGTTTTTGATTTTTTCTAAAGTTTTGTGATTTTTATTACATTAAAATAAATCATTCATAATTTTCGATATTATTTATACTTGCATAGATGATTAAATGCTTATTGTGTAAATTCATTCAAATTCATCTCCGCTTTCAATAAAGCCTCGACCATTGCCGGATTGTTCTTTAATGGTAGCAATCTAAAATACAGAGAACGAACGAAATTTTTGGTGTTCACACGAGCAACGTACTGGCCGCGGCTTCTCGGCCACCCCCCACATTGCTCCAAGTTACGAATCCAGTCGACAATAGATTGTTGTGGAAGTAAATGATGATCTATCATTGTAGCTACAATCGTAGCGATCCGTTCATCTTCTTCGTCGCTAAATATGTGCTGATCGTTGTAAAGCATCCTTTGGATGACTGCCAAAACCTCTTCCCTTATTGCAGCATCACTCTCCGAGCAGAGTACCAGTTCATCCAAGGCATCTGCGCCATGGGCTGCAGCATGTGCCCAGCCTTCTTCTGGCATAAATCCTCGTAAATCCTGTTCTTCCTCATAATATCTAATCAGCGCTTCCTTCACATTTGTACACTCTGCGCTATCTAAAAAAGCCTGTTCCCTATGCCGCTGAAGAATCAGCGCAACGATCAGTACCGAAAACGTTCTTGTGAACACAGCCTGATCTCCTTTGCTGCCAATGTGATAGAACAAATGCTGCTCGTCAAGGAGAATCAAAAGTAGTTCACGAAGCTCCGCATCACTAAACCATTGTTTCTCGTTAATCCATTTGTAGAAGGTGGAATAGATCAAGTCATCTCGTAGCTTCGGCTGTGGATCTCCTATGTACTCAAGCATCAATTTCACATAATCCCTTAATTGCTCCCCACTTCTAAGCTCGTAATCGTTCTCTTCAATTCTTTGCAAGTCTTTTATCAACTGCTCTCTAGTATCGTTCAACATTCCCACCCTTTCATTAATAAAAGCAATTTAAATTTTTCGTATCCTAATATCCTAATTTACATCCCAATATTTTACAACATAGTATTTATTCTTCGACACTCCAAAGTGCTTAGCGAGCTGAATGTAAATGTAGTGAATTTAATCATTGACGAATATAATTAACTGTGCTATTTTGAGTTAGTAACTAATAGTTAGTTCATTTATAAATATCACTTATTTATAATTAACAAGCAAATACATAACAAATGGAGGAATAACTCATGAGCGCTTTTACAGATTTGATTGAATCCCGCAGGTCTGCTATGAATTTTGTTGAAGGGGTGAAGATCCCTCAGAATGAACTAGAGGAAATGTTCTCTTACGCCAGATTGGCTCCATCTGCATATAATCTTCAACATGCCAATTATAAAGTGGTTGCTGATGAGAATTTAAAAGAAGAGATTCGTAAAGCGGCTTACGGTCAATATAAAATCCACTCCGCCTCAGCGGTAATAGTGGTACTCGGGGATAAGAATGCTTATCTGAAAGCCCCAGAAATCTTCGGAGGACTTAAAGCTTTAGGGGCTATGAGTCAAGAGGATTATGATGCAGAGATAGAAACGATTAACAATGCATACAAAGGAAATGATGCTTTCCAAAGAGATGAGGCTATTCGGAATGCTTCACTCTCTGCCATGCACTTCATGCTGATTGCCAAAGATAAAGGCTGGGATACCTGCCCGATGATCGGCTTTGATCCGGAAGCGATTCAATCCACTTTAAATCTACCCGATCATATGGTACCGGTTATGCTGATCACTATCGGCAAAGACAAGAAACATAAAATCAGACCACGTGGCTATCGTAAACCGGTCAATGAATTCGTTGAATTTATCTGAGGATTATTGGAAGATATCGATAGATATAACAAAAGCGTTTCATCCGATATTTGAAGTTCGGATGGAACGCTTTTTTACTAAGGATGTGGAGCGTAAATCTTTCTTCACTACTTAGCATACTGAAGAATTGCAATCGCTGCTCGTTCCCGTCGTTCGGTGTTCTCACTAACAAGAGCTTCCTTCAAAATATCGAGCGCCATTGATAATGTCTCTTCATCCACATGCATTCGATTACTCACCGCTTGCTCTGAATCAGAAGAACCTGTAATCCACAGATCCACACGAGCACTAGGCATCGGCCCCTTATACTGTTTGACCACTCCACTACTGCTAAGAAACTCTTTTATCTCTGCGTTTAGATCGGTTATAGGAAGACTTTTCAGCCAAGTTACACCACGTCGATGGCATGTACCGATGTCTGGTGCGTCAAATAATTCATTGTAAAAATAATCGCCTAGATCACCTAAATGTACCCAATCTCTATCACACACCAGCACATAATCGCCATCCTGCATCGTATGTACGAAGAGTTGAATGGCTTGTATATGTTCTGTAAGCTCCAACTCACTGTATTGGTATGTATGAATCATCCGATCACGGAGCTCCACTTTACTGATGTTCTCCAAATCCCCTATTCCGGGATATCCGATACTCACATAATTATCCTCTAAAAATGCTGTGATTCGTTCGGTCCCAAGCGGCTTTGATCCCATCTGAAACAGATTCATAGATCATCCCTCCAAGTAATTAATATAATATTTTTCCAGCAAAGAGAACTCTTCTTAGCAAGCTCATATGCCTATCCTCCATCCTGCGTCCTCATTGGTGTAATTAAAAAAAGTGTGGACGAAGTCATGTCTACAGGCTGTATCACTAGTGGTCTTTCTTTTCCAGCAAACCTTATTCTAAGCGTCTCACTATCGATCGCCCGAAGGATGTCTCTGAAATATTTTCCGTTAAAAGCTACTCGAAAATATTCACCTTCTAGATACTCCAATGGAATTTCCTCTTTTGCCTCACCCACGTCGGCGGTCCTGGATATTAAATGAAGTATACCGGATGGATATACACCGAGCGTTACACTTTCACCAGCCAATATAGCAATACGTTCAACCACACGTAACAAACGCTCTGTCTTAACGATCACTTCGGATATATATACTTGTGGAATTAAATTATCGACATAGGGATAAGTGCCCTCAAGTAGCGCAGACTGAACCCTCAAGCCATCAGAAATAAATCTGATTTGTTTCTGACCTATCTCGATTTGGGTGCTGCTGCCCTCATCATCGTTTATTATTTTTAAAAGATCCTCAAGGGTGCTACCCGGTATAATGACATTTAAAGGACTTGCTCCGTAATCTTCTACGTTCTCAACAACATGCTGAGCGAGGCGGATGCCATCAGTGGCGACTACGCGAATGTTTTGATTATCTATTTGAAGTGAAACACCTGTGAGCACAGGTCTAGTTTCCAACGAAGAGACCGCAAAAACCACATGTTTAAATATTTGCTTCAAAAGTGTGTTCTTCATGCGTATCTTTTGGGTGTTTGGATGATCCACGTAATGGATTCTCGGAAATTCTGCAGTGTCCATCCCGCATAAACGAAACTGAGTATTGCCCGATTGGATATTTAGAATCAATGTCTCTGCGATTTCCAGCCTAATTAATCCAGGGTCAAGCTTGCGGATGATCTCATAAAAATAACGTGCGGGCACTACGATCTCACCTGGTTTGTGTACAATCATCGAATCCATCTTCACAGGAAGCTTATATTCAATGGTCATTCTTATATTGCTGGCTGTTAAAGTCAGACCCTCCGCTTGCGCCTGAATATGTATTCCGGAAAGAACACGGGAGGAACTATTCGGGGATATAGCTTTTAAGGCTGCTTGTAGTGCAGTGCTAAGAGAATCTTTTGACACATGGATTAGCAAAGACCTCACCTAACTCTCCTTAGATTCCTTTGCAAAATGTGCCTCAATAATGTTCCGAAATACCTGGGAGCGAGATACGTTCTGTTCCTCACAAGCCTGCTCTATTTCCTGCCAGATTTTTTCTGGTAACGTCAAAGATACCTTTTTAGTTATACCGGTGCTTTTTCTGCCAGCCCCTTCCCGAAGACCTCCCCTCGTAAAAAGAAACCCTAACTGCCCGTCTTTAGTAGCTATGCCTACCTTAACTTTATCCTTAGAGCTACTTGTGATATCGCTTGTGATTTTAGCATTGAATTCACTTAAAATTTCATCTCTGTGTTCGTCTCCGAATTTATGATCACTCAATCCTCACACCTCATAATTTGAATTTAGTAACCAAAATCAATATAACCACTATTTTCATAATACCATACATGCCAATAATCCACCACCATTCTAGACACAAAAAAAACACCCCATAGATCGGAGTGTGTGGTTAGCTGGGTAAGCGTTCGAAATTGTGATTGCAAGAGTTAATTACCGTATTATCTTAAGATATTCTGATAATTTGGAGTAAGGTCAGACTTACGCGGGTCTCTCAAATGCTTGAATGATTCTAACTTCACCTTAGGACCAGGAGTGATTCTAAAAGTCATAGTATCCTCTCCAACGGAAAGATGCGGACCCACTGTAGGGTGTATGTTGAGTGTAATTAAGAAATCAAACCGACGAAATCCATTCACTCTCTTCATATCTGTAACTTCTACTAAATAAGGATACACTGTCGGAGTTATCGTCAGAAGTGGCGAATAAATCTCAGCCATTTTTTTCTCAATATGGGGTAAAAGAAAGAGCATCAGTGTGTCTTTGTACATGAGCTCGCGGGAATCCTGATCTGGAAGCTTCGGTTCCGAATCAGATCTGGACGGAGCCTCGGGCTGCGGTTGAACTAACCCATTAGCGGAGCAAGGTTGTTGCCCCAACAAGAGCATAACTGCGATAAGAAGAGGTGCAATCCAGCTTTTTTTCATTATAATAGCCTCCTTAGGGAACTTTTAATAAATTCCCCAAAGAGGCCCTATTTTTATACGTTAAATCTCAATTGTGTTAAAAAGAAAAGGATCTCCCTTAAGATAATTCCTTAGAATCGCTTGTGCATAAGGCTGTTCTGCTTTCAGTCCCTCGGTTTCTCTAGGGTCGGGTGCGTGATGGCAATAATTTTCGATCATAACCATGACCGTAAAATGCTCTAAAGTCTGAACCCACTCCCCTTCAAGCTTGGCCACACTTTCGTAACCCTTAATGACCAGTTCTCTTTGTAAAGGATACAACCCTAGAATGGTATGTGCCACATCATAAAGATAATAGCCCCAGCCACATCTTCCGAAATCAATGGGTCGAGGTTCACCCTCTTTAAATATGATGTTCCCTTGATGTAAATCACCGTGGATGACGCCATATGTCCTTCTGTTCTTATTTTTATGCTGCTTACTCAACCAGTTGTATAATTTCTCAGCCGCAGACTGATACAGCACGAACTCATCATCCGAAAGAAAACTATGGTAGTGCAGCTTTAATCGGAGCATTGCTTTTCTAAAGCTATGTTCATCCCACACTGGACGATTAAAGCCTGGAGGTAACTCAAGCTCCTGTGCCGCTTTATGTAGCTTGGCTAATAGAACGCCTTCTTTGTAAATTTGTTCTTCGGTAAGTCTTTCGTTCGCATGTTCGCCTTCAACCCAGCGCATTAAAGATGCATATATACCATCCTCATGACCTTGCTCCACTTTGAACGTAACAGAACCTGTTCGATCATGAACGCCTTTTGGCAGGGGGACATCGATTTTTCTCTTCAAAAGCTCCAGCCATGCGATTTCGGAGTTTATTTCCTCTTTAGATCTCCCCGAGTGAAGACGCAGCAAAAAAGTCCCCTCTTTATTTGTCTCTATTACAAAAGTGCAAGTGTCCGATCGTTGATTGAAACGAATCTGTGTCCAATCGAGGTCAAAGTGCTGGAGCGCCATTAAAGCTGCTTGCTTATAATTATTTCTCATCGCAATGGAATGTACACATCAACCTCATCAGGCCACGTAGGATTAGCAAACTGATAAACTTCAATAGCCAGTGCACGATCATTACTATGCAAATCTTTTTCCCTTACATAACCATGAAGAACCTCATAGGGATCACCTTTGGATTTTACATGAACATACTGCTCTCGCTTCATAGCTTCTACTCTTTCCGTCTCGTGCCTTACAAAGGAAGAAGTAATACTCAAGCCTATTAGCTTCATCTCCGGTAATTCGAGCACTTGGACTACACCTTCATCCATCATGAATAATTCATCCCTTCTATGATTATTTAAAATGAAAATATCTGAAATAAATATTTCTCTTGAAAATAATTTCAGAAAACTAAATAATATAAAGCAGTACTACATGTCGGATCTATCATCTTAATAAGGGTGGAGCTTCATTACAGACAGAAGAAAGGTTGAACATCGGCACCATGAACGCAATTCCAAACCTCAACAAGGAACCAGCCCGTGTGGAAAAAACACGCAAAGAACCTTTCCCCATCTCTATTCTTTCGCTTACGGTAGGCGCTTTTGCGATTGGAATGACTGAATTTGTCATCATGGGTATTTTACCAAATGTCGCCAAAGATTTACAGGTTAGTATTTCTACTGCAGGTCAGCTCATCACGATGTATGCCCTTGGGGTAGCCGTCGGTGCTCCTATTCTAACCATCCTTACACAACGAATTCCGCAAAAGAAACTGTTATGCCTGCTCATGGTATTATTTATTTTAGGCAACGGAATCTCTGTATTTGCTCCAAACTATACCGTTCTTATGGTTGCTCGTATCATCACAGCTTTAACACACGGGACTTTCTTTGGCGTTGGTGCAGTGATCGCTTCTAATCTGGTCAAGCCCAATAGGCGGGCCGGAGCCGTATCCATTATGATGGCTGGTCTAACGATTGCTAATATCATCGGTGTTCCTTTAGGAACATTTATTGGGCAAAACATGGGTTGGCGCGCCTCATTTGCTGCGATAGCAGTCATGGGAGTCGCTGCACTAATCGGCATTCTTATTTTCATTCCAAAGATTAAACAAGACAAACCTGCTAGTGTAATCCAGCAAATTTCTGCGCTAGCTAATCCTAAACTGCTTCTATTCTTACTGATCGGTGCGCTTGGTAACGCCAGCTTGTTCACAGTGTTCACTTATATAGCGCCACTGCTAATGGAAGTTACCGGCTTTGCCGAGCATAGTGTGACATGGATTCTAGTTCTCTTCGGCTGTGGTGTTACCATCGGGAATATCGTTGGCGGGAAGCTTGCAGATTGGAAGCTGATGCCTTCTATCGTGGGACTTTATTTCGCGGTTAGTGTCATTCTTACGATCTTTTCCTTCACAATGCATAGTCCAGTAGCTGCGGTCATCACAATATTCTTCTGGGGTTTGGTATCCTTTGCGGTCATGCCAGGACTACAAATACGGATCATGAGTCTGGCTCAGGCCGCTCCTGCTCTCGCTTCTACAACCAGTCATTCTGCAGGCAATCTCGGAAACGCAACAGGTGCCTTCATCGGCGGATGGGTCATTTCTCATCTTGCGATTACTTCGCTGCCATGGGTCGGTGCCGTTCTAGTAGGACTCGGTCTGGTACTGGGGATTGCTTGTTATGTAGCAGAACGTAAAGAGAAAGTGGCGTAATTTTTTATAGGGCTATATTAAAAAACGAGGGTGTTCCAAAGCGATGAAAACTGCTTAGGAACGCCCTCGTTTTTTATTTTACAAACTATAGCTATCTACTATCTTATGGCTTCATTCTTCTAATGCTCAGCATCTGATTTGCCCCTTTTTGAAATTCATAAGGAACCTCCATCTCCTCCACAGCGAAACCTTGTTGAACCATCTCATCTATAAGGCGATCTAGATGCTCATATCTTTTGCAAGACAGATCAACTAAAGGGAAAATACGAAGCTCTCCGCTAGTCACCCGCATAAGTTCATTAACAGTCCTTAGATGAAAATCATAGTCCAGCCGATCACTATACATAAATAGGAAATGCGCAGAAAAAGTCAGATCAAAATCCTCATCATTGAACGGCAGATTAGGTAAAATCACAGGAACATATCGCTCCGGGGTTTGTCTCTGATCCCTGATGTTATCGTTTAAAGCCCTACTCCTCGCTTGTGTCAAATCCTCTATAGACTTGAAGTAGTCCCATACAAAATTGCCCTGTACCTTAACCAGTTCAGACATAGCATGCTCAATATCTTGTACACCTTTATCTTCAAGCTCATCCGCAGAGTAATAATAAGCGATATCCGCAGCAGTCACGTCACTCCCTAACTGATTCGATATCGCTGTAAAAGAGCAGGCACCTGCAGGACAATCCAAAATCCGCCTGCCTACAAGATCCGCTTCTTTCAATCTGAACATCTGTAAATATTCCTCAAAGGTCCTTCCTATAAAAACAATCCTCTCCAACTCAAGCTTTCCCTCTACTCCGCTCATCTCATCTCACCTTTCCTCATCTCGGCTAATACTGCTCGCTTTTTACTTCTGTTTAAATATATGTATAAGATAATCTATAAGAAGTCCTAGAATCAGGAACGACCCAAAATGAATTACATACGTGGGAAATCTGACGCTGATTAATATACTGCTTGCAGCCCATTCCGTATTATTAACATCAACCATCCAGTTTGCAAAGGGCTTCATGAAGATCAGAGTATCTATAATTGGATTAAGTCGTACAAGCATGATGTTTGCGATCTCAATCCCCAAATAATCACCCAGACAGATGATGATACTAATAATCGAAAACCAGAAACTGAATTTTCTCCATAAAAACATCAAGCACCGCCCTCTCTTTTTTCCTAATACATACAATTCGTTTAAAATTCAAAATATCCTTGTCGCGGATAGCTCCTGCTTTAAAAAATGATACAATCTGGAGCTCGCCAGCTTCAAGGGATAATCCGAAAGTTTACATAAGATTCCACAGGTCATATCGATAACCTTTCCCTCCAGTTTTCGCACTACCGTTCCTGCAGGAGCCGGATTCAAGACTATCTCAGGGACAAGAGCGACGCCTAAGCCACTTTCCACAAAATATTTTAGAGCCGACATGCTTCCAATCTCCATAGTATCGAACGGTGCACCACCTGATTCCTGTAGCACACTTTCTAATTTTTTGCGATATGGGCAGTTTGCTGCCGTAATAAGTAGCCGATGATCCTGTAAATCCTCTGGCGTGATATTCTCCTTGGAAGCTAGCGGATGCTCTTCTTGCATAAGTAACACAAATTCCTCCGTAAATAAGGGTTCAAAATAAAGCTCCTTACCCAGCTCTGGCGCTGAACATACAGCCATGTCAATTTCGCCTCGCAAAAGCAGTTCACTGAGTGCAGCGGTTCCCGCGATCTCCACGGAGACTTTCACTTTCGGAAACTGCGTCATAAAACTGCTTAACAGCTGCGGCAAACGATAGCTCGCCGTCGGATCCGTTACCCCTATGCGGACGTTGCCAGCCTCGCCTATCTTCAAATCGACCAAACGGCTCTGTAACCGCTCCATATCTTTAACAATATGTAAGCTCTCTTCATAAAACAATCTACCAGCTTCTGTTAAGCAGATTTGTTTTCCCCGCTCAAGCAGTTGACACCCTAAGTCGGATTCAAGCCTCTGCATTTGCATCGTGACCGTGGATTGGGCATAATTCAATTCCTCTGCTGCACGGTTAAAGCTTCCTGAAATCACAATGGTTTGAAAGGTTTTTAATGTTTTTAGATCCATTACTGAGCCCTCCACTACTTAATTCAAATAAATTGAACCAAACCTTCAATTAATTCAATTATACGAAATCCAATAATCACTATAGAATACTCTATATCAACAACATACGCCAACGAAAGGAGTGAATTAGGATGGATCTTAACAATAAAGTAGCCTTAGTAACTGGTGGAGGTACTGGAATTGGCAAAGCTGTAAGTTTGGAATTAGCCCGACGCGGAGCCCTTGTTGCAGTGAACTATTCTAGATCCGAGGCAGAAGCTAATGAAACCGTGAATACGATTATAAATCAAGGTGGGCAAGCGATAGCAGTACAAGCCGATGTTTCTAAGGATCAGGAAGTGCGAAGTATGGTCCATTCGATTATTCAGCATTTTGGGACGGTAGATCTGCTGGTGAATAACGCCAGTATTACTAAACATATTGCGCTGGGGGATCTGGAAAAAGCAACGGAGGAAGTCTGGGATGAACTCTATGATGTGAATGTGAAAGGAATGTTTTTCTGCGCCAGAGCAGTTGCTCCGTATATGAACCTGAGCGGTTCAGGCACCATCGTCAATCTCGGCAGCATCGCCGGACAAACTGGCTTAGGCTCATCCCTTCCTTATGCGGTCTCAAAAGCTGCTGTTCATGGCCTCACGAAATCTCTCGCCCATGCGCTAGCTCCAACTATTAGAGTGAACTGTGTCGCACCGGGAGCTGTTGCTACCAGATGGTGGTCTGGTCGAGAAGAACAGATGCATAAATTAGCACCTAATCTGCTGCTCCAGCGTATATCATCTACTGAGGATATCGCTCAATTCGTCTGCGCGACACTCGAACAGGAAGCAATGACCGGACAGATCATTACGGTAGATAGTGGACAAACGTTGTAACAACTAAACAAAGGCATATCAATTGAAGTGCTGATAGAATAATTAGGGAATTCCTCCCTGTAATTCTGACATATCTACTCATCCAAATAGTAACTACGGAAAACCTCCCTATAATTTAGCTGATTTGCTGGAAAATAAAGAAATCCCCCTGATTTTTAGGGAGGATTTCCCTGTTTTCGTTCATTCAAGGCTAAAATCGGCTATTTACAGGGAGTTATTCCCTAATTCCTCTCTAGTCCACACGATCGCCGTTTGGTCTATTTTATAAAGATAGAAGCTGCCCCAAAAGTAGAATTCTCTACTTCTAGGACAGCCTCTATTGCATAAATATTGGTGATGTCTTTAGTTAGGTTCACTACCCCAAATCAAATTTCCTGACACGTATGCTGGTGCTTTGCTCCAGTCCACATAGTTGGTGTCTACTCCATTAAAGGAATAATCTCCGGTTTGAGTGTAATTCGTCCAGTCCTCTTTAGCCACCCGCACCTGGATGTCGATGCTCGCACCCGCATCAAGTGAACCCGCTGCACTTGAGAAACCAACCTCCAGATAATAATCCGCATTTGCTTTAGCTGTTGGCAATTTTACAAATGTTCCTGTTACATTCGCGCTTCCCACCTGTGACCAGTCGCAGAAGAAGCTTTGTGCCTTCTCACCATCAATAGTGTAATAGTATCTCAATTTCACATCGGAGAGTGTAACTGCACTTGTGCTCGTGTTCACCAGCTTAAACTTTGGATTCAGTGTATTTCCGGAAGCAGACAATGAACTATTATACATCTGTACTTTCAATGCTGCAGTAGGAGCTACTGTCGTATCCGCAATCGTGACAACCAAGGATTGTGTGGTTCCTGCACTAAACTCAAAGGTCAGCGTAGTGCTTCCCAACGCTTGGGTTGCCAGATACTCTTTCTTGATCGTTACTGTAGAACCACTCACTGTATAATCTGTGCTTGCTACGAGGGTGGCCGTTCCGTTCTTGATTGTGCTGAGCGTGTTTCCATTCAGCGTCATGGTTACTGCGACGTCGGCCTGATTGGCTGTTTTCTTATCAAAGCCTGCTATTGTTGGGGTTATTGTGGAGTTGGATACTGGTGTTGTCGTATCCGTCACCGCAACCGCTAAGGATTGCGTCGCTCCTGCGCTAAAGCTGAACGTCAGCGTGGTCGTTCCTACCGCTTGCATCGCTAGATACGCTTTTTTAATGGTCACAGTAGATCCACTGACCGTGTAATCTGTACCACTAACCAATGTCGCCGTTCCGTTCTTGATTGTGCTGAGCGTGTTTCCGTTCAGCGTCATGGTTACTGCGACGTCGGCCTGATTCGCTGTTTTCTTATCAAAGCCTGCTATTGTTGGGGTTATTGTGGAGTTGGATACTGGTGTTGTCGTATCCGTCACCGCAACCGCTAAGGATTGCGTCGCTCCTGCGCTAAAGCTGAACGTCAGCGTGGTCGTTCCTACCGCTTGCGTCGCTAGATACGCTTTTTTAAGGGTTACTGTTGAACCGCTGACAGTATAGTCCGTTCCAGCTGCAAGGCTTGCCGTTCCGTTCTTGATTGTGCTGAGCGTGTTTCCATTCAGCGTCATGGTTACTGCGACGTCGGCCTGATTCGCTGTTTTCTTATCGAAGCTTGCAGTTGTTGGAGTAATGGTTGAGCCTGTAGCTGGTAGATTGACAGGATCAGCATACAATGTGCCTCGGCCATTCGTTCCGAGATATACACGTCCGTAAATTCTTGGGTCACCAGTAATCGCCATATTAATCTTGGCGTATTGGTGGGCATCGTCATTAATACGAACCCAAGTTGCGCCAACATCATCGGAACGGAAGACACCCCGCACGCCATCAATCTTCGCTACCGTGTACAGTGCCATGTAAGTTTGACCCGGCGCAGCCTTTCCATAACCAATGAGATCAGCTTCTTGTACGTTGGTTAACTTCGTGAAGCTCGCACCAGAGTTCGTGGAGTGCCACAAACCATACTTATTCTCAGTCGTATTTCCTCCTGCAAACCAGATGTCACCTTCAATACCTGGTACTGCCTTCATGCTGATCTGAGCTTCATTCGGCTGTAATCCAGCTACATTATTGGTTGGGAAACCTGAAGCTGAAGTGGCAGTAAATGTAGCTCCGCCATCCACACTAACATAGAAGACCCCAGCAAAAAATCCATAAAATTTGTTAGCATTCACTCGGTCAGATGCTACTTTTGCTCCTGCAGGTAATCCGGCGCTTGCTGTCCAAGAGTTACCTGTTGTTTTGGAGTAGTACACACCAATATCCGAGGTGCTCCACAAAATAGAGTTCCCACTTGCAGACACAGCTACTTGTCCATGCCCCACTGTTGTTTTGGTGCCATTTGACGGTTCGGAATTTGGCATGTACCAGTTCACTCCACCATCGTTAGAGATACCAATGGATTTCATACTTGGTGTCTTCTCTTTATCTGCACTGCCTACCCGTACCATATAAGATGGACTCAACTCTGCATAATCAATACTCATTGTTGTTGCCCATGAAGGACTGGTCTGGAATTTAGTTGGAGCTACCGACAAATCCTCATGACGGAAACCAGAAACGTCACCAAGTGCAGTGATCAAATGGGAGGTTCCCGTTGGCGGGCTTATCAGTCCGAGCACAGCCGTTTCCTCCACACCCTTGGCCATAACCGAGATATTCACCTTACCTCCGGTATCCCATGAGGTCAAATTGTTCGAGCCATAAATGGTGGCCCCCGTCCCATACATCATCCGGTTAGAGTTGAAAGGGTCAATCTCCAGATCGCCCATCATCCAGCCGAGCTTCGGTGAAGGATCAAGCGAGGTCGAAGTCGTTCCATGATCGAGCCAAGGTGCTGCTGTGATATCCATACTGAACTTATAAGTTCGTTCTGGATAATTGCCCCAGTCCCAAATTCGGCTCCATGTTGCACCACCGTTAGTACTGCGGAAAATCACTTCATCAGGCCACCAAGCGTTTAAACTGGATACCATAACTGTGTTAGGATTCTGAGCATCCACAGCTAAACCACCGAAGCCATACCAATTATCCGTTCCGGTTGAAGGACTGATATTCGTCCAAGCACCGCTTGTTTTATTGTATTTCCAAACCTCACCTTTACTTCCGTCATAAGGACCTACACCATTACTATAAGTAATATACAGATCGCCTGTAGATGAAAGCACGCCATGATGTGGCAAGTAGCCTGTAGGTTGTCCTGCCAGAGCTGTCCAAGTCACGCCTCCATCTGTACTACGATAAACGCTGCTTGCTGTGTCAGCAACCCCTACATATATCGTTTGAGTCGCATTGCCAAGTGTTCCTGTGCTCTTATCGAACGTAATCCAGGATAAGCCAACGAGATCATTTCCATAATCCAGTGTCGGATTCTGAATATATGTTCCTACATTTGTAAAGGAGGTTACCTTCGACCAAGTAACACCGGAGTCCGTGCTTTTCCAGAGTCCATTGCCACTTCTGGCTCCGAAGAATAAAATATTATTCTTATTCGGGTCAATGACGAGGCGTTCACCCGCAGAGCGGCCCGGCATATTGCCACCTACCTTAAAAGGCAGCGGAGTGGTTTGCCAGGTGTTTCCCCGGTCACTAGAGCGCATGATCTGACCGTTATTATCCCAGGAGTTAGTATAAGTACCTGTTGCCATATAGACTTTGTTCGGATCAATAGGATCTGTAGCAAGGGCATCTACACCATTCTTATTCCAATCGACCCAGCCTACGGAGTCACTAATCGAAGTCCAACTAGAGGTAGCCTGATTCCATCGATACGCACCACCAATATCTGTTCTGGCATAAATTAAATTGGGTTCGGACTGATTAAAAATAATTCCGGGTACAAAACCACCGCCTGCTCCCGTTACAACACTCTTCCAATTGTAAGGTTCACTTGCGGCCGCATGAGTAGTAGCTGGGAATGCAGAGAATAAAGAGCCTATCATCGCGCCAAGCAGGATTAACAATCCAGTTTTTCGGATACGATTACGAATCACGTTTTACGCCTCCTACAATTTTATTGGTTTGCTTTTGCTTTCCTCCTACTCTGTTTCCCTGCTTCTCTCCTCCCCCCATAAACAAAACTAATTAAAATTTACTGATAACGCTTTCATTATAATGGTAATGTTTTTCATAATCGATAGAAAATGGTTATATTTTCATGAAGTTTGTCTCTAAAAATCGTACCATTTTCACACCATAGATTACATTTCACAAGCATAAATACCTCCCCTAAGAGGAGTGTCAAATCAAAAATCCAGAAGAATCCCAAAAAAGCCCTCTCCACCCTAACGGTGAAGAAAGCTACTACTGGTTAATGCGTAAGCACAAATTCATCCAGCATCTTACCATCCACATCATAAGCCTGATAAGTCAAACTATCCTTGGTAACACTAATCCCTGCGAACATTTGCTTGTAGTTTTGAAAATGCACCGCATGATAGAACTGATCCTCTTTTTTCTCGTTAAATTTCCCTCCGGAAGCATTGGTCACCACATATACCGTCCCTTTTTTAGCACCTACCGGATTCTCACCTTCAGGAACGATTTTTCCAGCCCGCAAAGGGTAGGATCTGGAGTACTCATGATTATGACCCTGCAGCACCAGATCGACCTCATATGCATCAAAAATATTCGTCCAATCTTCAACCTTCTTATATGAATTGCCCCCGTATGCCGGACGGTGCATCGCAACAATCTTCCATTCCTTATTCGTGCTCTTCAAATCTTGCTTCAGCCACTCAGCTTGCTTTTTCAAATTGCTCTCCGTATTCAATACAGACACATGTACAGGACCGTAATCGAAGGAATACGAGGTGCCCGCAATAGAACCTTTTGCCCCGTTATCTGGCAGGTTGAAATGAGAAGTAAAGTCCGTCGCATCGTCATCAACCTGATCATGATTTCCCGTAACAGGCATTAAGGGTATCCCAGAAAGCAAGCCTTGCACGTTACCAAAAAATTGATCCCAGCCCGCCGAATCCTCCGGGTTCTCCGTTAAGTCACCATTATGCACAATAAATTTCGCCTCTGGAAAGGTCTGAACGGCCTTGCTCAATGTCTTCCCCCACAGCTTAAAATCATCCGCCCTCTCCCCTTGAGAATCCGCGACGTTGATAAACGTAACACTATCTAGTCCAACCTCTTCCGTGGTGAATTCCGCAACTGAACTCCATCCTCCCTCAAGCCCGCTGCCCACTCTGTAAGAATATAACGTCCCAGGTTCAAGTCCTGTAACCTCCGCTTTGTGAACACCTCTGGTACCATGGTCCGTTTTTATGGTGCTACTATTTGCTTCTATCCTTAGTATATCCGATTCTACAAAAGAGGACATCTGTCCCTTTACTAACTCCAGAACTCCTGCGGCATTGGAATCGCTAGTATACCAAGTAAACGCACGACTCGTTCCCGCATCTCCCTTAAAGGTGGTAACAAGATCATACGGGGCTGATAATTTCTTGGAGCTCCCGGATTTGGACCACTCCATCCCAACAGCCACCAAGATCAGAACAATCACTACTATCCCTAGGATGATGGCGAATTTATAGTCTTTCATCACGGCTCCTCCTTCATTTTTCTCTCTAGTCTTCTAACTAAGATAGCCTTCCAGAAAGTCAGAAGTCAAATCTATAGATCAATACTTTTGTTAACGCAGTGTAAAACATTCAGCTAACATTCAGTCTATTTTAAGTTAAGCATAAGGTCTGTCTCCTAGAATTAGTTGTGCAAGAAGGTTAGCCAACGACAGAGATAGAGATAGAAACGAGGTGGGAAAATGAGTAACAAGCTTCAATTCCGGCATGAACTAAAATTCTTCATTAACTATCATCAATACCTTGTATTACGCCAACGATTACAGAGTTTGATTGATACAGACCAGCATGCCAATGAGAGTGGCGAATATCATATCCGCAGTTTGTATTTTGACGACATCAACAACTCGGCACTTGCCGACAAACTCGGAGGTCTCAGAGAACGCGCCAAATACCGTATTCGTATCTACAACATTCAAGACAACATCATTCACTTTGAGAAAAAAATCAAAATGGACGATTATATCGCCAAAATTAAAGAGCCGCTGACCCGTCAAATGTACGACGAGATCATGGCAGGTAACTATGAGGTCCTGAATGTCCCGGACAGTCCACTGTTCATGGAATTATACAATCAGATGCGTCATAACCTTCTTCGGCCGAAGGTCATCGTGGATTATGTTCGCGAGCCCTATGTTTGCCACAACGGCAACGTGCGGATCACGTTCGATAAAGAATTACGTACCGGTCTGCATTCGACGGATATTTTTGATAAGGATTTGCATCCGATTCGGGCGATTGATGAGAACTTTATTATTTTTGAAGTGAAATTCGATGAGTACATTCCGGAATACATTAAAATTGCGCTGCAGTTAGAGGGGCTGAACAGACAGTCCGCTTCAAAATATGTGATCTGCCGCAAATTCTTAAAAACCAACACTTGGGAGGATTATTGATTATGAATGCATCACTAGCAACAATCGCAGCAACCGCAACAACAGATACAACCACAAATACTTTTTCAGATATCATTAAAAACTCGGTGATAGACAACTTTGTCTCCGATATAAGCATCTCGAAAATGCTAATCACCTTAGGTGTGGCTTTTCTGATCGGATACTTTATTTATCTGCTCTATAAACGTGTATTTAGCGGAGTGTTATACTCCAAAAGCTTCAACGTCTCGCTAATGGGCATGACCATGATTACAGCCACTGTCATTATCGCCATCAACTCTAACCTGGTTCTGTCCCTCGGTATGGTCGGCGCGTTGTCCATCGTTCGTTTCAGAACGCCGATCAAAGATCCAACTGATCTGATCTTCTTATTCTGGGCAGCAGTCGCAGGGATTGTAACTGGCGCAGGCTTCTTCACTTTGGCTATTGTGGGTTCAATCATCATCGGTCTAATTCTGTTCCTCTTCATCAAACATTCTTCTATCGAAACACCATACTTGCTGGTCATTAACTGTGATGACGACGAGAGCGAACGTGAAGTCCACAGCCATATCACCAAATCCGTGAAACGTTACAACGTAAAACAAAAAACAGTATCAGCAAATAATATCGAATTAACACTGGAGCTTCGTCTGGATGATAAAGTAGGTGGCTTTGTCAATACTATTTCCGACTTAAAGGGCGTTAAAAACGCACTTCTGATCAGCTACAGTGGTGACTATGTATCCTAAACATAATAAGATGAAAGGCGGTGCCCCAGATGAAAGCAAGAGGTAAATCTATCCTGCTGAGTCTTTGTTGCCTGCTGCTGGTCATCGCTGTAGCTGGGTGCCAGAACGCAAGTCCATCGGCAACAAACGAAACTGCAACAGATTCTAAGGATAAGGTAGTCTCGAGCGACGAGAAAAGTCTAGACGAGAAGGTTTTTCTAAAACATAACGTCGTCGATGTCAAAATCACTTTGGACCCGGATGATTTTCAGGATATGCTGGATAATGCCAGCGCGGAAGAATATAAAACCGCATCGGTTGAGTACAACGGCATTAAATTCGATAACGTGGCCGTACGGACCAAAGGAAATCTTAGTCTCAGAAGTGTAGTACAGATGACGGACTCTGACCGCTACAGCTTCAAGATTTCTTTTGATGAATATGTGAATCAGAATTTATTCGGCATCACTAAGATTAACCTGAATAACAATTACAGCGATGCTTCTTATATGCGTGAATTTCTGACCTACGAGCTCGCTGAAAGTGTCGGGCTTCCGACGCCGAAATATTCCTTCGTCAATGTGTATGTCAATGATGAACTGAAGGGCTTCTACCTCGCGGTGGAACAGATCGGCGACGCTTATCTGGAACGCAACTTTGGGAACTCTTACGGCGCACTTTATAAAGGAGTAATGACCGGTCAGGGCAGTGACTTGACTTGGCTTGGCGACGATCCTTCTCTCTATACAGGACTGGTAATGAAGTCGGATAAATCGAACGATGATATTCTGATCGATATGCTGAATGAGCTTAATAACGGCACCGATTATGAAAAATACATCGACGTAGAGGAGTCGCTGAAGTATATCGCTCTAAATGCGGTCACGGCAAATATGGACAGTTATTTAGGTGGTAATAAACAAAATTATTACTTATATGAAGACGAAGGCGTCTTCTCGATCCTGCCGTGGGATTATAATATGGCTTTTGGCGGTCTGGGAAGCGCAGATGTGCTGATTGACGAGCCTACCCAAGGCGCATTGGCAGAACGGCCACTGATTGCCAAGCTGCTGGCTAATGACGAATATAAAACGAAATATCACGAGATTGTCAGCGAGATGATTAATGGCTATCTAGCGGACGATACGTTCCAAGCTCGGATGGATGAGCTGGACACGATGATTTCCAGCTATGTCAAAGCGGATCCATCCGCCTTCTACACCTTCGAGCAGTATAAAAATGGGGTAACGTCTGTTAAGACCTTCATGTCGAGCATGGAGAATAATATCCAGCAGCAGCTCGACGGTTCCATTCCTTCCTCCGGGGACGGATCAGGAAGCGGGGGCGGCATGGGTGGTTTTGGTGGTGGTGGCTTTGGCGGTGGCGCTAGGAATGGCGCAGCACCGGGAGCCGCTGGTACTAAAGGCGACAGCACTGTTGCTGGAGCAGACGCTACTGCACAGAGTGCCGAAAGTGGGCAAGCACCTGCGGATGGGCAGGCTCCACAAGGTAGCACAGGTGGCGAACCTGGTACCATGGGTGGACCTGCTATCCCTGAAGGTGGGCAAGGCAACACCAATGGGCAAGCTGCCCAGGGTGGATTTAACGGAGGCGTAGGCGGTGAGCCCGGTGCCATGGGTGGACCCGCTTTCCCTGAAGGCGGCGGCATGGGCGGTGGCGGCTTTGGTGGCGGCATGCCTGGTGGAATGGGTGGAGGTGACTTTGGTGGCGGTGGTGCTGTGCAGCAAAAAGGCAGTACGAGTGAAGCCATCACAACTGGCGTCGCACTCCTTCTCTTGCTGTTGACCGTAATCTTTGTGACCTTTTATAAGCGGAAACGTCTGTAAATAAGTATCCTTATTAAATATTACTTACAAGAAGCCCCCGTCGTTTAATCGCAGGGGCTTCTTGCATATATCCCATATTACTTGTGAGCTCCCCACAAAAAAACGGTGAACCGTTTCATTACTTCACAATGAAACAGTTCACCGCTATAGTTTCCATCAATTTCTTAAATAATCCATTCTGATCACGAAATACAACGATTCCCTCTTACTCTTTCCGCCCGCGCAATATACTTATGGCCGCTATCAAAAAGGCTAGCAAAGATATCCCGACTGCGATATAGACCATTGGGTTGACACTGGTTGAGTTGTTCTCACTTTCCATGATCGCATTATGCTCTTCCATGCTCATACCATTGTCACTGGAACCGTGAGAATGCTCATTCCCACCGGAGGCTTGTACAATCGTTGTAATAGAATGTGGATTCTCTGCCCCAGCCTCACCGGACCATTGCACCAAACTTCCATCGGCATAGTGCTGATAAGCATTCCATGCGATGTCACCAGCGGCATCAGGGTTCTTCGCCGTGAAATAGAATCGTTGGAATTGTCCTGCTTTAATTCCTTCTCCGTTAGCGATCCAGCTAACTTTGTTCCCATCAATGGTAACATCCCAACCTGGTGTAGCTTCATATTGCTTAAACTCGGCACCTGCCGGGATTCTTAGATCCACTTGTACAGTTGCCACTTCTTTTTCTGAAGGGACTTTAAGTGTGTATGTCTCCCAAGCTCCGGTACTAGATTGTGCTGGGGCTACGGTTACGTGTGCGCTAGCTACAGCTGCAAACAATAGTAGGGTTGCAGCCGCTGGTGCGAATAGTGTCATTATTTTTCGAGATAATCTGTTCATGGTTAGCCTCTTCTCATCCATAATTATATAATTTCGTCCATAACTTCTTGCTATACATCTTTAGAAAAATCCCGTTTACGCGAAGCAAGCCCTTGCTCCAACGCATAACGCGTTAGCTGCGTACGATTTTGAAGCTGCAGCTTCTGAAGGATGTTTTTTAGATGATTTTTTACGGTATGCTCCGAAATCCCCAGGCTTAAAGCAATCTCCTTGTTCTTCGATCCAGAAGACACACAGCTCAAAATTTCTTTCTCCCTTGCCGTCAATGACTCCCCTTCATCCGTTACAGCGGGTACGGTGAACTCCTTCAAGATTTGAAAAGCCAGCTCCCGACTTAGGGGCGCTTCTTCATTAACAATGGCCTGCAAATATTGAATCCAGGTGGAAGGTGCCAGATTCTTTAGCAAATACCCCTGTGCACCTTGCTTCAGCGCTTCGAGAAGATGGGAAATCTCGTCCGATACCGTAACGATAACGATTTTGACATAGGGATATTCCTGTTTGATCCGGCGAGTAGTCTCCAAACCGTCCATCACCGGCATCTGAATGTCGATTAGAATGAGATCAGGCATCCATTGAGCTGTAAAAGCGATTGCCTCAGCACCACTCTCCACTACACCAATGACCTCAAAACTATCATCCATGGACAAAATCTCACACATCGCCTCACGTGCATGTGCATGATCATCCACAACTAAAACCCGGTATCGGCTCATGGACTGACATCCCCTTTCGTAATCTCAACCTGGGTGCCTGTGTCACCGGATGTTAGCCTAAGCCTCCATCCCATCCCCTCGACACGTTCCTTCATGATCTGAAGTCCGTAGCTACCACTTACTTCGAATGGATCATGCTCAAATCCCTCTCCATTGTCTGCAACAACTACTCTCCAGCGCTTCTCATCGCCAGCGCCAGTAATTGAAACCAGCCCCGCTCGTGTATGCTTGCGAACATTAATGATCGCTTCGCGGATACAGGATAACAATTCTGATTTTTCTGAGGGGGAGAGCGCATCATCTTGCAGGCTCCAGTCGAGTGAGGCTTCGATCATAATCTCATTTGCCATCTGGGCTAACTGATCTTTTACCGACTGTTCCAATGAAAAAGAACTCTGCTCTGAGACCGGAATTTTCAGATTAGCGATGGCCTGCCGCACATAACGATTCACCTCATGGACCGTCTTTTTGATTTGATCCACACTTTCCTCACTGACTCCACCATTCTTGCGGCTTGCTTCTAGTCGGTCGATTTTGACAGATAAGAGAAATAAAGATTGCGCCATCCCATCATGCAGTTCCTTGGCTAGTCCTTCCCGAGCCTTCATTGCGTCTTTAAGTGCACGTTCTTGCTCCAACTCCCGCTGATTTCGCTCCATAAGAGAGAACAGAGGGAGTAGCAATACAAGACTGACCAAAAACACAAGAACCGGCGTCAAATAGTTCCCCAAGTCCATTGAAATATAAGACATTAGAAACTGATGGCGTACGACTTCCCAGATCCCTACCATTAATGTTGGCAGTAACAGGATCATATACTTTATTTGTTTATACGTTGCTGTCCCCTCCTGCACATCTTATGATTAACATTATCACCGTCTTATCCCAGCTACATGACTCGATCGGGCTATATTGACCTGTTAATGTTACAAATTTAAGTATTTTAAAAGGTGAATGCCGATATTTATAATATCATAAGCAAGCTTTCTTATATTGTAGCAAAAAAAAGATACATCTCACGATGCACCCAATCATTTCTACGATTACAGCAAAGTCCTACCTATAGTGGCGAGGTATAACGTCCATATTGGATGTCCATTTCCTTAAATGAATCTCCTACTTTGTTCAAGAAAAATGTATTGATTCCCTCTGCTCCCCACCAATTCATGCCGAGTAGTGGCCCTTCTGAGGTTTCAGCTGCAAAAAGAATGGAGAACATTTCAGGCCTAACTTCCCCGCCATCATCCACCCGCCAAACTGAATACTCATCGCCTTGAATGACTGCTGGATAGTCCATGAAGTTAAGCACATCCTTATCTTCCATTACGAAACTAAATAACATATCTTGATCCAGCCTCACGAATTGAACGAGATATAGCTGACGATCTTTAGATAGGTCTGCTAGCTTCCAAATTTGCTGGATTTCACGATTTTTTGAAGCTGCAATACGCTGGCGTGCACTTTCTTCTACAATCGCAGCCGATTGTTCAAGCTCTACAGGTTCAATCGGAATAAGTGAATCTGCATTAAAGTTTGCTCTATCTGTCAAATAGTAGGTCGCATCCGGTGTGGCACTTCCCTCTTCCACCGTATAAAGATAACCTGCCAGATTCACAAAATTATGCGCCACCTCCCGTCCATTGCTGTCACTTGTTCCATCCTGCCACTTCTTAAATTTAATCTTCAACACTTTACCCTGATCACCAATAGCCTCATTGAATTGTGCCATCTCTTGATCCAATCCTTTTTCATGCCCGGTTACTAGAATATTCCGCCCCTCTGCATCCACAAATCCAAAATTCACCTTCAGCTTCTCAGGATCTAGATAAGCTTCTGTCTGCTGCAAGCTTGGCGTTGGTGATGGTTCTACGCTTGGAGGAAGCGTAGGAGAAGGCAATACAGTTTCCGCACTTTGTTCCGGCGTAGACTCTAAATGATCCCCATTACTCGTCAACGAGTTGTTTCCAGAACAACCCACCAACATAAGAACAATAAAGAAACTAACCATGACCTTATTCATTTTTATTCCTCCAAACGAAGTTAGAATATTCCCATGCTCAGGTAACGTTCCCCCGCATCAGGTGCAATACATAATACTCGCTTGCCGGATCCGAGGCGCCGTGCTTCCTGCAATGCAGTCCATACTGCGGCACCACCTGATGGACCAAGCAGAATCCCTTCCTGTACAGCCAGCGTTCTCACTGTTTGCAATGCATCTTCATCCGAAACTTGAATGATTTCATCGTAAACCTTCGTATTCAGAATGGCGGGTATAAAGCCTGGACTGGTTCCAACCAGTTTATGCGATCCGGGCTTTCCACCAGATAACACTGGCGAGCCTTGCGGCTCAACAACAACAATACGAATATCAGGAAGCTGCTCACGCAACACTTCCCCAGTTCCAGTTATCGTGCCTCCTGTCCCAGAAGAAGCAACGAACACGTCCAGCTTCCCTTCCATTTGCTCCATAATTTCAAGAGCTGTCGTAGTCCGGTGAATGTCAGGGTTCGCTTTATTCTCGAACTGCTGTGGAATAAAGCTGTTCGCCATTTCTTTCCCCAGCTCAATTGCTTTCGCTATAGCCCCTGGCATCCGCTCCGCGGCAGGCGTCAGCACAACTTCAGCACCATAAGCCTTTAGAATATTGATTCGTTCCTTTGTCATATTGTCAGGCATGACAAGAATCGCTTTATAGCCTTTAGCAGCGGCATTCATAGCCAATCCAATGCCTGTATTTCCGCTTGTCGGCTCTATAATGGTCCCTCCGGGTTTCAGTAGCCCAGCTAGTTCTGCTTGCAGAATCAGATTATAAGCGGCTCTGTCCTTTACACTGCCACTCGGATTGAAACGTTCCAGCTTCACATATAGTTCTGCATCTTGGGGGGGGGTCAACCGATTTAGTCTCACAACCGGTGTATTCCCGATCAGTTCAGTGATATTGTTAACAACAAGGGATGTCATTCCTAGAGCCTCCTTCAATTATTTTCCTCCCATTATTGTAACTTGAGCGGCACCTCCTGTCGATTCAGTCCTCCCATTCCTCTAACCTGAAACAGCCGACTCCGCATCATAAGCGGAGTCGGCTGTTCATTACTCACATAGCATCAATGATTGTTAAGGATTCACATTAATCGTAAAAGTAGATGTATTATTCTTAATATTTGTTACCGTGTTCGTAATCTTCAGATTGTTGAAGGTTGCTGAGCCTCTGGCTGGACCTTGACCTGCCTCAGCAGCTTCATTCACCCAGATGCCCACTCCGGATTTACTATCAAAAGCATCGCCGCTCTTCTGCGCACCGGTAATTGTAACATTATTAAAGATGGTATCTGTTACTGGGAATTGTGGAGTGGAGCCTACATAGTTGGTCTGGAACATGATGCCATGATAGGTCGGATCAATAATATCCACATCATTGACTCGGATACCTTGGAAGACCTTGGAGGCCGAGAATACCCAGATCGCCGGGAAAGTCTGCGCGCCCCAGAAATGCCCACCTGCACGAACAATAGAAATATTCTCAAAATTCGTAGTCGGTGAAGCTCCGAAGCCATTCATTGGATACCCAAAGTCTAAAGAGCTGATTGTAATCCCGGAGTAGCAAAGTGTATCCGCAATATAAATGTTACGGAAGGTATTTGCGTATCCACCATAGACAGCTACACCAGCAGCACGCCAAGTCAAGATTGAAGTGAGGTTCTCATAGATGTTATCCTTCATATCTGCACCACCGGAATCAATCGCCGAGAACAATGCAAAGCTATCATCACCTGTTGCCCGTGCTTCAATATTAGACACCAGGTTATTCGTGCTTCCATTAGTCATATTGATGCCGTCAGCGAAGGTGTTACGTATACGGGAGTTTTTAATCACCATGTTATCCGTATTGGCTCCCCAGTACATACAGACCTGATGTTCAGTCCAGATGTTGTCGATCGTAATGTTCGCCACATTGGAGAAATCAAATACTTTACCAGGACCGTCGATACGAGAAGTATAGTTTCCGAAATAAGCGAAATTCGCAAAGGTAGATCCATTCGCAGTATCACTGGCTCGGAATCCGACATCGGTATTCTCTTGGTTAGTTGGAGCAATGAACCTTGTATACCAAGGACCCGCACCGATAACCTTCACTGCCTTGCCGTAGACCTGAAACTTGTTGGAGGTCTGATAGTTTCCTGGTGGCAAATATACACCTACGAGATTTCCTGTGGTGTCCATCCGCACTTTATCAAGCGCATTTTGAACATCCTGATGCGTAAAGCCTGCAGGAACAGTGTATTTAGCCGGATCTGGATTAGCAATCGGTGAAACCTGCTCAAGACTGATGAAGTCGATGGCGTATTGAGAAGTGTTAGCGGTATCCTTTTGTAAACGGATCGTACTTCCTGCCGGAATGGTACTATCAAACATAATGTTAGCTTCATCATAAATATGCCGTGGAGAACCTGCGCTTGGCGAATTTCCAGGACTTGTCTCAGAACCGTACAACCATGCATATTTAGAGGTTAAGTTAATAGCTTTGCTAAAGACACCATTAACATAGATGTTAAGCGTAGCATTTGTGCCGTCACCACTCGCTGAATCTGGAATCGAGAAACGAGTAACCAGAGTGTTCGTGCTGGCTTTTGTCGTGAATTCAACATAGCTACCTGTGGTGTTCAGAGTGACTGCTCTTCTGCCTGAAGCCTCACCTGCAGGATCGCCGATGGTCCGGTTGGCTGAAAGCTTCACGGCCCCACCGCCAATAACTCCATCCTCAGCCTCATACATGTCGTAAGGCATGTTCGCACCTCGACCGATGAACAGTGACTGCGTCTGAATATTATTAGCCCGTTTTACAGGCAGCTCATTAGCATCTACTGCAATTTCACTCTTCACAGTATATTTGCCATTTCCTGCAGTCCAATTACCAAGAGCTACAGGCGCTGTGGTTACCCCACTTGCGATCACGCCGTTATAGGAACCCGTTAGAGTCTTAACCACCGCATTCGTAGTAGCATCTAAAACCGTCAGAGTTATGTTATGCGCACCACTCGCGGAAGCTGCTGTACCTTGATTCTTAATGGCCACTGAGAAGCTTACAGTGTTGCCGCCTGCTGGATTGCCAGGTGTCCAACTGACGGAGGAAGCAACCAGATCAGAACTGGACACTGGAGCAATAATAAGGGAAGCCGGACTCGTAAAACTATTATTCCCCTCATTTGATTCAATCACTGTATTATTCTCATCGACCTTTGCACTTAATGAGTAGGTTGCTGCATCTTTTGCGCCCAGGTTAAGAGATACGCTCGTTGATGCGCCAGCAGCTAGAGCACCTACTGGACTAGTACCTACAAGGGTAGTGCCCAAATAAAAATTCACATTAGTTGCAGCAGATGCTAGAGATCCTATATTCTTAACTGTTGCATTAAGTGTAATGGCATCCGTCTCAATTGGAGAGGTTGGAGTCCATGTAAGAGCAGTCACCGTCAAATCTGGATTCGCAGATGGTGTACCAATTACCTGAAATTCAGCAATTTGTCCAGCACTTGAACCAGAGTTAGTAGTGATCTTTAGCTGCAATTCACTAGCCGTAGCCGTGACCGGAATCGTCACTGTATTACCGGTTGCCGGATTAAAGGTATACACGGTCGCAGGTACAAGACTCGTAAAAGCCGTTGTATTCTGATTATGCCCAAGCACTTGAATGGTCTGAGTACGTGTAGACCACGCCGATGCAGGATTCAGCTTGAGAACAACCGATGTAACATCAGCATTGCTGCCCAAATTAACAGTTAATGTGTTCGGATAACTTCCCCCTGCCCCCTCCCAATAAGTAGTTACATCACCGTCATTCGCATTCGTCTGCACAAAGGTAAAGACTGAGGACGAAGCAGTTATACTTTTGTTCAAAGCCAAATTTGAACCCGTCCCAGGTGTTGGGGTTACCGTTGGTGTCGGTGTTACTGTCGGTGTTGGGGTTGGCGTTGGTGTGGCCGTTGGCATTGGGGTTGGCGTTGCCGTTGGTGATGGTGTTGCTGTCGGTGCTGAAGATGGAGTAAGGATCAGGTTGTCCAGATTCACGTTTCCAGTATCACCAGCGTCATATTTATAAGTAATCGTATTAGCACCAGCATTCAAGGCTAGCGTTTCAACCTTTGTGGACCATGTATTCCAGTTGGCCAGATTTAAAAGAGAAGATTGCTTTATTTTCGTCCCATTTACATAAATACTTATTGTTTTTGTGCTGCCTGAAGCATTTGCATATTTTAATGCGGCATCATAGTTTCCAGCAGAGGCAACATTAACACTAAACGCAGTCGTTGCTCCTTGTGTCAAATAGCCATCTACAAATCCGGTTCCGGTATAACCAGTATGATCTGTATTGACTTTTGCTCCACCGGATAAAGCAGCATTCTCCGCTTCATATCCAGTTGTTGGAAGTGTCGTTGTGCTGCCATAAATCTCAAATTCCGATAACTGTGCTGCTGGCCATCCTGTATTTGCCGTGAAGTTCAATTTAACATATCTAGCACTCGCAGCTGTAAAATTAATGGTCACAGTATTAGATCCGCTTGCTGGATTAAAGGTGTAATTGGCAGAGGCTGCTAAGTTAGTGTAAGTAGAATCATCAGAGCTTCCCTCCACCGACAACGTTTGGGTTCTTGTTTCCCAGTTCGTCGGCAGTTTTAGAACAACCTGATTGACACTGCTTACGTCGCCTAAGTCCACTTTAATCCATTGCGGGAATGCGTTACTTACACTCTCCCAATACGTTCCTTGATTGCTGTCATTGGCATTAGTTGCTACATAAACATCGCCAAATGAGCTTGAAGTAATGCTTTTACCTTGGGCTAAATTCCCCGCAGCTAAACTCACCGAGGGGTACAACGCTAATTGACCTACAAATAATATTACAATCAAAAAATACATTACTACCGACTTACCCGTAATTTTTTTAGAAGCTGCTATCATTAGAGAACCACCTCCCAAAGTTTTGTGAAGCTATGCAGCTAATAAGAATACGCTTTCAAAATAGTATTGTTATAGACATTCGCCTCCTAAAATGGACCTGATAGTTTTCAACGAGACTTAACAATCATTTTATTATTAGCTGCCTGTCCTCCCGTATCCTTGACTCTAACTTCAATAAGTCTTTGATCTATACCCAGAGGTTGACCACAAACTAACTAATAATGGTAATAATATAAGTTATAGGCAGGTGGACGTCGATGGCGATTTCTATGCTTAGTATGTGGGATATTACGTTCAACCAAATAAAAAAAGAAAGCTCCAGAGAGCACTGGGATTCCCCCTCAACTCTCCGAAGCTCGCCTTATACATTAAATCTAGCTACCAGCCCCTGTAGTCCATGAGCCATTAAGTTTAATTCACTTGCAGAGGAAGCAATTTGTTCCACCGAAGCCCTTTGCTCTTGTGAGGCTGCCGACACATGTTGTGTACTCGCTGCAGTCGTTTCTGCAATTGTCGTAACACTTCGAAGCGATTCCACAATCTCATCCGTAGCCGCTGTGATCTCTTCCACAGCTCCGGATACTTCCTGAACCTGCTCGGCTAGTGAATCTATAGATAACCGAATCTCACTAAAGGAACGTCCAGCCTGCTGAATAATCTCCGTGCCTCCCCTTACTTCACTCATACTACTCATCATAACCTTCATCGCATTATCTGCTTCACTTTGAATCCCGCTCGCCATTTCCGCAATTTGATTAGCGGATTCTGTAGACTGCTCAGCCAGCTTACGAACTTGATCAGCAACTATAGCGAATCCTCTACCTTGTTCACCCGCGCGGGCTGCCTCAATTGTCGCATTTAACGCCAGCATATTTGTCTGCGAAGCGATCCCTTTTATAACTCCTACAATACTGCCAATATCCTGTGATCGATTCACGAAACCCTGAACTTGCAGTGACAGAGACTGTATGGATCGATTAATGGATTCCATCTGCTGACCTGCCGCCAGAAGTGATTCATCTCCGGCAATAGCAAATGACGCAGAGCAATGCGAGGCTTCAGAAATATCCTGAACACTAGAGGCAATTTGACCGATTCCAATCGATATTTCTGAGAACGATATTGTATTGGTCTGTAGATCATTCATCTGTTTAGCAGTTCCCAAAGCTACTTCACCGATAATATCCGATATTCGTTCTGTGGCACCTGCTGTCACTCCACTATCTGAGGTAAGATTTGTAGAGGAATTCGCAAGACTATTCGCGGATAGCTTCACTTGTTCAATCATCGAGCCCAAATTTTCTGTCATTTTATTAAAATTAAACGCCAGTTCACCAATCTCATCTTTTGACCGGACGTTTAGTTTGCGAGTAAGATCGGCATCTCCATCTGCAATCTCCTTCAGCTGTGTGTTCACATCACGAAGTGGTTTAATAATTCGTCCAGATATTAATAGTGCAAGAATTAGGGCAAGAACAACCGATAATCCGGTCACTCCAAAGCTAGTAATCATAGCGTTATTACGATGGGCTTCTGCTTGACTCTGCCCGTTCTGTATTGCCTCCATGAGCATGCTCTGGAATACAATCTGAGATTCAATCATTGCATCTAAAGATAAATTGGTAAACTTCTTCTGCGCTTCCGGGAAGTTTCCATCCTTGGCTAAGGCGAAGGCTTCCTTCAAAACGATCAAATAATCATTCCATTTCCCCTTCAGCTCCGTTACACCCTTTAGTTCTTCTTCACTTAATCTAACACTCTCCAGCTCCTTGATGGCATTCTCAATCAATGGGAGCGTCTCTTCGTACATAGAAAGATATGATTTTCGCTCAGCCTCTGTGTTGCTCATCACATAACGAGCCCCTAGCTCATCTGCCGTACGAATTTTATCCGTTAATCCCTGTACAAGCGACAGTTTGTTCCAATTGCGATTGACCTGATCCGTCAGTATCGTAGCCTTTCCTTGAAACCATGTGTTTCCTGCTATTGCCACTAGAAAGACCACAATCACAGCAGTAAATCCCAATATCATTTTTCCGCGGATATTTCTAAACATCGTTGTTCCTCATCTCTATATGTATAGTAGGTTTCAAATTGGTACTTTTATCCTACTATCGTTCCCTTAAGCCACTCTGAATTTGAACTGAATGTTCGCTTAAAAAAACAAAAAGACCTCTACGTCCGGCCCAAGGCTGGAACTAATGGTCTTTAGAGATCTTTTTATTCGTATAAATTTCCGTTCGCCAGCTCAGCGAGCTTCCCTTCGTCCAGTACGCTTAGGCGTCCACGATTTCGTGTAATAATTCCTTCATCAATGAACCGACGCACGATCCGGTTAAGATGCCGATAACTTGTACCTAACAACTCTGCTGTCTCTATAAGGCTAGAGGTCCGAATCTCCTCCACACGTCGGTCACCGTTTTTATCGGCGAATAAAGACATCAAATAGCTGGCAAATCGATTCTCGACCGGATACAACAGGTTAAGTGCGGAGGCTTGGCCGAGCGTATGCAATTTGTGACTAAGTTCCCCTACGAGAAAACGTAACAAAGCAGTATTTTCCTCAAGCTCTCTCAGCAGTAATCTTCTCCCGGCAAAAAGAATCAAGCTCTCACCCACAGACTCCACTTGATTCTTGACAGGAAAGCGATGAAGCAGCTCCACATCCCCAATCACTGATATCGGATTTGTAAACCGCACCAGCATAGATTTGCCGTTCGGCAGCAATGTCTGAATTTTGAGCTTGCCCTCAACCAATATGAACATCCCATCCAACTGATCGCCAACCAAACACAGCTTCTCTTCATCCGTATAACGTCTCAATTCCATTTTATACGTGACTAGCGGGCTAAAAATTCCGTCCAGACCGTTCTTCACTGCCAAGGCACGGACAGCTTCACGGTCATTTATCGTTTGCATGTGGTGCCCCCTCTATTGTTTGCTCAAATAAGTGTAATTTAGAATACCCCACAAAAAAAGGACATATGTCCTTTTTAATAATATAAGAAAGTATAAGTTTCACACAATACTATATTTCTTATATTTCTCGCTTAACCGCTTATCGACCTTATAAGGAAGCCGAAGGCCGTTTATGCTTGTAAGGAAATCCCAAAACATCTTACATCACAACAGAGTCCACACTATATCGGATCATATTCACTTTCTGATCTTGTAACCAAAATTCTAAATTCCGATGATTGATTTTATCCACATACCCGATAATCTCAGCCCCTTGTTCCCCTCTTTTATAATAAGAAGAGCCATAAGCTTCAATCACATCATCTGTAGAAGACCCCACATGAATACCTCTGGCAGTACTCATCTTCAGATCGGAATAGACGCTAATTAGAATGATTTTATCGTCACCACGCGCTGTGGCTACTGTTGTTTCGTTGTCCAAATGATAATATTGATACCGTTCAATATCGTCACGTGGTTTAGGTGCCTGGGTGAGCGATTCGAGACTCTGAAGCAGCTGGATGTCTCCCAGACGTTCCTGCTCTAGATTGCTGCTGGATACGCGAGAGTAATGATTTTGTCTTGGGGCATTGTATAAATAAATATGATAGATCCCATAACTTAAACCTACCGTAATAAAAATGATGATAAATAACCAGCCGTTACTAAATGGCTTTTTTCTCACTTTCCTCACACCTTCTTCTAACCTTTACTGTGCAAAATACTTCTTCAGCTCACGCTGCGCCTGATATTCCGGGAAATTAAAGGACTGCCACTTCCGCTCTCGCTGAGCACCGTCCCACCATTTGCTTTTCAAAAATTGATCTAGCATCCCATCTTCCTTACGACTGAACTTAATCAGAGAAGGGATGACTTCCGGTGACAGACCAACCAAATAATCAGCATCCAGCTTACCACTCACCTCATAACGCTCTATATTCTTATTAGCTATAATGACATCCATACCTATATAGTTCATAACAACATAAGAGGTCAGACCTAGCACAATATAACATTTAGCCAACGGCAAACGGGGTACAACAATCCGTACAGCTGCAAGAATCAACAGCAAACCCATAAATATCATAAATGCATGAACTAGGAAACGAATCGTAGTATATCCATACGCCTCTTCATATAGGGTTAGTCTAGTATAGGCAGAATACAACATGACAGTTGAACAGCCGACCAAGATATACAGCATAATATTAATGACTTTTTGGAGCAGTCCGCCCCTCTTTCCTTCTGATCCCAACCCCAGCATTAGAATCACGAAATTAATCGTGGTCACCATAATTAACTCGAAGAATCCACTACGAGCGTAATCAGCATAAGAACTACCCTCTGGTAACATCCCTTCCCAAGCTCCAAACAAGTAAGAAAATTGGACGATTACGAACAGAACATATACCGTGTTAATAGCTATAAGAATTGTCGTCATAATTACTGGATCAACCTTAAAGGTCACAGGCGCCTGCACAGGTCCATACTCCCTTGGTTGCACATTCCAGTCATAGATCTTCGAATCTACAAAGCCCCATACTAAGCCGAACAATCCCATGCCCATCAGGAATATCCACAACGTCCGCACAATAATTTCACCAAATGAAATTCGATCCAGCATATTTGGCAGCCATATTAGCACATGATGAAACACACCATCGGCCGAGGCCAGCAGGGTAATTACAACAAGCAGTATCGGTAAAGAGATCGCAAGTCCTGTAAACACTTTCCCCAGCACTTGCTTGCGTTCATCCTTCACCTTACTATCACTGCTACTTTTGAAGTCCTTGAACACAGTACCCCAGTGGCGAAAGTTCTGTGGAAGCAAATGCTCTAGTGTATCCCAAAGTATTCTGAATTGACTCCAAGAGGGGCGTTTATCACTTAGCAAATAAGTCATATGTAATAAAATCAGCACAGGGATTACTAATAGGTTCAACCCAAAGTAGAAAAGATTATGAAACAACACATAGGTCATCGAGAGTAGAAAAATCGCTCCAAACCAGAAATAACTGAGTTTGGTCAGTTTGCGCATTTTAGCCTTAGCGTAATAAAGCATATACACATAAAACAGACAAACGAAGATAGGATAAGAAACCCCTGGCAACTTTCCGTAGAACAACAACTGATGAACAATCGCCAGTAAGAAGGCAACAATTAAAGCGGCAAGTGATCGATTAAGCTTAAGCTCCGTTTCATCGGTCATGGTAAACACCCCCATATTCTTACTTTCTTATCCTTATTCTAAGTGATAAAATAAGAAAAAAAAGAGAAAGAATTTTTTAATAATTTCCTATTTTCTGAAAGGGACTTAAACCATGAAGCTGCATAGCCAATATTTAAAGCTGCACTCTCAGTTTGGGGGAGTCACAGAAATCTCAGTTACGATGGATGAGCTAGCCTTGACCTTCGGATGTACACACCGCAATGCCATGCATATTGTGAATAAAATGATGCAGCTGGAATGGGTCCAATGGACGCCTAAGCGCGGACGTGGAAGTCGTTCCTTATTACAGTTCCTTGTCCCTTCTGAAGAAATTGCGCTTCAATCCATGATGCAGGCTATCAGCCGTAAAGATGTTCACAAAGCTATTGATGGCATCAAAACCCATGCCAGCTCTTCCTCGCTGCAAGATACCTTACAAGGCTGGCTGCTGACCTATTTTGGTCATCATTCTGAAATCCGGAGTGACAAACAGATTGATACCCTGCGGCTTCCCATCACCCAGCAGCTACATACCTTCGACCCGCTTCATATGAATCTATTGGCAGAGTCTTTTGTTTCCAGTCATGTCTTCGACGGATTAGTGAGACGCAGCGGGGAACGGGATAAGATTGTGCCTAGTCTTGCTCATGCCTGGGAAGTGGATGAGAGCCGTACGATTTGGACTTTTTTTCTACGCAAAGAAGTGTTGTTCCATCATGGAAAAGTACTGACGGCAAAAGATGTAGTCTATTCCTTGGGACGGCTGATGCAAACCTCAAAGCGGACACTCTATAGCTATATTTTCAAAGAAATCCAGCAAGTTACCGCACTAAACCCATCCACCGTTCAAATTACACTTAAACAGCCCAATGAGCTATTCCTCCCTTTCTTATGTACGAGTAGAGCGGCAATTGTTCCGCGTGATTTAGAAGGAATGGACGAACCTAGCTTTGGCCGCAGACCTGTGGGGACAGGACCATTTAAGGTTGTGGACATGAATGAGGACACTTGTGTGCTGGAGGTTTTTCCTTATTATTTTCTAGGAAGAGCTCATTTAGATCGAGTCGAAATAATGTATGTTCCGTGGGATACTGCGTCCGATTCCTCAGATCCTGGCTCGGCTTTTCATGTGATTCAGAATCCTTCATCCACCAATTCTTCTTCTTGGAGTCGGATTCATTCAGAGTCCTACATCCGTAAATTTGTTACCTGCAACACACAAAAAAAAGGACCGCTTAGCGACCCCCTTCTTCGGGCAAAGATCGTATCCTGTTTAAAAGAAGAGTCAGCGTCTGTAACGCATAAGTCAATGGAAGACTATGAGGTCACCTTGCAAATAACTACCATTCCGCAATATGCTAACGATGCTGAATGTATTGCTGCTAAACTAGAGCGTCAAGGTTCTCCGTGTACGGTTGTTTCCGTGTCTCCAGAGGAGTTCAAGGGCCCGATCCGACTGGAGTCCGACCTGATTGTTTTCTCATTATTTCGTGACGAGGATGAACAGCTTCGTTTATTTGATCTATATCTCACGCTTTCCCAGCATATAGAACCGCATACTCGTGCGGATATTGAAGGCTGGCTCTATACCATTGCACGAGAACCTAACCCTGAGGCTAGATCCGAGAGCTTTAGTATGATCGAGAACCGTCTTCTTGAGGAACATCATCTGCACATCTTGTATGAAAAACCCACCCAAACTGCTTATCTCCCCTCGGTCCGAGGAGTAAGCTTCAATAGTCAGGGCTGGGTTGATCTTCGTCATTTGTGGTTCCCGCCGCTGCTCTCCAGCGACATCCCTACATGATATACGCCATATCCCTTCGATTCCCGAATCATCGGAGCCCTTTTCCAATCAAATTAGCAGAAACTGGCTCCTTCCCGATTTCCCTTGCCCAAACAGACAACTGTCCGACATGATGAATCTCATGAGCGATCACATGTCGCATCACTTCACCCCAAGTATCCGTCACGATCCGGCCATCCGCCAGGTGATCCTCAAACATATTCCGCTCCAAACCCGCATGCCAAGAAAGTACAAACGGCTCTACATCGGGCCGGAATTTCGCATCTAGTTCTCTTACCTGCTGCAAAGACTTGTAATGTTCGAAATCCTCCTGAAAATCCGGTTTACCTTGCAACACTTGAATCCAGCTCCACTCCACATCAACAATATGAAACAGAGTCTTCAATATGCTGCCTACACCACCAGTACGTGCCCCAAGTAGCTCTTCTTCAGAAATATTCTCACACCACTCGTACCATTGTTCACGAACCATCCAGTTATATTGAAAGAATGTTTGCAGATCAAGGCCTCCTTTTAATGGGAACTTAGATATTTTCGGTATCCTTCCACCTTCTCATCTCTATACCCTAACGATTCATAAAAAATATGCGCTTCCTTACGCTTCTCTCCAGAGACTAAAATGATATAAAAGCAGTCTTTCTCCTGAGCTATTTCTTCAATGGCGAGCATCAGTTTTTTGCCCACACCTTGACGACGGGCACGCGAAGAAACTACCACATTCTCAATCACCATAAACGGTTTGCAATCTCCTATTAGATCATGACAAATGATACCCATCAAAGACCCCATCAAAGACCCGTCCACAAAAGCGCCCAACAATATGTACCGACGATCTGTCTTAATCACTTTAAATACTTGTTCCATTTTATTAAGATCAGAAGGGTGATTCATTAGCTCCTGATATAAATCACCAAGTTCATGGAGAGACTCCAATTCTATTTCTTTAATAACGACCATGGATGTTCAACCTGCTTTCTTTAATTTAATAATCTTTTTCATATATGCTACACTATTTACGAACTTTCAGTTCAAATTCATCCTTCTGCCCATTCCACTCAACAACAACCTTAATAATCGAGTTCTCCTGTTCAAACGCCCCGCTTCCAGCTCTTTCGGACTTCAGCTCACTTTTTCTTACTCCCTCGACATCTTCTAAGGTTTTACTTCCTCCACCTGATGTTCCCTTGAAGCTATATTTAAAATAATTAATCTTATCAAGATCCGTTTGCTCACCTTTATATTTAAGCTCAAATGTAGATTGCTGCGAGGTTTCATAATCTGGTCTCTCACCCTTTTTATCGATGAACTTCTCTGTTGCCTTTTGAACATATTCAGCCGACCATACTTTTCCTTCACCTGTAAATGTGTAATTGTGTTTATAGGTAGTTGTATTGCAGGCAGCAAGAAGAACTATGATTATTCCAGACAGCATCAGTGCGGATAGTTTCTTAATCAATATAGATCCCTCCCGATTCTGATAAAAAGTGAATAGTAACTGTTGTCCCCTTACCTTTAGAGCTATTATAATAAATTTCCCCACCATATTTTTCTACAATATTAAAGCAAATCATTAACCCTAAACCGGTTCCATTACTTTTTAATGAATAAAAAGGCGTGCCCAGCGACTTAACCTCAGCCTCGGACATCCCACTTCCTTCATCGGTGATCATGATCTCGATAAAATTATTATTTCTATTTGCTATGACTGAGACGGATTTCCCTACATCCGAGGCTTCTAGCGCATTTTTTATAATATTAATGAGTAACTGCTTAAACTCAATTTTATTAATGGAAATAAAACAATCTTCCTCTACCTTTATATCGATTTGGTTATCAGATAGCATGGCATAGGAATGAAGCAGACCCGTAACACTTTGAAGAACATCCTTCACATCTACCTTCTCTAATCTTTGATCTCCATTTGGTTTGGATAGGGTTAGAAATTGAGAGATAATCTGTTCTACTGTGTTTAATTCATCAATCATTAAGTTGAACTTACTTTTTTTAGAATCATCAAATGAATCGTCCTCTTTGAACAATTGCAAAAAACCTCTAACCACGGTTATAGGATTTCGAATTTCATGTGCAACAGCAGCTGTTAATTGTCCTACCATCTTTAACCGCTCGGATTGCTGTAATTGTTCATAATACAGTTGCTGCTTTTTCATCCGTTTAAATGATAAATGGAAAATGAAAAATAATAATGCTTGAACAGCTATTATATTTATAATGTTGCCTATAATGTCATGATGTAAATAAGTATATAATTCACCTTTATCAATAAAGATGACATAACTAAAAGTAATCACCATTAATATTCCATTTATAATAAAGGAAAAGTAGAACAATTTTAAATCGAAAAATAGAATAGAAAGTGCAGGAATAAGGCAAATCAAAATATAGGTGGTCCAAGTTTGAGGATATAAAAAGAAAAGCGTATAGAAGTAAGCAAATCCAAAAAGAATGATGATCTTTCTAAAGGTATGTGTCTCATACTTTGGATAGATCCATAAACAAACAGATAGAAACATTACACACAAAAAATGTACAATATAACCAAAATCAATCCCATTCAACTCTGTTGTAGACAGTATTAATCCAGATATCATAAGGGTAATGTTTAATAACATTACAATGTAATAGATTTTTCGATTCACCTGACTGTAAAACTCTCTCATGAATTCACCACTTCAAAATTAATTTAATCCTTTTTTGGATACTGCCTTCTCTAGAGGCAAAATTTAAGGGCACCCACTTGGATGCCCTTTCTACATCTCATACATTATTGTAATTATATCAGCCACTTTACTAAAATGGGAATAAATACTTTTCGGCCTAATTATGATATGCCCCTCAGTTATGTATCAATGTATAAAAAATAGACCACTCTCTCACAAAGCAGAGCAGTCCATTTATAGTACCGCTTTTAATCCATATCCTTATCAATATCCTTAGGGATCCGGCGGGCTACATCCGTTGCAATAGCTGCATGGATCACTGCCAGACGCACTAACTCTACCACTTTTTCGTTAAAAATACTTGGGATTACGTATTGCTCATTAACCTCATCCGGATGAACGACTGAAGCAATCGCTTTTGCCGCGGCCAGCTTCATTTCAAGATTCACTGTTTTTGCTCTGCAATCTAGTGCGCCACGGAAGATACCCGGAAAACACAGCACATTGTTGATCTGATTCGGATAGTCACTTCTACCTGTCGCTAATACGCGGACAAAAGGCTCGGCCAATTCTGGTTCAATCTCCGGTGTCGGATTAGCCATCGCAAACACAATGTTATCGCTGGCCATACTCTTGAGATGATCGACGGATAGAATCCCACCACGTGACACCCCAATAAAGACATCTGCTCCCTGCATAACCTCCGTCAGTCCACCTTCAATACCTTCCGGGTTAGTTGCATCAGCAAGCTTCCGCCATTCCTGATTATCATACTGAAGATCTTTTCTAAGAACACCTTCACGATCAACCGCGTAGATTTTGCGAGCTCCTGCCGCCAAAAGCATATTACAAATGGACACACCAGCTGCACCTATACCCACAACGACAATTCGAACATCTTCGATAGATTTATTTACTACTTTAAGCGCATTCAAAAGACCTGCCAACACTACAACAGATGTACCGTGCTGATCATCATGAAATACCGGAATATCCAGCTCTTCGGCCAGCCGACGTTCAATCTCGAAACAGCGCGGAGAACTGATATCTTCTAAGTTGATTCCCCCAAATCCAGGAGATACTGCTTTAACGATATTAATGATTTCATCTGAATCTTTAGTATTTAAGCATAGTGGAAAAGCATCGATGTTCGCTAATTGCTTAAACAGCATAGCCTTACCTTCCATAACAGGCATAGCCGCTTCCGGTCCAATATCCCCTAGTCCAAGCACAGCCGTTCCGTCTGTAACGACGGCTACTGTATTCCGCTTCATCGTCAAAGAATAGGCTTTGTTCGGATCTTCGGCAATCGCCGTACACACTCGGGCAACTCCCGGTGTATACACCAGCGATAAATCCTCCCGATTTTTGATAGGCATTTTAGGTGTGATTTCAATTTTCCCGCCAAGATGAGCTAGAAAAGTTCGATCTGATACATTAATTACTTTGACTCCTGGCATCTTCGATAGTATAGACATCATTTCTCCATTCGAGGCATCTTGCACGTTTATTGTTATATCTCGAGTTGTTACATCCTTACCTGCACGAATCACGTCAATAGCAACGATATCTCCACCTGCAGTGGCAATTCCTGAAGCAACATCACCAAAAGAAGCAACCGATTTCCGAATTTCGAGCCTGACAATCATCGTTGTTGCAATAGCCATGAATTAGCCTCTCTTTCTTCAACCCTAAGATTTCAAATACACTATACTATACCATTTAAACAAACTTTCTTCCTATTGAATAGATCACCTTAGTATTTTTCTTAAGATAGTATTCCCTTCGGCACCCGGACCAAATACATCAGGGATTGTAGCGACGGGCACAAAGCCGTTTTTACCGTAAAAAGCAATCACATCATAATCTTCTGCATAGGTCAGCATAAGTAAACAGTAAGCTCCCCTACTCTTAACAACTTCTTCTACATGCTGTAGTAAAATACCTCCTATTCCTTTTCTGCGATGATCTTTACATACTCCAATATCTAGGACTTCTGCTCTTGCTCCAAGCGCGGGAATGCCAATCGGTGCCTCCTCATGCAGAACGGCAACAATACCAAAAGCATCGTCTTGTTCATTCTCATGATAGGCATAAAACAACGCCCCCCGCTGAAAATGTGACTGTATGCGGCGTCTCAGCCACTGCTCATGGTTAGGATTGTTTCTATCCAGATGGATATGTTCAACCTCAGCTAAGAGGTCCAAATACGGTTCGATCTCATGTTCACGAATTAACTTTATAATAGACATTTCAATAATTCTCCCTTAAAAACAAGTTGTATACCAGCAGTCTGAACTTAACACGTCCACTGTACAAATAACATGGATAGTTCGATTATAATTTTACAATACACAATCAAAGAATCCTACACTACGTCTAACTTGCGTTATATCATAGACAATGACGAGTTGACTGATCAGAATAAATATTATATACATGTCTTACCTATAACGTAGTTGAAGGAGATTACACTTATGACAGAATCATTTCAAGCATTAGTTGTCGACAAAACAGAATCATCATTCTCCGTCGCTGTTAAGCCGGTTGCCTTAGAAGAACTACCCGCAGGAGAAGTTGTAATTAAGGTTGCATACTCCAGTGTGAATTATAAAGACGGATTAGCCAGTATCCCTAACGGAAAAATTGTAAGATCATACCCTTTTATTCCAGGCATCGACTTATCCGGTACTGTGGTGTCTTCTACAGACGAGCGGTTTCATGAAGGACAACAAGTTATCGCTACAGGGTATGGTATGGGTGTATCTCACTTTGGAGGATATAGCGAATATACACGAATTCCTGCCGCTTGGATCACCCCACTTCCGGAAGGACTTACACTAAGAGAAGCCATGATCTATGGTACAGCTGGACTAACTGCAGCCTTGTCCATTCAAGCTCTGGAAGACAATGACTTAGCACCAGACAAAGGCAAAGTACTCGTAACGGGAGCGACTGGTGGTGTGGGTGGATCGGCTATCGCTATGCTTAGCACAAAAGGCTATAGCGTAGTGGCCAGCACTGGTAATACAGAAGCTAACGAATATTTGAAAACTCTTGGCGCGGAAGAAGTCATTTCACGTGAAGAGGTTACGGGCGGATCTAGCAAACCATTAGAGAAGCAACTATGGCAAGGTGCTGTAGATTCCGTTGGCGGAAACTCACTTGCGTCGATTTTGAGTAAAATCTCCTACAGAGGTTCTGTTGCTGCAAGCGGCCTGACCGGTGGCACTTCTGTTCCAACTACCGTCCTTCCCTTTATTCTTCGTGGGGTTAACCTGCTCGGTATTGATTCCGTAGAGTGTCCTGCTGAGCTACGCGAAAAGGTGTGGACACGAATGGCAACTGATTTGAAGCCTGCACAGCTTGAGAACCTTGTAGATCGTGAAGTAACCTTAAATGAACTGCCACAAGCATTGGAAGATATTCTGCAAGGAAATACACGAGGCAGAGTGCTTGTCCGTTTATCTTAAGCCCTAACAAGCAAACCTCCCGGGAGACTTAATCTTGGGAGGTTTTTTGTAGTTACTCTTGATTATTTGAATATTGATAATTCGGTTGTTGTTGAATATAAGGCTGTTGCCGATAGTGTTGCTCATAGCCTTGATTGTAGTATCCTTGCATCGGGTAAGGCTGGTAGTTAAATGCTTGCGTCGCTGGAGGCATTTGTGAAGAGATCGGAATAGGTTGAGCTTGCATATGAGCATATGGCTGCATGTTTGGATGCATGTTAGGTTGCATATTTGGTTTCATATTTGCATGCATATTCATATTAGGAGACATATTTGGTGCCATATTCGGGGCCATATTATTGACTCCCTTTACTTTATCTTCCTCACAGCAGTCGGCAGGTGGGCCGATAAAGGTGCCAGGTTTAATAGGAGCTAACGCTTCCTTTACCAATGCTTCATTCAAACAGTAAGTATGGGCCAATACATTTGCCGGAGTTTTGCTCAAAATATCCGAGCCTAAGATAACCTCAGGAATAGGTGCGTCAAAAATGGCAAGCAGATGTGTATTATCGACAGTAGCTACTTCATAATGCCACCAGCCTTGCGGCACATTCGCCACTTGACCTGGACATATTGGGAAATGAAGAAGTTCATTTGTAAACGGATTGAGTATAGACACTACTGCTGAACCGCAGATACAATAGACAAGCTCTGCCGCATTTTGATGATAATGAGGCTCCACCACATTCGATTTGCTAAGAAAAATATCAAGGAGTGAGGTATTCTCCAGTGTGTTCAACTGCTTAACCGACAGTAAATTAATGTAGTTGTTGGCATCCTTTTTAAAGAGAGTATTAGTGTTCACATCAAAAGTAAATTGTGTATTAGGGGACATATAATCCATGTATGAAGTCACTGTTTATTCCTACCCTTCTGTTCCCGTAAATTTTTGATTTCCTAGAACAACATATGCGTTTGCCTATGCCTAGGTGCCGGAGATTCACTGACTCCAATAAAAATTCATCTTTCTCTGTCAATCGGGGCATCCTCTATAATGTTAAATTCTCACACTATACAGGAGGCAAAGTATGAAATCGATTCACATTAAAATAGTATTAGCGTTATGTATCTCTATCTTCACCATTATGGGGTTACAGCCTTTGAATCAACACTCCACGGTTGCAGCCGCTAACCACAAATCCTCTACCAAACAGACTCCATTAACCTTTGTTCTGATTCATGGGTCTTGGGCTACTGCAGGTTTTTGGGATGAAACAGCCTCTGAGCTTCGTAAGTTAGGGCACACCGTCTACACACCGGAATATGCAGGACATGGCGCGGATAAGAATAATAATGTAACACATGAGCAAATCACAAAGTCCGTTGTCGACTATATTAAGCAAAAAGACTTGAAGGATTTTATTCTGCTCGGACATAGCTTCGGCGGATCAGTCATTCAAACAGTTTCCCAGCAAGTACCTGATCGGATCAAACGGATCGTGTTCTTTGATGCCTTCGCGCCGCTTGACGGGCAAAGTGTGGCAGATCAATTTCCTGCTGAGTCACTTAAATCCTTTGAACAGCTAAGAGACGCTTCCGGTAATAACACCATCACGCTCCCTTTCCCGCTCTTCCGGGATACCTTCGTCAACACTGCCAGTCTTGCGCAAGCACAAGCCTTTTATAAACAAGCTCCGCCTGAACCAGCTACCCCACTGTTTGAAAAGCTGGATCTCAAGAAATTCTACAGTCTCCAAATCCCTAAAAGTTATCTTTATCTGACGGAAGACACGGCTATCCCACAAGGTCCATATGGGTTTCACCCGACTCAATCCAGTCATTTGGGCATTTTCCGCTTCATCGAGGGCAAAGGTGATCATATGACCACTGTCCGAACCGAGCCAAAAATGATGGCGGAATTGATGGTCAAGGCGGGTAGAGATTAGTCGCGTAATAGCGGAATAGTGCATTCAGTCAGTAAAAAAGAGCAAGCGTACGGGAATGTTCCCTACTACGCTTGCTCTTTTTACAATTCTCCGCATGTCATTTAAGGATTCGGCTTCACTCCGGTAATCACCCAGCTATTATGATCTTTAACAAGTGAGATCGTCAGTAGCATGGATGGTTCCGGACCATTTGAAGTCGCGGAATCTATGCGCATTTCTATGACCTCTGAATTCGGGTTAATTACTGTTTCTTTAGTAACCTCGTACTTTGTAATCCACGGACTGGATACGCCCGTTACCCAATTCAGTTCAACAAACTGCGGATACATAACCTTTTTGAGTTCCATGGAAAAGATCGAATATTGAATTGACGCATTCCGGTGCTGCAAACCGAACCCGTATAGCTCAGCCGCTTGAAACGCAGAAGGCAATATGATTCGTTTAGACTCGGGAGCTGGCAAAGGCATGGCTGAGAGCAGCTTTCCATTAGACTGAATCACCGTTCCGTTATCAGGTGCACCTATTGCGATTCCTGGCAGAAGGAATACACCTGCGATCAGGGTAGCCGCCAATTTCTTTTTACTAATCAGAATCACCTCATAGAAAGCTTTTTCACCTCATGTGAATTGAATTCTAATTATTCCCCGTTATCGCTAACTTTTATGTAACCAAAATGCCAACAAAAAAAGCGACCGTGACAATAACGGAATCGCTTGTGAGAAATAGAAATCTATTATCGTTCTACCGATTGTTTAAGCCGTTGATCAGGCGTGAAAAAGAGTTGGTAGCTCAGTACACTTAGCAATATACTTGTTATGGCCGCAGAGGCGGTGAATGAGAACACAATCAGAATCTGGTAGCGAACAGCGATTACCGGATCAGCGCCTGCTATAATCATACCCGTCATCATACCTGGAAGCTGGACAAGTCCTACTGTCTTCATTCCGTCGATGGTAGGGATCATGCTGAATTTCACAGATCTTTTTCTAACTTCATGGATCGCTTGTGGAACCGTTGCACCGAGTGACAGCAGGGTCTCGATTTCTCCTTTGCTCTGCTGTATTTCGTGCTTGATATGGTTAATGAACAAACCCGAGACAACCATAGCGCTACCAATGGTCATGCCACTAATGGGAATGATATATTGTGGGGTCGCCTCAATAATATGTAAGCCGAGCAGAATCCCCATCATAAGGAGCTCCATAGTAGCGATCGCAAGTCCAATTCTCCAGACTAATCCACGTAGACCTTTTCCTCTTTTCGCTGCATTCCATGCGGCTACACTTATCATGAAGATTATTATCAAAATAACATAGATCATCTGATCGGTTTTAAAAATAAATTGCAGTACATATCCGACCGCAAGCAATTGAATCGCCGACCTTATAGTGCCTACAATAATATCTTTTTCTAGTCCGAGCTTTTGCCATACCGAGACCAACATAGTCCCTAACACAAACAGAAGCGTGAAACTCAGTGCAGTATAACTCATAAGAATGACGCTCCTTCTAACGGTCGAATAAATCTTTTTGCCAAGTCTTCCGCAGATTCAGCAAAAAAAGATTCACTCAAGTGTTGTTCCAGCTTACCATTCCCCATAAACCATGTAGTAGTGCTTATTCGGCTAGCCTGCTTAAGGTCATGGGTCACCCAAATCATTGAAGTCCCTTCTTCTTTATGCCACTGTTCTAGTAGATCCTCTACCCTTTGAGTGCTGTCAATGTCTAGTGATGCAGTGATTTCATCGAGCAGTAGAACATTAGGTCGCAGCAGCAATGACCGAATCAGGGATATCCGCTGCTTTTCACCGCCAGAGCAATCTGCTGCTTTTTTACTCAAATCCAATTGTTCCAGCCCTAGCTGTTCCAATAGCCGCTGCACTAATTTATGGTCATATGGTCTGTTATGCAGCTTGCTGACGGTTCTTAGGTTATCCTCCACACTGCCAGGCAACATAACCGCTTGTTGAGCCACAAACCCGATTTTCATTCTCCACAGCCTTGAATCCATATTTTTGAATGAAGTACCCTTGATAAGCATATCCCCTTCATCTGGAGCATCCAGCAGAGCCATTATTCTAAGTAGTGTGCTTTTACCTTGACCCGAGGCACCGATCAGAGCGATTCGGTCCGATTCAGATATTTCAGCGGAGATGTCAGAGAATAGATATTTCGAAGCTTGTTCGCTGCTTTTCCAGTTCAATTTTGCAAATCTTTGAATTTCAAAAATACTGCTCAATGCTTTACCTCCTATTGCCAAACGAAAAAATATCATACCATTTCGTATTATAGCATTTTAGCTGCATAAAAAAGAGAAAGGCATCTCCCCCATGAGACATGCCTTTCCCATATATTAATTAATTTATTGATTAAACCGAGCTGTAACGAACACCGCAGGTGAATTCCAGTAGATCGTTACCTCATTCGTAGAATAACTAAGTTCATGATCGGCAAAGCTCTGAGCGGCTGGTTTTCCTTGTAAATGTTCTACTACATATTCATCATGAAGCCCACGATCTGGCCCCCCAGATACAAGACCCGGCACAGGATCAACCACATGGTCACCAACAGATGGACGATGATGCGGATGCATCACTGGATGATCGCCAAATCCGGTAACATAACTGATATCCAGTACGTTACGACCCATCAGATAGTGCAAATGATCTAGCGCACAGTCCGCAAAGCTCGAATCTCCACTAAAATATTCAGCCACTAGCAGCAGCATAGCATTGTTCATTACTAGCATATTGCTACCCCAAATATAGTCTTCCTCTTTTAAGGAGATCCTATAACCATCCTCACTACTATGTTCAGATAAACGTCCAGCTTCAGCTAGAAGTCCTTCTCTTAAGGAAGCATACAAAGCACGGTCTGCTAGATCTTCACCATTTAATAGATATGCAAGTGTGCCGTAGCCCCCCATATCTGCCCAGCCTAGACTGTATTTTGAAAAAGACAACTGCACCAGTTGCAGAACAGCTTGATGGTATTCTTCTTTCCCCGTCGTACGATAGAGCTCCGCAGCTGCCCAATACCGCTCATCCTTGTCGTTCCCATCTCCATATTCACCGGTGCTAATTTCTGGCGGATTTATAAACCCTGGTGCATCTGGATGTTGAACAAGCCATTCCCAAGCTAGTGTTGCGGCATCCAGACATTTCTTCGCATAGGCTGAGTCAAAGGGCTCATACATCCGCGCTGCCATGGCCATGACTCCAACAAAATCTCCAGTGGCGGTTGCTGACACCGGTGAGAAATATAGATCTGCTGTATCAGCCTCTGGCATCACATCCAAATCTGGAAAGCTCAGCGTAGTCAGCTTATGATACACTCCACCTGTTCTATAGTCTTGCATTTTGAATAACCAATCCAGCTCCACTTTGCATTCCAGCAATATATCTGGAGTTATCCCCCCACTTTCAGGAATCGGGATAGCGCTTACAAAAGCAGATGGATATAACTCATAGGCTAGTAATAGATCAGCGATGGCCTTGGCTCCAGGGCCGCTATATTTACCATAATCACCTGCATCATGCCAGCCTCCAGAACAATCCAGACGACGCTCCGTTTCACCATATACAATTCCCTCTGCTGTATGACATGCCTTATGCTTCCAATCTCCAGCATACTCTTCAGTTAACTCAACCCCGCAACGATAATAATAAAAGGCCTTCAGCAAGCCCTGTTGAAGCTCGTGATAAGGTTTATCTGAGATTATAAATGATGCCGAAGCTATCCCCTCACCTTGCTCAATCCGGTATCTGCCCACTGCATGAACCTCAGAAAAGTCACCTGTATGTACAGTTACTCCACTCGCCTCATCAAATCTGGGAGCACCTGTCTCCCCTTCGAATACAACATTTCCATGATCAACATCAACAACCTGAAAGTCATGTCCAGCACCAGTAAACACTGCAATCTTTTCTCCACCCACCGGATATCCGATTTGATTTACAGTAATGGTTCGGAGTCTACGCTCACTCATGTTCATTCTCCTTCATATCAAATTGATGAAGCCAATGATTACAAGTCTCTCTTTCAAGTTGAGAATACTCTATTCTAGTTGTACGTGGCAATGATAACTACAATAAAAAACCTAGAGTTAACCAGAAACGGTAACTCTAGGTGATATAATCAGCTTATTTGTCTCCAAGCAGCTTAATAAAGTTAGCTGGAAGTGTGAATTGCTGATTGTGAATCACTATACGGCGAAGCTCCTCAAAGGAACTAAGATCATCATCTTCATCGTCGTCTTTGATTTCCTTAATGTCCCGATGCAGTCGCTCCATTTGCAGATCAAGTGCATGAGCGGCATCCGCTGCATTTTTCAATTCACGCGTCATACTCTCTGGTACTGACTTATTATATTTATAGAAAATTTTATGTTCGAGACTTGCCCAGAAATCCATAGCAATGGTACGAATTTGTACCTCAACGCACACTAACTCCTGACGATCTGACATAAATACAGGTACCTGAATCAGCAAATGCAAACTTTGATAACCGTTAGGCTTGGGATTCTTAATATAATCCTTCACTTCAAGAACCGTTAAGTCGTCCTGCTTCTGAAGCATTTCACTTACATGATAAATATCTGAGATAAAAGAACAGGTGATTCGTAGACCTGCAATGTCTTTAATACAATTTCTCACAGAATCTAGAGATAATTCTCCATTTTTGCGGAGCATTTTGTTCATAATACTCTCGGGAGACTTGATTCTCGATTTGGTATGTTCAATAGGACTGTAATCGTGAAGAGACTGAAACTCCTGTTTGAGGATCTCAATCTTCGTCTCCATCTCATCAAGCGCAAATTTATAAATCAACATAAACCGGGTGATCTCGTGCTTAAGCTTCTTAAATTGTTCGATTTGATTCTCGGGGGTCATTATCCATTTCTCCTCTTGTAGCTTTTCTCTATATTTATCATAGCCAATCCACTAGTGAAATTCAAATTCAGCGAGCGAATGTGAGGTTATTCAAAGTTAATTTGATTCAAATCCCATATTTCAAATGGGGTATTAACCTACCCATATTCTACCACATCTAATGATTAGCAGAAAAAGAGCTCCCTCTCGGCAGCCCTTTCATCTGTTACAGTAACTGTTCTCTAGTTAAGCTGTTTCCACTTTTGCTCCAACGTTTGAGGGACATAGCTTTCTAATTTTTTTAATAGTTCCAAGGGTTCTTGATCTATATTTAACAAACTAAGATGCGAAGCGTTAGAAAATCCCTCTTTAATGCTATGTTGAATTAGATTCATCAGAGGATCAAAATAATTCCTGATATTTAAAACCCCTACCGGTTTCTTATGTATACCGATTTGTGACCAGCACAAAACCTCAAACAGCTCTTCATACGTCCCAAAACCGCCGGGTAAAGCAATAAACCCATCCGCCAATTCTCCCATTTTTGCTTTTCGTCCATGCATATCGTCCACTTCTATCAGCTGCGTTAATTCTCTATGTACCATCTCTCCATTAAACAATCCCCTAGGCATAACTCCGATCACCTCACCTCCACCGTTCAAAACAGCATTGGCGACTTCACCCATCAATCCAATTTTTGATCCCCCGTAAACTAAGCGATATTGGTTCATAGCCATGTAGTTTCCAAGTTCAACAGCTTTGACTTTATATTCCTCATGCACCCCCAAATTCGATCCTGCAAAAACACAAATTGATTTCAAATCCTCATCTCCAAACTATATATTGATAATATCCGACATCTAATATACTATATGTTGGAGAATAAATCATATAAAAGATTAAGGAGTGCTACATAATATGGAGATCAATGAAGTGCAGAAATGGATTAAAAATTATTATGGACAAAGAGGCTGGACCGATTATGGTCCTTTTATACGGGTTGGATTTCTTATGGAAGAGACCGGTGAGGTTGCACGGGCAGTACGCTCCTATGAAATCGGAAGAGATCGCCCAGATGAATCTACCCCTCCACCAGAGCAACTGAAACAAGACTTGATTGAGGAAATTGGTGATGTGCTAGGAAATATAGCCTTGTTAGCCGATTTGTATGGTATCACTTTAGAAGAGGCATTTACTGCACATAAGGAAAAATTAGTTAAACGCTTTAATTCCTAAAAAGAAGGCGAAAAAGGGCTACAATCGGCATCACCGTATTGTAACCCTTCATTATCTAACTATTTAAACCTCGTTAAGCATTACTGCCTAATGTATGATTCGAAATAGCATTAATTATTGTTTCCCAATCATCAGGGTGAACTTCGTGACCCGTTCCTTCTAGGGTTAGTAGCGACGCATTAGGAATTTCATCGGCAAGCGCCAGACCATGCTCCAATGGAAGTACGCTGTCTTCTGTACCGTGGATAACTAAGGTAGAAACCATGGTATTTTTCGCCTTCCCCTCGTAGTCATCCACTCCTGTAAGAAGCGAATGATTAAACATGCTGAGCAAGTTGTTTGCACGTTTTATTTCCATCCTAACTTGTTTATACGCTCTTTTCTCATCGAATTTATGTTTTGATCCACAGAGTATGCTGGAACCGGAAACCAAGTAATCTGCGACCGCTTCTTCATCTGACCAATCCAGACTAGCTCCATTGGCATGAAATGCGAGGATCCTCTCATCCATTGGAGGTAAGTTCCGGTCATTATCATCAGATTCAAAAATGCTAGATGCGATCAATGTTAAGGTTAGAACTTTTTGGGGATGACGTATAGCAAGGACTTGTGCAATCATTCCACCTAAGGACATCCCAACGATATTTGCCTGTTCTATATTATAAGCGTCAAGTAACCTAGCAGCATCATCGGCCATATCAATTACCGTATAATTAGAACTCCCAGGCTTATATACAACAGAACGTCCCACATCCCGGTTATCATACCTTATAACATATCGTCCTGTATCTGCTAATCGCTGACAAAACTCCTCATCCCAATAAACCATTGAACAAGTGGCACCCATAATTAGTAATACTGCAGGATTACTGGGGTCTCCAAAACTATCCGAACATATATCAATACCGTTTACTTTAAATATCTTTTCGCTCATTATTTATTCCTCATTTCATTCGAATTTGATAATCAAAGAATGCACACTTAAATAAGACCCGTCACATTTTGAAATAAATGGATGTTGGTATCATTGAATTGCACCTTGAATTAACGCAAACGAATGAACTTGATAATCACAATAAGCACTCTCCTACTTCATATTAAAGGGTTGTTAACCCAATTTCGATTATAACATAAAAAGACTATCCTCTGATTTTGAATCAGGAGATAGCCTTTCCATTTATCCAGACAAAACTATTCGTTAAATAAATACTTCCTCAACGGTCAAATTTCGTTCCTTGGATAAATCCCTAAACGTAGTTTCATCTACTTTCACTAACGGTTTAAAAATATCCAAAGGGTTGTTCATAATAATCGTACCTTGCTCTCCGTTGCTAAGCTGAACACTTTTACCTACGAAGTTCGGCAGTAAATGTCCAATCAAAGCTTGTACCGCATTTCCATTCAGCTTGCCAAAGCCCAGCTCATGCACCTTGCGCAGAACGGTAATCAGCCCTTGTTTGGGTTGATTCACTCTTGCAGAGGTCATCCCAACATAGGCATTAGCAACAGCCACAATCAGTGTATACGGGTGCAGGTCCGCTTTACGAAGCATATTAGGATAACCAGTCCCATCCTCGAATTCATGATGCTGAAGCGCCACCAGAGCGGTCTTCTCGTCATTCATAGATTTAAGAATAATATCGTATCCATACGAAGTGTGACGCTTTAGTTCTTCAGTTTCCTCAGGGGTTAAGATCCCCGTCTTATTTAAGATAGATGGGTCGATCTGACTTTTTCCTATGTCGTGTAAATACCCTGCCCGGCTAATCTCGTAGCGTTCTTCTTTGGTATAACCTAACCAAGTCGCTATGTAAAATGATAGCAGTCCGACCTGTAATGAATGATTGTATGTACCAACGTCTTCTCGTTCAAGCAACAGCAATAAGGAAACTACATCCTTATGTTCATCCATTTTTTCCAGCAAGGGCTGCAACGTAAGATCTACATCTGACTGCGTGAAACTGCCCTTGCTGAGTGCTTCTAGAAAAATAGATTCATAGTTTTGGATCGCTAGATCAAAGTTTCCATTTAGGCTTTGCTCCAGATTCGTTCCCTCATTATCCATCGCAATGCTGCGAGGTTCAATATCGACATAATCGATACGATGTCTCATCAGGAGGGTGATTTCTTCTTGGTAAACAATTGTCCCTTTTGGGAGCACGTGTAAACCAACACTATTAAAAGTGTCCAACATTAGACAATCGCCATGTTTGAGATCCGTGACATGAGCTTTCAAAATTCTGCACCCTTCCTATCAATAGGTATATTTTACCTTAAGGATAGCTAAATTATTCCAAAGTCACAATATGGTTAAAGTCTCATTAACACTCTCAATTAGTTCAAAAGACCCCCGCAACATCACCTAAAAAGGAATACTAAAGTCCGCTATCACTTTTCCAATCAACTGATCCTTCGCTACAAAAGGAGTAGCCCAGAGATGAGCATCATAGCTTATATTCCGGTTATCTCCGAGAAAAAAGTAATGATCCGCCGGAACCGTAACGGGTCCAAAAGTATAATTCATCCGCTCATTAAGATAGGGTTCATTGATCTCCGTTCCATTTCTGTAAAGGGCTCCATCTTTAATTTCAATGGTATCACCTGGCAACCCTATCAACCGCTTTACATATCTTTTATTCTCATCACCTGCTACCGGAGGCGTAAACACGACGATATCTCCATGATCGAGTGTCGTCATCCATAACATTTTTTCAACGATTAGACGGTCATTAATTTCAATTGTAGGAATCATAGAGCCAGTAGGAACCCTCATGGCTTCAGCAACATAAGTTCTTACAAACAAAGATAGGACCACTGCGATAGCAACACTAGGCAAATATTGTTTGATAAATTTCAACATAATTGCTCACCTCATATTAATTTTATAAACTCTTTGATCGGTGCAGAAGCTTTTTTCGCTCGTTCATATTCAGTTCATATTGTCGTCATGTATAGTTCATCTTCATCGGGTAAGCTTCCTTTAGCAATTCGTTAAGATAGCTAGAATAAAGCAATTAGAACAGGAGAAGATGCGAGTGAAACCAGAAGATGAGGTTATAAAAAAAAGGATGAATAAACCGCTTAAAATTATACTTATTTCCTTAGGGGCTTTAGCTACTGCAATAGTGCTTTTTCTAGTGACTGTTTTTGTCGCTAATATTTTCCTCAATAAATCGGACCAAGCTAAAATAAAACCCTATGGTCAGTCTGTAAGCGTCGATGGTAAAAATATGAACGTTTTGATTCAAGGAAATGGTGAAGAGACTGTCGTGCTCTTACCTGGTTATGGAACGGTGGCACCGGGACTTGATTTTAAGCTGTTAATAGATGAACTATCACCATTTTACAAAGTTGTTGTGATTGAGCCTTTCGGTTATGGATTAAGTGATAGAACTGAAAAAGAGCGAACCACAGAAAACATTGTGAGTGAAATTCATGAAGCTGTAAAGCAGCTTAATATTGACCGTTATATTCTAATGGCACACTCTATTTCCGGTATGTACAGTTTGAATTATGTGAACAAATATCCAAACGAAGTGAGTGCATTTGTCGGGATTGATAATAGTATTGCAACAGAAGACAGAACAAATGTTAAAATACCATCAGGAAAATTAAAATTTCTTAGAAAATCAGGCTTGGGCAGATTGGTATTGAAATCAAGCGGAAACCCCTATGATGGATTGCCGTTTGATGATGAAACTAAAGAACAATTGAGATTGTTTACGCTTAGAAACACTTATAATTACACTCACTTAAATGAAATGGGACATATGGCTTCTAATTATAAAGGGGCTCTAAATTCAACTTTTCCAAAGGATCTTCCCCTTTTGCTCTTTGTACAAGGGGATGATACTCTCTTAAAAGATTGGATATCATTGCATGAAAAGCAAGTCAAAAATTCCGTACAAGGAAAATTGGTAAAACTTGATGCAGGACATTATCTGCACCATACCAAATCAAAAGAAATCGCCGAAAATTTTAAGACATTTATGAAAGAAATAAAATAAGTATAGATTGTATCGCTCAGATTGTCTAAACCGTTTCACCTATTCTCCATGCTGCTGCATGAAATGCAAGCTTCCTTGCATTTCATGCAGCAGCATTTTTTTTCTTATTCATACTCGTTAATATTTACGTACCCACACTTCTAAAACCGCTCAATAATGCGATTCATTTCCCCATCTACGTCCATCATAGTATTCTTAGGAATATGAATAACCAACAAACCGCCAAAGATCTGTTCACATTTCCCATCATTCTCTGTGATCCGTTGTTTAAAAGCAGAAATGGCTGCTGAATCAACAGCCTCTTTACTGAGGAGCCAAGCGTACCTTTTGAAATGAGATTTCTGTACAGTTTCCTGATAGTAATAGATCCCTAGCTCTTCTTTCACCCGTATAATATCACCCATTGTAACACTTGGATTAAAGATCGGCGTCTCTTCGATGCGGTATTTATCTTTACCGACTGGAGTAACATCAAGGATTTCAATTTCACGGCCTGCTGGATCGAAGCAAATATGTAGTCCTGACGAATCTAGCATCAGCACACCTCAATTCTATTCAAAATCTGATCTTGATGATTCTAAATAACACAAAACACAATAAATACATTAAGCTTGTAATCCCGAATAACCTAAAGATTCCCGGTGTTAAAAACATATATAAACTGTATGGAAAACTCCAAATAAAGGCGAGAAGCATGAGAAGGCTTCTGTTTAAAGAGACACCTATCGCAAGTAATCCGGTAGGCAACACCAACATTACCATACTTATTATAATACTGGATTGATTCGTAACCTCAGCATACGGATTAATGAATATAAATATAAACCATAAAAAAACGGTCATCAAACTGGATACATATCCAATGAGTTTAATGATTGTTAAGTTTATGGATTGCTCCATTCCATCACCTCAATTCTTTCGCAATAATTCTCTCCAGCCATTTCCACGGGAGCAGCGTTTTGCCTAAGATCAAGATCCGGGTGCCTTTGCCGATAGGATACCGAAGCCTCGGTGACTTCATTTCAGTAATACGACCGATGAGATCTGCCACTTGCTTTGGATCAGGTGCAGTTTCAGCGGTATGCTTGGAATATCTTAGTACAGCGTCCAGACGGTCTCTATAAGGAGAATCCTCGACTTGCCGAATTTGTGCCATTCCTTTTCCCCAAATCGGAGTACGGAAGGAGCCAGGTTCAATTAATACTACACGTATTCCATAAGGAGACATTTCATGACGCAGACTTTCACTGAATCCTTCTACTGCAAATTTGGAAGCTGCATATGGAGCATACCCCGGAAACCCGGACAACCCGCTTATACTCCCCACGTTAATAATCGTACCACTTTTCTGTACTCGCATAACTGGCAGCACAGCTTTTGTCACCGCGACTAATCCGAAAAAATTCGTCTCCATTTGCTGACGCCATTCTTCCATGGATATCTCTTCTATGAAGCCGCCTATAGCAAAGCCTGCATTATTTACCAAAACATCAATTCTTCCGAATGTTTCGTGTACTGAGGTTATAGTCGCCTGTATAGAATCACTATCGGTAACATCCATGGTCATAAAATGAAGCTGCTTCAAGAGTCCTGCATGCTCTGCCTGCTGTTCAAGCTCGCCTTTACGACTCAAATCGCGCATGGTTGCTACAACTTTGAATCCCTGTCCTGCTAGTTTAAGGGCTGTGAGCAGTCCAAATCCACTAGAGGTTCCGGTTATTACGGCCACTCGATCATGCATTCGATCTAGATGTGAATTCATCTTTGACTCTCCTTATGTTTCATTATTTCAAAAAAGCAAACAAATGTTCTTTTTCGGATTGACTATCCATTAATTTCAAGTTATAGTAAGTGTATCATTTATATTTCTGCGGGAGAAGCACCTCGCAAGATAGGCATTCATGCCTATCTTGGAGGTGCTTTTTTTGCGCACATAGACTAATTAAGGAGCTGAAATGAATGTTTATTCACAATTTTAGTTATTTAAAGAGGTTTGTCCAATTAATCCTAGTAGTAGCTCTCCTCAACATCAACCTTACATTAGCTTCTGCAGGTACAGACTGGGATTCAGCCTTAGATGACATTAACGGTCTCCATGGTAATTATACCTCGCTTCAAGTAGCCCTCAAGTCCGATAGCTCAAAAATTCAAATGCTACGTAAGCAGAACAATGAAACACTGAAATCTATTCACTCTGTCATAGAGTCAACAGATAAGGTTCTGCTGAGTCGTTTATCATCTGAAGCAACGTCGGCTCAGAAGAAACATGCTCCTCTACTGGACCAATACAGCACACTCAGTAAGCAGTCTACCGCCGCCAAGAAAGCTAAGGACTTTAAGACAGCCACTCTCCTGGATCTAAGACGCAATAAGCTCAAAGCTGCGGTAACACTCGCTCGAACTGAAATTAAGGCCAAGACAGACGCTTTGGCAACTGCCCGCAAGCAAACAGCTGCCAAGATCAAGCCTATCAAAGATGCTCTGGCACCAATCACAGCTCTGAAGAAGCAAATCACCGCCGAGAACAAGAATATCGCTGTAGCACAGAAAGTTCGTTCAGAAGCAGATAAACAATATAAATCGGCTGTAAAACAAGGGGATGCAATTAAGGCAGTATCAGAAATGAGAATATCCTATGAGCAAATGAAACGAATTCATGACATGCATCAGAATATTTACAGCTGGGAGCAGAAGATCTCCCTAGCTCTGCGATCTGCAGAGTCTAAGCTTCCATAATGATTCGCTCCCACCAGCTCATATCAGCTTCACTAACATACTAATTAGTTGGGCTGCGGGCACAATTAGGAGCTGAGCAAATATAGTACCTATAAATCGTGAACCCATCAATACCACATATATTTTTCCTAGCTGATCACGGTATTCTACATTTTCAGTGGCTTTATGGGTAATAAGACCAAGCTGTGGGTCGATAAATATGGTCAGCAGTATAGTCGCCATTCCGTTAATCAATCCTGAGGCTTGAGAAGCAGTCGTGCTATATTGAGGCATTAGATGAGCAGCATACAAAGATGATATGACCCCTACGGTGTAAAAGGCTGTAACAAAAACATTCATAACAATAAAACGTTTAGGAATCCCCAGGTATCTGAAGTTATATAGATTCACTTTTGGTTTTCTTATGTATTTTCTAGTATTTTTTAACTGCCCGATCGTTACGCTCGTAAGCAGCTTGGGAATAGAACCTTCGATTTCAAGCTTTGAGATGATTCTCCCAAACAAGCCTACAAAAGTAGGAAAAATAGCAATGGCAATTAATGTCCCTAATGAAGAAGCTAACAATATAATTCTCAAGTAATTAAGAAGTGGGAAATCAGAATGTATTTTGGCATAATCTACGAATTTAGCCGTCAGTGGAGCTTGAATCATGTTTGCAGTTCTTGACACGAGAACAATAATGCCTGTCAGAGACAAAGCAATAGCTATCTTGTTCAGCTTCACCCCGGCGTATCTTACCGAATAAGATAAGGTTTCTGCTGTATGAATAATCATTGTAAGCAAGCATACTACAATCAAGCTATTTGCCATTTTTAGGTTCATCTCCATTGAAAGCTATTTATCTATTCGGTGCAATTTTGGGCGAAAGTATTGATCCAGTCTATAAGAAAGCGTAATTCCAACGGTATATCGAACAAGGTCAATCCATAGGAATCCCTTTCCGAGAATCAACCCACCGAGTACGGTAGCACGGATGCTGTTGATCCACTCTGCTTGATACAGTTGGCTAAATTCTATGCCGAAGCTAAACATCAGGCTCCACATAAAAGCGATCCAAAGCTTCCGGTTCACTAGCAGTACACGAAATATAAAGTAAACCATGCTGCCCCAAAGCGCATCTCCAAAATGTCTCGTTACAAACAAAGGTAGCTGTTCCGAGAATGCTCTAGAGCATAACCCCAGTACAATAACAATTAAGCAGATGCATCCATAAATAACTCTTTCTTTTAAAGCATTGACTCTCATTTCCATCCTCTATCCTGCGTCTGACTTGAAATTTATGCTTGATATAATATTAATCATCACGATATAAAACGGATAAATAATCATGGCCCCTATTATGATTAACCCCGTTACCGGGACTGGTTTATCCGCAGCTTCTGTAATTGGGAACCATGCTGCGAATAAATTAATTAACAGAGCCAAATAGGGAAACCACAGGATCGTAGTGAAATACATGGATTTTTTACCGCTCAAATATTTTTTTGTCATCCAAACAAACCCTATAGAAAAAAATATAAACATCACAAATATGAAGATAAGCTGCAAGTTATTCACTTTATCCAGCTCCAAGCCGGAAATTCTACTAATACGATAAATATTTACTATGAGCTCTATTACGACAAACAACATAAAGGCATAAAGTACGCTTAACGAATTAAGCTTAATAAAATACTTCATTTGCTCAGTACTTCGGGGTTCCACATTCGTTCCACACTAGTAAGCTCAAATTCATCAAATTCCAGCCTATAAATATCTGGTTTCGAAGTCTGTTCAAAGAACTCATAACCATACTTTTTATTGAAGTAATTCAGGATAATGGTCATGATATTCCCGTGGGTACCTAGTGCAATTTTGCCGCCTTTATTTTGCTGGATCAATTGCTTCATGATGGGGATCGCACGCTCTTGCGCTTCCTGAGTACTCTCACCATTTGGCATTTTATATTGTAAGTCTGTGAATGATGCCCGGATACCTTGAAGAAATTCTTGTTCACTGATCTCGATTTCAACGCTTGCGATAGCTCTTTCTCTAAGTTCCTCATACAGCTCAATTTCTTGATCCGATGCCTCAGCTAAATACTTAATCGTATCTATGGCTCGTCTATAAGGACTAGAAACAAAATGTGTGATCTCTTCCTCCGCCAATAGTTCTTTAATTCTATATGCGTCCTCATGCCCTTTATCAGATAATCCTCGTTCCCTCTCATCTCCAAGCACAAAAGGTGATACTGCGTGCCTAATCATATAAATAAAAGTCTTCATGAGTTACTCCTCTCCAGCTCATTCAAATATCGTTTTTGCCACTTCGCGGTCTTTCTTGAAAATCTCCACTGGATAGGGAATGGCCATCTCGGGCAGCTCACTCTCTTTAAAGAACTTAAATTCTTCGACTTCTCCATCCATTGCTCTCAGCGTTCCACGGATAATAGAACACTCAAATACGATGACTGTATATTCCACCTGGTCTCCATTGTTATATTCGTATCTATATTTCCCTCCACCAAAAACCCCAAGAATGGAAGTAGGATGCACCATTAATCCAGTCTCTTCATATACTTCTCTGCGCAAAGTTCTTCCCGGCCGTTCCCCTGGCTCGATGGCGCCTGCTGGCAATCCCCACAAGGACTCTTCAGGTTTTCGAATAAATAGAATTTCATCTTCTTTATTTCTTATTACTGCAGCTACGGAAGGCATCATTAATAACTCTGAACCCACTTTTCCTCGGATCTCCTGATAATACTCAGACATCGGCACGCTATTCATCCATCCTCTCACACCGTTTTGTAGATCATCATCCTATTTTCCTCCGGCTTCCCAAAAACCCACATTATGTATATATTAGACATCTCTGTGATGGAATCCTTTAGATTCGGTAATATGCTTAGCGTGGAACAAAAAAAGCTTCCGAACGGCTCAATACTTTCTGAGGTCCGGAAGCAGTTACAATGAGGTGAGACTTTGAGCTTAATGTTTCCCTTTGTAGCCGGCAAGCTGTACGATCATGATAACAAGAACAAGCAATGAAATGAGCTGGTCAATACTCATCTGCGTCCGCCTCCAATCCCAAATGAAGGATGGCTCTTCGGACGGCATTTCCTCTCCCAAGGACACTGCTTCGTTCCCCTTATACACACTATGTAACATGAGTTCCAATTATTACTTTAAGAATGACTTACCCCTCCATACGAGCAAGTTCTTTCTCCACTTCATCTAGTTGATCTTCGCCGAACACTTTAAAGCCATTTTGCCGTAATAACTCCGTAGTTGTACCTTCTCCTGGCATCTTCGTATCCCTAAAAGTACCATCATAAATATAAAGACTACCACAAGAAGGACTATCCTGTTTTAATATCGCTAATGTAACTTGATGTTCTGTAGCCAGCTTCAGCGTTGCTTGAGCACCTTTCATAAAAGGTTCCGTAACATCCACACCTGCACCTGTTACCACCCGCTCACCTTGCCGTTGAGCATCAGGACGAGGCGTTGATAACCCTCCGACTACCTCAGGACAAATGTGGACAAAACGCCCTTCCTCATACCACTTCAAGAAACGAGCATCGAGACACGGCACATCACCATTATCATAACGCACTTTATGTCCTAACAGACATGCGCTTACTAGAATCTTCCCTGTCATCGTTATCTCCACCAGTCCGTCTAGTATTTAATATATGGCTATATTATTTACGACACAAAACTGATATGCAAGATCGAAATGCTTGTCACTGAAATCTTTGTGCTTCATATACAAAAGAATGCTTATTATGTCCATATAGGCATCATTAATCTTGATATTGGGGGGTCTTCTCACTTCTATACCGACTCCAGCAAGTCCACAATAAATCAGCCATAAGATAGAGTCCCACGAAAGGAAAAATAATTCCCCAAACATTATAGACTAGTGAATACAAACGCTCCATAAACGGCTGAATCCCATATACACAAGCTACCGATAGCGCCCACCAATATAGGGAGAATCGAAGGCAAATATGCCCTTGCAGTTGATAAGACATCCCTGAATAATCCCACCATTGTTTTTGAAACACAGTTTTTAGCACCCAACCACTTACGTATTCAACAGCTGAAGGAACGACTAACGCAAGCAGGAGGAAAATTGGGAAAGGCAGGGTTAAGTCTCTGGCAATCAATAGAAGCAGTGGTGCAAATCCATACATTGGTTTAAAAGGGCCTTTTAGAAAGCCTTCTTTGCGAAAGCTTCCATTACTATATAAGTTATATGTACCTTCCAATACCCAGCCTAAAAAAGAGAAGATCATAAAATAAAAGAAATATTGGCCCGCCACTGCCATCGCAGAATCTCCGCTTGAAGAAAATATAGAAGTCATCATGTTTATACACCGCTCCTAGTTGTCATTATTTTCTTAAATATCCATCCGGCCCTATTATGCCTTAATCCTTCAGGAGATATGCGCAACAAAAAAGACATAACCCAAAGGTTATGTCTTCATTACAAATTATAAAGAGTGAAGCGGATTCTCTATCCATCCACGCTTATGGTTTAAGCCGTTCTTCATGATTCTGAGCCGATATTAGCGACTGATCGTCGTCTTGTTTCTTTAACGTATCCGTTGAAAGTTCACTACGTACGCCAAAGTTTGAACCATACTTTTTCTCAAAGTTGCCTACAAGAGCCTCACCACGTTTTTGCCGATATCGGCTGTTCTCATTCCGACTACGCATTTCATTTCCTCCCTGCTACAAGAATGGCTGAGATCTGTGAAATTTGCGAAAAGCTACTAAGAACTTGGAGAAAACTCTCTGATGAGGTTGTACCTGAATTCATTATACAATAATTGCTAAAATCATCTCAAGAAAAACAGACTGCCCAATGAAGGGCAGCCTGTCTTCCGAATCATTTAGTCCAAATCGTTAGGAAGCGGATCAGGATGCGAGGACTCTGCAGGCTTGGCTACCCAATCGTCTGCTTCTGGCTCGATGTCCACACCATTCTCCATCTTCTTAATTTCAGCTAATGAATCGCCGTCTTTATTTTCCTTGTTGCGGATTTCCGCTTCATCTTGAGAATAATCTGACATGTGAAATCCTCCTCAGGTGCTTTGCTTTATTTGTTCCTTAGTTATAGTTACCCGATGGAGTGTTTTGCAAACATAGTTACGATGAATGAATTTAAGGGTACATGATCCAAGCTACCACCGGACCGATACATGAACCGACAATAGCACAAACGGTCATCGCTACGGAGCTCATTGAAACTGACTGTTCACCGTATTCCAGTGCCTTTGCAGTTCCAAGTGCATGAGAACCCGTTCCTAACCCGATCCCAATCCCAACTTCGCTTCGAATCTTAAACAGTTTAATAATGAGAGGACCGCCAATCGCACCTGTAAATCCGGCAATCATTACAAATACGGAGGTTAGCGAGGAGTCCCCACCTAAACCATTTGAGATTTGTATCGCCACAGGTGTTGTGATCGATTTTGGCAAAATGGACAGAACATACAATTTTGAGAATCCTAGACCAGCTGCCAAAAGCAGACCACTAAACATCCCTAATAACAGACCTGCAATCGCTCCCCCCAGGATGGCTGGAAGATTCTCAACTAACACATTACGTTGTTTATACAATGGGTAGGCTAGCGCCACTACAGCAGGACCGAGTAACTGATTGATCCACTGACCGCCTATCATATATGTATCATACGGAATATGAAAATATAGAAGTATTGCTACAACAAGGACTGTTGCTGTTAACGCGGGAATCAGTACAGGAAACCGAAAACGTCTATAAATTACGGACATCATCAAATAAATAGCAACATTAAGCAGGACAATTCCTGTCGCGATAAAAAACATTATAATTCCTTCCCCTTTTCGCTTAAGCTCTTGCTGCTCCAGCCCGCCTTGCTCTTTCCTTTCAAGGTTGAAAGCCATTGACTCGTATGTGCTGCTGCTGCAATTGTGAGGACGCTGCTAACGATAAGAATCAAGATTAAGAGCAAACCTCTTCCACTAAAAATATCCATATGCTTCACGATCCCAGCCGTCGCTGGAATAAAAAATAACGGAAGATAAGCTAATATTGTTGTTGCACCATCTTCAATCCACTTCACTGGTACAACCTTGAATAGCAATAAAACAAAGAGCAAAAGTAATCCGACGATACTCCCAGAAACGGGAAGATTCAGCTGCTTTTGCAGGAAGTCTCCAGCCAAGTAGAACAAATAAAGCAGGAACACTTGGATAATTATGCGAATGATTTTCATGATGCAGGATCCCTTCATTATTAAATTAACTCGATAAAGCTTAAAATGGGTCACCTCAATAAGAGTATCAGAGTTTTCATGAAAATTTCAATTACTTTTCGAATCTTGTAAGAATTAAACAAAAATAACCTGCATGATCTCCAAGATGCCGGAGACTTTGCAGGTTTAATTATTTTCGTTATGCAGCTCAAAAATGAGATTCCAGCTTAGTTAAACCCACTGAACGACTTGCTCTGCACTTTGTCTTGTTTTTCCACGTGGTTCATTCAATCGATACCCAAAGGCTACCATGCAGGAGATTCCAAAATGTTCGGCATCCATAATCCCCTCTTCGGTAAGAACTTGCTCTATCTTCGCCTTATCGAAACCTTCCATTGGGCAAGAATCGATTCCGATTAAAGCGGCTGATGTCATCATATTACCAAGGGCTATATAAGTCTGACGGCAGCTCCATTCGAACATTGCACGCTCATTCTCCATCAATCCGAAATCAACCTTCAAGAACTTATCGAACATATTACCTTTCCCTTCCATCACTTCTGGAGGTAGCTCCTGCACATGCTCCATGATCCCTTTAATATAATCTGAATCAGCAGCCATATCTTTAGGAAGACGTGAGAGAATCAATACAAAATGACTTGCGGTTGGCAATTGCTTTTGTGCTCCCCAGGCATGAGCACGTAATTTCTCACGTATTTCCGGACTTTGTACTACGACAAAACGCCAAGGCTCGAATCCGAATGAACTTGGTGACAGACGTCCTGTTTCCAGAATAAACTGAAAGTCTGACTCACTAATTTTTTTATGACTATCAAATTCTTTAGTTGCATGTCTGAACTGGTAAGCAGACAGGATTTCATTCTTGTTTAATGATAAAGTATCCATATTTAACACTCCTTTTATTTGCTTAGAATCAACGGCCTATTTGACTGTTTGCCGTTCTCATGCTTAATATTAGAATATATATCACTTCTTTAAAAGTACGCACATTAATGTTATGTAGTATACAAAATGATACTATGGGAGTTGAACGGCTATGCGTGATCGAAAAGGTGGATTCGGAGATTTCCCAGGGGGAAATAAGGAAGCTTGCCCTGTGGAATTTACGCTCGATGTTATAGGAGGAAAATGGAAGGGGATTCTCATCTATCACTTGATGGATGGAACGAAACGCTTTAACGAATTTCGCCGGATATGCCCAGGAATCACTCAGCGCATGTTAACCTTGCAGCTTAGAGAGCTGGAAGAAGATGGAGTTGTTCACCGTGAGGTCTACCATCAGGTTCCCCCGAAAGTCGAATACTCGTTAACTGAATTTGGCAAGACACTGACCCCTATTATTAAACTCATGAAAGACTGGGGCGAGGTTTACAAAACAAAACAGCTTTCCGCAGAAAGCTGTCCAGAAGGTACAAATATTACGGTGTAGCTCAAAGCTGCACCTTTTATTTTCCAAAAAATGCTTCGGCCTTTTCCTTATGTTCATCCGTAACCTGACCTGAGATAGCTTTGATGCCTGCTGCAATAATTGCCGCATCATCCGTAAATCCAAGTCCTAGAAGCGCATCCGGTATCGCATCAATCGGGGAGATGAAATAAGCCAACGCTCCGAAGGCAATACCTTTTGCCCATAAAGGCGTCTTTGCGTCGACTGCGCAATAATACATCGCAATAGCATCTTTAGTAAATGGGATCTTGCCTGCGAACTTTTTAGTTTTTGTCCAAAAATTCCGCTTCACCATCTCCTCGTTCTCTTTACTGTATGGAAACCTCTCTGCTGTGAGTTCCGCAGTGATCTTATCATCATCTTTCTTCATTAGATTTTCCCTCCGCAAGGTTCATATGAAGTACATACAGTCAGTATACCCTCAGCTATTATTTATATCTTTAAGATAAACTATAGCTCGTTCTATGAAACTTACACAATATCATTTAATTTCTTTGATTTTATTCAAATCACTGCTGCATAACGCTTCAAGATTCTTAAAGATACGCTCGGCATCCCAATCCCACCACTTAAGCGCTTCTAGATGTTCGATCAATTCATCATCAAAACGTTGTCTAATTACTTTACATGGATTTCCTCCAGCGACACTATAAGCCGGGATATCTTTGACAACTGTTGAATTGGCCGCGATGACGGCTCCATTACCAATATGTACACCCGGCATAACCGTAACATTCTGCCCAATCCACACATCGTTGCCGATCACCGTATCTCCTTTTAAGGGTAAATCTGATAGTTCTGGAACCGCATGCTCCCAGCCATTAGACATGATATTAAAAGGGTAGGTCGTAACAGAATTCATTCGATGGTTCGCACCATTCATGACAAATTCAATACCTTTGGCAATCGCGCAGAATTTCCCAATAATAAGCTTGTCACCAATAAAATCATAATGATGAGTCACATGCTCCTCAAACTTTTCCGCACCGTCTATATCATCATAATACGTATAATCGCCAACCGTAATATTCTTTCTTGTAATCACATTTTTGATATAACAGATGCTTTTGATCTGTTCATTCGGATAGAGCACATTCGGATTCGGTCCATATTTCTCCATAATAACGCCTCTCTCTCTTTTTGATAAAACATAGCAGAGATCACATATCTTTTCAAATAAGTACGAATCATGAACATAAAAAGCGGCTACCATGTGGTAACCGCCATTACAAGTACTTTATCGCTTTGATAAAACATCTACTTCGTATTGCTTCACATCGCTCAGCCAACTTTCTCGGACAGGCACACCACTCGTCGCACAATAATAATCCCAAATAGCTCCGAACGGATAAGATTTCAATTCCTCTACCAGTGCAAGTCTAGTAGTGTAATCCCCATCCAGTTCAATTTGCTTCAATAGCTCTATAGGTTCCAGCATCGCACGTAGCAGGGCTTTGATTGTGTTACGTGTTCCGATCACCCAAGCGGCAATGTGATTAATACTTCCGTCAAAGAAATCGAGTCCAATATGAGTTCTTTCTAGGAATTGACCTCTAACTAGTTCACGAGCAATCTCCAGCAGTTCATCATCCATAGTCACCACATGATCACTATCCCAGCGTACTGGACGGCTAACATGCAGCAACAATTGATCACCAAACAGCAGCCAAGAGGATAGTTTATTCGAGATGGTCTCGGTCGGATGGAAATGCCCAGCATCGAAGCAAACCGCTTTGCCCCGACTTAGTGCATAACCCATATAAAATTCATGCGAACCTACCACATAACTTTCTGAGCCAATTCCGAACAGCTTGCTTTCTACAGCATCAATGTTATATTGCTGATCGATCTCCTCGCTGAAGATCTCGTCCAGTGATTGCTGAAGTCGCACTCTCGGTGACAGACGGTCGATCGGTGTATCTTTATATCCATCTGGAACCCAGAAGTTGGTTACACAAGGCTGACCTAGTGCCTGACCGAAAGATTCGGAGATTCGGCGTGAAGCCTTGCAGTGAGCAATCCAGAAATTGCGGATTTCAGGATCCGAGTGGCTTAGCGTGAAGCCATCATTAGCTTTTTCATGAGAGAAGCAAGTGGGATTGAAATCTAATCCAAGTCCCTGCTCCTTAGCCCAGTCCACCCATCTTTCAAAATGCTTAGGCTCTAGCGCATCAAGATCTACAGTTTCTTCCGTATCGGCATAAATAGCATGTAAATTAACTTTATGACGTCCGGGGATAAGTGCTAGTGCTTGCTCCAAATCACGGCGCAGCTCCTCCGGATTTCTAGCTCGCCCCGGGTAACTACCAGTGACCGCGATCCCGCCACTTAGCTCTTTTTCCTTATTCAGGAAGCCCTTTACATCATCTCCTTGCCAACAGTGCAATGAAATTTTGATTGCTGCAAGCTGCTCTAATACTTTATCTACGTCAATGCCATGCTGTGCGTAGAGCTTTTTCGCCTCATTATAGCTCGTCTGAATGCTCTTTAAGCTTTCTGTATTCTGCTCCATGCTTGAGCCTCCTGATATTGTCTTAGTGATTTCATTTAGTGGGATTTATACCCTTCTTTTGCTCGTTTTCCGCTTTTTGGGCTCAATATAGGGGATTTTTGTACCTCTTTTGCTCACCCTTAGCTATCTAATAGTCATCCCATAACTTTATTAGTTACTCTTAAACGATCTGCAGTCGAGCAAACTCAGCTAATGCCGCGGTTTTTAGGGAAGAGTCCATCTCTTGTGGAATATAGATTGTTACATCAAATGAACGATATATAATTTCTCTTGCTTCTTTAATATCTGTGACCGTACCCACACTGATCATTTGCATAACTACGTTACCTAATGCGGTGGATTCCGTTGGACCAGCGTAAATCTCCATCTCTAGTAAATCCGCCGCAATTTGGCATAGCAATCCATTATTCGCCCCTCCGCCTACGATGTGCAGCCGCTCCCACTTCTCGCCGGTCAATAGCTGAAGATCCTGAACATAGAAATAGTAAGAAAGAGCAAGACTGTCAAACACACATCTGGCAATCTCCCCTGGTGTCTTTGGTACCCACTGTCCGGCTTCCGCACAATAGCTCTGTATCTCGCTGATCATGTTGGATGGATTCATGAATCGTTCATCATTGCAGTAGATGATGGATCTGAAAGGAATTTCTTGCTCTGCCAGCTCCACCAGTTCGCCGAAGCTGTATTGACCACCATATTCCTCACGAACCTTTTGGATCAGCCACATCCCCATAATGTTCTTAAGAAAACGGAACGAACCGAAGGCGCCCCATTCGTTCGTATAGTTACGTTCCATCGCCTCTGGACTTGTAATTGCTGAAGCTCGTTCCACCCCGATGAGGGACCAAGTACCACTACTGAGAAATCCCCATTTGTCGCTACTTGCAGGAACGCCTAGTACAGCTGATGCTGTATCATGTGTGGCAACTGCTATGAACTCACAATCTGGAAGATCACCGCGTGCCACCAAGTCATCAGTCAACCCGCCAATTTGTTCCCCAGGTTCCGTTAAGGGGGGGAATTGCTCTTTTGAAAGACCAAGCAGTGCCAGTAAATCAGTATCATAATCCCGTGTTTGCAGATTCAGCAGACCCGTGGTTGAAGCATTCGTGACTTCACTAATTCTTCGTCCCGTAAGCCGATAGTAGAGATAATCAGGGACCAACAGGATTGAATGTGCTGCTTCAAGATCTGCCTGATCATGCACAAACAGCTGGTACAACGTATTAATCGGGAGAACTTGTATCCCCGTCTTTTGGTAAACGCTTTCAGTTGATATATTGCGGTGTACGCTTTGTACCGCTCCATCTGTTCGGGAATCACGATAAGAAAAAACTTCATGAATTCGTGTACCCTTCTGATCTAGAAGTACGTAATCCACGGCCCAAGTATCAATTCCGACGGTACAATGCTCAATTCCTTTTGACTTCGCCTTCTGCAAGCCTTTTACAATTTCAGCAAATAAATAATCGACGTCCCAATAAAGATTACCATTCTTCTCAGAGAACCCATTACTAAAACGGTGAATTTCTGTTAATGATAAGGTTCCTTCCGGTTCTTGCAAGGTTCCGCAAACGACTCTCCCACTAGAGGCTCCAATATCAATAGCAATATGATTCTGACCCTGTTTATGTGCCCCAGCATTCATTCTTAAACAACACTCCTTATCTCCTCATCAGCCTACCAGCAAGGCGAATACGATTCCAGGGCCATGCACACCTATCGTCAGATCATTCTCAATATCCGCTGAACGGCTAGGTCCAGAGATAAAGTGAATACCTGCGGGGAGACCCGATTGTCCCGCTTCATCAAAATCAATAAGCACCTCACCCAGACGAGTCTTCAGCCGCTCCAGCGGAACGATGGCAATTAATGCGGTTGGCAACAGGCTGACAGAGCGCCCTTTATCCGCAGAAGATAACACTGTAATAGAGCCTGTATAAGCAACTGCATAATCCGCGATCACAATCCCAATATCGGCTTCCGCCGCCCTAGCTTTCCATGCTTCTTGCATATTCGTATTCCAGACAGATACACGCGTATCTACAAGTTCTTCTTCTAGCCGAAGTGCCGCAAGCTCAGCTACATTTTGCCGGAGAATATAACGGGCGAGCATATCACTCGCTTTATTGACGATAAAAGCTTTAGCTTCATCCATCGTTGCCATGCGAAACACATGTCCACCTGCACTTTGAAAATTCGCAGTAAATTGATCGATGCGTTCTTCTGGACTCCACTGGAATTCTTGCCAATAATCTGGAGCACCGCGAAAAGGATGTAACGGAGCCGCAGTCGTTCTTGGCCGCTTCAGGCGACGAGCGATATCGTTCATGAATGCCTGCTGTTTCTCACGAGAATCATGGTCCATACGCTCCAGCCATTCTCTGTGCGTTTCCTCAGTCATATCCGGGCTCTCCTTTCAGTTCTTCCGCCTTCCGCTTCGCTAATAAATCTTCCATCCGCTTCTGTATCGACGGGTCCATCTCGCGACTATTTTGGTCTAACTCCTCCTGCAGCTCTTTCCAGCTCTCGCGGAAGGATTCATCCGCCAGCTTCGGAGCGATCCGGTAGTTATTCCAGGCTTTCAGCGGCCCAAGCTTTGACGGAATTTCGCCGTCTCTCACAAGTAGCTTTTGTCCGATTCTGCCTACTTTCATCACACTACTGAATCGCTGTGACTTCGCCATAATCGCACCAAAACCTTTCATGCCAAGACCTTCCGCTTTGTCTCCATAACCTCTCTCTACCTTACGTCGCCGTAAATAGATAAGCATATCATGCAGAGGGATTTTGACTGGACAAGCTTCATAACACGCACCGCATAGACTCGATGCACCTGCGATATCATCCCATTGATCTACATTTTTGTTTAGCGCTGGGGTCAACACTGCTCCGATCGGTCCGCTATAAGTCCCACCATAGGCATGACCGCCAATATGACGATAGACAGGGCAGGCATTCAGACAAGCTCCACAGCGGATGCAGTTCAGTAGCTCCTGAAATTCTGGATCACCGAGCTGCTCAGATCGACCATTATCAAGGATAATAATATGCTGCTCTTCCGGCCCGTCCCCATCATCCTTTCTACGGGGTCCTGAAATACCGGACATATACACTGTTAGCTTCTGGCCAGTTGCTGAACGAGGTAATAACGTAGCCATCACCTCAAGGTCACTCCAAGAAGGAATAATCCGCTCCATCCCCATCAAAGTGATTTGCGTCTTCGGCAAGGTGGTGACCATGCGAGCATTGCCCTCATTCTCGAATAGCACCATGGAACCTGTCTCTGCAATCGCAAAATTGCATCCCGTCATCCCAATATCAGCTTCTAGGAATTTCTCCCGTAGCTTGCGCCGTACAAATCCTGCAAGGATTGTAGTCTCAGGCAAAAGCTCCTCCCCTGCCTCCTTGGACAACAGCTCAGCAATCTGATAGCGGTTTTTATGGATGGCTGGGATAATGATATGAGACGGAGTTTCTCCGGCAAGCTGGATAATATATTCGCCAAGATCTGTCTCAATCGTCTCCACGTCAATGGATTCAAGAGCCGTATTCAAATGCAGCTCCTCAGTCACCATCGATTTTGATTTGACCACGGAAGCCGCTTGTTTTCGCTGTGCAATCTCTAAAGCAATCTTCACTGCCTCTTCACCCGTTGCCGCAAAATGAATATGCGTGCCGTTCGCTCTTGCATTGTCCGCAAATAGATTTAAGTAATAATCCAGATGAGCGATCGTATGCAGGCGAATTTGCCGCCCACGTTCGCGCCATTCTTCCCAGTGTCCATGATCGTTCGCCGCTTTCTGTTTCCCGTCACGCAACCTTTCCGTAGTAAAGCGAACCGCCTTGCGCAAAAAGTCATTATTCAGCGCCAAGTCGGCACGCTCTTTTACCGTAGCTGGCTTCACATTAATCGATTCCGATTTAGTCTGAGCGGCATTCTGACTCATTGTCCACTCACCCCCTCATACAGTAGCTCTGCTAAATGCATGACTCGGACCGGTTTGTGGCGATAACGCAAATTCCCAGCAATATTCATGAGACAGCCCATATCCAGACCCGTTAAGACTTCTGCTTCCGACTCCAGCACATGATCTGACTTCTCGGTGACCATCGCCCCGGAGATATCAGACATCTTCACGGCAAAGGTTCCACCAAACCCACAACAGTCCTCAGCAAAAGGTAATGGCACTAGCTCCATCGCCTTCACATTCTGCATAAGTAACATAGGCTCATCACGAATCCCCAGAATCCGAGTGCCATGACAGGAAGGATGATAGGTAACTTTATGCGGAAATACTGCCCCTAGATCCGTTACGCCAAGCACCTGTACCATGAACTGGCTGAACTCATAGGATTTACGCTGCAAATTCTGCGCCTTGACCAAATTAATCGGATCATCCTGAAACAGTTTCGGGTAATGATGAAGCATCCCGGTGCAAGACCCGGAAGGAGCAATGACAAAGTCACTGTCTTCGAAAGCCTGCAAAATCGTAAGTGCAGCTTGACGTGCCTCATTCCAATAGCCACTATTGTACGCAGGCTGTCCGCAGCAGGTCTGCACTTCGGGAAAATCCAGCTGCACGCCATATCTGGCAAGCAGACGTGCCATCGCTTCTCCGACCTTCGGGTACACAGCATCACTGATGCAAGTAATAAACATCGATACCTTCATGCCTTCACCTCCTGCAACACTATTTTCTACACGGTTGTTATTGCGATGTTCAGCTCCTGTAGCTGCTTTAGCTGTTCTGTGGCAGGGCTGTAATCCGTTATCACAACATCCAGTTCACTAGTCGTGGCAACATGTGTGAACGCTTGAATTCCGAATTTGCTGGAGTCACAAAGTAGGATCACCTGCTCCGCAATAGAAATCATCTTTCGCTTCACCATCGCTTGCAGCTCATTCGATTCACTGGCGCCGCGTTCGAGATGAAATCCTTTGCAAGAAAAAAACATTTTATCCACGTGATACAACTCAAGCGAACGCTCGGCTAAATGACCAACAAAGGACATCGATCTGCGGCTCAGTTGACCGCCAGTTGAGATCACATCTATTCGTTCCTTCCCACTTAACTCCGCAGCTACCCTAATAGAATTAGTCAGTACAGTTAGTGGCATATCCGGCAAATGTGAGGCCATATACCATGCAGTTGTGCTAGCATCCAGCAAAATCCGATCTCCCGGCTTTATCATCATCACTGCTTCACGAGCAATCTGCTGCTTCTCCGCTGCGTTCATAATTTCACGTTCAGCATATGGCGTCTCTGGCTGACGATCACGTAGACTAACTGCACCGCCGTGCGAGCGTAGCAGCCTCCCCGCCTTTTCCAAGCGATCAAGATCCCTGCGGATGGTCTCCTCCGTCACTTGGCATAATGTACTCAGTTCAGAGACACGAATGCTGCCACGTTCATTCACTAGTTCTACGATTCTTTCATATCTGTCTGCAATCAGCATGGCTTCCCTCCGTTATATCTATCTATATTCCATCTTCCACTTATCTAGTAAAAGCTGCCGGCACTCCACCGTCAATCGTCAGCATGCAGCCCGTAGTCTTCTCTGACTTGGATGAAGCGAAAAAGGCCACCCCTTCAGCAATATCACGTGGATAAATATTTACAAGCAGTGTTGTGCGTTTACGATAATGTTCCTCCAGTTGATCCGGCTCAATCCCGTAAGCAGCAGCCCGTTCATTCCGCCAGTTCGAATTCCAAATCGCTGAGCCTTGTAGAATGGCATCCGGCAAAATTGTATTGGCGCGAATACCGAACTCTCCACCTTCAGCTGCAATACAGCGAGCCAAATGTGCTTCGAGTGCTTTGGCAGAACTGTAAGCCGATACGCTTTTTCCAGCAAATATAGAGTTCTTAGAGCCAATAAATACCATGCTACCGCCGATCTTTTGCTCCTTCATCACCTTGAAGGCTTCACGTGCAACGAGGAAATATCCAGTTCCTAGCACGGAAATGTTCAAGTTCCACTCTTTTAATGAAGTCTCATCAAAAGGACTGGAAGTCGCAAGCCCAGCATTGTTCACAATAATATCTACTCCGCCATAAAAGAGTGCTGTATCTGCATAAGCTGTGGTAACTTGCTCCTCCTGCGTTACATCCATTTTAACAGCGAACGCACGATTCTCACCGTATTTATCGTTAATCTCCTCGGCAATTTTCTGTGCGCCCTCCAGATTGAGATCTGCCAGCACAACATGCGCCCCTTCGGACACTAGTCGACGAGCGGTTTCGCTCCCGATTCCTCCTGCGCCACCAGTAATGAACGCAACCTTTCGCGAGAATTCTGCTTCTGCTGGTGCCAGCGATAATTTATATAATTCCAAAGGCCAATATTCCACATTGTACGATTCATTTTCACTTAGAGAGACGAAATCTCCCAATGCGGTAGCTCCGCGCATAACAGCAATCGCCCGGTGATACAAGGCACCGCTAATTTTAGAGTTGCTCCAGCTTTTGCCGGTGTTGATCATTCCCACTCCGGGAATTAGAATCACACGCGGTGCGGCTTCGAACATTACATCTCCCTCATGCTTATTGCGATCGAAGTACGCTTCGTACTGCTCTTTGTATGCGGTAATCGCTTCGTTCAGCTTCGTCTTCAAACCATCAATATCACTGGCATTTGGTTCCCAATTCACAAATAGTGGCAGCATTTTGGTATGTACCAAATGATCCGGACAAGCTGCACCTACACTGGATAATTTCTCCGAGTTAACTCCACCTACAAAACGCAGCACATCCTCTGCATCATCGAAGGTCAGTATCATTTTGCGCTCATCACTGACTGCGCCTCTAATCAACGGCATCACTGCAGCTGCTACAGCCCGCCGCTCTTCTTCCGGAAGCGCTTCCGATTTGCGACCTCCGAACAGGTTCCCATCTTCAATTCTCTCTTGGATGTAACGCTCTGCTTCATTAATGATAGAGATCGTCTTCGCGTAACAAGCTTCCGGCGTATCCCCCCAAGTCACGAGGCCATGCTTCTCCATCAACACCAATTCTGCTTGAGGATTAGCAAGTACGCCTTCAGCGATCATTTTGGATAAAGTGAACCCAGGACGAATGTAAGGCACCCATACGAAACGATCCCCATAGATTTCCCGCGCAATATCTTTACCGTTATGAGCACAGCATAAGCTGATAATCGCATCTGGATGTGTATGATCTACATGTTTGAATGGTAAAAAAGCATGCAGCAGCGTCTCAATTGAAGCACGCGGATGCTTAGGATCAATCATACAATTCGCGAGGTAAGCCACCATTTCCTCATCAGGCATTTCCTCCCGATCAAACAATGGCGCAATATCCTGTAGCCGCAATCCGGTAAAATTGCCTGCTTTCATCGTAGCTAGGTCAGAGCCGCTACCCTTCACCCACATGACTTCAACCTCACGACCACGGAAATCTAATTCTATAGTTTTACTAGAGGTATTCCCTCCTCCAAAATTACAGACTCTACGATCTTCACCCAACAGATTGGAGCGATAGACCAGTGCATCCAGACCTCCGTTGATGACTTTTCCCCGTGCAGAATCCCATAAACTTTGTACCATTTGTGAATACCTCCGTTTTTGAATGTTTATTTTTTTGTTTATTTTTGTTTGTTTTGATTTTAATCTATTTGTTTGTGTTTGAATAGAGCGTTTTCAACAAAATTTAAAATTTATTTCACAAGTTAGACGAATCCTCCTTGGATGAACTGAAATTCCATTGTGAAAAAACAAAAAAAGAGTTGCCAATTAGCAACTCCTTCACCCCCACTATTCAGCACCGACTCGACTCATAAACTAATCCAGTAGTTACATTTTCCATCCTCGATACCGCTAAGTATTCCTCTGTTCGCTTCAATAACCTTTCTCGAAGATACATTGTTCGGCTCACAAGTCAGCATGACCTTATCAATCCCCAGATCCGCAGCTTTTTTTAACAACTCTGCTAAAAAAATCTTGCCAAAGCCCTTTCCTCGCTCACTAGGCCTGATGCTATATCCGATGTGTCCACCTGATTTTCTTAATTGATCATTTAAGGAATGTCTTAGCTTTCCAACACCAACAGGATAAGAGTCAATCAGTAACCAATAGTTGGTTTGCGGGACATAGTTTGGTAGGAGATTATCGCCTCTTGAGAGTGCTATCCGATCTCTGATGAAATCAGGAAATTCACTGTAAGCCAAATCAAACCCATTGTTAACGAATCCATTCTCCCCAGGGCCGATCTCCATAATCATTTCAAAAATATCGCGTCCATCTGACAAACTAGCTTCCTTTAGCTCAATCAACATCATAATCCCCCCTAGAACACAAAATTGCTTACCATATCAAAAAATTTTACTGCAAAAAAGAGCCCTCTGCATTATTTAATTGCACTTTCTACAACTAAAATTAACTTCAGCACGCCTGTCTATCGTTAAGTGTACTTTGTGCAACTAATTCCCCCAATTAAGCTGTATCCGCTGATTTCCAGAGATATAGTTGTACAAAGTACATCTATATCACAATAACCGGAGTAAAGTAGCTATTTAGTTGTATTAAATACACTTATCTGCTCTCGTCCTCTTTTTCACAGTAATGTTTCTATTTCTATCTCCTCCTTGCTGACTCTCGTAGTATACTAATTGGAATAAGATACAGATGTTTTATTTTGGATAAGGAGGTTTGAGATGGTAAATAGCTGGATAAATCACTTGCATCCAGATGAAAGCGCTACTATTATGTTTGTAATTACACATACCTATCCTAGATAAGGAGATGATTACCATCAGATACGGAACATTAGCGCATATATTTGGTTGTTTACCCCTCAAATCGTTGACAGCAACGCTTCAGAATTATGATATCGATTTTGTTCAACTTGCTTTATCCAAAGCTATTCAGGACATCGATACCTCCACAGGTAAATTAAGTCCAGGCCTCGCAAACTATATTGGCGAACAATTTGACAGAGCAGGTATACGTATCGGAGTGTTAGGCTGTTATATCAATCCCATTCACCCGGATCCTGTTATTCGGAGATTAGAAATAGATCGCTTTAAAGAAACTCTTCGATATGCCCGCCAATTCGGCGCCCCTATGGTGGCTACGGAGACGGGCGCACTGACTACTTTCCAAGCACAAGATCCGCTCCATTACGAAGAGATCGGCTGGGATATATTAAGGGAAACTGTACAAGAGCTTGCAGAGGAAGCTGAAAAATGGGGTGCTTTTCTCGGATTGGAGGGGGTCTGCACACATACTCTTTCTACACCAGACAAGATGCGCCGCATCTTAGATGAAATCCCCTCTGGCAATATTGGGGTTGTCCTGGATCCATGCAATTTTATTGGTGACGCTGTAGATATGCAGGATCAAATTGTTAATGACGCCTTCAGGTTGTTCGGGGATCGGATCATTTTGGCGCATTTAAAAGACATCTATCAAGATGGAGAGAGAATTTACCACGGTAAAGCTGGTGGAGGGCATTTCCATACCGAAGCTTTCCTGAGCAAACTCCAAAAATCCAAGCCCATGATCGATGTATCTTTAGAAGATATAACGAACCTCGAGATTAATGAGACCGTTGCTTTACTGAAGAATATTGCTTCTATGGAAAAATAATGCTTTTCAAACTGGATAAATGGTACCTTTTTAAGCGAGTTGAATAAAATAAGAAACAGAACGATTAAGCCCTAACTTGGAAGGGACGGGATTACCGATGAGACTCACATTCCCTATTCTGACCTTATCTCATGGTGGAGCTCAACGCATGCTGGTAGAACTCACCAATGGGCTAACAGCTATGGGGCATCAGGTTACTATCCTCATGCCTGTGGATGGGGTTGTTTCCTATGATGTCCGCTCCACCTTAATCCGTTCCACACATATGGAGCTTCAAGAACAGGACTATCCCTCAGGCGATGTTATTGTTTCTAATTTTCATACGACAGTCCCTACCTCTCAAGCAGCTAGCAATCAAGGAAAAGGAATTCATGTAAGATTGTCATTATGTTATGAACCCCCCTTTTTACCAGATAGTTCACTGTCGTTCCCTTCTTATCATGTCACAGAGCATCTAATTGTTTTATCGCATTGGCAGCAGGAGCTGATTCGTTTAAATCATGGGATCACAGGAAAAATCGTGCCCATTGGCATTAGCTCCTCCTTCAAGAATATGAATATCCGTTACAGTCTTCAGGAGCCTTTAAATATAACAGCTATATTAAGAAAAGCAGAACGTGGTTTCTCATGGCACCGTGAGCAAGACTATCTTATAGAGCAGCTGGATCACGTGAAAAATCAATATCCCAATGTAAATATTAACTTTATCAGTCCGCCTGACGAGTTCAACACTTCAGAAGATCTCCAAAGAATGAAAGCTACTGGCAAATATCGATTCTTCACGCCAGCGAATGATGAAGAGCTCTGTTATCATTACAACGGTGCAGATATCTTTGTTAGTTCTAGTATTTTTGATACGGGTTCTTTGCCAGGACTTGAAGCCATGCGGTGTGGCGCAGCACTCGTCTGTGTTTATTCAGGTGGAAATATGGAATACGCAAATCACGAGAAGAACTGCCTGCTCTCCTATCGGTACGAGAATCGGCTTGGTGAAGATGTCATCCGCCTAATCCGAGACCCAAACTTAAGAACTAAATTGGCCGCACAAGGTGAAAGATCTTCCCACAAATGGACATGGGCAAATAGTGCCAGGTTATTTGAGCAAGCGGTTAGGGATTTCTTGTTAAAAACTAGACGATCTTAAAAATAGTGAAGGCTACTCTCTCTTACGATAGTTGCCTGGCGAGACGCCATAACGTTCCCGAAACACCCTGTGGAAATAGGTGTAGCTTCCAAACCCCGTCTCCTCTGCTATTCGCTCTAAGGTATAATTGGTGTTGTCCATTAATCGAAGTGCCATAGCAAGCCGAATTTGCCCAGCATATTGCATAATAGAGTAGCCGAATTGAATTTTGAATACATGTACGGCCCTCGTTACACTAATTCCGGCATGGGCAGCTACATCCTTTAGCCTGATTTCTGATGTAGCATGCTCCTCTACATAACTCTTCATCTTAAGCCCGTGTAGCAGTGAGGCTGATGATGATGCAGGTGCTTCTTCCATAGCCCGATCTAACAGCAGACATAGCGCTTTAAACAGCGCCTCAAGTATTTCAGGGCTACCCCCATCTAGTCTTCTATTCTCCAAATCAAGCTGTTGCCATATACTTTGCAGCTTGCCATCATCCGCAATTCTAACCTTCTTCGGTCTTTCGCGCAGGTTCCACCATTGATCCACCCATTCCCCTGTACACATTACAAAATAGTCCACACTATGTCCCAGCGGACTCTTCTTTTCCCCGATTCTTAGATCATATATATCTTGGGGTTTAAATAATAACAGATCACCAGGCACCACGGTTACCATGTCCCCATCGATCAGTACTTCACACTCCCCTTCTGCTTGCAGCCTGATGATATAGGTATCCAGCCCACTGCGATATAATTGCCGAAAAGGCTGAGTATGGCGAATAAAGCCGCATAGGCTTATTTGGACACTATTAGTTTCCATTGCATGCACTCCTCTTCTCTAAGTAGTCGATGACCAGATCGTTGAGGTTCTTAGCCATATTGTTTCTTCAAAGAGCAGTGAATCTCCTTCTATAATAAAGACAGAATTTATATGTACAGGAGGTTACCAACCACTATGAGTAAAATTGTTCGCGTCATTCAAACAGCAAAAGAAACTACCGACCGTCTGACAGAAAAAGACCCTCTGATCTTCCTCCCTGACACATCAGGCGTCGAATCAGAGCTCATCAATATTTATGATGATCTGGAGTATCAGGAAATGGAAGGTTTCGGTGGTGCACTTACCGAGGCTTCTGCTGTTACCATCGCTAAACTAAGTGAAGCTAAACAAAAAGAAATCATCGACGCTTATTTTGATCCTGAGCACGGAATTGGGTATACCCTTTGCCGCTCGCATATCCAGAGCTGTGACTTCTCACTGGGCAACTATGCTTATGTAGAAGAAGGCGATGCAGAGCTCCGTTCGTTCGATATTTCCAGAGATCAAGAGTCAATTATCCCCCTAATCAAAAATGCTGCAACAGCTGTTGGAGAAGATTTCCGTTTGTTCTCCTCTCCTTGGAGTCCACCTGCTTTTATGAAGACGAACGGTCAAATGAACGGTGGTGGAGCTCTTAAGCCTGAATACCGTGAGGCTTGGGCCAACATGTTCGTAAAATATATTCAGGCTTACGCAGCTGAAGGCATCGATATTTGGGCTGTTAGTGTTCAGAATGAAGCGAAGGCTGTTCAAATCTGGGATTCTTGCCTTTATACTGCCGAAGAAGAAAAAGATTTTGTTCGTGATTACTTGGGACCAGCCTTGGAACAAGCCGGTTTGGCTCATGTAAAGGTTATGATCTGGGATCATAACAAGGAGCGCGTGTATGACCGTGCCAAGGTTGCTTTTGAAGATCAAGAAGCTTCCAAATACATTTGGGGAATTTGCTTCCACTGGTACTCCGGAGATCACTTCGAAGCCCTATCGGCCGTTCATGATCGCTTCCCAGACAAGAAGCTGTTCTTCAGCGAAGGCTGCCAAGAAGGTGGCGTTCATCTTGGCTCATGGAACACAGGCGAACGTTACGGCCATGATATCATTGGTAACCTGAACAACTGGATGTCAAGCTGGACGGACTGGAATATTGTCTTGGACGAGCAAGGGGGCCCTAACCATGTAGGTAACTACTGCGATGCTCCAATTATTGGAGATACGAAAAACGATGAAATAATATTTGAGAGCTCCTTCTATTACATCGGGCATTTCAGTAAATACATTCGCCCAGGTGCTAAACGAATTGGGCACTCTAAATATACAGATAAGCTTGAAACAACAGCTTTCCGTAACCCAGATGGCACCATTGCTGTTATCGTTATGAACCGCACGGAACAAGAGCTTCCTTTCACCCTGCGCTTCCATAACAACTTGGCTGAGAACATGATTCCGGCTCATGCCATTCAAACCCTGCTAATAAAGTAAAAAGAATAAGGAGGTTCTCTTTATGCCACTCGCATAGAGAGAACCTCCTTTGTTTAAATAAGTGAAATAGGATGTTACAGCCTAGCCGTCAGTATTTCACATAATGCTCTATTCTACATTCACATAACGACTGTAAGCATCGGTACGAATTTTAACCAGCTTCTCCAGCCCCATTCCCCGCAGTTGTTTCACATAATCAGCCCAGCCCTCGTCAATTTTACCTCTAATTATAAACTGAGCACGCATTGTATTGACATAACTATCGATGTCCGTAGTCAAAGTCGGCAGCAGCTGAAACTCTTCAGCGGTGTACATTACATCAGGGAAAGGTGGCGTTGTATAATCACTTCCCAGCTTATCGAGCTGCAGCTTCAGTCCATCTCCGGTTTTTGGGTTTAGAAAGATGGATTTTTCAAACACTGGACTGACATATTTCGGCCCGAAATCCCGGAGTGATTGATCCCAATACCAGGCATCAGCACTGGTACCCATCGGTGGGTCCATCAATGTATAAGAACCGTTGATATTTTTTTTAATGACGGTGTCTATCGCTCCCCAGAAATTTTGAATGCTTGCTTCATTGGTATAGAACTGGTCAGCCCAGCGGGCAGCAATCTCTGGATATTTGCAAGAAGTGGAAATTAGCAGCTCGTTACGCTCCAGATTCATTCCATACGGATTTCCTATGGTGTAGCGCTTACCATCCGGTCCTGCAATCGGAGGAATCGTGATATATTGATCACTCCATTTGCCAAACACGGCATCCGGCGTCCACTGATACGAGAATCCTACGATAGGAGCATCCGGATTAAGAAACTTGGCTGATCTCATCGTTTCATCTTGCGTGAATAACTCTTTATCAAGCAAACCTTCGACAAATAATTTATGCTCCCATTTGAGCCCTTCTTTGTACGCCTCTGAAACAGGGTAATATACCGCATTTCCGTCCTGGACGACCATAAAGTTATTGTTCAGATCCGTGATTCCGAAGGGACTGATGAGATCATTACTTACTTCGATAACAGGTATCTCATCCAGCCTTCCATTCCCATTAGGGTCACGTTCTTTAAATGCTTTTAGCACATTGTATAGATCATCAATCGTCTCGGGAATCTTCAATCCTAATTTATCCAGCCAGGTTTTGTTAATCACGGGTTGGCGTGAGCTTTTAGGACGTAAAGGTAATCTTGTAGGCAAAGAGTAGATTTTCCCGTCAGGAAAAGTACTGATTTTTTTCAATTCAGGCTCTTCCTGCATGGCTGCTTTGAGGTTAGGCATATAGCTTTCGATATAGTCATCAACCGGCCTGAATAAGCTTAAATTATTGACGATATCCGAATCTCCGAAGGTCTCACTCCCTAAAATGATATCTGGAAGTGTACCGCTTGCCAGCATAATGGACTTCCGCTCACTCCAATCATTAGCAGACATCACCTGCCATTCGATTTTGACATTCGTATTTTTTTCCAAATCCTTCAGCCATTGATTCTGGATAAAGTTATCTCCCATGCTTCCCCACCGAACCGTTAGAACCTTCAGCGTCATGGGCTTATCCACGATTGGCAAACCTTCTTTATGAAATTGACCCGGATCAGATTCAACAGAGTTTACCCCTTTATCCCCTTTACAGGCTGTAAGGCCAGCAAGCAACGTTGTCACTAGAAGAATGATGGTGATTGTTCTATTGATACTGTTTTTGGGTTGCTTTTTCATTACGGTCTTGCTCCCTCACAAATGTTAGTTGAAAAGTAGAAGAGCTTATTCCTTCACTGCGCCGATCATTACCCCTTGGTTAAAGTATTTTTGCACAAATGGGTATACACACATAATTGGAACAGTTGCTACGATAATAACCGAATACCGCATCATATTTGCGAGCCGTAACGCGATTTGTGCGGCTTCTCCGGTCCCCATACCAGACTGCATCTGATTGGTAATCAGAATATTTCGCAGGATCAGCTGCAAAGGATACATATTAGGATTTTTCAAATAAATCAAGGCATTAAAATATGAATTCCAATAACCTACAGCGATCCATAAACCTAACACTGCAATAATAGCCTTCGACAACGGTAGAACTATCTGTGCAAAATAACGGAGATTGCCACAACCATCAATTTGCGCTGCTTCCCATAAATCACCCGGAATACTAGTCTGGAAAAAAGTTCGTGCCACTATGATATTAAAAACTCCAACTGCGAAAGGCAGTACCATAACCAAGAAAGTATCATAGAGATGGAAATCACGAACCGTTAAAAAAGTAGGAATCAACCCCCCATTAAAGAACATTGTAAATATGAAAAACAACGAAATATATTTTCGCCCCACAAGGTCCTTTCTTGACAACGCATAGGCAGCTGAGATATTAACTACTAAACCGATTGCAGTCCCAACCACCGTGTACAGGATGGTATTCCAATACCCGATCCAAATATTTCCATGTCGAAGTAGCTCTTTATAACCATCAAATGTAAACCCTTTAGGAAATAGCCAAACTTGACCCCCTGCAACCGCGGAAGGATCACTGAACGAAGCAATGACGATAAAATACAGCGGATAGATCAGGATGATTAGAAAAATTGCCGATATAACGTACATCACAAATTCCATTATAGTATCTGAGGAGCGATTCTTCTTTATTTTTCCTACATTTCCTTTAGTCGCCGTCTCTAAACCTCCCATTTCAATGCTCCTCCCTTCTACCACAAGCTATTTTCGCTTAATTTTTTTGAAATCTGATTGACCATGATCAATAAAATAAAATTAATGACCGTGTTGAACAGGTTGATCGCCGACGAAAAGCTATACTGACTGCTGAGCAGACCAATTTTGTAGACATAAGTAGACAGAATTTCACTTGAAGTGATGTTCAAGTCATTTTGCATTAAGTACACCTTTTCAAATCCAACCCCAAGCAGTCCCCCGACCCGCAGGATAAGCAATGTTATCGCTGTTGGCATCAGCATCGGAATATCGATGTAACGAATTTTATGCATCCGACTTGCGCCGTCTACGGTTGCAGCCTCATACAAACTAGGATCAACAGCAGAGAGAGCAGCGATAAAGATAATGCTATCCCAGCCGACATGCTGCCACACATCCGACCAGACGTACACACTGCTGAATAATCCGGCAGAGCCCATTAGATCAGGAGCTTCTTTTCCAAAAAGACTATATACATTGCCCAGTAGTCCGGTGCTAGGTGAGAACAGAATCATCATTAAGCCCACCATAACTACGGTTGAGATAAAATGTGGCATATAGGATATCGTCTGAAAAAACCGTCTAAAACGGTTTGGTCTCATCTGGTTAACCATCAGCGCCAGTATAATCGGAATTGGAAACGTAATCAGACTGTACACACTGATGATTAGCGTATTTTTGATCGTGGCAGAAAATTGATAGGAATTAAAGAACTTCTCGAAGTATTTGAATCCGGCCCATGGACTTCCGCCTATTCCTAACGCCGGGCTATAATCCTTAAAGGCAATGAGCACCCCATACATGGGTTTATATGCGAATAATAATGTAAGGACTACTGCAGGAAAAAGCAACGTATATAAGCCCCAGTTTTGTTTGATTTGTCCGAGTTTCCGACTCAAATGAATTGGATCAGATTTCATAACATCCCCTCCTTATTAAAAATAGAGAATGCTACCCCACAAATTTATGTAGGGCAGCACCTTTTTCGAAAGACGAATAGGTTATTTCACACTCATATAACGACTGTAAGCATCTGTGCGAATCTTGACTAATTTTTCAAGCCCCATTTTATTAAGCTGTTTGACATAATCATCCCAGCCTTCGTCAATTCCGCCTTTGCTAATAAATTGAGCGCGCATTGTATTCACATAACCGTCGATATCCGTAGTCAGGGTTGGCAGCTCCTCGAACTCGTCGGAGGTGTACATAACGTTAGGGAAAGGCTCTGTAACATATTCACTACCCAGCTTATCCAGCTGCAGCTTCAGTCCATCTCCACTTTCAGGATTAAGAACGATTTTCTGTTCAAAGGACGGGCTCACATATTTTGGTCCGAAATCTCGAAGAGACTGATCCCAATACCAGGCATCTGCGCTGGTTCCAGCTGGTGGATCCATCAATGTATAAGTGCTGTCATCATTCTTCTTAATTACAGTTCCAATTGCACCCCAAAAATTCTGAATGCTCGCTTCGTTCGTGTAGAACTGATCTGCCCAACGCGCAGCAACCTCTGGATACTTACTCGAAGTAGTAATCAGCAGTTCATTACGGTTAAGACTCATCCCAATTGGATTACCGATTGTATAACGCTTACCATCCGGTCCGGCAATCGGTGGAATCGTCACATATTGATCGCTCCATTTACCAAACACAGCGTCCGGGGTCCACTGATACGTAAAGCCTACGATTGGAGCATCCGGATTTTGGAACTTCGCTGATCTCATCGTATCATCCTGAGTGAATACCTCTTTATCTAACAATCCTTCCGCATACAATTTATTTTCCCATTTAAGGCCTTCTTTGAACTCCTCCGAAACAGGGAAATAGATCGCTTTTCCGTCCTTGATGATCATATTGTTGTTATTCAAGTCGGCAATTCCGAAAGGACTGATCAAGTCATTCCCAATTTCAATAAAAGGAATCTCATCTTGTTTGCCATTTCCGTTTGGATCTTGTTCTTTGAAAGCTTTAAGTACGTTGTATAACTCATCAATCGTTTCAGGAGCCTTCAGGCCCAATTTATCGAGCCAAGTTTTGTTAATCACAGGCTGACGAGAGCTTTTTGGACGCGATGGAAGTCTTGTTGGCAGTGAATAGATTTTCCCGTCAGGAAAAGTGCTGATTTTTTTCAACTCAGGCGTTTCTTCCATGGCCGCTTTAAGATTTGGCATATTTTTTTCAATATAATCATCTAACGGCCGGAAAAAGCTTAGATTATTAACGATATCGGAATCTCCGAAGGTTTGATTTCCGAGGATAATATCTGGAAGTGTACCGCTAGCCAGCAGAATGGACTTCTGTTCGGCCCAGTCATTGGAGGACATCACTTGCCATTCGATTTTGACATTTGTATTTTTCTCTAGATCCTTCAGCCATTGGTTCTGCGTAAACGTGTCTCCCATGCTTCCCCAACGTACGGTCAGCACCTTAAGTGTTACAGGCTCATTAACAATTGGCAGACCTTCTTTGTTGTAACTGCTCGTCTCACTAGTCGCAGCATTATTCCCGTCTTTTCCGCCGCAGCCAGCAATACCAAATACCATAGCCGCCGCCAGCAGACCCACAGTCCATTTCTTTGCCGTCTTTTTCTTACTGTGTTGACTCATCCTCTTAATCCCCCATTTCAATTAATCAAAGATTATCTGAATAGCTTAATCATAACGTCTTATTTTTTCGTATTCCGGACCCTTTAAGACGGTTATCCAGACCTTTGAATCCGCTTACAAAAAACACAAAATCAAAAGCCCTCGCTTGAAGGGACTTAATAACAGTATCCCGACTTCTGTATGTGCTTTCCGGACTTTGCGGTAAATCGCTAGCGAGTTCTCCTGTATTTTTCCTGCAGAGGTCTTATAATGTTTTTATGAACAAAAAAACAGCGAGGCATAAAACCTACCCCATTCGTCATTATATAAAAGTCATGATGGCAGTCTCGTTCACAGTCCTCATTCTGGATTTAGCCATCAGCATTACTTCCATTTCTATCGTTAAGCAGCAGTCCACTCGAAATTTACAGGATACTGCGGCACTCTACATTAATCGTATCAATCATGATTTTGCTTACATTAATCACTACATGGGCTGGACGCTAGGGAACGATGAGAGCTTGCATGCGATGAATACTTACGGGGTCAACAGTATCGAGTTCTTGAAGGCAAATGATAATCTGCATAAACGGTTTACCGAGCTGCAAAAAAACTACGGACATGAGTACAACTTTTTCTACTATTTGAAAAATGAGAACTACTTTTTAAATTGTGCACCGATCAGTGTGACCTATACGGATTACAGGCAGCTCAAAACGAAGATTATTTCTTATATTGATGATAAGGAGATGTATGAGAAGTTTTATTCCAAATGGACGCCTATCCTTGTTAACAACCACTACTACGTGATTAATATCGTTCCCTATTACAATCGTTATTTAATTGGACTGATCTCCGCCGATAATCTGATCCGTCCTCTACGCCAAATTAATCTGGGTGCCAATGGTTATGTTTCTCTCGTAGATGAGAATGAACAGCCTTTATCGAGTCCCATATCGAACAGCGGAAAGCTGATAACGGAAGAGGGAGGCTTCTCTAATCTTTTGCAATCGCGTACAACAATCAACAGCGCCTTCTCGGACACCACCTTCAGCACTAAAATGGTCATTAAATATGGTATATTCGAAAAAATAATCATTGCTCAGCTGCTTATAATGTTACTCTTCTTCATTGTAACTTCCACTTTATGCATCGTTCTGCTGTTTTTCAAGAAAAGAGTACTAGGCCCGATTCAAAGCTTCTCTGAGAACCTTGCTTTCATTAATGAGGCTGGGCAACCCGCAGATTTCAAAAGCAGTGAGATTATAGAGCTGGAACAAGCAAACACACAGTTTAAAGATTTAGTTGATCAAATCAAAACCTTCAAAATCGCTATGTACGAGCAGGAACTGGAGAAGCAGCGGATACAACTGGATTATATGAAGCTACAGATCAAGCCCCACTTTTTCTTAAATTGCCTGACTAGCATCTATAGCATGGCCCAAATTGAAATGTATAAAGAAATTGAGAATATGACGTTATCTACGTCGAAATATTTCCGTTATATTTTTCAAAATGGTGAGAATTTTGTCCGGCTGGAGGATGAAATCGAGCATGTCCGAACCTATCTAGAGATTCAAAAGCAACGATATCAGGATGCATTTATTTACAATATTGAGCAAGAGGATCAGGCAAGCTGTGTGGAAATTCCGCCATTAGTGCTGCAAACCTTCATTGAAAATTCTATTAAATATGCGATTTCACGAGAACATGAAGTAGAGATCAGGCTTACAGTCCAGCGATTTCGGATTGAAGAGGAAGACATGCTCGTTATCCAGCTCACCGACACCGGTCCCGGTTTTCCACCGCAAGTGTTAGAGAAGCTTAATCTTGGTGAGCCCTTGGATCAAAGCAACGGTATGCAGATCGGCATTATGAATACGCTTAAACGGCTGGAATATCTCTATTTAAAAAGAGCAACTATCACCTTTTCCAATTTGGAGAGCGGCGGTGCTAGTGTAATCTTATCTCTTCCGGAGCTTCCTAAAAAAATCTAAATGAATGGAGAGCTAACTATGAATGTACTGCTTGTTGATGATGACTTTTATGTTATTGCTGCATTACAAAAGAGAATAGATTGGGAATCGTTACACATTGATACTGTCTATACAGCAAATAATGTCGCTCAGGCACGTGAAATAATAGAAAAGCATTCTATTCAAATTCTGATATCGGATATTGAAATGCCTCAGGGTAGCGGATTGGAATTACTGGCATGGATTCGCGAAGGAAATTATAGTATTCAGACTATACTTCTTACTAATTATGCGGATTTCAACTATGCCCAGAAAGCCATTGAATTGCAAAGCTTTGAATATTTTCTGAAGCCCATCGAATTTGATAAGCTGATGCTGATTATCCACAAGGCTGTCACACAGGCAAAAGAGCAGCAAAGAAATGAAAAAGCCATTCAAGGCGGTTACTTTTGGCAAAAAAACCAGGCGAAGATTCTCGAGCATTTTTGGCGGAAGTTGGTTAGTGGAAGCACATCATTTCCGATTAAATTAGCGGACATCACCCTTGCCATTGAGGAACAGAACCTCTCCTATCAAATGAGCGACACTCTGCAGCCTTTGATCTTCAACTTATTTCCTTACAACGGCAGTATGGGAAAAGAAGAGAAGGATCTTTTTGATTTTGCTTTGCTGAACGTATTATATGAATTGTTACAGAGTCCTTGCTTTACCATCGAGAGCATTCTGGAATATAAAGATTATAATTGGATCGCCTTATTAAAATGGAACCAGACACCGGACACTCCGTTGCTTGAAGAATTATGCTCTTCCTTTATACAAAAGGCGAATCCTTATTTAAAATGTGATGTCTGCTGCAATATCGGTTTATACGATAAACTGAATAATGTAGGGAATGTTCTGAAACAATCCTTGCGCATGGATGAGGAAATTACGAGATGCAGAAATCAGACCTTTTTAGTGGAAGCCTATCTCTATCAAAATAAAACAGGCTACACGCCACCGGATCTTGTCTATTTGGAAGAGCTGCTGAACCAAAATCAATTCACTACGTTTCTTGAGGAAGTTACGCAATATTTAAAGGTTATGCTGAACAATAGAACACTTGAGACCTCTGTCCTTAGCTTGTTCCGCTTAGATATTGTTCAGCTAGTCTATTCATTTCTCAACCTTAAAGGGATACGGTCGCACAAATTATACTCCGGCAAAACTAACGATAAATTATCCATGCACTCTCTAAACTCGATCGAGGATATGGAAGAATATCTTAAATATCTAGTCACAACAGCCATGAAATATCGTGACTTTGCTGCTCAGACCAAATCCGTCGCGGAGGAAATCAAACAATACATTCATTCGCATTACGGTGATGATCTATCACGAAATGATTTGGCCGAAATTGTCTACCTCAATCCTGATTATCTGGCAAGAATATTCAAACGAGAAACTGGTGTTTCATTAGGCAGCTACGTCATCCAAGTTAGAATCGCGGCTGCAAAGCATCTATTGGAAACCACAAATATGTCTGTTTATACTGTCGCAAACAAGGTTGGCTATAACAACTACTCCTATTTCTCTAAGCTGTTCAAACAAGAGGTCGGACTCCCTCCCAACGATTACAAAAAAGAACAACAATACAATCCAGCATATTAAAAAGAGGGTGTCTTAACGACGAAAACCCCCAGAGTCATTATCATGACGACTGGGGGCATTTTTGTTAAGCTTGAATCGCTACATATTTGTCGCCAAGCAGATTTTTAAAATAAGTGCGGTTATATAACATGCTAGGATGGGACGGATAAAAGTTCAACGCCGTTTCATTATGATGATTCGCTAACTCGTGTTGGCCAAGGCGATCATAACAGAGTGCCAATTGGAGATGCGGCAGCCAGGTAGAAAAAATCCCATTTTTCATCCCCATCGAATCATTATCCCTTGGCAGCTGTATCGCAAGCTCATACCAGTATGTCGCTGGGTGCAATTGACCCTTTTCCAATAGAAGGGCCCCAAGTCGGCAGCAGAACTCTGAACGTGGTTTATCGTACTGTAATGTTCTGCATAATGCTTCATATGCACCGTCTTTATCCCCCAGCCGTTCCCGGCATTCGGCAAGCCTTAAGCAAGCTTGAAAATTATCTTCTATCCAGCCCTGTCCACCCGCCAAAAACAGCTCGTAGTATTTGCATGCCTCTTCATTTAAAGCATGATCCCTTAATTCATTAGCATAATAATACTGATCCCTTGGAGAGAATGTTTCACCCTCAGCCACTCTTTTTTGGTAAATCCGCAAATTACGATCTGTATATTCCTTATCCTTCTCATGGGTAATACAGACATCACTACTAAAGGAAGGGCCACTTACCTCTAGATACTCATGTACTGGGCCAATCCATTGAAAATTGCAGCTCCGGCGAACTAGCCGATTCCGACGCAAGCTAGCTGTGACATTACCCGCCTCGTCAAAAGCCAAATTATACTGCATGTTCACGCTGTGAAAATGTCCTGGCAGAATCTCCTTTAGCTTTTTAAACAGACTCTGATCCGCTTCCTTTATATAGTCATCCGCATCCAGCCACAAAATATACTCCTGAGTAGCTTTACTGAAGGCAAAATTACGTGCGGCACTAAAGTTATCGATCCATTGAAAATCGTAAATCACTGCTCCGTAGGACAATGCGATCTCTTTCGTCTTATCCGTCGAGCCTGTATCCACGATAACCACTTCATCTACAAGACTTGCAATGCTAGACAAACATTTATGCAGGCTTTTTTCTTCATTTCGTACAATCATACATAAACTAATCGTGACCATACTCGCCCTCCTAAGCGTTTTGTTTAAAATTTCTTTCTATATTGATATGCTGAGTTAGTGAAATGGAATCCTACACTTGCTTTTTAGAAAGACTTAGGTGCTATTTTTTGTTATAATCAATGCAATGCGTTGTTTATAAATTCAGACATATATAAAGGGGACGTTACCATGACTCAAATTATTAAAACTCTAACTATTGCAGGCAGCGACTCCAGTGGTGGCGCAGGCATCCAAGCGGATCTAAAAACATTTGAAGAGTATGGTACCTACGGCTTTAGTGCCTTGACAACTATCGTTACAATGGACCCGGACAACGGCTGGCACCATAATGTGTATCCAATTGACGCCTCCATTGTTGCTGAGCAGCTAAAAACTATTTTCGCAGGTGGTCCAGTAAATGCCATGAAGACGGGTATGCTGGGAAGTGTTGAAATTGTGCGTGTTGCTGAGCAAGCGATCAAAGAAAATCTACAGACCAATGTAGTGATTGATCCGGTCATGGTCTGCAAGGGTGAAGATGAAGTCTTGAACCCAGACAGCGCGGAGGCAATTCGTGATTTACTGCTGCCACTTGCCACTGTAGTTACACCAAATCTGTTTGAAGCTGGCGTTCTTTCAGGTCTTGGCAAACTTTCTACCCTAGAGGATATGAAAGAAGCTGCTCGTCTGATTCATAAGCTCGGAGCAAGTAATGTCGTGGTTAAAGGCGGCAAAGCACTCGGGGGCGATCAAGCGATTGATGTCTTCTTCGACGGTGCTGAGTACACCGTATTTCAAACAGCCAAAATCGAGCCTGCTCACAATCATGGGGCTGGATGTACCTTCGCCGCTGCCATTACAGGCGGTTTAGCTAACGGTCTGTCCGTTCATGAAGCTGTAGCAAAAGCTAAAGATTTTGTCTCCGCAGCCATTCGCAATGGCTTTGCGTTCAATGAATATGTGGGTCCTGTATTTCATGGTGGCTATCGTTTAGAACGTTAAGCCCCTAAACTAAAGATCCAGAAACATAAATGGCAGTCCAGATGCTGAAATTCAGCTCTGAACTGCCATTTTTATTTTGCGAGTATAATTACTTAAACCCTGGAAAGTCAGCATACTACATTGGATTATCCCCTTTAATATTTAGCGTTTCTATGATCCATTATTCAAAATCAGTAAATCTAATACTTTGCTTATGCTTACGTCTATTCTGATCATTCCACGAGAGAACGACTTCCAGTTCTTTTGCCCCACTCTTTATAAAAAATTGACTAAAGCTAACCGTCTCATTCGGTCTCATATCATAGCTAAATGGATCTGTTAAGATGATTTGTTCCTGATTAGCGTCTTGTACTGGTCGATACAACTCAAAGGTTACATCTAACGTATCTTCACTCAAATTTGTGACTAATAGCTCGTAGCTCTTATATTTTTCCGGCTGTGGCGAAGGCAGTTTACTTTTATGGAGCTCCACTGCCCATTTGGTTGTTTCACTCTTTACAGGTAGCATACTTTTAACCGCATAAATACTAGAGCCACCAGTAATCATTAAACACAGAACTAGCAGCGTCAGCACAAACCTTCTATTCAATGCTCATATCTCCTCGCTATAGGTATGCGTTTAAGATTCACGAACACTGATTTTTTATACGTCTTGTGGCAAAAAAAAGTACTCGAATCAAACTTCGAGCACTTCATACACACATTATTTTATTAAAATAGATAAGGCACTTTTAGAGGCTAAACGGAATGATAAATCATCTTTACCTTGCAAGCTCACTGTTACATTCTCATCCTTCTCACTATCGTTGAACAGAACAACCGCAATAGTGTGATCTGTATTCTTAAAAGCTACGGAACGAATCACTTCTTGATTAGTGGAAGCGTCAATACGTACAGCCTTAGGGCGAATGAATTTGCTGAAGTGTGCCAGTGCATAGTAGTCCAGTGTATACGTAAGTTCCTTAGTCTCTTGGTTGACCGTCACAATACCGCGGCAAGTACTTTTACCAAAGCCCGGTACAGTTGGTCCGTTCTTCTCATCTAAGGCCATATTCCACAAGACAAAGGATTTACTATGATTTCTGAGAATATCAATCCCTGTTCTCATGACATTCGAGAAGGCTTGTTCAAACGGAGGAATCCATTCGCCACCAGAACCTTCTGTGAAATGCACTTCTTTATCCGCGAAAGCTTTCAGCACCTCTGATTGTGCTGACGCATTCCCGCCATACCAGTGCCAAGCAACACCGTCCACTTCATCTTTCGCATAATCGAGCACCGTGAGTGGATAATCCGGACGATCCCAGTTGTGATCATAGCAGAGAATTTTTGTATGGATGTTGTTTTTCACGAAGCTAGGCTTCAGATAATTTTTAATGAAATCTCTTTGCGCCTCAGGCAGCATTAACATACTTGGATAGTGCTTTGGTTCAAAAAGAGGCTCGTTCTGTGGTGTTACCGCATAAGTTGGCAGACCATGCTCTTCAAAGGCTTGAATGTATCGTACAAAATAATCGGCATAAGCCTGGTAATGTTCATGTTTAAGCTCACCAGCAATCATAGATCCGCTAGTCTTCATCCAGCCTGGTGCACTCCAAGGTGAAGCCATCAGCTTGATCTCAGGATTAAGCTCCAGCGCTTGTTGTAACAAAGGAATAATATCTACTTCATCATGTGCGATGGAGAAATGAGTTAATTTCATATCGGTTACCTGTGCAGGCATATCATCATAGCTATAAATATCTCTAGCATAATCCGATGCTCCCATTGGATTTCTTAATACAGACAAGCCAATTCCATCTTGGGAATCAAAAAGCTTGCTCATGACTTCTTTTTTCTGTTCATTGTCCAGGACTTGGTTAATCAAGTAGGCGGATGAATCCGTAAAGGATGCCCCAAAACCATCCATTTCCTGAAAGGTTTGATTCTCATCAATAGTTACAGTAGTGGTCGCCTCAGCGTTAGCAATTGGAGTTAATTGTTGTAGACTTTGCTCTACAAATAATGAATTCTCCCCTGTGGATTGATAAATTTTAAGCTCTGGCATGTTTTTCCCTCCATCTTCCTATGAAGAGGCCCCAGTTAAGGGGCCGCATTCAATAATCCAACTTATTTAAGACCTAATTTTTCTTTGTTTTTCTTCATTTTTTCAGAACGAACTTCTACAATCTTATCCCAGCTGTTATCATTCAAGAATGTTTTGTAAGCAGTTAAGTTACTATCGAAAGTAGCATCATCTTTGGAACGAATCAAACTTACAAGAGTAGTATTCCAAGTAGCATCAATTGCGGTTAGACTACGAGCTTCAGGCGTTCCTTGAGCAGGGTTGATATTTTCTAGAATGAAGTGCGGTTTCATCTTTCCTTTGCCCCATTCTTGCATTTGTTTAATCGACTCTGCGAATGCATCATTACTCAATGCTTTATCACGGTCATGTCCGAAGAACATAAATTCACCCATCCGGTAATCTTTTTTAAATTTATCAGCATTATTCAATTGAAGATCTTTGATTTCAGGCAAGAATTCAATTTTACCGGCTTCATTAACTTTATAGGTTTCTCCTTCAAGACCATAGTTCATAAGCTTCTGTCCTTCTTCACTAAGTAAATACGTGTAGACTTGAATAGCTTTAGCAGGGTCTTTAGCTTTTTTAGTAACGTAGGTGATCATCCAGCCTGTAATGCCTGATTGATTCAACGTTGGCTCATGACCAACTGTGCTTTGCGGTCCATCAATAGCGATATATTCCTTACCTGGATTTCCAGTCATGAAGATTTGCAAGTTACCACTTTGTTGAGGCGTTCCATCGAGCAGCATTGTTGCATATTTACCTGATTTCACTTTTTCTTCAAAGGCAGTACCATCATCAGCAAAACTGTCATCACTGATGTCACCATTTCTGTAGACTTCATTTAATGTTTTCAACCAAGTCAAATAGTCCTCATCCAGATTACGGTTATAGAACTCGCCATTTTCAGTTTCCATCGGTACGCCGATGAAGTCCTGTAGTACATCTCCCAAAGAACCAGTACCTTTACCTATGGAGTTAAAACCAAAAGGAATCATTTCTGGGAACTGCTTTTTGATTTGTTGCATAACGCTTTTGAATTCTTCCGGAGTACCAATGGTTGGTTTTCCAATCGCTTCGTAAACATCCTTACGGATGACGAATGCCGTTTTAGCAGGGATGTTACCGCTATCATAATCGTTTTGCGTATTGGAATAGTTAGGATATCCATAAGTCTTGCCATCTGCTAACTGGAACCAGTTCATCGTATCCTTTTCGGCCACTTTATTGAAATAAGGATCATATTTATCAGCTAGATCATTCAAAGGCAGCGCCCATGTAGCCGCTTTTTGTACCACAGGAGAGTTAGAGTCAAATACAGTCAACAAGTCCGGCATTTCACCACCAGCAAAAATCGTATTCAGCTTAGTGTCATCGCCTTTAATAAATTTAATGTTGATATTTAGATCCTCTTTAATTTTTTTTGTAACGAGGTCTTTACCGAAATCAGTATTCCACCAGTCTGCATTCACGTACCAAGTGAGATCCGTAGTTTCTTCTTTTTTATCCAGCTTCCAAGCTGGTGTTTCTGGGTCAATTGTATATCGCCCTTCAATGGAGCTTAATTCTTTGCTTGAGTTATCAGAACTCCCCTTCGATCCACAACCCGTAAATACCAATACTACAGCCATAAGCGCAGTACAAAGTTTAAGTCCTTTTTTCCCAAATGCTTTGTTCATCCCTTGTTTCCCCCTAAAAAAGTTTTGGTAGTAACGGAAGTGCAGATCTGATAGTACAAGCTACACTTCCGATGGATCATTTCGTACATAAGTGTTTGCTATAAAACCCCTCCAATCGTTCTATTCTTTCACCGCCCCCATCATCATTCCTGAAATAAAGTACCTCTGTAATATTGGATACATCACAACAATCGGCAAAGTTGTAATGACAATTGTTGCTAGTTGAACCCCTTTAGTTGTAGTTTCGATAATCGCAGATCCACCGACATTTTGCATGGATTGCGTTTGCGACTGAACGATAATTTCATAGAGCTTCATCTGCAGCGGATAGAGTGCTTGATCGGTAATGTATAATTTGGTGGTCATAAAGTCATTCCACTGCCCAACCCCGTTAAATAACGCGATCGTAGCCATAGCCGGCATGGAAAGAGGGATAAAAATCTTCAGGAATATACGCCAGTCACCTGCACCATCGATTTTGGCCGACTCTTCAAGTGAATCCGGTACGTTTCTAAAGAAGTTCATTAGAATAACTACGTCATAATAACTGAACAAGGCCGGGATAATATAAACCCAAAAGCTGTTCAATAGACCGAGTGATTTAATCAATAAATACGTGGGAATCATACCACCTGAGAAGAACATGGTGATTACACCCATGGCAACGTATAGCTTGCGGCCACGTATGTATTTTTTACTCAAGCCATAACCGATCATCGCGCAAAAGAATACGTGGGTAATGACACCGATGAACGTTTTGGCAATGGAGACAAGAAAGGCTAGTCCAATCGTCTCATCATTAAATACTGCGCGATAATTCTCTAAGGAGAAATCAGTAGACCAGAATATAAATCCGCCTTCCGCGAGCGCCTTACCTGAGCTTAAGGAGGAGACGACCACATTCCATAAAGGAACAACGATAATTACAGTACAGATACAGAGTAAAATAATATTTATAGTGTTAAAGATTCGACTGTCGAGATCTTCTTTAGCTACCGTACGATTCACAGAAATGCCTCCTTCTACAGAACTGATTGATTATCATTTAATTTGCTGGATACTTTGTTGGCACTAATCAGTAGGATCACAGAAACAATGGAGACACCTAGACCCACAGCAGTAGCATAAGAGAAGTCACCTTGCGTCATACCCATACGGTACACATAAGAATTAATTACTTCTGCTTTGACACGGTTCTGAGAATTCATCAAGACCAAGGTTTGATCCAGATTCGATCCTAATAAACCGCTTACAGTCAGAATCAGATTTAAACTGATAATTGGCTTCATATTAGGTAGGGTAATATTCCAAATTTGTCTCATACGACTTGCCCCATCTATTTTGGCAGCTTCATAATAAGTAGGATCAATTTTGGACATGATGGCTAAGTATAAAATTGTTCCCCAACCTGCCTCTTTCCAAATATCCGATAACGTTGCAATCCACCAATACTTGTTCGCATCAAGCAAGATATTTACCGGTTTCGAAATGATCCCCAAATTGAGCAGGATTTCATTAAACATACCGGAGGAAGAGAACCAAGCAATCAACATCCCGCCCAGAACGATCCAGGACAAAAAGTGTGGTAAATAAGAGATTGTTTGTACTATTTTCTTAAAGCGTCCACCGCTTAATTCATAAATCATGACAGATAGAATAATTGGAATAACAAAACCTATAGCTAATTTCAGAAAGCTGATCCCCAAGGTATTGACTACAGCATCCCAAAAATATTTGTCTGATAAAATAATTCTGAAATTATCAAGCCCCACCCATGGTGCAGAATCGAGCGTGTCTATTACGGTGTAGCTCTTAAAAGCAATCGTTAATCCGTAAATAGGAATGAAACAAAAGATAATCATAAAAATGATTCCCGGGATGACCATGGACTGAATCTCCCATTGCCTCTTATAATCAATCACAAATTCTTTGACCCTCTGTCCCATAGGTTTCTTACTGTTCATTGGATTCTTCCCGTTTACTGGCACTACGGCTAATTTATCCACGTTTTTCTTCTCCCCTCCAAATCATGATCCCCAAAACAATAAAAACGTTTTTATTTCTTTTTAAAAAAAACCTCCTAAAAGCAATAAAATTATCAAGCATAAACGCCTTCAGTGTCCTTATCAGGACGATATGCGTTTAAGCGAGAAATATAAGTTATAAAGTATAGGTGCAAACTTATACTTTCTTATATTTAAAAATGATCGGATACTATCTTGTTGCCCTTCTTGAAAGCGTTAGTACCGATCAATCTTCACTTGAGTAGAACCACGTACAATTAGTTCACCTGGCAATTTCATCATTTCGCCCTGTTCCTTCTTCTGAATCATGCGAACCAGGTGATTTATGGATAGAATACCTTGCCTGGCAATTTGATTTCTTACCGTCGTTAATGGCGGTGAGAAATACTGCGCGATATCAATATCGTCAAACCCCATAACGCTTATATCCAACGGGACTTCATATCCATTCGATTTCAAAGCTTGAATACATCCAATGGCGCTCAAATCATTCCCCGCTAAAAAAGCATCAGGCATTTTTTCAGGACTTAAATGAACAAGAGACTTTATAGCGTTATAGGTGCTCTCTTCCTCAAAATATCCTTGTATAATATACTCTTCTTTCGTCGGAAGCTGATATTGACGCAAGGCGGCCAAGTATCCTTCTTTCCGCTGAACACTGTCATACATCTCATCAACACCAGATATGTAAGCAATTTTCTTGTGTCCCAGACTGATTAAATATTTAGTTGCTTCGTAAGCCGATTCAAACGAATTAAAGATCACGCTTCCCATCGTTTCATTCTTAAGTGGTCGATCCAGAAACACAGCCTTGATCTTGTCTTTCACCATTGCGGCAATTTCTTCTTCATCTATTCTCAGCTCTTCGTAGATAATGACACCATCCACACGTCGGCCTAGAATATTGCTCATAATGACTTGTTTATCCTTTGTAACAAATACATTTAAACCATAACCTAACCGATCACATTCACGAGACATGGACTCCACCAGCTTATAGAAGTACGGTCCCGCTACACTTGTCGTGAAAAAACCTAGCATTTTAGTTTTTCCGTTTCTTAGGAGCTTGCCATTTAGGTTTGGAACATAATTTAATTGCTTCGCGACTTTAAGCACATGTGATTTGGTCTCCGGATTTAATACATCAACGTCATTTAGTGCGTTGGAAACTGTAGAAATGGATACTCCAGCCTCTCTAGCAACGTCTTTGATAGTTACCTTTTCCATAACGATTCAATCTTCCTTTACAAATAAAAACGTTTTTATAAATTTAAATTATCATAAAAACGTTTTCATTACAATATGTTTTTTTTATTTTTATTTATTCTCTATTTCGTATCATTCACAATATCTGATTAGCAGATTCCCCGAGATCCTGATAATTTAATCTGCAGGCAGTTCGTAGACAGTGAGCAATACTTATATGTCCCTCCATCCACACGTCTCATTTTAGAGTTAATCAGGCCTGCTTTTTGCAGCTTGGCAACATGGGTGCTAACCATCGCACTACTTAGATAGAGCTCAGCAGCCAGTTCTTTAATATGCATCTCTTTTAGGTCTAGTAGTTCGATAATCCTTAACCTGACTTCACTTGCAAGTGCTTCATAGACTCGAAGCGATTCTGTATCTGTAGTTAAGTGCATTTTATTGTCCCCTATGCCTTTGAATTAGTATTTTTATGTATTCACAAATCATATTTCTTAGTTAACAATAATATTAATCATTAATTTAACATAAGCGAGATAAGTATGGATGCAGTGTAGCTACTACCTGTGATTATATTCAAGCTAAGAAAAAGAGCAAGAAGAAAATTAGAGTTCGAAGATGTATCCACACTAGAAGAACACTGGCCGTGGCTGCTGTCTCATTACATTACTAGAACATGTGAACCGTGTAAAGATGGTCTGCATCGGCCAGCTATTAATGATATTGCACCTATCATGACCGAGAATATCCTAGAATGTGATCGTCTGTGGGTGAACAGCTATACAACCGGACATAAACGCCCCTTTGAACCTTTTTCAACACTAAGGATTCAGAGGGGCGTTTTTAGTTTTTATTTTATTCTAAAAATCGTTACGGATTGTTTAGGGAACTCATAAGAAAAACTGCTGCCCATCGTCGTAAAATTGTTTTGCTTAGGAGAGACAAGCTCTTTATTCTCGAAGTTATTTTCATCCTCAAGCTGGTATCCCGACAGTTCATATACTTCGATGGACAAGTCCTTTTTTGCCATCTCTTCTAATATAATCTCAGTAGAAACGCTGTTATCTTGTACATTCACTGTCTTAAGAATGATATCCCCTGTGGAATCCTCCATGCTTGCTGTGTAATACAGCGGTTCGATGACCGGAAGTTTGTCCTCCGTCTCATTGATCAGCTCTCCGTTAATATAAGTACGAATATGTCTGTCTGATACTTCTAGCTTCAGGTCGTATTCTACGTCTGTTTCAACTGTAAACATAGAATGTGTAAGCACAGAGTTTCTCCCGTTAATAATTGATGCCACAATGGAATCCTGATTCTGCCAGCCACCTAGTTCCCAATACAAATGATTCTGATCATCTGCTTTACCAAAATAGAACACAAACCCTTTATTCCCTGCGGTTCTAGTAGCCTTAAAATCCAAGGTATAGCTCTCCCACTCCGTCTCTCCAAGCTCTAGTGTTCGTTTGGCCGTTCCGTTCTGAGCAGGATCAGGCAGGTTTGATACTTCTTCTGACAACTCAGAATACGTCTTCACTTCTCCCGTAACATTGTTGACCAGTGTGATTTCTGAATATCGAGCAGCGGATGCATCCACATCCAAGCTAATCGCTCCTGTGATCGCTTCAGCTTTACGTTCCTCAGATACTGTGAAGCCGTTCGCTTTTATCTCCAGTAGCTGATCTCCCTGATGGTTCATGAATAGCTTTTGAACATAGTAGTTCGCAGTTCCGTACACTTCATGATTATTAAACCAGATTAGATCCGGCTTCCAGTTGATATAATCCACATTGCAGAGCATAGGAGCATAACATGCCAAACCAACCGCATGAGCGTTGTTCTGAAGTCCCGTCATAAAAGCCGCTTCCACTAATGCGTTATAATAGGTATTGCCCCATGAAGCATATTCACCTAAGAACACTTTCGGTTCGTCGCCCTTAAAGTCTTCATAACGATGATGATTCGCCAGGAACCATTCAGGTGTACAGTAATAATGCTCGTCTACAAGATCAGACTTATTCTCTTTTGCCGATGTCCAGCCCCGCTCATATTCCTTACCAGCAGAGAATGGACCGCTCGAATTAATGACCTTAATATCCGGATATTTCTCTTTAATGGCTTGATGAAAGTATGGATATCTCTCGAAAAAGGGTGCACCTACCTCTTCATTGCCTATGCCGATATACTCTAGCCCAAAAGGTTCCGGGTGACCAAGGTTCGCACGTATCCTTCCCCACTTCGATGAAATGTCTCCATTGGCAAATTCGATCAAATCCAGTGCATCCTCAACCCAGGGTGTTAATTCACCCAGCGGCACCATACGTTTATGATGCGGATCGTAGCCGCCCGGAAGAACGGGAATCGGCTTAGCTCCAATATCCTCACAGAACTGAAAATATTCAAAGTATCCTAACCCAAGCGTCTGATTGTAGGACCAGTTATTCCGCCTTGCCGGCCTTTGTGCCACATCCCCAATTGTATTCTTCCATCTGTACATAGAATCTCTGTCATCTGGATTTAAGGAACCGTCATGTACCAGACAACCTCCCGGAAACCGCATGAATTTAGGCTTTAAGTCGGCGAGCAACAGTGAAATATCTTCACGCATGCCCCCAGGTCTGTTCATAAAGGTCTTCTCCGGAAACAGAGAAACCATGTCCAGATATACCCTCCCGCTGCCTTTGGTAACGATTACAAGACGTGAACTAGTATCTGTAGCCTTAGACTTAATAACTGCTTCGTATCGAGTCCATTCGGAGTGATTCACAGCGATTTCCGCTTCACCATGAATAATACCATTTGTACTTTCAATGGATACGATAAGGGGTACGTCAAAGCTTGTCTCTCGACGAGCATATACCGAGAACTTATAATTCTCGCCCTCTTTTACCGGAATACCACTATTGAATCCCAGATTCATCAACCCAACGCCGTCACCTTCAGCCACAATATCAATGGCTACATAATGTGGATTACGATCATTCAAGGGGTCGCTACCTTCCACGGTGATTACGGTTTTCCCATCTCCACGTTCTATAGGCTCCCAAGCCATTAACGCATGGTAATCGGCCCGATCTATCGGATCAAATTCAAAGGATCGATTCTGAACTAGCTCAGCATAAAGTCCACCATCTGCCGCATGATTTAAATCCTCAAAGAAGATTCCAAATAAATCACCTAATGCTGCACCACGCTTCTGTGTATGTATTGTCAGAGTTCCTTCTGTCTTCATTCTTTCATCACTCCCTTGTAAAATTCAGTTTAGTTTATATTTATATTACTTAGTTCATATCTATATGAATCATTATAGTGAGTTCACTTCACATTCGTCAATTCAGATGCTTTGAATGTACAACAAAAAAGCCGATATCGTATGAGAATCCATACAACATCGGCCTTTATAACACAGGTCCATTTATACATACTCATTTATTTGGCAGTCATTTGCCCTACTAAGAACTCAACAAAATCAGTTGATTTGTTCTTATCTTCATCTTCTCCAAACACCCCAATGATCATCTTCCGTGAATGAATTGGAAGGTCTGTAGCAAATTTCGTATCTGTGATATCTACGCCTGTGATCCATTCTTCACCGTTCTCCGTATTTTTTATACGTTTCAAACGAATATCATCTAAAGGAAGTCCCGCTGATTTAACAAACGGCTCTAGATTCTTAAGTCCCTGCTGTTGTCCGATCCAATCAAAAGTAGCATCATCCAAAATAAGAATATTCGGACGATCCGCCGCCAGCATCGCCATCGCGCGCTGGATATAAGTCATGTCTAACGCGCCTCCACCTTCTCCACCTGTTGAGGGAAGGTATACGACTTCCGTCTTTACCCGCTTCCAAGCTGGATAACGATTGACGATCTCTTGTTTAAGCTCTTCATCCTTACCTGATGGATCTTGAGATTCATAGTTTCCTAGGAACATGATAGTTACATCCACTGGCGGGAGTGAAGCTTCATATTTTTTGGCTTGATATTGATTATAAAGAGCGTTACCTCCAAAGATTAGCACTAACAGCACAACGATAGATACAAATGTATGGACTTTGTATAGCCTAAAAAAATTCTCTGATTTACGCGCTATGCCGGAAAATGCTCCCCATTTCTCTAGCCGCTTGTCCTCTGCCTCCTGAATTTCCTGCTGATCTAAGCCGTCTAAGATCGTTTTGTAAGCCAGAAATTCTTCTTCATAGGCTGCAGCCTCAGTTTCTGAGGAATTTGATTTACGGCGTTTCAAATGCAAATCAAACTTTTTATTCAGTTCCTCCCGGGTAATGTCTACAGGCAAGTCCAAACGTTCATATGCCTCTTTTAACTTCTCATTCAAATTGATGACTCCTTCCTGATGCTTAGCTAGATATCTGATCGTAAATTTGGTTCTATGTATTGAATTAGATTGGACATACACATATTGCAAAAAAATGAGCGAATTCGTGAAAAATACAATATATGAACTCAATTAAACTATATCATGGAGTGCTAGACGCTAACAAGTAAGCGTTTATCATAGGGCTTAGAGGCATTCTATTACTCTAGTCCAAACCATGCAGCTGTTTAAATTGCTCTGGACTCATTCCAGTCAACCGCTTAAACACTAGACAAAAGTAGCTGGCATTCTCGAAGCCCACTAACTGAGCAATTTCATACATTTTTTTATCTCGTTCATTGAACATTAGCTGTTTACTCAAGTTTATACGTTGCTTGTTGATATAGGTTACGGGTCGATCATGAATTGTTTTTTGAAAAAGCCTGCATAAATACTGTGGCGACACTGCAATAACCTCCGCAAGTTCCTTTAATGGGAGGGTCCTATGAAGATTCCTTTCTATATGTCGCAACACCGGTTTAATTCGCTCCAATTCAAGAGCCTCGTTTAGAGGAGAAACTAGATTGCTTTTTAAATCCAGCAGCAGCGCGTATAGTTGTTTGGATCGTTCCAGATTCGTTTCCAGTTCATTACTATCTGACAAGTTGAGCATTTCTTTTAAAGGATTTAGCCACTTATCCTCCTTCAACCTTGCAGGGCCTGATTCGCGGATTCCTGCGTACAGCAGCATTTGACCGGCCTCTCTACCATTGAATGAAATCCATGACAGCTTCCACTTACTGCTGATTGGCGCATACGAATGCGTAATATTCGGGAACAAAAAGAATACATCCCCTGAACTCACAATATATCGTTTCTCCTGAATGACAAGTTCGCCTTTGCCTTCGTGAATCTGATGTATTTGATAATCCGGAAATCCGGTAGGACGTAAGGTTTCTGCCTGATGCTCCCAAAATCCAATGGTTGTAGCATACAACGGCAGCATATTCGTATCTTCCGTTTGGCAAAAGATTATTTTACTCTCCATCTGATCACTCGTTTCATATTTTGTTATATTGGATGAAAAATCTTTTATATCTCTTACCATTACTCCAATTTATAATATGAATATAATAACATCACTATTATAAAGGAGATTTACTCATGCGAGCAAAATTTGTTTACCAGCCTCCTGCAAACGGTTATCCAGAATGGAATAATAATCCAGAAATCTTCGAACTAAATCGCTTGGATGCACATGCTTCCATGATCCCTTATAGCAATCTAACGCAAGCCCTGGTGGGAGATAAAGAAGCCTCGCCATACTACAAAACGCTTAATGGTATTTGGAAGTTCTCTTTTTCCGAAACACCGGATCTACGGGTCGTGGATTTTTATAAAGCTGATTTCGATTGCAGCAATTGGGCTACGATTCCTGTACCTTCTCACTGGCAATTCCATGGCTATGATTACCCGCAATATACGAATGTCCGATATCCTTGGGCGGAATCTGAACCTGATCTCAAGCCACCCTTTGCTCCGACAAAATATAATCCCGTAGGCTCGTACATCCGGACCTTTACTGTCCCTGAATCTTGGAACAGTCAGCCTGTATACCTTAGCTTTCAGGGGGTTGAATCCGCTTTCTATGTATGGGTAAACGGAGAACGGGTCGGTTACTGTGAAGACACCTTTACACCTTCCGAGTTCGATATTACCCCTTATTTAATTGCAGGTGATAATAAACTAGCTGTCGAGGTCTATCGTTGGTGTGATGCCAGTTGGCTGGAGGATCAAGATTTTTGGCGGCTTAGCGGTATTTTTCGAGAGGTCTATCTGTACACGCCTCCTTCTGTTCATATTGCTGATTTTTTCGTTAAAACCGAGCTAGATGAAGCTTTCGTACATGCGAATTTAAACGTAGACATCAAAGTGGAGAATTATTTTAACGAGAAACTAAACCCTTATACACTCCAAATGCAGCTATACAATAAAGAGGATCAACCTGTATGGGAGTCACCAGTATCTACAGTCACTTCCATAGATCAAGAGGGCGTTCAGCATTTCAAGCTTTCTGAGCATGTAGAAGATCCTTATAAGTGGAGTGCTGAGACACCGTATCTGTATACATTGGTTCTCTCCATGATTGACGATAAAGGAAACTCTACTGAAACGGTCAGCTGTAAGGTCGGATTCCGTACCTTTGAGATCAAGGACGGACTTATGAAGATCAACGGCAAAAGAATCGTACTTAAAGGCGTTAACCGGCACGAGTTCTCTTGTGACACAGGACGTGCGCTATCCAAAAACGACATGATCCGAGATATCAAACTGATGAAAACACATAATATTAATGCGGTTCGGACCTCTCACTACCCGAATCAGTCTGTTTGGTATGAGCTTTGTGATGAATATGGACTTTACGTTATCGATGAAACCAATCTGGAAACGCACGGCACTTGGCAGTATGGGCAACAAGGAATACATGACGGAAATGTACCTGCTAGCAAACCGGAATGGCGGGCCAATGTGATTGACCGTTGCAACTCCATGATGCAAAGAGACAAGAACCATCCTTCTGTTATCATCTGGTCACTAGGGAATGAGTCCTACGGTGGTGATAATTTTATCGCCATGCATGACTATCTCAGAGAAGCTGACCCAACACGACCTGTTCATTATGAAGGGATCTTCCATTGCAGAGAGTCAGAAGCAGCTAGTGATATAGAGTCGACTATGTATGCTAAACCGCACGATGTTGAAAAATATGCGCTAAGTCATCCTCAGAAGCCTTATATCATCTGCGAATACAGCCATGCTATGGGGAATTCTTGCGGTGGATTACACCTATACACCGATATGTTTGACAAGTACGATGTATTTCAAGGTGCATTTATTTGGGATTGGGTGGATCAGGCTATCCGAACCAAAACATCCGAAGGTGTCCCATATTTAGCATATGGCGGTGACTTTGGTGAGTCGCCACATGATGGAAACTTTAGCGGAAACGGATTACTTTTTGCCGATCGTTCGGTTACTCCAAAGCTATTTGAGGTCAAAAAGTGCTATCAAAATATTAAAGTAACTGCTTTAAATATCCGTGAAGGTCTCTTTCAGATTCGTAATAACTTTTTATTTACCGACATTGAACAGTACGAACTTAAATGGGAAGTTTCTTTAGACGGAGTAACTGCGCAAGAAGGTTTGCTGCAAATCTCTGCTGTACCAGGAGAAATCGTTGAATGCACTATCCCTTACGAACTGATTTCACATAGAGGTGATCATGAAGCTATTCTGAATCTCTCCTTTATTCAGCGTTCAGAAACTTCTTGGGCTGATGCTGACCACGAAATCGCTTGGGAACAGTTCATTCTATCCCCGCGTATCGTGACAAAGGCTCCAAAGACAACGGATGGAACGTTACATGTGCAGGAACATGAAGGTGCATTGACCGTACAGGGTGGGAATTTCACTCTAAACTTTAATACAACAACTGGTGAGCTAAACTCATACCATGCTGCCGGTAAAGAACATCTGCTTGAGCCCGTAAGACCTAACTTCTGGAGAGCGGTCACGGATAATGATCTTGGCAATGGAATGCCAAAGCGCTGTGCAGTGTGGAAGCAGGCTTCTAATGAGCGGAATCTGTTGAGCATGGTATATAGAACTGAAGGACATCTCTGTTTCATTTCCACCACTTACCTTCTGCCAACGAATCCGTATTCCACCCTTCTTGTTCAGTATGAGATTCGCCCTGACGGATCTTTAGAAATCCTGCAAGAACTGAATCCGGGTAGTAGCGATCTGCCAGAAATTCCTGAGTTCGGAATGATGTTCGTGCTTGCTGGAAGACTCGATACCCTTTCATGGTACGGCCGTGGACCCCATGAGAATTATTGGGACAGACAGACCGGAGCACCACTTGGCCGCTATACGGGCAAAGTCAGTGACCAGTTCATCCCTTATCTCAGACCGCAGGAGTGCGGCAATAAGACGGATGTCAGATTTGCTTCGATTACAGATGGCAACGACGGATCAGGACTTTATTTTGATAGTGCAATCCCTATGGAGATTAATGCTCTGCCTTGGAAACCTGAGGAATTGGAAGCACATGATCACGTATATAAATTGCCAGTCTCGAACAAAAGCGTACTGAGAGTCAACTACAAGCAAATGGGAGTTGGGGGTGACGACAGCTGGGGTGCACCAACCCACGAAGAGTTCACTCTGCCGGCTAATCGCCCATATGCATTCCGTTTCACCCTTTCTCTTCTCTAATTTCATCTATTAAAAAAGGCCGTCTCTGGTTGGTTTCTACCAAACTAGACGGCCTTGTTCTATTTATTTCAATCTCACCGACAGAGTTTTGCGTGTTCCTCAATGACTTCTTAGCCTTATCAAACTTTTTTTCTGGCTATCAACTCCAATAACAATAGGCTTGTACAAATCAAATAGCCTTAATGTGTTTTGTCCATTGAGTAAAAGGAGACTTTAATTTATGATAGTTTTCGTCGAGAATGATTATCATTATTGGTGATCGCTACATATTTTAGGGAGGCAATATTATATGAATAAGGTAAGACAACCGTTCGCCGTATTATGTGTACTCTTTCTGATGACCACATTACTACTCGCCTGCGGAAACTCAGGAGAACAACCAGCCAAGAACAATGCGTCGAACGCAGCCGGAAATAATACTTCAGCTACCACTGTACCTTCTCCAGAAACATCCGACAAGGGCACTAATGAAACTTCGGCAACTACTCGCTCCTACACGGATTACATAGGCCATACCGTAGAAATACCTGTTAACCCGAAGCGCGTGATTTATTCAGGAGAAACCTATGGTGATCTACTCGCGCTTGGTGTGCAAGCGGTAGGATATCCACTTTCCATGGGTGAGGGTCAGGTTTTTGAAGATCAACTACAAGGTGTCGAAGATGTAGGGTTCCCTATCAATCTAGAAAAGACGCTGGAACTTCAGCCTGATTTGATTATCTATGCAGGAACTGATGAAGCTGATTTCGAACAGCTGTCCAAAATCGCACCCACGATAATATTTGATACCTTTGCCCCGCTAAATGAACGGATGCTTGATATCGGTGGAATTCTTGGGAAAACGACCGAAGCAGAGGCATGGCTGGCTAAGTATAAAACGAGTGAAGATGCCATGTGGGAACAATTAAAGGCAGCGGGCATAAAAGAAGGAGAAACAGCTTCGGTCTTTACTTATTATCCTGGTGACAGACTATTTGTTATGGCAACGACCGGACTTTCGCAAGTCCTTTATGGAGAGAATGGCTTCAAGCCAACCCCAGCGATTCAGATGGTGCTTGATGAAGGTATGGGATTCCAGGAAGTATCCATGGAAGTGCTTAAAGAATATGCCGGAGATCGGATTTTCATTCTAACTCCTGTGGCCGATGAAGCCAAGCAATCCACAGCTACTCTATTAAAGAGTCCGATCTGGAAAGGTCTCCCTGCCGTCAAGAACGGATACGTCTATACTCAAGATATTATGAAGACTTCAAGTGATGCAACAACAAGAGAATGGCTGCTCGGTGAACTCCCACAGCTTTTGAATATGAAATAATTTTCACCTTCATGAAGCGTTTGGCACTTAGCTGATAGAAAACTGCAAGAAGCATGTCAACAGCTGTTGATATGCTTCTTTATTTTATATACAATGAATTAATTGATAATGATTCTCACCAAATGAACGGAGGCTTCCTCTTGCTGCAAACATTACCCGTCGCTGCACCGCTCCGCTCGTTGCTGTTTCAGCTGACTGATGCGGAACTACATATTCAACCGGCAGGCTCTTGCTCTAAGGCTCTTTCAACTCACTTTTATAGACTTCTAATATTCACTGGCGGTAGTGGGCAGCTGATCCTTAGCGATCAAACCATAATACTGACTACAGATACGTGTTATCTCCTATCTCCTGGAACTTCCTATAGCACGGACAATCAAGAGACGACTCTTTATTATTATCTCATCACTTTTACAGCAATTAATAATGCCGAGTTTCCCGAATATTATTCAGATGAACTCCTTCCGGGTAGACAGGAGCTAATTGTCCACCCGTTCACTAGGGTAATCCGCCTTGCGGAAGATCTGCTTATGAGCAAAAAAAATGCCGATGATGTGTATTTTTTTAAGCGGCAATTAAAATTCCAAGAATTGCTGCTCTTACTCTTTGAGCATAATTATCCTTCCGAGCAGGTGCCAAGTCCCGCGGATTCCGTGGAAAAGACCATCCAATATATGCAAGATCACTATACGGAGAGTATCACCGTGAAGCAACTGGCTGAGTTCGCAGGGATAACTTTGTGGCAATATACTCCGATCTTTCAAAAGCTTACCGGAAAAAGACCGCTCGATTACCTGACCGAACTGCGCATTAACCATTCGAAGCGTTTCCTTCTGGAATCCGCTGAACCGCTGCGTGAGATTGCTCGACTGGTTGGCTTCTCCGATGAATATTATTTTAGTCGCCGGTTTCGTCAAAAGACTGGAATTACACCCGGACAATATGCGCATCAGCAAGGTCGGAAGCTTACTGTGAAAGACTGGACTGGCCATGAGGTGGATATTCCGGAGCGTCCAAAGCGCATTGTCTACCATGGTGAGACGCTTGGCGACCTACTCGCATTAGGTATAAAGCCTATCGGAGGAGATGAAGTCTTTGCATGGAACAGAGTCTATAAACATCGACTTAAAAAGCTCTCTAACGTTGGCTTTCCTCTGGATCCGAAGCTTACCGCTTCATTAAATCCTGACCTAATTATTATAGCTAATTCAGATGATAAGGCCTATCGAGCAGTCGTCGACATCGCCCCGACACTTACCTTTGATTCATTTGCGCCACTTGAACACCGTATGCGGACACTTGGAAGCTGGTTGGGTAAGCAGCACGAAGCAGAAGCATGGCTGGATTCATTCGCAGCAAAAAATGCTGCCATGTGGCAGCAGCTTTATATGAATACTCTTCAACCTGGAGAAACAGCTTCTGCATTGATTTATGACCATGGAAATCATCTATATGCTATGGGAATGTCCGGTTTGTCTACTGCTCTCTATGCCCCTAACGGCTTACAGCCCACAGATGAGATCAAAGCGATTCTCGATGGAGAGTTAGGATTTGCAGAGGTCGATCCAGCAAGGCTGCCTTCCTACGCCGGTGATCATATCTTTATGCTTATTCCGGAACGTCAAGACTCGCGAGTTGCTATGGAGAAACTACTAGACAGCTCACTATGGAAGAATATACCCGCTGTACGTAAGGGGCAAGCTTATCTGCTTGACGGAAGCAAATGGAACTATGGAGATGCTTTAACACGTGAAAAGCTTCTAACCCTGTTGCCTAAGCTGCTTGGAGGAGGTTAATCAATCAGCTCTTTTAATAAAAATCCTGATCATGATGCTCAGAAGACTCAAGTGAAATAGAAGTCCCACCATAAAGTATGCAAGCACAATAAAACCACTAGAAGCTTCTATAACAAAAAATAACTTAGCAGGCCAATAGGTAGGAATCCACGCCCCGATAAATTGCCATGGTGATGGAACAAAATAAGCTACGATTGGTCCTGCTATAAACAGACCACCGATCTTTGATAAAGCTAATCCTTCTACCTTATTTGCAGCGAAAGAAGCTAGGAATAATGCAAAACAAGGGGCTTCAAATGCTAATAGTATAAGGATGTATATATGCTCTAATTGGAAGCTAGATAAGCCGGAGACTATAAAAAATAGCGATGAAAGAAATGTACAGAGTAGAGATGGAAGAACTAGACGATACACCATGTACCCTCTGCGCATTAATGGTGTAACCGCGTAATAAGAGATGACATTCTCATCTCTTTCATCAAGCATTAAAAGACCTGTCATCATACCGGTTAGCATGGGAAAGGTCATGACTAAGAAAATCGCAGCAAAGCTACTATATTTATATAAATCGAAAGCATAACCGTTCGTAAGCCAATCGGCTATCATTGGAAATCCAAATCTTGAGACGACTAGAAGTGCTAAAGGAGCAAAGATGCCGACCATAAGCACTGGGTCCAAACCAGTATGCCGGATATCGCTTATAAAAAGCATACGATACTTCTTCATTTTCTTGCTCCTCCCTTACCTATGCGCATCATTACATGATTTTCGAAGGACATTTTTGCCCATACGTATATCACAACATTCCATAGCAGTAATATCGATATGGAGTAGATGTAATTGCCAAATGACATAGCCGAGGTTCCCGAACTCAACAAGCGAAGTGTTCCTTCCGTAGGAAGCCATAAAAAAAGTTTGGAGTTCCACACCTTAAAATAACCAAGCAATGGAAGTATAAAAGGCAATGCGAATACTTGTGATAGTAGAATGAAACCATTAATTGTCTGGCAACGAGCCACAACTCCAATCGACAATAGCGTCATAAAGCTTGACGTTAGAATGATTCCAGTAGAAAAGCCAAACGGGGATTGCGGAATCCCGCTTGCTACTACATGAATAACCCAAGCGGCTAACAGGGAGAGTACAGATAATGAGCCTGCTTTTGAAAGCAAATATTCTCTAACACGAATCGGAGTAACAAATAAAGGATCATGGATGCCCTGGTCTCTTTCCAGCAGCACAATCCCCCCTGCGAGAATAAGCCCTAAAGCACTCGGATCGCTAAAGGTCAATAACAACATTGTTTGTTCTCGATAATGATCAGGAATAAGATGCAGCAATACCAAATAAAACGCACAGATAATGACGTAAATCCAATAAAACCCATGCCGCCATTGAAACCGGATGTCAAAGGCAAACGCAGATCTGAATCTCATGTTAACTGCCTCCCAGTTACGTCAATAAATATTTGTTCCAAAGACGCCTCCTGCGAATGAATGGTTTCTATTGGATGTTCACGAACAAGCTTTAAGAAATATTCGTTCTCCCCTATATCATCAAGTGAGAATTCCTCATTTCTAACTTCATTATGATGGCGGTATTCCAGCCGCACTCGTTTTTTTCCATTTAGAAGCTTAAGCTCACGAGGAGAATCAATCAACTTAATCTGACCGTCTACAATAAAAGCGACCCTGTCGCAGAGCTCCTCAGCGGCTTGCATATTATGTGTTGTAATAATTACAGTCGTCCCATTTGCCTTTTTTTCCAGGATTAAATCCTTCATTCGTTTCGCATTAACGGGGTCGAGCCCGGAAGTGGGTTCATCCAGAAATAGAATTTGTGGGTTATTTAAGAGTGCTCTACAGAAATTCAGCCGCATCTTCATCCCCTTCGATAACTGGGAGACCTTCAAATTTGCAGCTTCAGTGAGATTTACTTGCTCCAGGAGAAACCTCGGTTCCGCTGTTCTCCCTGAATACAGAGAGCGAAATAGCTGCAAATTTTCCAGCGCAGTAAACTTCGAATAGAAATTTGGAAACTCAAAAGCTACCCCTATTCGCTCAAAATACTCCGGTCCGGTATTTCTTATTTCCTTGCCCATTATGTTAACGCTGCCGAGATAATTTTTTAAGACTCCAATTAGTATTTTTTGTGTTGTGCTTTTACCCGCTCCCGAAGGACCGAGAAAACCAAACACTTCTCCTTGAGGTATGGAAAAGTTAAGTCCACTAAGGGTTGGCTCTTTTATTTTTGGGTAGGTAAAATGAAGCTCCTTCACTTCGATCATTTCATACTCCCCCAGTCATATTATCTTTCAAAGAAGTCATCCCCTCAGCCAGAACCCCAATCAAAAGATCTATAGTTGCCTGATAGCGTTCATCACCGATCTCTTCCTTATGCAAAGACAGGAGGACTACAGAGCGAATCATGCTTACGATTAATCCCGGGTCAATCCCAACCATGATACCTTCGGCTTGCCATGATTGAATGAAAGGAATAAAAAAGTCTTTATCCTCTGTAAAATTTTGTTCCAACAACTCATTAGGTAACTTTCTTAATAGCTGCTCCATTTCGCTTTTTACGAACATCTGACGTACGATCGGACTCTCTTCCATCATGCGGAAAGATTTCAGTAAAAATAATCTGATTTCTTCCTTGTTTACAGGCACACCTACGCTAAATGAATCGAACATTGTACTACGAATTCGTTGTTCCTCTTCAAGCAATATGTGATAGAATAATTCCTCTTTCGATCCAAAGAACATGTAAAACGAACCTTGCGCAATCCCGGCAGCTTTTGTTAATTCTTCAACACTAGTTTTTTTAATACCATGTACTTCAAAACAGCGGCGACCTTCTGTCAACAATTTATGTTTAATCCATTCTCTTTCTTGTTCTGTGAATTTCTTAGGCATACATCTCAACTCGCTTTTATGGTTTTATGAATGATTTTATTTTATATTCACAAGTTAACCCACCAACCATATTTTGTCAATCCATTTCTCTTTAAGCGCCAAATTAGCATGAAAAATCTATGCTATAATCATGCAGTAACACGATATGGACTAATGGGTGGGAATACACAAATGAAATTGGAACGTTTGATTTCTATGATCTACAAGCTGTTGAACCACGAAGTTTTATCTGCCTCCAAGCTGGCTGAAGAGTTTCAGGTTTCCCAGAGAACTATCTATAGGGATATCGATGTCATTTGTGCCGCAGGCATCCCGGTCGTATCGTATCAGGGAACTAAAGGCGGATATGGCATCATGGACGGATATAAAATGGATAAAAGCCTGCTCCGTTCGTATGATGTCACTTCTTTGATTACCGTGCTGAACAGTCTCTCTTCCGTGTTTGAAGACGAGCAAGCGCAAGGAACCATTGAACGGCTGCAAACGATTGGAACAGAACAACAGACTTCTAGTCTAGCGGTGGATTTTGAAACTCGTCGTATGGATCCCGATGCACTTTCTCTTTTACGCACGGCTATTACGGAACGAAATATCGTCCGTTTTGATTACATCAATGTAAAAAACGAACGCACAACCCGTGATATGGAACCAGTAAAGCTTCATTTTAAATATAGCAACTGGTACATCTATGGTTATTGCCGGGAACGACTGGATTATCGAGAGTTCCGGCTTTCCCGGATGATGAATTTGCTTCTGACACAGGATACCTTTCATTCCCAACATGAGGCACCCATAGAGGCCGGTTGTTCAAACAGGGCCGATCAGGTTGAGGAAGTCGTAATCCGGGTGGGACCTGAGGCTTTGGCAGAAGCGTTGGATCACTTTCACCAGGTAGATAAGGAATTTCATATCGATGAGAGCATGACGATGCGAATTCCTGTGTATAAACCATTAGAAGCCCGCTGGCTATGGTCAATTCTGCTAAGTTTCGGCAGCGGCGCTGAAGTCCTCGAGCCTCTTGCACTGCGAGGTATCTTAAAAAAGCAGCTGCAAAATACCCTAAATCTTTATGAAGAAGTATGACAGTCTGCTGTCATACTTCTTCTTTTATATTAACAACAGCTACAAAATAATCTATCACAACTCAAAAGGAGATCATACAATGACCAATCATCCAGTAGAAATGTTTAATTACCACATTTGGGCGAACCAAACGATCTTGGGAAGAATCAAGGAAATCTCTCCCTCTGTGCTAAATCAAGAAGTGAATAGCTCTTTTCCTACCATCGCTCATGCCCTTAGCCATATCTATGCGGTTGATACGATGTGGTATCTGGTTTTAACAGGCACTGGTATGCCTGAGGCTTTTCAAAAAAGTATCCCGCTAAATATGAGCATTCTAAATTCGGTTGATGAATACGCTAATCTTTTTGCCCAGCTATCTGAACAATACAAAAAATGGTTACAAAACCAAACCGATTTGGAGCAGACTATTCTACTTGATAACCCATTCGCTGGAATCCGGCAAACACGTCTATCAGAAATTGTGCTGCATACCGCCAATCACGGGACTTATCATAGAGGTAATATATCTACTATGTTACGTCAGTTAGGACACGCTTCCACCATGAATGACTATTCCCTTTTTTGGTATCAGATGCCTGCGGAAGCTATTTAATTTATGCAGATTGAAAATCTAATTACAGTGAAATCGAGAGAACATTTAAGAGCTTGGCTTCAGGAAAATTGTAAGACTGAAAAATCTTGTTGGGTACTCGTAAGTATGACGCCAAACCCAGAAACATTGCTATATTTGGATGTGGTTGAGGAATGTTTGTGCTTTGGATGGATCGATGGAGTGAAAAAGAAAGTTTCTGAAACGGAGCTGGCGCAGCGACTGTCTCCCAGAAGCAAACGAAGCTCTTGGACAGAATTAAATAAAGAACGTGTCCGCCGCCTCGATAAACTGGGGTTAATGAGTGACGAAGGAAGAAAGGTACTTCCGGATATGAACCTCGCTTCTTTTAAAGTCAATAGGGTTATAGAACAAAGGTTAAAAGAGGAGCAGCAGGTATATGAGAACTTCTTAATCTTTCCAGCTCTTTATAAAAGAGTCAGGATCGACACGATACAAAGTAATACACATCAACCAGAATTATTTAAGCGTAAATTAGATAGATTTATAGCAAACACTAAAGAAAATAAAATGTACGGTCAATGGCATGATCATGGACGGCTTCTAGATTATTAAGCTGATTGATTAAAAAAGATGAGAAACCCAGTCATTCTCATGACCTTGGGTTTCTCTTTTTGTATTTAAATATGGAAAAATAGCATAATGAACGACCTCCAGCTTACTTGAGCTCAGCGTTCAGCCTCTCAATCAACTCTAGCAATTGCAGCGGCTCACTAACTGTATACGTCGGACGCTCAGACTCATCTGCCGGCTCATGGGAATAACGGGGCGTCCAGCTCTGAAAAATGCTGGTGATGCCTAGCGCATTGGCCCCTTTCATGTCACGGCTAAGATTGTTGCCAATCATAACGGTACGGGAGAAATCCGCTTCAGACAAATCAAGCGCACCAATAGCTGCCTTGAACATGCGTGGGCTTGGCTTGACTGCTTTGATATTCTCGGAAATAATCATGGCGCTGAAATAATCGTTTAGTCCATGCTGCTTAAATACATTTTTGAAGGATTGCGCATCACCGTCTGCAACCAGAGCAAGCGTGTATCCTCTCTCATGCAGGGTCTGAATCGTGATATCTGCTCCCGGAATCAGATCCGCACTCCGTACGATTCCTTCTTCATCCCTAATTTCAGTCGATTCATCAACAATGGTATCTCCGCTGTCAAAAAAGATAATTAACCTTTTCTCGTCCATGTTCTCAATAACCGTCCTCTTTATTTAATGGGTGAGTTGCCTGTGGATTCTCGGATCACCAGTTCAGGCTGCAATACAATTCTTTGCTTGATATCATCTGTATGATCCAGACTGCCGATCAGCAAATCAAATGCCATCTTCACCATCCGATTCATCGGTTGAGCAATAGTTGTTAACGTTGGATTCGTCACGGTTGACAGAATGGTATCGTCAAAACCAATGATTGAGAGCTGTTCCGGTACAGATATTCCCTCTTCCTTCGCAGCCTGGAGTGCGCCGATGGCAAGCAAGTCGTTGCAACAGAATAATGCTGTCGGACGCTCCGCGCCGTGGAGAATCTCGGATGCTACCCGTTTGCCGTCTTTGATATTCGACTCACACGCGAAGATATTCTTCGGGTCAAGTGAAATACCAGCCTCAAATAATCCAAAGCGGAAACCCCTGACCCGCTCAAAGCTGCTGCTTACATTGAAATCCTCGGACAAAACTGCCATCTTGCGATGACCTTTTTCAAGCAAATGTTCTGCGGCAATAGTGCCTCCTTTGAAGTCATCGTTCAATACACGGTGAACAGCTATGCCTACTGTCTCCCGAGCGATCATAACTATGGGGAAGGATTTCTCTATATGGAGCGCCAAGATATCCACATTTCCCACACCTGTTCCGATCAGAATACCGTCAACATTTTTTTGCTCCAACAGCCGAATGTATTTCTCTACGCGTTCATCTTTGTTATCTGTGCTGCACACAATAACACTATACCCCTCGGAGTGTGCCAGATCCTCTACGGTTCTAGCTATCTCGGAAAAAAAGGGATTCGAGACATCTGGAATAAGAAGACCAATGGTATAGGTCTTCTTCCCCATTAGTGCCGAAGCAATGACACTGGGCTGATATTGCAGCCGCTTCATCACCTCAAGGATTTCATCTCGCTTCTTGTTGCTTACTTTTCCTTTACCGTTAATCGCATTGGAGACGGTAGCAATTGATACGCCCGCTTCCCTGGCAACATCATATATCGTGGTCGTTTTCATGGCATTACCCTCATTATAAATATTAAGTGGATTGGAGTCTTTGCATCCTCCCTTCACATAAGTTAAGCGCTTAACCTAATGTTACTATGACGACAGCAATAATTTCAATTCATATTTCTTGGAGGTTTAGATGCTTCGTCTTCTGGCGCTCAATGCTAGGCTTGGTGAACGCGCCGGAACATACAAAGAAGTGCCCCGAAGCCATGGATTGTGTGGCTTCGGGCACTCTCTTTTTTCCAAATGGATATCTGATTTAAAATGGATTAAAGCCCCTCAGCCAGAATCCGTTTCAAAAACATCCCTGTATAAGATTCCTGTACTTCAGCGACCTGCTCCGGTGTGCCTTCAGCTACAAGCTTACCTCCAACTGTGCCCCCTTCAGGGCCAATGTCGATCACCCAGTCAGACTCCCGAATCAGTTCTAAGCTGTGCTCCACAACAATAACCGTATTTCCCGTATCTATCAATTTGCTCAATAAGGTATGAAGTTGCTTGATGTCTGAAGGATGTAGACCTGTCGTTGGTTCATCGAGCAAATAGAGCGTATGATTTTTAGATGGCTTGCTCAGCTCTTTGGCCAGCCTGATCCGTTGTCCCTCGCCGCCTGATAAGGTTTTGACAGATTGTCCCCATTTAAGGTATCCAAGACCCACCTCACATAACGTCTCAATAATACCGGCCATTTTGGCCTCCGACTTAAGAATCGGCAAGCTTTCCTGTATAGACATGTCCAACAGATCTGAGATAGAGAAGCCATCATACTTCACCTGTAAGACCTCATCCGTAAACCGTCTTCCTTTGCAGGCGTGACACTTTATTTCTAAATCAGGCAGAAAGTTCATGTCTACGGACAATACACCAAGTCCCTGACAGGTTTCGCACCGTCCCCCCGTTGTGTTAAAGGAGAAATGCTTGGAGGTCAGTTTTCTTTTCTTCGCCTCTGGCAAAGCCGCAAATAACTGACGCAGATGTGTAAATACATCGGTATAGGTCGCTACATTAGAACGCTGCATTCTACCCATGGGTGATTGGTCAAAGATAACAATGCTCCCGACTTCACCTAGACCCGTAATCTCCTTACAGCCTGTTTGTTCATGACCATTAGAGCTTCCTTGCGCAAGGATATCAAATATAAGCGTGGACTTACCCGAACCCGAAACCCCTGTTACAGATACAAGACAACCAAGTGGAATGGAGACTTCTTGAATATCAATATTCCGGTACTGTGCCTGCCGGATAGTGATCTGCTTTCCGTTCCCTTTTCGGCGAATACGTGTGGGAACTTCGAGACGCTCTTCTCTGAGATAAGCTCCTGTAACCGAAAGCTCGCTTGCCATCAAATCTTCTAAACTACCTTCACCAACAACGATTCCACCATGCAATCCAGCACCTGGACCCATATCAATAATATGATCCGCAGCACGCATCATCTCAATATCATGTTCAATAACGAGCACGGTATTCCCAAGATCACGCAGCTCCTGAAGCACACGAATAAGGCCAACTGTATCTCGAGGATGAAGTCCCGTCGTCGGTTCATCCAGAATGTATAAAACACCGGTCAACCCTGAACCCAGCAGTGATGCTAGACGCAGGCGCTGTGCTTCCCCGCCAGATAAAGAGACTGTCTGCCGGTTCATGGAAAGATAACCTAGGCCAACATCGATAATCCGCTTTAGTCTAGTAGGCATATCATGAAGGATCGGTTCAAGTAGATGTAGACCTTCGGCAGGCAGTGCCGCCTCCAGTCCTTTCGTCCACTCATATACCTCACTAAGCGACCAGTCGGATACATCTATGATCGATGCGTCAGCTACTCGAACTAGACGAACTTCTTTTTTCAGGCGAGCTCCTAGGCATTCCGGGCATTGCTGCTCATGAAAAAATCCGCCATCTTTCTCCTGCGCACCAGCCTCTCCTTCCTTCTCCTTATACCGCCGCCACAAACCGGGTATAACACCTTCAAACTTCGTCCCTTGGATTGGCTTAATATTAGGGAAATGGCGTTTAAAAGCTTCACTCTCCACACCGTAGTACAGCAAATCACGCTGAATCTCACCGTAATCCTTCAACGGTTGATCCGGGTCAAACACAAATCCGAAATGTTTTCCCGCTGCTACTAATATCCGCATCTGTATATCCCGATGAACGCCATTCAGAGAAGCTACTCCACCCTCTTTCATGCTAAGCTCTGGATTAAATACCGCTGCTTCATTTATAGTCGCCACAGACCCAAGTCCACCACAAGCTTCACAAGCCCCTTCCGGCTTATTGAAGGAAAAATGTGACATGCCAAGTTTCTCAAGCTCAGCTCCGCAATGCGGACAGCCCATCGACTGACCTTCCATTTCCTCGTCTTCTTCTATTAGTAGCCCCCTCGCTTCAAAAGAAGGTGGTATGCTACCATTGCAAGAAGGGCAAATCCGCTCCCCTAATCTAGAAAAAATAAACCTGACAAAGGTATAGATGTCAGTTACAGTCCCTACTGTCGAGCGTGGATTACGATTCGTAACATGCTGTCCAACGCTAATGGATGGAGACAGTCCAACAATGGACTCGACCTTTGGTTTACTGATCGTATCTGAAGTCATGCCCATGGAATCTAAATACTGTCTTTGGCATTCCCGCTGAAGTGTATCCATAGCTAACGTCGATTTTCCTGATCCCGAAGGTCCCGTCAGAACAACAAGCTTATACTTAGGAATCGTGAGCGAGACATTCTTCAGATTGTTCTCTCGTGCACCTTTAATAACAATAGCTTCTTTCACCATGATTCCCCTCTCAATTAAAGCAATCACACATAGATATATCTCTTATCCATAACCATTTACGAATGCTGTCATACTACTTTTTTTGCAAAAGTATGCTTAATTCGATAGAATGTATTTGTAAAATAACACATTTTAAAATAACTTCATAATCAAATATCTTGATTAACGAGATATAAAGATTTTAAAAGGGGCGTTATCCTTTGTCAAGCCATGAACAAGCACAACCTACACCAGAGCAAGAACAATTTACCTTACTCATGCGTGGTCTGGGAACCCGAACGGTGGTATACCAGCAAAACGTAGCCGCCTCTCTTGGGTTATACAATAATGATTTTTTGTCTGTGGATATCCTGCGTGAAAAAGGCCCCATTACCGCTGGAGAGCTGTCCAAACTAACTGGACTTGCCACAGGTAGCGTTACTGCATTAATAGATCGTCTCGAAAAAAACGGATACGTTCGCAGACAAAATGACCCTAATGATCGCCGTAAAGTAATTATTGTCCCGTTGTATGAAAATAAAGAAGATGTCATTGACACGTACATGCCACTTCATACCGCTATGGTTAAATTGGCTGCTTCCTATACGGATGAAGAACTTGCCCTCATTTCACAATTTTTAGGCAAAGCCAGCACCGTTCTAGACGAGCAGATTGATCATCTCAGTTCCCCAACACGTAGTAAGTCTTCTTCTTAAAGCTCATAGTTATAAACTTAAAAGGACGATAACCAAAGAGTCGTATGACTTTTGGTTATCGTCCTTTTGTTAAATTATATGAAAAAAATAAGTTAATTCTATCTCCGAATACCAATCGTTACAATTTCGCATGGACCGATCTGTAAGGCCGAACTACCTTTCTCTTCGCTAGAGAGTGGGTGGCTCTCCTCTTCCAGGATCGACGTCTTATAGAAATACTGCTGCGGTATCGTTGAACGGATGGTCAGGTCGGTACTCTGCTGACTCATGTTGTACCAGCGAAGCAGTAGGTCTCCAGTCTGCTCGTTCATTTTTAGAGAAGAAAATGCGAGCTCCTGACTCTCCCATTCGAATGGAGTATACACCGGAGCAATCGCTCCTTCATGTACATCAGTCTGACATACGACCCAAGGAATCTGGAATTGATAAGCTTCAGCAAAAGCACCTGAGGTTATACCATCTCCTGTGTGTGGGATGAGCTCCATACGTACAACATGCTCTCCGAGACATTGCGCTTCTGGAGTTGGGAACAAACCCCAGTCTCCCAATTCACCCACGCTACGGAGTAATGTAATCGCAATGGTGTTACGACCGTCTCTTAACACTTCATATTCATTTAATCCAAAGTTAGCGACGGTTAGACCGGCTGTTTCATTACTGATATCAACAAAGGCCTGCTGATGCTGCGTGTTACTCGGATTCATCCATTCTGTAGCTGGCTCAATATTCCGCTCCGCAACCTCAAACATCGAATCCACATGATGTGTGGCGGTGTTCAAATCTGTCGGAAATAGCGCACGAATCCGGTGATCTTTGGCTTTATTGTCTATCGTCGTTTCGATATGCAGCCCCTTTCCGCCCCGCTCCAAGCTAATTACGGTACGAAGTTTAAGAATGACTGTGTCACTACTGCGCTGCGCTTTCCGCTCTGGGTAGTACACAAGAGCACGCTGTTCCTCGTCCAGCTTCTCATCTGCTGAGGCTGGAATCTCCCAGTCATGTTTAATTTCCACAGATGCTCGATAAGGTGTATTTTCCAGAACGCAAATATTCGCCTGTAGTCCCTTGGTCGTTAAAGCTTGTTCACCCTCTGGCTGTTTATACATGTATTCATTTCCGATATCACCTGTGTTCTCATACACACCAAGATCCCGGTAGGTCATGCCACTAGCTTTGTCACTTAGCGCAAATGAACCATTATCATGGATCACTACTTTGATGGCCTCATTCTCCAACACCCGATCCCCTTGAAGCAAAGATTCAGGAGCTATAGGCAACCCTGCGTTAGCACGACGAACCCATGCATATGCACGAAGACCCAGCGCCGGAACTTGCCCAGCTTCAAAGGTAAGTCTTACTCGGCGGCACATATAGGGCTGGCGGAATTTATCGTCAGGCAAATCATAACCAAACTGAAGACCCAAATCCTCCATCTGGCATGTAATGGCATTCCCTTGATCGTCTACTAATTCACGACCGTTTAAGTCAATATCTTTCATACGGCTGGCCGTTTCTTCTAGAGAGAAACCCTCTCGCAAATATAGACGTGCCGCATCAATTTCTATGCTCACTGTACCCGTGCGTCTCCACCCTGTCATATTCATGACTACTAACGGAAGCACTTCTTCACCATATGCTGCAAAACCGGACGTATCCACAGCTTCAGCGATCATGCGCTTACTATCATCAACAATGGTCTCTGCTACATGACGGCTTTTATCAAACCGGGTTACCATTTCGCGATGTACCTCATCCACGCTGCAGCCACAAATGCTGTCGTGAGGGTGATTCTGCATTAGCGTCTTCCAGGCATAGGTGAACAGATGATGAGGGTAATCTTTGCCCAATACATGTGCGAATGAAGCGAGTGGCTCCGCTACCTTTTCAAGCAAGACTTGCCCTTCCTGATTCATCTGTTTCAAATAGACACGAGCAGATGCGGTATTCACTAACGTCCCCCATCCGTCAGTGTGCTGGCTCCGCAGTTCGCCCTTTACGGTCGACAAATTGTTGTGATCCATTACATCCTCTACAGCCCTAAGGTAATCAGGGAAGTTGGAATGGATAAACTCCATATCTGGATATAGCCGCTTCGCAGTTTCAATAGCCTCCGGCAAATCCAGTTGAGCCGGTTGATGATCGCAGCCGTTCATGAATAATAACTCGCCTGTAGAGGCAAATTTCCGAGCATCTGCTAACTTCTTCTCCCAGAACTCTTTTGCCTCTGCTTCATTCACTGGCACTTCGTTTCCGTTCGAATACCAATTCGCAAATAGAATTCCAAGCACTTTCGATCCATCCGGACCTTCCCATATCAGCTCGGAGAACGAAGATTCATATCCACCGTCCGATACTGTATTGTTGAATCCAGTCGGCTTTACACCTCTTCCAAAAAAGGCATTATTGATGCCTGATTGCTTCATTAATTGTGGAGTCTGACCCACTAGACCAAAGGTGTCCGGAAAATAACCAATCTTAGAAGGTTCGCCGTAACGCTTCGAATCCTGATGACCAATCTGCATATTACGTACATTTGCCTCTCCGCTGGTAAGGAAAGCATCTTGCAGAATATACCAAGGTCCAATCAGTAGACGACCTTCCGTAATATGTTTTTGTAGACGATCTTGATTCTCGGGGCGAACTTGAAGATAATCTTCCAGAATGATTGTTTGTCCGTCAAGATAAAAACTCTTAAATTCACCATCCTCATCCAATCGATCCAGCAATTCATCGACCAGTTTAATCAGGCGTACATGATGCTTTTCATATGGAAGATACCATTCCCGGTCCCAGTGAGTATGAGAAATAATATGGGCAGTCTGAGGTTTAATAGATTTATCTGAACGATCCAATGTGAAGACCTCCTTATATGCAATACGTACTCTCTACTAAGATGCTTAATGTAGTAGATGTGGATAAGTTATATGAATTTCAACTTCCTGCTGGCGATACACACCAAGAAGATCACCTTTATAGTCCGTAGCAAACAGGACTGAACGTTCCTGTTCCAACAAGAACGCGTAGGTTCGTCCAGTGGCTGAATCCTTCACCTCGATCTTCGCATCCTGAGCATATTCCGATACGAAGGTGAAGAGAGCTCCCGTAGCAAAGCTCAATTTCCGTCCGTAGATACCTACTAAGTCCCCTCCGCTAATCCACTCCAAGTCACACTCCACATGAGCAGCATTCAACGCGTAGCGATACAGTGCAGATGTAGTATCACTTCGGTCGCTCAATTCAACGGGCAGTGGACTCCATAGGAGTCGACCCTTGCCAAGCGGGATGTTTATGACTGAGTCTATAGTAGAGCTTCCGCTTTCGCCGGATTCGTGAATCATCGTTTCCTTCGATACCTCAGCAATCCTTCGGTGACCGAAGGAGACGGGGAGTTCTTGGCCTTGAAGACTAAGCACTTCTTCACGGCGCACATTACGCAATTCACGCTTGCCAAGAATATCACTTAAGCGCTCTGAAGAACGCCAGTAAGCATCAATGTCGAGCGGGCCTGTAGCAAGCAATACCGCACCTGTCTCTTCAACGATGTGTAACAACCTTTCCATCGCCGCATCATCGAAGTTATGCGCGCTTGGCAGTATAATAAGCTTCACAGGATGGTTCTTCAAATCATCTAGGTGGTATTCAGAAGCCCCTCTAAAAGGCATCTTTAGATCATATGAAAGAATACGGGTAAGCTCTGTTGTAGCAGCGAAAGCCAGCTTCCGGTTAGAGAAATCATTCGAATACGGAAACACCACAGCGATCTCTTCCAGTTTCCGATCTCCAAATACGTCACGGATGCCTTCTATAAACTTCCCGAAGTCATAAGAGACATCCGCCTCTGGCTTTTCGGTTCCATCTGCTCTCAATGCTCCGATATGGGACTCATTCGCATTATCCATATAGAAATTCGTATTCCAAATCCAGTGTATGGCCCCCGCACCAGCAGTTCCAAACGCATAGGCATATTTGCGTTCAAGAAGATTTCGCAGCTCTAGCTCCGAACGTTTGGCTCGTCCATCAGGAGTTTCTACATACATGACGCCAGTCTCTTGAATTAGGTTTGGCTTATTAGACGTCTTGGCAAAGATGCCATCCCACACCAGATAATCATTAAACCACCAGGAATGTACAGTGGTGTAATCCACCGTCTCCTCGTAGAAGAACGGTGAAGGTCGCTGCGCCCCTAGCCCTTCATCCTGCCCAACCGTAACCATCTGATCTGGACATTGCTCCTTAATGGTGTCATATAACTGCCTCACCCACCGGTTATGCATATCCATGGAGAACAAGCAATAATCAAGCCAACGCGTCCCTCTTTTAGCACTGTGCATATCCTGAACATCGAAGTTCATCTCTTTCGCTTCTGGCAGCCCTGCCGATGCAAAGTCCGGAAGCTGTGCGGATGTCATATTCCAACGTTCCTGTAGTACTTCGATTTCCCCATGTCTATGTCGAAGCCATTCTATGAAAGCTTGTTGCTCGAAGCGATCATGACATGAACTCGGACCATCCGAGAAAATCCGTGCCGGATCAAACATCGACGGTTCATTAATAAGATCCCAATCTACATTCGAAGACGCTTTATGACGAGATACAATAGAACGAATGAACCGCTTCTGAGCCTCAACACTTTGTGGGTCCAAATAAGGATTTACCCCACCCCACGTTTCCGGTGTGAAGGAGAAGAACGTGAAAGTCACCTGAAGATCATGCTTCTTCGCCGTCATGATAAAGGCATCAATCGCTCGCAGTACCTCTTCTGAAACATGACCATCGTCTTGCATCACATTACGATAAGCAGTCCAGATTCCTGTTCGGATCCAGTTAATCCCTGCCTTCCGCATTTGACCCATATCGCGATCCCATACCCCAACGTTCGGCAGAAATAGAAATTTCCGTGCCACATCACTCGTCATATAAGTCATCCCCACAACAGGTAGCGGACGCCCATCTTTTATGAAATAATCTCTTCCACTCGTTACCGGTTCACCTGCTGCCAGAAGTTCAGGGGCATGCCCCCAGAACCCTTGACGTAGAATGCGGACCTCACCATCACTGGCTTCCGCTTCGCAGACCACTTGGAACAGACCACTCCTAATTTCCAGAGGAATAGACACCCGAACGATGTTAAGCTCAGCATTAGCCTTCATCTCCAAACAATGGGACCAACGTAAGGAGGGATCGGATTCATGCTCAACATGCATTGTTAACTTCCAATTGTCTTCATTTCGCAAAGAAGGTTTTACCCGCTCAAGCTGCTGAATCTGAAGTGTCAGAGAAGCGCGTTCTCCTGACTCATATGACGCGTAATTTGGCTTAACCCACATTTCCGTTACACCCTTACTACAGAAACGAACCCACTCAGACATCGCGGACAGCCCTTTTTCCTTCCATAAAGAAGCCGTTGCAGCCGTATTTACGAACAGCCAGCGGGAGCCTGCAAATAAACCTATCGTATTCTCCCATAGAACTACTGGAGCAGCAGTTTCCCGCCCCTCATGCGTAATTCCCTTCAAAAGCGGGTAAATCCGTGTACTCATCGCACCTGCTGACCCCATTTGATGGGGTAAATCACTCGTCTTCGTCGTATGTGGCACAAGGTTCCATGTCTCTTCACTCGCTATAAAAAGAGCTTCTTGCCCCTTAAGCAGAGGAATGATATCTGATGCAAGCAAGGACTGGTTGCGAGAACAATCAACACGCAGTACCTCATGAATAGACAGCTCTTGATGATAAGAGGTCTGCTCCGCTTCCACATGCCATTGTTCATTTTTCCAACGAACGGGTTGTTTGAAGGGGGCACCTCCGATACTGATCAGTCCGCCACCTCTTTGCAAATAGGCTAGAATGTCTATCCATGCCGCTTTTGGGAAATAGGGTGCATGCAGATTAATGAAACATCCACCTTCGGTTTCCTTAAGCGTTGCTGCAAGCTGATTCGCATTCACGATCATACCGAACTCACGCATGGATTTAATCGCGTCACTAGGAATCGAATTGGAAATTGGGAAATCAGAATCATAGAATATGATTACAGGTCTGCTCATAGTAGTCCTTCCTTCATAGTTTTGTAGACTAGTTGGGAGAACAGACTATTGGACCAGGCAAACCATTTTCTAGTGAATATATTCGGGTCATCGACATGAAATCCTTCATGCATAAAACCAGTCCCCGCATCCGTTGCCTCTAACATCGCAAGCATCTCTAGCTTCTCTTCCTTCGTGGAAGCCGTCAAACCTTGCATAGACAATGCCATATGCCAGATATAGTCTTTCGGAGTATGTGGACTGCCAATCCCTTTCGCTGCTGTTCCTTCGAAGTAAAAAGGATTCTCCTTGCTCAGCGCAAATCGGCGTGTATTCTGATAAATCTCATCCTCTGCTGTAACATAGCCGAGATAAGGAATCGACATGAGTCCCGGTGTTCCCGCATCATCCATCAAGCAGTAGTTGCCATAGCCGTCGGTCTCATAAGCGTAGATTGGTCCAAATTTCGGATGACGATAAATACCATACAGCTTGATTCCATGATCAATGTCCGCTTCTAATGCTTTAAGCTCTTTTAGAAATTCAAGATCACGGAATACCCATTCTGCGAATTCCTGCATATGACGTAATGCAACAACGGCGAACATATTCCCCGGGATATTGTAATGGAAGTCGCAAGCATCATCGCTTGATCGGAACCCGGACCAGACCATCCCCGTGTAATTTACAGGCATACCAAGGCCGTTGTTGCGTAACGTATCTTCAGGAATTCCATTATTACGCGTAAAGCTGTAAGGAGATAATTCAGCATGGCGCTGCTCAGTTCTAAATAAGTTGTATATTTTGACCATTGCTGCCTTAAATCCGGCGTCGAATATATCAGTCTTCCCCGTTTCTTTCCAATAGGCATAAGCCAGACGCATAGAAAAACAGAGAGAATCGATCTCGAATTTACGTTCCCACACCCAAGGGGACATTTCCGTAATATCGCTAGTGCTCCAATGCCAGTCATTCGCTGTTTCGTTAAACGCATTGGCATACGGATCAATATGTATATACTGAATATGTCGTTTAATTAAACCGCTAATGATACGTTGAAGATCCGGATCATTCTTCGCAAATGGCACATAGTGCATAACCTGCTCCACAGAATCTCGCAACCAGGAAGCAGGGATATCACCAGTAATGATGAATGTTGTTCCATCATCCATGAGCTTAGTCGTTGTCTCTAGTGTATTCGGGAAGCAGTTCTTGAAAAGCTGCAATAGTTTAGGCCGATGAGCTAACTTCTCCTCTGCTTCGTTCAATACTTCTTGAATTGCTTGTGGAAGCGGAAGCTTCGGCATTGAGATGGTTGGCAGTCTGAATTGTTCCATATTTCCACTCCTCTTGATAAAAATGAGTATAGATAGAGAGACGGGCAGCATAGCTGCCCGTCTCCACTAATCCTATTTGCGTTACCTTTAGATTAATCGTAGGCGTTTTGTTACGTTCAAAGCTTATTTCTTTGTCTGGTTCCACTCATCAAGCTGCTTTTGAACTTCAGCAATGACTTTTTCCAGTCCAGCTTCTTTAAATTTCTTGGTTGCTTTTGGCAGATATGTTTTAGGATCAACAGAACCTGTGTATAGAGCTGGCATAAATTCTTTAGTTACGTTGTTGATTGCCGCTACTTCTGTTTTTACAGGTGTAGGATCAAATGCAAAACCGAAGGTAGGGGCTTCTTTTGAAGAATCATTAAACTTCTTGAAAGCATCCCATTTATCAGCAGGGTCATCAGCATGCAGATAAGTCAGTAACATATTTCCAAGCGTGAAGCCTGGCATTGCATAGCTATCTTGCATAGCTGGCAGATCTTCAATGACATTGTCGGAGATTTTCTTATAATGAGAGCCTTCAATACCATAGTTGAGCAAATTGCGTAAGTACTTATCTGTATTCAAAAGATTCAAGAACATCATAGCCCGTTCAGGATCACCTGAGGTTACGGAAATAGCGTGCATCGAACCTGCGGCGGACTGTGTATACACATAAGGCTCATGCATAGGCGAAGTTACAATTTCATAACCTGCTGAACGAGACCAACCTTTTTCTGCATAAGGCTGTGTAATTTCGCGATCGGCAAACCATTTACCGGTCTTAATGTTATCAATACCTTCAAGTGTTGCAACGTCTGGGCGTAAGTAACCTGCTGTGTAAAGTCTGCGCATCGTATCTAACGATGTTGCAAGTTCAGGTGTCTCCAGAATATTAACAACCTTGCCATCTGTGGAATCCATATAGACCCCGATAGGTAACTCATCACCTAGTACATAGTCAAATGGCATGAATGGTTTAAAGCCTTTAGGAACAGCTAGCGGTGTAATATCCGCAGGCTCATTCTCTTTAATCGTTTTAAGAAGTGGCTCTAGATCATCCAATGTACGAATGTTGGAAATGTCCATGTTGTATTTATCAACATATTTCTTATTGAAGCGCCATACCCATTGCTGTCCAAGCTCCTTATTTACAGGAACACCATAGATCTCACCTTTAATCTTAGTTCCTTCTAAGAAACGAGGATCCAAAACCTCTTTTGTTTCCTTTCCATACTTATCTAACAGATCGTTCAGACCCAAGAAGGTACCATTCGCTGCGTTACGGCGGAAATCATTTGTCCAAGAAGAGGTAAAGGCAATGTCATAAGGCTCACCAGAAGCGGTAATAACTTGCATCTTCTTATCGTAATCACCCCAATCGAACATCGTAATGTTCAACGTCGCATTAATTTTTTCTTGGGTATATTTATTAACTTCTTTTAAGACAAGATCCAAGTCCTTTTGAGGTCCACCAATTAAATACATCTTCAGCTCATATGGCTTTAATTCCGATGTATTCCCTGCTGAATTCCCTGCTGCCGCTGAATTGTTTGTTTCTTTAGCAGCATTTGTATTATTATTCGAACCACATCCAGCAAGAAGGCCAGACAAAAGCATTGTTCCAGCAAGAGCGAGCGTTAAACTTTTTTTCGCTTTCATTTCTATTTTCCCCCTTTAGATTAATTAACTTTTTATTTATATCGACTCCTGTTCTAGCGATTCGAATAAATACATCTTAGTAGTGTTACTCTTTTAAAGAGCCAACAGTTAAGCCTTTTACAAAATACTTTTGGAAGAAGGGATACGCTAGTGCTATAGGCAAGGTCGCCAGTACAACCATCGCCATACGAACGGTTTCTGTCGGCAATGTCGCAGCAATCTCAAAGCTTGATCCCATCTGCATGCTGTTCTGGATAACAAACTCCATATTATTCTGAATTCGCATCAGCATCGCTTGAAGCGGTACAAGACTCGCATCATCTATATACAGCAGCGCATTAAACCAATCATTCCAATAGCCCAGCGTACAGAACAATCCAATCGTTGCAATCCCCGGTAATGAGATCGGAAGTACAATTTGCAGGAACGTCCGAAACTCCCCTGAACCGTCAATTTTGGCTGCCTCAATAAGTGCATCAGGCACTGAAGTCTGGAAGAAGGTCCGCATCACTAGGATGAAAAAGGCATTCATCGCTATTGGCAATATTAAAGCCCATATCGTGTTGTACAAATGTAAAAACTGTGTGGCCACAATATAGTTTGGAACCATTCCGCCTGAGAATAACATCGTGAAGAAGGCGAAGAAGCTGAAAAAATTACGATAGCGAAATGATCTTCGAGAAAGAACATAGGCGTAAGTTGTAATTAGAAATAAGCTAATGAGCGTACCTAGTACAGTAACAAGTAAGGTAACTCCAAAGGAACGAAATAACTGATCCCCTGTGTTAAAAATAAACTGATACGCCGCCATACTAAATTTTTCTGGAATTAAGCTAAATCCATTTAAAGCGAGTACTTTCTCATCTGTAAAAGAAATAGCTATGACAAACAAGAACGGAAACACACAGGTAAAAGCGAAAATTCCAATCACAATATTGAGTACCACATTCCAAAAAGGAGTAATGGCGTTGTTGTCGACTTCTTTTGGCTTACGTTTGAATACTTCCATAACGTCAATTGACTCCTTTCTAGAATATCGCGTTTTCTTTGCTGATCTTTTTCACAATTGAGTTCGTTACAAGCACCATGATAAATCCAACGATTGATTGATATAAACCAGCTGCTGTACTCATCCCTAGATTTCCTGTCGTACTCATGCTTCGATAAATATAAGTATCGATAACATTCGTTACGGAGTATAAAACACCGGAATCTCGAGGTATTTGATAGAATAACCCGAAGTCAGATCTAAAGATACCACCAATCGCTAGAATAGTAAGCGTAACCATTAAGGGTTTAAGCAGAGGAAGCGTAATAAACTTAATTTGCTGCCATTTGCTGGCCCCATCAATCATAGCTGCTTCATAGTAGGACTTGTCGATACCTGCAATGGCTGCTAAGTAAACCACACTCGAATATCCGATGGATTTCCAAATCCCCATGAAAATAAGGATATATGGCCAAAAGCGAGTATCCCCATACCAGGAAACAGGATCGCCTCCGAAATACACAATCACTTGGTTCAAGATCCCTTTATCTACACTTAGGAAGCTGAATGTAAAGAAACTAATAATAACCCAAGAAAGGAAGTAAGGCATAAACATCGCTGTTTGATACGCTTTGGCCATTCGTTTGTTCACAAGTTCATTCAAGGTGATCGCAATACCCACCGCAAGAACTAAACCGAGAGAGATCAACGCCACGTTATACAGTATCGTATTTCTTGTAATAATATAGGCGTCCTCCGTCGAGAACAAAAAGTTGAAATTTTCAAAGCCAACCCACTTACTATTAAAAACGCTTGCAAAGAATCCGTCCCGATGAATCTTGAAATCCTTAAATGCAATAATGGTTCCGAACATCGGTAAGTAACAAAAGATTAGAAACCATATTGTCCCTGGTAATACCATAAACCACAGTACTTTATCCTTATTTAAGCTCTTGAAAAATGCAGACACTATTCTACATCCCCCTTCTCTATCCCCAAACAATCCCCGTAATATCCTTTCGATCTTATTTCCTTGCCCCTTTAACTATCTTTAATTCTGCGCTATAAAAGCGGTTTCATAAAGTTGAAAAACTCCAGAATGATATGTAAAAATTAAAGATCGCAAGAAAAAATGACCTCCGTGAGGCTTGAAATTCCTTAAGATTTGAACAAAAAAAGGAAACATTCTCGTGACCAACGTTCGTGAACCCTCCACTTGAACGTGATACCCGGGAACATTTCCTAAATCCTACGCCTTTTCTTTTTTATACATATTTCGAAGTTCTGTTGGAGATATGCCTACTGATTTTTTGAACTGGCGATAAAAATACGCTGGATCTAGATACCCTACTTCAGCTGCAATTTCATTGGTCAATAACGTAGTTTGAAGCAGCAGTTGTCTTGCTTTTTCAATTCGGAATTGGTTCACATAATCAGAGAAGCTTCGCCCCATCTCCTTCTGAAATAGCTGTCCCAAGTAAGTAGGATGCATATTCATTCGCTGACTGAGCGTCTTCAGAGATAGTTCTTCTCTATAATGTTTGCTCACTTGATCCACCATATATCTCATATTCGGACTGAGTTCATCACTCACTAGCGATAATTGGTCCAGCGTTTCATTCACACTTTCCTGCACATGATGAAGCAACTGCTCAATGGTATGGATGCGTAGCAAAGGATTAAACACAGCACTGAAATTACAGTTTTTCTCCATATTCTTAGCGATCAGCATTAATTCAATCGCCACGTTATAATTATCAATGCGTGTAATCACGCCACATCCGAACAGCTTTTGGAACGTTTCTGCGATAAATTGATTTGCCGCCTCACGCTCGCCAGATAGTAATAGTTTAGTAAATGCTTCATAATCAATTTCGAGCTTTTCCTCGTGTAACACCATCTTTGATAGTTGGTCCAAATCTATAATCGGATAGCCCGGCAGCATCAGATGATCCACATATAAACTTTTCGCTTTTTTATAACTTTGTGGTACTTCTTGAAAAGTATATTCCTTACTTCCTATCGTAATCCAGACAGACTTTCCTAATTCATGCATAATCTCACATTGCACTTGTTGCAGCATGCAATACATTTCTTCTTTGTTCTCATCTTCAGCCGACTCCGCAACAATAAGAACAAGATCACCTTCCATATCTATAAATACAATAACTGTTCCGCGCTCTGCTACGGACTGCACTGCGATACGATAACATTCTTCCATAAGTTGATTAGGGTGTAGTTGACTCTCGTCCTCTTCATGTTCCGTAATAAGCCGAATCGCAGCCACCGTAAAACATGAACAGTCCAAGGAAATATTTAAGACTTTTGAACGATGCAATAGCTCCTGTCGATCTATATTTCCAGTGACCCAACGATTTAGAATATTGTTACGTAAAACTTGCTGATCCTCCTTCGCATGAAATTGTTCAACATCCTCTTGATTGAGGACCTCAACAATTTGCTCAATGGTCGATTCCAATTCTTTTATGTTAATGGGTTTAAGAATATAATTTTCAATGCCTAGACTCATTCCAGCTTTTAAATACTCAAATTGTTCATAGCCGCTTAAGATAATAAATCTCATTTTTGAATCAAAAGACTTAATTTGTTGAATGAGTTCAAGTCCCGTTAGCTTTGGCATCGTAATATCTGTAATTAATATGTCAATGGCTTCGTTATGGCTATGCAAAAATTCTAAAGCTTCTTCCCCATTACTCGCTTGCCCTGCGATTCTCAGTCCATAATCTTCCCATTCAATCACTGAACGTAATCCTTCAAGAATAAGAGGTTCATCATCCACAATAAGTATGTTGTGCATTATTTAATACTCTCCCTTACCACTGGTATATTCATGATGACTGTTGTTCCTACACCGATCTCACTAGCAATCGATAATCCATATTCAATCCCATAATAAAGCTTAATTCGCTCATTCACATTACATAGTCCAAGCGAGGAAGGTGGTGCATCCATTCGCATACTGACTTGAAGTGTTTTTTGAAGTTCCGTTAGCTTGCTGGGAATAATCCCATTTCCGTTATCTGTAATAGCAATTTGAATGCTACCGTCTGATTCAGTTACTTCAATGCGGATTAGGTTATCGGAGCGTTCGGGTCTGAATCCGTGAACAATATAATTTTCAATGACCGGCTGAATCAGCAGTTTAACGATAGAACAATTCATAGCCACTGGACTTATTCGCGACTCGATTTGAAGCTTATCTTTATGCCTAATCTGAAACAGCTCAAGATATAGATTGCAATATTCAATCTCATCAGCGATGGTAACAACCATACTTTTCTTAATCATTGTTCGGAATAACGTAGATAAAATGTAAATCATCTGACCTACATCCTTCGCACCTTGCGAAATAGCCCGCATCCTTATAGCTTCAAGTGTATTATATAAAAAATGCGGATTAATCTGCGACTGAAGAGCAACGAGTTCTGCATTTTTTTGGGTAATTTCTGAAATGTAAACTTTATTAATATACAGCTCTAGTCTTTCACACATATAGTTAAAATTGTTGGCAATGAGCTGCAATTCATCCTCCCGGTTAAGATGAATGCGCGTGCTTAAGTCGCCTTCCTGTAAGCGCTTCATAGATTTGACAATGATCTTCACTTTTTTAGAGAAACGTAAAATTATTCCGTATGTAATGGACATTGCCGCAACAATTAGAGCTGCCGTAATCCCGATAATCCAATTTCGTACTACCACCATTTCTTTATTGACCTGCGACTTCTGAATGATCCCTGCCACAATAAGACCTGAGCTATTCGTTGTATTTAAGTTAACTTTGGATAATCCATCCAGTGCAGTCCAGTTGTCTGAATAAAGACCAGCGATATGCGGATACTGCTGTCCCATATACCTTCCTAAGGAATCATATATGACGTCACCGCTTGGTGTTAGAACCAACACTTGACCATTATTCTCTGTACCTTTCGTACCAAGCCATTTTGAAATAAGTTCAGCATCAAAATCTATAATGAGCATACCGATCGTTTTCAATGAAATCGGATCTTTAAGCTCCCTAGTCATCGTATACAAATTGTTATTGTCTTCCCTTATTTCCTTAAGTAATAATTTTTTTTCATGCGAAACCCAACCATTCTTGGGTATGGGTGATTTTTGCTCCGAAATATCTATATCTCTTTTGTAGAGCTGTCGTGTATTATTTTTATATAAATAATAAAATTCTTTCTCAGTGCTGTATAAGATAACGTCAGAGATACCACTTTTCTGATTCAAATACGTTTTGAAGTAAGTATCGAATGTATGGGGTACAAAGCTCCCAATTTCAGCAAACTGATCTAAACGATATTTAAGATAATCTCCATAATCATGTTGCAAAAAGTAGGACAAATCCTCACTTACAGAAGCATCACTATAAATTTGCTGGATGGCCAATTGGATCCCTTCGTACTGCTGATTCATATATAAACTCACGTAATCCAGTACCTCTCGATTAGCATCAACATGTTGACGCGTGATCGTCTGTTCATAGTATTTATAAACGGTAATGGAAGAGGCAATAAGCGTAATAATGATGATGGATGAATATATAGCTAAAATTTTATTAAACAGTTTTTTCCGTAAATGATTTTGATAAAATTTCTTTATATTCAACAAATTCACCTTCCTTCAAAATCTAGCCTTTAGGATTAGAAGCTTAACACCACCTTTCTTTTTGTGCAATGGGAGCGCATTCATTTTTAGATGTAAATCTTTCCTCCTTGCAACCTTTTTCTTTATCATGAGTTTACATCTCGCTAAAAATCGTCTATAGTTGGTTTCTACCCCCCAAACAAACCTGTAATCACCCTATAAGTCTTATAATCCTCGTCCCCATCAAGATAATGGAGGGCTATTACTCATGTTTCTAACCAAACGTAAACTCAATTCCCAACTAAACGAGATTTCCGAATATCGTTACCGGGATCGAATACACATTCCTTTTTTCAATTCTATGATTGACGAACAAGGTGAAATTGCAGCTGAACCACCCGTGGATGGAGAATGGTCTAAGCTACAGGTTGGCGATACCTGGAAAGGCCGCGATCTGTACTTATGGCTAACGACACAGATAGACGTACCCGCCTCTTGGGCAGGACGCAGGGTACTGGGTCGATTTGATTTTGGCGAGACGGGTGCCGGAAACAACTCCGGATTTGAATCTTTATTCTTTTACAATGGTAAACCCTATCAAGGTGTAGATTCCAATCATACAGAAGTGTTCTTGCCGGATGAAACGGTAGGTACGCAGCTTCCACTTACCTTCCGTTTATGGTCGGGACTAGAAGGTGGCGGTCCTAAAAAAGATCAAACACATGGCATTCGTATGGCAGAAATTTGTTGGCTGGACGATGCAACGGATGATTTCTATTTTACAGCACTTGCTGTAGTTGAGACGCTGAACGTACTCGATTCAAAAACACCAGAATATACACAGCTGCTAAGTACAGTAGACCGCTCGTTTCTTCTGATTGACTGGTCTCGTCCAGGTTCAGAGGTCTTCTACGCTTCGATCGAGGAAGCTCGTAATTATTTGCGTGATGAAATTAATAAAATGGAAAAGTCTTCGCCAGTTACTGTTACCTGTATTGGTCATACCCATATTGATGTAGCTTGGTTATGGCAATTGAAGCATACCCGTGAGAAATGTGCGCGTTCCTTCTCGACCGTACTCCGTCTGATGGAAATGTTCCCTGACTATACTTTTTTACAGACTCAACCTCAGCTCTATGAATACATCAAGAATGATTATCCGGAAATCTATGAGAAGATTCGTGAACGTGTTGCTGAAGGACGCTGGGAAGCTGGCGGTGGCATGTGGCTCGAGGCAGATTGTAACTTGACCTCAGGTGAGTCTCTTGTCCGTCAATTGCTATATGGTACTCGCTTCTTGCGTAATGAATTTGGTGTTGAATGTGATTATTTATGGCTGCCTGACGTATTTGGCTACAGCTGGTCCTTGCCACAAATTCTAAAAAAATCAGGAATTAATACGTTTATGACCACGAAAATTAGCTGGAATCAATATAACCGCATGCCACATGATACCTTCCAATGGCGTGGTATTGATGGCACTGAAGTATTAACACACTTCATTACAACACCAGAGCCTTGGTCTGAAGAAGATTCTTGGTTCTACACCTATAATGGCCGTATCATTCCTAAGACTGTAAAAGGAATTTGGGATACGTACCGGGATAAAGAAGTGAATCGCAATTTATTACTTTCTTACGGATATGGTGATGGCGGCGGCGGGGTTAACCGCGAAATGCTAGAGATGCGCCGCAGACTCAACGATCTCCCAGGACTACCGAAGATTGAAACAGGAACAGCAGGAGATTACTTCCGTAATCTGCAAGAAACTGTTGCTAATACAGATCGTTATGTCCATGTATGGGATGGTGAGCTTTACTTAGAATATCACCGTGGCACGTACACTAGCCAAGCCTACAATAAGCGAATGAACCGCAAGCTTGAACTTCTATACCGCGAGGCGGAATGGTTAAACGCACTGCAAAGTGTGGTGTCTGAAGATTGGTCGAACTATCGTCAGACCGATTTAGACGAGGGTTGGAGAATTATTTTGCGTAACCAATTCCATGATATTATTCCTGGTTCTTCAATTCGTGAAGTGTACGAAGACAGTACGATTGAATATGCTCAAGCCGAAGCCATTGGTCAATCTGTATGGGAACAATCTACGAAGGCACTAGTGAACGGAAGTGAAGCCGGTAAATATACCATCTGGAACAATGCTTCTTGGGAATTATCTGAGCTCGTAGAAATTACTATAGAGCCTGGCATGGAAACAGGACATTGGATAAACACAGAAGGTAAACCATTACAAGCTCAGCGTGAAGGTGACCGTTGGATCATTGAAGTGTCCGACATTCCTTCTCTCGGATACACCACCATCTCCTTCGTGGCAGATGTGAATTCTGAGCCACTAAGCACTCCATTCAAGCTGAATGAATCAGGAATTTCAACGCCTCACCTTGAAATAGCGTGGAACGAGCAAGGTCAATTGTCATCCATCTATGATAAACACGAACAGCGTCAAGTATTAGCTAATGGAAGTCACGGTAATGTGTTCCAAGTGTTTGAGGATAAACCATTAGCACATGAAGCTTGGGACATTGACATCTACTATCAGCAAAAAATGCGCGAAGTGATCGACTGCACTAGCATTGAAGTCATAGAAAATGGTTCATTGCGTTGTATTGTGCAATTCACATGGAGCTATATGGATTCCACGATTAAACAGAAAATGATCTTACACGCTGGGCATCGTCGTATCGACTTCGTGACGAACGTAGACTGGCATGAGAAAAAACAGCTAATGAAAGTAGCCTTCCCTGTTGCGATACGAGCTACCGAAGCCACTTATGATATCCAGTTCGGTAATGTTAAGCGTCCAACACACTGGAACACTAGCTGGGATTACGCTAGATTTGAGACTGTGGGCCATCAGTGGGCAGATTTATCAGATCGTGGTTATGGCGTTAGCTTGCTGAACGACTGCAAATATGGCTACGACATCAAGGATAATGTGATGCGTCTATCCCTAATCAAATCGGCAACACACCCTGACCCTGATGCGGATCAAGGCGAACATTCATTCACCTACTCTATCCTGCCTCATACTGGGGATTGGCTACAAGGTGATACCGTCCGTCAAGCCTGGTCCATCAACAATCCACTGCGGAGCACCATGGGGCAAGCTGAAGTAGAAACAAAGTCCATGATTCGTCTTTCTACGAATACGGTTATGGTATCTGCCCTTAAGAAATCTGAAGATGGTCAAAAATTAGTCGTACGTGTTCACGACTATTCCGGAAGCCGCCAGCAGATTGATATGACGAGCGACTTGAACATTATTTCGTGGCAAGAGTGTAATCTAATGGAACGTCCTGAAGGTGAGGTTCACACTGAACCTGTCATTACCTTTGTACTTGAACCTTACGAAATAAGAACATTTGAAATCGAAGTGTAGAATCTAATTAAATGAAGTAACATACAAAAACGGGGTGTCCCTGTAGCCATGTATAAAAGGCTGCGAGGACACCCCGTTTTTGGATTATGATTGTTTATTTTGAATTTAAGTATACACATTGCGCAATGAGTTAACGTAGCGTATACTCCAATTAAGGGAGAGATGTATATGAGAAGAATGGGGAAAATTACGATATTCACATGCATTGGATTATTGAGCCTTGCTTTGATTGCTATTCTTGCGATTAGCGCTTTTGTGATCAAGAGACCGACCACCGCCACCCCCGTAATCACGGAAGTGAAGCCTTATGAGTGGAATAAAGTCAAGCTGGACGGAAATGTCATTTCAAGTGATGGATCAGAGTATTTTATCTGGAATAAAAAGGGGGAGACTAATAACTGGATCATCTTCTTTTCCGGGGGAGGGGTCAGTTGGGATGCCCAAAGCGCCGCGCACCCCATCAAGCTAATGAACTTCATTAAAGGTGGAGATACGGGCAACTATTTCCAGAACATCCCCTTCTATATGCTGACATTGCTGAGAGGCATGATGGATACGGATAACCCTGCCAATCCTTTTCATGGATGGAATGTGGTCTACCTTCCCTATTCGACGGGTGATTTCCATATCGGTAACCGTACGGTTGAATATAAAAAAGAGGACGGCAGTACCTTTACAATGCGTTATAACGGCAGCAATAATGTGCGAAGCAGCCTTGATTGGATATATGCCAACGTGGAAAAGCCCGGCAAACTGCTAATTGCAGGTGAAAGTGCTGGTGGATTCGGGTCCGCCTTCTGGGCTCCGGAGATCGCCTCTCATTACAAAGACTCCGAGATCTTCCAATATTCAGATAGTTCCTTCCTGAAATCAGACAAGTGGCCAAATGTTGTGAATAAGGAATGGCAGGCTGACTTCGTTAAGAACTTTGGATATACCTCCGAAGCGGATATCATCGGGGCAGCATTTAAAGCGAACGGTCATCTACTGCCTGCGAATGCGGTAATATTGCAATCCTACTCGGTATTTGACGAGATTCTGATCCACTTTCAGAACAACATCAACGATTACAAGGGGCCAAGAGATCAACGCATTATTAATGAATGGTCACAGGAAATGCGGCAATCTGTATCTTCTTTAGCTGCCACTTTACCTAATTATTATTACTATCTGACCGACTATGGGCTAAATGCTAAGACGGGTACAACCCCGCACACTTTTGCAACCAGAGAGACCTTCTTTCAGGCTGAACAAGATGGTGTGAAGCTTCTGAAATGGCTAGGTGATGCGGTCAACCATCAGAAACCCTATTCAGTGGGCAGCAAGTTCCTCATGACGTCGAAGCCAGCTCAGAAATAGCACAGAATTAGCGAAATACTCGCACAAGGCAGGAGAGAAAATTAATGAATTTGCGTGAAAAGCAGATGCAAATGACGAGGGAGATCATTAAGGATACAGCGCTCAGCTTGTTCTGTGCTCAAGGTATTGAGCGCACGGATATGGCTCAAATTGCAGAACAAGCCGGGGTCTCTCGGCGCACTTTGTATCATCATTATAAGGACAAAGAAGAATTAGCCGCTCAAATCTATGTCCTTAACCTGGAGCGGATGTTTGGACAGCTGCTGTTTGATTTTGATTTTGAACAGCCGGTACAATCACTGGAGAACATTCTGGATAAATATTTGGCGCTAAGAGATCATCAGGAATCACTGATCTACTATGATGCTATTTTTGGAGTTTACTACAGCACGCTTTCTAAGAATCCTGCAGAACTGCCTGACTTTAAGAAGGCTATGGAAGGCTGGTATTCGCGACTTATACTGCTTGACACAATAGCAGTGGCTCCGGAGGAAAAAAATAAGTGGTTGAACATTCTGCAGAAGTCCACCCACCTGTATTTCATGTATTTACAAAAAGCCGTTATTATTACGCATCAGCGGGGCGGTGTGGTTACGGAGGAAGACCGGGCAACGGACCGACAATTCAAGGATTTCATTATGCATGGCGTACGGCATTCCCGATGATTAAAAGAGTCTTTTCGTAATAGGTTTCATTTCGGTATAATATACCAATCGGTATTACTGCGGCTCTAGTTATATGGAAGGAGCAATGGCTGAAATGGACATTGGCAAATATGAGAATCTAGTTCCGAACGTTTTTTTGTTCGTCGACCGCAGATCCTTCCCTGATTGGGAGATAACGAGGAGCAAAATTGATTTCCATGACCTTACCTTCATTGTGGAAGGGAAATCGAACTATTTTATTAATGGGGAAAAATTTACGGTTGAAGCTGGTGATATGCTCTATGCACCTTCCGGAAGTATTCGGGAAGCGCAGACTTTTAAGGAGGCACCCATGCGTTCTTTTGCGTTTAATTTCTTCTGGGAGGGGGAGGACAATCATGTGCAGCTCCCTTTTGAGACCGTAACCAAAAACTGGAGAACTAAAGAGATCCTAGCGGACATCAAAGATTTCTCGCATGTATGGATGGGCAAACAGCCCTTTTATAAAATGAAGGCCAGAGCCATTTTTCAACTGATTGTGTATCGCCTGTTAAGCATAACCCACCATCAAGAGACACCTCTGATCGATCTGAGAATCCAAAAAGTAATGACCTATATTATGGATCATTATTCGGAGGAAGTTACGATCAAGGAACTAGCTGATTTGGTTGCCTTAAATCCTGTCTATCTTGGCAAGCTGTTCAAGCAAAACACCGGTTCCACCTATAAGGAATTCATAAATAAAGTGCGGGTGAACAATGCCGAGATGATTCTGTCCGCAGGTGGCTTCAATGTGTCCGAAGTAGCAGCGCACTGTGGTTATCAAGATGTCGCCTACTTCAGTAATGTTTTCAAAAATATCAAGGGTTATCCTCCGTCATCTGCCTTGAAATAACGGAGGACCCTGAACCATTCGGGGATTCAGCCCTTCAATTAGCTCTGACTATGAATTAGTGCGTCCCCCTAGTATAGAAGCTCTCCTCTGGGCCCAAATAGGAATACGGCAGCTCCGCAGCGGACAACACAAGCTTTTGCAGGACCAGGCCCGCATCCAATCCGTAAAAGCGGAGGGTATGGATCCCCTTTGTTAAAGCATGAATGGTGGTCATCGTATGGATATTATTCATAACTGCGCGGCACCACGGTTCATTATCATGATTGCCGCCCGCAAAATCCGTAGGTAGAGCATCCGTAATCACTGGCGTCTGTGCATCGAAGCCTATTGCATATTTTAATCCACTGGACTGTGACAGGTTGTTCGTTGGGGCAATATACGCGGTTAAGCTGTAATCTGCAGCCCGCTGTACTAAAACCTGATATTCCAGATAAGGTGCAGACTCCGGTTGTTCAAACGATATAGCATCCGGAAACATTTTAACCGAGGATAAAGAACGCCCATAGTTAGCAATGGTCTTCCATTCCACCCCTGATTGTGCAACACGGCTTGAGGTATGCTCCGCTTCAATTGCCACTGTATTATGCGCCTCGATAAAGGTCATCGCTGGCACATCCTGAATGTCAGTGAAGTCCACAGCTACACTAACCTTAACGGTGCCTCCGGCACCAGAGATCGTTATTTCACCCGTCGATGTCTCGCGAACCTTTTCCCAATCAACAGAAACCTGTAAGCTCTCCCCAGCCTTGATCCAACCCGATGTTTTCTCAAGCTTGATCCAAGCTACACTGCTTCTTGCCTGATATTCAAAGCCCGCTTCTCCACCGTTGCTGATAGTAATGCAATAGTTTTCTTTTTGCAGATTTGTAAATACCGGAAGCTTTGCCGTCCCCGCAACATACGCTTGCTCCGTACCTTCAACATCAACAATCAATATAGAGCCTTTAGCGGGAATCAACGTGCTTACCTCTGGATATTTCCACCCCTCTGCATTCCAGTGGATATACCCGACATGAGGGGAACTCATCATTCCTTGCCATTTTCCTTCTGTAATTTCGTTATTATAAACCTGCTCCAGGTGTTTATCCCTATCGATGGCTTCATAAGTCAGAGCAGCGTAGGTATTGGCCAATACACTGCCTCGTCCAGCATATAGCTCGTTAAGTCCAGCATATATTTGCATTTTGAGCACATTGGCTGAGGCAGCAGCAGGGAAATATACAAGCTGGTAGTACGCATCTTTTAATGATTCAGGAATAAGAGCATAGTATTGGTCAGCGGCTTTCTCCATCCTAATCGCCTGCTTCAGCACTATCTGTGCCTCATTGTAATGGATTGGACTGAAGGTTGACGGATAAATAATCTCCGGCTTGCGGCGGCCGTTCATTCGGGTATACTCACTCAGCAATTGCGCGATGCCCAGGCATGTCTCAAGTTCCAGTGCATATCCGAACTGCTGCTCTACCCATCGTTTGGTATATTCCTCAGTCCGGTTAATCGCTCCAGTACCCCAAGCTTCAAAGTCATAGGCCAAATCCATAAAGTAGGAAATAGGCAATTCCATAGGCTTCAAATCCCCGACGTTCACAATCCATACATCACGGATGCCATAGTCGAATGCCATACACATTTGCTCCCAAACCTTTTCCAGCGGAATTGTGTTTAACCATTCATAGGAATGTGGACCACCATGATAGTCAAAATGATAATACATCCCCCACCCTGCTCTTCGATCGCGTTCGTGTTCCGTTGGGATTTTGCGGAGATTGCCAAAGTTATCATCTGCCAGCAGGATCGTAACCTCATTCAGGACTTCCCAGTCCTTCAAGCCTTCAACCTCAGCAGTGCCATACCAATACTTCTCCACTTCCTTGTATACGGCTAGAATTTGGGGCGAGTGCTCAAGATTATATTTCTTTAATAATTCTTTTTGCGTAAGGATGATTTCCTTCAGCAGGTCAATATTCTCCTGGTCGGAGCCCTCCAGCGCAGAATCACTTTCTCCCCGCATCCCTAATGTAATTAAATTGTCAAAATCCTGATTCCGTTTAATTCCATCATCCCAGAAATCCGTAATAGCCTGTTTGTTACGGGCAAAGTCCCATAAGTTACTCGTTCCATATTGGTTGTATACCTTCTGCCATTCACTGCCTGCCCGAAATAAAGGTTCATGATGGGAGGTTCCCATTATAATGCCGTATTCCTGTGCGTGCTGGGCGTTGGCGATTGGATTGCTTTTACCGTTAAGGCTGAATTCGGCACTCCACATCGCTGGCCATAAATAATTCCCCTTTAATCGAAGAATTAGTTCAAACACCTTGTCATAGAAATCTTCATTAAAATCACCAAATCTTTGAGTTACCCAAGAGCCCAAGGACGGCCAGTCGTCATTCAAAAAAATCCCTCTGTATTTAACCGAAGGTTCTTTGGAAATCATATGTAGCTGGCTATCAGGTAAGATCAAATCTGCTTTTTTCTCTGGTATAACATCTGCCCAATATTTCCACGGACTAACGCCAATTTTTTCAGAGATAGAATAAATCCCGTACATCGTCCCGCGTTTATCGCTTCCCACAATGACGAGCGCCTTGTCCACTCCTGCTGTCGGTTCTTCAACTACCTGAATCCTATAACATTCCCTTTTCCCTTGGATGGCAGACACATCCACTGTCCCCTCTGCAATTAAACGATCAATAAGCTCATTACTGCCGATCGATCCAGCGATTACAATGGTTCCATCTAATGTCTTCAATTGTGTATGTATTTCAGGTTCAACCTCTGTTACCTGTTTAACATCTGCTGCAAAAGACTGAGCCACGCGGCGCAAACCGGCATAATCCTTCCCTTTGGGATCCACGTAAATCTTAGCAGCTTTGCCCTGCTTCACAAGGTTTAATTCCTGCGTAGGCATGATTATTCTCCCCTTAAGCATCCTATTTTCGTATGGCTAGGCACATTATATAAGTAAGCGATATCAACTTCCATGTGTAAACTAGCAAGTTTTTGTAATTATTAAATGAAACTTTGTTTATCGGTTGAACAATCTAGATATTTGGTGTTACTGTTAACAGGTATTCCCCTGTAGCAGAATCATTTCATTTGCAAGCGCATCCATAATAAGAGAACCTTACAAAGCGAGGATGATCCATATGGAAAAGAATAACGAATTTATTGCAGGCGAACAGATTGAAGGTCCGAAGGCTCCAAAGGACCCGGCTGATCGTAGAAACGGCTTTTTTGTGCTGTATGAAACAGCAATTGAAGCAACAGCGAGAGCCGAAGGCAAACCGTCACAGGAAGTTTATCTGGAAGGTAACTATCTGATCGATAAGGCCAAATTTATAGGCGGTGTTACAGACGAGGCAATTCTGGAGCTTCTGGGGAGCAGCACTGGATTTCGCAAATTGGTCCATAGTATCGGAGTATCCGTCAGAAGGGCTAATGCGCAGGAAGATCCAGTCACTTTTTTATTGCAGCACTGGGGCAAAACTAGTAAATATGAAACCGGCAGTTATTTACGTGTACCCTGCCCCGCCGATGGTTCAGAGGTTATTTTGAGGTTAGCAGATTGTCCGGGTTCTGAAGAAGATGATGTGCTCGGAAAATTTGCTTTTGAATTTAATCACGCAGGCGAAATGGCGATTGCGAGTGTTATTTTTTATTTGCATGACGGTTATTCTGTTCCAGAGCTAATCCTTGAACCACCAGTTGCTTTTGAATCGAATGAGTACCAAAAGATCATTACACAATCCTTGCTGCACGCTGGCAATAATAAAAGATTAAAAGCTGCCATAAATAAGGCTATAAAGGGCGAGGAAGTCACGATCGCTTATATTGGAGGTTCCATTACTCAAGGAGCCGGTGCTAAGCCGATACACACGGAATGTTATGCCTATCAGTCGTATTTAAAATTTAAAGACTTATTCGGCACAAATGGTGGCGAGAACATCCATTTTGTGAAGGCTGGGGTCGGCGGAACACCCTCCGAGCTTGGCGTCATCCGTTATGAAAGAGATATTCTTAGAGACGGTTCCGTAACACCAGATATCGTGGTAGTGGAATTTGCGGTAAACGACGAAGGAGATGAAACGAAGGGCAATTGTTTTGAAAGCTTATGCTTAAAAATACTTTCCGCCGATCATCAGCCAGCCGTAATCCTTCTGTTCAGTGTGTTTATGAATGACTGGAACCTGCAGGATCGGCTCTCCCCCATTGGCCGCCATTATAATCTTCCTATGGTTAGTGTAAAGGATGCCGTATCCGAGCAGTTCCGCCTGAGTAAAGCTGAAGGCAACATCATCTCTAAACGGCAATTTTTCTATGATATCTATCATCCGACAAATGAGGGGCACCGGGTAATGGCTGATTGTCTCGCTTATTTATTCACCGAAACCCATAAATCACTAATGAATGAAGATGAGATCTTATTGGATCAACGACCGGTTATCGGGAATGATTTTGCAGGAACCCTCCTGCTGGATCGAAAAAACTATATTGACGCAGGTAAGATCGAAGTAGGTGGATTTTCGGGGATCGATACCGATTTGCAGCGGGTAGAAATGGATGCTGACTCTCACAGTACTCCGGAATTCCCTCATAATTGGATGCATTCAAGAGCGTCTGGAGAAGAAAGCTTCAAGCTGACAATAACGAGTAAAAATCTAATCCTCGTATACAAGGATTCAGGCAGCAGCGAATTCGGCAAGGCGGATATCTTCGTAGACGGCAGCCTTGCAGTTACGGCTGATCCTCACGTGAACAACTGGACACATTGCAATCCGGTAATTCTATATCAAAACAAAGCTAGCAGTGAGCATCAGATAGAAATCAAAATGGTACCCGAAGATCAGGATAAGTGTTTTACTATACTAGGCTTCGGTTATACCCTTTAATCAGTTGCACCAGTTGCAAGACAGCCCCGATGTATTCTTCATCGGGGCTGTTTTTATTGTATCGCTTGGAATTTTGTCCATTTCCCACTAATATACCGCCAAATAAACAATGCCGACTTAATCAACCAATCACAATAGACTGCAATCCATGTTGCAAACATATCCATATGAAACCAATATACTAGTGCATAACATAATGAAAAACCCGCTCAATAAGCGGGTTATCGCTGTTATATGGACAGAATCGCTCTCATTCTTGCTCTCCTTACTCCAGCTCGGTCCCTATCCCCTTTTCTCTCGCCTTGTTCACGTAATACACCGCTGTAGCGATATCAAAGACGGCCATCCCCATCGGGCAAAAGAAGATCGGTTCATCTTCGCCGAATTCAGCTAGGCTGTGGCGCAAGACGACATCGGTAATCATCTGGGTGTCAGCACGAGTGAGCCCCTGCTCCAAATGAAGCTGCTCAATATCCGTATTCTCACGGCACACTTCATCCCAATCGTCGACGATAATGGCTTTTAACGAAGCTAACGCCTCCGGCTTATAATCACGCAGTGAAACATTCAACAGAAGACTACCTTTTTCAGGATACAGATCGATATACCGATGTTCGGATACAGTACAAGTAATAAAGATATTCGAATGCTGATAAACGTCCGCCCACATCTCAGCCACTTCCATCCTATCTCTATAGAGAGATGAGACTCCTGATAAGTCTACTCCCTTGATATCGAAAATCCGGATACGTTCGACTCGATCCCCGTACAAAGCCGTAACCATTTGACAATGATACTGCCCAATCGGTCCCCAGCCGATAATGCCTAGATGAATCCGCTCCACTGAACGCGCCAGCAAAAAGTAACGAATCATCAGTCCGCTGATGGAAGCCGTCCTAATAATACTGGGAAGCGGAGAGTTCAAGACGGCTGAAGGCCGGCCTGTACTTGGTTCATTCAATACAATGATGCTATGCGCGCGAGGAAGATCAGCCTCAATATTATCTGGGAAGCTAGAAATCCACTTTATCCCTGCCGCGTTCACCTCTCCCCCTACGTAAGCGGGCATTGCAATAATCCGGTTTTGTGGACTCTTATACCTTAGGTAAGGCTTTATCGGCTGCACATAATCACCTGAATCGATGATACCCACAGCAGTCTCTACCGATTCCACAAGAATAGGCCAATCAACACCTACTGCCCGTATATCTCGATCATTTAAGTACAGCATACCGTCACCTCCTTATGAAACATATCGTTTCTTACATCTCAGTGAGATCATCACATTCAGCCAACAGCTCCTGACCGAATTGGTTCTGAAGCCATGAGTCAGAATATACGGTATCGAGGTAACGCTCTCCCTTATCATGCAGTATGACTGCGCAGACAGCTCCCGGAGTCAATTCTGGCTCCATCTGCTTCACGGCGGCAATGACTCCCCCGGAGGATGCGCCAGCCAGGATGGATTCGTTCTGCGCCAACATCCGGCAACCTTTTACTATATCTGAATCCGAGACATGCACGATATGGTCGATTATATCTGTTCTGCAGAAAGGTGGCACGATGCCGGCACCCAGTCCCGGGAAGCGCCGCGTACTCTTATTTCCGCCAAAAATCGCGCTTCCCTCTGCATCGACAGCCACGATCTTGGTCCGAAGTCCGTGATCTCTTGCGTATTCCGCAAGACCCCGTATGGTTCCGCATGTACTAACGCTGCAAAATAAATAATCCACTCGTTCAAGATCAGTCACGATTTCTTTCATTGTCGTATGGTAGTGGGCTAAATAATTATTTGCGTTCGCATACTGATTCGGCCAGTAGCTGCCCGGTATCTCCGCCAACAACTTCTGCACACGTTTCAGTCTAGCAGGAAGAAACTCCCCTGTTACGGGATCGGGATTGGCGACATAGTCGATTTTGGCATCCAACGCCTTCAGAATTTGCAGATTCGTTTCCGTGGTTCTAGGATCAATAACGCTGATAAAACGCATCCCCAAATACTTACAAATCATGGCCAAGCTGATCGCCATATTACCAGAACTCGATTCAATGATGGTGGTTCCCGGGCCTATTGTTCCTTCCTTCCATGCCTCTTGAATCATCCGCAGGGCGGGACGATCTTTGGCGCTCCCCCCCGGGTTCATCAGCTCCATTTTTGCATAGACGTCAAACTCACTTTTATAGAACAAGCTCTTCAGCTTGATTAAGGGTGTATTTCCGATAGTCGACAAAATACCGTCAGTGAAGTCCATCTCTGCGCGATCTTTATCTTTCTGGTAATATAGCTTTTTGTTCTTAACCTTTCCGCTGTCCATTGACTCGTCTTTGCCTACTGTAATGACCTCAATATCATCCAGCAGATGGTTTCGAATCATCATGCCGATTTCCGGAATGCATTCCCTAATTTCCTCTTTGATCTTCGGGACAATGGTGTTATCCGCAGATTTACTTTTGATATAAACGGTCAGCGCGTTCTTCCTCACTTTGACCCGAATGATCGCATCTTCAATATGTCGGTATACGACCTGTTCGATATCGTACAGGCTTATTTTCTCCCCGTGCTTCAGCTCCCGACCCACCCGTTTGACGATGGAACTAAAGCTCTGCTTCTCCACACCATCTATCATCACAGACCTAAAGTCCCTTACAACATCATAGGTAACGAAACGAATAGCTGGCAGCATTTTGCGAACCATGGAGGTAAGAACAAGAACACTTTCATCATTACTAAGCGGACTTAGTTCTTCGCCAATCTCCTGCGCCCCGACCCCTTCCGCAAAAATCCCATCAGCAAAAATATACCTGCCAAGATCATGTGAATAATAAGCAATCGTGCCTATTTCAATAGAGCCATACGTATCAATGATGTCGCGCGGTTCAAGACCGAACAGACGAGCCATATTCCGCTGCCACCCTAATGAGGCGATTTCCCCAACCAAAATAATCTTGCGGATTCCAAAAACACGCGGATCACTAGTAGCATGTACGATATGATCAAGGATGGAAGGCATTGTGTAGAGTAAGTCAGGCTTGAAGGTTTGAAGCTGTTCAATATGCTGCTCGATCGGTAATTCGAAGGGAATTGAATGATGTTCCAATCCTAACCGCTCAAAAATGGACAGCGCAGTGTTCGCCGCATGCCCAGTACCCATATCCGCCAAAGCGCTAACACATCCGCTTCCCGCAATAAGATCACCGTACAGCTTCGTTTTAATATTTATATAGTGCTTATCGTCTTCCTTAGAGTAAAGTATGGCTTTTCGACGGCCAGTGCTTGTACCCGACGTCCTATATACGGTCAAAGAAGGATCAAAAGGTTGATTATAATAATAGGTATCTAACGTTGTCGACGTCATAAGCGGAAGCGTCTCTAAGCTATAATTCGCTCTTTCGCCGCCGATCAGCCCCTTATACCAGGGAAATGCCTCAATTACTTCAAGTAACTTATCCTGCAATTTGTCTTTGTCGAGCAGCATGATGGCCGCCTCCTGTTGACCGCAAGCTGCAGCCCATTGATAAACACCTACAATAATCATATGTAGAATTCTTTCAGTGTGTTCTACGATTCGGTGGTTGCCCAATCAAAAGCTGAGGCATTTTCGTAATATAGCCTATGGATATATTGAGACGGAGGGACAAAATGATGAAGCAGATAAGTCGTGTATCTAATAAGCTGACGAAGACAAGGGTGCTGGTTAGAAACCAAGAGTTAAATAAACATATCCCGCTTACGAGAAAAATGAATAAGAACACACTATATGAGATGCTACAAAAATATAAAATGGTGTACATTAAGCCTTGCTGCGGATCTTTAGGACAGGGCGTGATACGGGTTGAACTTGCACGCGCACAATACAGCTATCAATCCGGTACCCACGTACACAAATTTTCTGATTACGACACGGCATATCGAGCAATCTTACGAGAGACCCAAGGAAAATCCTATTTAGTACAAAAGGGGATTAGGCTGTTGGTTTACGATGGCCGCCCCTTCGATATTCGGGTAATGGTGCAGCGAAATTCTAAGGGTGGGTGGGAAGCAACAGGGGTTGCAGGACGCTTGGCGCATCCTCGTAAAGTGGTTACAAACGGGAGTCAAGGAGGAACGATTTATCCGATTGAGGAATTATTGAAAGGCTACACAAGCGCAGAAAATTGTAAAATATTGATCCGATCCCTGAAGCAAATTGGAGTGAAGTCCGCAAGGCAGCTTAGTACTGTCTATCCCGGCCTTCAGGAAATCGGTGTAGATATTGCCTTAGATCAACGTCTCAAGCCATGGATCTTGGAAGTGAATACCGCTCCTGATCCGTGCCCGTTTACTAAGCTGAAAGACACCCGTATGATTAACCGAATTGTAAGATATGCAAAAGTATACGGTCGCACATACAATCTTAAGTGCATGAAATCAAAACAAGGGATGGTGTGAAGCATAGTAGAATCTATGTGCCGCGGCGAACTGTGCATTTACAAGTCCACAGCTCGCCTTTTGTACGGAGTATAGGGTCTGTGTATTCAGAGGATAGACGAAAAAAGACGAGAAATCCCCTCTTTAAATTTGATTATAAGGGACCTTTCTTTATAACGCTCAGGGGTAAGCTCTGTACTTAACTGGCTATCTTCCTGAAACAATTCTTGAAGCTGTTTAGCAACTTGCTCATCATAAACAATTGCATTAACTTCGAAATTGAGTCTAAAGCTCCGGGAATCAATATTCATTGTCCCTACGGACGCTACTTCTTCATCTACCACAATCGTCTTGGCATGCAAGAAACCATTTTCATATAACAGAATTTTCGCTCCATAATTCAATAATTCACCTGCATACGCCCAAGTTGCCCAGTAAACAAAAGGGTGGTCAGGCTTATTTGGAATCATAATCCGTACATCCACACCGGATAGGAGTGCAATTTTACATGCATCCATAAAACTACTATCTGGAATGAAGTATGGCGTCTGAATATACACACTCCGTTTGGCGTTCAAGATCAGCTTAATATACATGTTTTTCAGATGCTCAACTAGCGAGTTAGGACCACTAGACACAATTTGAGCGGGACTTGATCCGGCATGACTTCCAGTAGTAAAGGAAAATTGATCGAAGCTTACCTGCTCGTGTTTCCGGGCATGTTTCCAATCCAGAAGAAACCTGCCTTGAATTTGATTAACGGAACCACCCTTCATTCTAAAATGTGTATCCCGCCAATATCCAAACTTTTTATCTATCCCTAAGTATTCATTTCCCACATTAAATCCACCAATATAAGCAATTTCCCCATCGATGATACATAGTTTTCTATGATTTCGATTATTCATCCGAAAATTTATCGGTCTAAGCAGTGATGGAAAGAATACCTCTACTTCTCCACCAGCAGAAAGTAGTTCTTTAAAGAACTTAAGAGAAAGTCTCTTGGAGCCGATTTCGTCATAAAGAACCCTCACTTTTACGCCTTCTTTGGCTTTTTTAGTTAATTCATCTCTTAATTTTGTCCCTAAATCATCAGGCTGGATGATGTAATATTGAATGTTGACCTCTTTTTTGGCATTTCTAATATCATTAAATAAAGAGTCAAACTTTTGTTTACCATCGTTAAAAATAGCTATCTCGTTATCTGTTGTCATTAGCGCATTCGATGAAACAAGGTTCATATGAATTAAATCAGCATATTTCGTTAACAAAGCGTTCTGATTCTCGCGTTGATCCTTTAATGTAGCCAATTGATGATCTACAGTTGATTGTAGATATTTACTTTCTTCAGCTGAAAGGCCAAAGAAATTCTTTTTTGCTAAATTACGACCAAGAAAGAGATAAATAATAAAACCCAAAATGGGAATAAAATAAAAAACCATAAGCCACGCCCACGTATAACCAATATCTCTCCTCTCAAAAAATAAAAAACCAGCAGAGAGCAATATGTTTATAATCATAACAAATGAAAGTATCCACGTGACCAGACTGCCGTTGTCCATAAGGAGTTCCTGCCTTTCTTATCTTTCTATAGATGTCGGTATTTCTAGTTTTGCCAAAAGTCAGTTTATTCATCGTCTGATAAATCAATACTTCTGTAAATGACTAGATAGAGTACTATAGCATAATTGTCCATCTAAGAAAACATTTGATAAAAAACTCAATAATTAAAAGATAAAATCATAAAAATCCACATAAAAACAATAGCCCTAGTGCAGCAGTTCTGCATCAGGGCTATTGTTGTGACTTTTCAATTAGTGTGAGAAATATTCAACCAACTCATTATATATTAAGAACGATTTCTCTCCCAAAATGAGTGACAATGGTTAACGTTCCCTCGCTGAACTTAACTTTCAAATCTTGCTCAGGTGAATGCTTGAGGACCTCATCAGCTTGATCAGCCTGAATATCCAAAGCCCCCTCTGAAGGACAACCATAGACGGCCGAAGCGAGCCAATGAATTCCCGGCTCAAGGGTGCTCGTCAGCATCGGCAGCACCGTTCGAGGGTAAAGCAGGTTCGTATTGGCGTTCGGCCAGACCAGCTCACCCTTCCGACAACCTAGCAAATCCTTGATTGCGCTGGTTCCCCAAGCAGTGGAGGCCATCGCACCAGCCACATCGATCTTCGATATTATTTCATTCTCTTGGCCAAGTGCGAATCCACCCTCTGCGGTATCCAGCGACCGTCCAGTTTCGACTCGATGAATCCGAATATGCCAAGGAAGTCCGGCGACAACCCAAGTCTGAACCTCGACATTGGCCCACGGTTTCCAGACGGAACGAAGGACGTTGTCTATCATCTCAGACTCTATATTCTGGCGTCGTACCCGGTATAAGTTGTCTCCGCGCTCGCTCAGCGCAAGCATAGCGTCGAACGCTCCTTGGGAGAGCCCCCATTCGGAGCGGGGCACGCTGAAGCCGAAGCCTGTTGAATACACGAATTTTTCGTATTTGGCCGAGGTGTGGGTATGTTCATTCGTGTATAAATGTCCGCTATTGAAGGCCGCTACATGACCGGAAGCGTGCTCGCGAACGATGACAAGATGTGCAGATTTCTGAACCATGACAGCCGGAATGGACGGTAGCGGCAGTTCCTCTTCCTTCCAGAACGGATGATCCGCCCCTAGAGCCAGCGGCAAGAAAGTCTTTAACGCCCAATACGGAGATCCGGGAGCATTGTAATTCTCCGCCATGACCAGATTCGGGTAAGTATATCCGATGGTCAGTACGCCATCGGCGTCAACAATCGGCTGGCTGAACCACCAACGCAGATTTCGCAGCACCACACCTTTTACCACACCAGCAGAAAATCCTTCAACGCCTGCATAGGCAAATGCGCTCCAAAATGCCGACTGGGCAAAGCGGTAAGTCAAGCTACGTCCATAAGGAAGTGCGGAGCCGTCGGGTGCGAACCAGCCGATGAAATCGACAGCAAACAATCGAGCCCGTTCTTTGAACACACGGGAACGTTCGGGGTCTTCCTGTTCCATCAGCTTTGCGTACAGCAGTGCGTAGTAATGAATAGCAAAAGGTACGTAATAATCGCTGTGACCATTAATCCCGTCGCTGTACCAGCCCTCCCCCAAATAGAAATCATCCATGCGCTTTAAATTGCTCTCTAGTTGTCCTGCGTCGTAGGGACGACCGATTTTGCGGAATCCGATATTGACTAGAACGTTAAAGAACAGCCAATTGCAATCATAGCAAGGATGGGCGTTTATTTGATTCAGCCAACGGTATAATTGATCCTGCTCATTCGGAGCAAGCGGCAACCAAATCTGTTCCGGAATGGCTGCCAATGCGAAGCCGAAGACCGCCATTTCGACCAAACGTTGGTCGTAATCCTTCACCTCTCCCCAATATTCTTCATGAGAAGGATCGGTGCCATGCCGAATGCCATCCAGCACGATGTCCCAGAGTTCGCTGTCTCCACCACCAATGAGCAGGGGTACCAAACCCCACAACACCCGCGAGAAACCTTCCATTTCAGCAGTTACTGCCGAATAGCTCGCCCCTGTTCTACCGATTTTAAGTCGTGCGCTGCCTCTGCTGTAGTACGGCCGAAGCGGATCCGTTAGTTGCTCAAGGGCGATCACCAGATCCTCACGGGTCTTCAGCGGATTACCGCCAATCCGAGAAAATGATTTCTCATTGTTCATCATAATCACCCCTACTCCCAAAAGAACGGTCCTACGGCTTTAATCCGAGCCAGTGCTTCGACATAGAAAAAATCACCGTAGATAAGCGGAACATCTATATTCCGGTTCTCAGGGTAGTTACTTGTACCATGAAGCAGCAACCCTTCCTCGTCCGCATTGTCCCAACTGCCATAATTCCTGTAGAGAGATTCCACTATTCTTATAGCCCCGTTCCGGTACACATGAGACTCCGAATCATCCACCTGGTCGGCTAGCAGCAGCAATCCACTCGCTGCGCAGGAACCAGCGGAGCTATCACGTATCTCGCCGACTTCACCGGGAGCGCGGAAATCCCAATGTGGAACGTGATCATCCGGCAGTCGGGTCAAGAAGAAATGCGCTACCTGCTTGGCTGCATCCAAGTAGCTTTGCTTTCCCGTATGATGATAGGCAAGTGCTAGGCCGTAAATAGCCCAAGCCGTGCCGCGTGACCAAGCCGATTCGGGCGCAAAGCCTTGCCCACCAAGCTTCTCCACCACTTCACCCGTCTCCGGGTTGAATTTGACGATGTGGTACACGGAGCCGTCCGGTCGGATAAAATGCTCCAGCACAGTATTCATATGCGCCTCTGCGATATGACGATAGCGGGGATCACCCGTTGTCTCGGAAGCCCAGAACAACAGGCTGGTGTTCATGCAGCAGTCGATAATAGCAACTCCGCTGTTGTCCTCCCCTTCACTCCATGGATTCCAAGCCCGAATATAATGCCCTTTCAGATTGAAGCGGGCTGCCAGATAGTTGGCCGCCTTTAATGCCCGAATTCGCGACGCTTCGCTACCCGTTAACTTATAATTTGCCACACTGGTAAGAATCCACATGAAACCTAAATCGTGATCCAGCTTAACGTAGCCGTCCAGTACCTCGTCGAGTCTCTCTTCGCAGCGCTCTGCGATCATTTTAAGGCTTTCGTCCCCACTTTCAGAATAAAACTGCCAAAGCATTCCCGGCCAGAACCCTGCTGTCCACCAGTTCGGCGCTTCAAGCAAGTATTTACCATCTTGACTCGCGTGTGGAAATTCTGCACCGATCTTTCCACTGTTACATCTTGTCTTTTCAAGTGCCTTGTTCCAAGCTTCATCCAGCCAAGTTGGGTTTTCCGTTATATTCATTTCAAACACCGCCTTCTTAGAATGGTTCACTATTTCTTTCATCATTTATATAAATTGAAAGGTGAATACTAATTTTCCTTCAGAACCGGGCTGAAGAGCATGAAAGTCTAGCGTATACCAGACCGTATCCCTGCCAAAATGATCCCGGTACTCACGTGCAGTAATCTCTGGCTCAACGATCTGAACATCATAAGTCAGTTCCACTCCGTCTACTCCAGTTCCGGGCAGCAGCACAACACCAGAACGCAGCATTTTCGGACGACGCAAGGTAACGAACCGCTCTGTCCAGCTCACTGACTTACCGTTATACTGGTACTCGTCCATTAACTCCAAGCGAGGATGCTGCCCCTTGTACCAAACCATAGAGCGGATCAGGGATTGAAGCTCTTCCACTTCGTATGCCTGAGACAGCTCCAGCTTCAGTTCATCTTTTTCAACCGTAGCCAACGCGTACAGAACTGTAGCACTATGCTTCCTGCCAGCCAGTTGATACTGGCCGCCGATGATCGGAACCGAATGTCCCTGCGAGCCGTTACAATCATATTGATAACGGCCAGCCCCAAAATATTCAGCCGTATACTCTCCACAGCCGAGATCAGCTGCATAGATTTCGCCTCCACCTGACAGAATGAACTGTCCCAGATCATTATGATTATGAGGTTCAGCGTTATGCCCTCCCTTAGCCGCAAAGCCGAACGAACTTCCTCCGGACTGATAACGCGAGACAAGCCATCCCGCATCAGGAAGATAATAACTGGCGGCTCCCCAATCCTGATCCTGTTTCTCATCGCCGGTCCTTCTCCAGATGAGATTTCGAAAAGCCGGAGCCCAGCGGCTGCAGTGATCCTTAGCGTAAGGAGTGCGAAGCACAGGCGGAGGACATTCTACTTCTGGATAGGTATCAGCTAAATAATGGGACAAGCCCATATGTATGTGAATTCGAGGCTCTGAGTCAGAGAAATTGGCGACAAAATTGCCACCGATGAAAATTTTCTGTTGGAACTGAGCGATACTTCGCACTTTGTCCGTTGCAAGCCAGTCTACTCTTCCCTCACTTCTAACCCGGAGAAGATCGCTGTAATACGTGAAATAGCCAAATCCGTAGTTCCAGTAACTCAGACCTTCCAGGCAGGCCCCATCATCCCCGAAGCCTTCCAGATAGTAGCTCATGCTGCGCTCTGTCTTCAGCAGGATATTCGTCAGCGCAGCAGGATCATCCAACATCAATAAGGCGGCTGCCCCGATCGACCCTCCGCACACTGCTGCCCAGTTATGACGTGCAGTCTCCCATTCATAAGGACTACATTCAATAAAAGGTCGAAATATTCTCTTTTCTACTTCATGTCTGATTCGGGATCGAAGAAGCAGCGGAAGTCGTACTCCCAGTAATAGAGAAATTTCGGCAAGGGTAAAAGCGGTCTCCGAGGAGAACAGATCAATAAACTGATCAATATTCTCTGTATTATGATCTACAGGAAGATGGGCTGGCAGGCACCATGTGTACTCTTCGCATATAGACCATAGGATATTTTCCAGGTTCTCCAGAAGTCTGACATTATCCGGCTCAAGCAAGGTCATAAATACATATGTATTCAGCCTTCTTCTCCGTTCGAAATAGACCCGTTCATATTCTAACCTCGAACCCGTACGCGCAAAAATTGAAAATAGCGTATCCGTCAGCTCTGATATAGGTTGGCTGTCTAATCTTTGAGCCTCCTCGCGAATTTCGCTGATATCTTCCTTTAATGTCTCGGATGATAAGGCCTGTTTCCAAAAAGCATCCGATTCTCCATCAGGATAATACAAGCTCAGATTTGCTGGCTTCATTTCTTGAACAATTCCGAAAAGCTCCTGTCTGTTCATGCTTTTCCCCTCCCTTTGACCGATTAGATCAGATCGCCCTATCTACTCAAGGCATGATCTCTCATAACATCCTCTCCGGCTGCGATTCTTTGTGCTGTCCATTTCAGTTCTGTCCCTGCCCAGAAAGGATCTGAAGGAAGTAACCCCAGAGGAAGAAATACTGAAGCGCATAAATAGAGACTTCCCGTATTGATATAGCTCTCCGCAAGCTCGGGCTGGTAACCATACACCCCCGGACGTAGCCACCCGTCCTCATCCAGCGTCCCTGGAAACCCCATAGTCCGTGTGATTACAGCGGTCAAGGCGCAGCGTACCTGTGCGGGTGATAGTGCATCCTCCAGAAAATGCTGTAGCGCCGCTTGTGATAGCAGCTGAAACGCACCAAAACGGTAAACGATAGAGCGCCCTATAAACGGATACGTTCCGTCCGGCGCAATCATCCGTTCCAGAACAGTTGCGTATCTTTGTGCCCGCTCCAGAATCAATGGCCTCAATACGGAGTATTGCTCCGAGTCCCGTTCAAAAAGTGTAACCACATCCACAAGCATCGGCTGAATGACAAAGCTATTGTAATGATCCCAGTGAAAGTCCTTGCCATCCCCGTAGATACCATCGCCTTTATACCAATCCATGAACATGTGGATCGCATAACCAACACGCATCCGGTCATATTCTGAATCGCCGAGTATATACAAAGCTGCTTCAACCATTGCGCTAAACAGCAGCCAATTGCTCCCGCTGGGTGCAGTCCGGCGTGTTCGCTTCAAGGCTGTTATTAAATTACCTTTGGCCCGCTCATTCAGCCGCCAGGCAAGCTGCTTCGGTGCACGCACCAACGCATGAGCGAGGAATGCCGCATCGACCAACGGTTGGCCTTCGGACTTAAAATCCATATAGTCAGGTGATGATGGATCAACAGCGGCATCGATGCATTCCAGCATCAATATGACATAACGAGCCCTGAGCTCTTCTTCTTCACCCTCCAGCCCTTCAAGCTCTAGCCATGGGGCCATTCCACAGGCCAACCTGGCGAATGCCTCCAAATGCGCAAACTTGCTCCTGTCACTATGAAACTCGGTGGGCAGCCGTTCCTTTAATTTTCTTTGCGACAAAGCGTCAAGTACTGGGTTCCCGATCTGTAGCATCGTATCCAGCCAATATTTGCGGTGTTTCGTACTATTCATACACCATCCACCCTTTCAATTGCGTCTATTCAGCAGATGCAGAGCCCTACTACTCATGTTCAGACCAGCTGTATACTTGGTTTATTGCGTAATCTTCTTCTATAGTTTAGTGTTGTATTATTGCAATGTCTTTGCGATTAATGATTATTTATTGCGTTTATTGCTATTAATCTGAAAGGGGTTATCCGGATGAAACATGCCCAGTATTATCAGCCGTTCGAAGGCGACATACTGGCGGGCATCGGCAATTCACCGATCTCACCCACCAAAGATTTTCATATTCATGATCACTTTGAAATCTTCCTATTTTTAGGCGGCACGGTGAACGGATTTGTGGATCAGTACAGCTATCCGCTTCAACGGGGCAATGTGCTCTTATTCAACAATCACGAGATTCATAAAATCATTAATTTATCTCCGGAGCCTTACGAACGATTAACTATTCATTTCAAAGCTCCACTTGTATATCCCTTCTGCACCGCAACCACAAATCTGCTCGCCTGTTTCCAGAACCGTCAGCCCGGAGAGCAGAATCTCGCTCAAATGGATGAAACACTGCTTGCAGAGTACATGGCCCTTGCCTTTCGCCTGATTGCAATCTTGGAGAATCCTCAATACGGCAGTGAGGTTCTGGCTTTAACTTATCTGATCCAGATTCTGGTCCTCATTAATGAGCTATATAGCCGTACTAGTTCCACCATACCCAGTATTATTTCATCGCATATTCAATCGGCCATGCGCTATATCGATAACCATCTGCATCTGAATCTGTCGCTAGAGCAGATCGCTGGTGAATTAAACATCGATAAATATTATCTTAGTCACCTGTTCAAGCAGCAGACAGGAGGAACGATCTACCGTTACGTCCTGCTTAAAAAAATTGCTTTATCCAAACAGCTCCTATCCGCCGGAAACTCCGTATCCGATACCTGTTATCTATCCGGCTTCAATGACTATGCCAATTTCATACGTACTTTCAAGAATATCACGGGCATTCCACCTGGAAAATACGGCAAAAAAAGCTGACATTGCCACTTATCGACGCCTCGCAATTGTATAAACCCTTCTTTGAACTTATAAAAAAACCTGGCACCCGCTAAATGCAGCTGCCAGGTTCATGGAAGTGCGGCTTACAAATATCCCAGCAGATTGGCGATGACTTGCGCACTTTCGGCACGGGTCATCATCTCTTGCGGTGCGAATTGCATATTGCCTCGTCCTTTTATCAGCCCTGCCTGCTCAGCGAAACTTGCTGATTTCTGTGCCCAGACATGAATCAGGGAATAATCACTGAACGAGCCTGCGGAAACTTCACTTACCTTGCTGCCTTGTAAATATTCATAAGCTCTAACGATCATTACGGCCATTTCCTCGCGGGTAATGCTGCGGTCCGGTGCGAATGAATCCGAACTACGTCCGAGCACAATACCCGCTTCGCTTACGGCTGCAATGGATTCGGCATACCAAGCACTGGAGTCCACATCAACAAACGTTGAATGACTTCCCGCCTCTAAGCCTAGCGCTCTTGCAATCATGGTCGCGAATTGTGCTCTTGTCACTTTCCCCTGCGGATTAAATTCAGTATCGGAAATACCTTGGATAATATGTTTAGCCGCCATTATCTTAATAACATCGCTAGCCCAGCTATCCGTACTGACATCCAAGAATGTCTTGTCATATTCCAGGACTGCAAACTGGCTGAAATGCTGTATTTCCGTACTCCATTTTCCATCAGCTAGCGTTCCGCCCATAAATTCAAGAGCTCCGTTCCCGGCTATATTGTAGATGCCGAGCAAATTAGGATTGGAATCTGAATCTACTATGAAGGTAAGCGTCAGTGGCTTGTCAAAACGGGCTACCGGTACGGCAGTGCCATTCGTACTAATAACTTCCAAACTGAAGTTAATTACATCACTTGCAGCAGATAACTGAACCGAGCCGTTGACAGCTGGGTTATTCATAAGCTGTTCCACGGCAACTCTGGATGCCTTCACGGCCGAGAGTTTGATTCGTGCTCCATCCACTTGACCTCCTGCAGCTTTCTCCTGGATACTCTTTAGCGCTTCTGGGGTCAGTTGGATAGCAAATGTATTCCATACGAGACGCAGCGTGTTCACTCCGATGATATTTGACACTCCCACAGGAAGCAGTACAGAATCAGTAGCTTCTGTGAGCTGAACTGTTATTCCCCCTCCAACTGGAGCCGTGAAATCGTCACTGTTAAGAATCCGCGTGGTCCGCGGCAGCGGTGTTGGTGATACCGTCGGTGCTGTGGTCGACACCGGCCCTGAGGTTACTTCAGGTACAGGTGTTGGTGTAGGATTTGCTGTGGGTTCAACTGTCGGTGTTGGTTCTACCGTTGGTGTTGAAGTCGGCGGTTGCTGTGCTTCTCCCACTGTAACTATTCTTATAACTTCAACAGCCGTATTGCCCGCGGAATCGCTCACATTATAATGATAAATGTAAGTGCCTGCTGATGAGGTATCTAGCGTCTCCGTATGATTTCCATCCTTCGTAATCGTCGCCACAATACGTTCTGTAATATCGCCATCGCGGTTATCCATTGCGGTGGCTCCGGCATCTGTATAGCTTGCGCCATTGTCCAGTTGAACAGATGGTTCACCAAGCAGTGTAATGACCGGCTTCAGTACATCTGGATCTTCCGATACGATTACTTTTCGGGTGACTTCCGCAGCCGTGTTGCCTGCGGCATCGCTGACATTGTAATGGAAGGTGTAGATATCCGCTTGCGCTGTATCTAACTCAGTCAGACCATACACTTCACTGCTGACCGTTGTATTGATGCGGTCTGTGATATCACCGTCTTGGTCGTCATACGCAGTGGCTCCGGCATCCGTATATTCAGAACCGATCTGCAGATTGACTATGGCTTCACCTATCAAGGTAATCTCCGGCTGCTTCATATCTGGCTCCGATAGCTTAATCGTTCCGCTGGCCGCAGCTTCTGCCTTCGATTCGCCCTTGTTCAGTAATACTGTGAAGCTGAAGCTGCCTTCTGTGTCATCAGTAGCTTCCTGGAACGAAGATAGGGTGATATCACCCATCGTAACCCCCGTATCACTGAACCCGATTAAACCGTTCATCGTTTGGAGCAGCCAAGTCCGGACTCCGTCTTCGCTGTTAGCTGTTTCCTTCTGCACGCTATATGCAGCACCTTCTATAATACTTTTAGCCTCGTTTACAGCCTGCTCATTGACAATGCTGAACCTGTCCTTCGCCACTGCTAAGTAACTGATCACAGATGCCTGACTATTCGTATTGTTTATCGAATATTTCACGACGCCGCTCACCGGCAGCGTAAAGTCATGAGTGATCGTGATGCCATTAGGACCTGCGAGTACACCGGTCTTGACCGTTTCGTTTACTATCTTCCCTTCAGCATCAGTGTAGCTAAGCGCGATATCCATCGTGCGGTTGCTCATATTCCACCAGTCCCGATGGAACGATGTAATCGTGTACTTTCCTGCGCTCAGAGGGAGGGTGTAGATCAGAGGTGTATTCTTTGTATTCGAGCTGTAGACACCTGTCTGAGTTTTATCCGTGATAACTACGGCACCGCCGAGCCCTTTGAGATTATAATTTGCCCCTGTATTGATATGACCCCACACAGCGCCTGTTGATAGTTGATCCGCGGTGCTATTCAGAAGGCTGTCGCCCACGAAATTCTTGATCACCGTATAGGGTGGTGTGACGATATCCGCCGAAACACCGACATCCAAAAAGTACACAAGACCTTCTGGCACTACTTCCACATTAGCAGTAGTTTTTAGATTGCCATAAGTGCCGGTTACAGCTACTCTTTCATAGGGTGTGTTGAAGCTGACCGCGTCTAAATTCCACTTCACAGACACCTGCAATTTGGATCCATCTTCTCGGGTAGCCTCCAACTTATCTGGAAGATTCGGCAGTTTCCCGACATAAGTGGCAATATCCTGAGGAGCAGCAAGCTCCCGTATATCCCCTGTTGTCAATTGGTTCTGGGCAGAGGTCAGACGTCCCGCGAGTTGCACAGTTCCTTCCTGATCCAGTCTGAAATCAGCAGCATTGTCTAGTGCTTCTTGGGCGGTGTTCTGTGCAGCTGCAAAAAGCTGCCAGTCTCTATCCGAATATTCATCCAGTTTGGTAAATTCTTTCGCCGCTATTACCGCTGATTGAAGAGCAGCTGTGTCCGCTGCACCTTTTACTTCACCGGAAACAACGGCCACCGCGTCAACAACCAAAGTACCGCTTAATACCTTTATCTGAACGTTATGCTGTCCATATTTAAGTCCGCGAAGCGTGTACGTTTGGTAGAGTTCTTTGGAGGCCATCGTATCGGCTGACAGTGTGACAATTTCATCATCAACAGTCACTTCTAACTTAGCCGATCCATTATTCGGTCCCAGAATATCTAACCCGGTGCCTTCAAAAGAATATTCCATCGTAGCAGCTGCACCTTGACTGGTAGATAGGGAACGCTGATAAATATACATACCAGCCCCGTTTTGATGACTCCACAAACCGCCGTATTTTAATTTAGGGTTTGGTGTAGCAGCCAGATCATACATTTCAAGATTATCCAGTAATTCGGAATAGTATGGCGTATAGCCGTCAATCGTCTCGACCTTCAGATTATCGAAACGAACATGATAATATCCACTGGCTAAATCTACCCGACCAGACAATTCAGGGATCGGATCAGTATAAGAAGCCAGTTTCACATCGTCCAAATAGGCAATCACTTTATCACCTGCAACCTGAATGGCAATGTTATGCCAGGCATCATGTGCGGTGTTAAATCCATCCAGCTTTACTCCACCGGAACCGCTCACTACATTGCCACTCGCTACTGCGCTATTATTGACCAGCAGCTGCCAACCTCCGTCAAACCAGAACTTCAGTACATAAGGTGTGCCGTTTATAGTGTGAGAGCTGCCGCCTCCTTGATACCGTGCGCCAATCGCAGCATAATTGGCTCCGCCTTGCGTACTGTTCGTCTCGAACGAAACATCTACACTGGCCTTGTAATTTGTCCACCGGTTATCACCTATAGCTGTTACGGGATCTCCACCGTTCCAAGTGCCACCCAGCCCCATAATTTCCGTATCCAGCTGTTGGCGCAGAACATAGTTGTCAGAACCGTCCGGAAGATACGCCTCAAATGCACCGTTGCGGTCGTGCGTATAGCGTGGTATCACACTTTTGGAACCGCCGCGGGATTCAATATAGCTTTGGGTGCCAGCATTCTGCCCACCTGCCCCGATCTTCACAACGGATTGATAGGAGTAGTCAAAATCATCGGCATACAGGATATTGTCCGCTGTATTTTGAATCCTCCCTGTGGCGTCGGTATCAAGCACGATGCGGTCGCCTTCTACTGGTAACGGTGTTTGATACACCTCATTATCCTTGTTCTTCAAAGTGGTCACAGTCAATGTCGAATATGGTTTGACATGAATGGTATAAACCCCACTGCCATCAACAGCGACATCCCCGAGATATTTCATATAATTGCTGTTGAAAGCTTCACCCGCGTCTGCCGCACGAGTCTCCCATACTTCCAATGATGGATTACCCACAAAGTTCATATTTACCGTCTGAAGCTTATAGGTTTTGGCATATTCGCTATCGTTCACGATAACGGTTGAAAAATCACTTCTGTCAGGTGAAGCAAGTGTCATATAGCTAGGAGAACCGTTGCGACCGCTAACAGGGTTAGTGCCTGTTGCACCCGTGGAGCTAGCCTTAGGAACTGCTCTCCAAATCCCTACCGTATTATCTTCGTTCTCCCAGCCCACATTGGCGAACCAGCTGTAATGCTGCAGAGCAACAAGACCTGCATCATAATGAATCCATCCCGACCACGGATCACGTGCGCTAAGTAGTTCCTTAAACGAATATTGTCCACCTTCGTAGAAGGAGCCGATGGCCGGCTGATAAATAAAGTGCGTCCGGCGGGAATTGACGAATCCTTTAATAATCGTATTGCTCATCTCCAGTGGACTGCCAACACCGCCGATGCCGGTTCCTTCCACTGTAGGGTCCTTCACATTATTGTTGGGACGGAAGGCAGAGTTACTGAAGGTGGACTGCGCCTCACTGTTCCATACTTCAATATCATATTGTTCCGCGAGCTTTTTGAAATTGCCTGCGCTGTCGTCGTCAGTGTTATAGTGATATCCGGCGATCGGAGCCGCCTCCCTTAGAGAAGCGTCGCTTACCATACTGCCGCCAAATGAACCAATCCCTACTTCATCAGAGATCACAACTTTGATCTGGTTATAGAGCGCTTGCTCTTCTGGGCTTGTAAAACCTTCGTTATCTGTTTTAACACGCTCAGCGTACTGTTTGGTCCAGGTCAAATCCGGCGTATGTTCGTTGATATGGGGATTGACGTAGTCGACCATATAGCCATACTCACGGTAAGCAGCAAGAATTGTATCTTTATACCAGGTATAGATTTTATCGTTGTTGCTTGCCCAGGCCGGAGCACTCCATCGCAGGATGCTGACCTTGAGATCCGGATTCGTAGCCTTGGCGTCAGCCGCAAGCTGGAATCCGGGATGCCTAGTGACATTGGCTTCTTCATCGGCCGTACGCATAGTAGCCGGGTCCGGGCCGGTAGAGTTGTTACGGTCATTGCCCATCTCTATTTTTACATGCGTCATAATGGGATGCTCTCCACCGAACAGAATCCGCAACATTTCTGCGTAAGCTTCCGGATGCTCAGCCTTATAATCCATCAACAGTGCACTGGTGCTGTTGGCACTTAGTACGCCAAATCCCTTGAACGTTAGGCCGTTGACATTGTCCGCTTTAATATCGTTGCCGTCGAGTAGAACCTTGACCATGGAAGCTGCGTTCTGCCGAGCATCTTCGATCTCTTTTTGAATCCCGCCCTTGGCAACGGCGAACCAGCTCAAGATTGGTTTCTCACCGGAAACATAGGCATAGGTCAATGTCATAGGGCTACTAGCGTCGATATCACCGGGAATAGTGAATTCGCCGGAAATAAGCGGAGTCACATTAGTATTGAGTTGTGCAAACGAGATCGTCTTTGTTGCCCCATTTGTATCCTTATATTCGATCTGAGGCTGTATTACTCGAGTGCGGCTGCCATACCAATCATGGAAACCACTACTGAGTGTATAGGTTCCAGCTTCTGGAGCCATTAATTTATATACAATATGACTGCTAGTAGGGTCGGCACGAAGTCCTACTGTCCATATGGATGGATCAGTTGCAGGATCGGTAAGTCCTCCGTCTTTGGAGTTCTTCACCTTGTTTATAGAATCATCAAATCCCCAGGCAGTCGTTCCGCTGATATATTTCTGATCTGGTGACTGGTTGAGCAACGCGCTACCGGACAGCGTATTGACTGCTTCGTACAGTGGCGAAGAAGTAGGACCATTACCTACGGAATCGCCCCCCCTGCCGCTATCCACAAAGTAAACCAATGGATTCCTTGAAGGTGGAATAACTTCTACATTGGCAACAACCGGACCACCATTCGCTGTACCCGTGACTGTCACTGTGTCATAAGGAACGGCAAAGGTATCTTCACCTATATTCCATTTCACAGTCGCAGACTGGCCTCCAATGTCAATGCTAGCAGGCAAAGTAGTGTCAGCAGATGTCTTCGCCCCCATAAAGGCGGCTGCGAAAATAGTATTCACCGTAGCCGCAGATACAGATGGCATATGGAGTGCCGGAAACATTCCAACTACAAGCGCAGTGGTCATCATCATTGAGAATAGCTTTTTTCTAACGGAGTGTTTTCTGCTCATTCTTTAATCCTCCTTTTGCTATAAATGGTCTCTCGGCATGTTTCATGCTTGATTTGACTTTATCGCCCAGCAAACAAAGAAAGCGCATTCATTTTATTGATAAGCTAAAAAAAAACTGGCAGCATGCGAAAACTGCAACTGCCAAGTTCAAACCTGTCTAGCCTTTAATACCAGATGCTGCGACGCCTTGAACGAAGTACTTCTGAAGTGCCAAGAAAACAATCACAACCGGAATAATGGAAACCACACTTGCAGCCATTATCAGACCGTACTCGGCGGAATATTGCGAAATGAACATTCGTAGTCCAATCTGTATAGTCTTGAGTTTCGTATCCGTCAAATAAATCATCGGCCCCAAGAAGTCATTCCAAGTGGCAACAAAGGTAAAAATCGTCAAGGTGGACAAAGCCGGCTTGGATAGTGGCAGCATAATTCTCGCCCAAATCCCATATTCGCTCAAGCCATCGATTCGGGCCGCCTCACATAATTCATCTGGGACACCCTGATAGAACTGGCGCATCAGAAATACTCCGAAAGCCGAGAATGCCTGCAATAGAATGATTGCCAGATGAGTATTGTTAAGTCCCATGTAACGCATCAAGATAAATTGCGGCACCATATATGCCTGCCAAGGTATCGCAATCGTAGCGATATATCCAAGGAATAAAACATTTTTCCCTCTGAATTGCAGTTTGGAGAATGCATACGCAGCAAAACTTGAAGTCAATAGCTGCAAAATCGTTACGATAATTGATAATTTCGCCGTGTTATAAATGAAGCGGTCCAGTGGAATACGGGTCCAGATATCCACGAAATTTCCCCAGCGCGGATTCGCCGGAATCCATTGCATCGGGAATGAGAACACATCCTTGTTCAGCTTGAGCGAAGAAGACAACATCCATATATATGGAACAAGCATACAGAGCACCGTAGCAAACAACAAAATATACACTAGCACCATCGTGCCGATTCTAATTCCTTTATTTGTACCCACCATATCTTTTGAATCCTCCTATTGTCCGTATTTCTTCTCGCCGCGGAACTGGACGATGGTGATGCCAAGTACCAGCAGAAACAACACAATGGCCATGGCGCTGGCATATCCGTAATCAAGCGAACGGAACGCCGTATTGTAGATTTGATAAACCATAACCCTTGTAGAATCGTTCAACTGGTTATCAGCGCCGGCAAATAGGTTGATAAAGATATCGTAGACTTTGAACGAATTGATGACTAGAATCATCAGCACAAAGAAGGATGTAGGCGCCAGTTGAGGGACCGTCACATTGCGGAATCTTCTCCAGGCGTTAGCACCATCAAGTTCAGCAGCCTCATACAACTCAGGGTTGATCCCCTGTAGACCCGCCAAGTAAATGACCATGTAATAACCCATGTTTTTCCACACAGTGAACAGTATTACTGTGAACATCGCCCAGTGTTTATCCGCCGCCCAGCGAGGAAGATCCTCCAGTGGGATACCGGTAAGGGTATGCAAAATATTGTTGATCGGCCCCATCGTAGGGCTGAAGATAAAGTTCCATACGGCAGCAACGGCTACCAAGGATGCCACATATGGGAAAAAGAATACGGTTCTCATGAAATTGCGGGCCATGATCTTCTGGTTAAGCAAAATCGCCAGCGCCAGCGCAACAATCATGGTGAACGGTACTACGCCAATAGTGTAAACAATGGTATTCCATAATGCTTTATGAAATGTTGTATCTTTAATAAGCCGGGTGAAATTGTCCAATCCGATATATTTCATTGGATTGGCCCCATCCCATTTCACAAAAGCTAGGATAAAGGCGAAAAACATGGGTACAAGTGTAAACACGGCAAATCCGATAAAGTTCGGCGCAATGAAGCTGTACGCTACCAGGTTTTCCCGGACACCTTTTGACAAATGACGTTTAGAAATTTTTTTTGTATCCAATATGGTTTCGTTCTGCATTCTTTCTCCTCCAAACCTTTCTATAAAAGGCGGGCTTTCACCCGCCCTTAGAATTCACCAACTCTCTTCAGGTTAATTGTTCAAGAGCTGCTGTACGCGCGTATTCATATCCTTCAAGCCTTCGTCGATCGAAGCGTTTTTGGTCATAATGTTATCGTGGGCTTCGTTTAGAATTACTTCAATGTCCGCACTCTTTTCATGCATTGGCATTTCCAAATAAGTCTGAACCGTAGTCAGTGCCGCTTTGCTGTTATCATCCGTAGGGAAACCGTCAATCGAAGTAATGGAACTGATAACTTCATCGTTCTTAATCGCTGGAATGGTTCCGGTGGAAGCAATGACTTTTGCACCTTCTTCACCAGTCACAAAGTTCATGAAATCAAGTGCCGCTTCTTTATTTTTGGATTTCTGATTTACAGCCAGGGAAGTAATTGTACCCAGTGTTGTACCGGCTTCCACACCATCCGGGTGAGGATATTTCACAATTCCCCAGTTGGTTGATTGAGACTCGCCGCTCTTCACCTTTTCAATTTGAGTCGCTATAAACCAGCTGCCCATGTTCATCATCGCAACGGAATTGTTGTAGAACACACCGGAATAATGCGTGCTTGAAGTCTTTAGTGTGGCGTAATCCATAACGATACCATCTTCCTGTTCTTTCAAGATCCGTTCATAGGTTGGCTTCAGGAAATCGTAGTTTCCACCGACAACGTTGTTCTTACCGTCAAGAATACCGAACAATTGAACCGCGCTCCGCCAAGTATGATAATGGGCTCCGTATACTTTTTCAGAACCGCTGCCCGAGGTCATTTTTCTAGCAAGTTCATCATATTGGTCGAATGTCATATCATTACTTGGATACTCCACTCCCGCTTTATCGAACAAATCCTTATTATAGTAGACAACCCAGAAATCACTCCGGAAAGGAAGCGCATACACTTCGTCGTTCACTTCGATCTGTTCTACAGTACCGCCATAGACGGATGGATCAATGTTTTTGTCTCCCATGAATCCCTTGAGCGGCTCCAAGTGATTTTGTTTCACAAGGTTTGAGTATCCAGGAATATCCTTAATCGTAAGAACATCCAGATCTGCACCACCGGACAACTGTGTACTTAGCATTGTCATATAGTCAGTGGAACCAAGATCGACATATTCGATCGTTACATTCGGATGCTCAGCTTTATAGGCATCGATCAACGGCTGATAGTATGCTGTGGCTTCCCAATCCCACAATGCCCATTTCAAGGTCACAGGGTCCTGTTTCGGTTCAGCGGAAGCGTTTGCAGTATTGCCCGTTTCTGGAGCAGCTGTTGCAGCACTGCCTTCGTTGTTGTTATTACCGGAACATCCGGCTAGCGCACTTAGGGAGAGTATTGTGGCAAAAGTCATGCCATAGAATCTTTTCAATTTCATATAAAAATCCCCTTTTCCTTCTGATTGTTTACACTGATCGGCTCATCCGATCTATTTCAAAGTTTAAGACTTTCCCATCTAGAATGGCATGTATTTTCAAACTCAGTTCATTCACTTTTCTTTGTTCTTCTCTTCCTCCTTGCTTCAAACCTGTAAAATCCTATTTAAAACATGTAAATTTCTCAGCTCCTCTGCCTTCCACTGTATGGAATCACAGGAATATGCTATGGTGTTAATATGGATATCGGTAAACTAGTTAAGCATATTATAAATAGAAGATTAACTTTGAATATGCATTAATTGAAAGATATTTTTGAAACCGCTTTATATTTTTCTGCATTTTGTAGAGGAGTGTTCAATACGGTAAGAAAATCAACCATTAAGAGCCGCATTATTCTGATCATGACCATCTTTGCGCTACTAATCGCCGCTCTGCTATCCTTTTTCAGCTATGAATTGATTACCTATTATCAGCGTAAAACAACCATCCAGGCGACTGAGTTCAACCTGCAGCTAGTTTCCCATATTATTGAACAAGATTTGATTAATCTCTCCTCATTAGCGATGACCAATAGCACCAACTCGTCCACCAATACATTACTCACTGATTATTTTGTATCTCCGAAGGCAAGCGCCAAGGATGCTGTTAATGTATTTAACTCCATGCAGGAGGACTTTCGGATCAATCGGTCCAATAGCTATGTCCGCCGCTTGATTGTTACGGGTAACAACGGAAAGTTCCTGCAGGTGGATAATTCCGTCAGCACTTCAATTCCACTTACTGTACACAATATCGGTCAAATTCCCGGACTAAATAAAGATGCTGTGGAGCAGTGGGAACAAGTAATTAAGGACCCGCTCTCCACCACGAACGGAATTCCTTTTGTTCTACCTATTTACGGAGATGGGGCTGCCCGGATTGGAACGGTCTACTTACTCGCCAATACTTCCTTAATTACCGACAAGTTGAAGGGGTATTCCCTGCCAAAGAACTCCCGAATGCTGTTGACGCTCGGCAATCATCATTATCAGCTCATTGGCGATAAAGTGACTGCAATGACTACGCCGTATGAACCTGTGGCCTATACCGATGATAAGCCTGTCGGTCCACAAACCGAGCTGTCCATGATCAAGCTGGAGGATGAAGAAAGCCAAATTGTGGTCTCTTATCCCGTGCGGAGTGGAGTGATTCTGTCGCAGACCTTATCCAATGATCAATTCGCTCCCAAAGCAAATCTATGGATTCTGGTAATGCTTGGCGTTTGTTTACTAGTCATCGTCTTAAGCGGCATTATTACTTTGTACTTAACCCGTAACATCAGTCTCCCGGTAGAGAAATTAAAGAAGCGAATTGATAAGATTGCCCAGGGCAACTTCTTGCTGGACCGCAATATCGAATGGAACAGTGAACTAGGTGATGTTGGTCGAGGTATCAACCGTCTATCACAGGACATTGTTGCGCTCATGGATAGCCGGCTCGCTGACGAGAAGCAGAAACAGGAGCTAGAGTACAGGATGCTGCAAAGTCAGATCAATCCCCACTTCTTGTACAACACACTGAATTCGATCAAATGGATGGCTACGATTCAGAATGCTACCGGCATTGCAGAAATGACTACTTCACTCTCCAGACTGCTGCGGAGCATCGCCAAAGACAACCGGAGACTAATGCCACTGAATGATGAGTTAAGCCTGCTCGATGACTATTTTCTGATTCAGAAATACCGGTATGGCAGTACAGTCTCGATGGTGAAGGAAATTGAAGATGAGGAACTGCTCTCCGGCCTGATTCCCCGTTTCACGTTACAACCTCTGGTTGAGAATGCTATCTTCCATGGCATCGAGCCCAAAGGTAGAGGAGATATTCTCATCACGGTGAAAAAAAGCGGCTTTGCCGATATCCTGGTCACGATTGAAGACAACGGTGTAGGCATGAAGGAAGAACAAATCTCCACCATTCTGTGTGATTCGGAGGATGGAACTAGGGGAGTTTTCGAGAACGTTGGACTCCATAGTGTAAATGAGCGTTTACGGCTAGCCTTTGGGGAGAATTACGGTCTTTCGATTGAGAGTGAAATGGGGCAGTATACTCTAATGAAAATCCTTCTACCATTTATACAAAAAGAGTAGAATGGCAAATCTAGCAAGGATGTGGTCAAATTGATTAAATTATTAATTGCCGACGACGAAGCTCTTGTCTGTATCGGCTTGCAGTCTATGCTGAAATGGGAGCAATATAATATAGAGATTGTCGGTATCGCGCACAACGGTGCTCAAGAAGAAGAGATGATTGACACTCTCCGCCCGGACATCGTAATCAGCGATATCAAAATGCCAATCAAGAGCGGTTTAGAGGTTGCCGCTTCGATACGCCAAAAATATGGTCGACTTCCGCTATTCATTATGTTGACTAGTTATGAAGAATTTCAATACGCACGCGCAGCTATAGAGGTGCAGGCCACGGATTATCTAGTAAAGCTGGAACTCACTCCGGAAGCACTGGCCGAATCCATCCGAAAGGCTATTTCCTTTCTAGAGAGTTACCAGACGATGGAAAGCTACCCAAAGCTGGTTCACCGTGGCAACCTTCAGGCGCAGCGTGATAAATTCTTCATTCGTCTGTTCAATAACCTGTTCGAGAATAAGAACCAGTATCTCCTGCAGAAAGAGGATTTGGCGTTAGAGTTTTCCGAGCCCGCCTACCTAGTCTGTACTTGCCGCATTCTGGGCCCAGACACTGTTCCTCCCCGTGGAGATAAGCTGGTTGCCTTATGCTCAAGCACTGTGCAAATGGCAAAGGATACGCTTACTTCTATACAACCCTGTTATGTAACCAGTCTTGACTTACGTAATTTCGCCGTTGCTCTACCTGTCCCCGAAGTCGATCCCCGTCACTGGATGTCTGACATTGAGAAGCAACTTACCGACATGGCATCCGTATTACATAACTATTTCAATGTAACGATTATTGGTGCCATAGGGTTTGCCGTCGAGGACCCTTATTTAATGCGGGAGAGCTACCTAGCAGCTCGAAAGGCATTGCCAGTTGCCCTGCAAGAACGGTCTTTTGTTTTCTTCGATGAGAATGAACCTCTAGAGCAGGAACATCCGTTGTTTGATTTCTCTGAATCTCGTTCGGAGATCCGCCGTGCTTTTGAAGAACTAGATACCCTTGCTTTATACACCATCATCTCCAAAATGATTGAAATCTTCGAAGACCGACCTGACTTACTGGTGCCCGCCACCGATGCTGCCTGCAATATTCTGTATATGGCCACTTCGCTTCTTGCGGATGGAGAAAACATTGTAGAGCATATCTTCGAAAATGAGCCGGAAGGATACCGGGCCATCTATCAGATGCATACGATTGAAGAGATCGCCGGCTGGTTGATTCAGTTCCGTGATGGCTGCTCGGAAATTCTCTCTACTCGAAGACAAAGCTATAAAGAACAAATCGTCAAAAATGTCCAGGAATATATCAAAAGAAATCTCGGCACTAAGCTTTCACTGAATCAAGTAGCAGATGTCTTCAATTTCAGTCCAAACTATTTAAGCCATCTGTTCTCCAAAGTCGCTAAGGTCAATTATGTAGAATATATCACGGAGACTAAAATCACTGTGGCCAAGGAAATGATGATGCGCGGTGAAGGTCGTATTTACGAAATTTCCCAAAAACTCGGTTATGAAAGTGCCTTCTATTTCAGTAAGGTCTTCAAGAAAGTGACGGGGATCTCACCCAGAGAATATATGCAACAAATTGAAGCAGGCTGATAGTGATCGCCGGCCCCTCCAAAAAGCAACAGCATTCTTTAGCGATAATAGTGACACTCCGTCCGACAAAAAAAATCTCGTTTCCAAGACAAATGTCTAGGAAACGAGATTTTTTTCGTAAATACAAGTAACTATTTCATTTGAGCTTGTTCTTCTCTAGTAGGACCAATTACGCCAGGTACACGAAGACCTGCTTGACGTAAGAGAACAGTCATTTGACCACGATGATGTGTCTGGTGATCTATAAGCGATCTAAGCATTGCACCACGAGGCATTAATCCAGCAAAGGTCTGTACACTCTCAACCATTTGCTCGTCCGTTAATTTCTCAACCTCAGAAGCAATATTAGCCGCGATATTCTTATACGCTTCAACAATCACAGCCGCATGAGCCGGAACATCCTTCGGATTGCCTACTGGAGTAAGTGTTAACCCTACCTGACCACCAAAAAACATCGGACAGGTTGCCAAGTGCCAACCTAACCATCCCAATGAGTTGTGACCTTCAACAATTACCTGATCTAATTTGTCATCGGTAAGTGATTCAAGAACGCGAATTGTCCCAGCAGAAGCGCTTGCCCATTCTCCTAGAAAATCTTGAACTGTTCTGTACATTTGAAATCCCCTTTATTGGTCGTTAAATAACGATTACTTAGTCATACCAATTAAATTATAACCTGTCACAGGGCCTGTTACAAATAGTCTGAAAATGGATGACATAAAACCTCTATAATAAAATATCAGTTTAAGTTGCTGCACCATGAATGGAAGGTCTTAGTTCGAAACATCAAGACACAAGTAAAATCAAGGCGATCTTGCTTTATCTGTTTGTTGAGCACCTGCAACCATAAGCTATTCATTGCCAATGGAAGTTATATACAGAATGCACTTCAGGCGCTGATAGAGAAAGGCCAATCTGTCCTTCGCACAGCAGCCGGAAATCCTGATGAGCACAAGTCTGAGGGATGGCTGCCTTAAACTGAGCATCCAGTCTTCATACACACCAAAAAGCCCGCAATTGTGCGGGCTTTTTGGTGTACAAATCAAACCTCACGGTGCCACAAAGAAGAATAACTGATTGTCCGCTCCGGTATAGGACCACTGCTGGATTTTGGTACCGTTCATGGTTGAAGCGCCTGGAATATCCAGCACTTTACCGCTATTCTTATTCACAACCTTATAATAGCCCCCACCTGCCGCTTCAAGCTTCCACTGCTGATTATTTCCTCCCGTACCGGTAAGTGCCCACTGCTGAACGCCCGCACCGTCCGTGGTGGAGCCGTTTATCACATCCAGGGCTTTGCCGCTGGCTGCGTTAACGATATTGACATACCCATTTCCTGCATCGCGGATCGTCCATCGCTGGTTATTTCCGCCTGTATACTCCCATTGCTGGACAAGCGCTCCATCCGCCGTAGAAACGTCAGTCACATCCAGAGCCATTTCACTAACTTTGCTCAAGATCTTATAAGTGCCGCCGGTCACCGGTGCCGAGGTGGACGACCATTTGAACGTGATCGCGCCTCCGGCAGGAACCATGTACGTGAATGACTGCGAATTCCACTGAATCTTGACGGTCTTAGCGCTGGAGAGCCGGTTGGACAGCACAAGAGCAATGGTGCCGTCCGGATTTTTATAGGCTACGTCCTCCATGCTGTCCTGAAACGTGTTCGAATCGATGCGGGACGCATTCAGGTCGACAAATTTGCTGCTGTGCCCCAGACCGTAAAATTGCGGGTTGTAGGTCACTGAGTCCATAGTGTCAGAGCGGATGGTCAGCAAGCCGCGGTTGGCAGCATCAACTCCGGCGAGAGCAGGACCGCCGTTCTGATCCAGCGCGACATTCCACATGATATAGGACTTTGCCCAGTTTCTGGGAAATCGGATCGTATGCATCATCAGATCCTGGAACATTCCCATGTTCGTGCCGCCGCCAATCCACGTTCCGCTGCCGCCTTCCGTGAACCAGATCCGTTTGGCCGGATACTCGTTATGCAGCGTAGTCAGATTGGAATGGCTGAGGGCCGAATAATAATGAAAAGCACTGCCCTGCGTATAGGCAGATGCGCTGGATCCCAGCACCGACGAGGCATAGCTGATATCGTCATAGTTGTGGTCATAGGCCATAATTTGAGTGTTAAGTCCGTTCTGTGCCAGCTTCGGACCCAGCACATTGATCAGATTGATTTGTTCACTGGCAGACATTTGCAATCCGGGATAGTGTGGGGCAAATTTCGGTTCATTCTGCAGGGAGAGGGCATAGACCGGTGTTCCAAGTGCGGCATACTGCTGCAGATATTTCACCAAATAATTAGCATAGGCATCATAGCTATCGGTACGTAGTGTGCCGCCCGTGTCGCCGTAGAGGCTTTTTTGCGTCTTCATCCAGGCTGGCGGACTCCACGGGGCGGCGAACAGCTTGATCCGGCCCGGATTAACCTTATAGGCCTGATTAAGCATCGGACGGATGTAGGCATCTTCCCGCCATAACGAGAAAGCGTTCAGATTCATATCATCACTATTCCCGCTCGTATCACCATAGGTCCACATTTCCCAGTTGAAGTCACTCGCGCCGATCGGCTGGCGGAGGGCGCTGATGTTGATGCCGCTGGCGCTGAACAGCTGATTCATGATCTCGGTTCTTTTGGCTGCAGACAGTTTGTTTTGCAGCAGCCAGCTGGATGAATCAGTGAGTGAAGCTCCAAAACCGTCCATCGTCTGATAGGTGCTTCCTTCATTGACAGTAATCGTATAGTCGGCACCTCCGCCGGATGCAGAAAAATTGACATCCGATTGTCTTGCCAGCCAAGTATTTGTGTTCGGGTTGGACAGCCATACCTGTACGATTTCCCCTGTAGCCTGCGCCTGTTGCGGTGCGGACACCGACCCAATAGGCACGGCAATGGCTAGAACAACTGCCAAAGTCAGCATTTTTTTGATTGCCATAACAGTTCACTCTCCCGATATTATATGAACTTTTCAAAATTCCCTTATAGAGCTAACAACAAACGTAACGAAAACGTGGGATTAGTCCAGTACAACCACCCAGCAATAGGTCCCAGCTGACAGAGAGGCTGTGAACTGCATTCCTTCGCAGAGCAGTCGGAAGTCCTGATCACGGTGGTCAGTACAGTTGACCACTACCGCCATGTACCCGCCATCCGGCTTGCGGAAGACGATAGGGGTCACGCTGTCCATACCTCCGCTGCTGGCGATTCTTACCGCGCCTCGCCGGACTTCGACTCGGTCCAGAGCAGATCCCGTAATCTGCTTTGCCACATTCCCCTTTCTTTTCTGAATAGGAACTGGAACAGCGGCGAAATTGCCTCCGCCGCTTTTCCTCATAATTTCAAGCTCTATTGGATACCTTTTTCGTCAAAATATTTATTCGATTGTTCCTGCACATAAGTCAGCAGTTTTTCGATACCGGCACTTTTCAGCTTGTCGCGGTAGGTCTTGAGTGCAGCGTCCACATCAGGCATCAGCCCGAGCATCAGCGGCTTACCGTATTGCTCAAACACCTGGTTGACCGCTGCAAGCTCGGTTTTAACCGGATCATAATCCATATAAATCGGTCCGAAAATATCCGGTTTGCTGATCGGCTTGAATTCTTCCTTCAGCTTATCGAGGCCATCCCAGCCTCCTTCTTCTTTCAGCATGTTGGGCTCATAGCGCCAGCCCCAGCTTGCGATATCGAAACGCGGCGTCACATTGAGATCGACACCCGGTGCCGGAATGACAATCATTTTGGCGTCCTTGCCCTTGGCCCAGTGCTTGCCTTCGATCCCGTAGGTCATCAGATCAAAGTAAACAGGGTCGTTGCGAAGCTTATCGAGCACCATCAGCGAGCGCTCCGGATTCTTCGAGCTCTTCGGAACAGCCATCGCGTTCGAGCTTGGCAGCGTCGGAAGTACATAATTGTGGAACCGGGTGAATGGGAAGTAGCTGATTTCCATATTCAGTTTTTTGGACTTCACCTCATTAATAAAGCCTCCGGCGCTGGACGGGTTGCGCCAGTAGATCGATCCTTGTCCGGTCTTGATAAAATCGCCGGCTTCCTGCTTTGAGGACAGCGAGTTTTTGTTCCAGTAGCCCTTGTCTGCCCACTCCTTCATCTTCTTGACCCAAGCTTCGTACTTGTCGGTAAACGGTACGATTTGAATGTCCCGCGGAGTATCGTAAGAAGTGGCCGCGATCACCTCACTTCCGCCAATCATCTGGAAATCATTCCAGTATTGGGATAGGAATTTCACGTTATCATAGACCAAGCCATTGATCGGGGTAACATGCTTCTTCGTCTTCACGGCATCCATGTAAGCCTCAATCGAATTCAGGTCGGTGAACTCCGGCAGGCCCAATTCCTTGCGCCAGTCCTCCCGGTAGACGTAGCCGGCTGGCGTGTATTCCGGAACCGTATTCGGCACCGCGTAAATACCGCCGCCGACCGTGACGGAGCCCCAGTCATCCTTCGGCACATTGCCCCAAGTTTCCGGTGCATATTCAGGGAGCAGATTCGTCAGATCCAGGAACGCCCCCTGCTTGGACAGCTTGTAGAAATCTGCCCAGCTCGATGCGAAGATCATGTCGATCTTCTCACCGGAGGTTAGCAGCAGATTATATTTAGTCTGCCAGTCGTTCCAAGTGGTAAACTTGAGATCGACCGTAGTGTTCAGGTCTTTTTCCAGCATTTTGTTCCATTCGGCCAACACCTTGTCCATATCCTTATGCGTATCGCCGACCAGATACCAGGTTAACTTTACCTTTTCGAGCGGTTCCTTCGACGATGTGGCCTCACTTGCCGATGGACTGGCATTGCCTCCGGACGTAGCCGGATTGTTCTTTTCCGCCGCACCGTTATTCGATCCGCCGCAGCCTGCCAGCAACGATGCCAGCATGGAGAGCGAGACGAGCAGTGTCCATCTTTTTTTGATTTTTCCCAACTTGATTCCTCCTCTATTAATGTGCTAAATGCTTCGAGCCTGTCTGACCTTGCCCTTTATTACTTATAAAAAAACACTATGTTAGCCGGCAAGCCGGTTCTAACCTTTGACCGCTCCAACAGTAAGCCCTTTCACGAAGTAGCGCTGGACGAAAGGATACAGCAGGATAATTGGCCCAGTCGCCACCACAGCAACGGCCATTTTGAGTGTTTCCGTTGGCGGCACGACATTAGCGGCCAGGTAGGCTCCGTTGTTCGTCTGCAGCACCGCTGCGCTGGACAGGATTTTATAGAGCAGGAATTGCAGCGGATATTTACTATCCGATGTAATGAACATATTGGCATTGAACCAGTCGTTCCAGTAGCCGAGTGCGAGAAACAGCCCGATTGTGGCGAGTCCAGGCGTCGACAGCGGCAGAATCAGCCTCTGGTAGATCTTGAAATCACCGGCGCCATCAATTTTGGCGAACTCTACAATGGATTCAGGGATCGACTTCATGAAGCTGCGCATCAGGATAATGTTCCAGGCACTCAGCAGCGGAGGTAGAATCAGCGCCCAATAGCTGTCTTTGAGCCCCAAATTTTTGGTCATGAGAATATACCAGGGAATTAGGCCGCCGCTGAACAAAGTCGTGAAGTAAATAAAGAACGAAATGCCGTTACGCATTGCGAAATCCTTGCGGGAGAGGACATATCCAGCCATCGAGGTTAGGAAAATGCCCAGCAGTGAGCCGGCGATGGTCACACCGATCGTTACACCGTAAGCCCGGTAAATTTGCTCCGGCGTACTGAATACGGACTTATAAGCCTCAAACGAGAGCGTGTTCGGGAAAAATTGAAAGCCTTTTGAGATAATTTCCAGCTCATCGGTAAAAGAACCGGCAACGATCAGCCAGAAGGGGATGAGACAGATCAGGGAAACGAATGTCAACAGTGTGTAGCCGATGATATTAAAAACGATGGTTTCCTTATCCTGCTTGATCCGGCTGCCCTTGAAGGCATCCGCTTTGGCCAGTTGATTGACTTGAGTACTCAAGCGTATACCTCCTTTCTAAAACAAGGAGTAGTCCTTGTTCGTCTTACGGATGATGAAATTGACGATCATGATCAAGGCGAAGCCGAAAAAGGATTGATACAGGCCGGCTGCCGTACCCATACCGATGTCAAAATTGACCGTCAGGGAACGGAACACATACGTGTCGATAATGTCTGTGGCATCGTACAGCATACCGTTGCTGCCGATAATCTGATAAAACAGATCGAATTGCCCCTTCATAATGCCGCCTAGGCTGAACAGAATCAGCAGGATGAAGGTAGGTTTCAGTAACGGCAGCGTGATATTGCGGATTTGCTGAAAAATAGTCGCCCCGTCGATTTTCGCCGCCTCGTAATATTCATCGCTGATCGCCATAATGGCTGCCAAATAAATGACGGTGCCGTAGCCGAGCCCTTTCCAGATATTAAAGAACACAATAATGAACTTCCAAGGCGCCGTATGTAGGTAGAAATCATAGGGATGAAGTCCAATCTGCTTAAGTACGCTGTTGACTACTCCGAGGTCTGAGAACAGGTTGTAGACGAACGCGCCTACCAGCACCCAGGACAGAAAATAGGGAAGAAACATCAGCGACTGGGCCGTCTTCTTAAACAGCTTGCCGGACAGCTGAGCAAGGAATACAGCACAAATAATCTGCATGATATTGCCCAGTATAATGAACGCCAGATTATACAGTACGGTATTCTTGGTCAAATTCCACAGTACTCCTGTCTTAAACAGGAAATTGAAATTCTCCATCCCGACAAACTGGCTTTCAAACAGCCCCCCGTCAAAATCAAACTTCGTAAAGGCGTAATACACGCCAATCATCGGGATGTAACTAAACACAATGAAAAACACAATTGTTGGTGCAATCATCAGCAGAAGCGTCTTGCTCTGACGCAGTTCCCGGATGATCCCGCCCTTTCCGGACATCGAATCAGCCTCCTTCTCCTTCTGTTTGGAATATTCCGCCGGTACTTCCGGCTTCAAGGTCAATACTAGGAGACAGCCTCTTTCCGGGCAACTTACCATATGCGATATGACTCACTTTTTGCTTAAAAAGCAGACTAATTTTTTCCGAACTGACTGCTTATTTGCTACCTCTGTATGTTAAAAAAGGCGATCCTACGCGATTTTATCGCCGTGGATCGCCTTCTCTTCTAATCTGCTGCAATGCCTGCTTCTACGCCGTCATCATCTGTTCGCCCTCGGCCCGTTCTGCGGTATTCCGCAGGCGTTACACCGTTGTACTTCTTGAACGCTTTGAAAAAGTACGGGCTGTTCGAGAAGCCGGCGCGTTCTGCGATTTCTCCGACGGGAGCATCCGTATGCAGCAGCAGCTCGCGCACTCTGCTCATCCGCACCTTCTGGATATAACCTAGTATCGTCTGCAGCGTATGCTGTTTGAACACGCGCCCGATATAGGTGGCGGACATGCCAAGCTCCTCTGCCAGCATGTCCAGAGACAGATCCGGATCGGCATAACGTTCATCGAGAATTTTTTTGATCCGGCCCGGCAATTCATCCTGCCGGCTCTTCTTCCGTTCATTCATCTGATTCTCCAACTGATCAAATAGTAACATACAACGTTCAATGAACTGCTCCATCGTCTCCGTCCGGGAGTGCGGCATATACAGCTGCAGATTAATGAACTCCCAGTCCTCGTTCGACAGTGAATGTGACCGGATAATCCGCAGCGCGTTCTGCAGCGCAAAGGTCAGATGTGAAACGGCAAACTGGTAGGAAATATAGGTATAAGCAGCCGTATCTACAATGATCTCGCGGAACAGCTGCCTTACATCAGCTATCCGCCCCAGCATTAGCTCATCAATCATCTGCTTCTCCTTATGCAGTGGATATTCATAACGTTTGGTCTTGTTCTGTTCCACTTCCTCGGCTTCGATATGGCTGCCGGCTCCGCTGAACACCCAGCTGTATGAGGCTTCCACCGCCTGCTGATACAAGCCGTGCACCGCTTCAATACCCGGGCCGCTCAGGCTCGAGGAAACAGTGACTGACAGCTTTAAATATTTGCTGACTGCCGTCTGAATCCAGGAAGCAAACTCCTTGCACCGCTCCCGGTCACCTTCGGCATCGCCGGACATCTGAAGCAGCACCGCCGCCTGTTCATCTCCGATATCCGCCGCGGTGGCGGGAATGCCAGCGGCAGCGAACAGCTCTTGGGCAATGTTGAGCACTCCGTAGATCAGCAGCTTGCGGTCCTCCTCTTTGTATCGGTTCACGAACAGCAGGTGATCGTCTACCATGATCAGCAGGACACGGACAGGCTGTAAAGGATCCAGCGGAATGCTGTACCGTTCAAACCGGTCGGCTGCATGCGGGGCGGTCATCTGTGTATATCCCTTCAACAGGCTGCGAAGATAATCCATGCGCATGGCCTGGACACTCTCCCGCTGCTCTGTCTCCAGCTTACCTAGCCGGGAGAGCTTGTGGTTCAGCCCGCTGAAAATCCGACGGGACAGCAGAGAAGACAGCGCAAGTCCGGCGAGCAGGATGCCTCCGGCAACGATCATTGTCTTGGTCCGCATACTGTCGATATTCTGGCTGATTACCGAATAAGGCACAATGCGTATATACCTCCAGCCTAGATAGTCAGACCTGCTGTAGGTGATCAGAGATTTGACATGATCGACCTCAGCAGCAAAATACCCGGAACCCTCCGGATCTCGCAATATCCGGTCTATATACGTCGTGCCCTTAAGGCTGCTCAGCATCGGCGTCTTCCAGCTATTCGTGACAAGTGTGCCGTTTTCGTCGATCAGAAAGGTATTCGTCGGAGCATTCGTCAGAGAACCGTCGATATGCTTATGCAGCTGCGTCTCCTTTATGTTGACGACGACCGCATTCTTCCTCGATTTCTTGCTGAGCGTGTCATATAGCAAAAAAGTATACGTATCGCGTTCCCGCTCAGCGATGTTTCCGACCAGCCCATCGATCCTCAACTTGCGGGGAATCGGCATTAGCGTGTTGTAATCGTTTACATCCTGGAGCATGCTGCGCAGCTCCTGGTCGTAAAATTCCGTCTCGGTGAACACAGAAGGTACGTTCATATCAGAAGTGACATAAAAGGTGCGTGCCTCGGCATTGTAAACATAGATAGATTCGATAAATGGCGAGGTTTCACGGTAATTGGTCAGCTGCCGGATGGAAACGGCGATGTCCAGCGCACTGACGTCGGGAAAATTAAGCAGATTGGCGACATTCTGATCGTTGTAAATCTGCTTGGCGAACGTGGCGGCGGTCACAGCCATCACGGAGGCTTCCTGAGTCGTCTGCGCCAGACTACCCATCGTCTGATCATAGGATTGGCGGAGCGCAATCTTCTCAAAATTCATATAAAGAATGATGGACAGGATGGAAATTGTCAGAAAAATCGTGACTACCATTACGGAAAAAAACTTCCCGAAGTAGCGTTCTACCTTTCTATGCGGCATTTTCATGCATGATTCCCCCACCAAAGGATAGTGTTATTCCAGCCCTGTAGGTGGGCATTCATTTCGAATCAGCCCCTTTTTGGGAAGAACCTTTGACAACCAGCCTGGAATCAACCATAAAATTTCCTTGACCCTGCTGGAGATTGCCATTGATCTGATCGATAACCTTGTCCGCCAGCAGCGCCCCCAACTCGTACAGCGGCTGTTCAACTGAGCTGATCTTAGGCGATACATAATTGGTGATCCGGATATTGTCGACGCCTACCACCGCCATGCGGTCCGGAATCGCAATGCCATACTCAGAGCAAGCTTTGTACACACCTAATGCCATCTCGTCATTGGCGGCAAAAACCGCTGTAAAATCATTGCTTTCTTCCCATAACCGACAGAAAGCTGCATATCCTCCATCTTCGGAGAAATCTCCTTTCTCAACCAGAGTTGACAGAAAAGGAAGTCCCGCCGCAGCCAGCCCCTCCTTGAACCCTTGCAGCCGCTCGATGCTGTCGAGCGCCTCCTCGTAGCCGTTCAAAAAGGCAATCCTCCGGTGCCCGTTCGCCGCCAGATGAGTGACCACATCACGACCGATTTTCCAGTTATCCGTAGTGGAGCAGGGAATACTAGGATGTCCAAGCCGGCGTCCGATAACCCCAATCGTGTACCCTTCACCAGCGAAGGCCGCGATCTCTTCGTCGCTCAGCATCGGTGCCACCAGAATAATGCCGTCTACTGTCCGGTTCTGAAGCAGCGACAAATACTCCAGTTCCTTCTTCTTCTCATTTTGCGAGTTACAGATGAGAATTTTGTAATTCATTGCGTTTGCCCTTTGTTCAATTCCCTTGATAATCTCGGCATGATAGGATATCCCGATATCGAGTACGACGACGCCCAGCGTCATGGTCTTCCTGGATCGGAGTTGCTTGCCCATGGCATTCGGTGTATAGTTCAATTCCTGAATGGCCTTCAATACCTTACTTTGCGTTTCCTTAGTTACCAGCGGACTGTCGTTCAATACGCGGGATACCGTCGCGGGCGAGACATTGGCAATCCGGGCAACATCGATAATTTTGCTATTCTTCATCAGTTCACATACTTTCGAGGGTTGATAAATCCATTATAACTATCAATGAAATCGATTTCAATATCCTTTCGTCCCTTGAAAACGCACAATCTGCCTTTCTGCAGCCCTTCTATCTTTCCACTTGTTATCTCAACAATCATTGCAAGCTCTCATTTCTTTACGGTTTCAGGCAAAAAAAATCAGGCACCGCACAAGCTATGCCTGATCTTTGTTCTTCCTTTCGAAGGATCGGGCCTTCTTCAGCAATAAACGTTCACCGAAACGACCCGCCAATTCAACTAGTACATTATTCCGTACAACCGGTAAAGTGTAACAGCAGCTTCCGCCCTGGTGATCGGCGAAACGGGCTGCAAGTAACCGTTATAGCCCTGGAATAAACCGGCCGAAACCGCACGGGCCACACTTTCCCTAGCATAAGCGGATACCTGCGAAGCATCCCTAAATTCCGGCAATGCCTCCCCGCTGACCACGGAGCGTTCCTTGCCTGCGGCAAGCATGGCGCTGTCCAGCATCATCATCATTTCTTGACGGGTTACCGGCTGCTCCGGCCGGAACTCACCACTGCCCGAGCCGCGCACAATGCCCAGCGTCCGCGCAGCATTCACATCTTCATAGTAATAATCAGCTTGCGTTATATCCGTAAAGGAATGGGAGGCTTGCGCCCGCAGATCAAACAATCGCATGATCATGACTACCGCATCCGCGCGGGTAATAGTTTGCGCAGGCGAATACGAATGCTGCGAGACTCCCCGGAGGGCGCCCTTAGAGGCAAGAGCTTCCACCGCTGCCTGCGCCCAGCCGTAGCGGCCCAGATCGCTAAAACTCTTGGCTACAGAGACAACTGCATAACGGCTGAAGCGATGTGTGGTGAATAGCATCTCACCGCCTACGCTGTCATATCTTCCGCTGACTACCGGCTGTCCCTTTCCGTCTTTACCAATCTGCCAGAACGTCAGCTGAGACGGGTTGAGCGCTTCAGCGGAGGAAAGCTGGTAAGGCATGCGGAACGTAACGGTCGCTAGATTGTTCTGCCAGCTGACAGGATTTCCGTCCACGGCAGCGCCCAGTTCGACAGCCGGACGGCTGCCCGCAGCCTGCTTGACGTCCTCATCCGCACCGGACAGATCCGCGAGCTTAACGGACACAGCAATCTGCTTTGCTTCTTTAGCCATGCCCGCAAACATATCGCCCGGAAGTAGCAGGCTACCTGCAGGGGTAATAAATTGGATCCGCACCTGCTTCATCGAAGCCAGATATGAGGCAGGCAGCTGCAATTCGAATATTGTCTTACCCGCAGCTGATCCGGCCTTAAATGTAAGCGTCCGCACTCCATTGGTATCCGCCGGAGCGGCGGCGAGCGCCTTCGTAAGCTCCGCTGTGCCGGGAGCAAGAACAGACTTCGCACCGTCTGTTGCGCCTGCGGAGACGGAAGAGGCCGGTGTGCCGGTTCCGGTATCAGGGCTGGTAACAGAAGTTCCCTTCTTGCTGATAACCAGCATTTGCGTTCCAGGTAAGGCTTCGTAATACACGAATGCACCTTCACCCTCACGGACTGGCTTCAGGTTATAAGAAGTGGCTCCCCGTGTGAGAGTAACCTCACTCCATTCTGCCGGAACCTTCGTTCTCAAGGTCAGCGGCTCATTGTAAACTGCCGGGTCCAGTGTGCCCTCCAGCTTAACCTCAATTGTACCGGAAGCTGCTTTAGTAGCCTTAACCGTGGCGTTCTGTCTTTCACGCAAATATTTGCCCACCTCGGCAAAGGTACCGTTCCAAAGAGCATCTATCCGCTGGGCTACATATCCGTAATGATTGTCGTACAGGCTGAGCGGAGGTGAAGACCAGCCTTCACCATCATTGCCATGGCCGGTCAGAATCAGCCAGTTGCCCTTGGCGATGCCAAAGTCGGTCCACTCATCCAGTTGGACGGCCGTTGTCGTGCTTTCAACCATTGTGCTGCTCAGATTGTAATACTGCTCTGTACTGCTGGCGTTGCCGGCATTGTTGCCTCCCTGGCGCGCGGCAACGAAATACTTGGCTGCTTCTGCCGCAACCGCCGCATTGCCCGTATTGTACGGGAGCGCCAGCGATTCCGGCTTATAACCTGTCTTCTCCTTGATCCGGGCGACAGAATCCTTGAACTCGGAGGACACATTTGACCCGCTGAGCGTGGTCAGATTCCGGTGAGTAACCGTATGGCTCGCTACATCGAAAATCCCTTTATCGAGCAGTGCTTTCCACTGATCCCACGTGCCCGTGGAAGCGCCAGTGTCATTATAACCATCGTCGATCCAGCCGCTGATGAGGGCCAGCGTTCCCTTCAGGCTGTATTTTTCATGCAATCCGGCAAACCGTAAAGCGGATTTGTAGATACCATCATCGTACATAATCGAATACGCGCCGGCCTTGCCGTCTTTCCAGGTGGTGATCTCCGTATCCCCGATGCTGTAAAGTGTGCCCCGGATGGCTTTGGCCACAGTATCGGCTAAAGTCCAGGCTCCTTTTGGATTCGGATGAATCTTATCCGGGAAGTCGCTGCGGCTTCCGGCTGTGGCCGCGTTCACGTCAATCAGGGTTGCGCCTGTCGCTTCAGCCGCCTGCCGGATCAGAGGAATGACCCCATTTTGCAGGACGGAGTTGACAATGCCATAAGCCTGGTTCGGATCATCGTTGAACACTGCCGGTGGCAGATTGACAAAGACCTTCGGATGACTTGGCAGTGCCTGGTACAATTGAATCAGCTCTTTATAATTGCTCAGAAACTGGTTCTGCCCCTCCTTCCAGTTCCAGGATTTCGTGTCATTAGTACCAAGCTGGATAACCACGACGTCTGGAGCATAAGTCTGGCTGGCGGCAAATGCTGCTTCATTCCAGTATGGATCGTCGCCGTCCTTTAGCAGCGTACGGCCGCTGACACCGAAGTTCTTGACGGCAAAGTTGCTCCCGAGCAGCGACTGGAGCTGTGCCGGATAACTCGTTACCCCGGCATATTTCAGCCCGGCTCCTGCTGTGATGCTATCGCCAACCGTTGCCACCTTGATTTGACCTTCCGGACGGTTCTTCTCCGGAATTTTTTCCGTATACGTGGCGGGAATTTCATCAGACGGATATTCAGCGAAGTACAGATCATCAAAATAATAAGTGCCGGGATTCCACTCCGACAACCGGATTTCCTTCAGACGGCTGATATCGGCAGATGTCTTCATCAGTGGAAGAAATACTTTCGTCCACTGCCCCTTGACTGAACCTACATCGGTCCAGTTATTCACGGAGACCGTGCCGTCTGTATCCACAAAGGTAACGTGGATGGTGTTCGATCCCTGCATATCCTTAACATAGAAAGCCAGATAATTGAAGCCGGAAGCATCTATGGAAGCTGCGCCGCCCTGGGGCTTAATGATGACAGATTGCTTATCCGCTCCAGGTGAGCCGCCGTCTCCGGTTACTTCCAGCTTCACACTTCCCGTTCCTCCAGGATTGACCCCAAACGTCCGGTCAACTGCCGCGACGGCATTCACACCCTGGCCTACCTGCACGTCTGTCTCCTCAAAAGACTGGAACCAGCCGCTAGCACCAACAGGATACGAAGCGGGCTCCGCGCCGGTCTTGTAGGTTGCAGCGAAGAAGTTGTCGACCCATAGCTGCTCAGAAGCGTTCATGCCGATCCTGATCTGGGTAATCGCCAGCGTATTCAGCTGCCGGCCGGACAGTGGAACGCCCTGCGCCTTCAGAAGCGGAACACTCAGTCGCGTCCATGTATCTTTCACCGTCTTCCCTTCCGTCTCCGTTGTCCAGGAACGTCCCTCGGCATCCACGAGCGTAATGGAAAGAGTTCTGTCCCCCATGCTGTCCTTAGCGTAGAAGTTCAGGTAATTGTAGCCTGTCAGATCGCTGTTGATCGCGCCGCCCTGCGGAACAAATGCGGCATAAGTCCCGTCCGCTCCGGAACCGGCTGTGATCTTGAGACTCTTCGTACCGTTACCTGCCGCGCTGTCTGCTGCTGATTCCAGCTGCAGCTGAGCAGATGAAGATAAATAACCCCGGCCCGACTCAAAGCTTTGGAACCAAGTCGAAATCCCGGCCGGCTTCGGCTGCGTTCCGGCCGAAATCCGGTTATACCGGTTATACCGCTCCGCCAGAATATCCTTTACTTGCTTCGGCGTTGTCCGGTCCATATGATACAGGCCCATCGTCTGCAGGCCCGTAATATTGGTATACCAGTTATATGCAGTCCACCAGGCCGCACCGCTCAGTAGTCCGTCCGGGTTCGGTGTCCCGTCCTCTGCCCGGGTAGCTGTGCGGGTAAAGGCATTGAAGGTGCCGGTGAACAGCGTCGTCTGCTTTGTGTCCGATGGGGTTTCGTCACCCGACCAGTAGCCGTACTCTGTGGCGATGATCGGCTTGCCCGGATGCAGCGCATGTATGGCCTCGATTTCCTCCTGTGTCTCCAAGTCTGAATTCGCACCGTAGAAGGCGCCGAAATACATAGTCATTCCGATGATATCCGCAGGGGAATGTGAATGATCGCTCACGCCTTTGTACGGATTCGCCACGGCGGACTGTCCGACTAGTCTTGTTCCGTCGATGGCATGTGCAGTGTCGCGCAGTTCTTGGATAAAGTTGACACGCTCCAGCTGCCCGCCTGACTCATTGCTGACCCCGTCAAACCAGACGGAAGGCCGGTTGTAATTACTCAAGATCATTTCCTCCATCATTTGCTTGGCCTGGCCCCGCTGACGCTGTAGGTCGAAGGCTTCTCCGCTGAACCAATAGACTGGAATTTCCTGCCAAACAGCAAGGCCGATCCGGTCGGCATACTGATAGGTCGGCAAGCTGTGCGGGAAATGCCCAGTCCGGACGAAATTCGCCTTCAGCTCCTCCTTAATCTTCAGCAGGTCGCTGTACCGGGTTGCATCATCCAGCGACGGTCCTTTGTCGCTGCTGTCCTCCGTATAACCGACCCCGGTGAGAAACGGAGCCAACTCTCCGTTCAGCTTAAGCTGTACACCCTCCGCTTCCAGTGTACGGATACCGAACTGGGTATAAAAGGTGTCCGTTACTGCTCCACCGCTCTTCTGCTCTACCTTTAAAATATACAGATTCGGTTCAGATGGACTCCACAGCTTCGGTGCAGGTACTTTCACCTCGACTGTTTGTACCGCCTGCCCGCTGGCCGGAACAGTAAATGTGCTTCCTTGTAGCACAGCGGCTTCCATACCCGTCAGGTCCTGCGCATATTCACTGAGCTTGTTACCCTCTCCGATCTCCGCTTCGTAGACTGTATAGGACAGCTGAATCTGCTCCGCCGTTTTGCCCGTATGATTCAGAAAGGTGCGGACCGACAGATGTCCATCCGTATTCAGCGTACGCACATCACTGCGCACCACATAGGTGTCCGGCATAAATTCAACGTAGGCGTCCCGCAGGATTCCTGTGTAGTTGAACCAGTCGGACGTCGCGTACGGCAGTATTTCACCGTTATTGAACGTGTCCCATTTCGGATTGTCGACCCGCACCGCGATCACATTGTCGCCGCCATAGTTCAATAGACCGGAAGCGTCCAGTGCGAACGGCGTGTAGCCGCCCTGATGTCCGCCCGCATATTGTCCATTGATCCACACATCCGCAAAATAGTTGACGCCGAGGAAAGTAAGCTGTGCAGGCTGCCCCTCAAGAGAGCTATTCACCTCAAAATGCTTGCGGTACCATACCCCGCCCTGATAACCCGACTTGTCACTCTTGTTCTCCGGTCCACTCGGAGATTCGTAAATCGCGCTCTCATCCTCCGGGAGAGGCAGCGTCTTGCCGGCCCAGCCGGAGTCGTTGTAACCAATCTCTTGTCTGCCGCCCGCCTCTTCCTCTAGTCCGGCAGTTCTGGCGCTGTCCCGGGGTGCTGCTGACAGCTGGGAATCCAGGGTGGTTCTTTCTTTTTTCCAGTCCCCGTTTAAAGAGAGGTACGTTCTGTCCAGCTGCTTCTCGAAAGAACCCAGCGGCAGACTGCCCAAATAAGGCATCGCTTCGCCGTCCACATCCTTCAGTACCAATTGTGTAAAGCCAGCATTCGGAAAGCCTGTGCTTTCGTTTTTACCGAAATAAAATTCATCCAGATAATAGGTCCCCGCTTTCACCGGCGTCACCGTCACAGCGCTAAGGCGTGCAAATTGGAAATTCACGCTCTTGTCCAAAGGCATAACGATCCGATTCCATCCGCCTGCTGTCGTCCCTCCGGTCTGCCAGTCTACCATTTTGCCGCCAGCATCCTTCAACTGTACTGACAGCGTCTGACCGCCCTGCTCATCCCACACATAAAAGATCAGATGGCTGAAATTTGTTGCATCAAACTCAGGCTGATAGTCGTATGGCAGGTTCTTGTCCGGGGACTCCTCGAGTGCCTGAGGCCTGACGACTATGCCATTCACACCAGGGTTGGGCGAATCCTGGGACAACACAGCCCGAATGCTCGCAGAATTGTATGCGTTCGCAGACTTCTCCATGCTGAGCGCAGTGCTCACCCCGGTACCGGCCGTAATCCCGTACCTTCCGTCCTGCCCTCTCGTCTCAAAATTCTGATACCAGACCGCTCCGATATTCTGGGTTCCGCTGATGAAGCCGGACAGTACATCGTCTTCGGCCATGGCAAAATACATATCATCGAGATAATACACTCCGGCATTGTAAAATCCGACGTCGACCGATACAATTTTTGTCAGATCAATCTTCGAGGCTCCTTTCAGCGAAAGCTGCATTTTGACCCACTTATTCTTGGTCGATTTGGAGGTTCCCCACGTGTCCCAGACGCCCCCGTTGGCATCCTTGATGCGGAATTCCACTCCATTGCTGCCCTGGGTGTCCTTCAGATAGAAAGCAAGGTATGAATAAGCCGACGCATCGAACGCACCGCCTTTTTTGGGCTGTACGCTCAAATAACTCCCGGCTGAATAAGGCCAGTCATTTTTGCTCGTTGTGACCATGACACCGGCCATGCCCGCTGCGTTAGCTATTTCACCTGAGGCTTCGGCAGTGGTAGCGCTGCCAGCGGAGTAGCCGGTTTTGCTCTCGAAATCATTGAACAAGACTGTGCGCTCTGGCTTAAAGGCAGGCGAAGGATCTGTTTCGTTCTGAGCCAGATAAAGATCATCGTAGTAGTACACATTACCGTAACCCCAGTACGTTCCGAGCTCAATCTGCTGCAGTCTGGACAAATCAATTTTCGATTTGTCCAACTTTACGGTCATTTTCACCCATTGCTTCGACTCGGTCTTGACCGCTGCGTTTGTTTCCGTATCCCAGACCCCGCCTTCGGCATCCTTGAATACAACATGAATACTGGATCCGGCGGCCGCTGTCGTATCCTTGACGTAGAACATCAGATAACTGAAGGGGGAAGCGTCCATATACGTCGCACCAGATACGGTCAAGCCGCCCTCAGGTTTAATTCCGGCTCCATAAACGCCGGTGTTCCAGGCTTCGTTCCGTTCCTTCCCTTCCCCGTCCGTATAGGTATTCTGCACCATTTTAAGACTGCCGGAGCTTGAGGAATAAGCAGCAGCCGCAGTGACACGCTGGGCGACAGTCGCTCTTCCCTGACCTGCCAAGCCATAGCTACCATCACTGCCAGGTTGTTCGAAGCTCTGGTACATGACAGGCGCCGATGGCTCCACGCCATCATCCGGATAAGCGGGCGGCGGAGCGGCAGCAGATTTGGCAAAGTACAACTCGTCAAAATAATAGATGTTGCCCCAGCCCCAATACTCACCCAGCGAAATGGAGACAATCCGCGAAAAATCGAGTTTTGTCTTATCGAGCGGAATCGAAAGCCTCGTCCATTCATCCTTCACGGACAGCGCCTGGTCCGTATTGGCATTCCATACTCTCCCGTCTGCATCCCGGATGACAACATTCGGGTTATGAACATCGGCGTCCAGAATGTAAAAATTCAAATAGTTATAGGCAGAAGCATCATAATAGGTCTCTTCGGTAACTGTATCTTTCTGCGGCGATACCGTGAATCCGTATACATCAGTGTTCCAGGCTCCACCGCCGGGATTATTATCGTTCGTCTGGATCAGGCGGACACTTCCCCGACTTCCGCCGCCCGGTGTCCGATCTGTAACCGACGCTGTTGATGAGGTGCCAACGGCAGAAATTCCATAGGTACTCCCCTCCCCGGCATGCTCAAAGTTCTGATACCACTTGCTGTCTGTCTGCGTCTGCGTTGGCGTCTCCTGCGCGTAAGCGATATCTCGTGCCATTCCCCCGAATATGCCCGGGAACAGCAAACACAGTACCATGGTCGCCGCAAAATATTTGTTATGCCCCAGCTTTCGCTTTACCGATGTGCTTATGGACTGCATATATGACTCCTTTCGACTTTCATATTGAAATCGATTTCATACTCGAGAAAAAAAGAAAACAATTTTTTTTCATTCCCCCTCTTTTAAAATCGTATAAAACAGTTTGAGCGCGTAAGTCATCCAATGTAATATGACTCTTTTGGACTCTCACTTTCTTGAAATCGATTTCATTTTAGAGATAAAAAAAGAAAAGCTCCTCCCATTCCTTCCCTCTCTCAAACCCGAAAAAAACAGTTGAAGCGAATAAGGCATCAATGTAATCGATTTCAAATCTATTATAAGAATGCTCCAATAAAAATGTCAACGCTTTCTTTTATGTTTTCACTTTCCGAGTCAAGTATACGTTAGATCTGGTTCTCCTCTTCACTCATTGGTAAACTATTATGTGTGTTCTATCGTTTTCTGTATACCAGAAGACAATATTTTTTATGTTCTTACGCTCAGCTCCCATATGGATTTCCTTAATTTACGCCCGGAGTATTGGACTCTTTCCGCAACTTCTACTCGCACTGAGTTATTCTTATGTGTTAATGCTGTAATAATAATCTTCTTAACAATATCTCTTTCGTCCTATAGTTCTGAAAAATCTAATAATACTGGTAGAACAGAGGCTGATGAAGGACAATTGAAATTAGTTTCATCTTCAGATGTAAAGTGATTTGATTTTGTTCAGAATTTATCACTGGAACCCAACCACGACTATCTAATCGTATAAAGCAAAACACCTCCGAATCTCATTATTTGGCGCCTTAGAATACAATTCATCTATAATTCCTATTATTTCATCTCGAAATTCCGTAAATTAAAATCGCGAGATTAAAAAATTCAGATCTTGCTTTCTCCAAAGATGAAGTGCTGCGTTTCTTCTTTCGCTAGAGTAGTAATCAACATCCTACATCACTCCTTTCAATTACTTATCTAAGTTATTACGCAAGTGAAAATTCAAGTTAACCCAAAGCCACATCAAGAATCATCATCAATACAAAACCAACCATTAAACTCATAGAAGCCAGATCCTTATTTCCTTTTTCTTGTGAGCTTGGAATCACTTCTTCAGCTACTACAAATATCATTGCTCCAGCTGCAAAGCTCAATGCATAAGGTAATGATGGTTCAATAAATGAGACGGCAAGTGCACCGAATGCAATCCCGACCGCCCGCTAATCCCTCTGGGATATTATGAAGGGTGATGGCAAAGACCAACAATGTACTTCTTTTTCTTTCTTTAGGATGAAGCCCTTCCGATTCTCTATGAGGCGTATTTGGATGAAGATGAGGTATGATTTTATCAATTCCCCATAAAAATAACCCACCTAATAAAAATCCAAATGCTGCTGGAAACCAAGCTCCTATGGCATGGTACTCTGACATTTCGATTGCTGGTCCCAGCAAAGACCTATAGGATTAAAATTTTTAAAAAAATAACCATAGTAAGCTATCTCTTCTAAATACCCTAATTTAATTAGAACCAAAATGTTTTCTGGTAGATAATTTTGGTTCTAATCAAAAAATAGTCTATATTTATGTTTTGGAACTTTCACTAATCTCTCAAGGGAATCAACGGTACCAAAAGGAAAGAATCATACTTTCCTCCGGCATAAACCTTATGAGTTCCTTTGTTCACTGTGTCGCTATGCCCATAACCTCTTGAGCCTGTCGGGTTGTCATCGACAATTATGTCGCTGCCTTTTATGACCAGCACTAGACTTTCCCCACTCTTGAGGAATACGCTTGAAGGCAATATTTCAATTTCTATCGGTACAATCTCGCCTTTATTAAGTTTCAACAAGTTCTTGTGCTTAAGTACAGGCTGATAAGGAGCAGATTTTACAGGATCCAGCTCTCTATGGGAAACCCTCAAACATCCGCTAGCCACCTGACCGTTTTCAAGATGGTTAAAGTCAGGCAGGTACACTTCATTGCCGCGTCTGTCGAACTTCTTAATGCCGACAAAAAGATCCATATCATCTGCGTCATCGGTGGAGACCCAGAGCTTAAGCTTCATATTTCCGGTGAGCTCCATGTCCTCGTCAGCGGTAAATTTAAACCGTAAATCACTGTTTTCTGTCTGACCGGGCTCAGCATTATAGGTAAGTTTGGATTCGTTCTGAACGGGAGTGTGCTGCAAAGACATTTCTTCTCCATTCAGATAATATTCGGAATATTGGGTTTGGGCGATCGGCCATTCATTTGCAATGCGAATGTGTCCCTTATAAAATTTCTCGCTGACCTCATAGCGTACCCGAGGCGTATCCATCCAATCATTCTCAATGCCTTTCAGGAAATAATCCAAACGCATTTATGAAGGAGGAAAATCTTCTTGTTCCAGAGCAATATTTAGCTGCTTATATGGGAATTGCAATCATAGCGGTCATACAACAATGGTTGGAAAGTGGCACGAAAGAATCTCCTCTAGAAATGGCCCGTATCCTAACAACCATTACAGTTAATGGCCCCTACTTTGCAGCTGGTTTAAAAAAATAATCATCCAAAGAATAAGGGATATTCTCTGGAAACGGATATTGACCTTTAAAAAACAGTTGCCTATAACGTTGTTGGAAGAACCATTTGTCATGTTGGTACCGTCACTGAATGGGATGCTACATTTCTACTCGATTATATCGCAATCTGAAAGTATTTCCGGTTTATGGCGCATGCTATCCTGATTGGTTATTTTACGGATTACTTTACACGGCACACCTGCAGCAAAAGAATTTTCTGGGATGTCCTGAGTCACGACACTACCTGCACCTATTACGCATCGATCACCAATCGTAACACCTCCACATACAGTTACATTTGCTGAGAGCCAAACATCGTTACCAATGCTAACAGGCTTAGCATAGCATAAAGACGCAGCATCACCATTTTGATCAAGCATTTGTCTACGCTCGGAGGCAACGAATGGGTGAATAGGCGTAACGATTGTTACATTAGGTCCAAAACTCACATGATCACCTATCGTAACCTGTGCATCATCTTGGACTGTAAGGTTATAGTTTCCAAAAAAACAATTACCGATTTTTGTATGAACACCATAATGAAAAAAAATGGGACCTTGGATAAAACAATGCTCCCCTATGCTATCAAGTAACTGTGACAATATCGCTTCCCGCTCCTCTGTCTGATCCTCAAATGTTCGGCTATATTGACTACTCAAATTGTGGGCAAGAAGCTTTTTACGCTTTAGGTCTGTGTTACCTGGATTGTATAATATCCCTTTGAATATTCGCTCTTCTTCTGTCAAATTCTTCACCTCTTTTAGTTTTTAGACAGTAAGTTCAATTTGAATATTTTCTGGCCCTAAAATACTGCTTTCATAATATCCGTCACCTGTGGTCCGTGGTCCACTTAACGTTCTAAATCCCGCTTCTGCCAATTGCTTGGTCAGCAGATCGACTTGTTCCTTACTGCCTAAGCTAAAAGCTAAATGAGTTAAGCCCGTCCGCAAGAGATCATGAACTCCTTCTACCATATCCGGTCTGCTCATAATCTCCAATCTCGCGCCGCCTTCAAACGTGAGAAAATAGGTTCTTAATCCCGTTTTGGGATTATGGTATTGTCGATTTGACTTAGCATTAAAGAAATGACTATAAAATTGTCTGCAGCTTTCTAAATCTTGTACATACATAGCAATATGTTCAATTTTCATAAAAATCTCCTTTCCGTCACTACATATATTAGTTGCGAACATAATCCCTCGTAATATCGTTAAGCCATTTAAATTTAAAATAACGCATTAAGGCAATCGGGGCTTTAATAACCTCGTCTAAATTGATGATAATAAATATCATTAGAGGGGAGAGATGCGACACAAATGCACTCATGTATCCTAATGGTAATATGATGCCCCACATTACAATCGTGTCACACCAAAAGCCAAATCTAGAATCTCCTCCAGCAACAAATATTCCTCCAATCGTCGTGGAGTTTATCGATTTCGGAATACAACAATAAGCACAGACAAGAAGCATTCCACTCAAATATATTTGTGCTTGATCATCCAAATTGACAAGTAGAAACACTATAGGCTTCAATAATAGTAAAGTAATACCTGCAACGATGCCAAACAAGATAGCATATACATTTAATATTTTCCCAGCTCTTTTAGCCATTTCAATTTCGCCATTGCCTAGATATTTACCAACAAGTACGGAGCCACCACTTGCAATACCTCCACATAATACAATAACCAGATTCTTAACGACCGAGGCAACTGAATTTGCAGCGACCATATCTGCATTGACATGTCCAATAATTGCAGATGTAACAGTTAATGCGCATCCCCAAACAATATAATTTCCTTGGACGGGTAGTGTATACCTCAAAAAATCCTTAATCAAATTACGCTGAACCATATCATGTGAAGGTAACCTAAACTTTATATTTGATTTGATCGAGTGGATGATAAAGCAAGCAAATTCAACGATACGTGCCAAAACTGTAGAGAAAGCAACTGTGCCAAAGAAGCCAGTAATTCCAAAGTTCTTTGGGTTACTGGCTTCTTTCATTATAATCAAGATACGACGTATGATTCACCTAAAACATGCTTAATACTGTATGACCCCTCTATCATTTCCGTGGCTATATATGACTCCATATCACTAGATTCAATATCATACAACACTTCAATTTCCTTGGAGAACAAAATGTTTCCTTCCTTGATAAGTTCAGAGAGAGATGGAACATTTTCAGCGTTTACATCTCCATTGTAAACTTGTTGAAGTCCGTCGACATAGGCTTCTAATGATCGTGCCCCCACAATTTTTACACCTTTATTTTCTTCATTCACCATGATAATGGTTGGAAATCCACGTACACCAAGTCTGCCTGCTAACTCAAAATCCTGCTCTAACAAATCTTGTGCCGATCCAAGAGCAGCTTCCGCTTCCGCCACTATTTCTTCGCCATTTAGCCCAATGTTGTTGACTATATCAACTAATGTTTTCTCCTCTCCAATATTCTGATTGAAGGCGAATACAGCTTCTCTTGCCTGACGCAAAAACTCATTTTCTTTACCCGGATTTATATTTTGTATAACCTTGTATACTCTAGATGGCGGGTACGAAGAAAGAATCGGATTGTTTTTCCACAAAGAACCATCGATAGGCATACGTGAATGTAAACCGACTTCTCTCCAATGCTCCGCAACATCTGAAGGCTGTTGAATGCCATTGGAGACATCTGCAAAACCATGCCAGCTAGAAAGCAAACCACCCATAATCGTCTTCACGTTAAAATATTGACCATACTGCAGAATAAAACGATTGAGTACCGGCTCAAGCGCCCAACAGTGGGAACAGATCGGATCTGTTGCATAGTAAAGTGTAATTTTGGGGGACTGTAGATTAAAATCGATTATTTCCATTTGTTCTTCATCCCCTGGCCCACAGACACCAGTTTTAAGGTCACACATCATATTTGAATTATTCATATATAAATCACCTTTCGCTGGAGAATCAAAGAAAGTGCCCTCTTGTAGAAGTTCTTTGTATGGGAGTATTATAATACCAATACAAATTCAAACAAGTACGTTTATTTTTAATACTAAGTATCTTTAATAATACTATTGGACAGGAGTTATGTATGAAATACGAATTTAGACTTGATCAATTATGTCCTGCAACCTTCGCATTCCATGTAATCAGCGGAAAGTGGAACCTCCCGATCCTAGCCATTCTTAGTGAGAACGACAACATACGCTATAACGAGTTAAAAAGAAGACTGCATCGAATAACAGGGACTACCTTAACCAACTCACTGAGGGATCTTATAGAATATGGAATCATTCATCGGGAGCAGTATAACGAAGTGCCACCAAGAGTTGAGTATTCTCTGACTTCATCTGGAAAAGAATTAGTGCCTTTAATTGAATCCGTTGTTGAATGGGGACAAAGAAATATTAGGGTGAAGGATAATTCCTAGACTGCTTTCTCACTCCTATTCCTGAATCTCCAAATGCATATACGAAGGCGCTTCATCCCAAGGAACGCTATATCCCGCTCCCTTTGCACAGAACATAGAGCTGGAGGTGTACTCAGGATCAGCGCTGCGGTCGTATCCAATCCTTGCGATGATCTGTTCTGGGTTATGACATGGCTGATAACCGCCTAACTTCATCGAGATTGCTCCCTTTCCCTTCGTGAATGAAGCAAGCTCTACTGCATAATGCATGAACGTCGCGACAGGCGCACGTCCCTGAATAAACATCGATTCACCTAGCATTTCTGGCGGGTCAAATTCACCATGGGCCAGCTGTATATCAGACATTACGCGTCCGATAAGCTCTGCATCGACTTTGATTTTGAATTGATAATAGGGTTCCAGTAGAATCTTGTTCGCTTGCTCCAATCCCTGCCGCAGTGCCCGCAGTGTCGCCTCCCGAAAGTCACCGCCATGAGTGTGCTTCTGATGCGCTGCCCCGGTTAAGAGCGTTATATACAGATCGGTGACGGGAGAGCCGGTAAGAACTCCACGATGGTCCTTTTCAAGTAAATGCTGACCGACGAGATGCTGATACCCTGTGCTGAGCTGCTCAACATGGCATGTACTGCGATATGTAATTCCCTCACCACGTTTCGCAGGCGCAAGCCGGAGATGCACCTCTGCATAATGCTTAAGAGGTTCGAAATGCCCACAACCAATCACAATGTCTGCGATCGTCTCTTTGTATAATATCTCTGGATTGGAGAACGATACCTTGAGCTGGAAACGGTCTAACACCACCTGCTGAAGTACCTCTAGCTGGATCATTCCCATCACATGAACATGAATCTCCTCCAGCTTGTCCTCCCATGTCACTTGCAGCGTAGGGTCTTCGGCTTGCAGGATCATGAAATAGCGTAGCACTTCTCTGGATGATATCCCCAAATTGAATACAACTTTGGATTTCAACGCTGACACAAGACGGGATTCTACTTGATCTGAATGATTACCTATACCCAGTCCAATGGCTGCATCGGTTAGGCCCGTAACGGCAATAAGCTGTCCCGCGGAGGCCTCATCGCATGAAGAATATTTCCCCCCATGATAGATACGAATAGAAGTGATTTTCTGGCTTAACTCCTCATGTTCTGAAGTGCTATAGCAGAGATCCTCCCGTACCCGTAACTTTCCAGCTAATATCTTCATAAAAGTCAGTCGCGTGCCTTGCAGCTCATGACGCACCTTATATACTCGTGCCCTGAACACTGCGTTTACTTCATAAGTCGATTCCATTAGTAGTTGCATCGTCTGCATCCATTCCGCAATCCCCTGATCCAATAGAGCTGCTCCACTCATAACGGGAAAAACCACCCGTTCTTTAACCATTTGTTTCAGCGTAGCCAATACCTGCCCAGGATAAATGTTGTCTTCGAGATATGCCTCCATCAAGGTTTCATCTCGCTCAGCAACGGCGGTAATGACCTCTTCAGGCAGCATGCTCTGATCCAGACCTTTTGCCAAATACAACATATCCGGCGAAAATTGCTGCCTTAACGCTTTTAGCACACGCTGGACGTCAGCACCGGTACGATCTATTTTGTTAATAAATATAAAAGTGGGTATGCCATATTCCTGTAGCAATTGCCAGACCGTCTCGGTATGCCCTTCAATGCCCTCCACAGCACTTAAGATGACTACCGCATAATCCATGACCTGTAAAGCGCGCTCCATCTCAGCTGAAAAATCGACATGCCCCGGTGTGTCAATGAGCTGATACGATTGTTCGTTATATTTCATCACCGCCTGGTCAGCAAAAATCGTTATCCCCCGTGCCCGCTCCATCTCATGACTATCCAAAAAGGCATCCTGATGATCGACTCTCCCCCGAGTCTTAATTCCGGAAGCATGATATAGGAGCTGCTCTGCGAAGGTGGTTTTGCCGGCATCAACATGTGCTAGCAGTCCGATGGTAATTGGTGATGCTTCTGACAGTTTACAATACATATTTCTACCATCCATTCAGTCAATCTGTTATATAAGAATCGTAGCCGAAATCTACTAGCTTGTACAGAATCTCTCACCACCGACAGCATGTGGTAACGCCCGAAGATCCATATTATCCAATGACATAACCATCCTCGATGAAGGATTTAGCTACAATAATGCAAGAAAGATACTAGAAAAGCTATTGAGATGATGATCATGTCCCTATTAACTTATAAAAACCGGTAACCCTTAACAGAAAGGATTACCGGCTCAATGAATAGTTAATTTTTGTGGTTTTTCATTTTAAACGAGAATTCACTGTTAGAAAATTCAATGCGATAACGTTAATATTTCTAATCTCCTTAAAACAATAAATCATCTACTTTCTAGACTCAACAGCTTTTTATCTAGAAATGCCTTTACATCTTTAGCAAGCTGAATGGATGCTTCAATTTCCAACTTAGTTGTTGAAACACTTTCAATGCTGCATCCAATTGGAATTCCCTTCTCCAGCCCGAACTCAAATAGTTCTTCAAATATTTTTTGAGATAGCTGAATTGATTTATCCAAAATGTCGTTCGAGTATTTCAACTCGTTTTCTAACCATCCCGGGATACTGATCCCCAACCATTTCATAAATTGTAATGTTTTCGCTGTGCCACATGGTGCAAGATTAAATAAAATAGGAACCATTTCAAAACCCTTATTTGTATAGTAATAATATAAATCAGACAATAAATTCTTTGACGCCTCTATATTATAAGTTGCCTGAGTGATAAAAAAGTTGCATCCATTGTTAATCTTTTCGACAACCCGTATATGCTCATCATTCTTTTTTATATGTCTTTCAGGAATGACAACTCCTCCAAAATTCAAATTGCTATTTAACTGTTTGCTTAGCTTATAAGCATCTGGTAAATTCAATTTCACCTCTTGCTTACTTGATGAAGCGCCCACATACACGGAAAATCTGTCTTCACTTTCGTCAGTCTTAATCCAATCCGCGAACGAAGCTCTTGTATCATTACCGACGCACCGATAAATTATTTTCGGGACCTCCACTTGTCTTAGATATTTATCACCATAGATAGCCGGATCAATCGTTGGTAAGTATGGGTAAGGTCTTTCATGATCAACTCTTTCTGCTTCCTCCTGGACGTCGTAAAGAATTAAAGCATCTAAATCTACGTTTTTAAGTCTTTCAACCTGTTTCTGTGCAATTTCTGATATCTTTTCTGGTGAATGGCTTGCCTTTGGTGGTGTCATCCCATATGTTAAAATACCAGGTTTCTTGCTCAATATTTTTTGTTTAAATGTACTCTCTGCCGCTCCCAAAATAAAAAACTCCTCTACACGTCTCTTTTAAGTTAAGGCTACCATGGCAGGCTTAATATGTATAACTTATATTTACTATATCTAGTTATATTTTAAAGCTATGATTCCCTATTGGTACTTATCGAGTAGTACATCATGGAGGCGGAACTTCTAGATTTTAATGTTGACAACCATTTGGTCTGACTATAATATTAGAAGTCCTGCCAACCTTAAAGTTGGCGATAAGGGGACCGAAAGGTTCATTCTTATTTAAAAAGGGTGAGTATTATGAATAAAGAAGAATTAATGGAAAGCGCACGTAACACAAAGAAAGCTGCTTATGCCCCTTATTCTAAATTTCCAGTTGGAGCAGCCTTATTACTTAAAGATGGAAATGTTATTAATGGAGTAAATGTAGAAAATGTATCTTTTGGTGCTACTAACTGTGCAGAGAGAACAGCAATCTTCACAGCTATTACAAAGGGCTATACTAAAGGTGATTTTCAGGCTATAGCTGTAGCAGGTGACACAATGGATTTTCTGCCGCCATGCAGTATCTGCAGACAAGTATTATCGGAATTCTGTTTGCCCGACATGCCTGTCTATTTAACCAATGAGAAAAAAGAAATCTTAGAGCTGAGTTTAAGGGATTTATTGCCTTACGCATTCAAAAACTTAGATATGTAAAAATAATACCTACCATAGTGGAATATCAAAAACACGTGTACCTGTGTTAGACAAGTACGCGTGTTTTTGTGTTTAAAAGCTTAGTAAGAACACAGAGATCACAGACCAAACACACCGCGTAAATACGTTGTGACTTACCAAATCGCAATTCCAACCTTATCTTTTTCTTTAAGTACTACCTTTATCATTTCCAAAGCATTTCTTACGCTAAATTCAATAAATTCTTTATCATAGTCTGTATGTAGTTCTATAGTATCTAAATTATCAAGCAAAATAAGGAATTCACTTTCCAGTTTTTCTATTCCTTCATCAAATGCAAAAATATTCGTATTCTTTAAAGAATATATTAACTCACATCCGAGTTCACTAATTAAATCATTTCCCCAGAGAGTTTTTCTGCATGATTCGAAACCAAACAAATTATTATGTGGTGCGGGTACCTGCTCCTCCAAAAAATTAGTATCTACAATTATACTTCCCTTTTGAATTACACTAATTATCAAACTCATATAGTTAAAACCTCTCAATGATTATCTATAATTTTTGATTCTTTTTCCCCATACCTGCTCATCGCCCAGAAACAACTCACTTCCCATTATTCCAGGTAAAAATATTATTCCATCTTTATAAATATTAATGAGTACCGGGTGAGCCTTATCATTGAAACTATAATTGATGTATATCTTTTCTCCATATTTCACGACAGCATTATCTGGGTATACTGATGTACTCAATATTCCGATCGAAGATTGTTGGACTGGATTATTGCTGTATACAGATTCATGAACTGAATTAGCATATGTATAGTTTTGGAGCTTTCCATTTGGACTAAATAAAGAAGCAAAAACTGTAATAATTATACTTAATGAAAATATTCTTTTCATATTACATTCCCCCTTTATTATTTCTAACGATTAGGTTTTTTCTTATTTTGATTAGATAATATAGAGTTAAGATAAATTGTATAATAGAAATACTCCAAGGAAGTAGAATGAGCATTTCCACTTGATATTTCGGAAAAAATTCAATAGAAACGACAACTCCATACTCACTGTCACCTTGTATTGCATTGAAAAATAAAAGAAGTAAGAGGCTGGATAGCATAGTTACCAAAAACCAAAAGGCATTGTATTTTATCCTCTGAGTCCTTATAAACAAAAAAGAATTTATAAAACATAATAAAAGTGGTATAAAGTACACCTTAAATGAGAAGTTTAATAACTCCGTTCCCCATCCCTCTATTCTTATCTTAAAAAAATAGATTAAGATCAGATGCAGTCCAACCACCAATAGTACATAAAGTATGGCTTGTAGTCCTGTCTTGAATGACTTCATCTTTCGATCCCCTTTCCATTCGTTCACTTAATGCTCTAATGATATCATCACCCCTCATCGAGAATTTCTTCTTACTTCAAACACCTATATACCACCCCTGAAATTATATGGATTAATTTTAACTAAACCACTAAATATCCTTATAATGGAATCATCGGGAATATCAAGGCGGAAAATAATAGTAAACCCCTCTTCCGAGTCAAGATTAGATAATTTATTTGAACTAATTTAAAGTTTATGAACAAAGAACAAAGTAGAAGTTAAGTACAACCCTTTTCATTAGACCTGTTGAGTTCAAATTACTTAGAAAAGCTGTATAGATCGTAAAGCTGGTTACAAATACATGTAATAACCAACACGATAGTTTGGTTATTGCTACGGCGAGAATCTTTTGAATATTTTCCCACATCTATATAGTACCGCTAAAACAGACACCAGTAGTCTATATCAAACCGGCTAACGGTACGTGGGTGGACGTGGTTTTCTTAGAATCGAGAAAATGAAGAATAAACAAGGCGTCTTTGATATCCAAGGCCGTCGGCAGGATCGCCGTATCATAGCCCCTCGAAAGGTCTCAGCCTCACGACTGGAATCGATTGTTCGTCAATGGTGTATCGGAGGAAGCTTCCTCATTCCACAGGGCATTCCATTACAATTACCTGGCGGACGTTTTCATGATTACCGTATACTTGTTCAGAAGAATGGGCAAGGGTCTGGGAGCTAACTGGAATGGCCGCAAGAGTTGGTGCTGCACGAAGCATAACCTCTAATCTTCATGGTGGTGGTCACGCGGTTCGTGCAGAGACCTTATTGAAAGAGTGGCTAGGTAGCACAGTGAAAACCGAGAAGGTTATGAAAACTGCCGAAAAGCTAGGTCTTTAGGCCGCTGTCTTTCTAGAGGAAAGCTTTGGTGTATTATATGAATTAGCTCTTGATCTAGCCATCGATCGTGAAGGAAGGATCTATGTCCTAGAGGTCAACCTGAAGCCTGCCCGAGAAGTATTCGCCCGATCCGGGGACAGCAGCACCTATCGTAAAGCTTTAGTACGCCCTATGGAATATGTATTATGGCTATATAATAATAAAAGGGGCCCCTCGGATGTCGTATACAAAAATTCGGTTGCCTTTACCGAATCTGCTGGTACCAAGGACGGGCAGCGGGCAGCGATATTTGGTTTATGAATATTGACGTGATCTAGGGCTATCGGGGCGTCAGCGTGGATCATGACAAGGGAATGGCGTATGGGATGATATTCATTTTATTGACATTCATACGGAAAAAATCTTTAATAATGGTACCTCCGGCCAATTTAGGACGGCTCCGATCCTCATCTGGACGGCTAAATATGGCAGTGACGAGGTTGGCCCGCTCAGCAATATAGAAATGTTCGATAGATGGATAGAAAATGGGCTGCAGGATGTATTGAGGGAGGAAGGAATAGTATCCATAGCCTTTTCACCATTGGCAAAGGGATTGCCATTAGAAAGTATTTCAAAAGCAATTCTCCAAATATTATTCTAGATGTATTAATTCTTGCAACTAAGGGCAGGTTATCCGCTTAGTACTTTATATTCAATGACAAAACAACTACAACTCATGTTTCTGTTAGACTTAATATAAAAAGCCGATAAACCTAACAGAAAGGCTTACCGGCTTTAAAAACTTTGTTCTAATGCATAAGCATGCACACACTTGAATATCAATGATTTTTCTCGTTTAAAATGAAACATCACACTAAGTTATTCAATTTTTTGTGTCAAATACTTACCCGCAGCGACTATAACCGCAATTGCCGCAAGTCTTACAGCCCTCAATATTAATCAGCGAAGCGCCGCCGCAAGAAGGACAAAGGTCACGGGAAGCAGAAGTATGGTTATGCGCGCCATGTCCGCCCTGACCATCTTCAATAGAAGCTGCCGCAGGAACACTCGCTTTCAACTCCGCATTTAAAGCTTCATTGAAATCTTCTAGCTCCAAAGTTGCTGCAATTGGTGCAGGCAAATGATCATCATGAGCGTTATTCAGTACATGAGTCTCCAATGCCTTAGCTACAGCATCTGCAATGGATTCTACTCGATTCGCACCGAAGCCGATTGCACCTGATCCGCCGATACCTTTCAGATGTTTGATCAACAATTCTACCTTCTCACCATGATCTCCATAACGGAGGAACAAGGAGCAGACACGACCGAGTGCTTCTGCCATCGCAAAGACATCAGAACCTGCTTTACCTACATTCAGGAAGATTTCTGCCGGTGTGCCATCTAGATCATTGATCGTAATATACGCCATACCAAAAGGTGTGTTGATCTTATAGGTTGCTCCGCGCAGAACCTGCGGACGTTTCTTGTATTGTTTATCCAGCTCTTTAGTAGGAGCATGAGGTGCTGGGCTTGCCGCTACAACACTTGCACTTGCTTCAGGAGTCGCTGCAACTTCAACTGCTGGAGCTACCTCTTCTACTGCATCTTCCTTCTTCGAGGTTTGCAGAACTTGTACATCACGGCTACCATCACGGTAGATCGTAACGCCTTTACAGCCCAAATCGAAAGCCATTTCATATAGCTCAGCTGTCTCTTCTACTGTGAAGTCAGACGGGCAGTTGGCTGTCTTGGAAATCGAGCTATCTACCCAGCGTTGAATCGCTGCTTGCGCACGAATATGATCCTTAGCTGACAAATCCATCGAAGTCACGAAATAATCTGGCAGCTCTTCACCTGGATGAGCTTCAAGCCATTCTTGAGCGATTGGAACGAACTGTTCATCGTAGCCAAGGCGACTTTGACGGAAATATTTAAAGGCGAAATAAGGCTCAATACCTGTCGAGGTGCCTACCATTGTACCTGTGCTACCTGTAGGCGCTTGAGTAATTACTGTAACGTTACGCATGCCATGTTTGCGAATCGCTTCGCCAACCTCTGGATACTCTTCGAGCATATTTTTCATAAAGCCGCTCATTAAGTATTTCTCGGTATCAAAAGCGAGGAAAGATCCCTTCTCACCAGCAATCTCTGCGGATGCAAGATACGCTTCACGAGCCATAAAGCCGTACAGCTTGTCCAGGAACGCCAAAGATTCCGGGCTACCGTAACGGATGTTCAATTTAATCATAAGCTCAGCAAGACCCATTGTTCCGAGACCCACACGGCGTTCGTTTTTCTGATTCGCTTCATTTTCCGGGAAATGATAAGGCGTCTTATCAATGACATTGTCCAAGAAACGTACGGAATAACGCGTCGTAGTCGCGAGATCTTCCCAGTCTACATCATGATTCTTCTCATCGTAGAATTTGGATAGGTTCACAGCAGACAAATTGCAGACTCCCCAGCCTGGCAGTCCTTGCTCCCCACATGGGTTCGTACAAATGATCGGATTAAAATACCAGCTGTTGGACATCTGATTGTAGTATTCCATGAACACAACGCCTGGCTCAGCGGATTTCCAAGCGGATTCAATAATGGTGCGCCACACATCACGCGCTTTAACGGTGCGATAATGAATAACGTTTTTGCCCGCAGCCTTCCACTTGTCTAGATCGCCATCCCACACATCGTTGTACTCTGGATCTGTAGTATCCGGAAATACGAGATCCCAATCCAGATTTTCTTTTACAGCCTTCATAAAGCTATTGCTCACACATACCGAAAGGTTCGCATTCGTAACTTGACCCATCGTTTGCTTTACGGTAATAAAGTCCTCCACATCTGGATGCCAGTCATTAATCATGAGCATAAGTGCACCACGACGGCTACCGCCTTGTTCAATTAATCCAGTGGTATAGCTAAACAGACCGCCCCAAGATACAGAACCACTGGAAGAACCATTAACACCTCTCACAATTGCCCGGCGTGGACGTAGAGAGGATAGGTTAATCCCTACACCGCCACCACGAGCCATAATTTCTGTCATTTCAGCCAACGTTTGCATAATGCCGCCACGGCTATCTTTTGGAGAAGGAATTACATAACAGTTGAACAGGGTTAGTTCTTCACTAGCGCCTGCACCAGCAGCAATTCGTCCACCCGGTACGAGCTTCCAATCATCCAGAATCGAACGGAATTTACCCGCCCATTCTTCTTGAAGCTCAGGCGTCTTCTCCACAGAAGCCATAGCTGTAGACAGACGATCCCACATTTCCTCTGGTGTTTTTTCTATATTAAGCGTCAGCTTTTCAACATCTGATTTCACAAGTTCGCCGCTGCGCGTCTTCACGGTTACGATTCTGCCGTTACGTTCTACGATCTCTCCGACTTCCTTCGTGGGAAACTTCGGATCATCTTTTGTTAGAACGAGTACAACATCGCCCACTTTAGCATTATTGCTGTCGGCATCCTTCCAAGCATAACGATCCAAAAATATTTTTTCACTTAGCCCTTCAAGGCGTTGCTTCCGTTCCACTTTACCCAATAGAAAAACCTCCCGCAATGTAGTAAATATTAGTTCCAGTTCAGGTGTGGGCGTACATTTTGTGACCCACAACAAAAACTTCCTTACACTTATCTTCCGTCTTACGGGTGTATGTAGGAAGTTCATCTTGTCAATAACAAATAGCAGCTACGCACTTTAAAAAAATCACATTTTCATGCTTTTGTCACAATATATTGTGTGCGTCAGCTTTTAAACTATACCACATATTGTATCGAAGGTCTTTTTCGAAAATAGAGTCAAGCAGCCGAAATATCGCAAACCTTGCCGCGTTTTCTCGCTTTTACTCTCTTTTTTAAAGGCTATCAAGAAAAATAGAAGGTTATGAATTCTCTTGTTTAAGAGCATACTACTCCTACGAATGATGATATGAAATAGCACCTGAGGAGGCTGTACCATGACGCAATTATTCCGTAATTCTCTACCTCACAAAGGTGGAAAGTCAGCGCCTATACTGCCTGTTCCTCTTTCTTTTGACCGGAATTGGCTGCAGGATCTAGAACTCAAACTAGATAAAGGTGGTCCGTGGGGAGACTACCGTCTGTCCAAGCTTGCTGTGCAAGGTGAACAAACGGGTCTAGTAACCAGCTTCGATGAGCTGCAATGCATGAAGCATTTATCCGGATTATCCCCGCTTCCTCATCAGCTCGATACCGCGCATAAGGTTTTGTTTGAGATGTCGGGCCGCGCGATTCTTGCAGATGAGGTTGGACTAGGAAAGACGATTGAAGCAGGACTTGTACTCAAGGAATATCTTGTCCGCGGTCTAGTCTCTAAAGTGCTTATTCTGGTACCCGCTTCCCTCGTATTGCAGTGGGTCCGCGAGCTGAATGCCAAGTTTGGCATCTCTGCTGTTGCACAGAAAAAAGCATATTCCTGGGGGAATGCGATTGTCGTCGCATCTATGGATACCGCGAAGCGCGATCCTCATAAAGAGATGCTGCTGGAAAATGAATATGACATGTTGATTATTGATGAAGCGCATAAGCTGAAGAACAAGAAATCGACCAATTATCTATTTGTACAGCAATTACGCAAAAAATATTGCCTGCTCCTAACCGCTACTCCCGTTCAGAATGATCTGGGCGAGCTATTTAATTTGATCACTTTACTGAAACCGGGGCAATTAGGAAATCAGGGTGATTTTGCTTCGAATTTCGTCGTTGATAAACGCCAACCTAAGAATGAAGGTCAGCTAAGGGACGAGCTATCGAAGGTGATGATCCGCAATCGGCGTGGCGAAGGTCCAGTTAATTTTACGAAACGAAAAGTCCGTAATATTCCGCTAGTTCTTTCACAGGAAGAGAGAGTATTATATGACGCTGTCACTTCTTTTGTTAAAGATCAGTATCAGGAATCAGGCGGCAATCTTAGCAGCATGCTTTCCTTGGTAACGCTTCAGCGTGAGGTGTGCAGCAGTAGGGATGCCGTCTTCATCACTTTAGTTAATCTGATCAAGAAGCTGCCTGCTGATTCGCCGAAACGCGATCGGATGATGGAGCTATTGCAGACACTTCGTACGGTTAAGACCAATACCAAAGCCGAAACAACACTATCTCTCATTCAAGAAATGAATGAAAAGGTCATCGTTTTTACGGAGTATCGCGCGACTCAAGAATATTTGCTTCAGTATTTCCGCGAACATGGGCTAATGTGTGTTTCTTATTCCGGCGGGATGAATCGTGGTAAAAAGGACTGGATGATGGACCTCTTCCGCGGTCGTGCTCAAGTCATGATCGCTACTGAGGCGGGTGGTGAGGGCATTAACCTGCAGTTCTGTCACCATATGATCAACTTCGATCTGCCTTGGAATCCCATGAGAGTAGAACAACGGATTGGGCGGGTGCACCGGTTAGGTCAGGAAAATGACGTGATTATCTATAATTTGTCCACACAAGGTACGATTGAAGAACATATCCTTCATCTGCTACACGAGAAGATCAATATGTTCGAAATGGTCATTGGCGGGCTGGATGTGATTCTGGAGCGTTTTGAGAAGAAAGAATCACTGGAGAAAAGTTTATACAAAATCATGCTTGAATCCCGCTCCGATGAAGAACTGCGACATGAGTTAGATCATATCGGTGAATCCCTAAGTGAGTTGACTCAGGGTATTAAAAAGGAAAGTGAGACTGCGACATGACCCTCAACTCACAGGAAGTACGCAAACATGTAATGGATTATCTGGAGGCGACAGAATGCTCCATTATTGAAGTATCGCCCATTCACGTAACTGTAAAGCTATCGCCAAGAGCTGACAGAATGCTAACAGATCGACCTTATTATTGGGGATTCGTGGAGCGTACTGGTGTTGATCCGGAGACACTCTCTTTCACCTTTGTATTTGATCCGGAAAAATACGACAGCCAGGCAGCTTTAGAAGTTCCGCCAACGGTAAATCGCAGCATCGGAGCATTGAATCCGCCAATTACCGGAAACCCAGCGATGGGCGCCACAACAGATGCTGAGGCTAGCGCAGATCTATTGAATCCAACATCACCTGAATCTAATGTGGTTCATGTCCCCTCCTCAAATCCAGAAGATAGCATCCTAGCCCGCTACTTCGGTATTGTACCTGCATTGCCCCGAATTGGGCCCGGTATGATAAGACGTGAAGATATCATCTATGGTAGCAAGCGCCTGCAGCAAATTTGGAGTGCGGCCCAAGATGAAGGGAAATGCCTTTACTTATTTGAAGATCCCGGTAGCAGGCAGCGGAATACACTCTTCTCTGCAGCCTATGAACCGTGGCTCGGCGTCTGCTATAAAGTGGAGATGAGCTGCGATTTGAAACGGGAAGAACTGCATTATCTTGGAATATCGCTGACAAAAGGGACCATCATTGATGACTTTAACGCTAAGATAGCCTCGCGGGAGATGATCCCCCGTTTACCAGAAAACGTCCATATTCAGCCTTATGAATTAACAGTGACAGCCGCTACAGATTTATTAGAGGCTCATCTTACCTCTCATCTTGCCGAACTCGATTACACTTGGGCAGAACAGGCACGTGAGCGTCTTAGAATCGAGCTGGCTATCATTGATATTTATTACGGAGAGCTGCTGAAAGAGCCTGATGAAGAAAAACGTTTAGGCACTCAAGAGCAGTATAACCGTCGTCGACAGGAGACCATTTGGCAATATGAGCCGCAAATTGCAGTTTCTGCGATAACCTACGGACTGTTTCATCTGCGAAGCCTATAGAATGCGACCCTACTCGCTAAAAGCAGGCAAAAAAACAAGAGAACTTCCGCCTTCAAGCGCGACAGCAAGCAACAGCCTTTTTATAGCCTGTCCACTACAATAGAGTAAAGCTTAACTTTCCTGACATTTCTTAACAAAGAAAGGTGATCGACGCCATGAAAATAAGTTTGCGGCGGAGGCTGAAACTTGCGGGTCAAGGATGCCTCCTCCTGCTTCTAAGCTTTGGACTGTTTGTATCCAGTTCTGGTTCCCCTTCAGCGCTGGCGCTGGCTAGAGTAAGTGTGATCCAGTCAGTCACGCAGGATGCAACTCCTGTATTGAAGATGAGTACCTTACCTTCACCCAGTACGGTCCAAGAATTCGCTAAGGCTACACTGAACAAGCTCGCTGCAGAAGCTCCATTTACAGCCTGGAAGGATGCAAGGATAGAATATTATCCCCTTGGTCCAGGTACTCATGGCTGGCTTGTAAATGTAATGAAGGGCGAAGAACGGATCGGATACATGATCATTTCCGCCACCGATACAGGCGGATATATGTTAAGTGAATATGGAGCCGGCACTTACGGACTCCCATACAGTTTAAATGATCTGCGCCAGTTTTTGGTGCAGAAAGGTCTCATTACATCATCTTTTTCAGGAACAATAAACCTTACTGCTTTATATGCACCACTTCTACCGGTCTGGAAAATAACCATTGATGAAAAGACGGTTTACATCAATGCTTCCGTACCGCAAATTTTACCTTGGACACTGAGCAAGGCGGAAGAAGTCCTTAAAGAGCAGCCTCCAGCAACAGATGTAATTACTAATCTTAATCCTGATGTATCACCGTTATCGGCCTTCAATAGTGGAGGGTCAGATGATCCTTACGAAGATATCCTATGGCTGACTGCTCCTAAACTAACTACAGTGAGCGGCGACAATATCGCACTTCTGATCAGACCTAAGGAAAGCATCGCTTATCAAGCTGCTGGGCGAAACGACCTTGTCGGGGCACCGTTTATGATTACAGGCTATCAGAGCTGGCAGTCTTCTCAAGGTCAAGCTGAGAACAATAAAACTACCGTATACGCGGCCTCAGGCCCTGAGGGAAAACGATACTTACCACTCACTGCACTACAAAATAATGGAACACTGCATAAGCTGCCAGACAGAACGACCAAAGCACTCGGATATAATCGTTAACACAAGCATAAACGCCTTCGGCGTCCTTATGAGGACGGTAAGTGTTTATGCGAGAAATAGAAGGATAATTTATAACGTAAGCATATAAATTCTTATATTTAAACAAATGCAAATAACCTTCCACTGCCACCCATGAATAATGGCACTGGAAGGTTATTTGCTATCTATACGTTTATTCTTTTTTGCCATGACTCCACTTGCTTCGCCAGATAGACCACCCAAGCGGGAGCATGCCAAACCATTTTTGTGACCACGGCTGCTTCGTAGCCGCTCTACGAGCATGAATGGCACGCGGATCCTCGATATATACGACTACCTTCTCCGTTATATACTTTACAAGCTCATCGCCACCGGAAGCCATTTTAACACCTCCTAAAAATGTAAGTGAATTCAGATTATCAGCATCCGTTCCATGGTCTTAGTGTGCACCACTCCACTTGGATCTAAACACTACAGACTTCTGATTTGTCGAATAGGTTTACCTATTAAAGCACAATCTAACAAAGAATCCAGAAGACGTTATTCACTTGCAAGGAGGCGTTTCACTTGAACAACTGGAGAAAACAACCCTTTCCCAGAACAGCAGCTGCTCTATGTGGCTTTCGAATCACTCTAACTACCCTAGGACTACTAATGTTGTTTATGGGCAGCTCCTTAGCCTCTGCGACACCAGAGAAACCCGTGATGAAGGATGACCGTCAGCATTTATTAGGTCACGGACACCGTATGATCCTAATTGATGCGGGACACGGAGGCATCGACGGTGGAACTTCCTACGGTAATATTCTTGAAAAAGATATCACCTTAGATATCTCACGTCGATTATTTCTACTTCTGAGTAGCGATGGTTTTGACGTTGCTTTAAATCGCAATGGAGATTATGCCCCAAGTGATGAGAACCGCTGGCTGCGTAGTAAATCTCGACATCTGCGGGATCTTGCACAGCGTAAAGAACTTGCTGAGACATTACCTGCTACTGTAGTGGTAAGCATCCATATTAACTGGGCGCCTTCCCCATCCAAACATGGTCCACTTGTATTGTACCGTCAAGAGGGCCGTAGCTTCATCCTTGCTAAGTCCATTCAGCATCAGCTAAACAATCTTTACGATGTCGAGGCTCATCCAAGACCAGGCAAGCCCTTTTATTTACTCAACAAAATAACCGCCACAACTGTTATCGTTGAGGCGGGTTTTGTAAGCAGTCCGACTGACCGCGCAAAGTTATGCACCCCTAAAGGGCAGCAACAAATCGCTGAAGCCATCGCTGATGGTATTGTAGCTTATCTTATGGAAGTTTAAGTTGGGAGCTCCATTTCATCTCGTTTTTAACCAGATCAGAAATCCCTATAAACTCAACATTGTCTTTCATCTGTTCAATACCGCTGCGGATTCCTGCGGCGGTCTCTTTCCCAAATACACCAACATGGCCAATCGTTACACAAAATCGTTGATCCTTCGCCATGTCTTTGACGAGACCCATTTGTTTCAGAACATGACTTGCTGTATGTGTATCATCTAAAAAGATATGGTTCTCTACGCGTGGCAATCCCATCCGATAAGCCATATTGCCAGCAACGGAACGGTAGTTGGTCTTGCTGTCTACAAAAAATAATCCTCTTTCTTTGCATACAGATAAGATCACCGCCATAATCCGCTCATCCCCGGTAATTTTCGAGCCCATATGGTTATTTATCCCGATCGCATAAGGAACATTATCGAGTGCTGCCTCAACCTTTTGTCGCACTTCCTCATCGGACATTTTGGCCAATATGGCTCCTGGTCCAAGCCATTTAGGATTACCTTGGCGCGGCTCCATCGGCAAATGAACCAGAACATCATCTCCGCGTTCATGGGCGCGGGTGGCATCCTTTACGGATGTAGGTAAAAAAGGCATGACGGCTACAGTAAGCTTTATCGGTAACGAGAACATTTCATCTGTCCCCTTCATGCCATTGCCGAAATCGTCAATAATGATAGCGACCTTATCACGTTTGGGTGCACTCTCTTCAAGCTGCGTATTTGTAGCGTTGTCTTTAGACGTGGCAGCAGAGACAGCCGGCGTAGCCGGAACAATTGTGGTAATCAATACTGCGGCAACAGCAAGCCAATTCAGTAAGTAACGTTTAACCTTTCGACTGTCCTTCATCAAGAGGAACGCCTCCTTCGTCTTAAACAATTGTTCTCATTGTTTGGTTCACGAAGGTTAAATATGTACGGGGAGGGTTCGCAAAAATTTACAATCGAGCTGTTGCTAATGCCCGCGCTTGTCTGTGGCAAGGATTGCTTCCAGCACATCCACAGATTGAACTTCAAATGGCATATTCTTCATTGGGCTATCTTGGGAGCAGCTAGCTTCTGCCACCACCATTAATTTATCCATATCGCTACTGGTAATCCCAAGCTCCTTAAGTGTAACGGGAAGGCCGACTGTTTTGCAGAAAGCAATGACCTGAGCGATCTCATCTTCTGAAGCCTTCTCCAAGACCAACTGCACGATTGTAGCAAAGGCAACCTTCTCACCATGCAGCACATTCCTGCATTCCTCATGCAGGGTCAGTCCGTTATGAATAGCATGGGCTGCAGCAAGCCCACCACTCTCAAACCCAACGCCGCTCAAGTAAATATTAGCTTCAACAATATGTTCCACAGCAGAAGAGATGATCCCCTGTTTAACATCCAGGAGTGCGGATTCACCTTCAGCAAGAAGTGTGTCCAGACAAGCACGTGCTAAAGAGAACGCTGCGATTGTGCTAGTCCCGCCTGCATGAGTAACCGCTCCTGATTGACGGCAAGCTCTTGCTTCGTAATAGGTGGACAAAGCATCACCCATTCCAGCCACCAGCAATCTTGTAGGAGCTTTAGCGATGATATCGATATCTGCGATCACCATATCAGGATTTCTTTTTAATGGAAGGTAACAGTCGAAGTCACCTTCGTCCGTATACAACACTGATATAGCGCTGCATGGTGCATCCGTCGAGGCCACTGTGGGTACAATAACTACCGGGAGATCCGCCATGTGGCTTACTGCTTTTGCCGTATCTAGGGTCTTGCCGCCACCGATTCCTAAGATAACTTCAGCGTCCTTCAGGCCAAGTTCTAGCACTATCTCATCCACCTGTTTACGGCTGCACTCACCCTTGAATTCGCGCATTATAAGGGGAATATCGTTCACTTCAAAGCTGTGTAAGATATCCTCCTTGTACACGGAAAAAATAAAAGGATCTATAATTGCAAAAGCTCTGTTCGATCCTAGCTGCAAACAATAATCTCCCAGCTTACGAATCTCGCCATACCCCTGAATATATTTAGTCGGTGAACATAAGATCTGCGTCATGGTTTCACTCCTCTTTTTGTATATTCTTTTATTCTAAGGAGTGTTGCTTCAGACTGGCTATAAAAAAAGATGCTATAGACTTTTGTCTCAAATAAATCCGCCGTTCACACGAATCGTCTGGCCCGTAACCCACTGTGATTCCTTACTGGCTAGAAACAGTACTACACTCGAGATATCCTCAGGCTCACCTAAGCGTCCAAAAGAATTCATACTCCCAACATTCGTAATCTCTTCAGCTGACTTCCCAACTGTGAAAAGCTCCGTATTAACAGGACCTGGCGAAACCGCATTAATGGTGATTCCTTTTCGTCCAAATTCTTTAGCTAACTGACGAGTGAATTGTTCCACTGCTCCCTTTGTTCCTGCATAAACGCTGTAGGTTGGGAACATCTGGCCTGTAACCGATGTCGAGAAATTAATGATCCGTCCGTTCTCACTCATATGTTTAGCCGCTTGCTGGCAAGCAAAAAAGGTACCCCTCACATTGATGGCGAACTGTTTGTCGAAGTCTTCTTCCGTCATACTCGCAATCGGCTTTGTGATCATAATGCCTGCGTTGTTAACGAGAATATCGATTTGTCCATAAGCTTCCAATGTGGCTTGGAATAATTGTTCTAGCTCTGCCACTTGGCTGATATCCGCTCGGATAGCGATAGCTTCTCCACCCTTTTGCTTAATTTCGTTCACAACTTCCTCTGCCTTGCTTGGACTTCTTGCATAATTAACAACAACCTTCGCACCATGTAACGCCAAGTTCACCGCAATTTCCCGTCCCATACCTCTTGAAGCTCCAGTCACTAATGCAACTTTTCCAACCAAATTCTGATCCATCATTTATTCCTCCTATTCGTTTGCCTTTCTTGTTGGTCTGATTATAAATCGAACACTCACAAATAACAAGTGACAATTATTATTTTTTGTCATTCAACACAATTATTCTCCAGACGCAAAAAACCTTCCGATCTTCATCAAAAGGTTTTGTCCATCATTTTTCTATTATGAAATATGCTATAACAATTTATGACGAAATTCCGGAAAGCATCAAATCCCAAACCGAGGCAAACTCCTGATCAATCGAACCCGATTGCCACTCTTTCGCGTGAGCAGGATGATGAAATCGTGATGTTGCATTAAAAATAGCTCTCGCCGTAACCTCTGATTCCAACGCTTTAAACTCCCCGGTTTGTATACCTTTTTCAAGAATGCGTGCGAGTTGCCCAATTAATTGATCTACGTGTTGGGTAATCATATCTACGGCTTCTAAAGTTACAGAGGCGTACATAGCAAACATTTCGGAATCATCTACAGCATAGCTCCGTTTACTGCGAATTAGAGTATCTAACCACAAACGTAGCTGCTCTTTGGCATTCCCATCAAATTGCTCAGTAACGTCCTTCAATGGGGCTAAAATATTTTGATGCAACCATCTTTCGGTTACCGATTCGCGCAAAGCTGCTTTACTGGAAAAATGTCTATATAGCGTACCATGACTAACTTTCAGTACCCTCGCTACATCAACAACTGAAGTCTTATCCGGGCCAAAACGCCGGAGTACTTGTTCAGCCGCATCCAAAATGTTTTCTTTAGATAATGGAAGATCATTCGACATTGGTATTTCCCCTCGCTCTATTTCTGATGGTACTTATCATAGCATATAATATTCAAAAACGAACTGACAATAATCTTACTTTGTCATTTGTAGAATCAATATCAGTATATACGTGCACAAACTTATCAAACTAAGATCCACATTTTAGTATCCAATTCTCATCAGCCGCTGAGTACTTACCATCCCCCAACAACAAAAAACCTCCTTGATTTCTCAAGAAGGTTCCTTACTTTTATCTACTTACTCACTCGTCCAGCTTCGCCCTAACAAACTTGCCAATCTTCGAAATCGCCTGCTCTGCTTCTGGGAGCATGTACGCTAAGAAATGAAAAACACTCCACATATTATCCCATATTTCCAGTTCCACATGAACACCCGCTCCTCTCGCCCGTTCAGCCAACCTCGTTGAATCGCTTAATAGCACCTCATGGTTGCCTACTTGAACAAGTAAATCAGGCAATCCCTGCAAATTCATTCTTAACGGCGATAATATTGAAGCCCACTCGGTTCGAGTACCTACATATGCTTCAAGTATCCGTTTATTCCCTTCCAAGCTACCTGTCGGATCAAGCTCCGCACGACTCTGATACGATTCACCATCCAAATGAACAAGATCTGTATGCGGCGAGATAAAAAAAGCACCTGCTGGTAACTCGCTCCCCTCATCCCTCAAAGTAATCAGTGTCATCAGCGCAAGGCTGGCTCCAACAGAGTCTCCTCCAAACACGATATCACTGGCAGAATATCCATTTGCAAGCAACCACCGGTAAGCCCCTATACAATCTTCATTAGCGGCGGGATAGATATACTCGGGTGCAAGGCGATACTCAATAATTAGTACTTTCATGCCACTCGCCTTTGCAATTCGTGCTGCTAGATCCCGATAAAATTCACAGGTTCCTGAAACAAAACCACCACCATGAAAATAAAGAATCACTTTATCATCAGGTGGAGCTGCTTCCACAGGAATGATCCACTCTCCGCTTAATGGCCCAACCCTGACCCGCTCGACTGTAACATCCGTATGACTAGGCATATTCGCAGCCGCCTCAACCATTTCTTGCCGGATATGCTCTACAGACTTACTTTCAAACCGATTGGTTTGTTTCAGGTAATCTTTGATCGCTGCAAGCTGTTCTATACTCGTCTTTTCCATATCGATAATCCCTCCTACAGGTCTTTTCAACTCAAAGTGTAAAGCCTGTAGGTGACTACAAGGTCAAGTTAAGATTCCATTTTCAGGATTTCTAGCGTTGACTGTACTCCAGGGTGTTTATCCGTGGCTAATAAATTTTTTCTCAAGTCTGCGAGAGAAGCAAGCTTTATCTCCTGCTTTGCAATTTCATTGCGGACTCGATCCATTTTTTTATCTACAACTTTCACAAAATCATCTATGCTAATGCCACTGCTTTCCGATTTTAACAATGCCTTTTTAATTTCCTTTAGGGTGAATCCACATTGCTTAGCATTATGTATAAACGTAAGTCGACTTAGTGCTTCTTCAGAATAAAGACGGTAGCCGGCTTCCGAACGTAAAGGCGTACTAATTAGACCCAGTTCCTCATAATACCTCAGTGTTTCCATATTCACATTTGCCATCTTGGCCATTTGGCCTCGCAAGTATTCCGTCATGATATACGCCCCCTTGGAATTCCCTATATTATACCAAAATCCAGATAATACAGAGGGTATCAAAATAGAGCCAATAATTAATCGGGACAATTTAAAACTCCTTATCTACACAAAAAAACGGCATTTCTGCCGTTTCCCCATGTCTACTCTACTCTATTCTTCTACCTACTATACTTCACTTCGAACCGCATTTTTCTGTATTAGAGAAATCTGTCCGGCATGAATACCTGTGTGATACATAAGTCTTCCTACCGCTTCAAGCGGAGTAGATGTGCCAAAAGACGACTCTACGCTTACATGCCAAGCATCTTCCGGAAGCTCCCGCATCGCTGCAATCAGATTCTCGTTGGAAGCAGACAGCAGATCCACCAGTTCACTTAATGTAGTATACGCCGCGTCATCGGCTTGAGTTTTAGGTCTACCAAAGAACCACTCTGCAAACATAAATTCTACCTCGGCATTATGAGAAATCAAACCTCCGATGGATGAATTTCCTAATTTAAGATTTAAATCTTCTTCCGGCAATGCCTTCACCATTTTATGAAATCGCTCTTGAACCGCTTGCCAGATGGGCAGTACTGAAGTAATAGTCATCGGCTATTTGCTCCCTTGCACAGCTGCTTCTTCGTCTTTCTTCTTATCAATAACAACGTGATTAAATACATTCGCATCTACATCAATATCGAACGCCAATCCAAAACCTACAACATAACGCCCCTTCAACGGAGTTAGTTCGAACAATGAAAAATCCAGTCCTCTCAGCAATTTCAGCATGGCCTCACCATGGTCAGCATTGAACAATTCAAAAATATCCTCATATCCATCATTGCCGATATTGCTTGAGGTACAACTCCAGCGCACACGCTCAGTTGCAAATTTATTGTTTGTTTCAGACTCATCCGCAATTAGAAAGGCATCCACAAAATCATTATTTTCCATATAGTCATAGTGCTCTGCGATCTTACTAATATAGATATACAGCTTGCCGTCTTTCTTTACGAAAGGTGCGTAACTGATAAAGGGCTTACCTTCATCATCGATCAAACTCAAAATCAGGTTCTTACGTTTATTAATAAATTGCAAGTAGTTTTCTTTATTTTTCTCCACATCTACAGGCTTCTTCATTTAAAATCCCTCCATGAATAGGTTGTGTCACACTATGAATCTATCGAACAGTACTCAACAAATGAATACGAGGTTTCTTCTCTGTGGGCACATACTGGACTTCCGAGTCCATCCGGTATATATCCCTTATCATATCGGTTGTCATGACTTCATTCGGTGTGCCATACATCGCCCTCTCACCCGCCTGCACTACAACGATACTATCGCTATACGTAGAAGCTTGATTGAGATCATGCAGCACCATCACTACGGTCATGCCCATGTCTTGATTTAACTCGCGAACAAGCTCAAGCACTTCATGCTGGTGAGAGATGTCCAAGTACGTGGTTGGTTCGTCAAGCAACATGATGAGTGGACGCTGTGCTAATGCCATTGCAATCCAGGCACGCTGTGATTCACCACCTGACAATGAAGCTACGGCTCGGTCCTTATACTCCATCAAATGTGTTTTTTCAAGGGCCCAATGAACAATGTCCATATCCTCTTGGTTCAATCTTTCAAACCACTTTTTATGTGGATATCTGCCATACGAGACCAGATCGATCACAGTCATATCACTCGGTGCTTGATTCTTCTGGCTCAGCATGCACATTTTTCGTGCGACTTGTTTGGCGCTCATGGTCTTCAGATCCGTACCATCGAGTATGACCGTACCCGTGTGATAAGGAATTAGCCGTGATACCGCTTTGAGCAAAGTGGATTTACCGGAACCGTTCGGTCCTATGATGGAGACGATCTCACCCTTTTTTACGGAAAAAGAGAAGTTGTTAATCACGCTTTTCTGCTCATACCGAATCGAAATGGAATCGACAGTAAACATGTTAGAACGCCTTCTTTCTCATCAGGTATAGAAAATATGGTCCGCCAATCACAGCCATAAGGATACCTGCAGGGATATCCAGGGGTGCAAACAGGGTACGTCCACCTGTATCCGCAATTAACAGAACCAATGCACCTAGAGCCATACTCATCGGTAAAAGATATTTGTAATCTGAACCCACGAGCATTCTCGCCATATGAGGTACAACTAGACCGACAAATCCGATCATTCCAATAGCTGCTACAGAAATAGCCGCTAGAAATACTGCCAGCAAGGAGAGCAGGATACGAATTTGGTTCACATTTTCACCCAGATTCGAAGCCACCTGATCACCCAGACGAATGATATTTGCCTTACGAATGGCAAAGAACGATAGGATCCAACCTGCAATCGCATATGGGAAGACCATCATTAACGCATTATTCCCTTTTGCCGCAAGACTGCCGTTAAGCCATTGAACCGCTGCAGGGAGTCTATCGCTGTACATGATTGTTAATAGTCCAATAAGTCCTCCGCAAAGCGCATTCACAGCAACACCAGATAAAATAATAGTAATCGGTGAAATACCGGTTCGTCTCCACGCTAATGCATATACAATACCAGCAGCAATTAGCCCTCCAACAAAAGCGGCAATCGGAATGAACTCAGTATACTGTGGTGCAGCAAGCATTATGACAAGAACACATGCAGCCGCGCCGCTAGTTACACCCGTCAATCCAGGATCAGCAAGTGGGTTACCCATCACAGCTTGCAGCAGTGCGCCCGAGATCGCTATATTCGCTCCGATGATCATCGCCAGTAACACACGTGGCAATCGAATATCCCATATGATGGTGGTATTCACCGCCTTAGACGATGAACCAAAGATCGTGCTTAGTATGTCTGATACCGGAATGAAAACAGAGCCTAATCCGATGGCAATAATCGCGGCAACGAGCGCTAATAGAACCGTTACAATAACAACTACTCTGCTACGAGATGTATTTATCACTTGCTGTCTCCTTTAATTATTCATAGAAGTATTTTGCGATTTCAGTTAGGGCTGTTTCTGCGTTAATGATCGAGGTTACGCCGAACACACTGTAATCTAAAATCTGGATTTTGTCGTTTTTATAAGCAGAGAGCTTCGTCCAAGTTTCATTTTTCTCTATTTCTTTTTTAAATTTGTCCTTTGTCGCTCCGTGGTCACCTGAAGCCAATACGAGAATGACGTCAGGATCAGCGGCTACGACGTTCTCCATATTAATAGGAGAGTAAGTATCTGTAACTTTAAGTACAGAAGTAGCAATGTTATCAGCGCCAAGCTTTTTCACCAAACTACCTAGATAAGATTTCTCACTCATAACCATGAAGGAATCAGAGGTTCCAATAACGAGCATCACGCTCGGCAGTTCTTTTCCTTCGGCTAATTTACTTAGCTCATTTTCTTTATCCAAAATCTTACTCAAAGCCGCATTCATCTCATCTTTTTTATTAAAATAAGTACCTAATACTTTAAGGCTAAGCTTTAAATCCTCGAAGGATTCTGTGCGTAGATATGCTTTTTGCAAATCCATGCCTTCCAGTGTCTTATCCAGTGTGCTTCGAAGTGATTCTGCTCCCAGCAGCAAGTCTGGCTCAAGCTTTGTTACTACTTCAAGATCCGGTGCCATTGGCGATCCAATTTTATCTATCGATTCAAAATCAGCAGGGATTGGATTGGTGGAGGTTGGCACCCCAACTGGTGTGATTCCAAGCAAATAGAGCATTTCTGTTAATGGTACAGATGTAGTTACAATTCGCTGTGGAACTGTGGCTGGAAACTGGCTTAATGCTTCATTGAACAATGCTTCATCTACACCATCATTTTCCAGACTGTATTCCTTTCCAGCATCCGCTGTTTTCGCTGCTTCTGTTGTATTCGCTGCATTTGCTTCTTTCGTTTCATTAGCAGCTGTATTCGTTACGGCTTCATTCTTGGTTTGATTGTCCGCTGTATTGGTGGACGAACATGCAGTCATTGCAGTAAGCGCTGCAACAACCAGAAGTACTAATAATTTCTTCAAAATCTATCCCTCCGAGTATGTATAATTATACGTTCCAAGTAGTGATAATGATTTTCATTTTCATCTACGATTTCTATGATAATGGTTATCATTGGGAAGTGTCAAGAATTTTATTTAAATTTTAAACTAGCAAAAACACCTTAAACATCCCATTAAAAAGGACAACCTTTCTTGTAGAAAAATAGGAATTCGGTGTCGTATGAACCCTTCACTTTCTTAAATACACAAAAAAACCACATCCAAAGGACGTGGTTACTATGCATAATAAACCTAAATATTTAATTATAGATTGAAATAAATCTATCTCGATTATTAATAATGGAATCTTCTTCTGATTTCGCTTATAAATTTCCGGTCAGAAAAAATTATCATCCCAATAATGGTTAGGAGTGAGTATACGATAGAGAAAACGCTGGTCCAAATGACATGAGACAAATTAAATACAAACAGAAGCATAGGACATAAATTAATAAAGAACATCGCTAAAATATAGCCTATATCATGACGCCATAATGATTTTTGAACAATTGCGAGCACAGTCATAATAAATGTAGCTGCCACTCCAAACAGTGGGATTGCATAGTTGGTAGACCATCCCCTAAAACCAACAAATATATCGATCACCAAAAGGAAAATGGACAACATGACATAGTGATATAAAATTTTCCTGCCAATATGTTTATTAGATAAAATGGTATCTTTAACAACGATCCACGCATAGATAAGACCTGTACTTACGATAATTGACCATATTCTCGGATTGATATGATAGGTCAACGCATTAATTGTAATCGAAAGCACGATCGCAGATATAGTCAAAAAGAGGAACAATTTAGCTACCGTAAATGGTTTGGCTTCCTGATAGATCTCTTTATAGGACGGGTATTCTGTCGTGCTCTCTCCCCTGATCTTAAGTGGCTTGGAGCATAGTGGACAACGATAATGTTGATTATCAACCGTCACGTTGCAACGAATACATTTGGTCATTCGCTAATCCCCCAATCGTTTGAGTAGATTTTAACTTCAAGTCCAGCCTCACCCGCTAAGGTCGAAAAGAAATATTGCAATATATCGGATTCCACTATATTTCTGGTAAACGTGATCACCAGCTTATCATTGACTGAGCTGATCCCACAGTTCATAGGACTTTTATTGGATGGATAAACTAATGCCTCGATTAACTCTACGTGCTTGTACATTTGCTGTGGCAACATAATATTGCCGATATTGGACAAGGTCAGTGTTCTTTTACTTTCCCCAAGCATATGAAACCCTAAATTCACGAACCAGTTCTTCAAAAATAACGGGACAAACAACGTAGCTTTGTTCCGTTCAAGCGCCACATTATTGTAAATGATATTTTGCAAATTTTCTTTCCCCGTTTTATACTTCAGCATCTCATTCATTCTAAAAATTAATTCATCCAGTGTGGTATCTTCCGTAATTCGCGCGCCAAGATTAACTACGCCAAAGAAGTTACGAAGAGTACGTGAAGGGAATGCTTTGCGCAAATTGACAGGCACTGCGATAACCACGGGAGCGTTACTTTTGCTATATTTGATTCTTGTTTGATAAATAGAATAACTCAGTAATGCAGATAAATAAGCAGTGATCGTACTACCTTTCTGCTTAGCGAGGGCATTCAATTGGGAGGCACTTACGACCCCGTGTACCACGTTATTTCCGAACTGTTCGAAAGCTGTACCTTTAATGTGGTACGCTCGGCTGTTTCTAACCGATTCAACATAACAATCCTTGTAGTATCTGCGAAAAGCATCCTCCATATCATGGATATCCACTCCTGAATCAGCGAGTAAAATCCGGTCCTCAGTGTCAATTTCATGTCCCATATACATTAGATAATAGTACAGCAGTGATTTTAAAAACTCGACAGCCCCATTACCATCCGTAAGCGCATGGAACACTTCAACAGAGACTCTATTTTTGTAGTATAAAACCTTAAATAAATATCCATTGTTTGTAGTTGGATCAATGTTGCGACAAGGATACTGCTGATCCTCAGCGATCACAATTTTATCCGTGCTAGACTCTAAATAATTCCAAAACACACCCCTGCGAAGCTTCACAGTGAACATCGGAAATCTGTCGAATACCGTATCGGCGGCTTGCTGCAACGCATCCACATCTACAGGATTTGTCAGAACAGCTGAGATCCTATAAACGGAAGTGTTTTTTGTATTTGTAACGGATGGAAATAGTTTTGCTGCGTTATCAAGTTTGTACCACTTTTTCACTTCAAAACTCCTCTATTATTCTGCTGTTGACTAGTTGATACTCCACTTTTGCATTGTCTTCCTCAAACAAACATAGCTTACCACGACACAGATTATCTCTGCCACTACAAAGGAAAGCCAAAGGCCGATGTTTCCAAACATTAAAGGAAGGATAAAGAAATTTCCCATCAACAAGACATACCGTAAAATCGCTAAAATCGCGGATGTTCTTGGATTGTTAATGGCTGTGTACAAAGCGTTAATTATAATATTTGCCCCTACAAAGATAAAATTAAAGCTATAAAATGTGATGATTTCACTTGATGTAGTCATGACCTGAAGATTGTCTTTTACAAAAAGAGAAATTAAGGGAGATTTAAAAATAATCAATATCGCTGTACAAACCACACCAACTAATGTCACTATTTTAATCGCCATGGTAATCAATTCCGTTATACGGCTATATTCCTTCGCTCCGTAATTCACGCTGCTAATGGCTCCTAACCCTCTCGACATGCCCATGATAACTGCATTAACTACAAGTGAGATATACTGAACTACCGCAAATGAAGATACCCCTATTTCACCAAATTTAGAGATCAAAATCCAGTTGAAGATCATAGAAGAAAAACCCGCACTGAATTGCGTAATCGCTTCCGAGGAACCGTTATAGACCATCCTTCCGATTGCTTTAAAATCCACTTTCCATCTACCCACTCTTAAAAAGCTATCCTTTGAGATAAAATTCGAGAAAAATAATATAAAAACAATCGTTGCACTGATCCCAGATGCCAAAGCAGCACCGGTAATCCCCATATCGAAAACGCAGATAAAAATCAAATCCAAGATGATATTCAAGACTACACTCAGTAAATTACCAACCATATAAAGCTGAGGTTTCCCCATAGATTGCAATGAAATACCAAGTAAAATATTAAAAATTACAGGCACGACAAATACACCAAAAGTCTGTATGTAATCAACAACCATAGGAAAAAGCACTGCATTTGCTCCAACTATTCTAGCCAGTACATGAGGAAAAAAAACTACCATTATGAAAATAACTACGGCTATCATGAGCAGTGTGTAAAAAGCATTATTGAAGTAGTGGTTGGCTTTCCCCTTGTTCTGCTCTCCCAGACTAATAGCGGTTAATGTATTTCCCCCAATGGCAATTAAGATCCCTATACACGAAATAATATTAAAAATCGGTGAAGCCATATTCACTGCAGCTAGCGCATTAGGTCCTACAAAACGTCCCAAAATGATTCCGTTAATAATTCCGTACAGACACATAGAAAGTGAAGCTACGATCCCGGGGATTGCATAACCGCGAAATAGTTTGGAAATTGGATCTTTTAATACATTGAGTTCTGTTGTCTTCATCTTGTCATTCTCCATTCACTGTTTTGAAATTTTAGATAAAAATCAGTACAATGAACACTATAATCTCTTGTGTAACACAAGAGTCAACGGGAGAACGATGCAAATGAACAACTATTATTCTATTGGTGAAACAGCAAAACTAGCAGACACAACTATCGAAACCTTGCGGCATTATGACCGAATTCACTTGCTCAAGCCCGCAAAAGTAGATCCCTCCTCCGGTTATCGCTATTATTCAGATAAAGAGCTTATTTATCTTGATGTCATCAACTTCTGCAAAAAAAAGAATATGCCACTTCATAAGATTAAAGATGTTTTTACGAATGATAATCTCGATTATATTATTAATTTTCTTAAAACAAAGGACGAGGAAATTGAACAGGAAATCAAGCAGCTGAATAAGACAAAATCACAGCTTAAAGCTTTACGAAAACAATATGAAAATCAAGCTTATTTATCCGATGTCCCTCTATCCCCCACCCATTTTTTAACTAAGGCTTTGGGAGATAGAGCGATCGTAAAAATCCACTCCCTACAGAAACCCAACCTCGAAAGTTTCCATCAACTGCAGAATGCACTAAATCAACAGCTTGAAGATGAGCCAAGAGATGCATTCGCTTTTGATCTTCGTGCAAATATTATGACTACGTTGGAGCCTAGTGAGAATCCATCTGTCTTCTTTGTAGTTTGTGAGAAGTACCCTGAACAGGCCGGCTGTATTTCAATATTACCTAAAGGAATTTATCTCTATGGTTATTGCTCGGAGGAGCAGAGAATGGTAACGATGCAGAATATCGCTGCATATGCTAAAGCCGAATATAATACGGAGATTCCATTTGTCATCCAGACAGTCATTTTCACCGGAATGTTTCAGTGGGTTTATGAGATTCAAGTATGGTTAAAATCTGCATGATCTAAAATAAGACAAATAAAACAGCACGCAGCGATATAGGATCGACACGTGCTGTTGTTAACTTGAGTATAGCTAAGCTAGTCCAAATTTAGAACCTAGCTACATAGAATTCTCGATCTGACGGTACATTAAAGCTTTTTATAGCATTTCCGTTCTCATCTCTTAATGTAAGAAGATACGGCACCGTTGTTAGTGTGCTAACTGTTGGGAATCTAGCTACACCAAATTCATCGAAATCAGCAACTATAGCTGGATTTCCAGTTCTCAATAATGAAGCGGTCCACCCTGTAGTGTCTTTAGGTGTTCCAGTTGCATTTGTACCAATAGCGAGAACAATAAATCTGTCCAATGTCTGTCTGATTCTCCGTTTCTTCCGGGTTGCAGCTGCTTTCACTCTTTTTGCCGCGAGGGCTTTGGCCGCCATAACGGCTTGCTTATTGACTGGCTTCTTAATCATTGCCATTTTCCTTCACCACTTTCTTTTTAGGATACGATAGTAAATGCAAGATTTGGAATGTTTGACCTCACTTTTACCTACTATTCTAGAAATGTACTTTATTCCTAGATTCATAGATTCGTACCCACTGGATCAGTGGTGCATATAATGCACTTGTGAGGTGATCCATTAATAAATGAGCCGACAATTGTGGCTAGAGCAATATAGTTCAAGAATCCATAGCGCGCTAAGAAAAAGAATTCAACACTCCCAAGTCCGTCGCGGTACATCCGCTAAAATTCCTATCATTATCAAATTCAAACAAAAAATGACCCCAGCACAGCTGAAGTCATTAAAAAAACATTTAGAATCACACGACTTTCCTATCAAACATCATCTCCCCATACTAAATTCTGTATCATCACGAGTTTCGATGAACTGTCTGAAACAGATATGCAGTTGGCATGGAATCGATAAAATCTATGTTGACGGAATTAAAAAAACATCACTTTATATAGCGACACCATCCATCGGTTCTACATCCGTCCAAAAGAAACAGGGACTTACCGGAAAAGGAATCAACATTGCCATTCTTGACACAGGAGTGTATAGGCACCCTGATCTGATTCAGCCCTGTAACCGTATCGTAGCTTTTAAAGATTTTATCAATCACAGAAAACTTCCCTACGACGATAACGGCCATGGGACTCATATCGCAGGGGACGCGGCAGGCAACGGATGGATGAGTAAAGGAAAATACAAAAGCCCTGCTCCAAAGGCAGGGATCGTTGGTGTTAAAGTACTCGATAAAAATGGTGACGGATATGACTCCACGATCATTAAAGGAATTGAGTGGTGTATTGCGAATCGAAAGCGACTAAAACTACGTATCCTTTCGATGTCATTAGGGGGTACGGTAAATTCACCTTGTGCAGACGACCCGTTGTGCCAAGCCGTAGAAAAAGCAATAAAGGCTGGACTCACTGTTGTGATTGCAGCTGGAAATAGCGGCCCTGGACGCAGGACGATAGAATCTCCTGGTATTAGTCCTTCTGCAATTACCGTAGGTGCAGTAGATGACCGTCGCACGCTCACACAAAAGGACGACCGGATTACCTCGTATTCAAGCCGTGGACCTGCACCGGGAGGGCGAAAGAAACCAGACCTCGTAGCTCCTGGCGAAACCATTATCTCTCTTCGTGCGCCTCATTCCAAGCTAGATCGCGAGCTTCCTTACTTGCGGATCGCTAAAAATTACTTTGTGCTGTCCGGTACCAGTGTCTCAACACCTATAGTCTCTGGTGTCATTGCTCAATTGCTGCAGAGAAATCCCTCACTAACTCCTAAGCAAGTGAAATCCATACTAAAAAAGAACACATTCTCTCTGAAACTCCCCCCTAACACAGCGGGCTCTGGTGAGATCAATGCGAGATTCTTATTGTGATTTTGCTTCCTTCTTTAAAGCTGTGATAACAGAAACTGATAACACTTCAGTAAATTTACCCGTAGGCTCAATTTCTAATAAAGAAGATTTTAAATCCGCTTCGAATCGTTCTAAGTGATTTCCAAATAAGCGCTTTGAAGCATAGGATGTGGAATACAAATTACCAAGAATCGAATCCACCGTCCATGTCACTGAATAACTCGGTAAAATCAATCTTTCCACATCCTTAAAGCTAGATCGCGCAACAATATCCTCATGCCTTTCTTTAGGATGAGTATAGATGCTGTTTCCTGCGATTCTTTCGTTACCTAACCAGCGTTTCACTACTTCATTTACCTTAAGCTGCCAAGATAATGGCTCTTGCCCTACATTAAAAGTATCAATAATTGCTAGACCGCCATTATTGTCCGAACTGTGGTATAGGATTTCAAGAATAGACGATCTATCCATCCAGTGAAACGCTTTGGCTAAGATGGTAAGACGGAAGGAACCCCAGACGTTCTGCAACTCTTCTGCTCTACCAAGCATCCAACTAACGTTATCAATCCTATGGATTTTTGATAGACGATTAGCCTCTTCCAACATTCCACTTTCCGTATCTACACCTATCATTTCTTCAAACCAATCACTAAATCTTAGTCCCAGCTGACCCGTACCACACCCTAAATCAAGCAGACGGCCTTCTCCGTTAAGCGAAAACTTCTGAATTAAGAACCGAATAAGGGATGAAGGATACTGCGGTCGATATTTTGAATAGTACACTGCCGTACCTTTAAATAAATCCGGACCATATTCATTCATAGTTTCACCCTTCTCTTGTTTTCTGATAGGACAAAATCATAGCAGACATCCAACTAAAATAAAAGGCAGTTCGGTGTGAATCCGAACTGCCTTTTTATTTATGCTGATACGCCACTTCACTGGATTTGGGCTCAATGGGATCAAAAAATCCACATAGTAATGATTGACAAATAGGTCTGTTGCATATATGGTTAATTACACAACTAACTAACCAATGAACATGGCGGTGAATACATGGGAAGCTTAATGGATGATACTCGACCGATATTTATGCAGATCGCCGAACGCATAGAAAATGACATCATCGAAGAAACACTCTTGGAGGAATCACAGGTTCCTTCAACAAATCAATTTGCTGTTTTTTACCAGATCAATCCGGCGACGGCTGCGAAAGGTGTGAATTTGCTTGTCGACCAAGGAATTTTATACAAAAAGCGAGGTATCGGCATGTTTGTAGCTTCTGGAGCGCGCACAGTATTGATGGAGAAGAGAAAAGAGCAATTTTATGAGCAATATGTTGTAACTATGATCCGTGAAGCAGAGAAATTAGGAATTACGTTGGATCAATTAACGAAGATGATTCAGAGGGGAGATAATCGGTCATGAATGAAATCGTTGAGATCAAGGGACTGACCAAGTCGTATGGAAAGGTAACCGTCATCCAAGACATTAGTTTTTCTTTAGAAAAGAACAAAATCTATGGTCTGCTTGGCAGAAATGGTGCAGGAAAAACAACGATCATGCACATGATTACAGCACAGTTATTTGCTACAAGCGGTGATTTAAAGGTGTTCGGGGAACATCCCTACGAGAATAACCGCGTACTCAATCAGATTTGCTTTATTAAGGAAAGCCAAAAGTATCCGGATACTTACCGTATTATCGATGTTCTAGAGGTATCCGAGTTATTCTTCCCTAACTTTGATCGGGACTACGCCCACTCCTTAATCAAGGACTTTAATCTCCCCTTAAAAAGAAGAATAAAGAAGCTGTCCAGAGGAATGCTCTCGGCGGTGGGCATTGTAGTAGGCCTGGCTAGCCGCGCTCCGCTGACTATTTTTGACGAACCTTATTTAGGTCTCGATGCTGTAGCAAGAAGCCTGTTTTACGATCGACTAATTGAGGATTATTCAGAATATCCACGAACAGTTGTCTTGTCTACACACTTAATTGACGAGGTAAGCCAGCTATTAGAGCATGTCATTGTTATTGACAACGGTAAGCTGATTATCAATGAGGATGCTGAAGCTCTTCGCGGGCGGGCTGCTAAAGTTATCGGTGCGGCTGCGAAGGTCGAAGGTTTAATCACCGGTAAAGAGATCATCTCTCGTGAATCCTTTGGCGGATTACTTTCTGCCACTGTTATTGGCTTAAACTCAACAGATCTATCACGTGCTGAGATGCTTGGTCTGGAGATCTCCCCGATATCTTTACAACAGTTAATTGTTCATCTTACCAACAGAAAATCCCAAGGGAAGGGAGTTGCAGTGCAATGAACCAAATGACAGGGATATTAAAAATGCACTACAAGGATAAATGGTTTTGGTTGTTTATGCCTTGGATTATATTATTGTCCAGCTTTTTGGTTAATCTTGTCATAGCTTTTTTCCTGCAAGAACCAATGTATACCGGCGGTCTAGTCTCAATCTTTATTTATATGTTTGTCATAGGTATCATCATTTTAGTACAGACTTTCCCCTTTGCCTTGGGCTTAAGCCTACGGAGGACAGATTATTTCTTCGGCACATCCTTGATGGCCGTTATAACAAGTGCCGGCTTCTCACTTCTTCTGTTCCTGCTATCTATTGTAGAAACCAAATTAACATCTGGATGGGGTGTGCAGCTACATTATTTTCACCTACCATACTTGAATGATGGTACTGTCCTAGAGCAGCTGTGGATCTATTTCATGATCTTGTTGCATATGTTTTATTGGGGATTTGTTATATCCAGCATCTTCCGTAGATTTGGTAGAAGTGGCCTGTTCATTTTCGCGGCAGTCATGTTTATTCTGTACAGTGTCGCTGGATTGTTAATGACATATTATCAGTGGTGGGTAGATGTATTTAATTGGTTGGCTAGCCATACCGCATTTGAACTTGCCTTGTGGAGTATGCCCTTGACGGTCTTGTATGCACTCTTATCGTTTTGGATGCTTCGGAAGTCTACAGTATAAGACTCTGCCTGGAATATTGTTAATATTTATAGGGGGTACTGTATGGATTATGTGAGGGATTACGCCATGTATGCTTCTATATTCGGTATGTTTAGTTTTAGTTGGTTTGGTTGGGCACAAGAAAACCCCAGATCCAGCTGGCGAAAATATATTGGCATAGCTTCTGGTGTATCCCTTCTCGTCTGCTTGATTGGTGTCTATTTAAGTGTGACGAACTGGGATGCTCCCTCCGTATTAAATGACAAGACCTCTTTTGATAATTATCTAATTTCTGTCTATATTGAATTATTGTTGGCTGGTGCTGGAGCTTCTATATTGATGAAATGTAAGTATAATGATTATGTTGCTCCTTGGATTGCCTTTATTGTAGGGATTCATTTTATTGGCTTAAAAAGTGTGTTTAACGATTTCAGTTTATACCTTTTAGCAGCCCTTCTGGTTGCAATCTCTATCGTATCACTGTTCATATCTAAAAAACTTAAGGTCGCAAACAGTGCAATTACAGGCATTGGTGCTGGAACAGTTTTGCTCGCCTTCGCTCTATTAGGGTTAATTCGATATTTATCGATCTAGATACGAGTATGCTAAAGTTACCTTCGATTAATTATATTCACAAAAAAAACTCCCTTGATTTCTCAAGGGAGTTTCTTGTGATGCGGTCGAGAGGACTCGAACCTCCACGATATTGCTACCACACGGACCTGAACCGTGCGCGTCTGCCAATTCCGCCACGACCGCACATCATAATGACTACATATCAAACTTGCGGTCACAAGATAGATCATACCATGCTGAGATTAAAGCGTCAATATATTTTCCAGCTTTTCTTATCGATCATTATTTTATGGATAATTATTGCTTTTAATTCCGAATATAAGGTATAATAAGAACAAAAGTTCGCATAATATAAATGAGGTGATTTATAATGGCGACTACGAAGTTGAAGACATCCATTGTTGATGAAGATGTTACTAAAGAAGAACTGTCCCTTGTCAGAAGCTATTTGCTGCTAACGTTTATTCATAAAGTTTTCGAGCGTGACTGCCGTGTAATCAGCAAAAGTGGTCTATTTAAGACCCCTCAGCTTTATATGGAGCTCTTATCTGGTGCCACTAAGAAGACCTCACTAATGCTTCAAGAGGTTACGCGTGAATTGAGCTCACGTGATCTGAAGATCACAACCGTTCGCCAAGATCAACGAGGAGTCGAGGCCTTGTACTCCTGTAGAGGATATCAAGGTGAGATAAATATATTATGGCCAGGATTCCGTAGAGAGATGATGCTGCGAATGCGTGCGTATCTCGGACTGTCCACAGAGCTCTCCATACTCTCCAGAGAAGAAAGTGACTCCCAACTAGCTTTAAGTATTTAATCCGTCAGAGGCATATATGTAAGCAGAACAGCTCCCCACCCAATTTGGGTAAGGAGCTGTTTTTGCTGCGGAAACTATATATTATCAGGTTCTTTCCTTGGTTCGCTGAAGGGTTGGAATAAATAATTCCGATCCAGCTTTACTACTCGTCTATTCTGACGACGTATCATCACCTGTGAATCATCCCAAGCCAGAACAATCCCTTTTACATCATTACTTTCTATGCCGTCCCGCACCACACGAATTTTCTCGCCGGAAATTCGGTATGCATCCAATTGTTCATCGCTAATCATCATGAATTCCTCCCTCTGTATAGCTTATCCTATTTTCATCAAGCAGAAACGGATACGCCCTCCTTTAAAGGGCGCAATGCTTCCGAAGGAGCGATAAAAAATATCGCTTGCAAGAATCCGTTCTGCGAGAAATATAAGGATAAAGTATAGCATAGAATATATACTTTCTTATATTTCCAGAAAAAAGACCCAAATGAAAAATCATCTGGGTCTCGTATAAGTAATTGACCAATTGCATGTCTACTAAAGCATTCTTATATCAGCGCTTCATTCTTCTCAAACCAGAAATCAAGAACTTTAGCGGACATCACACGTTGCTCCAGATACTCCACTTGGTTTGTTGTGAATTTCTCCCTCCAAGGGAAGGAAAGTTCCTCACATAAACCTTTGATTGTCAGAAGTTCTGACCAAGCTACATAGCGTTTGTACCAAAAAAACTGAGGATGTTCAATCATATAGGGATACAGATCGTCGAATTCCGTGTGTTTGCAATCCAGCGCACGCTCGAAGTGATCCTTGGCCTCGGTTAATTTATCAATAAAAAATTGCTCAGTCACCGGTTCTTTCCCCATTGTGACGCCTCCTCCCTATGTCTGATTTTATTATAAAGGAAAATCAATAGGGTGAAAAGCAGTTGTTTGAAAAATAGGCCTGTTCTTATCTCAAAAACGGGTTATTCCCCAAATTCAATGGTGCCTCCACTAAGAGAAGTAATTCTTACGAGTGACTCCAGTCGGATGCCTTGTTCTTTGATCGTCCGAGCTCCAGCCTGAAAGCTTTTTTCCACTACAACGCCAAGACCTACCAGCTCAGCGCCAGAGCGCTCGATGATCTTAATCAATCCACGTGCTGCATCACCATTAGCAATAATATCATCGATAAAGAGGATTTTATCCTCTGGAGAGATGAATTGGCGAGACAACATAATGTCGGTAACAATACCTTTCGTAAAAGAAGGAACTCTTTCACAAAGTGCGTCCGGATCTGCTAACAGTGTTTTTTTGCGACGTGCAAAAACTAACGGCACCTTTAACTCATATGCGGTGGCAAATGCCACGGCAATGCCCGAGGATTCCACGGTCACAATACGTGTAATTCCGCAGTCCGCAAACCTCCCGGCAAACTCCCGTCCCATTTCCATCGTAAGCTGCGGATCTACCTGATGATTCAACAGTGCATCCAGCTTCAGCACTTCATCCGAAACGACGACACCTTCCTCCAAAATCCGCTGTTTCAACACTTCCATGACTTTGAACCTCCAATACCCTTTATAATCGCAGACGTTCCGTACAAATGAATCACGGAAGTCATGTCCTACTGATCCTCATCATAACCTGTACTATATAGAGTGCACAAGGCAATCCTGCATAGCACGCATTATGATTTTTCTTTTGTTCTTAAAACTATTAGGAGGGGAGCCATGAAATCACATGTCCGAACATTACAGATCGCATTCACTTACATTGGCACCATTGTAGGAGCCGGATTCGCCACCGGACAAGAAATATTAAAATTCTTCACTCGTTACGGACACTGGGCAGTCCTGACCATCCTGCTCTCTACTATACTGTTTATATGGCTGGGTACGAAAATGATGGTCATCGCTCGGCGCATAGAAGCAGAGTCTTATGAAGACTTTAACCGACACCTCTTCGGCGACCAAGTCGGAAGCACCATCAGTTTGTTCACGATGGTCATCTTAATCGGTGTCAACAGTATTATGCTTGCAGGCGCGGGCGCTATTTTTCAAGAGCATCTTGGATTTCATTATCAAACAGGGCTAATACTCACGCTGGTTGGTTCTTATTTTCTGCTTAAACGGGGAATTTCCGGTATTCTGCAAATGAACAGTCTGATCGTCCCATTAATGCTTACGCTGTCACTCATCATTATTTTTAATACCTTTCAAATTCCAGGAGCTCAGCGGTTCTTATTCCTAGAAACGGATCGGACAATCTTTGGCGCTTGGATGTCGCCGTTGCTCTACACCGCCTTCAATCTAGGTATGGCTCAAGCCGTATTAGTTCCCATGGCTCGACATACGGATGAAGAAAAATCTCTTGTCTGGGGCGGTATTATTGGTGGTGCCGGAATCGGCTTTATGTTGATCGCCGCACATTTCGCGATGAGCTCCCAGATGCCTGATATTCTCCAATTTGAAATCCCTATGGGCAACATCGCCATCCGGTTGGGTACTGTAGTACAAACTATATATTTGTTGCTGATCTTTTTGGAGATCTTTAGCACTTTTGTCGCCGACATTTATGGTGTCACCATGCAGCTTAAACAACGAATTCCAGTTAAACCCGCATTGATTACGCCGATTCTGATGTTTGTCTGTTATTTACTTAGCCAATTTGGCTTTAGCTCTCTACTCTCCGTGTTCTACCCGATCTTCGGAGCTTTGTCGATGGTCTGGGCTGTCATGCTACTACGTACGCCATGGTCTACTCCACCACGTAGCGATTCTTCATCGGGTTCGAGTGGAAAAGGGAACAGCCTTGTATCCATAAAACCAGTTACACGGAAATAACTGCTGCTGTTGGAATGATTCGTGCTGCCGCTTCCGCCACATGCTTGTGACAGGTCATCATCACAATCTGGCGGGAGACCGACAGTTCACCAAGCAGTGAAAGCGCAGCATGAAGACGAGCCTCGTCAAAATTGACGAATAGATCATCGAACAGCAGTGGCAGCGATACTTGCCGAGACATCGTCTCTGCAAGTGCCAAGCGGATGGAAAGGTACAACTGTTCTGCCGTCCCACGGCTGAGCAGACCGCTGTCCAGCAGTCCAGCATCTTTGTGTTCCGCTTTTAGTTCTTTATGACCTAGAGTCATAACTACTCTTTTGTATTCCCCTTCGGTCAGCTTGGAGAAATAGTCAGATGCAAGCAAAAGTACCTGCGGTTGCTTCTCCTGTTCATAAATACGGCGGGTTCTTCCGATTAATTCAGCAGTTAATGCTGCTACCGCATACTTATCAGCCACGATTCGCAGAGCAGCTCTCTGCTCTTCCAATTGCTGAATAACAGAGTCCTCCATACAACGCTCTTTCAAATACTCCCTTTCCTGAAGCAGCTTTCCTCGTTGCTCCAGCAGGGTGTTCCACAGTTCTTCTTCCCGTTCAGCTAGCTCTTCAGCTGCCGTACGTTCCTTCTGGAGTGCTGAAGCATCATGATGATCTAATAATAACTGCAAGGCGTTAACTCGCTCATCCTCCCAGCCTCCAAACATGGCTAGCTCCCACTGGCGAATGGATTTATTCAGCTCACTACGCCGCTGTACAGCAGCCGATCTCCTTAAGAAATCCTCCCCGCCTGTTGCTCCGCCTTCGTCCAACAGGTGGTCACGCTGTTCTCTTAACTCACCTAATACCCTATGGCTCTCCTTAAGCTCTTCCAGAAGCTCTTGTAACCGTGACTGAATGCCTTCCCGGCGAACCAGGTCCTTTTTCAGTTCATCCCAAGCTCTTTTTCGAAGTTCCAGCCAGCTTAGTAAAGTTAGTGCAGATCGTCGCTGTCCATCGTGCGGATCCATATCAAAGCTAGTTGCCGCTACGCCAGACTCGTCTAAAGGGTCAGTACCAGATTCATAAATGAGAGTAAGCAGCTCCTCCTCGAATACGTTACACTCATCTTCCAGCTCTTTCAGTCGTAAAGAGAGCTTATTCTCTTGGCGCAGCAGTTCGTTCCCCTGCTCCACCATAGCGAAGATATCCGGCAGCCCTTCCGGAGACAACCCTTCGGGCAATCTGCGCTCACGCAGCCATTCTTCATAGTGCTCAGCAGTTTGCGTAAAAGCCGTCTCCGCCAGGCTCATTTCTTCCGCGAGCAGCTTCTCTTGGCCTGCCAGCGTCTCCAGCTCCGTGCGGCAGGCATCCCGCTCGGCGGCATAGCGTTCAATGCGCTGCCGCCAAGCTGACCAAGCCTCCATGAGCCTGCGAAGATCCCTCATGGAGGCTTCCAGCCCGCCTGCGTCAGGGCTGGACCCCGGGGCGGCCGATCGCCGCCCCGGCATAGCGCTCTCCGGCTCCGCCCCGGAGAGCAGCTGCCCCCGCAGCCGCAGCATCTCGGCTGCGGCTGTGCCCACGTCCCCGCTATGCCCTGGCGGGGACGCTTCCGGCCGGCGCGCTCCGCTGAGGCCGGCCCAAAGGGCCAGATCGGCCGCGCCAAGCAGGCCGATCGCGAGCACTGCGCTGACCGGCGGAGCACCGGTCAGCCACAGCGCTGTGGGCAGCAGCACGGTTAGTGCTGCCCCAGCCCACAGCAGGCGCCGGTAGAGCGCGGCCATGCGCTGCGCGCTAGGGCCGTCACTTCCGGCGCCGGGGCCGCGCTGCGGCCCTTCGCTGAGCTGCGCTTCGCGCCAGCGCTCGGCCGCCTGCTGCAGCTCGTCCCACAGCTGCAGCACTTCTCGGGCGCTGCGCGGAGCCAGCTGCGCAAAAGATTCGGCGCCGGTTGCGTGTTCACGCGCCAGCGCCCGTTCTGCTGCCTGCAGCGAAGCTGAGGCAGCGGCCAAGCGGGAACGCAGCGTCTGCCGCGCTGCGCCCTCCGCTTCCATGCGGCGATCATAACTTGCGAACGCCGCCGCAAACCTCCGTGCAGCTTCACGATCCGCCGCTGCACCCGAAAATGCAGTCAGCTCTGCCGCGCTCCAGCTGACATCAATGCCTCGCAGAATTCGCTGCACATGCTCATTCAGCGCGGTCAATTCACCTTCTAGCCGCTCTCTTTCCGATCGCAGGTTTTCATAGCTGCTCCGATGGCGATCCAGCCGCTCCAGGGCAGGCCCCTGCGCTGTTAACAACGCATCCGGCGGATTCTGCGCCAGCTCAGCCGTAAGCTCACTTTGCAGACGTTCATAACGAGTTACTGCTCCCTGAGCATTCCGAATTTCACCTTCAAGCGCCTGATAGCGAATCGCTCCATCTTCAGGAAAGGTTGTAATCACTGGCAGGTCTTGCAGCTCGAGCTGCGCATCGCTCCATTTTAACCACAATTCACGAACATCCTGAGCTTTGCGAAGCATCACGAGCTTGTCTCCAGTAAGCTTACGTTGTTGGTCCAGTTGATCTAGCTCAGATTCCGTAACCTTTAAAGCTGCTATATTACCATTATAACGTGGAAGATAAGAGCGGCTCTCCGCCATCTGACGCTCTAGTTTCTCAATAGCCTGAACGATTTTAGCAGCTTCCTGAAGCTTGCCCCGAGGTTTATACAGCTTCTCAGCTTCCTGTACCAATCGGCGTTCCGCCCGCATGATCGTTCCACCACCGCCCATACCCGCGTGAAAGAGAAAGCTGCCCATCTCTTCTGATTGAAGCGCAGCAAGCTCCTGCAGTTCATCGAGAGAGACCGCGAACAATTGATGGAACATGCTCCGAGAGATACCACCAAGCAAAAGACGCTCCATTTCAGCTTGCCCTAGCTCTTGCGTTGTTCCATTCGGATGGTTAACCGTGATGTTCAGTTTCTCATTTCTTCCTGAGCCCTCACCACCAGCTGTATGGCGACGAATGGTCCACAGGGCACCATTACTATCACGTGCCTTCAGTATTCCCCCATGTAATCCGCCTTGCATAGGTTCATACCTCTCCGCAGGGTTACCACGACTTGGAATTCCAAACAGCATGGAGCGAATAAACTGTAACGTCGTGCTTTTTCCTGCTTCATTACGTCCATAGAGTATAGTAACTCCTTCCGATAGTTCAATCTCTCGGTTATGCAAACGTCCGAAGCCATGGATCTGCAAATGTTCAATTCTCATCTTCTGGAGCACCCTCCATTCCACCGAGCATTGTGATTCCCTGTTCTGCTGCACTACGAAGCCAACTTAGCTTCTCCTCTTGACTTGTCACCGAGAGCAGCTGTCGCAGCTCCTGATTCTCCATGAGCGGCTTAAGCGCACTGTTTATTAATTCTTCAAGCGCTTCTGCTGAATGTTCCGTACGCTCTGTAATTCGCAGCATTTCTCCAAGAAAGCTATCCTCCTCTAATAACCGTTCACGGTCAATAGCTAACCCGGATTCTACAGCGAATCCTTCCACCCAGACAAGTCCCTTATAATCTTTACGCTCAGCACGTACCGCCTCACGGCGCTGGAGTTCAGACAGCAGATCCTCTACCGCTCCTTTTTCAGCTAATACTTTATGTACGTCCCCGCGTCCGATCAGACGAAATCTGACCACTGACATCAGCTCCGGGAGCTCCTCCTTGATATCGTCAATCTCCTGCTCCACCCTTTGTATCCATTCTGCTTCATTACTCAATCCCTCAATGGACAGATCCCGTACCTGCCAGCGAACATAATCAAGCTCATGAAAATGGGGCGTGGCACTTCCAGCCTCATCAACATCCACAACATAACAACCCTTTGGTCCGGTTTCCTTAATGCTACGTCCTTGTATATTGCCCGGGTATATAATCGCCGGTTTTTCATGCAATACACTACGTTTATGGATATGTCCAAGTGCCCAATAATCAAAACCCCGTTCGATAAGGTCCCTACGACTGCAAGGAGAATACGTCTCGTGCAGTAAATCACCGTCTACATTCCCATGCAGCATAGCAATATGAAACAGACGGCTGCCAGGCTTTCGAGAAAAGGTCACTGCAGTGTTGTCCGTAACTTTCGCAGTCGGATAGGAGATTCCACTAACAATAGCCACTTCTTGACCATCTTTGCGACGGTAAGCCGTAGCGAGATCTGGCTTCTCTCCTCCAAACACGGTTACATGGCTGGGCATTTCTGTAGTCAGACGCAATCCGTCAAGTGGATCATGATTGCCATGGATCAGAAACACGTGTATTCCTTGCTGACCCAGTTCCTTGAGTGCTTCCTGAAATCGCAGTTGACCCTGTAAGGAAGCGTCAGAAACATCGTATACATCTCCACTGATGACGATAAAATCAACATTCTCTTGGATGGCAACGCGGACAAGCCGCCCAAGGGCGGCGAAGGTTGACTCACGTAAATAAGAACGAATGGCTGGCGAAATATGCGCCAGCCCAGCAAAACGGCTATCCAGATGTAAGTCAGCAGCATGTAGAAATCGAAATGGAATCATAGCTGCTCACCCCTTCGTTCCTGAGGGATACTGTAAGTATGTCTTTTTAAGTTCATTAGCGACACGAGTCAGCGAGTACAAGCTTTTCGCTTTATCCCAAGCTGAACGAGAAAGCTCATAACGATAAGCCGGATCAGATATCACCTTCTCTAAAGCGTCAGCAAGAGCAATCTCATCATCAGGACTGACGAGCAGGCCATTCACACCATCTTCAATCTGCTCCGGTATCCCGCCTACATTCGTCCCAACTAAAGCCAAGCAGCTAAGCGCTGCTTCTGCAAACACCGATCCGAAGGCCTCCGCTCGAGAAGGCAGTACGAAAATATCAAAGAAAGGCATGAATTCTTCCGGATGAAGCGTATATCCATAAAAAATTGTTTCATTATAAATCCCTAATTGCTTAGCCATGTTTTCCAAATCCGCACGGGAAGGTCCATCTCCAATAATATGCAGTACATATTCATGGCCGCGATTTTTAAGCTCAGCACAGGCCTTGAGTAAAGTATCAATTCCTTTGGCTGGAACTAGACGTGTCACAGTCACTAGCTGTGGTACAGCGTTGTCATGCGGGACTGGCTTAAACCTTTTCTCATCAAAACCATTCGGTATTACTCCTATATTAGAAGGATCTAGAATATAAGGCGCCACATACTCTGCAAAAGCTTGCGACACAGTCATTAACCGATCACTAACATGCTCAAGTTCGCGGTATAGCGAAACTAGAAACTGATGTTCCAGCCCACCTTCAGAAATAGCTCCATTCAGAATCAGCTCTCGCTCATAACTGGAATGTAAGGTTTGAATTAACGGAGTATTTGGAAATACTTTTTTCATTGCTAAACCAGCAATTGGATGATGGGAATGGATAAGATCATATGTCTTGCTCATTCGTAGTTTAGTCCACCATAGATAATCACGGTAGGTCTGAATATATTTCTGAACGATCTGACTTTCGCCAAACCGGGTCCAATCAAAGGTCTCGAATATGACTTCTTCATGTCCCTTGTTGCGAATCCGCTTAGGTAACCAAAACAAATCCATCTCCCAGCGGCTTGAACGGAACCTTTCCTGAAGATAAGGGATCATGGACGATACACCACCGGGTTGCTCCGGTGGGAAGAAGAGCGCTTGCAGCAAATTCATATGGTACATCCCCTTTACAATTGCCTTACGTACAGTAAGACTTGGCAATTATGATATAGTTGTGTATATGTAGAATTTCAGGTACGATTACGTTCCCCATACCTTGATTTTATCGGTATAAACATGAAACAGCAACTAAGAAAAAGGAGAATGATCTATGAAGGAAGAACAGCTGCCTGCCTCTTACACCGCATATATACAAGAAATGCTGGGGCAAGAGGCAAATGCTTTTCTAGAAAGTTATTCAGCTCCACGAACGCAGGGACTTCGCTTTAATCCATTGAAAAGTATCTCAGATTCAGGTCAAGTCGCAGTAGAACGCACAGTCTCACAGTTTGATCTGAAACCTATCCCATGGTGCCCTGATGGTTATTATTATGAAGAGCCCGCTCGACCAGGCAGGCACCCTTACCATGCTGTTGGACTATATTATATTCAGGAGCCTTCCGCAATGTCCGCAGCTGAACTGCTGGCACCTAAACCCGGTGAAACCGTCCTCGACCTTGCAGCAGCTCCTGGGGGTAAAACTACGCATATCGCTGGTTTAATGCAAGGACAAGGCCTCTTAATTTCTAATGAGATCCATTCAGAGCGCGCAAAAATTCTTGCAGAGAACGTAGAACGTTTAGGCATTAAGAATACCCTCGTAACCTGTGCAACGCCAGAGCAGCTGTCTTCGCGCTTTCCACTTGCTTTTGACCGAATTATGCTGGATGCTCCTTGCTCAGGAGAAGGCATGTTTCGAAAAGATCCAAATGCCGTTCAAGAGTGGTCTCCTGACCATGTGGTTATGTGTGCGGCGAGACAATGGGACATCCTGCAAGACGCCTACCTTATGCTTAAGCCTGGGGGGACTCTAGCCTACTCTACTTGCACCTTTAACCGTCAAGAAAATGAGGAGATCATTGCCCGATTGACGGATCGTTACCCCGATATGGAATTAATCACCCACAAGCGCCTTTGGCCACATTTAGAAAAAGGCGAAGGCCACTTTGTTGCACTCCTACGTAAGCACAGTGTCACCGAAAACGATGTTAACGATGACGCCAAACGCAGCACCAAAAAGCGTCGAAGCAAAAGCAACCCAAAAATTAATTCTTCCGTTCGCGATGCATACCAGTTATTCCAAGACTGGGCTTCGTTAGAGCTTCCTGGTTTCTCATATCAAGGCGTCCCTTTGCTATTCGGAGAATCCCTTTATTTACTGCCTGAATCCTTTAATGGCAACCTCCATACTGGGCTTCTGGATGGTTTGCGTATTCCAAGAGCCGGGTTACATATTGCCCATTTGAAGAAAAATCGGATTGAGCCTGCTCACGCCCTTGCGATGGCGATTCAGCACACACAAGTAACACGTAGTTTTGATCTCAGTAGTGGGGGGCTGGAAATACATGCTTGGCTCCGGGGAGAAAGCTTACCAGTGCCGGTGGAATTACATGGATGGACACTTGTAACTTTAGATGGATTGCCGATAAGTTGGGGCAAAGCAAGTGCAGGCCAACTTAAGAATCATCTTCCTAAAGGACTTCGCATCTTAAAAGCCCATATTGACGAGCAATAGGCCATAGACCAGTACATCCAGTCCACTTTGGCATATGATGTCATTATCTCAGAAAGCTGCGACACCCGCCGCAGCACTTGAGAACAAAGATATATGGTAAGGAGGAATTAACATGGGTGAATTTCATGGAGGAGCCTTCACTTCGACTGGAGCGATCTTGGTACTTTTTATCTTGCTCGTAATCATTTCCCGTTCGTTGTTCGTTTAATACCAATCCGGCTAATTAGACGGTGAAATTAAAGCGGCTGTGTCGTCCTGTGTAGGGCGGTGCGGCCGCTTTATTTCTTTCCAGCATAACATCTCCATTTGTTGTTCTCGTGAATATTTACCGTTTGAAAGCCAACTTTCCGAAATAACTGATTTATCTCTTCGTTTTTTGTGTATTGTTTCATGTGATAATTGATTTTATAGACCTCAGAAATAATAACAAACGTTCCGCCTGACTTCAGCACCCTAAACACTTCACTTATATTTTGTTCAAGATCTGGCCAGAAATAATGCGTCTGAATAGCCGTGATCGTCCCGAAAAATTCATCATTGAACGGTAAAGCCGATACGTCTCCCTGACTAATCTTCACCTTACCTGCGGCAACAGCCTCATTGTTTTTTTGATTGGATGTCTCCACAGCTTGCTGAGAATAATCTATGCCGTAGATTTCCTGATATTTATTATGTTTTGCAAGCATATGTATAGTTTGACCGCCACCACAGCCTATGTCCAAAATAGGTGCGTTGTTCATCACTTCTATTTTTTTAAGCCCCCACGTTGTTATGCTGGAATGTGCCCGGTTCATGATCTTGATCATGATATTCCCCACGAATCCTCTCGGGTTCTTGGCTTGATCGATCAGTGCATTCAATAATCCCATATTTGTACCTCCCAATCAATTGGACAAACCAGCAGCCTGATCACTTGATATATGTTCCGTAAGATTTTCAGCTGTAACTACCCACTTATCTACTTGATACTCTATTTTATGAATACTTGTATATGAAGTCGGGGAATGGGCATTCTTATTGGTCCACGTTAGCCCTTTTAAAATATGATAAATAATATTAATTACGCCACCATGCGTAACCACAATTACATTTTCTTTTGGATCAGTACTCTCCAGTTCATTACATAGTTTTGAGAAACTTGTATTAATTCGCGTAAAAAAATCCTGTGGGCTCTCTCCTCCTGGAAATCTCTCATCCATTCTTAATGCTGAGAAATAGAGACCCGGGTATCGTTCATTTGCAATTTCATGGGGCATTCCAGCGATTACACCATTGTTCGTTTCTCTCCAAGACTGACTGCTTTCAACAGGCAAGCTTAGCGCTCTGGCGATCTCATTTGCTGTATCTAACGCACGCTGCAAATCACTGCTAAGGATACGAGTGATGTTAAAGCTAGACTGATTTTCCTTAAGATAACAACCAAGTCGTTCGGCTTGTCTATAGCCCTCTACTACAAGTCCACGTTGACTCCACCCCCCACGATAGCCTTCATCATCTATTCCATGCCGTATAAAATATATAGTCATCGATTGTACACCTCCCAAAAAAGATTATTTTGCATTATACTTCGAGATCGCTTGTTTTTGAAGTTGATCCCAATGGGGCGTCGCAATGTTTGCTTGTTGTTTCAATTTATCAAACGAATTAAACAAAGCTGCAATTTCGCTGAAAGAACCATCTACAAATTTCATAAAGGGTAATTTATGAATTATTTTCAGACCATAGTATACACTCTGTTTATGTTTTCGAATAAAGTCAACTTGACCTGCTGGAGTGATCGTATAGTCTAGCTTCTCCATCATTTGAAACCCTTCGTCCATTACTGAAATGGCTTGTTTTAATAGCTTCTTATCTTTAGATACCTTTTTTAAATCCCCGTCATGAAGATAATTAAGGGAGTTCAAAGCCACTATAGGCACGATATGACTTTTGAGCCAAGCATCCATATCCTCATGATAAGTTAGCTTATACTTAGCGTTCTCAAACGCTTTTTCCAGTAAGTGTTTTATTGGGATCTCACCGTCAAGACTGCCAAGTACCATTTGCCCACCTGCGTGTATTTTGATAACTCGACCGCTCGCTTCACGAATTCCTGCGCTAAGCTGAAATCCAAAGAGTATATTTTTTCTTACATCGCTCATTTCCTGAAGATCCTTTTGCATTTCGTGAGCATCGCCATTATTACCCACAAGAATTATATTCAGACTCTGATTCTCAGCTAGAATAGGTAACACAGATGGAAAATCATTATATTTCATAACAACAAAAATAAGATCATAGAGATCATCCGGTTGAAGCTCTGAGATGACTTTTACAGAATCCATAGTGTTTTTACATTGAAAATAATGGCGAAGTACAAGACCGTCTTTCGTCAATTGCTCTGCACGCTTCCCTCTGGCAAGCACTGTGACATCGTTTCCCCCACGCACCAGGACATGTGCAAGATAGCTGCCTAAAACTCCCGCTCCGAAAACTAATATTCTCATATTTAACTCCTCTATCCCTTTTTAGACATTTGTTGAATTTCGATCATCTGTTCGATAAAATCAGATTATCACATCTCAGATAGGGTTCAATCGTTAGTTTGATCGGTTTTGTTGGTTTTTCAACAAAATACAATACATTGTTTAATAAAAAGGGAGTATTACCATGGATAGAAGAATTAAAAAAAACCAAACAGCCATCATGAATGCATTAATTCAACTAATGGCTGAAAAAGATTTTGAAAAAATAACGATTAACGAAATCGCAGAGCGCGCTGATGTAAACCGCGGAACGATTTATTCCCATTATGCGGATAAATATGACCTGATGGATAAATGCCTGGCGGCTCAGCTCCAGCAACTAATCGAAAGCTGCTCCGCAGTGGAGGATGAAACCGAACCCAATCCCTCTAAGGCATCATTACTCCGCACGCTGGAACAATTGGAGGAGAATGCTCTCTTTTATAAGACTTTATTAAGAAACAAAGCTTTGCTCTCCTTTAGAAACCAATTACAAGATATGATAAATAATCAAATCAAAACACAATTCTTAGAAAACAATTTAAACCTAGATAAGTTAAGTAAGGATATATCCGTACAATTTTTGAGTTCGGCAACTGTCGGAGTGATTGAATGGTGGTTTACCCATAGTAATCCTTGTTCTGCAAAAGAAATTACTGAAAAGTTATGGTCAATGCTAGATCTGAATCTGCAAATGATCCGTTCCCAAGCTTAAAAATATTATCCCATATCCATCTCATAAATGGAGCTGATGATCTTTTCAATTTGGATCTCCTTAATGGATATATCAAGAATCTCTACCTTTTCACTAAGAATATGAAGAAACTCACCCATTTTACACTGCTTGGTATCGATCTCTAATTCCACTTCGTAATCCGATATTCTTTCCGATATCAGAGTCCCAGGCAGGTCAATATCTCCAATCGTTGTAGCTGCAGAAAGCCTGACCACTTTTTTAGCGCCTAGATGAAGTCGAAGTTCGGAGAACTTATCGTCATATACTTTTTTACCTTGATGAATAATTAGTACTCTTTGCACCAAACGCTCCACATCTTCCAAGTCATGTGTCGTTAGAATAAATGTGGTGCCTTCCTGATTCATTTGCTTAATGAATTCTCTGATTCTTTGTTTAGCTATAACATCCAGCCCGATCGTCGGCTCATCCAAAAAAACCACTGGCGGAGAATGAAGCATTGCCATAATAAACTCGCATTTCATTCGTTCTCCCAGTGAAAGGGTGCGCGTAGGCTTAGTGATAATATCACCAATCTCAAACATACTTACAAATCGATCTAGTCTTGTACGAAAGTCATTCGTAGGAATATCATAAATTTCCTTGTTCATATAAAAGCTATCCAAAGGAGGAATGTCCCATATTAACTGCGATTTCTGTCCGAACAGTACTCCGATTTGTTTTACATATTGATTTTTTTGCTTATGAGGGTTGTATCCTAGAACATTTATTTCTCCCGATGTGGGATAGAGAACACCTGTCAGCATTTTAATAGTCGTAGATTTCCCCGCACCATTTGGACCCAAAATGCCAATGATCTCTCCTTTTCCAACACTGAACGAAAGATCTTCTACAGAGGTGATAATCGATTTTTCACGGTGAAACAAACTTTTAAATACGCTTTTTGCATCTTGTCCACGGTGATACGTTTCATATTGCTTAGTTAAATTCTTGACGGTAATAATGTCCAATGTAATTCTCCTTCATACAAATTCATCCTCCGGCACTTTTGTAACTACGAAGCATGTACGTATAGAGCCAAATTCCGAAGGCAGCAAATAGCACACAAGGGATAATCGCTATAAAAAAATAGGCTTCCCATCGTCCAATCAGAGTAGATGCTGGAAAGTAAGCAATCATGGAAACCGGAAAAAGAAAAGAACTTACGGCTACGACTGCTTTAGGGAAAATCGTCCCTGGATAACGCCCAAAAGACTTAATGCTCTCAAACATCTCCGGCAAGCGGGAATTCGCTACCCATTTGAAGGAAATTGCTGCCACAATGAGCGCCACGCCGAACATAACAAGCAGACCTGCGCCAAACAACAACAGGAACAATAACCAAGAGCCGATGGTCATCCCATCGATTCCGCTAAGTGCGTATACGAACATGACTACTCCTCCACCTAAAAGCCCGATACTTTCGAACTCAAAAGATCTGGCCAACAGCAGAAAAAGGCTCGAGGTTGGTTTAATTAATACCACTTCCAACGTTCCTTCCACTACATGGGACATCGTATTCCACATGATTCCGTTGAAAAAAATCCCGGCACAAGCCGTAGACAGAATGAAGACAGATTGAATTAATAGTGCCTCTTTAAAGGTCCATCCTTCAAATGAAGCATTCGAATTATAAATGAATACTGTTACTAGAGGAAACAACACATTCCCTATAAGCATGATAAGACTATTAAGAATAAAATTAACACGATAAGTGATAGCAGAAGCTATATTCGCCTTCATACAAGTTTTGTATATTAGATACATACGTTTCATGCGCCCACCCCCGTAAAATGCTTAAGCGATACCGCATACAGCACCCGGCAGACTATTCCGGCAATAATAACGGCTACAAGCTGCAACAACAAAACTTGGGGAATAGGTAAGGTTATATCAGCTAAAGTATAGCTACCTGTATAGACCATTGCAGGCAGAAAGGTCGTATATTGAAACGGTAAGAAAAAGGAAGCCATCTGTAAGGATTTTGGAAAAAAGACTAATGGAATCAGCGATCCTGAGAATATCCCCTCGCAAAGACTAAAAAAGTTACGAATACTAGAGGACTGCACCATCCAAAAGGCGACCATTCCAATACTATAATGGATAAAAAAATTCATCATAAAAGCCATTGCTATCGAAAGAATTGCATAAAGTAAATTTGCTGGCAAAACATCAATATGAAAAATAAAAAAGAAAATCATAAAGCAGGGTATAAATTCAAATAGAAGTCCAAGTACCCTATGCCCCGCCTTCTGAGACAATGCATAGAACATATGATTCATTGGTCTTAAAGAGAACGTAATGAATTTCCCGGTGCGAATGAGCATTTGCAAGTTCCAATCGGCAAAATCCATGGTCAAGTAGTTGATCAACATCGTGGCGCAAAAATAAGAGAGCATCTGAGAGAGCGACATCCCGTTAATAGAGGATTCCCCGCTATAAACAGCGCTCCATATATAATACTGCACTAAAAAATATACCGGGCCTACAAAAATAGAAACCATCGAATGCGTTCTGTACGCACTCCATTCCTTATAAGTAACAAAAGCAACCGCTCTCATAACGCGAAAGCGGTGCTTTATCTTCTCAAACATAAGTCACATCCTGCCTATCTTTGATATCTCACAACATATAATCTTATTCTTATTCGAGTCCGGACCAGATCACATTGTTTGTACCGAAAATCCCTCTACCGTCCCATATATTTTTATGAAAAGGGATATACCAAACGGCAATTAGCTTTTCTACCGGATCAACGACCAAAGAACAAGACCCCCATCCTTCGTGAAAAAAAGTGCCTTCAGAATAAGATGTACTTTCATTATAGCGAAGGTCTGGCCCAAGACCGTATGGTCTATCCGCTCCTCCATCTCCCCATGCGTAGTTTGGAAGTTTTTCAGAATTGAACCGCTTGGTCATTCTCTGAACAGCCATCCGACTTAAGATATGACCACCTTCGTATTCCCCATGGTTAAGCAGCATGATTCCGAACTTTTGTAGATCATTAACGGTTGAATACATTCCCCCACCCGTTCCGGGAGTCTTGATTTCTTCCTCAGACCTTTGTTCTTCATCCGTAATTTCCCCGTTTTGCAGCTTCTGAAGATATTCCTTGGCTTCTTCCGAACGAATAGCGATCCTACCAGCTTTCTCAGGCGGAATATCAAAGAAAGTATCTGTCATGCCTAACGGTTTTACAATGTTGTCCAATATGTAATCTTCTGCAAAAACACCTGTTATTTTCTCAATAATTGCACCAAGAACCACGTATCCGAACGAGGAATACATCCATTGAGTCCCTACCGGAAAACGAATGCCATAGGAAAGTCCAGCTTTAATCCAGTTTTCTTTTCCAAGCTCTGATTCATAAATATACCACCATGCACTTTTATAGTAGGTATCACTTATAGTGCCATGATCAGGTGCGATGCCGGAGGTATGCGTCAGTAAATGAGCAATTGTAATCGGCTTAAAAGGATCGGCATCAAACTCCGGAAGAATAGAACTAACTGGTTGTCCCATAAAAATTTTGCCATCATCTGCCAGCTGCCAGATCGCTGTTGCCGTAAACAGCTTGGTAATAGAAGCGATTCGAAAAATAGTATCCGTTTTTAATTCTTGGTCGCTATCTTCTTCGTAACTGAAGCGTCCCCCCGCTCCATTAGCAAATATTTTTCCATAACGACTAAGAGAATAAATATAGCCATCGGCTACTTTCTTATTACAGAGATCCTCATAAAAATGATTAAGTGCCTCTAAACGATCCTCCCTGTAATTCGCTTCGTGCAGCTTGCTAAGCTCTGTAGTTGATAACATCATTCACACTCCTCTAGTATTCTATGAAAAGCCATGTCAATTCTCAAAAATGTAATATATTGCTTATTAATAATACCTTTTCAGTACTATTGTTACAACAAAATCTAACGAACTGGAAGGTCAACTTTATATTTAACTATTCTATACTGATCTCACTTCAATATGTATGGTTTGCGTCTTCTATAACCTTAAGAGGAGCCCGGTTTAACCGTCAGCTCCTCAGGAAGGTAAATTTATCTGCGTGGCATGGTAACGCCTACTTTGTTATTATACTTTTCTGTAGCTTCTTTGATGACATCGTTGCCGCCTTTGGAAAGCCACTCTTCTACAACCTTCGGCCAGTCGCTGATAGGCTCCTTCCCATATACCATCTTTACCATATGCGTCAGCAGCACCGGAGGAGCAGTGTCCGAGTTAGGTGCAATGTCTGGATTCTTCACCAAGGCATCAAGCCGCGGGTCGAATTGAATTCCATCACGGCCTTCATTAGCCAGAATAGTATCATATACATTGATCAAGCTTCTGCCTTCTTCTGTCGTATTAAGGGCACCCTTGTTATACGTAGTATCCTGCACCAACCAGAGGAAAGACTGACGGTAACGCTCCTCATCTACAGCAACGGAATCCGTAGGAGAAGTGTATACGATTTTGCCGTTCTCTTCCTTATAGGTTTCATCCTTGATCCCAAAGGTAAAGAAGGTTTCTGCCTCTTCACTCAGCATCCAGTCAAAAAATTTCACAATATCCGCAGCATTCTTCGTCCCCTCTTTGATAAAGTAGGTGCGCGTAGCGGAGCCGTACAAATAGGAACCCCCTTTTCCGTCAGGTCCAACTGGCGAAGCAATAATCTCCAGCTTGGCGGATGGCGTTGAAGCCTTCAATTGCTGCTCCCATTGTAGAAGTTCGTTTGCATTCATCGTCCACATACCGGCTTTGCCTGAGAGGATCGCATTCTTGTAGTTGGTCGGGTTGATAGTAGCGAATTCTTTGTTGATCAAACCCTCTGTATACATGGTGTTGTAGGTTTGTAACGCCTTCATCATATTTTCGCTATCCATAAACTTCGGCTGAATCTGGCCATTTACTTCCTCGAACATAGTCAGGTACGGAAAAACATCATAAGCGCCAAAGAACGCATCAGCATATTTGAAATCTTGACGGCCCATATAAGGGTTCTCTATCCCCAGCTTTTTGAAGGCACGTAACACATTCAAGTACTCATCAACCGTTTTTGGAATCTGCAAGCCGGTTTGATCCAGCAGATCCTTACGAATCCAAGTCGCACGGCGGGATGGATTGGACAGAAACTCCGGTATTGCGTAAATTTTTCCTTGATAGGTGACGTTCTCCCAAGCTTCCTTCGGGATTACTTTCAAAAGGTTCTGGCCGTTTTGCTGCAGCAGATCATCCAAGGGCATGAACACACCAGCTTCAACGGAACCAGCCATTTCCTTGCCATTTACGCCGCCCGAGCCTTGAACGACATCCGGAATATCATTAGTGGCGAACATCTGCACCATTTTCTGCTCGAACTCTTTATGAGGAACCAACACAATATCCAAGTCTGTGTTTGTCATCTCCTCCAGCTTTTTCACCCATTTGTCCTTATTCAAGTCGGGGGATTTCTCCACATAGTTAAAAGCCAGCGTCCGCATCGAGATCGAGAATTCAGTTTTCTGCGGCGTATTTGACGAACCTCCGGCAGTCTCTTCTTTGTCCTTGTTCGAGCAACCTGCAATAACGGTAGCACCCATTAAGGTAGCCAGACAGATGCCAATCCATTTTTTCATAATATAACCCTCTCCTTGTACAATGGGGTGTCATACATAAAATGAAGATATTTTAAGACTAATAAGCTTTTGGAATCTCTACACGGTGGGTAATCCCCTGATTCGTAAAATAGACATGCACCCCATGGTCTTGATCGTCCATAAAGTACGATACGTAATCCCGGCTTCCCGATTGTTGGGGAATTAGAAGAGTGACGATCCGATGACTTACAGCCTCTTGGGTAGAGGCAGTCAAATGCCAATGCTCGGGCAGCCCTTCCCATTCCTTGGGATCTACATCGGTAAATTGATTGTTTTGGCTAAGTGTCATTTCCCCCGAAGAACTATAGACAAATCTGCCCGCCATTTGAGCCTTTTTGCCATTTACTTTAAAGGATTGATCCTTCAGCTTCATAGGATAAAGCGTATGAAACAGCCAATCCAATTTTCCTGGACGTTCCAGATCAACACTGTCTGTGATAACAAAGTAAGCGCTATCAAAGAAATGGATTTCCCGCACATAACGCTTGATATAGGGTACATTCTCGCGGTAGGCTTCGGTGGCATCCATTTGCGTGTAGTTGATTCCGGGCGTACTGTACGCCTTCAACACCTTGCCGTAGGCTGCCATGTTCTTCGACTTGTCCGTGCCAGCATATTGGCCTTTGCCGTCAATAAGAATTGCGTTCTTGGAGCGGGTCTGCCTGCGCCACTGCATATGCATCGTACTGTTGAATGCAACGTAATAACCGCTTTCAATAGCCAAGGGCTCGCCGAAGGCATGCAGCAGGAAGGCGTTTTGATCCCCATGGCTATGGCTCACAGAGCCGTAACGGCTGCTCTTGGTCAACAGCATGATATGTTCCTGCGGATCCTCCATCCGATGATGCATGGCCACCCATCCTACATCCTGAAACCACTTCAGAGGTTCTGCAGCCACCGGTGGCTCTGAAGAAATCTGCGGATAATCCGTGCGATAAACCATCTCATCGAACCGGAAATCCCACCAGCCGTAGTTATAAAAGATCATCTGGGTATCAGGGTTCAGTTCCTTAGTTTGCTCAAAATACCACTGGTACTGCCCATTTCCGGTTAAACCGGCAAATTGGCGGATATTGAAGCCCGTCTTGAGATTGACCGGATCTCCCAGCGACGATTGATCGCCGAAGCTGGCCCTCACGGTATCAGGACTGAAGCAATAGAGCGGAAAATCACCGGTTTTGCGAAAGAAAGGACGGTCATAGAAATTGATTGCCATGTATTTGCGAATTAAATTGAGCGCCTCCGTAACGAACGCCATCTGAGTGGTCCAATACATCGGACCTTCCGCCCACCCGCCGTCTTTGCCACCCCATGGGGTATACATGGCGGAGAAGTACTCCAGCGTATAATCAAGCCATTCCTGCGCCTTCTCCTCCTCACCCAACATGGAAATACAACAGGGGACGAGTACAGAGGATAAAGAGCGGATAGCATGGCTGTCATAAGGAACTTGATGGATTCGGGAACGTTCGATGACATGGAATGCGATCTGCCCGGTTCTTCGCAGTAGCGCCTGCCTTACCTTAAGGCGTTCTTCTTCCGTAAGAGAGCCGTGAAGCCAATCATAACCCCATGCCAACGCTCCGGCTATGCGAAAGGAGCATTCATCATTGTAATCCCGGCTGGTGGTACCATCCGTGTTCCAGCTAGCAGCATGAAGCAGCCACTCTTTAGCTTTGGCGATAAGCACCTCGTCCTCCAACACAACTCCAGCTATAGCAAGATGCCGGACAGCATAGAAAACTTCCTGGCAGTCCATATACATCTGCCGCCATAGTGTGGCGACACGCTTATTATCTGGATACGGTGCAGGCTCGGGAATAAGCTCGCGCTTTGTCCAGGGTAGAACGGAATGCTTCAGGAAGTCATCCCAGCCTGTGGAAATGGGGTCTTGGCGGACAACTTCCCGGTAAGACGGAAGTTGTTCCGCTTGAAGCCAAAGCCGCGGATGGTTGGCGGAAACAGTTGAATATCGTTCTGTTCGGGAGGGCAGTGGCGTTAACGGCAAGTCATCCTCCACCACAAAAGCTCTTACTTTACTCCACTCGGAACGGATATCATTCTCCCCAATAAGACTGTATCGCCAATAATACGAGCCGGGCACCAACGGCTTATCCGGGGTAAACAAATTATAGGGAATTCGACTGTAGGTCAACGTGCCTTCAGGTTCAAATTCTGAGTTTGAGGAGATCTGCAATTCATACATACTCTCTTCCAGGCAAGCAGGCATCCAAGTAAACCGCGGAGGATTCTCTCCAACATCTGTATGTTCATCTGGTCCATAAGACAGGTCAAGTAGGCCGCTGGTAGGTTGAAATAAAGGTTCTAACATCTCTACTCCTCCGTATTCCGGGACTCTTCCTGAATCAGTCCCGCTTTAGGGTCAAGGCAATAGTCAATTCGTTGCCCAGTTGTTGCTATTTGGATTCGGGGCGGTTCGCCCGCTTGACTCACAAGCTTCAATACAGCAGGTTCGTGACCGTCCCGATAAACCGTAATAAAATCAACCGACGGACCTTTGTGCCGAAGCATAATACCTCGTAGCAATCTACTCGGGTCTTCGGCATTACCCGGTGTGCAAATTTCATGCATAATGGAGCCGGGTGCCAGTAGGGTACTCGTGGATACTTCATACTCCCGGTCGGTGCTCACTCCATCATAACGGATATTCCACTCCGTATTTAACGCACAATCCGTCTCATTTTTCATTACGGACAGTACTTCTACTGAGCCATAACCCGCTTCCAGACCAAGGAGTGTCGGAAAGTCCCTCTGGACAAGGTGAGGGGCGAACGGTAACAGCAAATGTCCCGTCGGATGAAACCATAAGTCTACTTCCTGATCCCGCTCCGTCACCTGCTCAACATGAAACCAATCCAGCAGCCAACAGTCGGCCAATACAAGATGCCGGTCTAGAACAGCTCCTTCATAGGCGCCGTCTGAGCGAATCCATAAGTACGTAGCATTGCCTTCCTGACGGAATTGACAGCAGCTTCCCTTATGTGGAGCTTGGGAGCGACCTCCGATGGTAACCGTGTTATGGCTCGCGGTTTCGGAATACCATTCCTTCCGCAAAACAGATCCATAAGGAACCATGCCCAGCTCGGGAGCAACCTCCCCCCATCGGTGCATAATCGTGATATGAAGCTTATCAAAATGCCCGTGCGATCCCCCGTGCTCACCGAAGTCTGCCAGAACGGACAGCGGATTGCCAGGGTGGCGGAGCACGGCAAATCCTGAATCCGACAGTAGGACAGAGTCCCTCACCGTATAAGTGGATTGAAGCGCCCTACTCTCACCTACTCCGTACAGCACCGCCTCCAGACCAGTCCGTTCTCCCTGCCCGTATAGATACCTATAAGCATTCGCCAGTATTGGCTGGAGGTTAAGTTCTTTGTAAACCGAACTTCCTATTTCAAATACTTCAGCAATTTCTCGGGCGAAAGGCACGCGCGCATAAGGACCATCATGTACGGCCGGAAGCTCCCCGTTATCGCCGCTAAGCTCTACCAGCAACTGAAACATGCCACGGATAGATTGTCCTTGATCACCTTTGGCAGCATAGAGGTCAACCCCGAAGCGCCCGGACATCTCGGCTGCTATGAGATACGCCCGCAATACAAAAATATGGTAGTACGTGCTGCCCTCAAATTCAAAGCCATCTGGTTTAACGCCAATGGACAGATGATGATAGAATCCGCCTTCTCCCTCCAGCAAAGAAGCAAGCTTTTCTCTGGTACCTTTGGCGGCATATACACAAGCCAGGCTAGCGTTCAGCCATGCGGTATAATTGTTCTCTGCATTCTTCTTCTCGTAAATGAGGATGTGGCGGTATTGCTCCATACTCTCCTCCAGCATCGAGAAGAACACTTGCAGCTTTACCTCTTCCTCCCCAGTGAACGTTACTCCATGATCCACAAGCAGCAGATAGGCCCGAATAAGCGTGGTGGACCAGATAGCCTCTGTCAGCGCCTGATGAAAGGCACGGCCACTGAGCATCCAGGGTTGAGCATCCGGATGTACCGGATACAAGGGGAACTGCTCTGCATATCCGACAAGAATCTTCTGGGCTAAGCCGCTATAGAAGTCTTCCCCGTCTGCGGCGAATACCGCGGCAGCATGCAGTGCATATCGCGCCATCGCCTGATGCCGGTATACCAACCATGCTCCCCGGTAGGGTTCACCTTCCAGCTTGCAGCCCTTCGGGCAAGAAAAGACAACCGCATCTTGCTCCATAGCATCGAAGATTAGCTCAGTATGATGCTGGGGACACACATATTGGTGCCACCAACCACCGGGTTCTGTCGGGAGCAGAATCTCTTCTTTCCAGAAGGGTTCCAGCTCCATTTTCAATTTATCCACCTCGAGACCAACCCAGGAAAAAGTATCTGCTTTCTCCTTAAGGTTCATCATCGCATGAACAAGCCTCCATTAATTTCAATAATTTCGCCTGTCAGATAATCCGACAGCTCTGAAGCGAGGAAGAGTGCCACATTGCCCACATCCTGTGGGACACCTTCCCGGCCCAGCGGAATCTTCGCAATCGTCGCCTGTCTTGCCGCATCCGCGGTAAAGGTGGCATGGAAAGCGGTCTGACCGATAAATCCGGGCGAGATAGCGTTTACATTAATTCCGTGAGGACTCAGCTCTTTGGCAAGTCCCTTGGTATAAGACCATACTGCAGCTTTACCTGCTGCATAAACGGAAGCCCCCGGTCCGCCGCCGTCATGTGCCGCGAGGGAAGATACATTGATGATTTTTCCGCTTTTCTTGGCAATCATTCCCGCTGCTACAGCTTTACAGGCAAACACGCATGATTTAAAATTGACGTCCATTACCTTATTGTAATGTTCTTCGTTCATTTCAGTATTGGGGACCCGATTGATCATACCGCCCGCATTGTTGACGAGGATATCGATGGTTCCGCCAAAATGCTCCTCTATTTCCTTCACCATATTGTCCAGTTGGGCTGGACTTGTTGCGTCTGCCTGAAAAGCATAAGCTTCTCCTCCGGCCTGACGGATTCCTTCGACCGTCTCCTCCGCAGAACCAAGCAAATAGTTTACAACCACTTTTGCGCCGGAAGCAGCCAAGGTCTGCAAGATTTGCCGGCCTATCCCTGCATTGGACCCTGTAACAAGCGCAATTTTACCCGTTAAGTCAATTTTCATTGCTAATTTCCTCCTAGTAATAGTCTTGTCTGAACATATCTATTTTCTCACTCCGCAGGCATGGATAAGATCAACCGAGTTCCCTCATTCTCCACGCTTTCGACGCTTAATCCGTATTGTTCACCGAACACCATTTGAATTCTCCGGTGCACATTCATGAGCCCGATCCCACCGGTATGATAGAGGGAATCTCCTTCCGTATCCGCCAGCTGATTCAGATTCAGCTTCTCACGAAGTTTAACAAGCCGTTCACGTGACATCCCTGCTCCGTTATCCTCTACGAAAACTAGAAACCGATCTCCCTCAATTCTGGCGTCAATTCGAATATAATGCCTGTCTTCAATTCCCTCGGGAAATGCATGCTGAAAAATATTTTCGATCAAGGGCTGAAGTGTCAGCCTGACCATCTTAGCCAGTAGCAGCTTCGGTGGAATCACAACGTCGATTTCGAACTCCCTGCCGATCCGGTGTTTGAGAATTGTCATGTAGCTCAATACATGATTAAGCTCATTGGCAATTCTAATCTCCTCCAGGTTGGTTTGAATAGAGTAGCGCAGCATAAATGCCATAGCTTCCACTATTTCTGTAATTTCATCCGAATCCTGAACAACCGCGTAGCATTTAATAGTCTCTAAAGTGTTATATAGATAGTGTGGATTAATCTGCAGCTGGAGTGCTTGGAATTCAGCCTGTTGACGCTCCAGAGCCTCCTTCTGGGTTGTAAGCTCCGCTTCGTATACCCGCTCAATCATTTCAGACAACCGGGTCACCATGAGATTGTAGCTACGCATCAATCCCCCCAGCTCATCCTGACGACCGTTCATCTCAAGCCTGCGCCACTTGCCTTTTTCCGTCTCCCTCATCCCTTCCTTAAGAATCAGGATCGGCTTCGTGATGGATCGTCCGAACCAGATGGCAAGCAATAGTGTGCCAACAAGCGTAAGAGCCCCCACCACCAGTGTGGTCGTACGAATGGTAGAAATAGGCTTGCGTAGCTCGCCAACCGGTATGGATACTACAAGCTGCCAATTGGAATAATCGGATTTTCTCGACACGAACAAATACTCTTTCCCGCCTATCTTTTCCATGACAGAGTCATTTGGGTGTTGAAATACGTTCTGAATGTGCTCAGCAGATAACTCAGGATAGTTCTTGTTTCCTTCTGCCCGGTATAGGAGCTTACCGAATTCGTCCATGATAAAATAGGACCCGCCCTGTCCCAGATCAAGAGGTTCCCATATGCGGGCCAGATCCTCTGCCTTAAATTCAATGGCTACTATACCTTTCGGGCGATAGGAAGCGACTCCTCTGATCCGGCGGACCATTGTAATAATGTTCTTATCCCCTTCATTCATCAGATTCGTGTTGAGAATGGTGATGCGGCCGCTCTCCGGCGTATGTTCGCTTAAGAAGCGGTAGCGTTCCTGCGGATGAAACTTCAGGCTATGCGCTTGATTTAAGTTATCGTCGCTAATGGCCTTGCCCTGTTCACCGATAACGTACATCAGATTAATCTGGGGATACAGAATAAACAAAGATCGAAACAAATACTTCTGTATGTCATTCGTATATTGATAGTAGGAGTAGCTATCCTCCGGGTCCATATCCAGGAACTCTTTGACTTGATTGTAGGACAGGATGGAGTCGCTAGCCTTTTCATAATTTTGCAAATACAGATCTGTTTGATAGGACGCGCTTCGGATGACTTGGGCAATGGACTTCTCTGAAGATTTATCCAGCTCAGCCGAAGCCTGAAAATAGGAGATAAATCCAACCATGGACAAGGAGAGAAGAATGACGGTCAAAAAGGAGGCAAACAACTTGTTCGACAGACTTTTTCTCATCAATCGATCCCCAGCTGGTTGCGATACTCAGAAGGAGCCAGCCCGGTAAACTTTTTAAATGTCTTCGTAAAATGAGGATGGTCTGCATACCCGACCTCATAGGAAATATCGGTTATCCGAAAGCTTGCATCGGCAAGCAACCTTTTGGCCTTCTCCATCCTACGTTTAATGCGGTAATGTACAAAGGTCTCTCCCGTCGAGTGTTTAAACATCTGGCTGAAGTAAGAGGCATTTAGACCAAGCACTTCCGCCACCTCCTCCAGCGATACTTCCTGGGCGAGATGCTTTTCGATGAATGCTTTAGCTTCCTCTATCGGGTCCTTCGCTTTGCCCTTGCGCTTTCTACGGAGCTCTTCCAAAATAGCTGCTGACGCTTCTGCGAAGCAGTGGAATAACTGTTCAGGTCCAGCTGCTGCGGACAAGTTTAACACGCTTTTACCGGGTATGACCGAATTGACAAGGAGCTTCTTCACGAGCAAGGCGTAGCCCTCTTCCAGAAGCTCTTTTTGCTGACTTCGGCTCATCTTGCGCTGGAGGAAGTCAGTTTCCCATTCCTGTAGTACAAGGTACAACCTTTCTTTATCCAAGGTCCAGATGGCATCATCCATACCCATGACCCATTCATCAAGCTTAGCGACAGAAACAAAACTCTCCAGCTTCTTTCTATACGCTTCCAGTTTGGCGATCACATTTTGAAGGTTCCCTTTGCTCACGGGTTTCAGGAGATATTCTTTCACTCCATAGGACACGCATTGGCGGGCGTATTCAAAATCCCCATAACCCGAGATGACAACAGTCTGAATATCCGTCCCCATCTCCGACAACCGCCGGCATAACTCCAGTCCGTCTACTTTGGGCATACGGATATCTGTAAAAAGAAAATCCGGCTGTTCCTCCATAATGAGCTGAATTGCCTCTTCGCCATTCTGAGCCAGCTTGATATTATACGGATGCTCGCTGCATTGCTGGATCATGATAGACAGTCCCTTTCGAATCATGGGCTCGTCGTCTACGATTAATACACATCTCATCCATGGATACCACCTTCCGATTCGTCTCGCTTAACGCGTTCCTATTCTACCACACTATATTAGATCAGGATTTGACGGATCCGACCATCATTCCTTTAACAAAATGGCGTTGAAGAAACGGATAAATCATGATAATCGGAATAGTAGCGACAATGATAACAGCCATTTTGATGCCCTCAGGTGAAGTATGAGCCAAAGAACTATAGACTGAGGAAGCCGGGTCAACGCTGATATCATCCGTCTCGAAGAGCTTCTTCAGCATCACCTGCAGAGGCCATAAGGCCGGCTTGTTGATATAATACAGAGCGCTCATGTACGTATTCCAGTGTCCGACGGCGTAGAAAATCCCCAATGAGGCCATTACTGGTTTGGATAACGGCAGTACCATATTGATGATGATCCGCAGCTCGCCACACCCGTCGATTCTGGAGGAATCTATCAGCTCCTGAGGGAGCTGCATAAAGAAACTTCTCATCACGAAAAAGTTAAAAGCACTGATGGCGCCAGGTATCATGAGTGCCCACAGGGAGTTCATAAGCCCTAAATTTTTGATCAGGATAAAGTTCGGAATAAGAGGGGCGCTGAATACCATAGTGAACAATACTATCATGACGATGTATTTGCGTCCTACAAATTCCGGTCGCGACACCGGATAAGCAAGAGACGCTGTTGCAATCAGATTGATGGCAGTGCCCAGTACCGTAATATAGACAGAGACACCAAACGCCCGCCAAATGGCATGATCGCTGAAAACGTACTGATAATTAATCGCTGTGAATTCCTTTGGCAGCAAACCTACACTGCCATTAATAATTGCTTCAGAGCTGCTAAAAGACTGGGCAATTACATTCAGAAACGGCAGAAACATAGCCAAAGCTAGGGTGGTCAGAAACAAAAGATTGAATACATTAAATAGATTCTGGCCGCGAGTATAGCGTACTTTCATCATCCCTACCTCCATAAAGAGCGATTAATACAGCGATTCACCGGTTGTTTTCTTGCTCAAAATGTTGCCGATGAGCACCAGAATGAGTCCAACTACCGACTTGAATAGCCCCACTGCTGTTGTATAACTGTATTGCTGAGACAGCAGCCCCGCCTTATAGATATAAGTGTCCAGAATCTCCCCGTTCCCGGTATTAAGCGCGTTCAGGAATACCCATACCCGCTCGAAGCCAAGATCAAGAAATCTCCCGATATGGAGAAGGAACAAAATCATAATTGTCGGTATCAGAGACGGCAGCGTAATGGATAAGGTTTGTTTCCAGCGTCCGGCTCCGTCTACTTCAGCAGCCTCATAAAGATCTGGGTTTATTCCTGCCAACGCGGCCAGATAAATAATCGTACCGTACCCGGAATCTCGCCAAATACCGGAACTGATCAAAATCGTGCGGATGTATGAATTTTCACCAAGAAAATAAATCGGTTCAAAGCCGAAGGTTTGTAAAACTTGATTCACAATCCCCGTTCCAGGGGAGAGGATGCCCAAGGCGATGCCGCTCACAATTACCCAGGATAAGAAATGGGGCATATAAACCACTGTTTGCAAAAAACGTTTATAAAACACAAGCCGTAGCTCATTTAACAGGAGCGCAAGCAATATCGGAGCCGGAAAGGCAAATAAGAGATCATACAAGCCTAGCAGGATCGTATTGCTTAAGATTCTTCCAAAATCTTGGTATTGAAACATGGTCTTAAAGTGCTCAAGCCCCACCCATTCACTGCCTGTAAAGCCTTTAAAAATGTTGTAGTTCTGAAACGCAATCACTGACCCGGCCAACGGCAAGTACTTGAAAATGATAAAGTACAAAATCCCGGGGATCGCGATCACATAAAGCGCTCTGAATTTCCACATGTTTGATAGCAGGGACCTTCTAGTGTCGGCTTTGTAGTTAATAAGGTCAATCCCGGTTAACTTAGCCTTCATAACCGTTTCCTATAGGTCCTTTTTTCAGCAGGTTCGCTGGAGCATTCTCATCTAAGGGAATTTCTTGAAATTCGACGGTAATAAACTGTTCCTCCCGTTCAATAATTCGGGATAACTCCCGCGTGAATACAGTAACGATCTCCTCCTTCTGCTTACTCGTTCGGCCTTCGTACATCCTAATCTCAATATGTGGCATCAGCTTTCCTCCATTTCCTCGAATAGTGAATGAATCTAACCTCATTCTACCTACAATAAAGCGCTTGCAATATGGGGTTTCTATGAGTGAGCTTGTGTTTTCTTTAGGGTATAACCAGTAATAATCGAGCTGCAATTCAAGCGAGCCCCTGAAATAAAAGCGACATCTCTACCATAATCTATGGTAGAAATGCCGCTTTATCATTTTAGATTTTTAATTACTATTTTAATACCCCATATAACTCTCCAAACCGGCTGGATCTATAATGAGCATTTGCTTGTTTCCGATTAGCTCAATAAGACCTGAATCTTCAAACCTTGAGAATTTTCTGCTAATGGTTTCGCGGGTGACCCCAACATAACTGGCCAGCTCTTCACGAGACAACGGAAGGTCAATATGAATATGAGCGCCACGCTGCTTACCATATTTGTCGCTGAGTTCCATGATCATATAAGCAATTCGTATTTCGGGATCTTTGGTTGCCAGGCTTTGCGCCAGATTTTCCGTATGGGCTAGTCTTTTGGTCACACTCTTCAGTAGCCTGAGCGAAATATCCGGATTATCCCTCATCAGCCGCTCCATATCCGTTCGGGTCAGCATGCAAATGTTAGTGTCTTTCAGAGCATAAGCACTGAAGTTACTCAACTCATCGCTGTTAAAAATACTCAGTTCCCCGAAAAAGTCTCCGTTCGTTAAGATGTGCAAAATTTGTTCTTTGCCCTCAGGAGTTGTTTTGGATAATTTAACATGCCCTCGCTGAATAATGTAGAGCGTATCTGACGGCGCCCCTTCCAGAATTAAAGGTTGACCTTTAGTGAACTTACGATGCTTAATCATGGCGCTGATCCGGGAGAGATCGTCATCGCTTAACGCAGCAAAAATAGGCACCTTGCGGGTACAAGGTTCAGCAGCGTATTGGCAAGAATACTCCTTCATAACTTCCCCCTGTTGTTCATTTTTTTGTACAACTCCTATTTTCCTTTAGGATACAGAAGTTTTTTGTCTTCAACCGGCGCAAAATGACTGGTATCTTCACCGCATACCGGACAGACCCAATCTTCAGGCAAGTCTTCAAATGCAGTGCCTGCAACAACATCCTCATCGGGATCGCCTACTGCCGGATCATAAATATAACCACATGGTAGACAGATATATTTTTTCATCTTTGTCATCTCCTAAAAAGTTAATAGTTTAGTTCAATCTGGTTTGAACTTCAGCCATAATTTCCACTATGCTACTCCCGTTAACATCGACCCCCATAAGGGGGATGCCTTGCTCCACAGCGGTTTTATACCCCAGAGAAGCAGCTGCCCCTTGCCAGGATATCGCACCAATCATTGTGTTATCTTTCACATAGACACGCGTATACGCCCCATTGTCATCTCCGCTCACCACCGTATCGCAATATCGTTCATCTACGTCGCCTATCGAAAATAAAGAGATACCAAAGGCGTTAAACAAGGTAACCGGAACAGCTCTACGATACGCCGTCAGATTGGCGACCATATTACTGCCGGCAATCCGGCCCTGCTCAATCGCTCCGCCCCACAGTCCTTCCACATGCCCGTTAATTTCAGCCACATCTCCAGCAGCGTACACATTTGGATCATTTGTTTGCATTTGTTCATTAACGATAATGCCCTGCCGGACTTGAATATTCGAGCCACTTACCAGTTCCGTATTCGGTACAATACCAATGGAGTAGACTACATGGTCACAGGAAAAATGAGATTGGTCATCCAGCGTAATTCCGGTAACATATTCAGTTCCTGTTATAGACGCTACATCAGCTTGAAGAATAACCTTCACACCTGCTTCTTCAAGGTTCTCCTTAAGTAGCTGTGAGGATTTCTCATCAAGTTGTCTACCCATCAATCGGTGAAAAGCTTCGATCACCGTTACCTGATATCCAGCTTCATGCAGCGCCCAAGCGGTTTCGATTCCCTGCACTCCCCCACCGATTACGGCTACATGGCTGCCATCCTGCAGGTTTTCTTTCAATCTGTCCGCGTCATTCATGTCCCGGAGGGTATGAACATTATTCAGGCCGGAGCCCTCGAGGGAAAGTGTAAGATTCTTCGCTCCCATACACAGTAAAAGCTTATGATAAAAAACACTCTGCCCATCTTCTGTCACAACAATTTGCCGGTCCGGGTGGACAGAACGGATTCGGGTCGAGGTTTTTACGGATATACGATTATCGCGGTACCATTTTTCCTTTTTAATCAGCACCTTCTCACTGTGCAGGTCGGTAAACAGCCCTTTGGTCAGCTTAATCCGGTTGTAGGGGAGTTGGTTTTCCTCTCCCAGTATCGTAATTTCCGATTCTGCGTCTTGATCACGGATAGCTTTGGCGGCATGGACGGCGGCTACTCCGCTGCCAACAATAACGTAATGTTTCGTCATCCAATATTCCTCCCCCTAAAATGAACTGAGTAGCAAATCTGATACAAATTCGGCCGCATTTTTAATTTTTTGAACTTTCTCCGGCTCTTTTGGGGAAAATCTGATTCTTACAGGAAACTCTACATGTGTCATCCCTGTGGATTTAATAACCTCCGAAGTACTTTGCACCATCATGTTTGTTCCGTTCAAATAATCCTGAATAACCTCAATAGCCTCGCCACTCCAACCGTAGGAGCCAAAGGCGGCAGCAAGCTTGTCTTCCAGGTTCATATGGTGCAATTCTTTCAGAATATTCTCTAGGTTCCCGATCATATCTGCGTATTTAGTGGAGCTGCCGATAAAGACAGCGTCTGCTGACGTTATGCTGTTCAGAATATCGCTGGCACTGTTTTTATCTGCATCCCAGACCTCTGTCTCAATATTATTTTCCTGCAAGCAATCTTGTATAATTTTGGCCATCTTCTTAGTACTGTTCTTGATGGTGGTATATACGATCGTTGCCTTTTTTCCTTGCGTCGTTTCGCGGCTCAATGTGGCGTACATCTCGATATATTTACGTATGTCCTCCCGGATCACAAACCCATGGGAAGGAGCGATCATCCGGATCTCAAGATCCTTAACCGCCTCTAACAGTGTTCTTACATATCTTCTATGAGGATGTATAATAGCTGCGTAATAGCCCTGGAAATCTTCCGTAATATCAAACCCGGCTTCATCGCTGAATAGATTTTCCACCGCAACATGCGTGCTGAAAATATCACAAGGAAATAAAATTTGATCTTCGATACAATAGGTTATCATCGTTTCAGCGGTATGGAGATACGGTGTTTCTTTAAACAGCAGCGTTTTCCCGCCAATATCCAGCTTATCTCCGTCTTTAACCACCAGGAAGTTCCGGCTATGAAGCTTGTACATTTCCTGCAATTCGGGAACAGCAATCTCGGTGCATACGATCGTGGCATTTGCAGCCTTGGCGGCGAGTGCTGCCAGTCCACCAGAGTGATCAGGCTCTGTATGATTAATTACAATGTAATGGATATCTAGAAGATCAATCATTTCACCCAGACACTCGGCATATTCACGTCCGAATTCCATATCTACGGTATCAATGACAGTCGGCTTACCTGTTTTTAATAAATAAGAATTATAGGTAGTTCCTTTTGCCAGAATCAGGCGGTGAAATGGAACCTGGCGGTTATCGATTTTACCTATCCAGTAAGTATCCTCGGCGATTTTTTTGAATTGTGTACTCATTTCTTTAACCTCCAATGTTTGATTGATAATGTTTATCAACAACCTTATTTTATTATGGCTGCCAAACAAAAAAGAGGATTTGAATCAAATTATAAAAGTTAAAAAAAAAAAAAATGAATACCTTAAATTTAGACGATCTAAATAAAGTGATTATGCGTTGGGTCACATTTTAAATAAAAAGCCACACAAATGTTTGCACTTCGCCTTAAAGAAAGAATAACCCATAACAACTTTATGCCATATCCTAATGAAAATAATAAAAAGGTGGATATCCATGACTGAAATACAAATAGCTGCTGTGGGAGATCTAATGGTCAAACGTTATATTATTTCGGATGCTAAACAGCCTGACGGAACCTATTCGTTCAGCCCCCTGTTTGCAAAAGTAGCTCCTTATCTGAAACAGGCTGATTTGACGATTGGCAATCTCGAAACCACCTTTGCTGGAAGCGGCCCCGAATGCCGGAAAAGCCCCCGATCAGGCGGTCCGATATTCAAATGTCCAGACGAACTGGCCCCTGCACTTAAGGAAGCCGGATTCGACGTATTAGTAACGGCCAACAATCATTGCATGGATTATGGTGCCCCGGGTCTGGTTCGGACGTTACGAGTTCTGGACCGTAATGGAATCGACCACACGGGAACAGCTAAATCATTAGAAGAATCCAAGAGAACACTTATTAAAAACGTCAAAGGAATTACGATTGGCATCCTCTCCTACACAGCAGGAACTAACCGAATTCCTGTACCAGTGAGTAAGCCGTGGCTGGTTAATCGGATATCTACGCCCAAGATCATTAAGGAGATTCGAGATTTAAAAAAGAAAGTCGATCTAGTCTTGATTTATCTGCATTTCGGAAGCGAATATCGTTACACTCCAAACAAGAGGCAAAAAGAGCTGGTCAATCTCTTCTTTAAAAATGGCGCCGACATCATACTGGGGTCTCACCCACATGTTCTTCAACCGTTAGCGCTTCGTGGAAAAAAACAATTCGTTATTTACTCATTGGGGAATTTTGTTTCTACTAAACTAATGAATATTCCTTATACACAAAGCGGTATCATACTTACGCTTAAAATAAAGAAGGATGAAAAAGGAAACACGAGTATAACTAACGTAGGTTACATCCCGACTTGTGTAGATCGAAGAATAAAAAGTGGCAGGAAAATTACAGAGATCATCCCCATCCGCGACGCATTAAAGAGAAGCGACACCGACATAAAAACAGAGCGGCGAAATCTCATGAATCGAATGTTGAAGCATACGACATCAATCTTAAAGAGGGAATAGAAACGTTATTAAAATAGAGAATACAGCAAAAAGCGCTGTTCTACAGAACAGCGCTTTTTGCTCAATATGATATCGACCTTATTATTCTAGTTCGGCCGGTTTTACAATGGTTGTACCTTTGTTATTCTTGGAATATTTAGCTTCGATTTTCGTGTTGTATGTATCTTTTTCTCCGTCACTTGTCAGTACATAACTCAGATCGACTGTCAGCTTTTCCGTTTGCCAGGTCTTAGTATTAACGAATAATTTCCAAGTTACGCTTTTAGGTTGAACAGTCTCTCCATCCCATAGGTTCTCCTGGTCATAGAGTTTGATTATTCCCTTAGCTGCTGTCGGATCAGTTACCGTGAACTGCAGGACAGTCTGTGCGCCAGCAGTGCTGACTTTCATAGATTTTTTATAATTTTTAACCGAATCAAGCATGGAAACAGGATCGTATTGACCTTTGGAGTAAAAAGAATCCCACTCCATCTTCTCCAGTGCAATCCAATACTGTGCATCGGGATCGATTGGCTCGCCGTCATCGTCGTAACCTTCATCTTCAGATTCATCGATCAGTTCACTTCCGTCTACAAGATAGTAAAACTCCTTGTCATTGGCATATAGACTGTACGATGTATCTAAAAGACTACTATCAACGGTGCCAGCTGCAGCAAAATTCGGCAGTCGATTAATATCCAGCTTCAGTGTGTTAGTGTTGCTGATACGTACCCCACCGCTCTGAATATCCTGTTTTTTGATCACATCTAAGTGAAAATTCTTTATTGCTTTAGAGGCTGCCGTTACTTTGCTAATCATTTGATCCGCGGTTACTGCTGTTGTGGTAGCTGCAGACACGACTTCAGGATTAGACATCCATCCGATCGTTCCGGACAGCAATAAAGCACCTACTGCCAAACTAGTACCTATTGTTTTGAAAAAACTGTTCATGTACTTCCCCTTTCGGCCCCTTGCGATAATGTAACGCCGTATAGGTCGAAATAATAAAAGAGCTCAAAATAGACTACATATTCTTAGAGCTATCCTTTATGCTTCATAAGACATCCCTATGGCGGCCTGGCGATCATTTCCTTCTGTCGAAAGGCTTTAGACCCATGGCTTTGTGTCATCATCTTTCGATGATTTTACCTTTAACGCGGACATTCAATTAGTTTTATAGATTACGGACGCATGTCCCACCGCTAATTTTATCATGGTTATAATTACCTGTAAACGACTTATCTTCCATTCGAATTCGCTATGATACTCAGAAGAAATACTACAATCAAAATGAAAAATGAACGATTACATACGCTTATAAGTCTTATTAATGAGAACAGCAAAGACAGGGGGTGCAGCAAAATGAGTGACCGGGAAATTTTCGAGCTCTATAAAGAACAAGTATATTATTTTTGTTACTACTTAATGAAAAATCAGGCAGATGCGGAGGATATTTCCCAAGAGGTATTTGTAAAAGTTATCTTAGCGGATAAGTCGAAGGTAAGAAACTTGAAAGCTTGGATTTTACGAATTGCTTCGAATGAGTGCAACAGTGTGATCAAAAGGCGTAAGACGGGGTGGATGAAAGAAGTACGTAATTATTTACTATCCAGGTCTGAGGAATCAAACCCTGTAGAAAAACGTTTGGATCGACAGGAAACTAAAAAAGAATTACAAGGGTTATACAGTCAGCTTTCTGACAAAATCAGAATGGTAGTAGTCCTTCGTTTTATAAACGAATTGACTGTACCCGAGATCTCTAAAGTTATGAGCATACCCGAAGGAACTGTAAAATCCAGACTGAACAAGGGACTTAAAATACTAAATAGAATGGGTGGAACCCAACTAAAGGAGCTGAATAGTAATGAGTCTCTATATTGAAAAAGATAAACATATTCCCCGACCGGATTATGATTTGATGTGGACTGCCATAGAACAAGAAGCATATACACGTCAAAGAAATCTGCATTCCTCCCAGAATACTCCTAGGTCTAATAAAAAGGTTATTCCTATCAGTATTGTCTTCTCTTGCCTCTTACTTGTAGCCATTCCTGTATTCGCTAGTATGACGATTAATTGGGATAAAATTGGTGGTCGAAGTGTGAGCAATGCATTAAATAATGGCATCGGTCAACAGTATAATCTTCAAGCTTCCAGTTCAGGAGTAACAATGAATTTGAACGGTGTTGTAACTGACGGAGAAAAAATGAAAATGCTGTTATCACTTGATACTAAATCTGATCTATCCCAATATACTGGATTTGCTACAGAAGAAAACACTATGACTAGTGAATCCGGTGCCAAGGCAAAGGTATACGGTTATTTAGAATACGATCCTGAAAGCCAGAAACTCATTGGAGTATATGAGACACCTGATACATTAAAGGATGATAAAAAGGACTACAGGTTTGAAGCACGGAATCTCATTTTTTACAGTGATCGGAATATTCCCTTACAATCTAATCATCAAGCAGGAGATACAATTGATACGGGAGTTAAGCAATACCCAAGCATTCAAATCGAATCCGTTCGACAAGTTTCCAATCAAACCATTATCCGTTACAAAGTCGCTGCATCACCAGCTGACTTAGGATGGGGTAACCCACATTTGGTAGTTAGTACTGCTGGTCAAGAGAATGAGGCAATTCCAACCATCATGCCTAACGAAGGATCGGATTTATTTATTGAACAGGTTTTCAATATAACTGAATCAGATTGGAAGGAAGCTAGTCTTCATTTTAGTTACATTGAAGAAGCGAAACGAATTTCAGGTACGTGGAAGTTCGATTTTAAAGCAGATGGACAAAAAGCAAGTGAAGCGATTTACACTAAGAAACTGTATAACAGTCCTGAATTTCAAGAAAAGACCGGTATAACCTTAGATCAGCTAGTGGTTACCCCTTTGGATATCCAAATTCTAATAGATGAAAATGATTCGCTTAAAAAGGGAATTGTCCACTATAATACCGCTCAGTTGGTTATAGGTGATAAAACAATCACTGGGGGTTGGAATTTGAAAGGAGATCATTCCGAAAGCTACCAGCATTTATTTCAATTCGAATCTCCGGAATGGTATAACGACTGGTCCGATGTTCCAATGAAACTTATATTAAAGGATGCTGTCATTGAGAAACGTGATACCAGCAAGAATTGGATCACAATAAACAAACCTAAAGAAGAAAAACAGTTCACTTCACTTGATGTCGATGGATTAGAAATTGAATTCACGTACTATACTGAAGGCGAAAATTTGATTGTTGAATCATCATCCAAATCTCCTCACTTCAAAAGCGTTAACCAAACTACGTTACGGATTAATGGCAAAGAAGTGGTGCCTGAAATTACACCTAAGGGCATGATATCTACAGGAACTAATATTGATAGCTACAAAGATATTCCTTTCGACGAAAAAATTGAACTGAACCCTGGTATCTATAAATATAGCGATCCTAGCCGGAACGAGGAAATTAAACTTTAATACAGGAAGTTAATCTATTGTCCCGCCCTTTCTAGTTAATCCTAAGGGCGGGTTATTTTTGGATAGAATCAATTCTGTTATGTATCTCTTTTATTTCCTTCATAACAAAAAAAGCATAGAACGGACTCAAGTCCGCTTTATGCTTTCCATTATTAGGATAAACAATATTTAACCAGCGCATCACGCACACCATGCTCGTTGTTCGAACCCGTAACAGCATTCGCTGCCGCTTTTACCTCTACAGGAGAATTATCCATCGCCACGCCCATCCCCGCATAGGTAAGCATTGAAATATCATTAAAATAATTACCGATTGAGAGGACTTCTTCTTGCGGAATTCCCAGCTTCACAGCGAGATTTCTTAATGCGTTGCCCTTAGAAGATTCGGGATGCATCAAATCAACGAAAAATTCACCACTTCGCAAAATATTGTACTCAGGAGCCCAAGTACGCCATTCACGTTCAGCTTCGTCAAGGATTTCTGGCTGTGTAAATACAGTAAACTTAACAACCGGTTCACGGAAATCTTCCCAGGCTGGTAGCGTCGCTGGCACAATACGGAAGTGCTCATACATATAATTAGCTTCTTTAGTCAGATTCTCTACATTATCAACATACATATCAAAAGCAGTATTCACATCATAATGAATATTGTGCTTACGGCAATAGTCAATATAGGGGTCAAGACCACGTGCATCCATACCATATTGATGCAGCACTTCTCGATCTTCCACTCGTACCGTCGCTGCTCCATTGTGACCAAGCACGTAACCAGTCAGCCCCATTTCCTCCATGAAAGGAATCGAGTTCTGTGGACTGCGTCCCGTACACAATACGATTTGACCGCCAAGACGTGTAACCTCAGCAATAGCTTCCTTATTCTCAGAGCTTAAGTGGTGATCATCATTTAATAGCGTACCGTCCACATCTAGTGCAATCAGTTTGTATCTCATACTCCACCATCCTTGTCTTTCTTTTTCTATATTATCCTTGAGATGATTCTGTGCCTAAGAGTGCCAGTTCCTCTAACGTCAGTTCCCGACAAGCTCCCAGCGGCAGACTTTCATCCAGCTTCAATTCTCCCATAGATACACGTTTCAGAAAAGTGACTTTTTTGCCTACCGCCTGAAACATACGCTTCACCTGATGAAATTTCCCCTCAGTGATGATAAGTGAAATATGGGAAATCACTTTGCTGCCGCGCTCTCTTCCAAGAATGGTTAAGTGTGCAGGTAAAGTAACGTAGCCATCTTCCAACTCCACCCCTGCTGCAAAAGCCGCGACATCATCCGCGTCTACATCGCCCTCGATGGTTGCCTCGTACGTTTTCGGGACATGCTTACGTGGCGACAGCAATTCATGGGCAAGCTTCCCATCATTAGTGAGCAGCAGCAGTCCCACAGTATCCTTATCTAGCCTTCCTACAGGAAACGGTTCAAACTGTGCATATTCGTGCTTTAAAAGATCCAAAACCGTCCGATCCCGCTTGTCCTCCGTAGCTGACAGGACACCCGGGGGTTTGTTCATCATAAGATATATGAATTCACGGTAGGTAACAACCTCTCCCGCTACCTCTATTTTATCGGCATAAGGATCCACATGGAACCCACTATCTTTTACCACTGTCCCGTTCACCAATATTAAGCCTTGTTTAGCTTGTTTACGGATATCACTGCGCGACCCCACTCCAATATGGGACAACACTTTATCTAATCGTTGTTTTTTGGCGGGCTTACCTGATTGGCTCATTGTTACATCCACCTCCAGCCTGCGGGATATTCGTTCTTGAGTATGCCATCCTGCCACTTACCCCAGCCTGCGCTGTAGCCATCAATGCAGACCAGAACGTATCCCTTTTGGGCACTTCCTATTCTAATAGAGAGACGTTCTTGAGAAATCGACAACGTCTCTCCTTTAAGATAGGAAATAGCTTCATGATTCGTACTGGAGAGTGAGACACTTCGGCAGCTTTCTTCCGGATGCAAAGCTGTAGCCATTGGATGCCCTGGAATAAATCTTCCGTTACGGATTTGTCCTACATACCATCCCGGGCGGATCGTCTTTAATCCATTTAGTCTTTCCTTAGGAAGTGGAGAAATGTACAGATGGTCACCGAACAGAACCGGATATCCTTGCGGTTCCCAACCAAGCTGATCTCGCACAAAATTTCCATACGCAGTCAAAGCTTGCTCGTCACCTGAAACTTGCCGACCACGGTCAGCACCACCAGTAGGTTTGTGAGAGGGTTTCCCTTCTTTCCCCCGTCTTCCTTCTGATTTATTGGATGATTTAACGTGTGCTGCACTTTTTGGAGTAGTAGTTCTTGCTCTTGCAGATTCGTTTAACTTGACCTCTAAGTGATCACGTTCCTCCATTGAGCGCTTAGTTCCCCCATGTTGCAATACAGCCATGAAATGTCCTTCGCCTTTCACCTTATGCGGCCACAGTCTTGCTGTACCTGAGAGTTCTCCGAAGCCAGGAGCGAATGAGCCTGTACCTCCTACCGCTACCACTGAGAACTGTGGATGTTCAGAAATAAACTCCGCTATAATTTCCTCATTTTCTTCTATAGCAAAGGTACAGGTGGAATAGACAAGTGTACCTCCCGATGCCAATGCTGTTGCAGCAGAACGTAAAATATCCCGCTGCATGGAAGCATATTTGGCAGGTGTACCTGAATCCCACTGCTTTACCATGTCTTCATCTTTACGGAACATCCCTTCACCAGAGCAGGGAGCATCAATCAAGATCTTGTCAAAAAAAAGCGGGAATGCAGCCGCGATATGATCTGGACTTTCGTTCAAAACAATACCATTACGAACCCCATACAGCTCCAGATTTTTGGCTAGAGCTTTAGTCCGTTCTGGATGAAGATCATTACTAACCAGCAATCCTTCCCCTAACAGCTTGGCTGAAATCTGCGTAGATTTCCCCCCAGGGGCGGCACATAAATCAAGTACACGATCACCTGGTTCAATATTAAGCAATTCCACAGGTGCCATCGCACTCGGCTCTTGAATGTAATACAAACCTGCGTGGTAGTGAGGATGTTTACCAGGTCTAGCCCCATTCTCAGTATAAAATCCTGTCGGACACCAAGGAATGGGTTCCAGTCCTAAAGTAGAAAGAGCCTTTAAGCTCTCCACGGAAATCTTCAAGGTGTTAACACGGACGCCTCCGTATGGGGTTTCCTTATAAGAATCCGCAAATTGATTATAATCTGTTCCCAGCATGTCCATCATACGCTCGCTGAAAGAACTGGGCAATTGTGCCGCCATGATGCCGTCCTCCTGATAGTATTGCAAAAATTTAGGTGTTTAAAGATTCAAGGAACACCCCTACGGGTGTCCCTTATACAATACTCATATATAGAGGATCTTTTACTTACGATGAAAGGATGTCGGTCTCTGAGGACCACGTCGTTGAGGGTTATTCGGTGTGATAGCTACAGCTGCATTCTCCACTTGGTCCGCTAGACTCGGATCAACAATCTCTATGGTCAGATCGTAATAAGAAAATGGCCGCTCATCATATGATGCTAAGCGCCGAACATAATCTTTCACTTCCTCCACGAGTTTCGCCAGATTAATGCCGAGTGTCGCTGCTGGATATTCTTCCAGTTTGGCAGAAGCACCACTCAGCATAATAGCTGCACCGCGCACATTCTGATTGCGAAAATGGTATAACCCTACCGCTACTTGGAGAAGTGCTTTGTACAAAGGATCTCGTTCCTGGGCAAGCCACAGTTCTTCGAGTACCTCGTGACATTCGAAATAATCCCTGTCACGATTAAAGTACACTAGGTATTCCAAGTACAATGGTTCATAAGCCATCCGGCAAACTATCCTTTTTAGCTGCGGAAAGAAGTCCCCGCACATGATCTAGAAGTTCCTTCATCGCTTCCATATCCTGAACCTGCCATATTTCGTTAAAGCGAGCCTGCGTATCTATAGCCTCATTCACCAAGTGATAGAAATACAATTGATGAATGGCCTTGAGAATCTGAGTGGTCATATTCGAGTTTTCCTCGAATGTCTTCTGTGCTTCCAGAATCTCTTCCCGAATACTGGACATTTCACTGTCGAGGATCGATGCTGCTTCAGCTGCCGTCTTTAGTCGAACACGCATTTCATCGGGTAGACTCTCCCGATATTTATAGTTCAGGGAATGCTCTATGGTAGCCCAGAAATTCATAGCTAGCGTACGAATTTGGATCTCCGCGAGCACAATTTTCTGGCCAAGCGCTGTTTGCACAGGATATTTAATAATCATATGGAAGCTGCGGTAGCCGCTCTCTTTATAATTAGTGATGTAATCCTTCTCATAGAGTACTTCAAGATCCTTACGGGCCCGGATATATTCGGCCACTCTGCGGATATCCTCCACGAATTGGCACATGATCCGAATTCCTGCAATGTCTTCAATCCCCGTCTCCAGATCTTCCATCTTCACATTCAGCCGTTTAGCCTTTTCCAGAATGCTTGACAGCCGCTTTACACGCCCCGTTACGAATTCTATCGGCGTGTATTCCTCTCTTTTCTTCAACTCCGAACGCATTGTTTTGAATTTAACTTTCAATTCTTCCACAGTCTGTTCATATGGAAGCAAAAAAGTTCCCCAGTCCCTGCCGTCCATCGCCTTCGTCCTCCTGTCCTTTCGTCTCCTTCAGTGATGATCAGCGCCCACTGCTTCAGAGATATGACTGAATCCATCCCGCCGTAATAGCTGCCGTAATCCGGCATGCAATTTGCGGTTAACCTCCGGTCCTTCGTAGATGAGAGCTGTATAAATTTCGACCAGACTCGCACCTGCTCTTATCTTGTCATACGCATCCTGACTGGTGAAAATGCCGCCTGATCCTATGATCGGCATCTTTCCTTCCGTCTGGCGATAAATACTGCGAATGATCTCCGTTGAGCGGTCCCGCAGCGGTTTACCGCTTAAGCCCCCCGTCTCATTAGCCTTTTCATGACTAAGTCCATCACGGTTCAATGTAGTATTCGTAGCAATAATACCATCCATACCAGCTTCTGTCAGTGTCTGAACCATATACTCCAGCTCTTCATCACTTACATCTGGTGCTATCTTGACCAACAAGCTTTTGGTAATCCCGGTCGCTTTACGCTGAATCTCCATTTCTTCCTTCACTTGAGCCAGCAGGAACGATAATTCACTGCCATGCTGGAGATTGCGAAGACCAGGTGTATTCGGCGAGCTGATATTGACCACAAAAAAATCACCGTACGGATAAAGCGTACGGATGCACTGACGATAGTCTTCATGAGCCGCTTCATTACTAGTTATCTTATTCCGGCCAATATTAACTGCTATAGGAATTCTCCGATTCTTTAATTTCTTCAGACGCTGTGCCATAGCATCAGCCCCTTCATTATTGAAGCCCATTCGATTAATCAGCGCTTCATCCGAAGGAAGACGGAACAAACGAGGGCTATCATTACCCGGTTGACCCTTAGGAGTAACCGTGCCCACTTCCATAAATCCAAACCCGATCGAAGAGAATCCGACTACCGCATCGGCATTTTTATCTAAACCTGCAGCAAGTCCAACTGGCGTCGGGAAATGCGTGCCAAACAGATCAACCGCTAAATCCGCCGTTTCAGGAACTCCGTACATTAAACGTAGCGCCGCGCTTCCACCTGGCACTGATGACGATTTATCCAATCCACCTATGACGAGATGGTGAGCCTTCTCAGGATCAATCTTGAAAAAAATTGGTTTACCAAAATTACGATACAACACCGTTCTCGCTCCTTAAGGGGTACTTCACTAATCCACGTGTCTACCCGTTTCTGTAGGTTTCTTCTTAATTTTAGCCTTTTCTTGAACAAAAGAAAAGTATTTTACAGTGCGAGTATATTGAGTACATAACGCAGAGTATAGTAATTTTGTTGTAAACGCATTACAATATAGGTGTAATCAGCGATTAAGAGAGAAAGAAGGTATGCCCAGTATGTCTACTAAACGTAAACCACCAACTTTGCAGCAAAAGAAAGAAGAAGTTAACCGTAAAGCGCTAATGTGGATTGGCGTCAGTTTAACTTTACTAATTCTTCTAATCATCGTTCTGTTTATCGTTGCAGGAAACTAATTCAGCCAGTGGTATACTTTGTGGGGGTTGGTCTGATCATGCTTAGCAGTAGAGCTGAAGCGTTTAGCCGGCACAAGCTGCTTTTCAGGCAGAACCCCTTTACTAATCACTACTGTTGTACCTTTAGGAATCAGCGCGAAGAGTTCCTCCACATCTTCTCGGCCCATTCGAATACATCCAAGGGATTCATCCTTACCAACACTGTCAGGCTCATTCGTACCATGAATAGCATAATTACTGTCCGAAAGTTGAAGCCCTCTGCTGCCGAAATCCCCATCATCTCGACCATTTGGATTGACGACTTTATCTGTAATCACGAAATTCCCCTCTGGTGTCTTATCTCCGCCAAGTCCTACCGCATAATTTCGTAGAATAATAGAACCGCTGACTACCGCCAACCGGTGATTTTGTTTATCCACAACGACCCTCAACGGCTGATCAAAAAAAGGAACGTCACTCGCAACACTTCCACTCACACTTAATGCTGTCGGTATAGTCCTCACACCATCGTTAGATGAGCTTGAAGGCTCCGCTATGTCTTCTGTTCCCGGTGCCATCTTGTTCTTAGCCACCGCTTTAAGAGGGCTGAATTCCCGCTTCATGACGGTGGTCGTCCCACCTATCCAGTTCTCAGGAAAAGATCGTGTCAAATCCGCTAATGTATCTGGAAGCTTCCCTTTAGCATCTTGATAAGCCCGAATAGCACTCCATAGTGTGGCGAGCTCCTCTTGGTCACCCTGCCATTCTGCTCCATCCTTGGCGAGTTGCCCTTGGTCTGGCGGCTCACATGCACATACCTTAGGATCGTAAGACTGATATACCATCCGTCCCTTTCCATTCTTTTGCAGTGTGAAATTTAGCGGAAGCTTTTCTTTCCAGAGCAGCCATTTTCCCTCTCGCTCCATCCCTAACGCAGCAGCTTCAAAAGGTTCTTTACGCATTAGCATTTTCGCCATTAACTTTCCTTGCGAAGCCTCAGTTGCATTTTCTTGCGCTGTATACATCACTTTTTTCGCCTCAATAACTGACTCTTGGACGGAGACTTTTGGATCTGGCAGATCTTTGACTTCTGGAGCTGCCGTGTCTTGAAGGACTTCTTGTTCTTCAGTAACACCAATACCCGGAGCCACTGCTGAAGGTACCAATAACAGTATAAGAAGCATTAGCGCCAGTGATATGTATCTCAATCTTTGTTGGCCACGCTCACGCTGGCGACTCGCTTGCAGCAATCCATCTTCGTATTCGCGCAGCATTTCAGCAGGTACCTTACTATGCTCGAAAGCCTCATACACTTCACCAGCCTGATTGAAGCAATAATTAGCTTTTCCATGTTGACCGTTCTTATAGTATTCCTTCCCCAGCAAGTACCATGCCATTTTGTTATCTGGGTGCATCTGTACATATGCTTTGAGGTGCTGTGAGTTCTTCATCGGAACCTCCGAGAGTTTATAATTCCTACTTTATTAATATCGGTCAGACACAGCAAAAAAGACATCCCTAGCCGAACAAAATGTTCGCAGAAGATGTCTTTATCTGGTGTCGCACGTTACTCTTTATCGAGTAATTAACCTTCTTTGTTAAAAGGTTCGTCCGCAATTTTAATGGAGTCGGTTGGGCAACCATCACAGGAATCTTGGAGATCATCAAACAAATCGTCCGGAATCGCTGTCACACCGCAGTTTCTGTCATTTTCGTAAATAACTTCTGCCAAACCTTCATCATCGTAATCAAAAATATCAGGAGCCGTTGCGCCACATGCACCACAAGCGATACAAGTGTCTTTTTCGACCCAAGTGTACTTAGCCATTTTTTTCTCTGCCTCCCGTTAAGCAATGCTGCGCTGTTGAACCAGCGTCTTATTTTTCTCATATTAATATAAAAAGAATACAATTTCAATTGATTTTCAATACGTTTGCATTTCTGACGCATTCTATAGTATCAATTTCGACACGTTTTTTCAATCTTTATCTGACTCAACAGACAACAGATTATCCTTTTGCAGTGAGGTGCCTCGTTCCTTATGATTACGGAGCCTTGCAGAATGGGTGTCACTTAACATCCCAGCGGTCAAAACTGCATTTTCACCAAACTTATTGCGAAGCATATCCATAGCCTTGGTCAGTGACTCTTTCTTAGGCTGCTGTTCGTAATCGAACAAATCCAGCTGAATTGCAGAATCCTCTTTAGCGATCAATCCTTGCAAGGTCACACCAAGCAGTCGAACGGGCTTCTCACCATTCCAATGTCGAACATAAAGATCACAGACAGACTTGTAGATATCTTCTCCACTCTCTGAAGGCGCCTCAAGCTGCCGCGAACGAGTAATGGTCTTCATATCCGGTGTCCGAATGGTAAGCTGCACACCTGAAGCCACAAGCCCTTGCTTTCGCAAGCGCCGCGCTACCTGATCACTTAGATTCAGCAGAATGGGGCGTACCTCAGCAAGGCCAATAACATCCCGCGGCAGTGTAGTGGTGTGTCCGATCGACTTACTTTGCTCTCTCTCAGGATTTACTATCCCATGATCGATGCCGTTCCCTGCACGCTTTAGCCAGGAGCCCATAACTCCAAAATTCTCAACCAGCATTTTCTCATCAGACGCCGCTAATTGACCAATGCTGTAAATTCCCAGCTTACGGAGCTTCTCTGCCGTTTTTCCACCGATACCGAACATTTCATTACATGGCTTATCCCATAAAATCTTAGGTACATCCCGCAGCCGCAGCACCGAAATACCATTTGGCTTTTTTAAATCCGAAGCCATCTTCGCCAGGAGCTTATTTGGAGCAATACCAATGGAGCATGGCAAGCCCAATTCTTCCATTATACGGCGCTGAATAGTTTCCGCAATTTCCATAGGCGTACCGAATTGCCTGGAGCCAGTTATATCTAAGTAACATTCATCTATCGACACTGCTTCCAGTAATGGTGTATAGCTATAAGCAATCTGCATAAACGCATTAGAATATTTGCGGTATAAATGGAATTCCGGCTTAATAACGATAAGCGATGGACAAATACGAAGCGCCTTCTGAACCTGCATACCCGTCGAGATCCCCAATCTGCGGGCGACATACGAACAAGTAACAATAATCCCTTTCCGTAATTCAACGCTACCCGCAACCGCAGTAGCCTTACCCCTGAATTGGTCAGGATCCTCTGCCTCATGTACCGAGCAATAAAAAGCATTCATATCCACATGCAGGATAACCCTGCCACTCGTTGGATAATACTGATCAACATTCTGCACAATATCTACCTTCTTATCCTCAGGGTCTCTATTGTCCAATTTAGAATACCTCTCCGCTGCGGTTAGGTCAACTTAAGAGGCTGTAAAGTTCTTTGTTACATTCCCGCGTAAAAATGCTATAATGTATAAATTCATTTCCCTTGCCAATGCTTCCGATGTGAGTTTTGCACGAAGTGAATCCGGAAGACGAAGCTTACAAAACTTTTAGGAGGACACTCATGTCTAAGTCCATCTCCATCTTCGATACTACATTACGCGACGGCACCCAAGGTGAAGGCATCAGTCTGTCGGCTGACGACAAGCTGAAGATTGCCAAGAAGCTCGATGATCTGGGTGTGCACTATATTGAAGGTGGCATCCCGGGAAGCAACAATAAAGACATTGAATTTTTTAAAAGAGTCAAGGAGCTTCATCTGAACGCCAAAATCACAGCGTTCGGCAGCACACGGCGGAAGAATTCCTTGGCCGAAAACGATGACAATTTAAAACGTATGATTGATGCAGGAGTTCCTGCTGCTACACTCGTCGGAAAGTCTTGGGATTTTCATGTACACACTGCATTACAGACTACGCTTGAGGAGAATCTCGCCATGATTGGCGACTCCATATCCTACTTGAAACGAAAAGGCCTTGAAGTAATTTTTGATGCCGAGCATTTCTTTGATGGATACAAGAACAATCCTGAATATGCAGCAGCCGTTCTGTCCAAAGCCCGGGAAGCCGGAGCAGATTGGCTTGTAATGTGCGATACCAACGGTGGAACATTGCCTTTTGAAATTCATGAGATTGTTACCGCTCTGGCTGGGCAGCTACCTGGAGCAAATCTCGGAATTCACACTCACAATGACTGTGAGCTGGCGGTAGCTAATACACTTAGCGCCATCGGTGCTGGAGCACGGCAAGTTCAAGGTACCATTAATGGTTACGGCGAACGATGCGGCAATGCCAACTTATGTTCCATCATCCCTACCCTTCAGCTCAAAATGGGATACCACTGTATTCCTGGTGATTCTTTACCGCAGCTTACGAACACAGCACGCTATATTAGTGAAGTTGCCAATGTTAATCTGCCGGTAAATCAACCTTATGTCGGAAATGCAGCTTTCGCACACAAAGGTGGAATCCATGTCTCCGCTATCATGCGTGATTCACGGACCTATGAGCACATCGCTCCTGAGCTTGTCGGGAATAAACAACGTGTGCTGGTCTCTGAACTGGCTGGACAGAGCAATGTGCTCTCCAAGGCGCAAGATATGGGTTTAAATTTGGATCCAAGCAGCGAGCAAGCTCGCCGGGTGATCGAGAAGATCAAAACGATGGAGCATCAGGGGTATCAATTTGAAGGTGCCGATGCCTCGCTGGAGCTATTGCTTCGGGAAGCTACTGGCGAGATGAACGAAACCTTTACCTTTGAATCCTTCAAGATGTTAGTCGAAAAAACCGCAGAGCATCCAGTTGTATCTGAAGCCTTCGTTAAACTGAAGGTTGGCAATGAGAACCTTTATACCGCTGCTGAAGGTAACGGTCCGGTCAATGCACTCGACAACGCTCTTCGTAAAGCGCTGCAGACCTACTTCCCGCAATTGAAGGAAATGCATCTATCCGACTATAAAGTCCGTGTTATAGATGAACAGGATCAGACTGCTGCGAAAGTACGGGTATTGATTGAATCCAAGAACTTCACAGACACTTGGAGTACGGTAGGCGTCTCCAGTAACGTCATTGAAGCCAGCTGGGAAGCGCTTGTTGACAGTATGCGCTACGCACTTCTGAATCAACTCTCGCTGGAAAATGAACAGTCTGGAAGTACTGAACCTAGAGGCCTGGTAAATCATTAATTCATACCTTTCATAAGCATTCATATGACGAAGAACCCCCTTCAACAGTTTAACTGTAATGAAGGGGGCCTTTTATAATTCTTTGGTGTAGATCCTTTATGATTCGGTAAGCTTGATAATTTTTTTCTCCAGTTCTTCCGGACTAAGAATGCCCAGAATAATCTCTGAGATCACTCCATTCTTGTCAATAAGCACGTTGGTAGGAAATACTGCCCCGTTATATTTGCTGTACACCTCATCTTTCACATCAAACATAACCGGGAACACAAGACCGTATTTCTTAATAAAACGTTCTGCATTGGGTTTATAATCCTGACTACTCACATTAATACCGTAAATATCTAGAACATCCTTATACTTAGTGGCCATGGTGTTAAGCTCCGGAGCTTCCTCCTTGCAGGGATCACACCATGAAGCCCAGAAATTAACGAGGACTGCCTTCTCGCGCGGCCCGTCAACTACATATGTAGTCCCATCCGTTCCTTGGAGTGAAAATGAGGGAGCGAGCAGTCCAGCCTTAGGTCCTATTTTCATTGGCGGCTCATCTTGTTGTCCAAAAACAGCGGTAGCCTTCGGCTCACGATTATGCCACACCGCAAACACAGCTACACATACAATAAGAATCACTATCGTGATATTCAATTTATTTACTGCTTTCATAGGGATCTGTTCCTTTTCGAATGGAATAGTTTTCTACTATTGTACCCTCATTAACTTCAATTTCAAACCATCCATTTTTTAGACAAAAAGAAAAATAAAAAGAGGGTATCGTCAGCGACGAAACCCTAATGAAGAGAGAGGGGTGAACAAATGGCAGCATTACAGGGAAATGTCCAGCCTATAAGACTGAAATATTCCGTACAGCAAGCACTGGGGAAGCACTTGCTGTCCAGTTACCCGCATGAAGCATGCGGAGTCCTGCTGGGTGCTGCCGCAGCGGGTGGCATGCTCATCGATACTTACGTACCTATGCGCAACGTAGCGCCAGACCCGCTGCACACATTCACTCCCCACCCTGAAGAATGGATTCATGTTCTTTACAATGAGCCGACACTCATCGGTTTATTTCATTCCCACCCAAATTCAGAACCTATACCTTCGGTTGCCGATTATAAAGGATTAGCAGCACTTGGACCTGAATTTAAGGTCTACCTTATTGGTTCTCCCAGACCTGAAGATAGCTGCTCTCCATTTCTGAATGGATTTTATATTGAGCGGTATTCAAATGAACAAGGAACATCTTTCCCTTTCCCTGAACTATCTCAAGCCCCGCTTCACGTTCTACTTAAATAAGCATATAAATCGCCTAAGGTATCTACTTGGCCCCGCTCCGAAATTTCGCGAAGATAAGCCACCCACAGCCGGGCTGTCATTTTGGCATCCTCTAATGCATTGTGACGTCCATGAATCGGAATTTCATGAACAAATAACAGTTCATCGAGTGTATAGTTATTTCGCTGCGGCTCAAGCCAACGTGCAAGCATCATCGTGTCCAGCACCCGGTGTGTAAGCTGAACTTTAGAAGTTCTCCATAGCGCGGCATTGAGAAAAGCTTTATCATGCGAGCTTGCATGTGCCACTAGCACATTTTGCCCCACAAAGGACATGAAATTATGAAGGCCATCAATTAAGGAAGGGGCGGATTGTGTCATTTCTTCCGTTATCCCTGTTAACCTCGTAATATCTTCTGGAATTGCCGTCTGACAATTCACCAAGGTGTAAAAGCATTCATCTTCCTTAATTTCCTCTCCAACAACCTTAATTGCACCAAACGACATAATTTCATCTCCATGCTGATGAGAAAATCCCGTCGTCTCTAAATCAAATATAACCGTCTCCAGTTCAGACAGCGGAGTACGCAGCACCTCAGGACGACGCTTCTCACGCATGAGAGATCGGATATAGGCCATTTGCTGCGCAGTCTGATGAGCAGTTTCTCCCCCTCTCATCGAAGCGATTGCCGACGGCATTCCACCTTGTCTCAGGTTGTTCCAGAATCCTCCATTCTTGCTTGGCTCCCTCATGTTCGCCACCTTTCCGCTGAGCGGAGCTGACGCTGCAACGCCCGATGAAGGCGTCTAACAAGCAGCAGACTTTCACGCAGCTCAGACAATAGCTGCTTATTCTTCAGTTCACTCTCAGCAATATAATCACTGCTGATTAACAAGCCATTCTGGACACTAAATGGCGTGTTCACTCGCATCCGCATCGCCAATAAGAAAGCTCGCCGAATATCATCCAGATGTTGATATTTGTGAAGTCTTTCAAGCTCTTCAATTCGCTCTAAGGTCGAGCTAGCTCTAATATGATGCAATAACGATAAGCGTCTAACAATGTTCACTACCGGGATATAGACTCCATACTTAATGTCAAATCCACCTGCATAATCCCCAAAGCGCTCTGTTAACACCTGTCCCAGCAGATTTAAAGTCGCTTTATGGCGGACTGTATTGCGAAGAACAGCCACAGACAACTCCTCATTGTCAATAAAACCCTCATAAAAAGCCTCTTGCCACAATGCTGATAACTCCGTACTTCCCACAACATGGCGCATATCTGAAGAAATGATAAGATACCGAATTGGCTCCCATTCCAACTGGGTTCTCCATTCCTTCAGCTGCTCCTTCCATTCCGATAACGTCTTCCTCCACATCCCTTGGGAGCACATTACCTTGCCTGCACATTTCTCATATCCTACTTCTTCAAGCAGATCGGATAACATCATTCCAAAGAACTCAAAGTATCTATTCTTCTCCCCATCCGGTTCACCATCAACGATCAAACCATTATCCTGATCGCTCCACAGTGTAGCTTCCTGCCTTCCACTACTGCCAAACACAATAAATGAATAAGCACAGGGAGGCGGGCCATAGCCCGCCTCTTTCATCTGCGCCTCACATATTAGTACTGCAGTCTCTGCAATAAGATCATGCATTGTATTCACACGAAACATCCATTCCTCAATCGGAATTACATTCAACTGTTCCAGTAGAATACTTTGGCAGGCAATTCGCCTCTCCCTAAGTTCCTGTGGCGAACCGGCTAAAACGATGGTCCTAAAGCTTTCTTCATCATACCTATCTGTTAACTCCATCGAAGCCACACGGTCCGCCTCCCTATCTGAGGATTCATATTATTGTTTAAGGGTTTTGGATTCCGATTCTGCAATTAATTTCATTTGTTCAGGGTATCCGTAAGTACCATGCTCACTGATATCCAGGCCCATCAATTCTTCTTCTTCCGTAACACGAAGTCCTGTTGTTACCTTCATTACATATAAGATAATGAATGAAAGCACGGCTACGAAAGCAAATGTTCCTACTACCCCAAGCACTTGAACACCCAACTGGTGGAAACCTCCACCGTAGAACAATCCGGCTTCCCCTACCAAAGCACCTTTAGTAATAAGATCCGGTGCAGCGAATAGACCCGTGGAAACCGCGCCCCACATTCCCGCAATACCATGTACCGAGAAAGCATAGATTGGATCATCAAGTCCTGCACGTTCCAGCCATTGGGAAGTCATGAATGTGAACGCACCCGCTACTAAACCAATAATGATTGCCGCCCATGGTTCAACGTAAGCACATGCACCAGTGATCGCAACCAATGCAGCTAGAACACCATTCAGCATTGCTGGAATATCAGATTTACCAAAATACAACCAAGAAGCAATTAATGCCGCCAAACCGCCTGCTGCTGCTGCGATATTAGTGGTTAATGCTACATGACCGAAAAAACCTCCCATTGGGGACAAAGCACTACCTGGATTAAATCCGAACCAACCAAACCAGAGGATAATCACACCGAGTACAGTAAATACTTGGTTATGACCTGGAATAATAACAGGTTTACCTTCTTTATTAAACTTACCAAGTCGTGGCTTAAGCAATATGGTTGCTACTACCGCTGCAGTGGCACCTGTAAGATGGACAACCGTGGAACCTGCATAATCTTGCATTCCCAGCTCAGCCAACCAGCCGCCGCCCCATACCCAGTGTGCTACGACAGGATAAATTACGATTGAGAATAAAATTCCGAATATAATGTACACACTGATCTTTGCACGTTCTGCCATGCCTCCAGATACGATAGCTAAGGAAACTGCTGCAAACGCCATTTGGAACAAGAATTTAACATTTAAAGTAACATCAGAAAATGCAAGTGATTCAAATGAAGATGCTGTTGAATCTCCGCCATACAAGAAGCCTGTAGTACCGAAGAAGCCGTTACCGTTACCGAAGCCAAGTCCAAAGCCAACAGCCCAGAAACATACACTCGCAATGGCTAGTGTCAGTACCGTCTTACCGGCTACGTGACCTGCATTCTTCATTCGAACTGATCCTGCTTCAAGCATCGCGAACCCTGCTTGCATAAAGAAAACTAAGATGAATGCCAGGAAGGTAAACGCGGTATCCAATCCGACCTGCAAATCTGCATTTGTTGGACCGTCCGCCGCAAAAGCACTTACCGGATAAACCATCAGCGTAATCATGGCCAGTAACATCATCAACCATTTCTTTTTCATTTTTACCCCACTCCCCGATGTTATATTTTCTAACAAAGCGTGAAACTCTTAATGTCATTATAATCAGAAGTCAGGTAAATTGACAAGACTATTTTTGGGAATGTTTATATTTTATTTTCACTAAACTCACAAATTCTCCATGGTACACTTGGACTATCTCAGTATTTTAGGCCCAAACAGCTATGAATTCATTGAAATAACTACGTGAAGATCCGCTCTAATATTACTTTTTTATCGAATCATCCTTATTGATTCTCCAATAAACATAACATTAAATGTCATGTTTATCGTTAGGATTTATTAATGAACATAATCGATTCAAATTTGATATCACATGGAGTTTGAGTGTATTGTATATAAACAACGCATGTCATTTCATGAATTAACCTCTCTTTAATGCATATACTTTATGAAAGTATGACGTTTGACTGTATGGTTTACAGTTTGTTATCATTACAGATAGCATAATAGAAACCACCAATATAGGAGACGACTATCCTTTATGGACAGTTGAATTCGATTAGTGAGGCGAGGTAGCATGGGGATATGATTCTATATCGAATTGGAGAATTAGCTAAGGCTGCTCACATCAGTGAGCGCACCATTGATTATTACACGAAATTGGGGTTAATCTCCCCAGAGTCAAGAAGCACCAAAAATTACCGACTTTACAGTCATGAAACCTTGGTCGACTTAGAACGTATTAATCAATTAAAGCATGACAAGTATTCATTGGAAGAAATCAAATCCATGATGAGCAAATGGAGCGAGGCTACTCCTGAAACTGACGTATCTGATAAATTAGTCGAGCTTGAGCAGCATATGCAACGACTAGAACGTGAAGTAAAGGCACTTGAACCCATTATAAGCGGTCTGAAGCCGGGACAGGCCAAACGCGCGCTCTCTAACTTACTCCCACAAGGAGTGGCCTGCATGGAGGCGATTCGGCTTCTATTGCTTACGCAAGGACCGCCAATGTAAATACCATATTTACAATACAGTGGAGGAATGCAGCTATGGGAATGTATCTATTAGTAATTATCGCTTTTATTTTTTCATTATGGGCCCAGTTCAGAGTTAAAGGGACATTCAGCAAATGGTCCAAGGTCGCCAACTTAAACGGTCTGACAGGATATGAAGCAGCTAGACGCATGCTCGACGCGAATGGACTTCACGATGTTCCGATTGAGCCTGTAAGAGGTACGCTTTCTGACCACTATGATCCGATTCACAGAGTTGTACGCTTATCTGAGCCTGTTTATTATGAGAGTTCTATCGCAGCAGTCTCAGTCGCTTGTCACGAAGTGGGTCACGCCATTCAGCATAAAGTAAGTTATCCTATGTTAACACTACGTCACCGGATGTTCCCAGTAGTTAATTTTGCATCAGGTATAGCACCATTCATGCTTATGGCAGGATTTATATTCGGTTACTTTAATCTTGTAGGCCTTGGTATCATTTTCTTCTCGGCCGCTGTTGCCTTCCAGCTTGTGACACTCCCAGTTGAGTTCAATGCCAGCAACCGGGCACGTCAAGTCATGGTAGAGCAAGGCTACATTCGTAACGAAGAGGAACGCGGAGTAGCCAAAGTCCTAAACGCAGCTGCATTAACGTACGTTGCCGCCGCGCTAGTCTCCTTACTCGAACTGCTTCGTTTGATTACCGTCTTTTTAGGTAACCGCGACTAATACAACAATACAGCACAAAAAGAAACCCCGGAAGGCTAAGTGCCAACCGGGGTATTATTTTGCCTCGCTTTAAAATAGGATATCAAAAAAGTCCGAAACGAACGTGCAACCAGCGGCAACTTACTATCTGTTCGGTAAATCAAACCAACCGTCCTCGTCACAGCAGGCTCCACAACCCTTACCTGAGCTGGCTGGAGAGGATTCGTCTGATAGAACGCCATCTCCGGCAGAAGGCTTACACCCATCCCTGCCGCCACTAAACCACGTATGGTATCAGTCTCCCCACCTTCGAATGCAATCTGTGGTTGAAATCCCGCCTGCAAGCACGCTTGCCAAACGATCGGTCTCAAAGAATAACCTTGACTGAATAGAACAAACTTTTCATTTTGAAGCTGCTCCAGTCGGATCTCAGATTCTCCTGCCAGCTGATGATTCTGAGGAAGTATTGCAAATAACTCTTCAGTCATAACAATATCTCCAGAGACATGCTCATCATTTTCCGGAAAAGGCGAAATAAATGTTAAATCCACCTCTCCAGATAATACGTCCTTTATCAGCGAAGGGTAAGAGCCCTGCTTAAAGCGAAACTTAACATGGGGATAGTGCTGGCGGAATTCTGCAACGATAGTCGGGATAAGATGCGTTCCAAGACTGTGAGGAAACCCTATACGAATCTCTCCACGTTCCGGATCTAGAAATTCATGCACTTCATTTACCGAATGTTCCAATTCCTTAAGAATACTATCCACCCGCTTGCAAAAGAGCTGTCCAACCGGCGTAAGCTGCAAATTACGCCCTTTTTGCATGAACAAGTCAACCCCAAGCTCTTGCTCCAATTGATGAATCTGACGGCTTACCGCAGACTGCGCTACATGAAGTTCCTCCGCCGCTCTTGTTACATGTTCTTTTTGGGCTACCTTTAGAAAATATTGCAGCTGTCTTAGCTCCACTCCATCATCGCCCCTGTCTTAGGCTTTTTTTAAATATACGAATAATAAGTCCATATAGGAAAAAGCCAGAAACCAAGCCTCCGATATGCGCAACCCAATTCACATTTGGTGTTGCAAACGACATTATGATCCCGATTACAAGCAAACCGTATAACGTCTTTCGTGAGCCTTCGTCCATCATCGCCCGTTGAATAACAGCAATGTATAAAAATGCGCCATAGACGGCGTAGATTGCTCCAGAAGCACCTACCGAGACCGTACCTACCTCTAATACCGAGCGACTGCTGATTGCAATCGTTAGAAAATTCGCAAGAACTCCACCTACCACATAAAGAATTGCATATCGCCACCAGCCAAGCAGGCGCTCCAGAGGCGGTGCAAATACCAGTAGAGCGAAGCTATTAAAGAATAGATGGGAAAACCCATTATGTAAAAAAATAGCCGCCACATAACGCCACAGTTCCTCTTTATACGGGCTAACATCAACTATAGCACCAAAATTAACAAGTGTTTGTATATTGGTGGATCCACCATTGAACGCCATGAGCATAAACATAATCACATTAGCTACAATGAGAAGACATGTTACCGGGTAATACCGGAGATAACTTTTCCAATTTTCATACCGAATAAATATCATTACACCCATCCCTTTACATTTATATCTTGCTCTGTTGGACATCTCCCTGTAAATAAGATTATAATTTATTGTGGCAGTAAGAGCCAATATTACAATTCGAGGAGGAAAACAAGGATATGACGCAAGAAAGAACAGGCGTAGCTACTTTCAAAAGCAGCCCCATCACTCTCGTAGGACCCAAGCTTACAGCTGGTGATCCCGCTCCTGATTTTGTTCTAAGTAAGAATCTACTGGAAGAAGTGTCTCTTAGTGATTATGCCGGTAAAATCAAGCTGATCAGTGTTGTACCTTCTCTAGATACTGGTGTATGTGATGCACAGACCCGCCGGTTCAATAGCGAAGCTGCAGAGCTAGGTGACGATGTAGTTATCCTCACGGTAAGTATGGACCTACCATTTGCTCAAGCCCGCTGGTGTGGCGCTGCAGGGATCGATCGCGTAATCACTCTATCCGATCACAAAGCAGCCTCATTCGGACAAGCTTATGGCGTACTAATCAAAGAATTCCGGTTAGATATGCGTTCTATTTTTGTGCTAGACAAGAACAACACACTCACCTATGTTGAATATTTGAGTGAAATGACTGAGCACCCTAATTACGAAGATGCTATAGCTGCTGTGAAGAGCTTGCTCTAATTCTCTAGAACAGTAAGTTAGCGGCCATTTTCGACAATACTTACTTATCACTGCGAGCATAAATGCCTTTGTCGTCCTTACAAGGGCGACAATGTGTTTATGCGAGAAATATAAGACATAAAGTATAGGTGTAGAACTTATACTTTCTTATATTTTGAAAAAAGCGGAAGAAGGTCCATCCTTCTCCCGCTTTTTTTGTAATAGAAAGATTTATCGATAATATCCAGAGCAGTCAACATTTGCGTAAACGCATTCATACAATCCCTAAGTAAGAAGGTTTAGTAAGAATCTCTGAAAATTAGTCTGCTTTGTATTTTCCTAATTTTTTGTCCAAAGATGCATATAACCGCTGAATGACACGGTAATTAGCACCCAAATCACCTAGCGAACCTCTAGATGCAGAGTACATATCTACGCCACAACGAACAGGTGTGGTATTGAGCACAGAGACAGTAATGTCCAGTGTACGGCCGAATGCCGTTCTCTTCTCCAGAGTGATCTCACCTACTGACTCCACTTCATGAAGCACCTTGAATCCAGGAATCTTCTTAAGCGTTGATGAAACTTCCTCCCAAGCTTTGTCTTTCGTAAGATTGTAATAACGCGTTTTTAATGTCGGATCTTTTGCGCGGTCGCTTGTTCCATCATGACTACGGAATAAACCGACCAAGGTTCTTTTTAACGACAAAATTCTTCCCCCTCTACAAATCCCAAGTTCATTATTCTAAGTGTAACACTCTTGTCTCAGGAACAAAAGGGTATTACTCACTTTCTCCTTGTTCCAGACACACAAAAAAGCGCCCGTTCCCAACTTTCACGGGATACAGGGCGCTTTGGCCTAAACAATAGAAAACCCGCTTATGCCGTCCGGCTACAGTGTCTTCTGAACCTGCTAGAGCAGGTGGGTGATCGCAGAAAACGTTTTTGAATTCCCCAAGTCATATAGACAGGGCTGTTCAGCTGCGCTTCGTGTAGATCTCCCAAGACATTATCATTGGTTCAAAACAACGAGCAACCGTAACGAACATCGCAGGATTTGTTATTATTATATTGCGTTTTAACGAAAAAGTAAACCTGTATGCGCTTTATTTTACACTGGAATTAAATTACTGACGATTTCCAATGTTTAATACTCGTCTTTGTTAAATACGTTTTACATCTTTATCCTCAACATCATCTTCATAATCATCATCGTCATCGTCGTCATCCTCTTGATCGTTCAAAGCAGCTTCTCGCTCTTCTTCCTCTTTCAGTTTCTTCTGCTCCACCTGCAATTGCAGTTTATTATAGGTAGCATAGAAGTTAAAGAAAGCAGCCATCGCAATCAACGTTGGAATACAGATGAAATACAGCGCTGGATATCTAAGACCAATATAAGCTAGCACTGCAGCTGCAATCAAAGTTGAGAACACGCGAATTGGACGTGCTATAGTCAGCAATATTGAGTTAGTCATCACTTGTTTAAAGCTCATTTGATAATGAACGACAATAGAAAAGAAGTTAAACATGGACACCGATAAAATAATCATGAGCACTAACATCAAAATACCAACAATTCTGAAGTTAGGCATTTGTGTCATGTAAACCGTTACATCGACGTACATAATAACGAACATCAATGTGTAGATAATTCCACCGAGCATACTTTTTAAATAATTCTCTTTATACCCCTGAAAAAACGTACGAAAAGTTCCTACATCCGTGTTCCCCATAACCCATTTGCGCACAACGGTAAATAAAGCCGCCGAAGCAGGAAATACTGTAAATGGCGCCAGAATCCCCATAGCCCAGTTCAATGTGAGCTGCTCATTTACTCCACCTGAGCTTGTCCCAAGCATCATCAATTTCATCAATCCAAAAAATAAAAACGGGGCGGAACATAGTGCCCATAAGATATTACTAGCTGCGATACGTGTAATCCATTCTGTGATGCGGTATAAACCACCCATTGCTCCTTTAAACTCCAATTCCCTTCCTCCTCTGTCTCTTGCATACTGCTTATCTTAACTATACCTCATTTGACCTACTCTTTTCCATAGCCCAACTTTCTGAATTCTAGGTCATCGTCTATACATTAAGTCTATAAAGTCCATATATTGGGATTGTGACCATAAGAATTTCCAAAATCACCACATTCTAAAGGAGGTTATTATATGTCCTCACCTGTTGGCTACGGCGGCTGGACTTCCACTGGTACGATCCTCGTATTGTTTATCCTGCTCGTTATCATCACTCGTACTTTCATTTAAATAAGCTGCTAATTCAATAAACACCCTTATATTTCAGCAAAAAGAAGACGAGAACCGCTATTCGGCATCTCGTCTTCTTATATTTTGATAAATCATCCCCCGCGGGTTCTGATCAAGTATTAATTATCGAAATCTTCGCGTTTTGCTGGACGCGTGCTTGTGCTGCTTGGGCGAGTAGATGGTTTGCGGTCCGCACTGCGGTTCGCTCCACCATCACGGCTAGCTGCGCCATCACGGTTGCCTTTATAGCCACCGCCATAACCGCCACTGCCACTACCATAGTTACTGCCACCGCTGCTGTAGCCACCACGACTTCCGCCACCGTTGTTGTCACGGTTTCCACGGTATCCACCAGTGCTGCCACCGGAAGTACCACGGTTACCACCATAACCACCATTAGGTTTGCGGCCACTGCGAATGTCGTTCTTACCGCCACGACGTTTAGCACGGATTGGATCTTCAGGAGTCAATTCAATTGCAGAATCCTTCTTATCACCAGTCAGAAGCTTCATTGCAGCTGACAGCAATTGAACGGAATCATATTGCTCAAGCAATTGAATAGAAATACCTTTGTACTCATTCAATTCACCGTTCTCAACCATTTCAAGCAAACGTTCTGCTGTTACGCGTTGTTTACCTTCAATAGCCTCAGCCATAGTTGGCAATGGTTTACGAGTAATACGGTGACGAGTAACGCGTTCGATCAAATGCAGGTGATCCATTTCGCGTGGAGTAACGAAAGACCAAGCTGTACCTTCTTTACCAGCGCGACCAGTACGACCGATACGGTGTACATAGCTTTCTGGATCTTGCGGCAAGTCAAAGTTAATTACATGAGTAACGCCGGATACATCCAAACCACGAGCCGCTACGTCAGTAGCTACCAGCACATCAATGCTGCCATCACGGAATTTACGCATTACAGCATCACGTTGGTTCTGAGACAGGTCACCATGCAATCCATCAGCAGAGTATCCACGTTTTTGCAAAGCTTCTGCAAGCTCATCAACCCGGCGCTTCGTGCGTCCGAACACGATTGCAAGCTCAGGTGATTCCATATCAATCAAACGACTAAGCGCTTCGAACTTTTGACGTTCAGGTACTTCAACATATGCTTGATCAATCAGCGGAGCACTGATTTGTTTCGGAATAACGGAGACGTGTTGCGGGTTGTTCAGGAATTGCTGTGCAAGACGTTGAATGTTTGGAGGCATTGTAGCCGAGAACAACATAGTTTGACGCTCTTCAGGAACGAGCTTGAGGATTGTCTGAATATCTTCCATAAAGCCCATATCCAGCATTTCATCTGCTTCATCCAATACAACAGTTTGAACATCATCCAAACGAATGGTTTTACGGTTGATATGGTCAAGCAAACGTCCAGGTGTACCAATAATAATTTGTGGTTTCTTCTTAAGACCACGGATTTGGCGACCAATATCTTGTCCGCCATAAATTGCCAACGAACGAAGACCTTTAAAACGGCTTAGCTTACCGATTTCTTCTGATACTTGAATGGCCAACTCACGTGTTGGTGCCATGATAAGTGCCAGAATTTTTTCGTCTTCGCGATTAATCTTCGAAATGAGGGGGATACCAAAAGCAGCAGTCTTACCTGTACCAGTCTGTGCTTGACCGATCAGATCCGACCCAGTCAATGCCAATGGAATTGACTGCTCCTGTATCGGTGTTGCCTCCTCAAATCCTAACTCTGTGATTGCTTGTAGCACTTTTGGCTCCAAGCCAAATTCTGCGAATGTTTTCAAATTATTCATGCTCCTTCTATACAGTGGACATTCCACATGCTTGTCTGTATTCTTAAGTAGCGGTAAACACATTTATATGCTGTCCAATCATGCTCTTTTTTCTGCATGATATAGCGCTTTTGGGACGAAAAGCCTCCCTTTCATCAGGTACTTCATTGTACCTGAGCAACTGTAGCTTTACATCCGATGCAATGCAAAAATACCATTGTAACGTCCTACTCAAGAATATCCTGTACATTATATCACAACTCTAAGTAGGAATACCAGTGGGTTCCTTTCTTTTCATTGCATACATGGTTTATTTTTAAATTTATTTATAGAGGTGGATTTGCTTGTTAAGACAGATTTGGAATTGTATTGCAGTTATTTTTGGGGCAGCGTTGATCGCCAGTGGATTTAATCTTTTTCTAATCCCTCATCGCTTACTCAGCGGAGGAGTATCCGGGCTTTCGATGTTAGTGGGTTACTTTACACCACTAAACATAAGCCTCTTGTACTTTCTCTTTAATATTCCATTGCTTGTAGCTGGTTGGTTCCAGCTAGGCCGGAGATTTATTATGCTAAGCATGTTATCCGTTGTGGCAACAACCTGGTTCTTGACGATCATTCCCGAATATTTGGTAGCTACTGATATGCTGCTTTCTTCTGTATTTGGTGGCGTGCTGGTTGGTATTGGCTGTGGCTTCAGCTTCCGTGCAGGTGGTTCATCCGGAGGTTTTGATATCCTGGGATCCATCATCACTAAATTCCGCGATTTCCCAGTTGGAAACGTGGTGGTTAGCTTAAACGGACTCGTTATTCTTGCCGCGGCATATTTTGATAACAACTGGAACTTGGCTCTTGCATCGATGGTATCTATATATGTAACTGGTAAGGTACTGGACATGATTCACATCAGCCATTTAAAGGTAACCGTATATATAGTAACAAATCGTACAGATGAGCTCCTTCAGCATCTAATGGGGCTTCAACGTGGTGTCACAAAGATTAAAACAGAAGGCGCTTATTCTCATGTTGAAAAGGACATGCTAATGACAGTAACAACCCGCTACGAACTTGCTGAACTGCAACGTATTATCCGCACGACAGATCCTCAAGCATTTGTAAATATTGTCGAGACAGTTGGTGTTATGGGCTCCTTCCGAAAAAGATAAAATCGGCAATGAAAAGTATTAATTTGGAAAATGCACCAATCACAGAATTGTGATATATTATAATCACGCAGAACCCTAACAATTTCATAAAGATTGAGATTTACCCCTCTTTTTTCCAAGCACTTCGTTTTCCGATGATTACTGAATTCCATTCAGACCTATCGAAAAAGGAAAGGGTGATTTTTGTGGAAATGGAAACGGTAAAGCTGTCAGCAATCGTCATGAGGTGGTATCCTGATATGATGCCGTTTCTCAAACAGGACGAATTAAATTCCGTAATCGTTCTGCGTGACGGGCTTAGTATTTTGGAACCTGCAGATGCCATGGATATCATCCATTACAGTATCTGTGAACATCAGAATTCTGCGTATCTTCAATGAGTAAGCCGCAAGAGAAGTCTTGATAGTTGCCGCCTTAAGTTCGGCCATGTTGCCGTGTTGAGGCGGCATTTACTTTTTAACAATACGTTTAGAATCTGTGCGTCCCGGTTATATACATCAAGGATGGTTTTTCAGACCCGATCTGAGCTAACATTATTACAACACTGTTCTTTTTAGAAGCAACCGTTCCTATATAATTTAGGAAATGTACATAAAGGGAGAGAATACGAATGAACATCACCTGGGCTCTACTGATGATGGCCTTGGGAAGTGTAGGCGTGCAACAGAATCAACATGACGCTGAAGTGGCAATTGCATTGAAGTCCGCCATGAATCCCCCCATCATCGCTGCGCAAAATAATAATTCAAATGGTTCAACTCCAGCTCCAAATGCTACAGCAGAAGCAAATGACTCACAAAGCATGCTACACGCAGATCCTCAGCCGGATGCGCCAAAAGTAAAAGGCATCTATGTTACCGCATACAGTGCCGGTGGAGAACGAATGGAAAAGCTTCTTTCTTTACTTGATCAGACGGAACTAAATTCTATGGTCATCGACATTAAGGATGATGCAGGTTACATCACGTATAAAACCGATAATCCAGAACTTCAGAAACTTGGTAATCCGCAGCCATTTATTGGCGACATCAACAAACTGATGGAAAGATTGAATAAACATGATGTATATCCTATCGCTCGAATTGTTGTCTTTAAGGACTCTATACTTGCCAAAAAGAACCCGCAATTATCCTTTGTTAATGCAGACGGCACAGTATGGAAGAATAAAGGCGGCGATAGCTTTGTTAATCCTTATAATGAAGATGTCTGGAAGTACAATGTCGATATTGCCAAAGAAGCTGTCAAACTCGGCTTTAAAGAAATTCAATTCGACTATGTGCGCTTTCCTGAAGGTTTCGAAAAACGTGCTGACACACTTAAATACACAAAAACCAGTGATTCTCGCGTAGATATCATTTCTAATTTTGTAAAATACGCAAAAGCAGAGCTTGCTCCACTTGGTGTTCGTGTATCCGTAGATATTTTTGGATATGCCGCATCTGCTCCTGCTGAGGGCATAGGACAAGACTTCGTTAAAATATCCAAGAATGTGGATGTCATCAGCCCGATGATTTATCCGAGTCATTATTCAACAGGATGGTTTGGAGTGAAAGAGCCTGACTTAGATCCGTATGCTACCATTAAGGGCTCCATGATTGATACCCATAAGAAGCTTGATCCTCTAGGCAGCTACAAACCTGTTATTCGTCCTTGGATTCAAGATTTTACAGCAAGTTGGCTCGGAAAAGGTCATTATATTAAATACGGTAAAAAACAGGTGGAAGATCAAATCCGCGCTTTAAAAGATGAAAATGTAGAGGAGTTTCTGCTCTGGAACGCCAATAACCGGTATACCTCCGATGTCGATTATGAGAAATAATGTATATAGCCCTTATTATGTATAATTGAAATCAGGTATGATATATAAAGATAAAGACCCGGCATTTGCCGGGTCTTTTAATGGAGAAAAAGGGAACTTTTACTGTAATCTTTAAAAACCAACAAAGAATGAGGCAAAGAACGATGATACAAACCACCTCTTTAAAACAAAAAGCAATACAATTCTTTCATATTTTATTTCCAATTCTGGTTACACAGATTTCTTTGTCAGCGATAACCTTCTTTGATACAAACATGTCAGGTAAGTTTGGTACAGCCGATCTGGCAGGTGTGGCGATAGGAACCAGTCTCTGGATTCCAATTCAAACGGGCTTAAGTGGAATCCTTATGGGAATTACCCCCATCGTCTCTCAGCTCATCGGAAGCAAAAAAGAAAAGGATGTAGCCTATCAAGTCACACAGGGAATCTGGTTATCACTGATCGTCTCTGTAATTGTCTTACTAATCGGGAGCTTCGCCTTGTCACCTATCCTTAATTTTATGAATCTGGAGCCGACTGTAAGAGATGTTGCATTTCGTTTCCTAAGTGCGATCTCCTTTGGAATTATCCCGCTGTTTGGATATACAGTTCTCCGTAGTTGTATAGACGCTCTGGGACAAACACGAGTGTCCATGTTGATCACACTCATAGCCCTACCCGTGAATGTTGGTTTGAACTACTTACTAATCTTCGGAAAATTCGGGTTTCCTCGACTTGGTGGTGTTGGAGCTGGAGTGGCATCAGCTATCACCTACTGGGTAATTTTTTCGGTTGCTCTGCTGTTCATTTATCGAGTAGAACCCTTTGCAAGCCTTAGAATCTTCCGAAAGTTCTACTTTATATCGCTAAAAAGCTTCAAAGATCTACTGAAGATCGGTGTACCTATTGGCTTCTCGATTTTTTTTGAAACCGCAGTGTTCTCCGCTGTAACCTTGTTGATGAGTCGGTTCGATACTGTAACGATTGCAGCTCATCAAGCAGCCATTAATTTTGCAACTACGTTATATATGATTCCGCTCAGTATCTGTATGAGCCTTACCATTCTCGTCGGCTTCGAGACTGGATCCGGCAGGCAAAAGGATGCCCGTCAATATGCTATTATGGGAATTGGACTTGCGGCTATCCTCTCCCTGGCAACTGCACTCCTGCTCTTATTTGCCGGCCATCATGTAGCTGGTTTATACACTGATGAACCTGATGTCATTTCATTAATTCAGCATTTCTTAATCTATGCGATCTTTTTCCAGATTTCCGATGCGATTGCAACACCTACACAAGGAGCACTTCGTGGCTATAAGGATGTTAATCCAGCCTTCATTATTTGCTTTATAGCTTATTGGGTTATAGGGCTTCCTACAGGCTATGTACTTGCTACTTATACGGATCTAGGAGCTTATGGTTATTGGATCGGCTTGATCACCGGCCTTGCGATTGGGGCCACATTGCTCTTGACTCGGCTTGTTAAAGTTCAACGCCGTTATGCCACACAATATACAGACGCTCAAACACATCACTAATAATCAAAAGAATACAAAAAAGGAACAGTGCGAAATTCGCAGCTGTTCCTTTTTTGTGTGTTAATTATTGTGAAAGACGGGATGCAAGCTCGTACAACTCCACGTCAAAGTCTTTCTTCGTATTCACTACAAGATCGATATCTGTAAGGGTTAGTTCTCCCTTGATGATACCGCAACCTTTATCAGACTCACCTTCAATTAGTTTACGAACGGCAAAGTCACCAAGACGGCTAGCAAGGTTCCGGTCTCCAGGTGTTGGTGTTCCTCCCCGCTGAATATGTCCAAGTACAGTAACCCGTGCATCCAGAGAAGCATGACGATCTTTCAACGCTTGGGCCACATCTTCGCCTTTACCCACACCTTCTGCAACGATGACGATACTGTGACGTTTACCTCTGACAAAGTTGTCGCGCATACGATCCGCAACTTCATTCAAGTCATATGGCATTTCTGGCACGAGAATTGTTTCTGCTCCAGAAGCCAGACCTGCATGTAGCGCGATATCTCCACAATGACGTCCCATAACTTCAACAATGGAAGAACGCTCATGGGAGGACATCGTGTCACGCAGCTTGTTAATAGCATCTACAACGACACCAACTGCTGTATCAAACCCAATGGTGTAATCCGTGTAGGAAATATCATTATCAATAGTTCCCGGTAATGCCATCGTCTTGATACCGAGTTTACTTAGTTTATTAGCACCTTTATAAGAACCATCTCCACCTATAACCACTAGGCCATCGATGCCCATTTCATTAAGAATATCTGCACCCTTTTGCTGACCTTCTGGTTTTGTGAACTCCAGACATCTTGCAGATTGCAGAATGGTTCCCCCACGTTGAATAATGTCACCAACACTGCGAAGATCCATAGGGAAGATATCGCGATTCAGAAGACCTTGATATCCACGTTGAACTCCAAAAACTTCAATGCCATAATAAAGTGCGCTTCTTACAACCGCACGAACAGCGGCGTTCATACCTTGTGAATCTCCACCACTAGTCAGTACTGCAATTTTTTTGATTTTTGACATTCTGTTGTTCCTCCTTAAAGTTGTGCAATGCCCCATCCGTTGTATAGGTGAAGCTTCGCAGCCTTGTTACAAAAAACGATTGCGTATCCAGCGGCTATTAGCGAAGAAGAACAGCCTTGTAAGCGGACTTCCTCTCATCAGGCTTTTAGACACAGTGCGAACTTCCCGCTGTTCGCTAACTTTCGGATCAGATAAATAAAGTGCCAGCAATCCCTCAATCACCATACGATGCATAGATGATTCCGGAAGTTCACGTACATCCTTACGGGCCCACTCAACCATGGAAGCGATCCGACTTAACATGGTATCCGTGTCGTCATAATAATTGCAGAAATTAAGATCGCCGCCTGCTCGGTCCTCTTCCTGATCAATCAAATAATCCAGCATAATGTGCAATCCACAAACATGTGGAAAATATGCAGCTCGAATCGATTCCGAAGAAGACTTACTTAGCTTCGGATCACATGCAGATAGAAAAAGCATGAATACGCCTAAAGTAGAGCCCGTTGCAGCTGCAAACTCGTTCCAATGCAGATGCGGAGCACGGCTACCCTGCTGCTCCCACCATTCCTTCAGGGCTGTTTCCCTGAGTTCCGGGCGGATATGCTTATATACCTGCAAATCTGTATACAGCACAGCCAAATCACGAATCTCCGCTGCAGCAGCGGAATAACCTGGCAGCAAAGAGATCATCTCCTGGCATTTTCGAACTAGCCTATACAAGTACCCGCCGTCATTCTGTTCATCGCGAAGCGCATAATAATTGACAGGTTCAGCGTTTGGATCAATGGCATCCAGCATAGATTGATGCAGCAGCCTGAAATCTGCAGGATCAAGCGAAGTGCTGCGATCACATAAGTTATCTAGATAATCACTGATAGTTTGATAAGCAACAATAAGCGGAATAAGTATATGTCTCATCGATAAATTGCCGGCGGCATAAATACCTCCACCTATGCAGTGAAACTCCTTTGTTTCAATGCTGGCAAGTGCTTGCTTCCGGAGCTCGGGATCGGGAATCCCATTCGCATCTTGGCGCCAGAAGTGCAGACTTTCTCTCACTTCAGGCAGCACGTACTTATAGACCCTGTTCATAAGCCCAATAGGGCCACGCGGGCTAAGGTAACGGCCTTGCTCTAATTCACTCAATGATAGTGCCTCCACATTGTTGTCTCCTTATCCAAATCACCACTTATTATAATATGATCAGACGTATTTGTACAAACAACAAAATCACTTTCGTAAAATTATGAAAGATTCAGAAATAACGCAATTCAAGAATAAAACACATAACCCTCCATTGCTTTATGCTATACTAGCCATATTTCAATCTCAGAGGAGTGCACTTTCATGTTTTTAAAACGGACCGGAAGCCCTTACAGTGATCAGAATTGGCTTCGTTCCTTTCTTTTTACGATTTATGGCACTAGCGTTCTTGTAGTATCCTACTTTCCTTTATTCTACACACATTTAGGATTTAGCAGTTCTCAGGTGGGCTACTTGTATTCTCTCGGTCCCCTCATCTCCATCCTATCCAATCTCTTCTGGAGTATGATGAGCGATAAGCTAGGTACCATTCGAAAAATCATGTTTATTTTACTCGCTGGGCAATTAGTTACCGGACTTCTATTAGCCAGAGCGACCGAATTTTCTTCCGTTATGCTTATTTTGTCCTTTTTCTACTTCTTCTATTACCCAGTTTTTCCGCTTGCTGATACAATGGCCATCAAAATTGCGGAGCGACACGGACGAAACTTCATTACAATTCGTGTATTTGGCTCATTAGGCTATTCTTTCTTTGCTTTAACTGTCGGTTATGCGCTTAGAGCTTTAGGTGCTACTTGGAGTCTTACCTTATGTATTATTATCATTATAATCGCACTTCTAATTACAATTGGCCTAAAGGATGTCAAAAAAACTGTTCCAGAGCTCCCCAATCAGAAGGCTGTTACTACCAAACCAGGCAAGAAAGAGCATGGGCTTAAAGATATCCTTTTGCGAAAAGAAGTGCTGTGGTTCTTCGGATGTGTCTTTGTACTCGCACTGGGCCATAGAATGAACGAAGCTTTTCTCACCATCAGTTTAAAGAACCTGGGCGCTGGTGAGGAAGTGATCGGCTGGGCATTACTTGCCTCAGCACTAAGTGAAATCCCTGTATTATTTATACTCGGCAAATACGGCGACAAATTTAAAGAACTGCCCTTATTAATTTTAGCCAGTCTCATGTATGCCCTTCGCTTTCTACTAATGGCGCTCGCCGATCACCCAGGCTCTATAATCGCGATTCAAGCCTTGCATAGCCTGACATTTGGCGTCTTTTTTGTAACATGTGTCCGCTATATCACTCGGATTATTCCTGATCGTCTCCGAGCAACCGGTCTTGCAATCTACACAGTTGTTTGGTCAAGTGCAGCTGGACTTCTAAGTGGGACATTTGGTGGAATGATCTATCAGGAAGCTGGACGCTTCACCTTCTATATGGTAGCAGTTGGCTTCAGCCTTCTTGCTTTTGTAGGCTTTTTAGGACAGCATTTATTGGATACCCATCGAGATTCAATGCACTATTTCAAGAATAAGAACAAAAAAGCTTCCCTATAATAGAACACTTCTGATACTCAAAAATATTAAAAGGTCTTTGCTATCCCTTCACTTGGGAATGCAAAGACCTTTCATCTAAATTGATGTCTATTAGACGTAAAAAAACACAGTTCCCGAAAGAACTGTGTTCTATAGTTGGTAACCACTCTTGCAAGGGCTTGCCAAGTAAATTATATATTTATAGCAGACAGCTTAACTGTCTTTGCCGTTTCTTATAATTTTACTACGTTTTCAGCTTGCGGTCCACGATTACCATCAGTGATATCGAATTCTACTTCTTGACCTTCGTCCAAAGTTTTGAATCCTTCACCTTGAATTGCTGAGAAGTGTACGAATACATCTTCGCCGCCTTCTACTTGAAGAAAACCATAACCTTTTTCTGCGTTAAACCATTTTACTGTACCTTTCAATTGAACAACCTCCTAAAAATAACCGCCATATATGGCGTATAACTATATTATACTGCAATCTTCTACTCAAATCAATCTATCTGGATCTTTAAATATGTGATTTAATTTGCTTTTCCCTTGACCAGTGCGTTATCATTGAGCCAAAAGCCAAAAATCGCCAGGGTGGTAATGATAATGATCAAAAAACATGAAATATACAAAACAGACAAATGGAATATGATGACGGTAGAAGTTCAAGGACGTTATATCGTACTTCGCGAAATCTCCGATCAATGGGGAGAAGAAACACATACTTTCCTTAGTCGTCCAGCTATGATGCAGTGGGTGAACAACCGATTCAACAAAGAATCTTATAAAGATAATGAAGAAGAGTATAAAAATATCATCGCAGCTTTCAAACAGGTATAACAGAATATGAACACAGAAAATATCGCGATTTATGTTGTCCTAGTCTTATGTCTAGGCGCAGTTCTAATTATGACTAAGGATCGTGTCCCGCCGCAGTTTAAGCGGGGCATGGCCTTAACTGCAGTCATTATGATTCTGTTCGCCTTCATCTTTGTTATTTATAGCTTATTGGCATAACTTATACTTTCATATATTTAAAGAAGACTAAATATTAATAATCAGGACTTAATAGGGCATAATAAGCCGACTCTACTTTCAAGAGGAGGATGTTATGCCTATTTCACCCAAGTCCATCCCTCTTCTACTTGTGCTCAGCTTGCTACCGGGTGATTTATCATCTACAGTATTGCCGAGGGAGATTATGCCTACTACATCTCATCATTCTAGGAGGGTTTCTATGGAAAAATTATTGAAAAGAAGCGAAGTACCTGCTGAGAATCGTTGGAAGCTTGAAGATGTGTTTGCTTCTCAGAAGGATTGGGATGCAGAATTTGCTGAAGCTAAATCCTTAATCAAAAAAGCTGCGGATTTTCAGGGTACACTAGATTCCGCGGATGCTCTAAAAAAATGTTTTGAAATGGATGACAAGCTGTCCATCCTAACTGAACGACTCTTCGTGTATGCACATATGCGTCAAGATGAAGACACAGCTAATCCTGACTCTCAAGCTTTGTCCTCCAAAGCGAAAAAGCTTGGTATTGAAGCAGGTGAAGCCTTATCTTTTGTAACCCCAGAAATTCTGGCGTTGCCAGTTGAGAAGTTGGACCAGTTCATCGCTGATCCGAACCTATCCGCTTATAAATTCACCTTAACAGAAATGAAACGTGAAAAAGCCCATGTGCTATCTAAGGCTGAAGAAGCACTGCTAGCTCAGGTCGGAAATTTAGCTCAAGCACCACAGAATATTTTCAGTATGCTGAACAATGCGGATCTGAAATTCCCTAAGATCAAAGATGAGGATGGCAAAGAAGTTGAGCTGACTCATGGCAACTATATCAAGTTTCTCGAAAGTAACGACCGTGAGGTTCGCCGAAATGCTTTTAAGGCAGTCTACGATACCTACCGGAAGCAGAAGAACACTATCGCAGCAACGCTTAGCGCTAATGTGAATAAAAATGTGTTCTACTCACGAATTCGCAAATATCCTTCTGTAATGGAAATGTCACTCTATGGTGATAACATTCCTAAAGAGGTTTACACCAACTTGATTGATACGATTCACGAAAGCCTTCCATTGATGCACCGTTATATGAAACTGCGTCAGAAGCTGCTGGGTGTCGATGAGTTACATATGTATGATCTGTTTGCACCGCTTGTTGATGAATATAAATTAGATATCACCTATGAAGAAGCCAAGAAAATCACTAAAGAGGGTCTCAAACCGCTCGGTGAAGATTATCTGAACGTGCTGCAAAAAGGCTACGACAACGGATGGATCGATGTGTATGAGAACGAGAATAAACGGTCCGGGGCTTACAGCTGGGGGCCATACGGTACGCATCCTTTCGTACTGCTGAACCATAATGATAATTTAAACAGTATGTTTACACTGGCACATGAAATGGGCCATGCATTACACTCGTATTTTTCGGATAACGCTCTGAATTATCGGGATGCGCAATATACGATTTTCCTAGCAGAGGTTGCTTCTACTACTAACGAGGCACTGCTAATGGATTATTTACTCAAAAAGTCTACAGATCCTAAAGAAAAAATGTATTTGCTCACCTACTATGCTGATCAGTTCCGGACAACGATTTTCCGGCAGACGATGTTCGCTGAGTTCGAGAAAATCATTCATCAGCGTGTTGAAGAAGGTGAATCGCTTACTCCACAAGATCTTTCGAGCATCTACTATGACCTGAATGTTAAATACTATGGTAAAGAAATGGTTGTAGATCAGGATATCGAGATGGAATGGGCGCGGATTCCGCATTTCTATAACAGCTTCTATGTTTATAAATACGCAACCGGCTTCTCAGCAGCGACTAGCTTTGCCAAACAAATTCTTGAAGAAGGTAAACCTGCGGTAGATCGTTACCTCGGCTTCCTGAAGAGTGGCGGCAGTGACTACTCCATTAATATTCTGTCTAAAGCTGGTGTTGATATGTCTTCTCCTGAGCCGATTCGCGAAGCGATGAGTGTCTTCGAAGATGTTATCGCTCAAATGGAACAGTTGACCAAATAAGGCAGAGAGCTTAGTATTGCATTAATCCCTTGCCCTATTTGGGCAAGGGATTTTATTCTGTTATATCCCCTGAGGAGGAAGAATTCAATGAGAATTCAATGGTCTTTAATTGCAGGTCTAATCTTTGCGCTGCTAACAGCCATATTTGCAGTCATCAACGTGGATCCCGTTCAAGTCAATTTCGGTTTTGATGTAGTTAATATACCGCTGATCCTAGTTATTCTGGGCTGCGCGTTAATTGGTGGAATCATCGTGGGTTCTTACGGTATTTTTCGCCAGTACAAACTACAAAAACAAATTAAAAGCTTAAATGCTGAGCTAACCAAACTTCGTGATGCCGACACTTCTTTAGATTCTTTTAACACAGACAATGATGGCCTAACAGGAGGACTTAACTAATGATTACTATTCAACCAAACGAAGATTACATACTCTCAATCCTAAAAAAATTGCTGGATACACCGAGCCCCAGCGGCTTCACAGCACAAGTAATGAACCTTGTTGCTGAAGAAGCGGCAGCATTAAATGTACCGCTAAGCTGGAATGAAAAAGGCGGCGTAATTCTAACCGTCCCAGGCCTAGATCCTTCCCGTACTATCGGCATCAGCGCTCACGTGGATACACTTGGAGGCATGGTTCGCTCTATTAAATCTGATGGTACACTGCGACTGACCTCTGTTGGTGGCTTCACTATGCACAGCATCGAGAATGAATACTGCGTGATCCATACCCGCAGCGGCAGAACCTATACTGGAACCATCTTAACCAGCCATCCATCCGTTCACGTATATCCAGATGCTCGTGATTTCAAACGTTCAGAGGAGAACATGGAAGTACGGATTGATGAGCTAGTATCTAACAAAGAAGATGTACTTAAGCTAGGCATCTCCGTTGGTGATTTCATTTCCTTCGATGCACGTGCGGTGATTACACCTAGCGGGTATATTAAATCCCGACATCTGGATGACAAAGCGAGCGTTGCTGCCCTTCTTGGCCTGCTGGAAAGCATGAAGCGCGAAGGCTGGAAACCGCTCCACAACCTTTCTTTCCTCATCTCCAACTATGAGGAAGTGGGACATGGCACAGCTTGGATTCCTGGCGAGATTAATGAAATGATCGCAGTCGATATGGGCGCCATGGGCGACGATCTTAGCTGTAAAGAAACCGATGTGTCCATCTGTGCAAAAGATTCTTCCGGCCCTTATGATTATGTTATGACTGGCCGTTTGATTGAGCTGGCAGAAGCACTTGCTATTCCTTATGCCGTTGATATCTATCCAATGTACGGCTCCGATGCTTCCGCTGCCCTTCGAGGCGGCAATAATATTCGTGCCGCACTGATCGGCCCAGGCGTACACGCCTCCCACTCCATGGAACGTACACATAAGCAAGCTGTAGTAAACACTGCTAAGCTTCTCGCTGCTTATGTGGGCACTAACTGAGGCAAGCACTGGCAAGTTAAAGCAGCTCTGGAGACGTAGACAATGGCTGATAGTCTCACTTCTGCTGCTCATGATAGCAGTATCAGCAATCTCGATGTTCCTGTTTTCCAGAAGCCATAAGGAAAATCCCTTTGATGGTCTTCCACACGCTTACACTTATTTAGAGACCGTGAGTCCAGAAAATATTCAACTCTATATGATGTCACTTTCACCCGAAGATATTAAACTCAGAGCCGCTGGTGCACCGCTTCAGCAAGTGGTTGCTTATGGGATTAATGGAGGCTTCTTCTATGGAGATGCACTTCTATCCATTGCTATCATGAATGATATCCCCACTAACGGTGTTAAAAAGGCGTACGGCTCCGGCTGGTTTAACGCTAAATATGCGCGCGGAACCCTGGTCTGGGATGGTGCCAGTCGTAGCTTTTCCGTACAGGTCGTCTCATCGGGAGAAGAATTGAACGTTATGGATCGCCAGCATTATTTTGCTCAAGGCGGCATTAGTATGAATCTGCAGGATGAGGATCTCTGGGAAGATGTGATAGCGAAAGAACATCTTCCTTATTCGGATGAGAAACGAATGCGCTCAGGCATGCTGTATGACGATAATGGCAAGCTGTGGCTGATTGTTACGCCAACACTCTCGACGGCGGCAGAGTTCCGTTCAGCCATCCTACAGAGCGTGCCTGCTGAAGGTCTCGAAGGTATTTTTCTAGATGGTGATGGCTCTTCACAGATGAATGCTGATGAAATCATCTTACCTGGCGACTCTCGTGCCGTGGTGCAAATGATCGCGGTAGACGGAACGAAATAAAGCAAAAAGAAGCGATACTCTACTATTAGAGATCGCTTCTTTTTGTGATTTTATTCAATCCCAGACTTGCTCCAGCTTATCTGAGTAAAATGAAATGGCCTTACTATAGCTTCTTATTCCTTCATCCGCTGAGGTTTCAGCCAGCAATTTAAGCAACATCCCCATAGCCAGACTATGATCTCCGAGATTGTGCAAGGTCATTGCAAGGAACACCGGAAATTCCTTATTCTCTGGGTACTCGTGAATGGCCTGCTCCAATATTGCTTTGGAATTCTCATATTCTCCAAGTGTTCGGTAGGTGCTACCCAGTCCCAATAGAGCGCCGACTCTCTGCTCCGAAGATAAGCCTAGTGTTAAGCTTTTCTCATAATAGGGTACTGCCTCACGTTCCAGACCGAGCACATCATGCGTCCACGCTAATTGATACAGAAGTTCTGCATCATTACTATTCTGCTCATATAGCTCTAACAGCATCACTCTGGCTTCTTCAGCTTTACCTTCGTTTCGCAGGGTTACAGCTTCCACAAGTTGATTCTCCAAACTGAGCCCTCCCTTATTGTCACACATGGACAATCCGTTTTATGCTTTACCAGCGATTTTCTCTGCAAGCTCATTCAGATAGGTCCAGCGCTCCATTAGACGCTCCAGCTCGGCTTCGGCAAGCCTCTGCTCTTCCACTAACTCCTGCAGTCTCCCAGAGTCAGCAAACGCTGCTTCCATCTCCGCACCAATATCAGTCAAGCGCTGTTCTGCAAGCTCGATCTGCTCGTCAATTCCTTCATATTCACGCTGTTCCTTAAAACTGAATTTGAGTTTGGTCTTGGAAGCTGATGATGCCGCTGTGTTACTGACTGTATCTGTAGTCTCTTTACGCTTTGCATTCCCGTCATCTTTGTTCGATTCTGCATGGCGTGAAGGAACATTATTGGCCAGCCATTCTTCATATTCCGTATAATCGCCAACATGAAGCCGAATTTCTCCATTTTCAAAGGCAATCAGCTTGTCTATAGTCCGATCCAGGAAATAACGGTCATGGGATACGGTAAAGACGACGCCCGGGAATTCATCCAGATAGTCTTCTAAAACAGCCAACGTGCCAATATCCAAGTCGTTCGTAGGCTCATCCAACAGCAATACGTTTGGTGCTCCCATCAATACACGAAGCAGATACAGGCGTCTTTTTTCGCCACCAGACAGTTTGGAAATCGGCGTCCATTGCATCGCAGGAGGGAACAAGAAGCGTTCGAGCATTTGGCCTGCGGTAATGACGCTACCATCAGCTGTACGTATGACTTCCGCTTCTTCCTTCACATATTCAATAGCTCGCATGCTGTCATCCATATCCTGATGTTCTTGCGTAAAGTAACCCAACTTAACCGTCGCGCCAAGCTGAACCTCTCCCTTATCCGGCTGCAGCTTACCTGCAATCAGATTCAGAAGAGTTGATTTACCGCTACCATTTGGACCTACAATACCTACGCGATCTTGTGGTACAGCAATATAGGTCAGATCTTTAATCAACTGACGACCATCCAGCGATTTCGACAGTTCATTGATTTCAATGATTTTGCGACCCAAACGTGTGGATGCCACCGAAATATCCAGCGAACCGTTCGAACTGCTTCCTGTACTTTCTTTCAGCTTCTCAAAACGGTCGATTCTTGCCTTTTGTTTCGTTGATCGAGCTTTAGCTCCACGACGAATCCAAGCAAGCTCCGTACGAAGCAGGTTCTTACGCTTTTGCTCCGCAGAGGCTTCACGCTCTTCACGGTCGGCTTTTAGCTCTAGAAAACGGGAATAGTTGGCCTCATAACGGTATAACTGTCCTCCGTCCAGCTCTAGCATGACACTTGCGACACGCTCCAGGAAGTAACGATCATGCGTTACCATTAAGAGCGCGCCACGCCGTTTCTGTAAATATTGCTCTAGCCAAGCCACAGAGTCCGTATCAATATGGTTCGTAGGCTCATCCAGAATAAGAAGCTCAGATGGCGTAATCAGGGCAGCCGCAAGTGCTACACGTTTCCGTTGACCACCAGACAGCGTATCCATCAGCGCATCGAATTTCACTATACCCAGCTTAGTAAGTACGCTCTTAGCTTCACTCTCCAAATGCCAAGTACCTGCTGCATCGATAGCCTGCCCAATCCGCACCAGTTTGCCTTCCAGTTCTGCATTACCTGGCTCTTTTTCAAGGCGAGACATAATCTCCATATACTCACGCATGGTAGCAAGATCTGGATCATCTCCGGCGAAGACCTGCTGCAGTACCGTATTTGTCGGCTCATAAGGAGGGTTCTGTGCCAAGTACTGCACTCGAACATTATTTCCGATCGCAATTTGCCCACCATCCGGTGTATCCAGACCGGCAATAATACGTAAAAACGTTGATTTACCCGTTCCATTCACACCGATCAAACCAATTTTATCCCGATCGTCCATACCAAATGAAGCATCACTAAAAAGTACTTTCTCTCCATAACTTTTGGAAAGATGTTCCACGGTCATAATATTCATGCTATTTCCTCGCTTGCCTTATATTTTCATAAAACCGGTCGCAGCATGAAGCTGCTATTCCACCGGTCTATCATCCTGACCTAAATTCAAGTAATCCATAGCCCCTTTAATAAAAAGACCCGCAGCGAAACCAGCGCGTTTATACGCATCTTCTTCCTTAAAAGATGGATCAAACAAAATATCCATCTTCAGTCGATCCAACATCCCTATGTAGGACTGCGCCATAAGCTCAGGCTCAGACACTCCACCCTCCAGCAATACCTTCACCACTGCCTGCATATATTCTTCCATAAAAAGCGTCATATACGCCACAAGCTCTGGGTTATTGTTCGGTGCGCGGAAAAAGAGCTTCGTGTGTCGCTTACGCTCATAATAATAGTAAAGATGATGTTTGGCGATAATTGACAGTTTACCTGCCAAAGTATCACTAGCCTTCAGCTTTTCCTGTAATTGCTGAAGGAATCCCTCACAATCCCGGCGCGTTACCGCCATGAACAATTCTTCTTTACTCTTGAAGTATAAATAAACGGTGCCCTTAGCAATTCCGGCCTGAACCGCAATTTCCGACATCTTCGTTTCATAAAATCCACCTGAACCGAAGAGCTCGTATGCGGCATCCAGAATGGCAGTATGTTTATGATTGGACGTGCTGCTCATCGGTTCCTCCTTTAAAACATAATCCCACACAATAAGGCAATAGCCCCTCCGAAGATAGAGCTAATAGCATTGACTGCATCATTAGTCATCCACTTCCAGCCACGTGCGTATTCAACCTTTTTACCGCAGTGATGTGTACTTTCCACTTCGCGTCCGCATATGGTGCAACGATTCATCTGCTGAACGGTTGCCCCTAGAATAGAATCCGTGAACGCACCCGCAAGTCCTCCAGTGAGTCCTGCCAATGTAAGCAACAAGAAGGATTGATCTGGCATGCCGGATATCATCCGCAGCAGCCATGAAGATGCACCGATAAGTGCACCTCCTGCGGCGGCGGCCAGCGTACCCAGGCTGGATACACCACCCGAGGCACCGGCCGGAAGTATTTTACCTGTCAGGACAGACCGAGGCGGCTTCTTGCTGAGTGTGCCAATCTCCGTAGCCCATGTATCAGAGGTTACCGTTGCCATAACGCCGATAAATAAAAATTCCCAATGTTCCATCGGAACAATCGCATTCATTAGAACGAAAACCATCCCAAGCCCACCATTAGCAAAGACCTGCCCAGCATCTCGGCGACCTGTCTTGGCATAAGCCAGCTCAAGCTCTGCCTTATTATCATGATGAAGCTTAGACAACAGGCTTGAAGAGATGAAAAAAACCAACAATATTCCAAACCAAAAGGCATTTCCAGCACCAAAATAAATGGTCCCCATGGCTACCGCGGCAAGCATGCCGGAAAGGCTTAAGGATTGTTTCCTATAAGCCGCCCCCGCAACTAACAAAGCGCCAAGGGCGCCGATAATCCATAACATTAGATTCATCTCCAACAGATGTTTTTAGCCGATCAGGCAAGTCCCCATCAGCTTGTCACCCCAGTACAATTCAAACGAATCTCCTGATACGGTAGAGCCTACACCTTCTGGTGTTCCTGTGAATATCACATCATCTTTACCCAGCCCGTAACGCGCAGCGATAAAATCGACAATTTTTTGGAGCGAAAAAATCATATTTTTAACATTACCTCGCTGAACTTCAACACCATTTTTTAAAACCGTGAAATCCGTTCCTTCCAGCTCTTCCTTGTCAGGAAACGCAATGTAAGGCGTGAGTGGAGCAGCGTTCTTAAAGCCTTTAGCCGGAGTCCAAGGCAGACCTTTCTTCTGCAGATCATTATGCACATCACGCAGTGTGAAATCCAGTCCCAGAGCCATAACATCCACCAGATCCTCCACGCTCATACCCGGTACATAATCACGCGCGATCCGTAGCACAAGTTCTCCTTCATAATGAACCTGACCTGAATCCTTTGGAAGCTGAATGACTGCTTTATCGAGGGAAACCGCCGCATGTGAGGGCTTCAAAAAAATGAGTGGCTCTACGGGGACATTATTTCCTAATTCCTCCGCATGTAGCTTGTAGTTCCGTCCAACACAATACAAATTATTAACAGCAGCGCACACAGACAATCAGCTCTCTTTCCCATCGAATTGGATTATTTATACTTTTAGAAATGTATCGCCCCAGATATCCGGACGGTTTGTACAAATCATTATATCAGAATGCATATCTGCTAAGCGACGCATCTCTTTTCCTTTGTTCACTGTCCAAGCCATAATCTTCACACCTTGCTCCGTCAAAACCTTAGCCAATCTAGGATTTAAACGCGAGAAGCTAATCGACAAAAGAGAACACTCCAGTTCATGCAGCCTTCGAGCAGGATTACCAAACCTTGAATCAAAAATTAAGCCTGTACGAAAGCGGGGGTCTATTTCCTTGATTTTTTTCAACACATCTGTGTCAAAAGAGGTCAAAATCACGTCGTCCCGCATGCCTTTAGAGGAAATAAGATCCGTCACCTTCTGTTCGATGCCAGGATACATATTGCCCACTGTTTTCAGTTCAATATTGAGACGAAGTCTACCGGAGGCTAATGAGAGCACCTCTTCCAAGGAAGGCACCCGCTCTCCCCGAAAAGAACGCCCTTTCCAGCTACCCGCATCGAGACGCCGGATATGTTCCCAATCCATATTCTTCACCTTACCATGACCATTGGTTGTACGGTCCAGTGTAAAGTCATGAATGACAACAGGAACACCGTCCTTGGAGAGCTGGACATCCAATTCCATCCAGTGTACAAAAGGCATGGCAATGGCCATCCGGATCGCTGCTAATGTATTCTCCGGAGCTTTACCGGAAAATCCCCGATGGGCAACACATAAATTGTTCATCATAAGGACCTCCCAGGAACCCTATTTTGTAACTTGAGTCACTTTGCCGTCACTGTTAATCTTAACTCGACCAGCAGATAAAGACTCTATTTTTTTCAGCAAAAGCTGTCCGTTCACCTGATTCATGGGCACGGGCTGAGCTAGCTCAGCAGTCATAGGCTTCAGCTGTAATGAACATTGACCTTTTTTACTACATTCCGCCTGAAATACAGCAGTTTCCCAAGTGGCAGGTACCGTTGATCTCGTAAAAATAAAATTACCAGTGCTGTAGGCGATCCACTTGCCTTTGTACGGCTCCACACCTTGCAATACATGTGGGTGACCACCAATGACAAGATCAGCTCCCGCATCGACAAAGCTACGTCCAAGGGTCTGCTGTGTATTATCGAACTGCTCTACCCGTTCTTTACCCCAATGGACAACTACGACAACCAAATCAGCTTTTTGTTTAGCTGCAGCAATCGCTTTAAGTCCTTCTCTACTATCATATACTGAAGCAAGCCCGGGTTTATTTTTTCCCGCCATCCAATCAGATGCAGGAATCACCCGTGTGAACCCCAGCAAGGCGATCTTAATCCCTTTACGCTCAAAATATTGCGCCGAGAATGCTTCTTTACTGTTAAGTCCAGCACCAACATAAGGAATGCCTCTTTCCGAGAGATGACTAAGCGTGTCTCGCAGGCCTTCCTCCCCTTGATCAAGCGTGTGATTGTTCGCCATATTTACTGCATCCACTCCGGCTGCTTTAAGAGCATCTAGTGCTTTGGGCGAGCCTTTGAATACGTATTGCTTATTAGCGGCGCCAACCCCACCCGTGGTCACAGGAGTCTCCAGATTCACAATCGTAAGATCATCCTTCTTGAACATTCCATCGAGCGCGGCATACGAATAGTCGTAACCTTTCTTTTCGAGCAATTCCCCGGCTTTCCCCGAAAAAATAACATCTCCACCAAAATTCAAGGTCACTGTATTGCCAGAAGCCTGGTCATCTGATGGAAGTCCAGACACAGAACCACCATCTGCGACTTGGGAGCTACCTTCATCTGGCGAAGGGGTCTCAGTTGGTACAGGCGCCTGTGTTTCAACATTTTCTTCTCTCTTTGGCTCTGGTGTAGGTGTAGCTTCCGGGGTTACCGTTGGAGAAGGGATGGGAGACTCCGTGGCTTCAGGCGTTGCAGTCACTATAGGTGCTGTCTCCTGAGCAGTACTATCCGGCGTAGGCGAAGCCGTCATTTGCGCCACTGGAGGTGGCTCAGAACTTCCCTTGAATCTGTCATCCATAAAACTATAGCTGAGCGCCACAATAATCAACAGAAGTAGACCTGCATTGACCCACATCCAGGCCGTTCTGCGCTTACGTTTGCTCTTATGTTTGTTCTTCTGTCTAGAACGCGATCGCGGCGGATACATTGTTTCTATGATCTCCTCTACTCTCAAATTGGTTCTATTATAGCATACCTAGCACATGTCCCTCCAAATACGAGAGTCCATTAAAATAGTATAATCTAATTTTCAAACAAAAACGGTGAAGCAAAAAAATCTTCGCTTCACCGTTCATTATATAATTCTAACTCTCCCGTAAATGAACAATTAATTCGATATACGCTTTGCAGCGCTGTGTGCTGTAAGCTTAGCCTGCTTAACACAATCGGGCATTGCCACTCCATCATATCCAGCTCCAAAGACATATATCCCAGGAAGTGTGGTCTCAAGCTCCCTATGGAATTTAGAAAGATTGTCAAGATGTCCAACAGGATACTGTGGCATCGAATGTTCCGAACGAGTAATTTCCGTGAATAAAGGTTTCGCTGTAATGCCCATGATCTCTCGTAAATCCTTACTCACTAGCTCCGTAAGAGCCTCATCTGGAAGTTGAACATTCTGCTCATCTCCGGAACGGCCTACATGACAGCGCATAAGCACTTTATCATCTGGACTCGTATGCGGCCACTTTGTAGACGTCCATGTACAGGCAGTAATATTGCGCCCTTCCTTACGAGGCACAACAAAACCTGCTCCAGCATCATCAATTTCGATATCCTTCTTGTTGAAGGCCATGACTAAGTTCGCAACCGATACATAATTTACCGCATCGAGTGCTGAAACATCCACATGTGGACGCAAAAGTTCGGCAGCAAAAGAATTTGGTGTGGTGATATATATTTCATCCGCAAGCAGCCGTTCGCCACTTTCCAGTTCTAGCTCATAACGAGAAGCATTAGTTCCTGTAGCATGTATAGAGACCACCGCAGCTTCAGTTCGCTGTTCTACATCATGCAGTTCATGAATCAAGCCATGCACGAGACTTTGTAGTCCTTTTCGAAATGTCAGAAAAGTGCTGTTCTTTGTGCTCGTATTTGTCTTGGAGGAATTCTGTTCTTTAATGATTCCACGAATAAGACCACCATACTGCCGCTCTACTTCTCCAAATTGCGGAAAGGTAGCCTGTAGGCTGACTTTGCGTAAATCCCCAGCATACATACCGGCTAATAGCGGTTCGGTCAAATTCTCCATCACTTCAGTACCTAAACGTCGCTCAATCAGCTGTCCGAGGGATTCATCGTCATTACTCCGCTTAGGAGGAAGGATCAAGTCCATCAGCGCGCGTATTTTGCCACCGAATGAAACCAGAGCACTTGATAGAAATGGCTTTAGTTCAGTAGGAATTCCAAGCACAAGACCGGAAGGCATAAGATGAAGCTTGTCACGCTGTAGTATATAGGTCTTCTCTGCCTTTGGATTTGTGTTCACCAGCTCGTGATCTAGCTCTAATTCCTTAGCCAGTTCAATCATCTCTGTTTTGCTAGCTAAAAAAGAATCCGGGCCTTTCTCAATCACAAATCCATCCCGGTGCAATGTTTCGATCTTCCCACCAAGAGTCTTGTCTTTCTCCAGCAGTACAATATCAGGTTTCACGCCAGCTTCTTTGTAAAACTTACGAATGTAAAAGGCGGCGCTGAGTCCACTCAGCCCACCGCCTATGATAACAATTCGCCTAGAGGGACCAGTCATGACTGACCGGCCGACATTTGATTCAGTCTTGTACGAACAACATCGCTCAATACGGACAGGTACGCAGGATCGCTGTTTAATGATTCAATCCGCATAAGACGCATATCCAGCTCTGAAGCTACGGCTGTTGCCTCGATATCAAGGTCATACAGCACTTCTAAATGATCGGATACGAACCCGATCGGTGCCACTAGAACATACTCTACCTGTTCCTTGCTAAGCTGCTGAAGTGTATCCAGAATATCTGGTCCAAGCCATGGTTCAGCTGTCCGTCCTGCGCTTTGCCACGTAAACTGCCAATTGGTTATCCCCGCTTGATCTGCAATAGCCTTTGAGGTCTCCAATAGTTGATCTTTATAAGGATCCCCCATAGCTAGAATACGCTCTGGAAGACTATGCGCGCTAAATAATACCCTTATCTCATCGCGAGTAGCGCCTGCTTCGATATATTGATCTATTTTCGCAGTTACTCTCCGGCTTAGAACATCGATCAATACTGGGTGCATATGGTAGTTCTCCACAAAACCCATGTTGATTTTACATGCATCAGCCTTTTCCTGAGCACGTTTGATGTAGCCACCCACGCTCATGCTTGAATAGTGAGGGGCAAGCACAACACCAACCGCTTGGGTAATGCCGTCCTTCGCCATAGCCTCGACGCCGTCCTCAATGAACGGATAGGCATGCTTCAAACCCTGATAGCAGACAAATTCAACATCCGCCCCAGCTTTATCCGCGTTTAGTGCTGCCTGTAATGCAGCTACTTGACGGTCTGTGTTCTCCCGCAGCGGGAATACACCCCCGACGATCGCTTCATAGCGATCTGTTAATTCTTTAAGCTGCTCCGCTGTCGGCGGATTACCTCGCCGAATATGAGTGTAATATGCTTCAACGTCTTCTAAGCTTTTAGGAGTGCCATACGACATGACGAGAACACCTATTTTTGCTGTCACGGATTCCATCCCCTTATAGATTTAATAGGCTATTTTTAAGAACGTAGTTTGGCTGATTCTTTCAATACTTCCTGTGAATATTCGTGAATATATTCCGTTAATTCTCTAAGCTTCTCTAAAGAAGCCTCCGGGAATAAACCATGACCCAGATTGAAGATATATCCCGGCTCTTGTACCCCTTCATCAATTAACGCTTTTGCGTGCTCCTTCAAGACGTCCATCGGCGCTGTAAGTAAATACGGATCCAGGTTCCCTTGAATCGCAAATTTTCCACCTGTTCTGCGTCGACCTTCGGACAAGCTCACACGCCAGTCCACCCCGATTACATCCGCTTGAAGCTTCGTAAGACTCGGTAGCAATTCGCCAGAGCTTACGCCAGGAAAGTATATTTTCGGTACATCAAGATCGGATAATTCGGAAAAAATACGAGAAACCGTCGGTAACACATACTTTTCAAAATCGCGAGGCGCAAGGGCACCGACCCAGCTGTCGAACAATTGAAACGCTTTTCCACCACTACGCACGTGACTGCGGAGGTAAGCGATAATCATATCGCCGAGCTTGTCCATTAGCATTTCCCAGACACGGGGTTCACTGTACATTAGCTCTTTAGTCCGAATATATCCTTTGGAAGGTCTGCCTTCGATCAGATAGCTGGCAATTGTAAACGGTGCGCCTGCGAAAGTAATCAAGGGCACGTCCAGCTCCTTATCCAGAATTGCAATCGTCTCCAAAATATGTCCGAGATCGCCTTCAACATCAATGGGCTTCAGTCTCTCGACATCTGCTGCAGAGCGAATCGGATTCTCGATCACAGGGCCAATATCTTTGACGATATCAAATTTCACACCGATAGAAGCGACCGGATTCATAATGTCTGAATACAAAATGGCCGCGTCCACACCTAGCTTGCGCACAGGCATCAAGGTTACTTCAGCCGCCAACTCAGGCTGTTTGCAGATTTCAAGCAATGAGTACTTTTCCTTGATTTTACGGTACTCGGGATCATAACGGCCGGCCTGCCGCATGTACCATACGGGAACGTGCTCCGTATCCTGCTTTCTGCAGGCGCGGATAAAAGTGTCGTTGTAGGTCATGATAAGATCTCCATTATATTTTATAAGATTTTTTAAAATAAACGCTTACCGTCCTAATAAGGACGCCGATGGCGTTTATGCTTGATCGGCATACTTACTATTATGCCCTTTTTAAAAGGTTGTAACAAGCAAAACGAAGATCGTGGAATGACAATCCTATGACATTACTATGACATGTATTGCACTTTTGAAGCTAAAAAAATGATATACTGATAAAATGTCTATTTTTCTGTGAATCATGTATTTTCTGAAATTCTTTGAAAGGAAGTGAAAGCACTTTGAAGAAATGGGAGACATGGAAGGTCAACCTCTTAGTGCTTTGGTTCGGACAATTCTTGGTAAATGCCGGAATGACAATGATTACACCGTTCCTGACCTTGTATCTTGCTAAGGATCTTGGAGTTCAGGGTGAGCATGAAATTGGAATTTGGGCGGGCCTTATTTTTGCCGCAAACTTTTTAACTTCTTTCATTTTCCAGCCACTATGGGGAAAACTTGCTGACAAATATGGACGTAAAATCATGCTCCTGCGCTCCAGCTTTGGCATGGCTATCGTTATGGTGTTGATGGGCTTCGCACAATCCCCTATGCAGCTGCTCTTACTGCGACTGCTAAACGGTACAATCTCCGGCTTCAATCCCGCTTCCATCGCACTCGTTTCGGGTACTACTCCGAAAGCACGTATGGGATTTTCGATGGGGCTGATGCAGTCTGGTTCTGTTGCAGGTACCATTCTTGGACCACTTATTGGTGGTTTTCTTGCTGATTTAATCGGATTTCGTCCGATCTTTTATGTCGTTGGCGCCTTGCTCTTCATCGCCTCTCTGCTGGCACTGTTTCTCGTTAAAGAGAAATTCGATCGTGCAGAAGCCGCACAAGAGCCACAGGTGTCAGTAATGGAGGGCTTGAAGGAATTGATCAAGATCCCTCAGCTCCCGGCACTGTTTGGTGTAACCTTTTTGCTGCAATTTGCAATGATCAGCCCCATGGCCTTGCTGCCACTGTATGTTGAAAAGTTAAATGGGCCTGCTGAGAATATAGCCTTTTTAGCCGGAATGGTCAGCGCAGTTACAGGGATCTCCAACATGCTGGCTTCCCCCTTGCTCGGCAAGCTGAGTGATAAAGTCGGCGCACACCGCATTCTGACCTACGCGTTAATCGGGGCTTCGCTATTCCTGATTCCGCAAGCATTCGTTACTAGCGTGTGGCAGCTAATTATTGTCCGTTTTCTCATGGGAATTTTTATGGGCGGCCTATTGCCCAGCGTTAATGCGCTTATCCGGTCATATACCCCTGACGGGAAAGAAAGCCGCGCATTCGGCTTCAACGGCAGCACATTGTCACTGGGCAATATGCTGGGAGCTATCATAGGCGGCTTTCTATCTGGTTATATTGGTATTGAGGGACTGTTTATCATCTCCGGAAGCTTGTTGCTGTTAAACACCGTATGGGTCCGGGTTAAGCTATACAAAGCTACTCCGCCACGGCTATTTCGCTAATCTTCTGCTATTTCACCATTGCCAACGCTAGTCCATCATAGGCTGGCAGACAAGTGCTGATCAGACGGTCATCGGTGGCGATCATTTCATTGAAATGCCGTACAGCCAGAATGGCAGGTCCATTTCGATCTGTATTTAGCGTCCGTCCGCGGAGAAAGATATTATCACCAGCAATAATCGCTCCTGGATTAGCCATCTTGATGGCATATTCCAAGTAATTGGTATAGTTAATCTTGTCTGCGTCGATAAAGAAGAAATCGAACTTAGCGCCCTCTGCTTCAAGTGCCTTCAGGCTGTCCATTGCAGGACCAATTCTATATTCCGTAGAATCACCGAATCCGGCCAGTTCTAAATTACGGCGAGCAAGCTCGGCATAATCGGCCCTCAGCTCTAGCGAAGTCAGCGTGCCACCTTCAGTGAAGCCGCGAGATAAGCAAATCCCGCTGTAGCCGCCAAGTGCTCCAATCTCCAAAATACGCGTGGAGCGAGACAGTCTAACAAGCATAGTGAGCAGTCTTCCGTACCCCGGCTCGACAGACACCTCCGGCATACCCGCTTGGACGATAGCTTCTTTTACCTGAAGCAGGATTTCGTCCTCGGTATAAAGTTGTTCACTGTATTCTTCTTGGGTAAGCATAAAGATTCTCCTTTGATGATCCCCCGTTTTCTCGAATGAAGGGATGACGGGGAAGATTTTATGATTTATGGAATGCCGGGCATTGTGAAGTGTCCCGCATTCCCCTATACTTGTATGGATGCTTTTCTTATGGTATTGGCTTTTCTTATTGTACTGGCTTTTTGTATTTATCTACAAGTTAAACGGAGTTGAGAGTATTTGAGCAAATTACAATTAATCGCTACTGCCCCTATGGGATTAGAAGCTGTAGTAGCGCGCGAATTAAACGAACTGGGTTATGAGACCACGGTCGAGAACGGTCGTGTATTGTTCAGTGGTGATTATATCGACATCTGTCGCTGTAATTTATGGCTGCGTACATCCGACCGCGTATTAGTAAAAATGGGTCAATTCCCCGCAAAAACCTTCGATGAGTTATTTGAGGGTGTTAAAGCGTTGCCTTGGGAAGACTGGATTCCCGAGAATGGAGAATTTCCGGTTGAAGGACGATCCCATAAATCACAACTAACGAGTGTACCCGCTTCCCAAGGGATTGTCAAAAAAGCTATCGTCGAGAAGCTGAAGCTCTCCTATCATACGGACTGGTTCCCAGAGAACGGACCTCGATATGTGATCGAAGTGATTCTGTTAAACGATATCGCACTTATTACGCTAGACACCACCGGACCTGCTCTTCACAAACGCGGATACCGCAGACAGGCTACAGAAGCGCCACTGAAGGAAACGATGGCAGCCGCTTTAATCCAGCTTAGCCGCTGGAATGGCCACCGTCCGCTATATGATCCATGTTGTGGTTCGGGAACATTGTTGATCGAAGCCGCGATGATCGCTTGGAATATCGCACCCGGACTACGGCGTTCCTTCCCTTCAGAACATTGGCCAGTCATCCCTAAGTATCTGTGGGAGGAAGCTCGCGAAGAAGCTTTCGATGCCGTACGAGATGATTATCCATTGCAGCTAACCGGCACGGATATCGATCCTGCTGCTATAGAAATTGCTGAAGCCGCTGCTAAAAGCGCCGGCCTGTCCGGAGAAATAACCTTCACCGTGATGGCTGCCGCCAAAGCAAGACCCCAAGGCGAATACGGCTGTATCATTACCAACCCGCCATATGGTGAGCGGATCAGTAATGATAAAGAGGTGGAGAAGCTGACTCGCCAGTTTGGTGAAATGATGCTGTATCTACCGACTTGGTCATTCTTCGCGATTAGTCCTTATAAGGAATTCGAACAATATTACGGCCGTAAAGCGGACAAGCGTCGCAAGTTGTATAACGGACGTATTGAGTGTCAATATTATCAATACTTGGGTCCACTTCCACCTAGAAATCCGAAATAATTCGGAAGACAATTACGCCAAGCATGAACGGCTTCGACGTCCTTAAAAGGACGGTAAGCGTTTATGCGAGAAATATAAGAACGGACATCTACCTCGATTGAGGACGGTGTCCGTTTCTTCTTACATACTCAACTTCTGCGCTAGGAGGCTTTAACGTGTCACGAGATCCATTTAGTAGGAGCAGCTTATCCATAACGAATAGAATGATCACTATTGTCCGCTCCCGTTATATTGGTTACATCCTTTTCATTGTCCTTATGCTCGCTAAGCTAATGTTTCTTCACAGCGGCCTGCATGCCCCTAATATTGATATGAACCGTCTCGACAAGCTCATTGCTCTGGGTTCAGTTATGCTGTTATCATTTTGGGTGTTATGGCTCCCCCGACGTGGACAAACCATAGCCCTGATAATCATAAACGTGCTTCTGACATTACTTATTTATTCTGATATTGTCTACTATCGCTACTTTCAGGATTTCATCACCGTTCCCGTTCTTTTTCAAGCCGGACAGATGGATGCACTTGGCGGAAGTATCTTTGCACTACTCCGTCCCTCTGATCTCTACTTGTTCGCGGATTGGCTGATATTTCTGGTTTACACCATTTGCGTAGTGTTATTCCGTCGGAACACGCCTGCCTATAATAATGGACAGCCTTCCTATTATGCTCGCACAAGTCATTTCCGTTCCTCTTCACGCTTAATGAGAGGACTAAGACGGAGCGTTAACGGGGTCGTTGCATTGGTATTAGGCTGCATTCTGACCTTTGGCCCTATCCACTCTTACGCCACTACGTGGGCCAAGGGTTTATTCACTGGTAACTGGTGGAGCTTGGCGATGTATAACGTTACTGGACTCATTGGATTTCACGGTTATGATATTTACTTGTATGCCAAAGATCATTTAGGTCCGCAGCCTGAGCTTTCACAAAAGGAAGCCAACTCCATGAAGCTCTGGTTCAATGAACACAATGCTGAGCAAAATGCTCTTAACGACAGCTTCGGAAAATACAGTGGAAGCAACATCGTTGTTATTCAGGCCGAAGCTTTTATGAATTTTGTAGTGGGACGTTCGATCAACGGACAAGAGGTCACACCTAATTTGAACGCTCTAATCAAAGAGAATACCTACTTCAGTAATTACTATCATCAGACCTCACAAGGGCGAACCTCCGATGCGGATTTCGCCTCGAATGGTTCACTGTATCCGCTGGTCTCCGGCTCAGTATTTGTCCGTTACCCGGATCATCAATTTGACACGTTACCTGCCATTTTGAAGTCCAAGGGCTATAGCACCAATGCCTTCCATGCGTATGAAGGAAGCTTCTGGAATCGGCAGATTATGTATAAGGCGATGGGGTACGACCATTTTTATAGCAAAAAAGACTTTAAGATCGACGAGCCCCTAGGCTGGTCATTGGGAGATAAATCATTCCTGCGGCAGTCCCTAAATATTATGGATTCTGCAGAATCGATCCAGAAGTCCTTTTACTCTTTTTTGACTACACTATCTAGTCATCACCCATATTCTCTCCCTGCGGCTAAGCAAGGGCTTGATACCGGGGAGTTTAAAGGTACCATCTTCGGAGATTATTTGCAGGCTGTTCATTATACAGATGAAGCTCTAGGTGAATTGGTGAGTGATATGAAGCAGCGTGGGTTGTGGGATAACACGATCCTTGCCTTTTATGGTGATCATGATAACTCGATCCAAGAAACCTCTTATTACGAACAATTTCTTGGTAAAAGCTTAAATAAGCTCGACATGCATCAAATCATGCATCAAGTTCCATTACTCATTCATCTGCCGGGTAATAACACCTCGGTGATTGATTCTAATCCGGCTGGTCAATTGGATCTCACACCTTCCTTACTCCATCTGCTTGGGATCTCACAAGATCCTTATTATCTCATGGGTAATAATCTGTTCAGCGGCAAAGAGCGACTTGTGACACTGCGAACCGGTGCCTTTGCCGATGCGAAGCGCTCCTATCTTCCAAGTGAAAATGGACAATTCAACAGCGGCACCTGTTATAGCCTCGACAGCCGCGAAGCCATTGACGTTGCGGGGTGCAGCACCGGGTTCGAGACAAGTAAGCAACGACTGCAAATCTCAGACGATGTCATGAAATACGATGGCATTAAGATGCTCCGAAAGGAAGAATCTGCACCATAAAAATTTCATTTATAAAACAAAAAGCCCTAAACTCCGTCATCAACACGGGTTTAGGGCTTTTTAAGTTGATGGATAAGACCTCTGCATTATTTCTGAACGGCCGGTTGCTTGATAAAAGCTTCTACCTTCTTCAACACTTCTTCCTCTGTTGGAGCACTTACATAACGACCATTAACATATACAAAGGCCCGTTTGCCACATGGACCACAGTACGACTTACAGCCGACCTTGATCTCTGCATCAGGCGCCATCTTTTGCAGTTTGGGTATGATACTCTTCAATTTCATAAAATTACATTCATCGCACACTTGTATATCGTTAGCCATGGAGCAACCCTTCTTTATGTCCCAAATTTAAGGCGAAACGTTTAGTGATCGCCGTGATTACCTTTAGACGGATTAGTAATGACAAAACCTTCTTCAGGAAGATATAAATAATCAACGACCACACCATCAAGGAGCGGTTGATTCGGATCAAGAATAACATCGATTTCTTTATCTGTCGAGACTACAACATCATTCTCATTAGGCGTGTCCAAATCCAGTCCGTAGTGAGCATGATCACCGTGAGCATGCGTAATCGCTACACGAAGCTTCAACTCGCTGTTTCCTTCAAGTTCCATTTGTTTCTTTATCACTTTAGCCGCATTGCGGGTAATTTTGACCTTCATCTATCATCCATCTCCTAGTACTTAAATTAAATACTCAATTACCTATTTTAAAGGTAAATGATATCTAAAAGCAACTATATTAACAAATTAGATACACAATCCGAGGTAGATCTCACTTCACTGCCTCATTTTCCGGCCTGAAGTGCCGGGTATTTCCGTCCCATCCGTGACACGAACCAGCCCATAAGAAGCATCGTCACACCAATATCATCGATCGGTAAAAAAGGCATAAAATCCGGCAACACCCAATAGAGCATCACTGGGATTGTGAATAAAAGCTTGTCCCCTTTTGAGACTTTAGGGGAGATCACATATCGCCAGGAACTACTGAAGATAGTAGACCATTGTTTCAGTGACAGCAGTTTTTTCAGTTTCATAGTGACCCTCCTCCCAAGTAAAAAGGATACAGCCGCGGATAACGTGTAGTGACGACAGCGGCCATACCCTATGGTTTATGTTACGCAAGTTTACTGTAATTGTTTCATAATTATTTCACATTGGATAGTATCGTTCCCAAAATTAGACCCGTTTCTAGCGCCATATCCTCAAAATCTGCCAGTGGCAACGGATTTTTACCGATCCCCAGCTCTACTGTAAATCCTGGTTTACGAAAGGTCTGGATGAACCAATCCTTATACCCGGCATCGCTGCCAGTTAATTCGACTGCACGATAGCTGCTCGCAGCGGCCAACCGTGTTGCTAATTCGCGGCTTTCGGGAGGCTCATATCCCCGGTAATTCCAGTAGATTTCTCCTCCTTGGCTATGCAAAGACACTGCAGCTTCTCCGGGCGCGTTCTCAGCAAGTACCGCTAGAGCGGCTGCCTCAGGTTCACTTAGCGCCTCAGGACCACTGTAATCACGCGGAGAGGGCAGGATTACACCACGGCGTTCCCGTTCCTCTTCCCAATGAGCAGGGAACTGATCCCCGAGATCCACACCGCGTATATTGGCCTTCCAATGGCGAAAACTCCGCCGTCCCCCGTTCCATTTCATAAGGTCCTCATAATAAGGGTGGCCTGGTAAAACGCCCTCCTGCACTAACTCCACGCCGTCAGGGTTAGCCATGGGTACAGCCCATAGGGTCCAATTATTGTACCATTCCTCTGGACGATGACCATTCCATGCCAAACCTTTAGCATAAGCTGCTGCATACTCTTCTATGAACGACATCAGGCAAGGCGAGGTCAGCCATTCATTAGCATGTAGAGCCGCATTAACATGCAAATGGCGGGTTCCATTGCCTATTTTAAGCACATGAATTGGCTTGCCGAGCACACTGTTGCCAATTGGATATGCTTGTATAAAAGGATATTGTGCAATCAGACTGCTGATATCGTTCTCAACATCAACCGGACCGTACTCTCCACGTAAGAATACCACTCGCTCTGGAATCGGAGGCGGAATGACGAGCACTTTTCCCGGTGTACAAAAGCGCCCTGAGGACACACCTGGATTAAGCTTCTCCAAATCATCTAAACTCACATTGAATAATGAGGTTATGCGTTCAAGATCGTCCCCTTCCTGCACGGCATACCTTTTACGTGGCGAAGACGGCAGAAATAAAACCTGGCCCGGATATAAATAAGACTGTCTCCCAACCCATGGATTGCCTTGAATGACATGCTCAGGGGTTAATCCATGCAGGGCGGCAATTCGGCTTACGGTATCTCCCCTGCTTGCAATATATTGTCGCATTAGGTCTCATCCTCTCGGCCTTAAATTGCTGATACGGTGGATACAAAAATAGCAGCAAACAGCACTTAACTCTATTGTATGCAAGAGCCACTACCCTGCATGAAGGAGAAATGAATCACAAGAAAATAGGCTGGGAATTATGCTTCCCAGCCTATTTTATCTTACACTCCGTAGAGTTTGTCCCTATTCAATTCAACATTGCTCTGCTTATAACGTGGATACTTGCCATACTACTGGGGTACGTTTAATTTGTTCTCCAAGCCAGTCTCGGGCAATTCGCTGAAACATTTCAGCATCACCACTGCAGAAGAACTGATGAATTGGACTTTCATCCCCGATGGACAGCTTGCCTTTATCGTATAAAATCGTGCTGATCTCACGAGCTGTCTCATCTGCGGAACTGATCAGTTTGACTCCCGGTCCCATGGTCTCTCCAATAGGCTCAACAAGAAATGGATAATGAGTGCATCCTAAAATTAAAGTATCAATGTTATTATCTTTAATGCCTTCCAATGCCTGCTCTACAATTTCATAACTTATCTCAGAGCGGAACATGCCTTGCTCAACGAGTGGGACAAGTGCTGGGCAGGCTTGACTTACAACCTCAACAAAAGGAGACAGCTGCTTTAGTGCGTTAGTATAAGCCCCGCTGCCGATGGTTCCTATTGTACCGATCACGCCGACATGTCCGCTTTTGGTCGCGCTAATTGCAGCACGGGCTCCGGGATGAATCACCCCAATGACAGGGATAGAGACCTTGGCTGAGATATAATCGAGTGCCGCTGCTGTTGCGGTATTACAAGCGATAACAATCATTTTAGGATTAAACTGGATCAAATAATCTACAATTTGTTCTGTAAACAGTGTTACTTCCTCGGTCGAACGGGGTCCGTACGGAGCTCGGGCCGTATCTCCGAAATAAATGATTTTCTCCCGCGGGAGCTGCCTCATCACTTCTTTGACAACTGTTAGCCCTCCCACACCTGAGTCTAATATTGCAATAGCTTGCTGCACGAACACACCGCTTCCTTCTACTTGTTTTGTGTAGCTTATGTAAGCCGAAAACAAAATGTACCTGACTTTCAGCCCCAATTGCAGATATTACTCCTTTTGGACTCTTAGTTCAAGCTAAGACTTTTGCCATCATTTAACAGGTCTATAAGAATGAAATAAAAAAGCCACCTTCCGCCCAATGCGAAAAAGCGGCTCTATTAAAAGAGAATAAGTACTTTTTGACCGTAAAACCAAACACTCCATCCACTGTTTCATTATGCGATTTCGTTATTATCCTTGTCATCTGGCTGAGCTTCTTCAAGACTAGCTTCTTCACTGCTTACTTCTTCATTTACAGGCGATAACTCTAACTCCGTTACCTCTTCCAAAGTGGCCGCTGCCTCTTGAATCGTTTCTTCCGTAGCAATTCCACTTACTGCTACAGTAGCAGTATCTTCTTCTGCAGCATTAGAACATGATTTGCTCCATTCGCGAACCTCATGGACTACATGACCTAAAGAATCCTTAGCTTTGTCATACAGCTCAACGCTCTTGTCTCCAGCCTGCACGGCAATTCCCTGTACCTTTTCAATGCCAGCAGCTGTTCCTTCCGCAATATCCTTGCGCAGCTCTTTACCTGGCTTAGGCGCGAACAGAAGTGCTGTCACTGATCCAACCACACTTCCGACTAAAGCTCCCCATAACAAACCTTTTGTGTCCTTTTTCATCGTTTCATCTCTCCTTTAAATTCATTGCTCCCCGCTCTACCGGGCTAATGCCTATATCTGCTATATCATAAGCAGCAGGAGTTTGTCTTGTGACTAATTATTACAACTTTTCAGAAGTTTTGTCTGTTACATTTTTGGGTGCAATTGCGTATCGGCAGCATTGTCCGCCTTCTGCCATACATTCACTTCGTGTAACCTTAGCATCCAGCAATTCCTCAAATAGGCTATGCTCGCATTGACAAGCTTTACGATACTGAGTAGCCACCTGGCGAATCGGGCAGTTGTATTCTTTTATGACATACGAACCATCCTCTTCACGGTTCCACTCTGCCATATATCCACCAGCATTTTGGATCGACGATAACTCAGCTACTCGCTCTTCCAAATTCCGGCGTTCCATCATCGGTGCATACTGGGTGAGCATCCGGCGACGGCGTCCCTCAAACAATGTATTAACAGCTTCCAATCCACTGCCATAATCCAATTCACGCAGAAGCTCCAAAGCCAGATTGTGATAGCTTTTTGGAAAATACTCTTCGGACTTCTCCGTTAAAGAATACATATGTAAAGGCCGCCCCATCGCTTGCCGAACCACTTTTGTCTTAGCAAGTCCCTCCTGCTCCAGCTGAAGCACATGACGACGGACACCCATCTCTGTAATTCCCAATTCTTCTGCCAGCGCGCCGATGGTCAGTGGTCCTTTCGTCTTCAGGAGCGTCATAATCAAGTGCCTTGTCGATCCATTTTCCTGCCCCATCTTCATCATAAAGGAACCCCCTCTCTTTCACGGCTACCGCCTATTTTATATGATTCTATCTTATGCTATTATAGCGTTACACCGGACCCAAGTTCCTGATCCAAATAATTCCCTACTTCAACAGCAAACTTCTCTAGCACCTCTGAAAGGATTGGTGTGAGCGGGTGTAGTGCTTCTCTTTCCCAGGCAAAATAATCCTGCACGAGCGGCTTACGAAGTGCGACAAGCTCTATCAATCGCTCGTAGATCTCACTTTTACCTAGCACTTTTTCTTCATGTATGATTGAAATGATATCCTCATAACTTCCGGCATCACGCATAATAAAACCATCAATCAGACAACTACCAACGTCCGTAACCACCTCTATCGCCAGATGAAGGCAGCGTTCTTGTATTAGTCCGGTTAAAGTATTGCCATCCCATGAAGCTGTTACAGTCCTAAGACCTGTGGTTATATCTGGGATTTGAGCAAGAATGGTTTCGATTTGTTTGCGGTTGACATAATACACAGCAATACCCCCATGTCAAAAATAGTTAGAGAAATCTGCATTATCCCTACTTACCGCGTTTGCCGCGGCGTTTCAGCCAGAAGAACATAATGAAACATGCCGCAAGAAAAACGACCAAATAAGTTAACGCTTCCATCGGATACTCGAGCTCACGCATTCCTGTCACCGCTTCCAGTATAAAATGATGATGCTTGTTAATCAGCAGATCGCTTAAATTACGTAATCCACAGCAATTGAAAGTTCTTTAACTTCATTAATATGAGCTATAACTTCCTTATGCGCCGGATGAACCTGATAAGCCTGTAAATCATCCAGAGAAGCTACCACCGTAACTAGAGCAATATCAAAGGATCGATCAGAATGAATGATATCAGCACCCACTTCAATCGAAAGGAGCTGCGGGATTTTACCTTCCATATTTCGCAGTACGGCTACCGTTGCCGCAACGCTTTCTTCGGACCGGTCCTTCAATTTAAAAAACACAATATGCTTGATCATTCTATCTCGCTCCCTGTTGTAATATTGTAATTAGATATTAAAAATATATCATAAGCGTACGCGTTCTGGAAGAAACTTAAAAAGTGATGTCAGAAATAGCAGCATTAACCATTGCCGATGTATATGAAAGTGTTGTAGTATATTTTTAAAAAATCGGAGGAATTATGCCTAGTAACCAACAAGAAACTCATAATATCCAGGCGTGGTCTCTGATCAACCGCAAATATCTTGGACAAGGCGTTCGTGTAAAAAGATTCCGCCGTCCAAAGCGCAGCCAGATTAGAAACCGTGTGTTACTTGCTGTATTGATGGCTAAGGATATCAAACTTTCACGACTCGCAGAAGATCTTGGTATATCCTCTCGCAGCGTAAGCGCCTGGGTATACGAAGGTCGTATCCCTTCCAACAATAACATTGACAAGACCTGCCGCCTACTCGGGTACCCGCCCCACATTTTGTTCAATGAAGCACTGATTCGTCAGAGTCCAATTGTATGTCAACCAACTCCTTCACGATTTATGAAAAGAAGTATTACCAGTTCGCCCCGCAGCAATGTGATTCTAACCGGCCTCTGTATGGTTTACGATTTTTCCGTAACCGATGTAAGTATTTGGATAGGTGTTCATCCCGGGACGTTTCGAAAATGGTTGCACAGCAGCCATCTGCCTACCCCTGCTCTGCAGGAAAAAGCCGAAGCCTTCTTCCGAATTCCACGACATATTCTATTTGCAGACTGCGGAACGCTCTAATGTGATCCTATCGCTTAATAAGTTCAAGGCCAGCCCTTCTTCCTTAATTAGGAGAAGGGTTTTTTGCCATATTTTTTTCTTGAAAAAGGGTCATACTACTGTTTAGGTACATTGTTCAGTACTGAAGAACGGAACAGGAGGCGTAAGATGAGACTTGACGGAATACTATCTGAAGGCTACACCGATACTTGGGACGTGGCCCCTGGTGTCATCGGACTACGAACCATGTTCGTAAATTGCGCATTCATCGGCCAGCCCAATTCGGACTGGATCATTGTAGATACGGGACTTAGCTCTTACACAAACAGAATTATAGATTATGCTAAGGAGAAGTATGAGAAGCCTCCGGTGGCAATTATCCTGACTCATGGGCATTTTGACCATATCGGGGGTGTGAAAAAGCTTATTGAGGAATGGAATGTACCCGTGTATGCTCATCCACTAGAGCTTCCTTATCTAACAGGTAAAGCGGATTATCCTGCAGCCGATCCGGCCGTAGGCGGCGGGCTGATGAGTATGGTGTCCTCATTATTTTCACATCATGGCATCGATCTTGGATCAGCCATACATCCATTACCCGAAGACAGAACCGTCCCCGGAGCAAAGGGCTGGAAATGGATCCATACACCTGGACATAGTCCCGGACATATTTCACTATTCAGACCAGAAGATAAGGTGCTTATTGCTGGTGACACCTTTCTTACAGTCAAACAAGAGTCCGTATTCGCAGTGGCTACACAGCATCAGGTGGTGCACGGTCCACCCTCTTATTTCACGACGGACTGGGAAGACGCGGAAAAGTCGGTCCGCACACTTGCGTTGCTAGATCCTCATATCGTTCTCTCTGGACATGGGGTGCCTATGGAGGGTGAAAAATTATCTACTCAGCTTGCTCATTTATGCAAAAACTTCAAAGAAATGGCGTTACCGGGTCAAGGGAAGTTCGTGTGATTTCCTTGCGAATATAGATCTTAGGACGTATTGATGAGAGGATCCCTGTGGATCATTAAGTGTCTCCATATGGGTACCAGTCTTTATAATTTCCGTGTACTCAAATTGCTGTTTTAAATCAGCTTCACTAAAAAAATGAGCATATTTTCCTGCTTTATATTCATAGGTCGCAGGTTCCAAACATGCTCCACAGCCGTAATTCGGATCCTCATCTGAAAAAGAAGTAAAATAAAGCAGACCTCCGGGATGGAGTTGTTCCAGACAATTTGTTAGCAACCTACGACGACCCTCAATAAGAAATAGATGTAACAAGTCATAGCAGTAGATAGCATCGACCTTTGTCTCGAGATTGCAGTCTAACACGGAACCGGAAATAAAAAAGCATGCGGGGTCCCACTCCGCCGCAATCGCAAGTGCGGCTCCGCTTAATTCAATACCAATGGTCTCAAATTCACTGGAGAACACCTTCGTATTCCGTCCATAACCTGCTCCTGGAACCAGTACAGACTTCACATTATGCTTACGAAAGAGACCCTTTGCCTCCAAAGCCGTAGGGCTTGGATCAGTTCCCCAGATCATTCCTTCCTGAGCGAACCGCCGGTTCCAGTAATCGGACATTCGTCATCGCCTCACTTCGCTTTAATTGCCCACCACTCTATACCAATATTGATATATCTCCTTAAATCCGAGCTTGTCGTACAAAGCCGAAGCTCCAGAATTAGCTTGTACAACCTGCAAAAAAGCGGTTGTTGCACCCTGCGTCTTGCCCCAGTGTAGCAATGCAAGCAGCAGTTGTTCCGCCATACCTTGTCTACGCTGATCGGAAGCAGTGATAATATCGAAGAGACCTATGTAGCCGTTCTGAATAACACCCAGACCACAAGCGGTAGGAACGCCATTGTTAAACAACAGAATATAGCCCTGCTGCAAAAGACAAGCGGATAACATTCTAGTTAAGGTGCTCCGATTGTCTTTTGAGAGCGCAGAGAGCTTTGTAAATGCATTTAACCACTCTTCAGTCAAGCTCTCCTGAACTTGTATCTCATATCGAAGATCAGGAGTAGCTAATCCCTCCAGTTCTAATAGCCTAACAGACGATGGCTCGACAACTGTGTAACCACGCTCTGCTAGCGCCTCATCCAGGTTCGCAGGCTGGATATACGGCGTTATTTTAAATACTGGCTTTAGTCCAGCATCCTTATAGTACTGCTCAGCAAGATTAATTTGTTTTGTAAGATCCGCAAGAGAGCTTTCTTCTCCGTATAACGGATTGACCGAATTGGCTCTTTTCGTATATCCAGCTGCTGTGCGCAGAACCCAGCCATTCAGGAGAACGCTCTGCTCCGCTGGCCAAGTATTAAGTATGATTTCTTCAATCGCTTTATACAAGTTATCTCCTCCTTATTAGCCATGTTCCCGCTTATTACGCATCGCTGGCAGCAGCTTCACTGCTTCATCAGCATACGAAGTATAATAGTCATATTCGGGAGACTCCTTACCATAAATGGCTATTTTCCCCTCATTGTTGTAATGGACACCCCAGCCGAATCGCTTCGGAAGTAGAGAGGCTCGCAGGCATGGATGGTTTCTAGAGAATAGCTCCTTCCATATTTCTTCCCTACGGGTCACACGATCTTCTAGCGGAATTTGTTTATGGCGTACATGAACCTCAAACAGAAGCTCTTCATGATTGTATTTGTAAGGCTCATTAATAAGCAGCTCATATTGAATCACATGCGCAGGCGGGAGTGTACGACAAGACATCGGCGGGATTCCCGTTTCCTCAGGACAATCCTCTGCTACACGTATGAAAGTGTTTGTATAACTCATGGGCATCACCTCTATTTTTAATTGAAATATATTCCTTCTATGATAATTCATAGTCACTATAATTGCACAGCAAAAATCCGGAACCTCAACCTGCTGGATTCCGGATTTTCATCTGCTATTTCATCTGAATTTCTATTCCTCAGCCGCTGCCGCAAGGAGTTCTTCAACAGGCCACGGAAGTGGATTATTAAACGTTGTCCAATCCTGCTTCAACTCATCTTTCGTCAACAAACATCGATCCAATCTTGCTTCGATTTGTGCTGAGTCCATACTAACACCGATAAACACGATTTCATTCATTCGATCGCCCCACAGCTCATCCCACTTGGCTTTCATTTCAGGTTCGCTTTCCAATACCTCCTGCTGCTGATCCTCAGGCATTGTAGCTAGCCAGTAGCCGGCAGGTCCGAACTGAATCGAGGGTCCAGCCTGGCTGATACTCGCTGCAAGATCACCCTCTGCGGCAACCCATACAATCCCTTTCGCTCTGACAACTTCCTTCGGCCAATGACTAAAGAAAAAGCTTAACCTTTGCGGATGAAAGGGGGTTCTCCGGCGATAGACAAAAGAAGATATTCCGTATTCCTCCGTCTCAGGCGTATGTGTCTCCTTGTTAAGCTCCGTAATCCAACCGGAGGACAAGCTTGTTTTTTCAAAATCAAATAATCCAGTATTAAGAATCTCCTTCGGATCTACCACTCCGTTAACCGTACGGATCAGCTTGGCTGTAGGCTGAAGTTTGCGAAGCACAGCTTCAAGCTTGTTAAGCTCTTTTTCTACTAGCAGATCACACTTATTAAGCAATAACACATCACAAGTTTCGATCTGATCAATGAGCAAATCCACAATATCGCGATAATCGTCTTCGCCAGCCGTTTGATTACGATCGATCAGACTATCACCAGAAGAGAAGTCATGCCAGAATCGGCCAGCATCCACAACGGTCACCATCGTGTCCAATTGAGCGAGTGAAGTCAAATCAATATCCAGTTCTGGGTTCGCATAAGTAAAAGTCTGTGCCACCGGAACAGGCTCACTAATGCCAGATGATTCAATGAGGATATAATCAAAACGGCCTTCAGCAGCCAGCTTTTGTACTTCGACAATCAAATCGTCGCGGAGTGTACAGCAGATACAACCGTTAGACATTTCCACTAATTTCTCTTCCGTTCTAGAAAGCACATTACCTGACTTCACCAGGTTGGCGTCCACATTCACTTCACTCATATCGTTAACGATAACAGCAACTTTCAAGCCTTCACGGTTGTGCAAGACATGATTTAGCAGTGTTGTTTTTCCAGAGCCTAAGTAGCCACTTAGCACCGTAACGGGGATTTTTTTCATTCCTATCACTCCTATCATTGATTAGCATTTATGTTGGGTATTTATAGCTCCTACCGTGTTTCGCGATGTAATGTAACTCTTTTCAGACGTGGACAATATTTCTTCATTTCCATACGTTCTGGGTGATTTCGCTTATTCTTGGTAGTGGTATAGTTACGATCTCCTGTCTCCGTGCATGCCAAAGTAATGATTACTCTCATTGTTCCATCTCCTTTTTTAAATCGTAATAATTACGATTAACATATCGTACACGTTTTATTCACAATCTGTCAACTATGATCTTGTAAAAATTCCAACTCTCTTAATTTTGTGGTCTTTCTTGCGGACAAATCACGTATAGATGGAAATATAAAAATATGATTCTTGTATTTCCAAGAGAATCAGGCAGGAGTGGAGATCATGAAGATACCAGTAATTATTTTGAGCGGGTTTCTGGGGAGCGGGAAGACAACTCTGCTGTTGTCCCTGCTGAAAGAGAGCAAGGTAAGAGGTCTGAACCCTGGCGTAGTTATGAATGAGCTGGGAAAAAGAGATGTAGATGGGTATATTCTGCAGGAGCATACGGGTACAACCGTGACTAAGCTACTGGACGGATGTGTATGCTGTAGCCGTAAAGAGGATTTGGCAGACAGCCTGCTGGTACTGCTAAGAGGACGTCCCGATGCTATTTATATCGAGCTTACTGGCGTCGCGAATCCGGAAGAAATCGCCAAAACATTACAAGAAGCCGCACTACAAGAAAGGGTCGAATTGCATTTTACGATCACCTTATTGGATGCAGAAAACGCCTTGGAATATAACAGTAGACTCTCCTCTGACAAACAGCTGGTTCGTACCCTTCGCAAACAGCTGTCCACCGCTGATCTCATTGTCGTTAATAAGAGCGATCTTGTAGAGCCTGAAACCTTATGGCGAATTGAAAAAGGTGTCCGAAAACAAAATACAGAGGCTGAAATCGTTTATACCCATTACAGCGAAATCAACCTTTCACCGATATTATCAGGAATCACCCCACGTAAAATCATCGCTCCCGCGCCACAACGAGCACCTCAAACCTTTAAAGGCGCAACTCTTAAACAAATGAATTCAGAACAGGGAGCTACAGCAGTAAAAGAACGGCAAGAAGAGCCCCACGCTTCTTTTTCCCAAGTGACCGCCATCACGTTAACCATTCCGCAAGCAGGGACTAAAATGCCTTCCAAAGAACAGCTAGAGGCTTTCTTTCAAGAATGGGGTGACAACCTGCTCCGTGCCAAAGGCCATATCCTTTTGTCCGAACAGGAACCGGTTCAACTTGTCCAATATGCGGGAATGCGTACAAGCTGGGAGGCATCACGTTACCCTGGAATGCCTTATGTGGTATTCATCGGGATAAATTTAGATGAGGAACTGCTGGCAGATCGGTGGTCCACCTTATTCGAACCTTGACTACCCTTTCCCCTTTAAAACTACTGCCGCTGCTTCTACCGATCTCATTCCTGATTATCATTGGTTTTATATGGGTGCCAAATCAACTGGAGCTACTAGATAACGCGTATATTGACACGTTCAAAACCGGCTTTATCGGGATTTTGCTAGAAGCCTTGCCGTTTGTGTTAGCAGGAGCTTTATTATCCTCGCTGCTTCGTGTCTTTATCCCAGATGAAATGATCTCCCGTTGGATTCCACGGCAGGCGCTTCCGGCCATTTTATTCGCTTGCCTGCTCGGAATTATTTTTCCAGTATGCGAATGTGGAATGATCCCTCTCGTCCGTCGACTAATCCATAAGGGGATGCCTGTCTACGTGGCGATCGTGTTTATTTTATCCGGACCCATCCTAAATCCAGTCGTCTACGGAGCAACACTGACGGCATTTCGCAACCACTCAGAACTGGCCTATGCCCGGATGGGTCTAGCTTTTGTAGTCGCCTGTATTATAGGCTTGATTATCTATGCAACGGTGAAAAAGTCACCGATACGCCTTAGCGTTCAGCGGGAAACCGATAACACTCATCATAATAATTCTCGTGGAGGAAAGTTAGCCGCCGTCTTCGTGCATACCTCGGATGAGTTTTTCGAGATGGGAAAATACTTAATCATTGGCTGCCTATTGACCGCTGGCATTCAGACGTTTATGGTTCAGGACAGTTTGGCTGCGATCGGAGATAGGCCGCTCGGGTCTTATTTTTTCATGATGGGACTGGCATTTGTGCTTTCGCTCTGTTCCACCTCAGATGCCTTTGTAGCTTCCACCTTTGTACATTCTTTTCCAGCAGGAGCACTGCTCGCTTTTATGGTATTTGGGCCGATGTTAGATTTCAAAAATTCATTGATGTTACTCTCGCTGTTTAAGACCAAATTCGCTCTTTATTTGTTCTTTCTTATCTTTTCGAGCGTATTTATCGGAGCCGTACTCATGTCTTTATGGCTGTAATCATAGAGGTGGCAAGCAGATGCTTACCCCATTGTTAGGAGGAAGCGCATGAATGACTCTCGAAGCATCCGATTTCACTATTTGTTAAGGGCGGTCATTCTGCTTGCCTTTGCTCTCTATATTGGGCATTTAGTGCAGCAGGACGCTTTGCATTATTATGTAGCGCCTAAGCTAGCACGCTGGGTTCAGTTATGTCCGATTCCTCTGACACTAATGGCGCTCAGCTTGGCCATTCAAGCCTTATTTGGTAAGGGAAATGTGCTATGTGACTGCGAGCATCGCCTCCCTCATTCCATATTTAAAAGTACAGCGCTTTATGGGTTATTCCTGTTTCCATTGCTGCTTGGATTTGCACTTCCTGATCGTGCCTTGGGAAGTATGGCCGCTAGTAAAAAGGGGATTTCGTTCTCCTCTTTACCATCAGAGACTACCAACGCTGTTAGATTCGAATCGATTGATCCTTATCATGAGGAGCTCACTGAGCTAGCTAAGATTCTATATGCGCAGCCTACTATCCCTGTGTATTCTGATATTTTTTCTGAAACACTAGGCGCTATTGACATGTATAAACAACAATTTGAAGGCAAAGAAATTTCCGTTTCCGGTTTTCTATATCGCGATGACAGTGAAACGCCAGAGAATGCTTTTGCCATTGGCAGATTTCTGGTTCAGTGCTGTACCGCCGATGCTACTCCGTTTGGGATGTTGGTTGATTCCGGCAAATTAAAAAGCTTGCCCACCGATACCTGGATAGAGGTTCGGGGCAAGCTTCAAATTGTGCAATACAAAGGCCAAGAAATGATGCAAATACGCGCAGAAGCAATTACACCTATCGCGCAACCAACAACACCCTACATTTACACGAGTGCTGACTCCATCACCGCATGGAAAACTTTGACGAATACGGCCAAATCTACTAAATAATTGCGTCCAGCTCATTCTCATCATTCACAGACCGGTTAGGGTTAAATACTTCAACCATAATACGGGCGGGTATACAGATGATTTGCTGCTTTGGCCTAGAGATAAACCCCATTTCTAAAGCGATTCGCAAAGGAGCGTCAGAATACGTCATTTGGATCCCGTAATCAAATACCTTTAAGGTATTGTGACCAAACTTCGATTGAATATCTATAATTTGCTCTTCTTTAGTCAAAGATACGGTCTTGTATTCCTTACCATCGACCGTAATTATAGCTTTCAAATCGCCTTGTTGATACTGTTCATTATGGGTGTCCCACCACTTGATTCCGTAAATCAAACCCGCTGCGAATAGAGCTAAAAAAATGATTACAAAATCGCCACGCTTCATCTTTAACAAGGTATGGATCCTTTCATTGACAATATATTCGTAATAATTACGATTACAAATATATTAATCTTACGCCCTTTTGTCAATGACACTCCTCATCCTTAACGAATCCGAGGAGACCAATCTTTTAACACTCTGTCAAGCTCCTTTATGGAGATAGGCTTGGAGATGAAATCCTGCATTCCTGCACTCAGACACATGTCTTTATCTTCATTTCTGGCAAAAGCTGTGGCCGCAATAATAATGGGAGACAGCCCAAGCTTCTCACGTATGATTCCTGTTGCTTCTATACCATCCATAATAGGCATCTGAATATCCATAAAGACGAGATCATAATCCTTGGACAGCACAGCTCGAACCGCTTCCTCGCCATTGGATGCAATGTCAGGGAAGTATCCCCTCTTTTTCATATACGCCAGCATCAGTTGCTGATTCACAGGATGATCTTCAGCGATGAGAATAGACATCGGTCCATATTCTCCCGTATCAGATGCTTTGGCGTTAGGTTTATTGCTTTTGTCTGTGTCCACTGAAGGGTGGAGCGTAACCTTCTGATTCCATTCCTCTTTCGGCAAAGAAACCTCCACGGTGAAAAAGAACTCTGAACCATGTTCCTCACAACTCCTCACACCAATCGCTCCTCCGAGCAGCTCCACCAGCTTTTTGCTAATGGCCAGTCCAAGTCCTGTTCCGCCATATTTTCGATTAATGGAAGGATGCAATTGCGAGAACGATTGAAACAATAACCCTTGACTGGCAACTGGGATCCCCAAGCCCGTATCTTTAACCATGAATTTAACGATAATATTTCCTGACTTTCGAGAAGCCTCCAGGCTGGCAGAAATACTAATTTCACCTGTCTCCGTAAATTTCACCGCATTTCCCACTAAGTTCACGAGAATTTGGCGCAATCTCGCCTCATCCGTCACAATGACAAATGGAAGATCAGGTGCAATATCGATAGTCAGTAACAACCCTTTCTCTTTGACCTTCGGATAGAATAGCTCACTAACGTTCTGTATCACTTCACGCAAATCCACCATTTGCAGTTCAAGTGTCATCATGCCTGCTTCAATTTTGCTGAAATCCAGCACTTCATTCAAAATATGAAGCAATGCTTCTCCGCTACTTGTAATGATTTGTGTGTAGTAGCTCTGCTCTTCATTTAGCTCTGTCCCTGAGAGCAAGTCTGCCATTCCTATAATACCGTTCATAGGCGTACGCAGCTCATGGCTCATGATCGCTAGAAACTCCGATTTCGCCCGATCCGCTTCCTCTGCAGACTCCTTCGCTCGCACAATCTCCTTCTCTTCTGTGATATCTCGGAAAACCACTACAGCCCCGATCCGCTCTTCTCCATCAAAAAGAGGAGTCATGTGATATCTGACCAAAAAACTGGAACCATCTTGCCTCCAAAACACACCCTCTTTCTCATCAAAAGAGCGATTATTGAAGTGCGAGGGAATCAGCGTCTTCTGAAGGCCCAAGAATGGCTCATTATCCAGCCAAGTCTGATGAATCGTATGGAATTTGCTGTTCAACCATTCCGTTGGATCGTATCCTAGCATAGTAATCGCCGCTGGATTGATGAACATCGTATCCCCTTCAAGATTCATACCAAATATGCCTTCAGATACCGAATTCAATATTAGAGCATGCTCGTTACTTAACTTCTCTATTTCTTCAAAATGCCGCGCCCGTTCCGCAATGTCCCGGGTTACACACACAAGCTCCCGTCCTCCAAAGGTCTCCGAGTAAATATAGCGAAGTGTTGTTTCCGTCCAAATGTACGTTCCATCTTTGCACAGAAAACGAAAGGTCACAGGGTCGAGCTTCTTCCCTTCCATACAGTTGCTAAGATAGGACACCACTTTCTCCTTGTCTTCAGGATGTATGTAATCAATACCTCTCGTTTCGTACATTTCTTCCGGTGTATAGCCGAACATCGTCTGGCAAATGGGTGATGCATACAGATAGATGAGGTCTCCGTCCGCTGTATTACGTGAAATGAAATCCATTGAATTTTCCGACAGGAGTCGGTAATTCTGCTCACTATCACGCATCTGTTCCTCCATACGATGACGTTCAGTCACATCCTGGGCAATCCCACTGATCTGTAGCACTCTTCCTTCCTCATCTTTAGTCACTTCCCAGTGTGCATCCAGAAACTTCAATTTTCCATCCGTACTTTTAATTCGAACCATAACTTCGCCATTCGTCCCATTCGCTAAAGACTGGTGAACCAGCTTTTGAAGTCTAGTAAGATCATCTGGATCAATACAGGAAAGCACTCGTTTGTAATCAAAATAGGAATGATTGCTGTCGTCCAATGAAAAGCCAAAAATGTTACGCATCTCTCTAGAAACCGTCAACCGCGTTTTCGTCGCATCCCATTCCCACGATCCCATTTTCGCAAGATATTGGGCTTGCGCCAGCATATCCTCATATTTCTTACGCTGCGTAATATCACGGCCGATCGTTAATATCTGCTTGATTTCCCCCTGCTCATCACGTACCACCTGTGAGCTGCTCTCAATCCACAAATAATGTCCATCCTTATGCCGGGCCCTGCGTGTATACACATCCGTATCAGAATAGAGCTTTCCGTGTTTTGTCATTTCAAGGGCATCTTCTGCGTGATAATACTCAGGTCTTTTTGTACCGATCATTTCATCTGGAGGATATCCTAGCAACAACTCCACTGAAGGAGAAACGTAGTGCAGTGTACCGTCTGGTCCGCCAAAAGAAATCATATCTGGCGTATTTTGTGTGATCAAATTATATAAATGCTGATCTTCCTGAATCTTATCTTCCGCAAGCCTTCGGTCTGTGATATCCGTAAGTTCTGAGATCAAGACAAGGGGTTCACTAGAGTTCTCCTGAAGAATCAGAAATATATGTTGAGCTACCCAGATTATCTCGCCACCCTTACATAAGAACCGTCTTTCTAACTCAATTGCGGTCCCAGGATCTGCTAAGAGCTTGTTCAGGATAACGTTATGATCATCATTAGTCTTATCGTCTGGATAAATTAGATCTAAATAATGTAGATTCAAAAGCTCTTCTTCAGAGTAACCAAGCATATGGCAAAGTGCTGGATTGGATTGAATCAAGGTCCCTTCCTTAGGAGAGACTACAGCAACCCCTATAGAAGACCGTAAGTATAGTTGCTTAAAAAGAAATTCAGACACCTGTGCAGCCTCCTCTTTTGAGATGGGGACAAACTTTATTACAATTTCGTAATCTATTCCAGTATACCTTTTTTTCGGTAATTAAGCTTGATAGCTGAGTCCTAAATGATAGGCGGGTATAAATCAAAGAGATTGCGCGTTATCGTCATAGACAAAAAAAATAAACAACAAGTCCCGAGTAATCAGGAAACCTGCTGTTTATACATATCACAAGAATAAGGACTATTCTCTTATTAAATTCTCTTGTTGAAGCTTTTTAATTTTCTTACGGATAGGTGCGCCAGCTCTTAAAAAAACAAGTCCTAAAAGAATTAAAAGCCCGCCTAGAATAACGTTTACCAAACTAATGCTGCTGGAAGAAGTGAAATAATTCGTTACCCCAATAAGAATGTTGGCTAAACCAACAATGAACTCTAACCACATGACAGAATTCCATAGTGTGTTGATTCGCTTAAAGTGTTTTATTTTGGATTCCAGATCTGTGTAAATATCAAACGCACCTTCGGATGACTTCTTTCTAAGATAAATCCAGCGAACATAGCTGCTAACACACTCTACTCCATTTTCTTCTAAAAACTTGAGGTATGCCATGCTTTCCGGATGAGTAGGCACATTATCTAAAAGCTCAATTCTATACGTATACTCATTCTTAGGCGAGTCAGTAAACACATATTTACACCAGGAGTAGCTTGAAAGGGCTAACCCTTTGGCAGACATTTCATTAAGCCACTGTTCTTCCTTCTCAAAATCCCAAAACAGCTTGCGAACCACATGTTTCATTTGGACTCACCTCCAGCTATTCTCTTCCCATTGGCAATCAGTTCTTTCAACCGGATAAGCTCCCCCTGAATCACTGTCTTCCCTAATTCAGTAATTTCGTATTCCTTTCTTCGGGAGCCTTCTTCCCCTTCTATAGCTCTTATCCAGTTTTTCTCAAGCAAGGTGTTGATAGCTCCATATAAAGTGCCCGCTCCAAGATCCACTCGACCATGACTTAAATCCTTCACATTCTGCATAATCGCGTAACCGTGCATTGCGGTGTATAAAGACAATAAAATGTAAAATACAGCTTCCGTTAAGGCTCCTCTTTCTGAGCTTTCAGGCATGATTCCATCTCCATTCTATTACTGTTAGCGATATATCGGTTACCGTAATAATATTATTATTACGGAAGCCGATATAATTGTCAATACAAAAATACCTATTTTTAGTAAACCTAAACGATCATAACCACGAAAAAAAGCCTATAGCCCATGCCTATAGACGGTTCTAACTATACATAATTTGGTATCCCAGTAGTGAAAATAAGGTTGAAAAAATATGACAATGTTGAAAATTTCCATAATAGATATTCATGTAAACTATAGATTAGTTAAGCAGATACATAGCTTGTAGACTGGATTGATTGCATTTAAATACAAACAGAAAGGTTCGTTATAACATGAAAAAATCAGAACATCAATTACGTGTTACACCAAAAGTTTGGATTGGCCTACTCATCGCAGTCGGATATCTGTTCATTATTCTTCCAATTCAAAAATTATCTGGAATTCCTTATCAAGATTTTGGCGCATCAGCGGATAACTTGTACCATTCAGCCATCATTTCCATGGCCGCGGGTGCTATTGCACTTATTATTGTAACCTCCTTGCTCGGTTGGTGGCGGCCTGCATTATACGACAATACACTTCAACGTTGGACCTATAAATGGCCGATCATTGCTCCGTTATTTTTGCTACTTGGCGCAATCGCCAATCTTTTTTCAACGGACTTTAGTAATTTTGACGCCAAATTCATTCTCATTCTGATTACATTTGGATTGCTCGTAGGTTTCTGTGAAGAAATTACTTATCGCGGCTTACTATTGACGTCTCTACGTTCTAAGCTATCCGAGGGATGGGTATGTATTTTGACCAGTATAATATTTGGTCTCATTCACGGCTCGAACATCGTGCTCGGTCAAGATATTTTAACAACCATCACTCAATTTTTCTTTGCTGCTCTTATGGGATTCAGCTTATATATTGTCCGTCGAGTGACAGGTAGCCTAATCTGGGCGATGTTACTGCATGGACTTTGGGATGTCTCGGTGTTCATGTCTGAGTATTCTTCTGCCGACAACAATGGCTTAGGTGGTTTGAGCATAATGGTTGCCGCTCCGCTAAGTATTATCTTCTTGTTTATCGTGTTCCGTAAAATAAAAAAATCCGAAGCTAATCGAGCCAGTTAATCTCTACAAAAAAAGGCTGGAACAAGAATCGTTTCTTGTTCCAGCCTTTTTTTGTATCTGACAGGGCATACCCGAAAATGAAAAGAGCTCTTAAATCTCCATATAAGGAAATTCAAGAGCTCTTTCATTGTTACTTGATGCGGTCGAGAGGACTCGAACCTCCACGATATTGCTACCACACGGACCTGAACCGTGCGCGTCTGCCAATTCCGCCACGACCGCACATTATGTACACCAATGAAATAATCACTGTACATAAGACTATACTCTTTTTTCGAATAAATAGCAACATATTTTTAAATCGATGTACAGATAAATCTAACAACAGCGATATAAGCGATATAACATATTCAAATCCCCATAGGCATAACCAATCACAGTTATTCAGTTTATATATTTCACTTATAAGAGGCTGTTATGATACAACATAAATAAAGAATGTGCTACGTCGGAAATATCACTGTAATTCCAAACCAGAAAGGACGAATACGTATGAACCAGCAGTGGAACACCGGAACCTATGATACTGTTATGGCCTTTGTGTCTCAGTTTGGAGAGTCATTGATTGAACTTCTTCGCCCCCAGCCTGGCGAACAAATTGTTGATTGGGGCTGCGGAACTGGTGATTTGGCAGCAGCCATCGCTGCTAGTGGTGCCACTGTAACAGGTATTGATGCTTCAGCCGAAATGATTCAGACTGCCCGTGACAAGCATCCCCAGCTAAACTTCATCTTAGCAGATGGGCAAAACTATGTCGCGGAACAGCCAGTCGATGCCGTGTTCAGCAACGCTGCTCTACACTGGTTGACCGACTCGAACGGAGCAGCTGCTTCTATCACAGCTAGCCTACGAACAGGCGGACGTTTTGTTGCCGAGTTCGGTGGGCTGGGCAATATCGCTTCTATCGTTACTGAGCTTCCAAATGCTTTTACCGCTATAGGGTGTAGTGATAAGCTTCAATTACCTTGGTACTTCCCTAGCATCGGACAATATACAACACTACTAGAACAACATGGACTGACTGTTGACCTCGCCCTTTGTTTCGACCGTCCAACCCCACTAGAGGCTGGAGAGCAAGGGTTCCAGTCCTGGCTGAACACTTTTGCTAATGGAATCTTAAGTGTCCTAACACCATCTGAACGAGAAGAAGTCCTCTCTTATATGGAACAGAAACTTAGACCGACATTATTTCAGGATGGCCGCTGGGTGATGGATTATCGAAGAATCCGGGTCGTCGCTTACAAACGCGTCTAACAATGAAGGGTGTGGCTTCTTCCTATGCAACAAAAAAAAGAGTGTACTGGCGCGTGTCCGTACCAATACACTCTTTTTATGACCATCTATCTTCTATCTCCCACATATCGATCGCTACCAGCACCAAGTCCGACAACCAGCAGCAATACGCTTGCACCCAGCAATAAAACAAGCGGCATCGTCCAGCTATTCGTTACATCATGAAGCCATCCGAATAATGCCGGGCCCATTGCTGCAAGCACGTAACCTACGGATTGGGCCATTCCCGACAGTTCCGCTGCTTCTTGAGTGCTTCTGGTCCGTAGACTGAAGAACATCATCACAAGTCCGAAGGCAAATCCTCCGGCAATCCCAAAACAGATCGCCCAGACAGCCATTAAAGCACTGCTTCCCAACCAAATGCCACCGATTCCGATGAAATACAAAATAGCCGTGATGATTACTAGAATACGTTGGTTCTTCATCCGACCTGCCCACAACGGCACGAAGAAAGTAAACGGCAGCTGGGCCATTTGCATTAGTGATAGTAACCAACCTGCATGGCTTGATGACATCCCTCGCTCACCAAGGAGAACAGAGAACCAAGCTATGAAGACATAATAGAGCAACGACTGTAAGCCCATAAAAATCGTTACCTTCCAAGCAAGTGAAGAACGCCACATATTTCCACTAGAGATCGACCCCTTGGCCCCAGTCCCTTGATCGAGCTTGCGCATTTGCGGAATCCAGAACAGGGTTGCTAGCGCAGCGATCATAAACCAAATCGCCAAAGTCCCTCTCCAGCCAAATCCAGCATGACTAGCTAGCGGAACACTAATACCTGAAGCGACGGCTGCACATAAATTCATTGAGACGGTGTAGACACCTGTCATTAACCCAATTTTGTGAGGAAACTTCCCTTTAATCAGACCCGGAAGCAATACATTACATACTGCAATAGAAAGCCCGAGTATCGCCGTACCTGTGAACAACAGTCCCGTTCCAGATCCCGACCGGATTAGAATCCCCATAGCAAGCATAACCATAGCAATTAATAACACATTAGCCAAGCCGAAACGGCGAGCTAGCTTTGGAGCAAACGGGGACAAAATGGCAAAAGCCAACAATGGTAGAGTAGTAATAGCTCCTGCTAAAGTGTTCGATAAGCCTAGATCATCCTGAATCATTTGTACCAGTGGACCGACGGATGTGAAAGGCGCTCTAAGTGCCGCTGCGATAAACACAATCCCCAACACTAGCAGCCAGCGATCATATTTGGTATCCGTTAAACCTCTATTCTGAATGTTTCCTTCTCGTTGCGATGCTTTCATCATGTATCCTCCTAAATTGCAACAAGCATAAACGCCTTTGACATTCCTGTAAGGACGGTGAGCGATTACGCCAGAAATATAAAAATGTTTATTACATGGCATTAAGACCTATCATCCACTATTATTATAAAAGTTACAAGCCTTAAGTAATTTTATAACCCTATTATTGACAAAATCGAATGACATCTTTAGTATCCATATAATCAAGACAATTGAGAATCAATTTCATTCGATCTCCTACATATTCCTATAGAAAAGAGTGAACAGAATGCTTCGAAGGTTTTTTTCCTACTATCGTCCGTATAAAAAACTATTTATATTGGACTTCTCCTGCGCTGTTTTTGCAGGTCTTCTAGAACTAGCTTTTCCGGTAGCTGTCAATAAATTTATTGATGATTTACTCCCGGGTCAAGATTGGCCGCTAATTCTTATTGCGTGTGTCGCGCTCCTAGCTATTTACGCCTTGAATACAGTTATGCAGTATATCGTTACATACTGGGGGCATATGCTTGGCATTAATATCGAGACCGATATGCGTAAAAAAATGTTCGATCACATCCAGAAACTGTCCTTCCGCTTTTTTGATAATAATAAAACAGGTCACCTCATCGGGCGAATCACCAACGATTTAAATGATATCGGCGAGGTGGCGCATCACGGTCCTGAGGATATATTTATCGCCATCATGACACTTGTCGGTGCTTTCCTCCTTATGGCTGATATTAATCTGAAGCTGGCCATTATTACTTTTATTATCGTTCCAATTATGGCTTGGGTGATCATCTACTTCGGACGCAACATGACTTCCACCTATCGCCAGCTTTTTGGAAATGTAGGTAGTTTCAATGCCCGTATCGAAGATAATGTCGGTGGTATCCGGGTTGTTCAATCTTTTGCCAATGAGCAGCATGAACAAGAGCTATTCGCAGTAGATAACCAAATGTTCCGTAAAACTAAGCTTCTCGCTTATAAAATCATGGCCAAAAGCTTATCCGTCAGCTATATGATGACACGCCTCATTACGATCCTTGTGATGATCAGCGGCGCTTGGTTCTTCATCAATGGCGAGTTGCAAATCGGTGAGTTTGTGGCATTTATTCTGTTGTCCAATATCTTTTTCCGTCCGATCGAGAAGATCAATGCCGTTATCGAGAGTTATCCAAAAGGAATTGCCGGCTTTAAACGTTATCTAGAAATTATTGATACGGAGCCAGATATCAGCGATAAGCCGGATGCCGTAGAGGTAAGTACTTTACACGGTGATATTACCTTCCAGAATGTCTTTTTCGGATACGACGAAGACCGTCCGGTTCTACAAAATATCAGCCTAAAAGTTAAGGCTGGCGAAACGATTGCCTTTGTTGGACCTTCTGGCGCAGGCAAAACAACTATTTGCAGCCTGCTCCCTCGTTTCTATGATGTCACAGGCGGGGCTATCACCATAGATGGCATCGATATCCGTGACATGAAGCTGGAGTCGTTACGTAAGCAGATCGGGATCGTACAGCAGGATGTGTTCCTATTCTCCGGTACGATTCGTGAGAATATTGCCTACGGAAAGCTCGATGCGAAGCTGCCTGAAATCTGGGAAGCTGCTCGGCGTGCCCATCTGGAAGATCTCATTCAGAATCTTCCAGATGGCATGGATACGGTGATCGGAGAGCGCGGTGTGAAGCTGTCCGGTGGACAGAAGCAGCGCCTAGCGATCGCCCGCATGTTCCTGAAGAATCCACCGATCCTGATTCTGGATGAAGCTACTTCAGCACTGGATACAGAAACGGAAGCAGCGATTCAGCAATCGCTGGCGGATCTGTCCGTGGGTAGAACCACACTCGTCATCGCCCACCGATTGACGACGATAAAGAATGCCGACCGGATCATGGTCGTGAACGAAGAAGGCATCGCCGAGCAAGGCCGCCATGAAGAGTTAGTCCATGCCGGTGGCATATACAGCCGGCTGCATCAGGCACAGTATAACGCTTAGGGACGTTATATCTAGCTCCCTAGCTAAATGAAGCAAGCCTAGTCTCTACGTAATTGGCGACTAGGCTTGCTTTTTAGTGCATCTCGCTGCTTCCAGCGTGAGATGCTAAATTGGGGATCTGGGCAGTTATGGAGTTAAGGAGTAATAGAGTGTTGTGGTCCATGGAGTCGCAAGCTTATGGAGTCACTGAGATAGGATTAGGGAAATCCTCCTAATTCCATCGATAATACGGTCCCAACTTCAATAATTAGGGAAATCCTCCCCTTAAATTCACCTAGTTAGCTCATAATAGTGGATTTCAGGCGATTTATAGGGAGAAATTCCCTAAAAAGCTTAAAATCCAGCGAAAATCAGTAATTTATAGGGAGGTTTTCCCTATAAATCAAACACAAACGCAATCTAAACACTCGCTCAAACACAAACTATTTTCATCTACACCCAATTCGATAATTACTCCTCCCAAAACTAAGCTTCTTTACGATAGAGCCTCACCGTTGCCTTCAGGGTATCAAACGACCAACCTCATCCATCCCTTAGCATAATTAGAAACTTTTCCATGGTTGTGATGGACGAAAAGTGAATCTCGTATTTCCATTCTTTATGTACAGATGTTAATCAATTACTGGTTTTTCCTTCGAAAATATCATTATCAACATTAAAAATATTAAAATTAGTTGGATACCCAAGTAACTAACAGGAAATAGATAAATAAGCTCTATCTGAGGAATATCAAATTCAACGAAACCAGGATTTGCAGATTTTTTCCCTTGATATTCTTTTAAGTAAAATAGAATTCTCATGCTAGGTAAAGTACTGATAACTAACCATGCAATATTGTACCTTAGCTTCCTCGTCTTTAAAGCCATCACGCAAGAAATATATGTAAGAAATATTGGTGCTGAATACATTAAGAACATCTGCTTTACTATTTCTTCATCCCAATCTTCAGTTTTCAGCTTCAAAAAATAGATAGTTATAAAATGCAAAAATACAACAATTAGAACTTGCAGAATCGCTTTAATCCTAATGTTCTTAAATTCACTTTTCACTATACCACCTCTTTATTTAGTAACAGTTCTGAATACCGATAGATTAATCCTCTATTTTCAATCTGTAAAAAACAAATAAAAAAGGAGCCGTGTAAAGAACACGACTCCCTCTTAATTAAACCGCATCAATAGCGGCACTTATGAATGGTGATTAGCGATAAACTGCTGTTCACGTACTTATTTCTTCGCAATATGCACTTTAAGCTGCTTGCCCTTCACCGTCGTCTCTCTCATCGCTTGCAATACCATTGCACCTTTACCGTTCAAAATATCCACGTAGGTCACATTGTCCTGAATCGAGATAATACCGATATCTTCTGCAGATATACCCTCAAGCTTTGCGATTGTGCCGACAAAGTCCACGGCTCTTAGCTTCTTTTTCTTGCCGCCGTTGAAGTACAGCTTCATGATCTCTTTGTTCAAGCTTTCGCTTTTGTCCTTCTTGCGGACAGGCTGCTTGTTAATTTTCTGCTCGAACGCTTCCTTTGCGTAAGCAACGGCATCATCCGAAGGAGCTTTCATATTCGGGATGCTAAAGCCAATATAGCCTTCAATGTCCTTGACCCACTTTTGCTCATTCGGAGTGACGAAAGTGATCGCTTTACCCGTCTTGCCTGCACGAGCAGTTCTGCCTGTACGGTGCACGTAGCTTTCTTTTTCCAGCGGAATATCGTAATTAATCACGTGAGTGATGTTCTCGATATCAATGCCTCTTGCCGCTACATCGGTAGCGATTAGATAACGGAACTGCCCTCTTTTAAAAGCATTCATGACCTCAAAGCGCTCGTCCTGCTCCATTCCTCCGTGGATCTTATCACAGGGATATTCCAAATCAGCCAGCCCTCTAAATACCGCATTCACCTGCTCTTGTGTACGGCAAAAGATAATACAGCTGTCCGGATTCTCCACCGTAATAATATCGCTCAGTAGCGAGAACTTGGCAGCTTGTCTCACTTCGATCAACGCATGTTCAATTGTAGCAGTTGTAATTCCACTTGCTTGAATCTCAATTTCCGTTGGATCGCTCATATATTTCCGGCACAAATTCTTAATCACTTCCGGTAATGTAGCGGAGAAAACACAAGTCACTCTTTCTTTTGGCAGCTGCTTAATGATCTTTTCGATCTGCTCAATGAACCCCATGCTCAGCATCTCGTCTGCTTCATCGATGATCAAATACTTGATCCGATTTAGCGGAAGCGTACCTCTTTCAATATGGTCGAACACACGTCCAGGCGTACCTACGACAACATGTGTTTTTTGAGTAAGTTCAATTTTTTGTGGAGCAAAAGGCTGCTTACCGAAAAGAGCCACGGCCTTAACCCGTTTAAATCGTCCAATGTTGGTGATATCCTCTTTCACTTGCATGGCAAGCTCCCGAGTAGGCGTTAGAATCAAAGCCTGCGGCTTATTCTCCACCCAATCCACCAAATCACAGACCGGGATTCCGTAAGCTGCCGTCTTACCGCTACCCGTTTGCGATTTAACGATCAGATCCTTTTGCTGAAGAGCTACAGGGATCACTTTGCTTTGAACTTCTGTTGGCGTCTCATATTTCAGGACATCCAGCGCTTTAATAATGTCTTCGTTTAACTCATAATCTCTAAATTGCAATTCACTCATCGTTCAACCTCTTCTATGCCGATTGTTCTGGTTAAAGCGGAAACTCCGCGATCCTTCATCTTGTGCATACTTATCATTATAACAGCTATTGGCTCCCTTGATTCCATTCCTTATAGAACTGGTCCAGATAATTAAGCATAAAATCATGCCGTTCTTCTGCTAACTTGCGTCCATAGGTTGTATTCATCAGGAATTTTAATTTTAATAACTTCTCATAAAAATGATTGATAGCCGTTCCTTTGCTGTAATCCCTGTACTCCTTTTGAAGCGATTCATCTCTTGGAGACACTTCTGGATCATAAGCTGGACGACCTTTCGCCCCTGAGAAAATAAAGGTTCTGGCAATGCCAATCGCACCAAGCGCATCAAGTCGATCGGCATCTTGAACCACTTGGCCTTCAAGCGTCTGCATCGGTTCTCCCCCGCCACCACTAAAGGACATCGTCTCAATAATCATCATAATATGATTAATTTGTTGCTCATCTGTAAGGTTTGAAGAAAGCCATGCACGTACTTTAAGCAAACCTTCTTCTTTAGACGGATTAAGCTTCTCGTCAGCAACATCATGCAGCAAGGCGGCCATCGTGCAAACAAATACATCTGCGCTCTCGATCTTGGCAATTTCAACGGCGGTGTTGCGCACTCTATCGCAATGCCACCAGTCATGACCCGTAGTATCTTGTCCAAGTTGTTCTTTAACAAATTCTTCGGTTCGAGCTATAATTAAAGATTCATTCATCGTAGAAAAACTCCCTTTCCTTAAGGAATATCGAAGCCCTATTATAGCTGATAACTTGTCCATTCGCCCACAAGAAATCGAACCAATTATAAATTCTTGCTTGCACGACTCCAAATGATCGGCTATAATCGGCAGTAATCAAAATTTCGAAGGGAATTGGTTCTGATGAATACAAATACAATCATGCTGAATCAACTTCATTATTATCACAAACAGCGTTAGCACTCCTGAATTTTTTCAGGGAGGCTAACGCTACTCGCGTTGGCCTCCCTGCGGCATAGATCACGCGCAGGACCAAGAGGTCCTGCGCGTTTTTTTATTTTCTAAACTATGCCAATTCAAAGGAGCTACTAATGATGCAAAACATTAAAGGAACTTATGATTACTTCGGTCAAGAGCAAGCGCTCAGAAAGAACATTCAAAATACGCTGCAGGACTTGTTCGAGCTCTATGATTTTGAATCGATGGATACGACGTTATTAAATGAATTGGAGTTATTAACTTCAAAATATGCAGGCGGGGACGAAATTCTTAAGGAAATGTACCAACTTACAGATCAAGGCAACCGCAAGCTAGGGTTACGCTATGATCTGACCATCCCTTTTGCCAAAGTGATCGCTTTAAATCCAGGGATAGAGTTTCCCTTCAAGCGGTATGAGATCGGAAAAGTGTTCCGAGATGGACCCGTAAAACGTGGGCGTCTGCGTGAATTCCTGCAATGTGATGTCGATGTGGTCGGCATTTCCGGCCCTGAGGCTGAAGCTGAGCTAATGCAACTGGCTACCGAAGCGTTCCGCAAGCTGGACATTCCTATCATTCTAAAATGGAACAATCGACGTTTTCTCGGTGAGATTCTAGATTCCATCGGCGTACCTGCGGAAGAGCAACTATCCGTTATGCTTACCCTTGATAAACTTGAGAAAATCAACATTAGTGGAGTGGAGAACGAGTTGATTAGCAAGGGGCTAGAACGTGCAACCATCGCAGCGATTCTAGCGCTTATCGAAATGGATAATCCAAGCTTTGAGCAGTTATGCGACAAATACAATCTCACAACACAACCGGGTGCGTCAGAGGTTCTCGTCCTACAAAATCTAATCCAAGACATTGGACTACAGGAGAATTGCCGCTTCGATCCTTTCTTATCCCGAGGTCTTTCATTCTACACAGGAACAGTTTACGAGATCTTTGATGCATCTGGTTCCTTTGCCTCAAGCTTGGGTGGCGGAGGCAGATATGACGCGATTATCGGACAGCTAGTGGGCAGAGAGGATAATCAATATCCTACGGTGGGGTTGTCATTTGGTATGGAGTCAATCATGGCGCTCCTAGCAGAACGACCTATCCAAGAAAATAGAGCAGCAAATGTTATGGTCATTCCCATCGGTGAGACACTACCACAAGCTTTAATTGCAGCAGCCGAGCTGCGTGCCTGTTCTATAAGAACCACTCTCGTATCCGGTAAAAGAAAATTAAAAAAGCAGCTCGCCACAGCTTCATCCAAAAACATCCGTTACGTTATACTGATCGGCGAAAGCGAATCAAGTGTTGATAAGGTACGTTTGAAAGATATGGTGGAACAAACAGAGGTTATCGTTCCGCTGGATGAAGCTATTTACCTCATCACTGGCTAAGCTGGTATTCGCTTAAAAGGATTCACATAAAAAAAAGACCCCGCCGACGGCCGGCGGGGCAAAGTTTATATTTAAGGGAGGTTATATATGTACTATAACCTTGCAAGCTTAATATTTTATGAATGACGGATAAAGATTCCCTTAATCCTACTTAGATCTTAAACCGATCTACCAGCCCCTGTAGCTCCTTGGCACTTTGGGTATTCTCGTCAGCCACCGTAACTTCATGGAATGTCTTCTCAACGATATCAGCCGTCTTCACCGCAATATCCTGAATCCCAATAGCCCCCTCATTTACTGTAGCAGCCACTTCATTGACCGCTATAGAAATACTAGATACAGCCATACTTAGATGATCGGCCGCAGTCTCAAATTGATTCATCAGCAAATTTACTGTAGTAGCATCTCTGTTATATTGCTGACTTACCTCCGTTAACCGCTCATAGTCTCCAAGAACATTCTGGTCAATAAAAGCAAGTAACGCCTCTGAATTTTCCTTCATTAGTTCAACAGAAGCATATACACCTGAAACGACCCCTTGAATCCCAGCCGCAGTCTCTGACGATTTCTCAGCCAACTTGCGGATTTCACCAGCTACAACAGCAAATCCTCTACCTGCCTCACCTGCTCTAGCCGCTTCGATCGCTGCATTCAAAGCAAGCAGATTGGTCTGGCTAGTAATCGACAGAATCGTATCCGCCAGTACATTAATCTCTGAGATCGCATTCGACTGTTCAATTGCTTTTTCCATATCGATACGAACAGATTCATACACTCGCTTCGCATTATCCGTTGACTCTAACGCCTCATCTTGTAACGCCATCGCCCGCTCACTGATCTGTTTGGAAACTTCAGCGCCTTCCTTCACATTACTGGAGATCTCAGACACATTAATATCAATTTCAGTAATCGCTGCTGTCATCTCTTGTGTTGAAGCTGCTGTCTCCTCCATCCCTGCCGAAAGCTGCTGTGTAGTTGCCGAATTGTCATGAGCATTCTCCCGTACATCTATAGACAGCTTTTCAAGAGTCTCCGCATTATCAAGCACCTTGGTCGAGATCGTGATTAGACTACCCGCCATATCACGAAGAATAACCCGTGTTCGGAGCATCGCTATGGCTATCGTACCTGTTTCATCTTTGTTTTTCGTCAGATACTCGTACTGGGATTCATACGTCAAATTCAGATCTGCCGTTCTATTGATCAACTCTGTCAGTTTAGCAATCGGTGAAGAGATTTTTTGGGCAAAATATAAAGCAATCAACAATGCAATAATCAAACTTCCTACACCCAGTATAATGTTAAAATTTCTCATATCAGTGACAGGCTTCACTATCTCATCTAAGTCAGCAGTTAATACAAGCAACCAGTTGGTCTCAGGAATTACCGTGTAAGCTGATTTCTTCTCCACATCATTATATGTATTATTAAACAGGCCATCTGCTACCTCTTCACCAGCCCTCACACGATCCATAACAGCCGAGATCAGAGCATTCTCAATCGGTTGTCCGATTTGTTTTTGATCCGGATGATACAGTTTATTTCCGTTCTCATCCAGTAAATAGGCATAAGAGCTCGTCGTGTTCACCACTTTTGTGTTTGCTAAATACTTAATCATACTATCTGCAGAAACCGCTGAAGCTACATATCCAATCATCTTCCCGTTACTCTTAACCGGATGTACAAATCCTACCACATAAGCCCCAGTAGATTTCGATTTCAGCGTTTCGCTAATTACCGGCGCCGCAGTCTCCATTACTTTCTTCGTATAATTTCTATCACTGAAATCCGTACCTATAAGCTTAATATCACTGTCAGCCACAGCGATTCCATTCATATCACTGACAAAAGCATGTTCGAGGTTCCCAGCATCCTTCACAATTCCCTGAAGGCTGATATTTACCTCATTCTGTAGCTTACTCCCCTTGGCGACGCCACCATTCCCTGCTTGGAGTAATAATTCGACAATTTCCGACCTTCCCGCAATAAGTTCAATACTTCTCTGCTCCTTCGAAATCATAGCCGATATGGTCTGAGCTTTATTCGTATTGACCTGCTTCATAGAATTCTCAGTAAGGCTCACAATGGCCTGAGTTGACCTTAAATATGTAAAAACCCCCATTACTGCAATACATAATAGGGTCACACCTATCATCATAAGTGATAGTTTAAGACGAATCTTCATTTTTCCTCATCCTTCCGACTACTGTTCATTAGAGAACAATGCAATTGTAAATAATACAACTACTATCGGATATGATGATAAATTAGTGAATATTGACGAAGCGAAAATACGGAAAATATCAAAAAATGTCGAATTTTTGCATATAAATGCAGAAAAAACTAGTTCTACTAGTTCGGCAATCTTCTTTTTACTAGTTATTAAGACCTGTTTTATTTCTAAGATGAAATAGGCGGTTCTGACTGGGATGCTGGGGAAACTTGCGTAATTGCACCATCTGTTAAAGGGTGTTTAGTTCTGCTACGTAAAAACAGACCAGACATTGCAGCGAGAATTTGCTGGAATAACATTCCTGAAATCACAGGGAGTGCAACAGCCGGAGGAAAATATTTTACTGCGAGCACAGCTCCCGCGCTTAAATTACGCATGCCGGAATTAAATTGTACGGCCACAGAATCTTCGTAGCTAAAGCGGAAACGGCGCGATACCAATGCTCCGATTACATATCCGAGAACTACGGTTACGAAGGTTACGCCAATAATAATCGCTAATTTACTATCCGGGTGTTTCAGATAACGGGCAATGCTAGCACCATTAATAGAAACAACCATGAACAACCCAACCTTTACAAATGGGGAAAGCGGAGGTCCACATACCGTATTCACCTTGCCTTTTGTCCATTGATTCAGAAGCATCCCGACTACCGAAGGAATGACAACCATCCATAGGAGTCCTTTCATCATTTCCCCAAGCTGAATCTCCACACTCGCTCCCATGAGCAAATACAAGGTACCCGGAACGACAATCGGTGACAAGAGCGTATCGATTAGAATAAGTGCCAAAGTTAGTGCAATGTTCCCGCCGTATATGGATACCCACACCACGCTAACGACACCCGTTGGGATCGCAAACAACAGTACAAATCCTGTCACTGTGTAAGGATCTCCCGGAAAAACAGCACTTGCAACGAGCCAGCCAATGAGCGGCATCACGATATGAAGAATAACCATCAATACGATCAACTTCTGTGGTTTCAGCAGCACGCCCAGCAGATCTTTGAGATTGGATTTCAAGCTTCCGATCAATGTCATAAAGGCGAATATCCATGGGACGAGACCTGTGAATGGTAGCAGTCTGCTTTCATTAAGCACACCAACCACGATGGCAGTAGGTGTTAATAGTGGCATGATTTTTTCGAGAACAACATTGGATTTGATGAGTCCATTTCTTATATTCGTAAGCATGTGTCGCACACCTTATGTATGGATGTCATACATTCCTTATCCGCAAATTTAAGTTGTAGCAGTCTCTATAAGCTTACAGAAATCATACAGGACTTTCCATTAATCTACTACACAAAAAAGGAACCAATTCAATAAATTGGCTCCAAGTAGTAATTTTATAGCAATGCTTAACGATTTAAACCCCTTGCGGAAACAATGCGTCCAGTGCTGGGCATGGCAGTTTATCCAGGAACTGAGCCAAAGGCGCTGGCATGTTACTATATAAGTCCTTCAGTGAGGTTCCCTGATAAATGTTGCCAATAATAATGGGATGACATAATTCAGAGATCAGGATGTCTCCATTGCCATGTAGATGAAGCTGTTTCTTGCCCTCAATGCAGTGTGGAAAATAAACGCCCGGTTGCTCCTCGAACCCAAGCGCATCCATAAACCGGTCCATGCAAGTGAAATACAGGGTCGTATCCTCTTTCTTCATAGCGATCAGTTCACTCACAGCATTCTTTAATTGTTCACGGGCAGCTATAGACTTCCAACCCGTATGATCCATGATAATACTGTTCTGAATCTCATGTGTTCTGACACCCATCGCATATACGTGATCACTAATTTCCTTCATATTATCCTGAGTTTCGCTGAACAACAGCGTTTCCAGCACCGTATCTACACTAGTTGCCGCGAACATAGTAATGTTTTCTCTAATTTTCTCGTAGATGCTTGGATGAATATTATAATAACGTGAGAAGGCGTCCGCTGTAGTAAAATTGAAGGAAATATGTATCGTCGTTAATCCTGCCGCGACCAATTGATCAATCCGTTCAGCATTTAAAAGACTGCCGTTTGAATTGAGCTGTGTCTGAATCCCTCTGGATGAGCAGTAGTTTACAATCTCCACACAGTCATCGAACTTTAATGTGACCTCGCCACCTGACAAGCGTACTCTTTTCAGACCAGGAAGCTCTTCAAGAATTCGGATAACCTCTTTAGCCTTGATGCTTTGTCCATCATTTCTATTATACGCACAACAATAATCGCAGCGAAAATTACAGTTCGAGGTAACTCCTATTTCTAAGCCTTCCAGCTCATAAGTAAGCGGTTTGTCTAGTTCCAATGCTTTATATCTCATTCTCTAAAGTCCTCCTGAAAAATAATGATTTGATTCAAGGGTTCAATCTTAGAGATTATAAAGGTTTATGGCTTAGGTTAATGTGAGGTATATAACAGTCGAAGTGTGTTTGAGAAATCCAGGTCAGCAGCTTTCGGACGTAACTTTGGGAATGTTTGGACTTCCGGCCGCTGTTGTCTCCAGATTTCTTTGATTTTACCGTATTAAACGGTTGAAATCCGGAGACAAAGGCGGTCGCTATCGCTCCTACAGTTCCAAACTTCCCTTCGTCACTACTCAGCTGATCTCATTTTTCGTAATGCTTTCCTTCTTCGAAAGAGTTGCCACCTGATGGTACCCAAACGCTCTGGTGAATTTTCTTCTCATTTACGACTGAATAAATATAAATCCAACCTTCTTCGTTTTTGAATCTAACTTGTAAATGATAAGGATTATATTGTCTACCTTCTTGTCGACTAATTTCCCATTCTTGATTAGGGTATTTCTCCTCCAAATAGTGATTGAGTTGTTCTGTTTTTCGGGATACTTGATAATTAATCCAGTAGGGGCGAATAGCGAAGGATAATAGCAAAAGTACAGTTATTGAAGATACTATAATTAAACCAGACTTCCTAATCTTACGGGGTAAAAACAAGGCTACTCCAAATATAATGAGGACAAAAACAACCGAAAATATGATTTCTATTGCAGTAATTGGATGCAACATTACCCTCCTCTGAATCAGGCTTCTTTCGAGGTCCATGACCCATTTACTGGTCTGCACCAATAATTTCCACTATAATACTTTATTGTAAGCAGATACAACTCATGCAGAACGCTTGAAAGGAGCCAAAAGATGAGGAAAATCATCCTAAACGCACTCATTATTTTAATCGTCATTTTTGTTACAGGCTGTACATCTAATGCCGATACGGTTGATACACCGCTGTACTCAGGGAAAAGCTTATTTATAGGTGTTGTTGGTGAGGTCCCTAAAATAAGAGAAGAACATGTGCACTTCACAAGTATTTCTTTTGAGGAATTAGAAGATTATTCAAAGCTCTCCTCCCAATATGATGCTGTAGTTATTACGAAAGAGCATCTGAAAGAAGCGGACGAAAACAAGTATGTTAAAATATACACAAATGCAGGTGTTCCTTTCTTCTTTATTGGAGCTACGAAATCATTTATGCCGTTTGTTCTTGAAGACGTATCGTATAAGCACTATTCTTTAACAAATTTTAATAGTGATATGTATGTTACTTGCTATCTTCAAACTGGTGAAACATATAAAACTTGGGGATACGGACTTTACAACGGCAAAGTAAATGAACCCAACATTAAAGATGTATACTCACGGATGTTCACTACTATCGAGTCCATCAAGAATGGTACGTATGAATAGGCATATCCCCCTCCATAAGAGAAAGATCATTTATGCCGTGAAACCTATAAATTCCGATCCATTTTAGATTTCATATCCCAAACTCCCCACCTCCTGCACCCAGTCAAAATTGTGATGGGAGATGGCAAGGGAGATTTATAGGGAAAAACTCCCTATTTTCAGGATGATTTCTTCACAATTACCTAGTTATGCGGAATTTCTCCCTATAATACAGGAAATTTTCTAAAAAACGATGATATCCGCTGAAATATAGGGAGAAATTCCCTATACTCCACCTGTACAACCCTAAAATACAGAATTTATAGGGAGGATTTCCCTATACTTTAATAGATCTATTCCATTCTAGCTTTATGTGAGAAAGATAAGGATAATTTATTGCGCAAGCATATAATTTTTTTCTTTTTAAGAAAAAAAGGCTGCCAAATGGCAGCCCTTTTCTTTTGATAACGTATCATAATTCCGCCTACAACTCCACCGACTTACCCATCTCATTCCAGACAGGCTGTCCAATCAAGCCCACACGCCAGATTGCAATCCCTTTAAGACCATAACGTTTAGCAAGTCCAACCTTGGAATTTACTGATGTTTCATTCTCACTGTATACGGAAATACCGAGAATCAGCTTATCCTTACTCACTTGTTGAAGTGCAAGCCGGATGCCTTCATCAACTAAACTCATCGGCTCTGGAATTTTTTTCTCTTGCAAATAATCATAAGCCATAATGACCAAATCGTCTGCGAGGCTTCCCAGCGTCTTGTAATCATAACCTTTATAAGAGCTGTTTAATGGATGAAGAATAACCGTGAGCTTAAGACCTGCTGCATGTGCTTTTTGAGACAAATTCTTCACAAAAGCATTGTAATCGGCTTGCACCTTTGCTTTATCTCCCGTTAGACCCAGTCCTTCTAGATCCAGCGTGATGCCTTGGAATCCCTTTTGTGTAGCCAGATCAACGATTCCTGTAATCGTCTGCTCTTGAAGCACTTTATCTTCCAGATTCTTCGTGAGCTCCGCTGCAGTGTCACCAGAAAAGACCATCAGATAAGGCGCTGTGCCACCTGCTGCTGCATTCGAGATAATAGACTCTGGGGTTACATCCCCAGCTGCTTGAGGCCATCTAAAATCAGTGCCTGTTGTGGTGAATTGTCCACTTTTATCAATCCCGCTCCACCCAAAAGCTACAGCATCGAAGCTAGGAAGTAACGAAATTTCACTGTATGAGCTAAGCGCATAAAAGCCCAGCTTGTACATATCCGTCTTTGGTGAAGTGATCGATACCGTTTTGGTTGCTTGATCCCAAGCTACGCCCGCACCAAACTGCTGGCCGAAAAAGCTGAGTGGAATCATCGTGTTATTACGGATCGTTTGCGGGGCAACCCCTAGCTTCACAACTTCGCCGTTTACGCCTGCATTTTTACTACCAAGGGTCAACGTTACCACTTTAGTACCCGCTGTATCCGTCTTGGTCGCGGTAATTTTCTTAAGCGCTTGATTCCACTCTACGTTGATCCCCAGCGCTTCTGATATCGCCCGGAATGGAACCATCGTTGTTCCGTTCATCACAACAGGCTCTACTGGAAACGGCAGTGCATAACCATCCAGCACAATACTAACTCCACCTGCGGGTGCTGCTTGTGTAGTGTTTTGGAATAATGCCGTGGTGCCGCCTAGCGAAATCGCCAGACATAAAACCAATTTGCCAATCCGTTTGTTCATGACTGTTAAGTCTCCCATCTTCCATAATATGAAGTGTAATCTCTTAAACTCTTTATATGTCTTCTACCATTTTACCAAAGATTATCCAATTGTAAAATTAATAGATTGTCATCTATGAGCTTCGAAATTATTTTTCATATTAGTAGAGGTCGACAAAATTACATAAACACGCTCAAAAAGGTTCCCACTGCTCGTTCAACATCTACATCCACAGCAACTTGTATGGGTTTACCCACTTTTGGCTGAGCCCGCAAATCCGCTACGACCATTCCCGATGTAAACTCACCTTTGTGCTCCACACGAACATTCATTTCTTTATAGGTTACTAAATCTGGTTGCAGCGCAACCATAAGCGCGAGCGGATCATGCAGCGGTGCACTGTTAATCAAAAAGTTCGCTTCACGATAGAAATTAAAATAATGAGTGAGCGATTGTTCCATAAACGAAATGATCGCTTTATTCTCTTCACGTCCAAAACGGTTTAATAAATAGATATGCTCTTGGGTAATCCGCGTCTTAAGCGTAACGTCTAAACCCACCATCATAACGGGAAGTCCAGATGTAAATACATGATCTGCAGCTTCAGGGTCTCCAGCAATATTCGCTTCTGCAACCGGTGTTCTATTGCCGGGATTGAAGATCGTACCGCCCATCACTACTACTTTTTTCAAAGTATTCTTAATACCAGGATCCATATCAAGCGCCATCGAAAGGTTGGTTAGATGTGCCAGTGTAACTAATACAATTTCTCCGGGATTCTCATTAGCCATCCGAACAATAAACTCAGATGCACTTTCGCTAATGGGACGCTGGCTGGATGGAGCAATTTCCACATTACCAATACCGTTCTCACCATGCACATGAGTGGCGTAGCCTGAGTGCTCACGAACTAGTGCCTTGGATGCTCCAATAGCTACAGGAATCTCATAACCAGGCTTAGCAAGCTCAATCAGTCGCAGTGAATTGTCAGCCGCCTTGTCGACATCAATATTCCCAAAAACGGTTGTAATTCCTTCTACAATTACGTTTGGAGCGCGTAAGGCATACAGAATCGCCAGTGCGTCATCAATACCTGTGTCTACATCAATAATAATTCGTGTTTTGCTCATTTATGTTCTCTCCCACCCTGCAATGTCGTATGGATTATCATATCACGGCCTACCAGTACGCTCAATTTTATTCATTTGCTGTTCTTTAAAAGTATGAATAAAGCTTTCAGGATCACACTCTACCAAATAAGTATATACACCCTTACTCGTGTACAGATAGAACATCCCCTCTGAACCTCCCATCGAGCGATAGGACATATCTAAAATATCTTTTATTGGAAATTCACGATGACGAGTCACGACTCTATCTTTGTACAAATACATTAAGCGATTGCATGTAATACTTCGTTGTTCTCCATCCTTAATTTCTCGCTGTATCTTATAATACGGAAGCTGAGCTACCCATTTCATTTGAAGTCCTCCTGCTTGACGTAATGGACTCCATTTTATTATTCTTTTTACCTTTTTGCAAAATAAAGAAGCTCGACGATCCCCTTAGAAGGAATCATCAAGCTTCAGGAATACCTTTTATTTCGCAGTATAAGCTACAGCTGCTCGGCAAAAGCGTTCTAACGCTTCAACTAGAATAGATCTAGGACAAGCCAGATTGATCCGCAGATGACCTTGTCCCTCAGTTCCAAAGACAGAGCCTTCATTAAAAGCAACTTTAGCCTCTTTGTACATCAGCTGTTTAAGTCCATCTATATCCAGATTCAGACCGCGGCAGTCAACCCATAGCAGGTATGTGCCTTGCGGATGCATCACTTGGACCTGCGGTAAATGCTCCGACAGATAGCTAATCGCATAGTCCACATTGCCTGACACGTACTCTAAAAGCTCATCCAACCATTCTTCACCATCATTATAGGCAGCTTCTACTGCACCTTGGGCGAAGTAGCTAGCCATATGTAAACTCAAGGCTTTCATTTTTCGATCAAATTTAAGCTTCAATTCCGGATTGGAAGACACGATAAAAGAAGATTGTAACCCCGGTAGATTGAAGGTTTTGGTCGCGGCAAGTGTGGTTAGTGTAATATTCGCAATTTCCTCAGATAAGGATGCAAAAGGGATATGCTCATAACCTGGAAGCGCCAAATCACAATGAATCTCATCAGAGATTACGGTCACTCCATAACGCAGACAGAGCTCACCAAGCTTCAGCAGCTCTTCTCTTTCCCATACTCTACCACCCGGATTATGCGGACTGCATAAAAGCAGCAGCTTGGCTCCACCTTGCATCAGCCCTTCCAATTGCTCATAATCCATCTCGAAGCGTCCATTACGAATAAAAAGCGGATTCTTGGCGACCTTGCGATCATTCATTTGGATGACGTCATAGAAGGGATAATAGACTGGCGACTGTAAAATAACCTCGTCCCCTGGCTCGGTAAACAGCTCTACAGCAAAACTTAAGGAGGTTACGATTCCGGGAGAATCCGAAATCCATTCCGGTTTAATTTCCCAATCATGCCGTCTTCTGAACCACGACGTGATAGCTTCTTTATAAGAGTCACTAGGTACACTGTATCCGTAAACCCCTTGTTCTGCGCGGCGCAGAATCGCTTCCTTCACTGCAGGAGGACTTTCAAAATCCATGTCTGCCACCCAAAGTGGCATAATATCCTTCTCACCAAACAACTTCTCGGACTGGTCCCACTTGTAAGAACGTGTATTACGGCGGTCAATTACGCGATCGAAATCATACTTCAATTAAAGTCACCTCATCCTTATAAACTTGTCCCTTATTGTATCATGAGGCGGAGGATATCGCACTCTGGATAAGAAAGAACGCACTTGTCGAAAGTGCGCCCTCCTTAACTCTTATACAACTACGTGTTATTGCAGCCACTCTTCCAAATGCGATGCCACAAATCCATCATCCACCAGATGGGGATAGTCTCTGCGCACTCTGTTGATTTCCTCCACTTGCCCCGGGGATAATCGTTCCTCCGGATTTAGACACCATAAGCCTTCAAGCAATCCTTGTTGGCGAAGTACTTCATGAATACCCGGGATACAGCCATGAAAATGATGCGCGGGATCAAATATCGCCGCATTGCTATCCGTCACTTCAGCCCCAAGCGTCAACCAATTGGATGCCAACGAGGGTTCACTTCTGACCTTTTTAATCTCATTAAGCAGCTGTACTGCTTTGCTCGTCCAGACTGCCCAGTGACCGAGTAGGCCGCCGACTATTTTTTTCTCAACGGGCTTGCCGTTCACCATAAATCGGAAGGTCGTGAGCAGATCGCTGACAATATTATCATCATTTCCGGTGTACAGAGCAATTTCTTCGCTACGGCTGGATTCAAGCACAGCTCTGACTACATCCAGCGTCTGATAACGATTGAACGGCGCCATTTTGATGGCGATTACGCCTTCTATTTCAGCGAAAGCCTTCCAAAAATCAAAGCTTAAAATCCGTCCTCCCACCGACGGCTGAAGGTAGAAACCAAACACCGGAATCACATCTGCCACTCTGCGACTTCGTTCTAGCAGTTCTTCCTCACTCAAGGTTTGCAGACCTCCCATGCTAAGCAGTCCCGCTTCATACCCAAAGCTTGCGGCAAGGCGCGCTTCAAGAACAGCCTGCTCCGTCCCTCCGCAAATACCCGCTACTTTCATGAATGGCCGATTTAGCTGGGCAAGCTCCACCTCTTCCGCAGCTAGACGTAACACAGGTTCCAGCAGCCCTACTTCTGGATCCCTGATCTCGAATTGAGTAGAATGCACTGCCACCGCGACTCCACCCGCCCCGGAAGCAACATAATATCGGGTAAGTGCCCGTTGACGTCGCTCATCCAGCTTGCGCTCTTTAGTTAAGGCGAGAGGATGTGCGGGAATAGCCAACCCATCATGAAGCGCGGCATGTAATTCCGAAGTCAAAGGTACTCTTGTCAGTGTCATTAATATTTGCCCTCCCGCTCCTGAAAATGCGTGGGTTTATTCCAGGTTTCTCCGCCTTGCCCTATCCAATCGCCAATCCAGTCGATCATTTCGGCCAGCGATACCCGCGGATAGCCAAAGGTGGCAGCGGCTTTCGCTGCATTACTTAGCAGTGCAGTAGGTGCTTCTGCACCTGTAAAAATCGGCTCAATGCCTAACTTTCGGCCGAATTCATTCGCAGCCCAGCGCAGGGACAATGTCTCAGGCCCAGTAATGTTCATGACATTAGGCGGCGAACTGCAACGCAGCAGTGCTCGCAATGCGATTTCATTCGCATCCCCTTGCCAGATCACATTGGCATGACCCATTGTGATATCAATGGGAAGTCCCTCCCTGACCGATCGAGCAAGCTCCAATAACACACCATACCGCAGATCAATGGCGTAATTCAGCCGATAAATGAACATCGGCGTTCCATTTTTATGAGAGAAATGTTCAAATATACGCTCCCGGCCCAGACAGGATTGCCCATATTCCCCATTCGCGTTCGGTGAAGTTCTTTCCGTTGCGCCTCCTTGGCTAACCGGAGTAAAAGGGTAAACGTTGCCTGTCGAGAATACAACCATTCGTGAATTACGGAACCGTTCCGCAACGCGGCCCGGCAGATAGGCATTCATCATCCAAGTGAAATGTTCATTCCCGGTCGTGCCGAATTTATTCCCGGCCATATAGAGAATATTTTGGGTTTCAGGGAGTGCCTGCAGCGCCTTATTGTCAGATAAATCGGCGGAGATAATCTCGACCCCGGCCTCTTCAAGCTCTCGTCTCAGCTCCTTATTCGAGAAGCGGGATACGCCGATAACTTTCTTGTTTAGCCCCGCTTGGCGAATTGCATTCACCGCTAGCCTTGCGAGACTGGGTCCCATCTTGCCCCCTACGCCTAGTAGCATAATATCTCCATCGAGCTGGCTAAGTTCCTCAATCAGTGCTGCCGATGGACTTGCCAAGCGCTCCTCCAACTCTTGAACGGTTCGCATCATTGAACTCTCCTCTCCATTGACTCAAGTTTGTTGCTTTTACCACAAAAGACCTTATAGCTTGGTGTAATCGGACACGATGCTAGTTGTAATTGAAAGCCGGGCTATCTGAGATTAGAAACTAGCTTGTTGTGATCGGAAACCAAGCTAACTACAATCGAAAACTAACTAGCTACATTCACAAACCAGCTTGCTACAATCGAAAACCAACTCCCTGATTGCAGAATGTGCAATAGAATTTCCAAATTCATCGCTAAATAATGAATCTATTGCACTTCATACATCAGATTCCTGCCATAAGCTCGTTTAGTGGTAATTATCTGAAATTTCATTGCACATAGTGCAATAGAATCAAAATTCAGTCTCTCTGAGCGGAATCTATTGCATAAAATGCAATCACTCAAAGCAAAGCAATCATCACATTCAAATCAATCAAAGCAATAAACCAACCTCAGTCCAGCCTATCCAGTTCAGTCAAACAATCTAGTAAACTCATACTAACTTTTGTCTTAGTGTAGCTTAGGCGCTTACCTTGTAATCCGACGCTTGGTCTCATTCTCTTCCAACACCTACAGCCCTAAGCCCTCGCGGAAACATCCAACTCAATTTCATCGCCATCCTGCACAAGGTTCGCAATTCCTCCGATAGCCACTTCCGGAGCCGCAAATACGTACGATTCGTACGATATTTGCGACATGCGCGACACTTGCGATTCGTGCAATTCGTACAATTCGTACAATTCGTGCGATATAAGTGTATTTCGTACACTTATATCAACTCCTGTTCCCGTAGATAGTACTTTAGTTGTACTATCTGCAATTAAAAATCCAAAATGAGCCTACAAACAGCGATTTGATAAGATTTAACTGTATGAAGTGCAGTTAAAGTCCAAATGAGACGATTACAATATACTGTAGTTGTATAAAGTGCAGCTATTTCATCTTCACAGGCATTAGATTATTTCAGTCTCGGCTATTATTTCGAGTGCACCGATTCCCTCTCGCTCAGCAACAATTCTCTAAGCTCAACAGGGAGAAGAAAGTCAAAGTCACAACCGAGGTTCGCTTGAAGCACACGCTCATGAAATAGTAAGCCATACCCCCTGTCGTAGTGCGGCTTGGGCGCTTGCCATGAGACCCTACGTCGTGCCAATTCTTCATCCGACACATTCAGCTCCAAGCGCCTCGCGGAAATATCCAGCTCAATTTCGTCGCCATCCTGCACAAGCGCCAGCGTACCACCAACAGCTGCTTCCGGCGCCGCATGTACAATCAATGCGCCATAGGAAGTACCGCTAATCCGCGCGTCAGAGATGCGGACCATGTCGCGTATGCCCTGCTTCAGCAGCTTTTGTGGAATCGGGATTTGCCCGATCTCCGGCATCGCTGGAGCACCCTTCGGGCCTGCGTTTTTAAGCACTAGCACGCTGTTCTCATCCACGACCAGATCAGGATCATCGATCCGCTTATTTAGATCGGCCGGGCTCTCGAACACTACTGCGCGTCCGATATGCTTTTTGAGATGAGCGGATACAGCGGTTTGCTTGATCAGCGCCCCATCCGGCGCCAGATTCCCGCGCAACACAGCAATTCCACCTTGGCTGTCGAGTGGCTCCTCCAAGGTACGAATCACATCTCCGTCAAGTGTTGCCGCCTGAACCAGATTTTCTGTAACCGTTCTGCCTGTTACAGTCAAACAATCCCCATGCAGCAGCGGCTCCAGCTCCTTCATCAGCGCGGGTACACCACCTGCCTCGAAATACTCTTCCATCTGATATTTGCCCGAAGGACGCAGGTTCAAAATAAACGGGGTCTGGCTACTGATCCGGTCAAATGTCTCTAAAGGCAGCTTCATCCCCAGCCGCTGGGAGATCGCTATAAGATGGATGATAGCGTTCGTCGATCCGCCGCTCGCCATCGTAACTGTGATCGCATTCTCTATCGCCGCTGCAGTCATGATGTCGCGGGGACGAATGCCCTGGCGAACCAGCTCTACGATCTGCTTGCCCGTTCGCTCAGACATATGCCTGCGTCTGCTGTCCGGCGCCGGAATAGCCGCACAGCCCGGTAACGCCATGCCGATCGCTTCGGCGATCGAGGCCATCGTGCTTGCTGTGCCCATCACCATGCAGTGACCATCACTACGGCAAATTGCATTCTCTGCAACAGCCAGCTCTTCGTCACTTATATTTCCGGCTTTATGCTCCAGCGTAAAGCCATAACAATCCGTGCACGCTCCAAGGCTACGCCCGCCCAATCGGCCATTTAGCATAGGGCCACCTGTCAATACAATGGCTGGAATATTGGCGCTAGCGGCTGCCATCAGCTGAGCGGGTACCGTTTTATCGCAACCCCCAAGCAGCACTACCCCGTCAATGGGATGCCCCTTCATCATTTCTTCCGTATCCATCGCCATCAAATTACGCAGCAGCATCGTTGTAGGCTTCACATAAGGCTCACCAATCGAAATCGTCGGGAATTCCATCGGCACTCCCCCTGCCTGCCAAACACCACGCTTCACATAATCCACCAATTCATTAAAATGGGAATGGCATTTATTCAGCTCACTAAACGTGTTGCAAATGCCGATCACTGGCTTGCGGAGATCTTCTTCGGTGTATCCCATAGACTTCGTGAAGGAACGATGGATAAATCCCCATAGATCTTTTTCCTGAAAATAAGCCTCGCTCTTCAACTTACCGCCTGATTCAGCCACACTCTCCTCGCTGTCCCTGCACTCCGCCATGACCTCATCTCCTTTTAACAACCTCGCCTATAGACCAAGCATAAATGTTTCAGATAAAACCAAGAATTTCCGGTGTTAGACGATGTATTATGTCCTCAATATATTTTTGCGGTATTTGTGGCAGCTTCGTTCCCTCCGCCAGATCATTGATATGGTACAGAGCATCCAGCATCTTCTGTGTCCCAAAGAACGGATAATCCGACCCAAACAATATTTTATCTTGAACCCCATATTCCATCGCAGACACCAGTGCATTATAAAATTGCCAAGGTCTACTTCCTAAAGCAGAAACATCCATATACAGATTAGGGTGCTTGCGCACCAGTGAAATACACTCATCAATCCAGGGATGACCCATATGCGCCACAATCATCTTCAGCTTCGGAAATGCACGGGCAATCGGGTCCAGCATCGCCGGCCTTGATGCATCCAGATAACCCTCCGGTACAAAAGAGGTTCCTTGATGCCATAGAATAGGTACATCTAGCTGTTCTGCTTTGGCATAGAGGGCATAATGCCTGGGATCATCAGGATAAAAGTTCTGATAGATAGGCGCAAGCTTCAGCCCTTTTAATCCCATCTCACGGATCGCAGTCTCAAATTCAGCAACACAATCCAGATGATTGGGATCTACACTTGCAAAACCGAATAATCGATCTGGATCCGTGCGACAGTAATCTGCAACATAATCATTCGGCACAACCAGTCCCGTTGCATGCGCTGCCATGGCCAATACGATGGCACCAGAGAATCCTTCCAAATGACTACGATGTTGCTCGGGGGTTGCTTCGATATTCATATCCGGTCCCCAAGCCCGTTTGATCGCCTCATCCGTAGGTCCTGAAACCATTCCCGGTCCAAACAAATGGGTATGACAATCGAAGATCATCCCTACTCCCTCCTATTCGCTAACCATCGTATTTGTAATGGCACCAAGCTTCTCAATCTGCACCGTGACCACATCACCAGCTTGCAAATAGACCTGATCCTCTGGAGGGTAACCCATCACTACGCCTTCTGGTGTTCCAGTCAGGATAATATCCCCCGGCGAAAGCGTCATACACTGGGATACATAGCTGACAATCTGCTTGCAATTAAAAATCATGTCCGAAGTATTGGAGTTCTGACGCAGTTCACCATTCACCGTACACTGAATATCGAGCTGATTGGGATCGCCTACTTCATCCGCAGTGACTAAGTAAGGCCCAATGGGTGAAAATTTATCGCAAGACTTTCCCGCTAGCCATTGACTCGTCCGCATCTGTAAATCCCGCGCCGACAAATCATTAGCCGTACAATACCCGAAGACATAATCCAGTGCATCTTCCTCCGTCACATATTTCGCGGTTCGTCCGATGACGATGCCAAGCTCTGCCTCGTAGTCCACCTTCTGGCTGTTCCTCGGAAGCGGAACTTCTGAGCCATGTCCAGTTAGTGTATTGTTAAATTTATTGAACAGGATGGGAAATTCGGGAATGGCCATCCCAGTCTCTTCCGCATGCCGGCGATAATTAAGGCCAATACAGATGATTTTTCCAGGATCAGTAACACAGGGACCGAATGCTAACTCATCTTCCTGCTTCAGCCAGGATGGATTCACTTCTCCTTCAAGCAGGTCATTCACAAAAATCCTCAGTTGGTTAAGTGCATCCTCCCCACCATCAAGCAATTGCTTAACCGTTACTGGAACCTCCGTCCGAGTGGATAATGCAGTCTGTGCCGCCTCAATATCCACCACACCATGGTCGGTTAGAACGCCCATATGATCATCTTCTTTTTGCAAAAAGGTAACTAGCCTCATCTATAACACTCTCCTTCACTTTATGCATTTTTTCCGAAGACAAGGCCACCATCCACATATAGCGGCGAACCCATTACAAACCCGGACTCATCGGAAGCTAGAAATAGTGCAGCTCGTGCCACATCCTCAGGTTTGCCAAGCTCACCGCTAAGCTGTCTACGCTTAATGGCCGCAACCGAAGCCTCTGGATCCAGAGAAGTCTTCAAATAACCTTCTACAAACGGAGTCATAATCGTACCTGGTAGCAGCGCATTTACACGAATGCCGTAAGGTGCATAATCAACCTGCATCGCTTTAGTTAAAGATAGAACAGCTCCCTTAGAAGCACTGTAGGAAACTCGCTCTGCGACTCCGATTTCGGCGATGCCAGAGGACATATTAATGATAGAACCCTTCTTGGTCTTCATCATATAAGGGAGGACAGCCTTGCAGGTTAAGAACACACCCGTCACATTAACCCGCATGACCCTCTCCCATACTTCCTCGGAAACCTCATGTACCGCACCCACGCCACTGATTCCTGCATTATTAAAGAGCACATCGATACGTCCAAAAGTATTAAAGACTTGATCAACCATCACGGTAGTACTGCTAGCATCGGTTACATCACAGGGTATGAACATCGCATTTCCCCCCGTCGCCTCTATTTCAGTGACAGCGGCTTTTCCTGAATCCTCTTGGACATCGGCAATGATTACTGTCGCTCCTTCTGAAGCGAATAAAGCAGCCGTGCTTTTTCCAATTCCCGAGCCAGCTCCGGTTATTATGATGATCTTATCTTTGAGTCGCATCGCTTTGCCTCCTCTTCCTACTCCTTAGCCTGAAAGTTTCCCGGCAACAAGCCAGTCACCCCGGGCTTAGCCATAAACAAACCGCCTGCAAACGGATAATCACGTAACTCTTTCTCGTGCATCCCTATCCTTGCAGTTGTAATGTAGAGTTCCGTTAGATCACTGCCTCCAAAAGTACATGAGGTCACCAGTGGTGCTGGAACTCGAATGAGTCCAAGCTGCTCACCCGTCTCCGGGTTCCATCGTGATACACAGCCTCCGCCCCAGTGGGCGACCCAAAGCATGCCTTCACTATCTATTGTCATTCCGTCCGGATAGCCAGTTGTTGCAGGAATTCGGAACGCTAATCTTCGGTTACTTATCCTTCCAGACTTTTCCTCGTAATCAAATACATCCACCTGCCTAGTCGGCGTATCAATGTAATACATCTTGCTCCGGGAATAGTCCCAAGCCATTCCGTTCGAGCAGCCAATGCCGGATAACAATTGGTGTGTGAAACCATCAGGCTCCACGACGTAGAAACCTCCGGAATCCGGCGCATCATTGTTCAAGCTTATCGTTCCCACCCACAGTCGGCCTTGTCGATCACATTTGGCATCATTTAATCGGTTGAGTGGTAGCTCTGCTTCTATCGAAGTCAATAAGACAGGAGAATTCTCAGCTTGAGAGAGATAGACCCCATCCTCCATGGCCAATGCAAGTCCTCCCGCAGTGGTTGGAATCACTGCGCTGATCATCCGGTCGAAGGAGCGGACTACTTCATTACCCGTGATCCGGTTGTATATTCTAAGCTTCCTTCTCGTAACATCCACCCAGTACAACTGTTTGGATTCGGCATCCCAATGCGGCCCTTCACCAAGCTCAGCCTGAGCATCAATCATCAATTCTGCCTGAATTTCTGTAATTTCCAAAACGTTCACTCCTTCTTTTATTTACAGCTCACTACCATTAGCCAAATGTCCACCATCCACACGAATGGTTTCTCCCGTTACATAGGAAGCTTCATCAGAAGCCAGAAAAAGAAATACATTGGCAGCTTCCCTTATCGTTGCCGCCCGCTTCATCGGTGTATGCTCCGAATAAGCCGGGAGCTTCGAAGCATCGCGCAGCTTGCGGTCGAGGGGTGTATCCACGAATCCCGGTGCTACTGCGTTTATCCGGATCCCATAAGCCGCCAGCTCCACTGCCATCGATTCGGTTAGCAGTATAACAGCAGCCTTAGAAGCATTGTAATGCGCGAGCTCGGAGCTTGCCGATAGACCATTTTTTGAGCTCATATTAATAATGGCGCCTCCGCCGCCCTGAGAAATCATTTGTCTTGCTGCAAGCTGACCAATTAAAAAAACAGCCTTTACATTGATATCAAACACTGCATTCCAGTGCTCCGCCGAGATATCGAGAAAGTGTTCACGAAAGGCGATTCCGGCGTTGTTCACTACAATATCTATCCCGCCGAATCTTTCAAAGGCTCGGGCAACAGATTGCTCCAGCTGTGACACATCGCGAAGATCACACACCTCCGTTGCAGCCTTTTCACCATAATCCTTCAAGGTTTCAAGTGCAATAAGAAGCTCACCCTCACTTCGGTCCAGCAACACCACCTGAGCGCCTTCTTCCAGAAATCGATGGGCGATTCCCAGTCCAATTCCTCTTGCTGCACCTGTGATTAGCGCTCTTTTGCCAGCCAGCCTCATGTATATCACTCCCTCGAATCTTGTTCAGAGCACCCCGTATTTATCGTAGACCTGCCGCAAGGTATATCCTTCGAGCAGTTCATCCCGTGTATGATTCTCCCGAGTCACCTTATCCATAGCTAATTGGAACACTTCATCGATGATGGCGCCCGGAATCACAACGATACCATCACGATCACCAAAGATTACATCTCCGGGATGGACCATTACGCCACCGCATAGTACCGGAATGTCATAGTCGATAACAATTCCACGACCTTGAGAATCAACAGGTTTGGTGCCGGTAGCAAAGACAGGAAAACCAAGCTCCAGAATTTTAGCAGTATCACGGATTAGTCCATCTACAATGGCTCCGCGGCCACCTCTCATTTTGGAAGCCGTAGACAATAGCTCTCCCCACAGTCCGTTCTGCCGCGATTCATTCGTGCAGCCGATGACAATCTCACCAGGCTTAACGCTGTCCACCGCCTCAATCTCCTTCGTGTACGGATCTTCCGGCAAATGATGAATATCCACAGACAGAATGGTCTTTGCTCTTCCGGCAACGATCCAGGTAGGATCTATCGGGTTAATATTTTCACGCATCACCTGATTACGATAGCCCAATTGATCCAACGTATCAGAGATTACCGCAGAGTAGAGCTTTTCACACATACTATCGAACAATTCCTGATCCTTCATAGGCGGTTCCATCCTCCTCAAAGTTTTGTGCTGCTTACAGCATCCTCATTTATTTAAACGCACCGGTTGGCCTGCATGAGCAGATTGATAAGCGGTAAGTGCAACCTCTGTGGATCGGAGTCCATCTATTCCCGAAATTGGTACCTCCACCCCTTCTAAAAGCGCCTGTACAAAAGCCTTCAGCATCAGTTCATTCATGTCATCCCCCCAGAAGGACCAGTTCCCTTTGCCAGATGCTCTTCCGTATACATTGTTTTTTTGGTTAAAAGCATCTATGGAGATGACACCTTTAGTTCCAATGATTTCCAGGGTCACATCCCCCCATGTGGGGAAGCCGGGATTGCGTGACCAGCTAGGATCCAGCACTCCGAACACACCATTCTCAAAAGTTACATGCACCATTCCAGCATCATCGATCGTCCGCTTGCACTCTGAATCAAATAAGGTATCCGCATAGGCATACACCTGTTCTACAGAAGAACCAGAGAACCAGTTCATCAGATCCATCACATGCACAGTGTGATCTAGAACAGCACCGCCTCCCGATAGGTCTTCATCAGAGAACCATCTAGGTCCCGGAAAAGAACCTCTGTTAGTTCCTTTAAAAGCGATAATTTCACCAATATCGCCGCGATCTAGTGATTCCTTAGCCCGCACAACCGGAGTGAGGAAGCGGCAAGGAAAGGCTGTCATAAGCTGTACTCCCTCTTCAGAGCAGACCGAAATCATGCGTTCCATTTCTTCCACTGACAGACCTAGCGGCTTCTCGCACAGTACATGCTTGCCCGCTCGGGCTGAAGCGATGGTTAGCTCAGCATGATAGACATTTTCCGAGCAAATAATTACGGCATCTATATTCGAGTCTTCCAGAAGTTCCTTGTAGTTAGCATAATAGGGAATCGAATGACGTTCTGCGAGCGCCTGTGTGCGCTCCGGCACCTCATCAGCAATTCCACTGACCGTCACTTCAGACATGTGCAGTAAACTTGCCAAATAGTCAAAAGCATGCGCATGCGCGAAACTGATCATGCCAATATTCAAACGGCTCATTATATATCCCCCTTCACTTCAAGCTTCACCGGTTGATGGGTCATTGCCGATTGCTGAGCGGCTTCAGCCCAACGTACAGCTTCCAGCGCATCCTGCGCAGTGACTATCGGCTCTTCCTCACTTGTTAGACAGCTTAGAAAATGCTCCAGTTCCAAATAATACGGATCCTTCAGCAGCACACTCGAAGGCGTCTCCACAAATCCCGATGTAGAGCCCGTCGTTATCGACTTGCGAATATGCAGACTTTCGCCATCCCCGGTCCCGCCTGAGATGATTCCTTCCGCATCCGCATATTCAAAAGAGGAGTGGAACGACCCTGGATACCCCCAAAATGCTTCAAGCTGAGCAATGGTTCCATTCTTAAACCGGAATGTAGCTGAGGCATAATTTATATCTTCCGACTGATGTTGGAACGCATACAATTCACGGGCTTCACCAAAAGCCCCACGAATGTAGTCAATGTCGTGAATCATTAAATCCATAATGACGCCACCGCTAAGAAATGGATCCCGAAACCACGCTTGCACGTTTCCGGGATGTGAACCCGCCCGTTTAGCATGGTATATTCCGCCTTGAACACTGCCAAGCTGCGTTATTCCCTCCGCAAGCTGTCTATAAGAAGGAAAGAAACGAACGACATGGCCCACAAACAAACGTACACCGCGCTCGTTGCAGTAACTAATTGCTTCTTCCGCTTCTTGCGAAGTGAGTGCGAGCGGCTTCTCACAGATCACATGCGCTCCATGGTCAGCCGCAATCCGTACCAGTTCTACATGCAAATAAGTCGGCACAGCAATACTGACCACCTCTGGCTTTACCTGCTCGAGCATTTCTTGTACAGATGTAAAATAGCTAACGCCCACTAAAGTTCCTAGCACCTCAGCGGCTTTTTCAACGATGTCACATACGGCGACAAGCTCAGCTTCGGGCATGGACTTGTAGCGATCCGCATGAACAGTCCCCATGCCACCGCATCCAATCACTGCTGTCCTAATCAATACACTACACTCCTTTCAGATTGTGCTTTCCTTTACAGACGAACATCAGCACCGCTTACCCGGCTTTCGTTGGCCGCTTCGATGAAGCGAATCAACTCTAGTGTTAGGGAAGATCGTACCGGTGGAGAGTCCCCTCGCGCCATAGCTATAAATTTCTTCAGTAATTGCTGATGTCCTGCGTTGTAATTTGCTCCGAGCGCGTTAATTCCGTTGCTCCCCCGTTCACGGTGCAATACGATATAGAAATCAGAGCCGCCTGTACGATTTCCGCGGATCGTCCCGATTCGCCCGTCCTTCCACTGGCCGACTACCCATTCTTGCGCATCGTTACTGACGGCACGTACGCAATGGCAACCTTCTCCAAGAGCGGCATATAACATCTCAGCAGCGTGTATACCATACCAGAATAACCCCGGTTGTGTCGGCTGAAGATCGAGTGGTCCAGTGCAATCCGCACCTAGAATAGCACCTGCACTTTCATCCTCTAAGAGGGCTACCAGCGGTCCACCGAAACGTAGCATAGAGCTGGAGAAAAATGGCGTTCCATACCTCTCCGCCAATTCCACAATCACCTTCGCATCTTCAGAAGAAACCGCTAACGGCTTGTCAATGAATACTGGCTTTCCGTAAGGAGCCAGCACCGCAAATTGTTCCTTGTGCACTCTCCCATCTACAGAAGTCAATAGAATCGCATGGGATCTCTCCGCAACTTCTTCTATAGAATCGAGCAATTCAACCCCATAGCGCTCCTGCAATTCAGTGCTAATCGGTCTCACACGTGAATAGCTTAGCTCGAAATCAAGAGAACCCCCCGGATAACCGCAGTGGAGCCTGCCACCCGGAATATATAGCGGATGAGATTCATCATTTAGCAGCGCCGCGAAAATCCTGCTATGTGAAGTGTCCATTCCTACCATACCGATCTGCAACTCTTCCATTTCAACAACACCTCTTATTCGGTTGACAGCCCCATGGAGTGATCCACTTATTTAAGAATTAAACGTTCTTCTCTGAAACGCTCAAGTAGTTCCATGTATTCTTTTCCCACTTGTTCGATGCTGTAAGTAGTTCTAGCTTTCTGTTCTCCCAATGACTTCAAGCCTTCCCTCAGACTATTCTGCTCCAGCAGTGCGCTCAATCTGTCCACACACTCCTCTTCATTGCCTGATTCGTATAGGGAAACACTTAACAAACCATCCAATAATTTCGGCAACGCCCCTACACTCGGAACCACTACCGGACACCTGCAGGCCATCGCCTCCAGTACGGTCATCCCAAAAGATTCATTGGTCGTGGTACTAATATATACCCCACCATTCTGCGCAACCGATGAATAATAGCGATGCATCTCATCGTAATCCACTTTGGGAATCCACTTGAAATACTTAATCCCCTGCTGTTCCACCTTTACCATCAGCTGTTTCTTGATCTCATCGGGAGCAGTATATCCCCCAACAAGCATAAATTGCAGCTCTGGCATCTTGGCATTCAGCTTTCCAGCAATGTTCAAATAGGACGACCAGTTCTTGTGATCATCCAGTTTACCTACCCACAAAATAGTGGCAGGCTCCTGCTCAATACCCGCTTCATACCGGAACAAATCGGTATCCAGGCAATTATTAATATGATAAGCACCCGCTATGCCGATACCGTCCAAATAATCCTTCATGTAAGCGGAGGGAGTGATCACATAGTGAAAAGGCAAACTATCTTTCGTTGCGGCCAACTTCTGCAGGGGTTCGGAATAGGTGGTATGTACCTCATGAATAATAACCTTCCCCTCTTGTACAGGCCCAAGTGCTTCATACAGCTCGTAAGTATCAATTGTAATAATGACATCGAAATCATAGACTTCCATGTAGCTCTTAATTTCTTCAACCGTCCCTAGAATTCGGACATGCTCATAACCTTCAAAAGCGCTCGCCCCGCCGTAATCCTCTAGAAAAGCAAAATGCACTTCCGAGTGGTGCCGCAAAAATTTGAATCTATTTGCAAGTTGAGTGGTTACCCCACCCAGAATACAGAATTTATAAAAATATAAGATTCTCATCATCCCTCACCCTTCGCCAAGGATTGTGCAGACCTTACTTGTGCATCCGATACAATGCTGTAGTTCTTGCAAAAAACAGATCACCCTCACGGTCCATCGTCAGCAGCCGCGCATCGTCATTCAACACCTCAAGCTCCTTACTCCGCACATCAAACTTGAACAAGCGATTCATCGACACGCCGTACAGCATGCCTTCCTTGTAGAGCAATTCATTGCCGCTACGCCAAAAATGAGTCACATCATTCCAGTCCATGGAGAACAAAGAGTAAGTCTTTACAGTAAGCTTAAGCTGTGGATCGAACCGAAATAACTTACCTGCCGTCAAACCCCAAAGATGCCCTGCATCATCTAGAACCAAAGCAGAAATAGCCCTTTCCCCTTGCACCGGTACACCTTCCCATACTTTGCAGCGCTTCTCTAGATCCCAAATCATTAGAGAGGCATCCGCACGCTGAGGAGCAATCCCAAGTCCACCCCAGACGGACCCTCCAGCAAACAATAGCTGATCTCTACAGGTCAAGGACACCACACTCTGCAGCGGCAAAAGATTTCTAAATACCTCACGCGCACCGCTCGCAGGATTGTACAGTGTCAACGCTCCTCCATGCCGACCATAGGAAGGAACCGTTCCAATTGCCAGTTCTTCTCCTGCCCAAGCCCAAGCAAAAGGGCGGTCCTGCTCCTCTTCCTGTAAGGAAAATAGCAGCTCTGGATTCTCTCCCGGCTTCCAATCTTCATTCGGGTCATATTTGAAAATATTCGCTCGCGGATATACACCTAGATAAAGACAATCGCTCCCAGCAAGCATACCTTCCGTCTGACCAATGCCCCGATATGAAATGATCTCGTCGGCTGCCTTATCGAATCTGGCCAGCCCACCTGCGAAATACCCTCCGATATAGAGAGCATCATCAGGTCCATAGGTCATAGACTGCAAATGGACCGATTGACCTTGCAGGCCGAAGTCTTTGACCGTATACCGATCCGTCGCCGGATCGTAAATCCAGCAACTCCCGTCCCTGTATACACCCGTTAAACAGCGCTCTTTCCGATTTAGAGCATGGTTATTCAGCCAGCCATAATCACCTGCCGGCTCCGGCATAGCTAGTGAAGTAACGAACAGGCTTCCAGTCCGGACATCATAACGCTGCAAATAGTCATCTTTAATGAAATACACATTTCCCAGCTCATCCGGAGGCGAAACACTAAGTCCACTCACATGATCCACAGTGTATCTCCACTCCTGCAGTTCCAGATCATAAATATACAACCGTGCAGACGGTGTAATTCGAGCAAAAAGCTTACCCTGAACGATGTTCAAGTCATAAACCAGTTGCTCGCCTTTACATTCATCCGGTAGCCTGATTTCCGAGCGTTCTCCCGTCTCCGTATCCAGTACAACAATATGCGGGGTTTGTGTACCAACTCCCACATAGAGCTTACCGTTCCACGCTTCCATAGAACGTGCATACTGTTCTCCAGCTACCATAGCACCGTAATCCCTAAACACTCCTGTCGCTGGGTCATACTGGAACACTTTCCCCCCAGGATAACATCCCCCATAGATCCTGCCTTGCGTATCTGCTGCCAACCGCCACGTATAGAATTCACCGGGAATCATCTCACCCAGGTTCTCCACACCATTCTCATGAGTGTACCTGTACAACATACCGCTTCCCCCGATATACACTCCGCTGGTTGTTAAGACTACACCCCAGCAATGATCCGAGCCTTCCAGCGCATACCGTTCCACCGCTTGTTCACCGCTCGGGTCTAGAACAAATAAGATACAAGGACTTCCGGAAGAAACAGCGTAGATCCGGTCTGCCCCTTGCCATGTTCCATTAGCTGAAGCCCAAACCGCCAGACCGTTCAGTGGTTCACCGATCCGCAGCGCCTTCATCTGCTCCCGCCTTCTTTCGTCAGCTGTTCCTTCACCTTCGTTTCACATCCAGAGACTGCTGCAGGATAAGCTAAGACCGCTCCCAACAGATCCACGGGGTCCTCTGCATAACGCCGAAATGCTTCTTCACAGCGTTCGACCGGGAATATTGCGCTAATCAACGGCTTCACCTGAATGTCCCCTTCAGAGATTAACCGAATATATTCAGCCATATTACGACCTTCCGTCCACCGCACGTAGCCGTAAGGATAGTCGATCCCCTTCCGCTCATAGATAGGATCATATCGTCCGGGACCTCCGGCTCTAGAAATCAGCACTTGGGCTTCCTTCCCGAACATCAGATCACGAGAGAAATCAGGCTTAACATCTCCAACCAACAGTACCTTGCCGCGATCCCGTACCCACTCTAGCGCTTGATCAATAAGGTCTCCGGTTTTACCGCCGGCGCATACAATGACTGCATCTGCTCCCATGCCCTCCGTCAGGTTAGCAAGATGTTCCTTAACCTTCTCCGGGCTAGTAGCAATATGTCTAATTCCAAGGCGCTCAGCCATCTCACAGCGCTCTGTAAGCAAATCATAGACGATCACCCGGCATCCTGCCGCCTTAGCGATCTGAGCAATCAACTGCCCAAGAATTCCGGCACCGATCAGCACAAGTGTCTCCCCAAACTGCGGTGCAACCTGCCTTACTGCATGTACTGCAATGGCTCCAAGTCCTACTGTTGATGCTTCCTCCGAACTAACATGGTCAGGAATGGGCACCATCAGATGCTGAGGCATTAGCAGCCATTCTGCATGCTTTGCATAAGGTCCGCCGTAACAAGCTACCCGAAGACCCTCAGGCCAGTGTTCCATTCCTTTCCCACGTGTTCGGATTACACCCGCTGCACTGTATCCAAGTACAATTTGTTGCGTACGGTGCAGGCCATTCATCATCATTTCCGTTCCGGGGCTAATCGCCGAATATTCAGTCTGGACTAGTACAAATCCATCTTCAATGACTGGTGTCAGAACATCCGACATGCGAATCTGTCCTTCCTGAGATATTACCGCCTTCATATGTCTTCTCCTCCCGACTGCTTCAGAAACAATTCCGTCACATGCAGCATCTTCTCTATCGCTGTTACTCCTTCAACGCACCGATCATTACGCCTTTTACAAAATATTTCTGCAAAAATGGGTAGATCATTAAAATGGGAACGGTAGCAATGATAATCGTAGCGAATTTAATAGATTCACTAATACGAAACACCTCATCTTGGGTAACGCCAGCCAGCATATTTTGCGCAGAGGATTGAATCAGGATTTCCCTCAATATCAATTGAAGCGGGAACAAATTCCGATCCTGTAAATAAATCATGGCCGAGAACCAACTGTTCCAGTGGCCTACCGCATAGAAGAGGGTCATCACCGCCAGAACCGGCATGGAGAGCGGAAGCACGATCCGCAGTAAAATTCTGAAATCGTGGGCGCCGTCTATCTTGGCAGACTCTATCAAACTATCAGGGATAGACTGAAAAAAGGTCCGCATCACTATCAAATTGAAGGCACTAACCGCACCAGGCAACAGCAGCGCCCACCGTGTATCATATAAGCCTAGCTCACGGACATTCAGATACGCAGGAATTAGACCACCACTGAAAAACATCGTGAACACAATGAAAGCCATAATGACATTTCTCCCCTCCAGATTCTTTCTGGACAGAGGATAAGCACCAAGTGTAGTTAGTACCAGATTAATTAACGTACCGACAATGACATAAAAGAAAGTATTTCCGTAAGCTGTCCAGACCCGCGTATCCTCAAATACCAGCTTGTAAGCATCCAGATTAAAGCCGATTGGAAAGAAGCTTACCTTCCCCGCAGCAATAGCATGAGCATCGCTGAATGAGGAGACCAGCACGTACCACATCGGGTACAGGAACAGGAAAGAACACAAGATCAGAAACAGCACATTGCAGCTGTCGAAAATGATTTCACCCATACTGCGTTTCACAACCATTGTCTACCCTCCTAAAAATCGTACAAAACTCGCATCGGAAGCTTATGCTCACCATAGACTGCTCTCAGTTGTTTTCCGGCTAATACGATTGGCTAGAACGAGTAATGTGAAGTTAATTATGGAATTGAATAATCCTACCGCGGCAGAAAAACTGTAGTTCGCTTCCATCACACCTCGTCTATAGACAAATGTTGAAATAACATCCGCAGTGACGTACGTTCCTGGATTGTAGAGCAATATAATTTTGTCCCAGCCCACATTCAGCAGGGTACCGACATTCAGAATCAAGAGAATTAGGACCGTAGGGAGAATCCCAGGCAGCGTTATATTTGTTAGCTGTTTCCATCGCCCTGCTCCATCTACAACTGCAGCTTCATACAGGCTCGGATTGATACCAGATAAAGCCGCTAAATAAATAATTGAATTCCAGCCTAGGCTCTGCCACATGCCAGAACCCACATAGATCGTTCGAAACCATTCCGGCAGAATCAGGAACTGGATAGGCTCAGAGATCAGGCCGATGCCAAGCAACAGGCTGTTAATAATTCCTCCGGGCTTTGTGAAATCAATAATCATCCCGCAAATGACGATGAGCGAAATAAAATGCGGCAAATAAGACACGGTCTGCAGAAAGGACTTCAGCTTCTTGAGCCGCAGCTCATTGAGCAGCAAAGCAAAAGCAAGTGAAGCAGGAAAAATGAAGATGAGTGAGTAGAAACTCATTAAGAAGGTATTTTTAAGCAGTCTGAGAAAATAATAGCTTTCGAAAAACTTTTCGAAATTCTTGAAGCCCACCCAAGGACTATCCGTGATCCCCAAGTAGGGGTTGAAATTCTTAAAGGCAATGATCGCCCCATACATCGGCTTGTATTCAAATATCAGAAAATACAAAACCGTAGGAAGGAGCATGAGATAAAGATAGCGATTGGAGGCTATCCGCTTCCAGGGAATCGGACTCCTCTTGACCGGAAGCTTCCTGCTTTCAACTTTAGCGACTTTTACAGGTACAGCCATATAGTTCTCCTCTCCCGGACACTGGCGTTAGTCATAGCTGTCATGTGGCGAGCGGTCACAAAGCACTCTCTGAACCGCTCGGCCCACGACAACCTCCTCACAAGCTGAATCATTTCCCTTTAAATCGCTCGTATGCAACCTGATACTCTTTTAACACATCGTTAATTCCCATCTTCTCAAGTTGCTTCATTACTTTGTCATAGTCCTCAATCTTTTGGCGCCCCATGATCATGGCATTGATTGTTTCGGCTACATAGGTCTGAATATCGGCCATCAAAGGAACAACTACATCGTTTTCCTCTGTTGTGAATTGGACTGGAGGCAACTTGCTATCAAAATCGATATAGTCACTATATAACTCGAGCGGATTCTCCGTTTGCCCGTTAGCTTCTCGGATTTGTTCAGCATATCTGGTATCCGCTACTGTAGCCCAGCTTCCGCCCCCGATCGTATGGTTCAGCAGCTCTTGCGTATTGGTGAGGCCATTGGTCGGATGAGTTACTTCTTTCTTATAAATCGGTTCTCCGTTTACCAGATCATATGACTTGCCTTCAACCCCAAAGTTGTTCAGCAGAATGCCTTCTTCTGAGTATTGATAATCCAGCCATTTCATCACTTCCTCAGGATGTTCCGTCCGCGAGGAAACCGCTAATCCGTGTGCTGCTGCCTGCCAGCGGAAGGAGACATGACGTTGATCACCGTTGGGTCCTTTAGGTGGAATGGCTGGTGCAATTTTGAAGGTTGGATGTTTGCCCTCCATTAGGGTAGTAAAGTTCCCCATGTAGGAGCCAGACCAACCAAACCATGCCCCTGCTACATCGGTAGTCACCTTCTCAGTCAGCGTCTGGAATGTGGTATCTACCAGATAGTTCGGGTCAAGCAATTGTTCATCGTAAAGACGGTGCAGATAAGTTACGACATCCTTGAATTTAGGATCATTCGGGCCATATTTTACTTGGCCATTATCCACGAAGAATCCGTAATCGACGCCAAAGGCAGGCGCGAATAACATCATGATATTTTCCAAGTTGACTGTGACTAGTGGAATTTCATCCTTCTTGCCATTTCCGTTGGCATCCTGCTCCCTAAAAGCCTTGAGCATGTTATACCAATCTTCGGTAGTTTCCGGCATAGACAGACCCAGCTTATCAATCCAGTCTTTCCGTACTTGCGGGAACATTTGAGTGAGATCCTGTGAATCAAGAACGAGATTAGGCAGGTAAAAAATGTGGCCTTCAGGCGAAGTAATTTGTCCCCGGATATCCGGGTTGTCGTCGAGGATTTTCTTGAAGTTTGGCGCGTTTTTCTCAATTAAATCTTCCAGAGGAAGCAGCGCGCCTTGTGTACCATATTTTCCGGAATCCGTGCCCCATAGATCATTGTAGATAATGTCCGGCAGCTTACCAGATGACATCAATAGGCTAAAGGCTTCCGCACTGGCTTCCGTACTATGCTGAAAGTCAATATGAATGTTAGTGTTCTCTTCCATTTGCTGAAAGGATAATTTCTCATTAAAATTAGTTCCTCTGAAATTGCCGCCGCTGGGTGACCAAAGTGACAGTTCAACCTTATCTGAAACAATCGGGAGCTGCAGACCACCTACTGTTTTACCTTCCTTAGCGGGAGCTTGCGTAGCCTTCTGAACTTCCGCAGTAGGATCTGTGGTATTGCCCGTCTTAGTATTCGAACCGCCACAAGCAGATACGAGTGTAACTAATGACAACAGGACAGGCAGCAGCAGAACTAATTTCCTTTTAGCAACATTCATAATTGAACCCCCTATTAATAACTAAAAAATAAGATAATCATTATGATATATTCACTAACATCAATCAGAAGGAATCAACGATGCATTAATAAATTTTTAAATGAGTCATCACTCTGAAAATTACCTTTTATAGGGGATATCCTCCTTTCAACTGCCTTTTTTCTACTTTAATTAGACGAAAACATCTGTTCTGACTTCTTTTTGATTTACATTTCAGAGTATCAGATCTCTTATTTCGCTAATCTGATATATATCTGATGTATTTCATTATATTTTCCAGCCTACATGATGTCAATATAATAATAAGAAATATCTCTAATAAGTGTGATCTTATATAACATGTACCTGTCGCAAAATGTTGAAATCCCTCAAATTTAATAGAAAACGCTTACAAAATCATTCGTATTTAAATACTTTAAATAAACCATCTCTGATCTCATACAGATTAGGCATAATATACAACTTCTGCTTGCTTTTATTTAAAAAAATGCGTAATAATGGCTCACCAGCACCATTATCACGCTTTACTGATATTCTAAAGAGAACAGCCTTTGCAGAAAAACACCTTTTAAACCTTTTGATCGGCAGCATCCTGTTCCGAGATTAAGAGACTCAATTCCTCATGAAGCGTTTCCTCATCAATCATCTTTGACCAATAAGCGTTCAACAATTTACGAAAGCTTTTTAGAACGGCTATGGGAAGTCCTAAATCTTTAAGGTAGGAGAAGGTTGGGAATAACTCTCTGTACATCAGATATCTCGAAGGACGATTCAAATGATCCGCCGTGCTCATCTCAGCGATCCGCTTTCGAGCTGGAATACTTACTGTGCGTTCCCGAATAATTTTCTGTGCTTCTACGGAAGCAAGGAAGTTAACGAATTGACGAGCCGCTTCCTTTTGTCGTGAATTTCCGACCACAGCCGCTCCGATCGTGACCAATAATGTCTTCTGCGGATCTTTTGTTTTCAGCCTAGGTAACGGTGCAAGATCATAATCCAGCGTTAACGCCTTGAATTCATTTAAATTAAAAAAGGTCGTCAGAATCATAGAAACTTGTTCTTGGACAAACAAAGAAATCGTCTCATCTTCATGATTGCCAGCAAGATATTTAGGGAAAATCTGATGGTTGTTCACGAGCCTACTATATACACTGAGACTATTTGCCGTCTCCGGACTAAGTGTACGGTGCTCGGTCCCGTCTGCCACGGTTTGAATCCCGCTCTGCAGCAGGAATACAGAATAACGGTTCTCGGAAGCAGGCACAAAATAAATGGCATGGCGTCCACGTTTCTCTGCCAACTGACGAGCCGCCTCAATCAAGTCATCCCAGGTCCAATAGCTATCCGGCTCAGGAAGATCCGCTTCCCGAAAATGGGCCTTGTTGTAGCACAGCACCACGGGGGAGAAGGAAATCGGATAAGCATACAACTGTTCTTCATGATAGAAAGCCTCTGTCGCGATTGGATATAATTCAGGATCAGGATCAAGCGATTCCAGCAGCTCAGCCGAGCCATTTTCAGCCATTTCCTGAAATTGCGTGCTATTCAGCGATACAGCATCAAGCATCCCATTATTGATCATCTCTACGGCAGAATTCACATGGTCAAAATCATTCAGCGCCAGCGGAAGAATATGAATACCGGGATGCAGTCGATGAAATTCACCAATTAGATCATCCAGCAGAAAGTCCTTGGATAGCGAGGCACTGCAGCCAAAATGAATACGGATCCTCTCCTGCACGGACTCCATAACCTTGCTTCCGACACGGTCGATTTTGACGATAAGGCCTTCTTGGACTAACACATCCAGCCCTCTTCTGACCGATTTATTGCTTAACTCAAACTGCTTGGCTAGCATACTCTCTGCTGGCAGATAAGCACCTGGTTGTAGCACTCCACTTAGGATATCCGTACGAATCTTACCCACCATATGATCCAGTCGCTCTCGGAAGGAATGACGACCTGATTTATTATTCATGTACAATTCTCCCCGAAAAATTTAAATTTACATCATCTCCCTCTTATTTTGCGTCAACTCTGAATTGAAGTCAAATGGAAATTCCGAATTTTCCCACAATTTAAGTTATGTAAATAGCCCCCCTTCAGCCGAGAGATGCCATGGGTGAAGGGCAGGAACTTCGTGTGCGCCCTCCTTTTAATTCAATAATTAGAAAAGCCACCTGAATAGAGGTGGCAAACTTCCAAATTATCTATACGTAAGAGATTTCGCTATGCTAATTGTGTAATAACGAGATGTGCTGAAACAGATCTTGTTCCTCCAGCAAGAGGAGTAATAGTAAGTGCGGTGGAATTGCCAGCAGGATTCCGAACTGTCAGTATGGTGTTAATGACCGTTGTTTGCACTATTGCCATTTCTACGATTTCTGATGTACCTGTCGCACGTCCAACTACCGTATAGGCGAGATCTGCGCCATTAAGAGTCAAGATGAGTTGGCCTGCTTCAGTTACACTAACCTGAAATAATACCTGATAAGTCCCTATTGCTGCTAAGTTAAAAGAACTAGGACCCGTTCGTGCAATCGTCGTCCCGCTGGTAGGGCCATCTTGAGGAAAACTCACGTCTGTGCCCGGTGCTACAGTCGCTGCATTATCGGGGGGCATCAGAGCAAAAAAATCAGCAAAACCTAATACTCCTCCTGCTGCTCCGGTCGCTCCGGTTGCTCCTGCTGCTCCGGCTGCTCCTGGCGCTCCGGTTGCTCCTGCTGCTCCCGGCGCTCCTGGTGCTCCTGGTGCTCCCGGCGCTCCGGTTGCTCCGGTTGCTCCCTGCGCTCCTGGTGCTCCTGGCGCTCCGGCTGCTCCTGGTGCCCCGGTTGCTCCTGCTGCTCCCGGCGCTCCGGTTGCTCCTGCTGCTCCGGCCGCTCCTGGTGCTCCGGTTGCTCCTGTTGCTCCCGCTACCCCTGGCGCTCCGGCTGCTCCTGGTGCCCCGGTTGCTCCTGCCGCTCCGGGTGCTCCTGCCGCTCCGGGTGCTCCCGGTGCTCCGGTTGCTCCCGCTGCCCCCGATACCCCAGGCGCTCCAGCCGCTCCAGTCGATCCGGTTGCTCCCACAAAACCTTGTGGTCCTATTGCTCCTGCAGGACCAGGTAAACCTTGCGGTCCCTGAGGACCTACGGCTCCTTGTGCACCCGGCACTCCTTGCGCACCCTGAGGACCAACGGGTCCCGCTACACCCTGTGGACCTATTGCTCCCGCTGGCCCAGGTTGACCTTGCGGTCCTTGGGGTCCTGGGGGCCCACCGGCGGGACCTTGAGGTCCTTCTGCTCCTTGGATTCCTCGTGCTCCTTGGGGTCCTGGTACTCCTTGGGCCCCTTGTACTCCTTGGATCCCTTGTACTCCTTGAGGTCCTGTAGCACCAACGACTGTTGGAGTGGTAACATTTACTTCGGGCGGAGGACATGTGACTTGTACAATCTTCTTAATAACTTTTCGACGATGTTCTTTTCTTTTTCTTTTCGAAGGAAATACAGTGGCGATTTTTTTCTTATGACACTTTTTATCGTCTGGACAACTCAATACGTACACCTCCCTATAAAGATAGTTCAGTGTACGCATCTTATTAATTTTGGACATGGACCAATAACTAGTTTCTATTAGACTGGAACCTATTTCTATAAAAAAGGGCTATAAAAATAGGGGCTGGCCCTTGAGTAGATTACAATGTCCACACCAATTTGGATCGTTTTTCGTATTTTATCACTAGGACAACTGACATTTCCCTATTAGACCCATATCTATGATTTGGGTCTTTTTTTATTTTTACAAATCATCCCTCAATCTCAGTTTATATCACTTAATTCGCTTTCTGATTTCATAAAAAACAGCCCCCAAATCCTGGGGGCTTCTAACCATTAATTATTATATTTTATCAGCAGGCTTACGAATCGCATTGCCCACCTTCACAAGAATATCAGACATCGAAGTCTCATCATTTACATCATAATCATCAATGTTCAAACGAAGCACTGGGCAAGCTGTAAACTCGTTGATCCATTTCGAATATCTGCCATGCATATGCTCCCAGTAGGAAACATCCGTTTGAATTTCCATCTCGCGGCCACGTTCATTAATTCGGGTCAGGATAGAAGGCAAGCTGCCTTCAATATAAATCAGCACATCAGGATGCGGGAAGTACGGCGTCATAACCATAGCTTCATACAAGCTAGTGTAGGTTTCATAATCCGTTTTGGACATTGTACCTTGATCTGCATGCATTTTCGCAAAAATACCGGTATCTTCATAGATGGAACGGTCCTGAACAAAACCTCCGCCGAGCTCGAACATCTTCTTCTGCTCTTTGAAACGTTCAGCAAGAAAATAGATTTGCAAGTGAAAGCTCCATCTCTCAAAATCATGATAGAACTTTTCGAGATAAGGATTGTGATCGACCTGCTCTAGCGAGGTTTGAAAATTAAGTCTTTTGGCCAAGGCGCCTGTTAAAGTGGATTTCCCCACCCCGACAGTTCCAGCCACGGTAATTATGGCATTTTCCGGGATATGATATGAATTCATTTCATTAGCTCCTTTATATAAGAGACAATTTCAGTGAAGTGTTCTGGATTCTCCACGAAATCGACTGCATTTCCATCAATGGTAATAATTACGGTCGAAGGCTCCTGAGTGGCAAGAGCGGCCATCGCGTCATCATAATCCTTAATTAATTGCTCCAAATATGCAGTATCCATCCCCTCTTCAAAGGGCCGCCCACGTTTTTCAATTCTTGTTAATAACGTATCTAAATTGGCTTTAATATAGAGGATAATATTTGGCTTTGGCAGGTCATCCGTAAGCACATGATAAATTTGCCGATACTTTTCACGTTTCGTTCCATTCAGCGTTCGTTCTCCAAAGATCAGGTTCTTATAAATATGGTAATCCGAAATGACCGGGATCCCTTTATCTATGTATTGTGTAACTGTATCTTCAAGCTGTTTATACCGATTACAGAGAAAAAACATCTCCAGTTGAAAGCTCCAATCGTCCATGTTCTCATAAAATTTAGCTAGAAACGGATTCTCATCGACAATCTCTTTAATGATCGGTAAATTTAACTCCTCTGCTAGCATAGACGCTAATGTTGTTTTTCCAGCCCCGATTGGGCCTTCCACTGCAATAAACGGTGCATGTCTCATTGACGCTGACTTCCTCCTCAGATACGAACCTTTCAATAGCTAATCAAGCATAAACGCCTTCGGCGTCCTTATAAGGACGGTAAGTGTGTAAGCGAGAAATATAAGGATAAAGTATAGTGTGAAACTTATACTTTCTTTTTTTAAAAACAGACTAAATTATTGTATCACATGAGACCTTTCTTGTGAGTGGGTAAATATGAAGAAACTTTTCCAGTAGTTCTAGCGTCTAAATGTAAGATAATGGATTATATCGTGAACATATCAAATTTATCTAATAAGAAAAAGAGAGGTATTCCTATGAAAAAAAAATGGATCAGCATGGTTAGTGCTCTTCTAGTATTAAGCCTCGCCTGTAACGTAAGCGCAGCTGCAGCTGCAGAGAACACAACCACGACTACCAACCTCACTTCGTATGGCGCGGATTATCTGACCAAAACAGATGGTTCCTTCTGGGTATGGGGCGGTAATCGCTCCGTCCCTACGCAAATCCATGACCTGAATGAGGTACAAGCATACTTTGGTTCCCAATATGTAATGAAGAAAGACCTTTCGGTCTGGCAATGGAGAACATCGGCATATTCTGAAGCTGTTAAAGTGACCCCCGTTCAAGAGCTAGACAATCTGGTCGATATATTCATGACAGGAAATAGAACGATAGCCCTTAAAGGAGACGGGACGATTCTAAGCGCCCCCCTTTCATCCGATGGACTCACTACCTCCGCCTTCACACCGGTTTCCGGCGTCGATAACGTGGCAGCTGTGGGCGGTTACTATGAGTCTGATCTTCATAAGAGCTGGACACGTTACGTGTTCTTAAAGAAAGATGGAACTGTTTCTACTACACGCGATGACTTCGAAAGCTTCGAAACCATCCAGAATTTAACGGATATTATTCAAATCAAAAACAATCTTGCACTTAAGAAGGACGGCTCCATATGGAGTTGGCCAGTCCAAGATTATTACAAGAACCAAGGAGCTCCAATAGATCTATCTGCGACCCCTCTCAAGGGAATCAGTAATATTAAAAGTTTAAAAGGAAATCAGAACAGCCTATTAGCCATTGATGGGGCCTCTCAATTATGGTTCTGGGGCGCTACCATTACAGGTTCTTCAGATGGAACAACCTATCATGAACAACCACCGATTCTTCTAAAAGGGATCAAGAATGTAGTTGATGCTTACATCGTAGAGCGCTCTATTGTTGCATTAACCGGGGAAGGAAACGTCTATCAAACTTCTATTGAAAACGAAATGATGCCCGTAGATTCAAAATTTACATTTTTCGAAAAAGAAGTAAGTAGCCTAAAGAAAGGCGGACGACATATCATCATGCAAAAGAAAGACGGCTCACTCTGGGGCTGGGGCGTCAATAAGGACGCACAGCTGGGCTATGGCGACTATGAATTCAGCCATGCCGGGCCCGTTCCAGTGCAAAAGCCTATTTCGATCTCCTTAAACGGAGAATCTATCCCACTCTCAAATGGAGTTATTACTCGAAACGGACAAAATTTCGTCCCGCTTCGATCGCTGTTCGAAAAATTAGGAGCCACAATTACCTATAAAGAGAACATTACAGCTGCGAAAACAATAGATAAACAAATTATGATCACACGAACCGCTACAGATAAACCGGCTCTCGCCATCAGTATTAACGGTGTAACTGGAGCGACAATGGTGAACAATAAAACCGTAAATCTTCCTACACTACCCTTCATCGTAAACGGTTCGATGTATCTGCCACTTCGCTTTATAAGTGAGCAACTCGGAGCAAATGTTGAGTGGCTCCCACAGGAGGAGCGCATCGCCATCACGATGCAATAACGAGTAATCAAAAAAAGGTGTCCCATCACGGGACACCTTTTTATTAATCTTAAGATAAACGTTCGCTGAAATCTTCGAAAGCGAACTGTTTGATCACTTTGATTCCCTCTTCTTCATTGTAACTAACAATGGAAGGCAGATTCACACCGTTAAACATATGGTTCTTCACCATAGAATAATGGGCCATATCAAGGAATACGAGTCTGTCTCCGTATTTCAAAGGCTCCTTGAAGGAATAATCTCCGATAACGTCTCCCGCTAGGCAAGTCATTCCACCTAATCTGTACGTATAAGGAAATTCCCCAGGTTGTCCAGCATCGATAATGTTCGGACGGTACGGCATAGCCAGTACGTCCGGCATGTGGCACTCTGCCGAGGTATCGAGAATCGCAATGTCCATTCCGTTATGCATCACATCAAGAACGGTAGCTACCAGATATCCGGTATTGAGAGCTACTGCCTCTCCCGGCTCCAGATAGATTTCCACACCGTAAGTCTCTTTCATGTGTAGAATACACTTCACCAGGGTCTCCAGATCATAATCAGGGCGTGTAATATGATGACCGCCACCGAAATTAAGCCATTTCATTCCTTTGAGATAAGGTCCGAACTTCTCTTCGACTACCTTGAGCGTACGCTCAAGTGTATCCGAATTCTGTTCGCACATTGTATGGAAGTGTAGTCCATCAATGCCCTCAAGCTCTTCAGGTCTGAAGTTAGGGAGTGTTACTCCCATTCTGGAATAATTGTAGCACGGATCATACAGCGGAACTTCGATCTCGGAATATTCCGGATTCACTCGAATGCCGCAGCTGATGTGCTTCGGTGCATTCTTAACGCGATCCTTGAATCGATTCCACTGGTCAAAAGAATTGAACACAATGTGATCGGAGTATCCAAGGAGCTCATCAAACTCACTATCTATATAAGCTGGTGCGTACACATGAACCTCTTTGCCCATCTTTTCATAGCCAAGTCTGGCTTCGAACAAGGAGCTTGAGGTTACACCATGCAAGTACTTCCCAACTAACGGATACAAGGAATGCATGGAGAAGCCTTTTTGCGCGAGCAAAATCTTTGCTCCAGTGCGTTCCTGTACAGAATTCATAATCTCAAGATTACGTGTAAGCAATCTTTCATCTACAAGGTAACATGGTGACGGGACCCCGCTGATATCTATATCCATTATCGCGCCTTAGTCTAACAGCGTTGGCGAGAAATCTTCTTGCCAAGGCAGACCATGTTTATTTAAAGCTTCCATGAATGGATCTGGATCGAACTCTTCAACGTTGAATACGCCCGGCTTCTTCCAGATACCTTTTATAATTAACATCGCTCCGATCATTGCAGGAACGCCTGTAGTGTAGGAAATGGCTTGGGAGCCAACCTCTGCATAGCACTCTTCATGATCGCAAACATTATATACATAATAAGTTTTTGGCTTTCCGTCTTTAGTTCCTTGGATGATACATCCAATGTTCGTTTTGCCTTTTGTTCTTGGTCCCAAGGAAGCTGGGTCCGGTAAAATCGCCTTCAAGAATTGCAGAGGTACGATCTCTTTTCCTTCATACATGATAGGCTCGATAGAAGTCATGCCCACATTCTCAAGCACTTTCAAGTGAGTCAGGTAATTCTGCGAGAAGGTCATCCAGAAACGGATCTTCTTTACACCCTTGATGTTAACGGCCAAAGACTCTAATTCTTCATGATACAAAAGATAAATATCTTTTGGTCCAATTTCCGGAAGATCGTATACTTTTTTCTCGGAAAGCGGTGCAGTTTCAATCCACTCGCCATTCTCGAAATAGCGGCCATTGGCTGTAATTTCACGAATATTGATTTCAGGATTAAAGTTTGTTGCAAATGGATATCCGTGATCACCAGCATTGGCGTCTACAATATCAATGGTATGAATCTCATCAAAATAGTGCTTTTGAGCGTAAGCTGTGAACACGCCCGTTACACCTGGATCAAATCCACTACCAAGCAACGCGGTAAGGCCTGCTTTTTCGAATCTTTCTTTGTAAGCCCACTGCCAAGAGTATTCAAATTTCGCTGTATCTTGTGGTTCATAATTGGCAGTATCCACATAGTGCACTCCTGTTGCCAGGCACGCATCCATGATTGTCAGGTCCTGATATGGGAGAGCGACATTAATAACGACATCCGGCTCAAAGCTCTTGATCAGTTCAATGACTTCGTCCGTATTATCTGCATCGACCTGAGCAGTAGAAATCTTCGTGCGGCCTCCGGCTAATTTATCTTTCAGAGCGTCACATTTCGCGACAGTTCTGCTAGCTATGCAGATCTCTTCAAATACATCCGGGTTCTGGCAGCATTTGTGAACAACAACACTGGAAACACCGCCAGCGCCAATAATTAACGCTTTTCCCAAAATAAAAACCTCCTAAAATTCCATTTGCAAAATCAACAAGGCTGATTATACATAATATTTTTGAATAAATCAATAAAAACCGACAAAAAATGATGTTTATTGTGTAAAATCTTCAAGGATTCTTATTAATACTCTTGAATGCTCATATTTCCTCGATTATCCACCTATATATCTAATGAAAATCGCTGGAATGGAGTAAATTTCCGGAAACTAGGACAACTAGATTATTCTATCACAAGAGGGGGCTACTTCATACGTTTATTTTAAACTCAATGAGAAACCTCACCATCCTTTCAATTCCGCCTTAAGACGTTCGGTTTAGCGGCATCCTGAACGGCCATTCACCAGTTCCGATCAACAGCACTGCAATGAATATAAAGAAGCCGTAATGTATACTCTTACCCGTTTTTGTCCCAATATTACCGTTGTTCCTATGCCCATCCGTTTCAAGACCCTAATTGAATGATCATTGGGGTTATTATACGTTGTCCCATTGATCCAATATTCATCAGCATCATGATTAAGAATTTCGAGCTGTTTTTTATTGGTTTGAATGGATTTGAACAGCATAAGCTTCTGCATCCCACTCTACCTTAGCGCCTAACATTTCACTGACCAGTCTTAAAGGTACATATACACTATCATTAATAAAGACTGGCTTTTGATCTGTGGCTATTACTTTTCCATTCACTGTCGTTTGTCCATTAACCGAATTTAAGATTAGCGTAGTAGATGTAGATTGCTTTACGGCAATAACTGATCTCGATGGAACGTCCCAACGTACATTCACTCCCATTTGCTGAAATATTCCTCTTAAAGGAACGTAAGTAGAATTGTTGAGCAGTAAAGGAGGCATGGTCAGATCCATTTCACTATTGTTCAACAGGACCTGTATCGATTTCTTCACTGGCTGAGGCGTGTCAATCATAAAATCTCTAACCCCCAACCCAGTCTGTCCAAATTCATTCGTTCCCCATGCAAGAACATGACCGTCTTTTAAGAGTACATAATGATTTCTGTTCCCGCTGGTAATCGAAACTGCATTTTGAATACCACTAATCTGTTTAACATTCATCTTATTTTTATCGCCAACTGTCCACTGCCATACGGTTCCATCGGCTTTTACTGCAGAGTCCGTTGTCATCGATACGACATCAGTGAGTCCTGGAATCTGAATCGGCTGTAAAGTTCCACCCGGATTCATATCTGTGTAATTATTCCATAACCAAACGGTACCATCCCATCTCAAAGCTACTCCACTCCACCCATCAGTATCAACAGCTCTATACTCTCCGCCGCCTTTAAGTAGGGTAGGCTTTAGAACCGCATCCTTTTTAATGCCTCTAGTTTTAGATGAGCCCCATACCCACACCTCTCCGCCGTTCCCAAGTGCCACTGAATTATTCGATCCTGCAGCTATAGCTAAAATGGAGGGTAGTCCTTTCACCTGCACCGGTGTTAGCCCGTTTTTCCCCGAATTATCACCGAGTTCTCCTTGCTCATTGCCTCCCCACGCCCATACCGTTCCGTCTTTTCGAAGCGCTAAGCTATGTGTGTCTCCTGCTGAAACAGAAATCACATCCGTTAGCCCCTTCACTTGAACCGGCTCTACAAGGACTGTCGAGGACTGCGCTCCAGTGCCAAGTTGTCCATGTTCGTTCCCCCCTACTGCCCACACTGTTCCATCGTCTTTCAACATCAAATTATGACGGTAGCCACCTGAAACTTGCTTAACATGATCGATGCGCATTTTGACTGGAGTATACGCTGGCGTGGTTGCCCCATTACCAATAGAGCCGTATCCACCACCCCAAGCCCAGGCTGTTCCATCCGGAGTGATGGCATAAGCGCTTCTATCCCCCGCATCCAGTCCTGTGATGCCAGACAATAACTTCTTTTCATCCGGGAAATTCACTACACTGTCCGCTTTTACTATTAATGGTGAGGCTGTAGCTAGGATAATAGCTGCCCCAACAACTACAATACCTATTCGTCTTATCTGAATTTTAATGCTTGAAATTTGTCTTCCCACTTAAGATCACTCCTTTTAGAATTGGTAGGGTCAAACTGTTGATCTGCAACAATAGAGACCCCCACTGTATTCAATCTTCTTATATAGACTGTGGAATATTATGTAAAGTTGCGAGAAACTGTAATTTTTCAAATCAATTTATACGCTTTAACCTGTAGTTTAGGATTGAAGCTGATTTTAACTGTTTATATGGCATAAATCGCTTGTTGCTGCGCTCTAGGTCTCTCGTCCGTCTTTTGACACACTAAAACTTCAAGAGCATAATAAGCATCGGCATATTGCAACGGATTCCCACAACATACAGAGTTATGCAGGATTTTAGTGTGTTTTGCACCAGAGAGGATGATTACGAGTGAAAAAAGATTTTCAAATAAAAAATAAGCCCTTTCTAATTTTCAGCTTCATCCTGCTCTTAAAATGCGCAGTGGCCTGGTTCGTAGTATTTAGTGATGGCCCTAATTGGAGCATGCTGCTCACAGAGATCCCGTTCTTCTTTATCGTCTTTGGACTCATTGAGTGGATGGCTTCCAAACGGAAGTTTCTGTATTACATGATTGCGAACTTATTAATTTCAGTGATTTATTTTGCCGTCCTGATGTATTACAAGTATTACGGCGTAATTGCTACTTACCATGCTTTGGAACAGGCAGATAAGGTAACCAAGGTCGGAGAAAGCACATACTCCTTGCTGGATCCTTACTATTTGTTCATTTTTGTGGATATTGTAGTCTTCATGTTCTTTATGTTCCGTCCCAAATATATTGCGATCTGGAAAGAAAGAGGCATGAACCGGCGTATGAACCGAACCGCCTTACTTGGGATCATCAGTGTTTCACTTGCGATATGTGTCTTTAATATTTGGCCGAATCATGCCAGTATGAACGAGAACAAAAAGGCAGAGCGTATGGGGATTCTCAATTACGAGGTATATACCATTTTTGCCGACACCACAGAAAAGAAAGAAATGATCGACAGCAAAGAAATTACGCAGCAGTCTGTGGACGCTACAAAGGGGATTACGGAGCCAGTCTCTCCAAAGTATTGGACAGCGGCTCAAGGTAAAAATCTCATTGTAGTGCAGATGGAATCTTTTCAGAATTTCCTGCTTGGCTTAAGCATTGACGGACAGGAAGTAACTCCCAATCTAAATAAACTTATTTCAAGCGAACATTATTTCAATAACTTCTATACAAATGCGGGGCAAGGAACAACATCGGATGCTGAGTTTGTAGTGAACACCTCTCTCTATGTTCCTCATCACGAAGTAGCCACTTCATCCAACTATATGACTAAGGAACTTCCAAGTCTGCCCAAGCTGATGAAAGCTAATGGATATAACACGGCCACCTTTCACACTAATAGCGTAGAATTCTGGAACCGCAAAACCTTATACAAGGTGCTAGGCTTTGATAAATACTACGATCAGTCCTTCTATGGAGATGATGATCATATTGCATTCGGATCTTCCGATGAGGTGCTGTATGCCAAGACCGTTCCTGAATTAGTCAAAATGGATGCGGTAGACGATCCTTTTTACGCGATGGTCATTTCTATGAGTGCTCATCACCCTTATAAAATGCCAGAATCTAAATTTAAGATGACGTTGCCTAAACGGTACGAAGGGACCTTAGTCGGCGACTATATTTTAGCCCAAAATTATGCGGATTACGCCATGGGACAATTTCTAGACGAGCTGAAGTCCAGCGGGTTATGGGACGATAGCGTGATTGTCTTCTACGGAGATCATCAAGGTGTATCCCTGTATTCCCTTGACGGCAATGAGAAATCATTAATGGAGGAAATGGTCGGACACGAGTATGGATATACCGATATGTTCAACGTTCCTTTCATAGTTCATGCCCCGGGCATAGACCAGCCTACTGTGTATACCCAAACTGGCGGTCAGATTGACATCTTACCAACTGTAGCTAATCTGTTAGGGATTTCTATGAAGGACCAGCTCCACTTCGGAGAAGATCTGATGAATCAACAGACCAACCTGCTACCTGTTAGACATTTTCTTCCTACTGGTTCTTTTATTAATGACACAAGCTTGTACTTGACTGGTGTCGATTACAATGATGGAAATAACTATGACCTAATCGACGGCTCTGAAACTGAGAGCGGTTCGACACAAGCGCAATTTGATGCCGTTCAGCGGCTCCTGAATATGTCTAATAGTTATATTCTGCAACGGCCGGATTTATCTTCTACGGATGATGGCGAACAGAGCAAATAATTGATATTTAATAAAAAGAATGCCCTTCAGCCATTGGCCGAGGGGCATTCTTGCGTTTATTAAAATAATTAAACCGTTGTTGCTGGCACACTCTCAAGAATTGCCTCTTTCTCTACAGGTGCGTTAACCAGCATATACACACGAGATTCGTATGGGCGTAATGCCACTGTCTCGATCTTCTCGGCAGGGTCAACTTCATAGTTATTCAACAGCAACTCACTGGAGTCAAATTCCAGATCAAACGGAAGGTCGAACAGCGCTTCCTCTGAAGTCAGGTTTGACATGACCAGCAATTTCTCATTGCCAAGTGTACGAGTATAAGCGTAGATTCGTTCATCTTCAGGCAGGATCAAATCATAGGTTCCATAAACGGTAATAGGATTAGCGGCCCGAAGTGCGATTAGCTTTTTATAATGATGATAAATGGAATCAGGGTCCTGCTTCGCACGTTCCACATTGATCTCCGTGAAATTAGGATTGACCTTCATCCAAGGCTTGCCGCTACTGAAACCAGCGTTCTCAGAGTCATCCCAATGCATTGGCGTTCTAGAATTGTCGCGGCCGTTCTTCCAGATAACCTCCATGACTTCTTCATGTGATTTTCCGGCTTCTGTCTCTAAACGATACAGGTTCTTCATCGCCACATCATCATAATCATCCATGGAATCAAATCGTACATTAGTCATCCCAATTTCTTGACCTTGATAAATAAACGGTGTTCCTTGCATTAGGAAATACATCGTAGCCAGCGATTTGGCCGATGCCTTCCAATACTCACCATCATTTCCCCAAGTGGAAACTGAACGCGGTTGGTCGTGATTCTCGATAAATAATGCATTCCAGCCTCTACCCTCAAGACCTTTTTGCCAACGGGAAAGTGCTGATTTCAGCTGCAGAACATCCAAGCCACCCGTAACACTCTTATTCCAAAGGGCTAAATGCTCGAATTGAAAAATCATATTGAATTTGCCTTGCTCCTCGCCTACCCACATTTCCGCTTGATCGACACTAACACCACTCGCTTCACCAACGGTCATAATGTCATAACGATCGAATGTTTCCTCTTTCAGCTCCTGAAGAAAATCGTGAATCCCTTCCCGATTCATATGACCTGCACCGGACGAAACGAACGGAAGACTATCTGGATTTGGCAGATCAGGAAGACCTGGGATTTTCTTAATATGTGAGATAGCATCCACTCGGAAGCCGTCGATCCCTTTATCTAGCCACCAATTGACCATACCGTATAATTCCTGACGTACTTCAGGATTCTCCCAGTTGAGGTCAGGCTGTCTTTTGGAGAATACATGCATGAAATATTGCTCTGTAGCAGGGTCAAGCTCCCAGATCGAACCGCTAAAAATACTCTCCCAGTTATTCGGTTCCTTTCCGTCCTTAGGATCTCTCCAAATATAATAATCACGTTTAGCATTATCCTTGCTTGAACGCGCTTCAACAAACCAAGGGTGTTCGTCTGAAGTATGATTAATGACAAGATCCAGAATCAGCTTCATGCCCCGTGCATGAACCTCGCTTAATAACTGATCGAAATCAGCCATACTGCCGAACTCCGCCATAATATCCTGGTAATCCGAAATATCATATCCATTATCATCGTTCGGGGATTTATAAATAGGACAAATCCAAATGACATTAATGCCAAGGTCCTGTAAGTAATCAAGTTTTGAGATGACTCCCTGCAGATCTCCAACACCATCGCCATTGCTGTCCATAAAGCTCCGTGGGTAAATTTGATACGCTGTGGCTTCTTTCCACCATGTTCTGTTCAATGTATGCAGCTCCTTCGTATTCATATACCCTCTTAGGAAAATATTTTCCTATTCAATTCACGAATTAGTGATTTTCATAATAAAACTTAAGATTATCGACTAAAAAACTATCTATTTAGGGTTTATTCAAGGAAATTATTTTCCTATGCGATCATTATAGGATCTTTTATTTTCCTGGTCAATAACAATCTTTTGGATTCTTGAAGCTATCCGTGATATGCTTGCGATATATTCTAGAACGAATACAAGATTGGAAAGTTATGGTGATATTCTTGAAGGTAAAAATTAAAGATATAGCCAAAATGGCTGACGTTTCAATAGCTACCGTATCAAGGGTTGTCAATAACAGCAAACCGGTAAACGAGGAAGTTCGTAAGCGTGTATTGGAAGCCATGAAACAAATGAATTACCGTCCTAATGTCATCGGTTCAGATGCAGGTAGACCGGATACACCTCTGATTGGTGTCATTATTCCGCAGAACAGTAATACCGTGCTTGATGATTTCAATATTGGCATACGTGATCTCGCCGAGCTATATGGTTATGATGTTTTGGTCGGGTTAACAGACGGAAGTGTTAATAGTGAACTTCATTATTTGAACTTATTCCATCATATGGGGACTGAGGGTTATATATATGTAGGCTCGGTTCCGAGTAAGGAGCACTTGGAGATTATCCAGAAATCCGGGTCACCTTGCGTGTTAGTTGGAGAACAATCTCAGATTGATTCGATCCCTTCTGTCCATCTGGATAATGTTACCGCCTCCTATGAAGCCGTTACTTATCTGATTCAAAAAGGACATAGAAGTATCGGCATGATCCGGGTATCTGGAGATAATGCAGTGGGTGGCGATCGATATCGCGGCTATCAACAAGCACTTATGGATGCAGGCATTACCTTAAGAGAAGAATGGGTAGTAGAAAGTGGAATGGCCGTAGAAGATGGAAGTGATGCTATGCGCCGGATTAAGGATAGCGGGGAACTACCTACTGCGGTTTTTTGCTCCACAGATTGGATAGCTGTAGGGGCGATGAATTTTCTGATCGATAACGGTATTCGGGTGCCAGAGGATGTTGCGGTGTTCGGATTCGATAATAGCTTTATCGCTTCTGTCGTTCGTCCCAAGCTGTCCTCGGTGGAATACTCCGGAACGGAGATTGGAATGACTGCTACCCGAACTTTAATCAAGCTGATTAAAGGGGAGACTGGTATTCAGCATCATGCAAATGTTGCTCATTATTTGGCAATTCGTGAAAGTACGGGTTAGGGAAAGCTTCCCTAACCCTATTTTTAAATCTGATAATGGTTATTGTGTAAATCCTACACGGGCGCGTTCCCGTCCTTTAATATCTAGTGTGATGGAACAGACGGATGTCATGGGAATATAAAGCTCCTCGAATTCTGTCCGATATTTAATAAACTTCTCAGTTACCGTTTCCAAAATGCCTTTTCTAGCGTTAGAGCCATCTACAAAATAAATGGTTACCTCTTTGCCCTGCAAAGCTTCCAGCATCATTCACTTCACTCCTTCGACTTACAGATTTGTGATAACTTTGTCGATAATCCCGTACTCCACTGCTTCCTCGGCTGACATGAAATAATCCCGATCCATGTCTTGTTGTACCTTCTCCACCGTCTGTCCGGTTCGGTCCGCTGTAATCTGGACAAGCACTTCCCGTAGCTTCAAAATACGTTTGGCTCTAATCGCAATATCACTGGCCTGCCCCTGTGCACCACCATGTGGCTGGTGAATCATAATCTCACTATTCGGCAGCGCATAACGTTTACCTTTAGCCCCAGCTAACAATAGAAGTGAACCAAAGGAAGCCGCCATACCTGTGCAGATCGTATTTACTTGCGGTTTAATGAGCTGCATTGTGTCATAAATACTTAATCCCGCTGTTACGGAGCCCCCTGGACTATTGATATACATGTGTATATCTTTATCTGGATCCTCAGCTGATAAGAACAGCAATTGGGCAACAACACTATTCGCTAATTGATCCTCAATCTCCGCCCCTACAAACACAATTCGGTCCTTTAAGAGCCGCGAATAAATATCGTAGGATCTTTCCCCTTGATTCGTTTGTTCAATGACATAAGGAATGTACGCCATGCGTATGCGACCTCCATCCGTTTATTTTATTTGAAATCTACCCTGTAAACGGATTAGTCTATGGATAGGATACGTTAAGCGGGCAAAATATTATTTTTATTATTGCGTATCTTAATTTGGAGCTCATTCGTTTATTATTAGAAGTAACCGAAAGCACTTTACCGGAAAAGGGGTTATGCAGAGTGATCAGCCTTGAGAAGCTTAGCGCCGGCCATGAACCGGATGAGAATCATACCACGTCTTTGCAAATGGCCCTGAAGCGGTATTGCCTTGCACTGACACAATCCCCGTGGGAGGCCGAAGATTTGGCTCAGGATACGTGGGTCAAAGCACTGGGCTATATGAAGACATCCAAACATTCGAAGCTGAAGAGCGATATGAACGATACAAGTCAAATGAACAACAATTCAGAACATACAAGTCGTACGAATTTCAGCTCGCTAACGAATCATCCAAATCCTGAGGCGCTACTCCTGCGGATTGCCAGAAATACCTGGACAGATATTATGCGGCGAAAAGCCACGTTGTCACGAGTGCTGGAAATGGATCAACCACGGACAGAGGAAGCAGCAGGGTATGGTTTATTTGAGATTGAGGCTGCTTTTCAAGCCTTACAGAAGCATCTGTCTCCACTGCAGCAAGCGGTGTTCCTGCTCCGCGATGTTTTCGAGCACTCCGGAAGCGAAGCTGCCGAAATCCTCGACACCACAGAAGGAGCTATCAAAGCTGCTCTGCATCGAGCCCGCCAAGCCCTCCCTGCAGTCAGACAAGAGCTTCTTCAATCTAATGGCCCCTCCATACTGCAGGATACGGAACTACAGATTGCCTTGAATCGTCTTGCATCCGCCTATGAACAAGGACAAATCTCCGAGCTGATTGAGCTTGTCCTTGTGGATGAAAGTCAAGAAACTGTAATGGCCGTGTCCAGCCAAAGCTTACAGAGCTTCCAAAGCGTTCAACCTTTCCAATCTGGCGGATTCAGCTCTATGGGCTGGAACTATTCCGAGCCAGGAATGCGGATGGTGGCTTAGTCTTTCGTGACGCTATTTCATAATACTGGAGTAAGCTTAGCTAAATGAAGCACATTACGTTACGTTATAACCGAACAAATATTAGTTTTGAAAAGTGTGAGTTTGATGAGATCGGTATGTTTTGTGAGTTAGGTCAAAAACGAATCTACTGCACTATCTGCAATAGATTCTTAATAAAAGTGACTTTTAAGTCGATTTCTCATCTTTTGATTGTATAAAGTGCAATAGAATCAAATTATGTCCTATATAGTTTAAATTCTATTGCACAAAGTACAATCACACTAATGAAATCTCCTCACATATCTTTATGCTTCATTCATCACCACTCATCACTCTTTAAAGTACAATTCCCCTGCTTTCTACGGAAACCTTTAATTAGACTTATAAATAAACATTATTGTTAGTTAGGAGTGATATTTTATGAGGAAAATTCTTATCTTAGGCGGCACGCGCTTTTTTGGAAAAAGGTTAGTTGAACGATTGCTACAAGATTCCGTAAACGATGTAACGATACTTACACGCGGGGAAACTAGCGATTCCTTTGGAGATCTCGTTCACCGGATCCATGCGGACCGTTTCCAAGCAAACGAGCTCGCTCAGGCGGTAGGAGATACACTATGGGATGTCGTGTTCGATAATATTTGTTATTCACCGGACGAAGCGGATCAGGCACGCCGGATTTTTGATGGTAAAACGAAACGGTATATCCTCACCTCAAGTTTATCCGTTTATGATTTCAGTGAAGAAGCGCTGACCGAGGACATTTTCGATCCTGAAACTTACCCTATCCGCCACGGAGGGCGAAATGATTTCACCTATCAAGAAGGAAAAAGACTGGCGGAAGCCGTCTTCATGCAGCAGGCTAGCTTTCCAGTCGCTGCGGTTCGCTTTCCAATTGTGCTGGGCATAGATGATTATACGCGAAGACTTCATTTTCATATTGAGCATGTCCGTAATGAGTTGCCTATTGGTATACCGAATCCCGAAGCACAGATCTCCTTTATCCGTTCGGATGAAGCTGCTGATTTCCTATATTGGCTCGGCTGTAGCTCTACTATGGCAGGACCGTTCAACGCTTGCTCAGACGGTACGGTTAGAATTAAGGATATTCTCACAATGATTGAAGAAGAAACTGAGAAGCACGCTATCATCCAGAACCAAACCGCGGACGAGCATATGTCGCCATTCGGAATTGAACAATCCTGGTTTATGGATACGACCAAAGCCCAGTCGGCGGGGTACAAGTTTCTCCTTCTAAATGACTGGCTTCCAGAGCTAGTTAGCTCCCTGAACAAAACCTACGAGTAATATACGCCCTCATCCTCCCTCATTTATCTAAACGACAAAAAAGCTGCTCCAAAGTAGAGTTCATCTACGATAGAGCAGCTTTTTCATTGTACAAAACCTCTGCGAATATTTAAATAATTGCACTCTATACAACTAAATCAGGCCAATCAGGCTTATGTTCAACTTTAGTTGTATTCTGTGCAATTAAAATCTAGCTAAACACCACTAACAGCCAATTCTCGTAGAAATAATTGCACTAAGTGCAATTAAACACTCATAGCAGAAAACACAAACTTTAATAGCTGCATTAAATACAACTAACCACAAAAAAGGCAACCAGAAGTCTCCCTCTTAGCTACCTTTTAACATTACAGAACTAGCAAATCAAGTCACTCCCTATATGTGTGCATCCGATCAAGAAGCAAACCTCTCCCTACCTATGCGGAGATTGTCAAATAAGAGCGCTCCACAGGCGTTTCAGCGCCAGGTGAGTCACTGTCATCCCCAGCGATAATCTCGTCTACTATGTCCGAATTAATCTTGAAGACGTTGATTTCCTTGAATAATTTTTGCGAAATCTCATTAATCTCAACGGCTTGGCGAGCAATGTCGTGGATCGCGTTGTCCTGCTGTACGCTAGAGGCATTCACTTCCTGAACCCCTGCCGCAGTTTCCTCAGCAATGGCAGCCACGTTGTGAACAGACTCTGCGAGTCTACGATTCATAGTCTGTGTCATATCTACCTTGTCATGGATTTGCCCAATCTGCTTACTAATCTCAACGATCGACTGATCTATCGCTTCAAAAGACGACAACGTTTCTGCCACTTTTTGATCCTGCTCTTCAAGATTTCCTTTGGTCTCCAGCATATATTGCTGAAATTCATCCATCCCTGCTTGCAGCTCGTTAATAATCTGACTGATATGTACGGAGGACTCTTTGGTCTGATCAGATAATTGTCTCACTTCATCTGCTATGACAGCAAAGCCCTTCCCATAAACTCCCGCCCGCGCTGCTTCAATTGCTGCATTTAGTGAGAGAATATTGGTCTGGTTTGAAATGTTTGTGATCGATTTGGTAATTCTGGAGATATCCTTCGATTGGTCGCTCAATTTGGTTAAAGCAAGATATACTTTATTCACAGACTCACGTGAGTGCTCTGATACCTCGCGCAAAGCGATGACGGACTCGGAACCTTTTCGAGTATTGTGATTAGCCGTTTGACTTGTCGAGAGCATAACCTCGGTATATTCCGTAATTTCATGAACTTCCCGTTCCAATTCCTGAATTAAGCTTGCGCTCTGCTCAGATTGTCCGGCTTGCTGCTCAGCGCCTACAGAGATTTCCTGTATTGTGCTTACGATTTCTTGATTCGTATGAGCGGTGATCGATGAAGATTGTTGAAAAGAGTGCGAATAAGTCGCGAGCGAAGAAGCTACCGATTGGGTCTGCTGAAGCATCTCTCGTACCCCCAACACCATATGGTCGAAATGATGACTCAGACTTCCTAGTTCATCGTTATATGGCGAATTAATCTGCTGCCGCAAATCCCCCTCAGCAATTTTACGTAGAGCTACTTGCAGCTTATTTATAGGGTTCAGGAAGGAACGAATAAGCATAACAGCAATAATAAGTGTGAAAATGAATACTAGTATTGCTGCATAAGCCCCCATAGAACTAGTCAGATTTAACAAATCAAAAGAATAGTCTTGAGCCTTTTCTGCGTTCTCTGCTGCTGCTGTATATAGTTTCTCATTGGTCTCCAGCATAGCTTTATTCATAGCTAGCGCCTTCGTATGTAATTCATCTATTCGTTCCAGAACGGCCATGGGATCAAGCTGCTCGTCCTTTATGGTATTCACTAATCCGTCAAAATATCCTGTATATCCTCCAACTTGATTATGTAACTGTTCTAACTCCTTAGACGCTGGCGAATCTGCTTCAAACTTCACTTTACCCAATTCTTCCATTAGCTTTGTCTGCTTGTCCTTAAAAGGTTGGGTAAACTCTAAATCGCTAGAATCCGCTAGAGAGGTCTCCACACTGTTCATTTCTTGAAGCAGTTGAGTAATGGTGGATACTGTAATTCTTTTTTCCATCTCCATTTTTTGTGTTTCCATAGAGATTTCTACTTGATTGATTTTATAGTTTTGGTATAGCGCTACCCCTAGAAAGAATAGTACCACGGCAGAAAAACTCAAGATCAACTTCCACTTCATTGATAGATGCATAGACCTAGCCTTCAACAATATCATCCTCCGTATAAAGCCTCATATGGCAATAGGTACTTTTTACTAATATCTAAATTGTAGAAGCTGTACATTAAATACCGGACACAGTTTTGTATGAGAAATGTAAATTTTGTCGAGTACACGTTCACAACTATCCTATTGCAATTGACGTAACGATAAGTGCTAAAATACTTCTCATAGGGCGCCTTATCAATCTATAGAACGGGAGTTGTCTATGAGTGGATTTGTGACCATTGATAAGCTTTCTACGCAAATCGGACTGACGAGTCGGACGTTGCGTCACTGGGAGGCACAAGGATTATTTGAAAGTCACCGTGAGGCTAGCTCGGGTTGGCGAATTTATGATGAACACGCAATCCTTGCCATTCAAATTACTGCATTATTAAGAAAGCTTGATATTAGTATTAAAGATATCGGAACCGTTCTAAAGAACATGTCCGTACAGTCCTTATATGAAACACTTCTTCAACAATCCGCTTCAATTCATAATGAGAAATCCGAGCTAACACAAAAAGATCGCGAAATCCGCTTCTTATTACAATTAATATCCGCACGTACGGAGGAGTCCATAACTAACCATTTGTTATTAGAGCTAAATGAAGAATCATGCAATACATTGGATGATTTGAATGAGAACGAGGAGGTTCTATCTATGACAACAATTAAACACTCTCCACCTATCCATGTAAGATTCATTACACTTCCATCTATGAGATTCGCTTATAACATTGCAGTCAGTACATCCCCAGAGGATGAAGCTATGCTACCTGTCTTGGAATGGTTGGAAGCTAACCACCTCTTAGGGACGGCACGTTTATTTGGCGGGAATTCAAATCCGCATCCTAGTGGTGAGAATAACCCTTATGGCTATGGATTCTGTGCCTCCATTCCTGAAAATGTAGAAATACCAAGCCAACTTAAAGAGATGCGGTTCGACGGCGGTCTCTATGCGATGACGGAAAGCAGTGATGATATCTACGGCTCATGGCAAGCACTGATGAGTTTTTTGGATAATAACCTTGATTATCAAGCTGACCACGATTCAAGATTATGTCTTGAGGAGCATATCCGTAACGATAGTCCCAAAGGCAGCGGAAATGAGTATGTATTAAATCTGCTCGAACCTGTAAAAAAGAGAGCATAAACAAAACGCTCTCCTTTGCCCATCATGGCATTGGAGAGCGTTTCTATTGTCATCAAGAAATATGATGATCGCTTAAGATTGACTCAGCATTAACAGCTTCGCTAACATTTGAGCTATTTCTTCACGAGACGCTGTATCTTTTGGAGCAAAGTTAAGCCCCGTACTTTCTGCAACAGGCTTGCCTGAAATAATTCCTGCCTGCTGAGCAGCTGCAGCTGCTTCAAGAGCATAAGAGCTTATCGACTTCTGATCCGCAAAAGCTGAACTGTCGCCACTTACAGGCAATGTCCAGTTCATAGCTTTCGCTAATCGCACGATCATGACAGAGAGCTGCTCACGAGTTACATTTGCCCGAGGATTGAACTGTCCATCACTCACGCCGGTAACAATTCCCTTGCGATTAGCCCACGCTACCGCTGCCGCATAATAATCGTCAGCCTTAACATCTGTGAAGTTTCCTGCTCCTTCTGCGCCCAGATTAACACCAGCCAATCGTGCTAGGAGCAAGGTAACATCTGCTCTGTTTAGTTGACTCTTAGCTCCGAACTTACCTTCACCAATGCCGGTAATTACATCACGAGCTGCCAAATACGTAATAGAATCTTTAGCAAAGCTGCTGCCAATATCAGAGAAGCTCACTTTGTTGTACCCTACTGCATACGTGGAGAATTGTGAAATTTGGAAATTCAGTTGTCCCTTTGCTGCGTTATAGCTACTGCCTGCTAGTACAACCGCTTGCCCCGCATTCGTCAAATCATAAGCTACGACTGCATTAGCATCTTCATTTGCTCCTAGTGTATACGGCACTGTTATTGTCGCAAAACCAGCACCTAGGTTAGATAGACGCTGACTGCCAGCTGAAATCGCCAGGTTTATTACTGGACGACTGCCAACCACAGCTTGAGCTTTGCCTTTCCCATCCATGTCCGCACTGCCGATGGACAGCTTAATGTCCTCACCCTTTGCTGCTGTGTGCACAGCCGAGAGTGCAATACGATCCAACGTTATCGTACCAGCTCCTGCTTCAAATACAACTGACTTTGCAGTACTACCTGTCAGTGCCGCAAAAGCACTCGATGGGAAGTTAAGTAGAACTTCACCTGAAGCTGCATCAACCTTAGAGCGGAATATCAACTGACCATTAGCATTATTCGCCAGAGACTTAAGTCCCTCTGTAACCATATCCAAAGTAACGGAGGCAACCAACTTACCTTCTGCATCCGCTGAAGCCTTAACCTCTACGATAATCTTATTACCTTCTGTGGTTACAGCTGGTGTTGTCGCCTGTTTAACTGGATCTTTAGTCGTTACCGTTGTACCAGGTCCCGGATTTGAAATCACCGGATCTGCTGCGGATACGGTCACAGTAGATTCAGCTACGCCATAACCATCTGCGCTATAGGTGGAGATAACCGCTGTTCCCTTTGCCAAGGGAGTGACCTTTCCGTTGTTATCAACGGAAGCAACACTTGGATTCGAAGAACTCCAAGTTACCACATTCGATCCACCCTCAGCAGGAACTACGCTAGCCTCAAGCGTTGCTGAAGCCTCGCCAACTTTCAATGACAAAGAAGTCCGATTCAGTGTTACCTTCGATACATTCAATTGATAAATGGCCACAGTACCACCAACTTCATTCGCTACGAGTACTAATGGCAATCCAGTCGGGCTTGATGTTGCCGAAATAAATTCGATACCTTCTGGACCAGTGTCCGTTTCAATGGTGTTCGCAGGTGTGAATTGACGTGTATTAATATAGTTCACAAAATTCGGTTTCTCTGGATTCGTCACATCATAAGTCATCAGACCACCGATTCGCTCAAGACCAATAAAGGCCAGCGCTTTTTGTCCAACCTTGCCTACCTTGACATACTCAGGCTCCGGTCCTTTTTTGGTACTACGGTTATCCATGGTCGTGTTACTGTTGCTTGCATTGAAATATTCTGGCAGGCGTTCTCCGGTAATCTTTTCAAAGTCGCTGCCACTATCGTAGACCTGTTTCATAGAATCTGCTTCCCAAATGGAAAATGAACGGCCACCGTACAAGTAAATCCCATCATTGCCCATGTCAGACATAACTTCTACACTATCATATTTATCTTTGTTTTTATTCAGAAACTTAGCCGCATCTGATTCCGGATCTAATGAGCCCTTCATTTTTTTGACTGAGCTCACGTTCACCTTACTATCCCATTCCGTTGCGTCACCTTCGTTGGCCGTGAACAGATAAGTTTTACCTCCGACCGTGTACTGATCTATACCATCAGGCATATACGTACCGAAGAATGGAACATTTTCTAAATTCACTTTATTATCTTTTACCAGGTCCAGAGCATTGTTAGGAAGGCTTAAATCCTTGAAACCTAATCCTTTAACCCATAGAACCTGCTTGGAGGCAATATCGATGGCAGCAATAGCATTATTCTCTTGAAGCGCTACATAAGCAATGGTCTGGTCATCAGAAAGCACCACAAACTCCGGCTCCAGATCACGTATCGCATCCTTTTTTTCACCTTTGCCCGTAATCTGTTTAGTTACCGGATCAGCTACTTCACGAATATGGACAAGATCGTCAATTGCATCAGGGTTATCGAACTTCACCTGAATCGAAGTGTCCTTGAGCGTATCAATGATCGTTACACTACCTTCAGGATCACCGACAGTCGTGCGTGGTTCAGCTTCGTCCGCTGTCAAAATGTAACGACCATCATCGGTATACTTCACCATGTCCGGTTGTACTCCAGCTTCATAAGAAGCCAGCAATTTACCATCATAATCGAGTACAAGAACCTTACCGTTCTTCATAGCATCTTCTTCTTGAATGGCTACAGCGATCCGTTTAGTAGCGGTGTTGATATCTACACTCGTCAGGTCTCCGTATGTAAATCCATCCACTTCGGATAGCTGTTCTACATTAATACTATATTCTTTTTGCGGATTAGAAGGGTCCTTGAGATTCACAATATCGACTGTTGCAGGGTGAGATGAACCATTAACGAGGTAGAACTTGCCGTTATCACGGTTAAACTTCACGATCTCCGCCACGCCGCCATCTTTATTGGTCACGCCTACAGCGTATCCGCCGATCTTAGTTACACTAAGTAGATCTGGAGTCAAAGGTGCTGCGGCTTCCGCCACATTCAGTGGTACTATAGCTTCTGTCTTCTTCCGGGGTGTCGAACTGTCATACACTGCGATACTTACGGTGGCCGCCCCTACTTTCGTAGGAGTTCCACTAATATTCCCAGATGCTGCATCCAGTGATAGTCCGTCCGGTAAACCCGTAGCTTCAAAAGAATAAGGTTGTACTCCCCCATAAACGGACAATGTTACCGAATAAGGCGATCCGAGTTTTGCTTCTGAAAGATTCTGAGTTGCGATGCCAAGATCGCCTACATTTATTCCCCATTGTCCATCTGCGCTGTTATGCGGCTTTGCCAAGGCCAAAGCTGAAGCATCTAAGGAATCAAAGCTAATCTGTTTGAAATCTGCTTTATTGTTGTCTGAATCTACGAAAGCAACGCGTCGAACGGACTTTTGTTTAGAAGTACCTTCCGCTTTCCCCGTAGGATAGTCCGTCTCGTATCCATCTATCTTAGCATTATCATCATTTGCTGCTACACCAATCATGTCCACGTAACTACTTGACATTGTTTGAAATGGATTCACAACCTGCAGCAAGTCTGTACTGCTTAGCAGAACAACCTTCATGCCTTTGTTATTAAAATACATCCCCGGCCAGGACTGATCGCCTTTGGCACTGATATCGTTTTTGTGATCCTTGTTGTTGGCATCATCGGTGATGAGATAAGAAGACTGAGCTTTAATGGTTCCGTTCAAATCCAACTTGCTCCATTGTCCAGCGAGCTTAGGATCCGAATATTGTACAGACCAACCTACTAAACTCACATCGGAATCGGTTGGGTTATATAATTCAATGTAACCTTTCGAGAAAAATCCACCTGAGGCATCGGCAGTGTTACCCCCACCATAAACTTGATTAACAATAATATGAGGAATCTTCACATTGTATTGACCGTCTGCCGTATAAGGCGTACCTGATTGAACGGATGCAGCCACTGCTGGACCTGCCATCCAAGCGGAACCTAACAACATCTCAGCTGTAAGCATAAGAGAAACAATAGCTTTACCTGTGGGTTTCAAGTAGATTTTCACTCCTATTGATAGTTTCTATCAATATAGAGTAATAGTATTACCTAACCTGCAGATTTGCGTAATGGTGATGTAAACATTCTCTATGCAGTAGCAGGAGTAATTTTCACAAATATAAATCGTGTAAGAGGCCCGACTAATAGAATTTGCAGTGGAAGTGCAACAATGAAATTCTTACCTATCGCAGACAGATAAGCCATCGGTAGTTCTGAGGTGAACCCTACATGAAGAACTGCGCCATAGAAGGACATAAACAGCACCATTCCGGTCACCATAAAAAAGGAGATGAACATGATTTTTTTGATCATCGGATCATTCTCTTTTACCAGCTTATGTGCGATCCCTTTCGCAACTTTCCCTACAACAAAGACATCCAGGATAAATGCAACTACAAACGCAGGTATGTAGCCGATGATCACATCTTTAACTAACGTACCTGACCAGCCCTCCATCAGCGCTACATTGTAAATGCTCATACCCAGCACCATCAAAGCACACATGATGAATGTAAATAATAATGCTTCTTTTTTGTTTCTTCCCATCTTCAAGCTCCTTTTATCTTTCAGCATTGTCAACCTGGATTACAATATCACAACCATTCAAAGTAAGTCAACCAAGTTGACAATGAATACAAATAACTTATACTTGGATTAATGAGCGATGATTTAGGAGTGTTCACATGGATAACCATCTGCAAGAAATGAATCTTATTGATTTACTTAGTGAGAAACATCTAGCCCTACGTAAAATAGTGACTGACCAAGACCCGGACCAAATTAATAAGACTGAATCCCATATCCTAGCAGTTCTTGAAACACATGAAATGCTCACGATCTCAGAAATCAGTAGAATTATTCATATTTCAAGACAGGGTACGCATAAAAGTATTCAAGGACTGTTATCCCGCAACTATGTAGAAGCCGTGGAGGTCAAAGGAAATCAACGTGACAAAAACATCATCCTTACCCAGAAGGGTATCGAATGCAATCAAAGAATGATGATCACCAAAATCGAATTAGAGCAAAGAATCGCTAACAAGCTTGGGGCAGCTAACGTAGAGCATCTCAAATCTTTGATAAAAGAGGAATGGCTCTAAGCTCAAGCAAAAAAGACGCAGGGCTCCACCCTGCGTCTTTAAAAATCTTCAATTATTTTCCGGGAAATTGTCGTTAATTAGCTTTCAAAGCACTGTTTGCCGCGCTCTCCCCGCCAAGACGACCTGAGGTAAAGGAGTACCCAATACCAACGCCGTTTCCAACATAAGTATCGTTAAACAACACGCCTTCAGATTCAAGACCCACAGCAAACAATCCTTTCACTGGCGTCCGTTTATCATTCAGAACTTGGAACTTTGTATTTACTAGCAAGCCCCCAACAGAACCCAAGTTATTGATTTCAGCAATGATTGCATAAAATGGACCTTCCTCACCCATAGGTTCTAAATACTCAGCAGCTTTACCAAATTCAGAGTCAACACCAGTTTTTGTCGCTTCTTTATAACTATTGTAATTTTCTACAAACACGTCAACATCCATTCCTGCATTCGTAGCTAATTCTTCAATCGTATTTCCTTTGAAGCCATCTCCGTTCTCCACCATCGAATCAAATACTTTCCCGACATTTGCCCAAGGGTTCTCAAGTGTAAATTGAACCGCAAATTCAGCATAGAATTCCGGTGGCATTCCTGGAAGACTTGGTGCATGAACACCGTTCATTCCTTTGGTCTGAAGTGCATCCAATTGGGATTTCGAGACAATAACCATATGATAGGGTCCATTAAATGCACTTGTGTTCGCTGCTGCAACCGAAGTTAGAGTCGCTGCTTCATCTCTGAATCTTGCGCCAGAAGTACCTACATTCATGAAATTCGGAAGATAAGTCAACATTAGTGGATAACTTGCTTCAAAAGGCTCATATTGTGCTTTTAGACCTTGTGTTGCTCTAGCTAATGTTTGGTGAAGCATTTGTCCACCGAAGTTGTCCGGTACCTTAGCTCCAGCTTCCCATGCCATTTCGAGACCTTCCCCTACGTTTTGTCCTAATCCACCGTTAACCCCTTCGAAACCAAAAGCCTCTTTAACCATCTCTTTATTTGCAGCATAACCACCCGTTGCCATTATGACACTCTTCGCTGAGATTTCTAGCGTTGTACCGTCTGCTTTCTCAGCGACTACTCCCGTAACTTCTCCAGCTTCATTCGTAATCAGCTTCTTGGCAGTCGTTTCTGTGATCACTTGTCCGCCATGTTGTTCAACCGATTCGGACAACATTTTCCGAAGGGTCTCTTCACGGGTTTCATAAGCCGGCAGCACATGTAGTTGTTCACCGAAGAAGTTCAGGAAGCTAGTTTTATATCCTTTTTCGGCTAACCAATCGTAAGTTTCACCGGATTTAGTAACATATTGTCTAATCGCTGCTGCATCCACTCTCCAGTGATTGTTGACAATCCAATCCGCAATTTCTTTTTCCACATTTACTTTTAGATTATTACTAGTAGCAGCAGAGGAGTTGTAGAACTTACCTGCCCAAGACAGATTACTTGCTCCCCCGATGACACCAGTTTTTTCTATAATAATAACCTTCGCACCTTTATCAGCTGCTGTAACCGCTGCAGATACACCGGATGCTCCAGCGCCCACTACAACAACATCGGTTTCCAGTTTTTCTGTTTTCCCTTCACCGGCTTTTTTGACACCTCCAGCTTTGAGGACTTCTAGATTACCTCCACCTTTGGTTACGGCATCCTCTACAGCGGCAAGCATGGCTTCACTGGAAAGACTGGCACCACTAACAGCATCAACTGCCAAGGTTTGTCCTTCTAGAATTTGTTCTTTCATTTTTTCAAGTGCGCTATCGCCTAGGCCCCCTGTTTCCGACTGGCTTACAATCTTAATATCTTTAATTTTATCGGGCTCATCCATAGTTACTTCTACCTTAATAATTCCCTCTTTACCTTCCGCTTCCCCAATGAACGTACCCGCTTTAAAGGACGATGACGACGAATTAGCCGACTCCCCATTTCCCGTACATCCGCTCAGCATGGAAACGATCAGCACCATACAAAAAGATAACATGAGCATTTTCTTGACGAAATTTCTGTTACGCATTCTGTTCTCCCCCAGTGTCTAATATCTTATAACCTGAAACCAATAACGTGATAATTTTCACAAAGTTAATTGTTAATCAACAACGTAATCCGACAGGCTATATACCGAAGTGTAAACCTTGGTGCTGCACCAAGGTCAATGTATACTTTTTGTCCAACTAGAAAAAAACACCCGCTCAAAGAGCAGATGTTTAATAAGAGAAGCTATTGGATTGGGATATTCACTTCCAAATAAGATCTATTCTGGCCTTCAATTTTCTCAGTAAGCAATAATTTCCCGACCACATCTCCCGCTATGGCATAATGATTAGCCTCGATATAGTCGATCATGAACTGCAAAGAGTTCTTCGTGGTATATTTTTCATCCGGACATAATATGGTAGCTGAGATACAATGACTTGGGCTAATATACTCTGCATATTCTTCGCTATCCATTTCGAATTTTTGCGTTTCTTCCTCTAGTAAGGTAAGGCCCCAGCTGTAATCAAAATTATTGTTTTCGCTGACAAAGTTATCTGTATCTTCAATTCTAAAAGAATAAAATGCATAAGGAAGTAAATCCATCCAAGTGTTGACCAAGCTTTTAACCATATCATTTTTTATTAATGCATTCTTATCCGTTTGCTTTAGTCTGTACATACCTGGCAGTTGTTTAAGTTTACACGTATATAAAGAGGACTCTAATCCCCTGAGTTCTTTATGAATTTCATTCATCTTATTAAGCAGCATCGTCTTCTGCTTGATCTCTTCTTCTAAATTCAACGCTGTTTCTTGCATCCTACCCATAACTTGCTCTAAAGAAGACTCCTTCATGAGGTTTGCCACTTCCGGTAATGGAATTCCCATACTTCTGTACCATCTACTCATAAGCAAATCTCTTGCATCTAAATCATTAAAATATCTGTAATTATTGCTGTTATCTTTAGTGGGTCTAACAATATCATGTTTCTCGTATAACCTCAGCGTATCCGCAGTCACACCGAGAATGGAAGCAAATTCCCCTATGCAATATTTCAACTGATGTCCCTCCATCCATATCATGCATACCCAGCCACATGAAATGATACACAGAAGGACCATTTTTAGATATGAAGTAGTTCATTTCTTACGATTCTAATGTATGCAAAAGATCACGCCAGACCAAACCAGTGAACTAATGTAAATCCAACTAAGGACAACAAGACCGAACCTATAAGCCCTGCTGCAAAAGACTTCATCCCCAGTCGTCTAAATGCCGCCAAGTCAACGTTTAAACCAAGTCCAGCCATCGCCATAGCGATTAGCATATAAGCTATCGTTACAATTCCATTTGCCACTGATGCAGATACGATCCCTAATGAATTCACACCACTGACAAGTAAGAAGCCTAGAATAAACCAAGGAATAGGAATGCTTTTCCATGAGGCTTTAGACTGTCCACCTTGCACTTTTCTTTCTGCACGATTGGTCCAAACCCCAATTAAGATAGCGACAGGAACGAGTAAGGCCACCCGAGTCAATTTAACGATAACCGCCATATCTACTGCTGCGCTCCCACCTGCATCTGCTGCTGCGATGACGTGAGCAATTTCATGTAAGGTAGCTCCAGAGAAAACCCCATAGCCTAGATTCGATAAGCCTAGTAAAGGATACAAAAAAGTGTATAGCAACGTGAATATTGTACCTAAAATTGCAACTATCGCTGCACCAATCGCAGTTTCGTCGTCTTTGGCTTTGATTTGTGGAGCAATCGCCACCACCGCTGCCGCACCGCAGATCGCTGTTCCGCAGGCTGTTAAAATACTGAGTCGCTTATCAACTTTGAACAGTCGGGCAAGTCCGTATACAACAGAGATCGTAAATACGATCACAATCACAGCCAGTAGAAATACCCGTGGACCTGCAGCAACAATATCCATTAAATTCAACCGCATACCGAGCAGGATAATCCCTAGACGTAGCAGCTTTTTGCTGGAAAAATCAGTGCCATGGGTGATCGTACCCGGCACTCCAACGGTTGCCCGCCAAATAATTCCGATTAAGATGGCAATGACCAATTGGCCCATAATAGAGAGAAATGGAAAGCCTGCTAAATATTTTGCGACTAATGCAATGATTAAGGTTAACCCAATGCCAAGTGCAAAACCAACTTGTTTCTTATTGTTCGATTGGTATAATCCCTGTGAATCCCCCATGTCGTGTACACCCCTTGTATGAATCTCTAGATGACGGAGGTATGTATTTCCCTTCCCCCATGAATCAACAATAATACGCCATGGCTCGAAAGTTAAATACCAATATACTATCCGTAAGATTAGTATTCCTTATGCTTGAATCCATGCAAAAACTCATTTATGTACATGAGCGCCATTTCATTATTAAATGTTATTCGCTCTCCCCATCTGCGACTGACAATGATCCGGTATACACTTATCCAATCCATGACCGAATTAGTGAATTCCTGCTAAAGTACATCAAATGTTCTGATATCCTCTTTCACATCGGTAAATACTGCAAAAATACAGCAATCCCCCCGCTTATCACTTGAAAATGAATTCTGACGCAAGTATTACTGCAGATCCGCATGAATAAGTCGGTTAGCGATTGCTTATATCAATTAAAGATGTATTTTTGCAGGTTTATCCTCTACCCGTCATCTCAATTAGCTACTTTATTTCCTCACATTCACACAAAAAAACTCCTTCGAGAAGGAGAATGCCGAAGCATCCACCTCTCCAAAAGAGCAATTGTGTTCCTATATTAATTTTTTTTAAATTTACACTTCAAGCTTCTGGAGCTTAGTTCCCTTCGGGAGTACAGAAGTTATATACTCGTGAACGGGATGTTGTCCTTCAGCTTCCGCAAGTACCGTCACAATTCCTTGGTCCGTACCCGTTCTGATCAGACGTCCCATTCCTTGTTTAAGTCTTAGCAGCATGTAAGGTAAATCCACATCTTCAAAAGGATTGGAAGTCTCCGCACGTTTTGCCATAAATACAGGGTCAAGCGGAGGATAAGGTAGCGACCAAATGATCACATTAGATAGTGAAGGTCCTGGTATATCTAATCCTTCCCACAGCGTCACCGCACAAAGAACACTATGCTCATCCCGCTGAAAAGCTGAGATCAGATAGCTGATCTCCTGATCCCCTTCATAGAGGAAAGAATACTTGCTGGATTCAGCTCTCTGCGAGCTGAGCTGCTTGAACTGCAGAAGTTCTTCTCGCGTACGGAATAACAACAGGGCTCTTCCTTCTGTCTGCTGGATAAGCTTCAGGGAGATCTTCATTTTCTCAGCAAAATCACCGCTCTGAAGCTCAGGTACATAGATATTCATCTGGTGCTCATAATCATAAGGTGAGTCTACAGAGAAAGACAGGAAGTCGTGTATTCCAAGACTATCCTTCAAGTATTGAAATGATTTGTCCACGGATAATGTAGCCGAAGAGAATACGATTGGCATTTTTTGCGTGAATAAGCTGTCTTGAAGTACTTCCTTAACATTACGCGGCATGACCGACAGCGTTAAGCCATCGCTATCTTCTGTCGCCCAGCAGATTAATGCACCTGAATCCTCAAACAACCTCAATGCGATCTCTATGGTCTCCAAACGTTCTTCCACAATCCGCAATTGATATTCATCAATCGTGTACAGTCCACTTTCGAATACTAATTCTTCCTCAATAGCGGCAATTACACTACGCATGCGATGCACCTCACGGATTAGCGATGCATTTAGCTCAATGCTTTTTCGATCCGATCCAGGAATGGTGCGGCATTGACGACGAATGTGTTTAAACATTTGCTCACTTTGCATAATCGCTTCATCTATAAGAACAGCAAGCGTTTCACGAATCTCATTCTGTAGCAGACGAGAGATTAGTTCTTCAAAGACAACATGCTTCATTTTATAGCCTAACGCCTTCATGGCCGCAGATTCTAACAAATGCCCTTCGTCAAACACAACCGCACAATGCTCTGGAAGCAGAGGAATTTGACCCTCTCGTTTACGCGCTTCATAAGTCCAGACATGCTCCATGTAATAATCGTGGGAACAAATGATCAGGTCGCTTGATTTCCGGTAATGATCACGGGACAACGTTTGTCCACAGCGATGACGCATATCACAAGTAAAACAATCCTGAAACGTATCCCAGTTGATCTTATTCCATTGTTCATCATTCAGATCTGGATAATCCCTACGGTCGCCGTAGGCATGGAACTGCTGCATTGGTGCATGAGAATGTACAAAATCAGGTAAAGTACCATATAAACTCTCCAGCGGCAAGCTCCCATCATCATTGTTGCGAGCATGATCCAGCTTTTTCAGACACATATATTTATCTGGAGATTTCGCTAGTCTGGCATCAATATTCATATTCAGATGCTTCGCAAGCTTGGCAATATCACCCTCTGGCTTCACCAACTGCTCAATCAAGGACTCGTCCGCACAAGCGATAATCGCAGGTTTACCCATATACCGCGCATAACAAATGCTATATAACAAATACACTAAAGTCTTACCCGTACCGACCCCTGCCTCAGCAAAAATCGTCTTCTTCTCAGCAAAAGCTCGCTCCACCTGAAACGCCATGTAAATCTGTTCATCACGAACTTCAAATCCTGCCTCAGGAAGAATTTCATAGAATACATCGCCGACCCATTCCCCTACTTGCTCCATAAAAGGTCTGGTCCGATCGTATTCAAAAGGATACTGTGTCGCCAACAAGCCTACCTCCAATATTTGATCAGGCATATCACGTTATGCCATGAAAAATAGAATCAACGGAAAAACTCTATTATCTCATAAGATTGGAGTAATTACAAAGTAGTTCATTCGAAAATATGTTAGATATCGAGTTTACGAGTACCAATCCATTTCACCATTTCAGGATCCCGATGTGAAAAGAACAAACTCTGATTCGTATCTAACGTAGCAATGGATGCCATATCCTCTTGGCTTAATTCAAAATCAAAGATATTGAAGTTTTCGATAATTCTTTCTTTACGAACTGACTTCGGAATCACAACGATTTCTCTTTGTGTGAGCCACCGTAAAATCACCTGAGCCACGGATTCATTATACTTTTCAGCTATGGATACCAGTAACTCATTCTGGAACAAATTATTTTTCCCTTCAGCAAAAGGTGCCCATGACTCGATTTGAACATTATTTTCAGTCATAAATTCCGCATTTTCGATTTGCTGGTTGAAAGGATGCGTTTCAACCTGATTTACAGCTGGGACTACTTCATTATGAAGAATTAAATCAATCAAACGATCCTCATGAAAATTACTAACGCCGATAGCACGGATCTTGCCCTCACGATATAATTCCTCCATAGCTCGCCATGAGCCAAACACATCGCCAAATGGCTGATGAATTAAATACAAGTCCAAATAATCAAGCTTTAATCGGTTCAGTGATTGTTGAAATGCTTTCTTTGTGCGCTCATAACCCGTATCTTGAACCCAAAGCTTTGTAGTGATAAATAATTCCTCTCTTGCCACGCCACTCCGTTTAATCGCCCTGCCAACTGCTTCTTCATTTAGATAAGAGGCGGCAGTATCAATCAGGCGATAACCTGCCATAATAGCGTCATAAACGCTTTGCTCACATTCATTTGCATCTTGAATCTGATAAACACCAAAACCGAGTATAGGCATTTCAACATTATTGTTCAAAACTACTTTTTGCATAATATTACCCTCCAAGTTTTCAATGATTAAGTGTAAATCCTCTTTCTGTTTGCATATCCTTATTATGTACCTGATGACAAAGCGACCGTTATCCCATTCTTGCCAAATGTTTGCCTAATCCTCTCACTAACACTTATGTAAGGGAGAATATAGACTATAATCAGACTATATAGAGATAAGGAAATGAGAGGATCAAATGCCTGAAATAATCACTAAACAGCAGAATGAACTCGTAAAAATCATTGACCATTTCACAGAAAAAGATGGTGTTCACCAAACGGCTATTCCCTCTTTATTTTTCATGCGTGACTCGAATGCGTCCATACCAAGGCATGGAGTTTACAAACCTTCCTTATGTTTGGTGGTTCAAGGGGCAAAGGAGGTTTGGCTGGCACAGGAGCGTTTTAGATACACCCCCTCCGATTACCTCATTGCATCCGTTCACCTGCCAGTTACCGCCCAAGTCACCGAAGCCACTTCCGATGTTCCATACTTAGGGTTCAAGCTTGAATTTACACCAAGTCAAATTTTAGAGGTTTTACAGGAATCTGAAGTTCGAGTTTACGCTAAAGACAATCCTAAGCGAGCTATGTTTGTTAGCCAGATGGAGTCTTCTTTAATGGACGCCGTCCTCAGGTTGGCTCGTTTGTTAGATCAGCCTAAAGACATTCCAGTGTTAGCTCCATTATTTACAAAAGAGATTCTTTACCGGGTGCTACATGGGCAGAATGGGATTGCATTGGAGCATATTGTAATGGAAGGAAGCTCAACTCATCTAATCAAAGATGTTATTGAACATATCATGAATAACTATGCTAGTTCTTTTAAGATTGAGGAGCTTGCCGAAATAGCGAATATGAGTGTTTCTTCGTTTCATCGGTACTTTAAGGAAGTTACTGCAATGAGCCCTATTCAGTTCCAAAAACATCTGAGACTTCAGGAAGCCCGCCGGTTATTACTAATCGAGTCAGCAGATGCCACCGATGTGGCATTTCGAGTAGGCTATGAAAGTCCTTCGCAATTTAGCCGTGAGTATTCCCGCATGTTTGGTTTTCCGCCTAAACAGGATGTAAAGCGTCTGAAGGCATAACACGTTTAGATAAAACCTAATCTTAAATAGTTACCCAAATAAGGGCGAGCATAGCTAACTGTAAGAAACGATAACTTAGTAAGACTAGTAGGCAGCCGGTCATCACGACAGCCAGATGCCGCAAGCTTTCAGGTCGATCAATACCTCGTCGGGTGCCAATAGCGGAACTTCCGTCGTTGCGACTCTGAAATTCTGCGGTCCAAAGACTCTAATTTGTTTCATACCCCTCCGTTCAATAGCAACAAGCTTGACGAGTCTGTGAGTCGGATCTTCATGCAAATTAGGATTAACAGAACACTGCTTAAAGCGAATGGGAACATCATTCTTCTTAGACAAAATAAAAACTCCCCTTCAAGTAACGGTTATTAATTAAACCCTTGTCTACTTGAAGAGGAGCTTATCAAAATCGGTAGCCTGTTACGTAATTTATAATAGTGAGGTTACGGACTTCACCTCCGGAAAGCCGCTATTCGGTCCTTTCATTAAGATTCCGCCTTGATTTTTCAGATACATATCGAAGAAATCAAGCATATAGGCATTAATAACGGAGTTTGCTCTTTCGGGAGCAATCTTTCCGGTAATGCCCAGTATTTTGAATATCGGAGTAATGAACTGTACGTCGGTAAAATTCAAATGCTCCGTATTTTCAATATAGAGGACCTGTCCCCCTTCGTCGACTGTTTGGCGCATCCGTTCAAGCTCCAACTTTTTATCTTCCGTTACTTTATCCTCCCACTCTCTTGTTGAGCCCATACGGTTAAGCTCTGAATCCGTGTATACCCGGTTATCCATCACCATTTTTAATTTTTCAAATTCGCTTTCCGAGTTGATGAACAAAAACGGCTTACGCAGACCCTCTCTTTCACGCAAACGATAAAGCCCTCCATCAAAGTCTATTCCAACCGCGATTCGCGGATCGTAAGAGGCGTCATAGGCCGTCGCTCCGCCGATGGAATGACCGAATACACCGACATTACCGAGATCAATTCTCCCTTTTAGATGACTTGGAATCTTCCCCGATTGGATGAGCTCGAATTGGTCCAGCACAAACGCCACATCGTGGGTTAAAACTTTACCCAACTTGTCGCGATTACCTCTTTCCGTCTGGTAATCATGGTCAGGCGAGAATAAATCGTTAGTTGTGCTGGTCGTGATTCGACCGTCTGGAAACTTAGTTGCAAATGTATTGTAGGTGTGGTCAATCACTGCCACGATATATCCGTGACTCGCGAGATATTCAGCTTGCGCCGTGTGGAGGAACCTGGAAGAGCCGAAGCCGGGATTCGCAAGGATCAGTGGGTATGAAGTCTGTGCAGAAGAGACTTCAGCCCCCGAATAAGCATGACTGGATACGTACTTTAGGTGTTGTAAAGTAAACCCGGGAAGGCCATAGTTCGTAGCCATATAACGTAAAATCTGGGTATCTGGAATAAAGGGAGCGTACTTGCCGGTGCCATCTTGAGCCGGATACCATACCTGAACCATCAATTCTCTCTTGCCTGTCGCGGTTTTGCTAAATGTTTCCTCACGGTTTTGGTCTATGAAATGAAAGATTTTCGTGCCTACCTGCAACTCGCCGGTTGGCGCCGGAAAGTCGAATACAGGAAACACATATAGGAAGCACCCCGTTACGATTAGCCCAATCACGATAAAAAGGCGGCCCAGCACCCTACGAATTCGCGAGGCAGTCCGAGCGAATTTCGGCTTTATGAAAACGTCTATAAGCGAAAGCATAAGCATCAGGATCGTAAATCCGTATAAAAATACAAGCTGAACCCTGTATCCTTCGACAAGCAAATGTATGACTAAAAAAATGGAGCCTGCTCCGCTTGTCAGGAGCAAAGCAGATCTTCGAATACGTTGATTTAAAATGAACAGGAGTGCCAAAAAACTAACACTTGAAAAGAATAGCAGCATTTCAAAAAACCTCATGACCAACTCCCCCTTAAAAATAATCCTATTAATGGATTAGTATAGAGGAGCTGCTAGGTTGATGCGATTGATCTAGATGACAATCACCTAACACTTTTGTAAGGTTTCGTGACGATGGCGCAGTGTAATATACTGTTATGTAGGGGAAAGAAATGCCCCATCTGCCGCATGTCATGCCCAAGGGATATTGACAAATTTATACGAGGGCATTAACACTTAAATAGTTCCTATGGTATTTTGGTTGATCTATTACTTTTGGAGATATATTGAAAGAAAACAAAAGAATAAATGATAAAGAGCTCATTCATTAAAAAACGGCAGCCTAGGACTTTGTTTCACTCGTCCAAGACTGCCTCTTTTTTATAGACTAGTCAAAAATTACAGTATTACTTCCAAAAGTCCGTCCCAGCAAAAACAAACTCTTTATCCAGCGCTTCTTCCCCATCCTTAAAGCAATCCACCCAGGGAACACGTTGCTTTCGCACATTAGCAGCATCCTTCACGCCAAACTCCTGATATCTTACAGTTTGCTCATTGGCTGAGTTATTCCAGTTGTCCCAGCCCAAAGGATGAATATGCGAACCCATCTGACAACCCACAAATGCAGTCTTAGCGTACTCACGCCAAGGACGTCCTAAAAACACTGGAGCAATATCAGGGTCGGCTGTTAAGAAGCAATTTTTATAAATAAAACCATGTGACTGTCTCTCGGGTGTGGAGGCAGCTGTTATATACCCTGTATTGTTTTCATAATGACGTAAACTGCGGATTTCACATTGATCAAAATAAGCCGTTGCACCGCCAAAAATAAAATCAATCGTTCCTTCTATATAGCAATGCTGATACAACTGATGATACTGGGCATGATGTTCTCTCAGCGGAACGCCTCCGAATGCTCCTCGCTCTCGTGGAGTAGGTGGCAAAGGCCCTGTGAACAACGTGTCTTGATGCCCTTTAAAGGTACAATGTCTGAACACAGTTCGGTCACAATGCGCATAAACGGCTACCGCCTGACCAATATGTTCTCCCTGCCCAGCACTATTAGAAATCACCAGGTTCTCTAAGACCAGGTCGGTACCTCCCAGAAATAACGTTGGTGTAGCAAACGTATTGATTTCTTTACCCGCTTCATCACGCTCTTTGGCATAATGATTCATGGTTATTTCCACGAGGCCAATCCCTATAATCGTTAAATAAGAGCGATAAATCCTAACTGTCTCATTATAGATGCCTGACAAAATATAAAGCGTATCTGCTTGGCCCGATGGCTCGCACTCTAGCGAATCTATCGCCTCTTGAATCGTGTGATAGTCACAAAAGGATTCTTTGCCTACTACTAGCATCGTTGGTTCAGTTCCCTTCTATGGATTTTAGAGATGCTTCGCCAAAAATTGCTGCCATAGAGTCCGCATTTCCAAGGTCTCCATATGCCCACCACTAGAAATGACAGGTTGCCAATGTTCTGATTTCCCTGCCGTTTGATAAGCTTCGGACAGCCCCCTATCCAAGAGTGCTACTCCTTCAGTGGGACATAGCCGATCATTTCTGCCTACTAGGCTCATTCGCGGGCGGGGAACGATCCGCTTTTGAATATCGAGCGTTGTGAAATGCTTCAATAACCCGGGCACATAAGAATAGTAACCATGGTGATCTAGTCCTCTTACAGCAATTAGGGTATGTGCATCTACTTGACCACAAATATCGACAATCACCCCGACTCGTTCGTCTAATGCAGCCAGCCACCATGCCATCAAACCACCCATGGACATACCGATTGTTGCGATTCGTGACGTATCAATAACCTCACGTTGGCACATGTAATCTAGCATACGAATATTGTCATATAGCATCATGCCCCACATGACCTGCCCCTGCCACAGCATTTCCTTCACTAACTCACTCTCTGTTCTGCCACCACGCTCATTAAATCCCCACATATCGATACAGCAAGCAGCGTAACCCATCTCTGTTAAGACTTTAGCAAAAGAGGGCTGTTGCAAATAGGAACTACTCTGAACAAACTCGTTACGTCCATTCGCGTAATTCCCTCCATGAGAATGATTAAAGACAACTAGTGGAAACGGTCCTTCCTTATCCAAAGGGATTGCCACATAAGCCGGCACCTGTTCAATTCCATTAAGATCCAGTAAAAGAGATTCCAGACTATATCCGTCCCGCTCCTCTTGGTTCATCACAGTTACGGCAATCGGCTTATCCGACGGAAGATCGCCCAACAGTTCCTTCAGTTTATCACGCTCCATGGTTCCCTCCCTTACGGACACACATTCTGTTCTGTGGGCGAAACTGTAACTTGTTCTACTAGTTTTTCAGGCTTGCTCGTGTTCTTCGAATGACAATTCATGATCTCTATCGCTTCGCCATTTTCAATATAAAAAGCAGGCCCTTCATGATTCTCGATGCTCACCTGATGAAATTGCACATCCCTTGCATTGCCCAGAAAAAATCCGCGATTGTTCATGTTCTCGATCCCTGTCATCATATCCGGATGCCCGGGAATTGCATTACGTGCCATGGAGATATCAATATTTGTAAAAGTAATCTCCGATACATACTGCTCTGCAAGTCCATATAAGAATCCCGCAGATGCATGTACATTACGTGCGGTAATATTGGCGAAATGAATTCGTCTAAAGCATGGCGTTTCATCTGTAATCGGATAAGGGTTTTTGTCCCACACATACTTCTCTTTCCCGCGAGGTCCACAGAAATAGTATAGATTTAGTGTGAACGGACAAATGACGTCTTCCATTACAATATTACTGATCCGAATATCTTCAATCGTCCCTCCTCGTCCACGTCTTGATTTCATTCGTATGCCACGATCGGTTTGTTTGAATACACAGTTACTAATGGTTACATTACGAATATCTCCGCTCATTTCACTTCCGAGTACAACTCCCCCATGTCCATGAACCATGGTACAATTGGTGATCGTAATATTCTCGCATGGAATGCGCTCTTTCGTATCTTCAGTTCCCGCTTTGATAGCAATGCAGTCATCACCTACATCAATATTACAGTTACTAATCCGAACATTCGTACAAGATTCTGGATTAATACCATCTGTATTCGGAGAATCAGCCGGGTTATTAATGGACAGATTATCAATCGTCACATTGTAGCAGCCCACAGGATTAACGGTCCAGCTTGGAGAATTCACTAGCGAGACATCCTTAATCGTTACCCGCTGACAGCTATCAAATCCAATCAAAGTCGGACGGGGGTACTTGAGCTCTTCAGGGCGGTTCCGAAATACATCCCACCATGCTTTGCCATTACCATTAATAGTTCCATTTCCGGTGATCGATATATTGACTAAACCTTTGCCATGAATACAAGGCGTATGAACCTGCTGCTTCACCCCTTCCCATCTGCATTCCACCGCAGGATAATTCACCGAATTCGTACTGAATGAAAGAATCGCTCCTGGATTTAAATTTAATTCAATATTGCTTTTCATAACAATCGCACCCGTATAGAAAGTACCTGCTGGCACATAAACGGTTCCTCCACCAGCCTCACTTGCCGCTTCAATCGCATGCGCAATCGCCTCTGTCGCTAACATCCCGCTATTCTTAAGCGCCCCAAAATCCTCAATATTATATACGGACATTTTATAGCACTCCTATTCTATATCAGATCCAGCCTCTTAATTGTTCGTACTCCACACAGGCTTGCAAGAAAGCACCGACACCCTTTTGGTCGTTAGTAACAATAGGCTCACTAATGTAATAAGCGAACGTGCCGTCGCGTTGATCTGCTCCACCTAACCCTGCTACTTGGCAATTCTTATTTAAATTGACCCATCCTTCTTTGGTCTCAAGAACAAACTCTGAGATAAGTCCTTGGAAGGCGAGATCTAACGGTTCGTACCAACTAGCCTCTAATACGCCTAATCGAATACCTTTTGCCATAGCATACACAATCATGCTAGAAGCGGAAGCCTCTAAGTAATTCCCTTTGCGTTGCCCCAGATTCACTACTTGATACCAGACGCCAGATTCAGGATCCTGATATTTCTTTACAGCTGATAAAGTATCGTTTAGGATACGCACCAGCTCTGAATAATCGGAATGCTCACTCGGCAATAACTCTAGAACATCTACTAAAGCCATAAGATACCAGCCAAGTGAACGCGCCCAAAAGTTTGGAGAGCATCCTGTCTTGCGGTCACACCAAGGTTGAAGACGCTGTTCATCCCATGCATGATATAGCAGACCTGTTTCCGAATCCTTCGTATGCTTCTCACACAAGATAAATTGTTTTGTAACATCTTCAAGCCCTTGCCCATCTTCAAAAGCTAGCAAGTAGGCTAAATAGAAAGGCGCGCCCATATAAAGACCATCTAACCAGATTTGATAGGGATAAATATTTTTATGCCAAAAAGCACCTTCTGAGGTTCGCGGATGTGTCTCTAGCTGCTTTCTAAATAAGGTAGCCGCTTGTTTATATTTTTCCTGCTTGGTTTTTTTATATAGCGTAAATAATAATTTCCCGTTGTTAATGTGATCGATATTGTATTCATCTAGGCGATAACCCTTAACGCTGCCATCCTCCTGAATAAAGTTATCCATCTGATCTTGAATGAATTGCAGATACTTCGCATCACCAGTTTGCTTCCAAAGCCATTCAAATCCATTCAATACGACACCATAGTCATACGTCCAGCTTCCGTTGTAGCCTTTATCTTCATAGAGCTTTGGTGTCCTCGCCATGATTGAGTCTGCTGTGCGGATTGCCCAATGAGATCTCTTCATCCCAACCCCCTGATTATCATTAAATTTAAGAATAACTTTCCCACAAAATAATAGGACTTGATTCTCAGTCCCAGAGAATCAAGTCATTGTCTAGTAAGAATTCAATCGAATCACCCTTGGATTAAGCTCTCCATCTCAACGCAAGCCATCACCAACGCGCCTACGCCATGTAAATCATTTTTAACTTTAGGTTTAGTGACGTAACTCTCGTAATCCCCAGCCGAAGTACCGATACAGATGTCCGGCAAAATCAACCTATCCTGCTCATCCCACTGAATGATTTGGATTAACCCTTCATACCCTTTTCTAGCCGCGGCTGTAGCGACTTCCACATCGCTTACAATGCCATGCTTCACTGCTTTGGCAATCGTGTAGACGAATAAACATGAACCTGAGGCCTCCAGCCAATTATCCGGCTCATGCCCCTTATCTACGACCTGATACCAAAGTCCACTTACCGGATCTTGATAACGAATAAGGGCATCAACAAAATCACGTAAAGTAGAAGATAATTCAGCTCGGGCTGGGTCTTGGACGGCCAACAGATCAAGAAATTGCGACAATGCGAGACCATACCAGCCCAGCGATCTGCTCCAGAATTCCGGTGAGCACCCTGTCTCCGGGTTTGACCATGGCATCCGGCGGCTCTCGTCCCAAGCATGATACAATAACCCGGTTGTCTCATCTTTCATATACTTACGCATTAACATCTCTTGATGGAGAACTGTATCACGCAAGCTAGGATCGCCATAGACATTAGCATATTTTAACGAGAATACGCCTGCCATATAAAGCCCATCTAACCACATTTGGTTAGCATATTTATCCTTATGCCAATACCCACCTTCAGAGGTTTTGTTTAACGTAAGCAATAAATTCCTCAGCTTCTCCGCAGCAATGTGATACTTGAGTTTACCTGTCCGTTTATGAAGAATAAACAGCAGTTGTCCAGCTTGAACAGCATCCAGCTCATCGCGGGCGAAATAAAAGTTACCATATTCATCTACCAAATCATCCACGTATTCCTGAATATAGTTAATATAGCGGTCTTCTTGATAAGCATTCCACAAAAGCTCCATACCACACAGAAATACACCTTGATGGTAATGCCAACGATGTGCTGGAGGAAGCTCTCCCGCTCTGTAAGTATCCATTAAAGAATCGCATGCCTTTTTTGCCCAATCCATTGGTGTTGTTGGTATCCTGCCAGTCATCTCCAAGCTCCTTCCAAAGAATAATCTCTCTCTTCCTCTTATTAGCCCTTCATAGAACCTAACATGGCACCTTTGGCAAAATGCTTCTGTATGAATGGATATACACAAACTATTGGTAAAGTAGCAACAACGATAACAGCCATTTTAATGGTTTGGTCTGGCGGTGGAACAGTTGTATCCAGTGTAGAGCTGTGATCCATACCGCTGGCAAGGACAACAATTTGTCTGAGCAGAACCTGTATTGGCCACTTCGAACTATCATCCAAATACAGAATCGCATTCATGTAAGTATTCCAATACGTAACCGCATAGAACAATCCGATAGTCGCTAACGCAGGTAAGGATAATGGCAATACAATTCGAAATAATATTCCGAAGTCGTTGCAACCATCAATTTTGGCCGACTCCTCCAAACCTTCAGGTATATTTTGGAAAAAATTCCTCAAAATGATCATGTTAAACGCACTAATTGCTGAAGGAAGAATAAGCGCTGCATAACTGTCTATTAGTCCCAATTCCTTTACCACGAGGAAGGTTGGGATCATTCCACCATGAAAGAGCATCGTGAACACAACCATAAAGTTAACCACTTTACGTCCATCCAGATCTCTTCTGGTAAGAGCGTAGGCCATCAAAGAAGTTATAAACAAACTGAGGAAAGTACCGACTGCCGTAACACCAATGGAAACACCCATGGCTTTAAATATTGTATTCGTTGAAAAGATGAACTTGTATGCTTCCAGACTCCATACCTTTGGGATCAGTACAAACTTACTAGAAGCTAGTTCTGCACTCGTTGTGAAAGAGCCTGCTACAACGTGAACAAGGGGGAGCACAGTTATTAAAGCAATGATCGCAAGCAGCGTGAAGTTTATAGCAGAAAAAATTCTGCCACTGATTGTTTTATCTTCTACCATTTCTATTCCTCCCACAACATATCAATAAACGCCTTCTTCTCCCATTTTCTTAGATGCTTTATTCACCAACATAACCATGATCAAGCCGACAATTGATTTGAAGAATCCAATGGCTGTACTGTAACTAAACTGCCCCTGTCTCAGACCAGCAGTATATACATACGTATCGATAATTTCCGCAACTTCTCGATTCATGGAGTTAAGCAGCAGAAACACATGTTCAAATCCAAGATCCAGAACGGAACCAATTTTCAGAATAAATAATGTGATAATTACGCCTCTAATCGCTGGAAGTGTAATATGCCAGACTTGTCTGAGTCGTCCAGCACCATCCATACGTGATGCTTCGTAAAGCCCTGGATCAATGGCAGCTATGGAAGCTAAATAAATAATCGTTCCCCAGCCTGCTTCTCTCCAAATCACCTGAATAATATACATGGGCCTGAACCATCCAGGATTCAGCAGGAAATTAATTTTTTCAAATCCGAAATAGGAAAGTAGCTCGTTGATAATTCCTCCATCCATCGTAACCATTACAAAAGAAATGGAGACGATGATAACCAACGACAGAAAATGGGGCAAATAGAAGATCGTCTGAAAGGTTCTTTTGAAAAAGCTGCCTTGAAGTTCATTCAACATCAGGGCAAGAATAATCGGCATTGGGAAATAGATAAGAATGTTTAATCCGAAAAGCACAAGTGTGTTCACTAAAATATTTAAGAAATCCGGCTCTGTGAACAACCTGCTGAAATGCTTCATTCCTACCCAGTTACTGCCTGTTATTCCTTGATAAGGTTTGTAATCTTGAAAGGCGATAATTAGTCCGTACATAGGAAAATATTTAAAAATAATAAAATATAGCACTCCCGGTGTTAGCATGACGTAGAGCCATTTATTTCTCCACAGACGCTTTTTAAGTTCACTGCTGCTCTTGTAAGTCTCACGCTTTATTTGTGGAGCTGGACTGGGCTGTGCGGTGAGTTCCTGCATGATTCTCTTCCTTTCTCCTTCTTTATTCAAACTCTTTATTTCTCCATGTGACTATGAAGAGAAAAGGTTGTTGAAACAAAATCAACAACCTTTTCAGCTAGGTTTTATTTCTTATACAATGCGTTGTACTCATCAATAATCTTAGCTCCGCCACGGTTCTTCCAGTTCTCAACTTCTTTTTCGAACCCTGCTTTGTCGATCTGTCCATAGATATATTTATAAGTTGCATCGGTAATAATCTGTTGAAGCTCAACACCTTTTTCTGTGTACGTAGCCGAATCCATCGCAGCTGTTGGATCTGGTACCCCCACCTTGACATTCTCAAGAACCAATTGATCCGCATGAATTCTTCCTGGCAGCGTGTTATAGTTCTCGTACATTCCATTGGTTTCAGCTTCGCCGATAACGCTGTCCTTATATCCTTTTACTTCACGTTCAATCAATTCTTTGTCATCTGTAGCTTTTGCTTTACCGTCTTCAACGGTATAGTGAGTACCCTCGATTCCCCAATACATCAAATTAGCTACTTCTGGGGTCATCATTTGATCAAAGAAAGCAAGAATCTTCTTGAGTTCTGCCTCATCCTTCACAGCAGATTTTGGGAACAAGACAACATTGTTATAGCCTGGAATCATCCATTGAGCATACTTTCCATCTGGACTTGCAACCATACTATGCGCATCCAAAACAGCATCAGGGTTATTCTTAATAGTATCTTTATTGAGGGAATCAATATCTTGCATGGAGCCCCCAATATAGAGTCCACCCTTTCCAGCCTTAAACATATTTACAGCATCTGTTTTACTGGTAGCAGCGAAATCTTGATTAATGTATCCGCCATCACGAGCTTTTTTGAAGAAGTCCATCGTGTCGAAATATTCATCGAATGTAAATTCAGGTGCTAATTTTCCATCCTTCTCTCCCCAGGTGTTCGGTGTTCCGAACCAAGAAGAGACAGTTTTGAAAGCTCCATAGGTCAACTCATTACGGTCAATAATACCTGTAGTATCTTTCTGTCCATTACCGTCTGGATCTTGTTCCGTGAAGGCCTTAGCCATTTCGAATAATTCATCTACATTTGCTGGTGCAGCAAGTCCTAATTTATCTGCCCAGTCTTTTCTGTAAATGATACCTTGACGTGCTAGAGGGCGGCCGATATATAAGGTGTACAGCTTGCCGTCCACTTTCGTATTATTCAGAATTTCTGGTTTCAATTTACTCAAATTAGGAAACTCGCTTAATAGCGGACCTATTTCCCAGAATTGTCCGTCTTTTATCGCTTCTTTCATCTGAATGAAGGTTGTCTGATTCTTCAAGTACGTCACTTGCGGCAGTGAGCCGGTTGCAAAAGATGAATTAAGTTTTTCTTCATAAGTATCAGCCGGGAAAAATTGATAGGTCAGCTTCGTGTTGGTCAATTTTTCAAGTTCAAGCTTAATCGTATCAGGCGGGGTCTCTGGAATATTTAATGGAAGCATAATCTTAATTTCTGTTGGTCCTGCTTTCACTTCTTCTTTAGGTGCTTCTGTCTCAACCGGCTTAGCAGTGCTCTCACCACTTGCAGTTTCAGAACTTGCTTGATTGTTGTTGTTACCACCACATCCAGCTAACAATGTGCTGAACGCTAACAGTGCCGTCAACAACATGGTGAAGGATTTCTTCTTCATACCATTTTGACCTCCATAATTTGTATTGGTTACGAGTTCCACGTTACATCGTCGGCAAGGTTACGAAAACAATCATTTCCCCATAAAGGCCCGTTCTTAAAGGGATCTGAGTAAATGATTATGGTGATAACACAAAAAAATCCACCGCGTCATCCGCAGTGGATCAAACTAACCTATTTACTTCTCTATCCCAAGCTCAGCCTCACCATATTCCTTAATAATCTGATCTCCTCCGCTAGCTCTCCATTTCTCAACTTCCTTCTGGAATCCCTCAGCGGTTATATTGCCTAGTATGTAATTGTACGTAGCATCCACAATGATTGTAGACAATTCCACATTTTTCTCATCATAGGTGGATGAGCTTAAAGACACGGTCGGATCGTCGACCAGAAAAGATTCATTATCTTTACTTAGCTGATCCGCAAGTGAGGTCAATTGCTCCTTCTGAGCCACTTCCATAATGTTCTTATTACTAATATCTGCAATCATCAAAGAATATAACGGATTTACTTCTTGCACCCGCAGTTCTGAGGTTTCCTCGGGAAGAATGATTTTCCCTCCCTCAAGCTTATAATGGCGCCCTTCAAACCCATACATCATTATATTCGCTACATCTTTATCCATGGTTCGATCAAAGAATTCGAGTACCTCGCGGAGTTCATCCTCCGTAGCAATGGCTTTTTTGGAGAAGAGATAGAGTCCATTATAATTGGGTATCGACCACACCTTATATCCTACTGGCCCTTCGATCCGATTGATTAACGTAAGTTCTGCCTTTGGATTCAAATTCTGAGCTTCAATAGACAACCGCTTTACATCTGTCATACTGCCAATAAATACACCAGCAATACCATTAATGAACTTATCACGTTGTACTTCTTTGCTCGTTAAGGCGAAATCCTGATTAATAATTTTCTCATCATATAATTTCTTCATGAAATTCATGGTGTTCATATACTCAGCGGTCACAAATTCAGGAACGAATTGATGATTCTCTAGTTTCCAATTATTCGGGGTGCCAAAATACGAACTTAATGTCTTGAATACCCCATACACAAGATCATTTCGATCGACTAATCCGAAGGTATCCTGTTTTCCATTCTGATCTGGATCGTTGTATGTAAATTCCCTCATAACCTCATACAGTTCATCCAGTGTTTGTGGATTATTTAAATGGAGATTGTCGAGCCAATCCTTACGAATAATGACCCCCTGTCTGGAAGAGGGGCGTTCCGTATATAGGCCATAGATCTTACTATCTACAGAAGTCTGCTTAAGAATAGCAGGGTTCAGTTGTTTAAGATTGGAGAACTCCTGAAGATAGGGGCCGATCTCCCAAAAGGCATCCGAACGAATAGCATTTTTCACCAGATTGTAATCTGAGAATTTTACAAATGTGACCTTTCCCAGGGAATTGGTCGTAAGCGCCGTGTTCATCTTATCCGTGTAGACCCCCTCTGGAACCCACCTTATATCGAGCTTCACACCTGTCAGTCTTTCGATCTCTGCCATAATCTCTTTCGAAGGCTGTTGTGGAAAATGAAGGGGTGCCAAAATTGAGATGCTCGTGGGAGATACTACTGGGCCGGCTTCGGCAGATTCCTTATCGTTGCAAGCGCTTAAAAAAGAGAAGACGAGCATGGTAAATAAGCAGAAATACAGCGTTGCCCTTTTACCCATAGATACTTTAGACATTTCTGTGGCCTCCTAGGTATTGTAAGGATTATCACTCTATATCTTGAAAATTTTACAATTTATAAGCATAATTAGAGCTAATGATTATCACAGAACGAGATGATTATTGTTATTTCATACCAAGTTACATACACTTAGATCAAGTGTCTACTTCTACATAAGTAAAGGTGCTGAGTCCCGTGAGACCATTAAGCTTTCTAAGTAAGCTAACGATGTTTGCCTTTGTAATTAGCACGCTGCCTGTGTTGTTCATCGGTTCTTTTTCATATTTCACATCTTCAAAAGAAATTCAAAAAAACGTTAACAACAGCAAAATGGAATTAATCTTACAAATCACCTCAAATGTAGAACATAAGTTAACAACTGTCAATCAAACATTAAACCAAGTGATCAATTCTAGTGTATTAAAAAAAGCACTAAACAACCCTTTAAATGAAACCGATTTCATTTTATACAATGATTTAAGAAACGAAATTCGCAATATGCAGTCCTTCGATACGAAGCTGGAAGATGTCATCTTATTAAATCAGCAGCAAAATTGGATGATCAAAAATTCTGGCGTTTATCGCTTAAATGAGTACAAGGACCATGCGCAGCTCACCAACCTGATGAATATTGCCGAAGATACCTCGTGGATCCTGAACCCGTCCTCCATATTTTACAGTGAGGAAAGCATTAACGTCACAGGCTGTAACTACAGCATTAGTCTTATCAAGAAACTCCCAACCAATAAGCTGCAAAAATATGGGCTTGCCTTAGCTAATATTCCTGTCTGCAGTCTTCAGGATTTCATTAACTCGGATGTACAGCCACTCGATGATATTATCGTTCTGGATAAGACAGGTCGATTCCTGCTCCATCCGGACCGCAACTTGATCGGGAAACCAATGAAAGAAGGCGGATTTACAGAAGATTCATTCATTACTAATCCATCTAAACTTTCAGGTCAGTTTAAGACCAGGATCCACAAGAAGGATTACTCCGTCACTTACATGCGCTCTCAGATGAATGGCTGGGTCTATCTTTCGGTCACATCCATGGAAAGTTTAACGAAAGAATCCAAAAAAATTAGCCTGTTTACGATATTCGTGTGTAGCTTTATGCTTCTATTGTCTATTCTCTTGGCATGGATCGGTTCAAGACGGATGTACACTCCCATTGAAAGACTACTCAATCAAATGGGCCAACGCAAACCGGACATTAAATCCAGACACACGAATGAATTTCAGATTATTGGAGAACAAGTTCATTCTTTATTCCAATCCAAATCACAGCTGGAAAAAGAAGTCCGTCAGCATATCCAACAGGTGCGTACCTTCTTCCTAATCAATGCTTTCCATGGCAACGTTAAGAAGCGCGATCTGCATGAAGAGCTGGAACAATTCGGCTACCATAAGCAGCTCGAAGAATGGAAGACGATGGCTGTGATTACGTTGTCGATTGATTTTGCCGATGATTCCAGCTATGAGAAAAAAGATCTTAATCTCTTATTATTCGCTGCCCACAATATAATCGAAGAGTTAGTCTGCCCTGAACAACGACTGGCACCAGTAATTATGGATCATGCAGTAGTCGTCTTATTGGGGAGTCCAGACAGTGATACCGAGTCTTTTCACAAGACATTATATTCATTAACGGAGAAGCTGCAGCAGGAAATAAACAACTACCTAAAGCTTCAGGTGAGCATTGGTCTGAGCCTTCCCTTCAACACCTTCGATAAATTATCCACGGCTTACAGAGAGGGACTCGAAGCACTGAAGCATCGGATCAAACTTGGTAAAGGTGTCATTATCCAGTATGAAAATATTAACTCTGGCAAGCACTATCTGAATTTGAACTACCCTACTCATAAAGAAAATGACTTACTGGACGCTATCAAATTAGCTGAAACAGATAAAGCAAAAGAACTCATTCATTTGCTCTTCAAATCTATCTTTGCTCATGAGCTTTCACCACAGGAATACCAGATCCCGTTGACGCGCTTACTCAATAATTTACTCATTATGATGCAGGAATCCGGTATTAGCTTAAATCAAATTTATCATGCTAATGGTTCCATATTTGAGGAGCTGCATGACCTCCATACTGTAACGGAGATTGAAGATTGGTTCTGGAGCATGGTCATTTATCCGATGATCAAGATTTTTAACAGCAGACAAAATGCTCAATACCACAACATCTCAGAGAAGATCATCGATTTAATACAACATGATTACGATACAGATCTTACTTTAGAAGAATGTGCTTCACGTCTGCATTATAATGCCAACTATATCAGCAGCGTCTTCCGTAAGGAGACCCAGTACTATTTCAGCGAATATTTAACGATGTACCGATTTAAAATGGCGAAAAAATGGCTGAAGGAAACTGACATGCCCATTAAAGATATTGCAGCCAAATTAAGATATAACAACTCTCAGAACTTCATTCGCTCTTTCCGTAAGCAGGAAGGCATGACACCCGGACAATACCGGGATCACAACGCTGGCACAAAACTTAAATCCACCTTTGACGAATCAATGTAAAAAGAGAGAACTATTGTTCAGGTGGAATCAAAAAAAAGAGTCTCTCTTTTTTTTCGAAATATGTTAACGTGTGCATATAACCTTTTAAGGAGGAATTGGAACACAATGTTGAGCTTCCGTGTACATTCCAACCATACAGAACAAACCGAGCTCTCTCTGGAAACCTCACAACTCACCCTTTATCCCCTTGCAACGCCTGGGAGACCGCCCAACACAAGCTGAGCTTCACGCCTACTCCTCAGAATCACAGATGACTTCTCTACCACCTCCAACTTTTATATGGACTACTGCAAATGATGCCACCGTTCCTGTGGAGAATAAGGACGGCATGGTTTAGGGCATGGTTTAGGGCTTGCTAAAGAACATCCTCATTGCCAGCAATGGCTTTCCCTTTCTGAGAAATGGCTAAGTAAACACCACTACATTCAAGGAGAAGATCCTATGACACCCACATTATTTATCGCGGGAGATTCCACTGCGGCTATCAAAGGCGCTGGAGAAAAACCTATGACTGGCTGGGGAGAATACCTGCACGGTTATTTTGGGATTTCTGTTCGAATCGAGAATCGCGCCATTAATGGTCGCAGTACCAAATCTTTTATAACTGACGGCCGTCTGGAGGACATCCTTAAAGACTTCAAGGCCGGTGACTACCTCTTCATTCAATTTGGACATAACGATGAGAAAAAAGAAGATCCTTTGCGTTACACTGATCCCGACACTGAATATCGCCGCAACCTAATTCAATATATTGAAGCTGCTCGGCAGTTAGGCGGGACTCCGGTTCTACTAACCTCTGTAAGTCGCCGCCGCTTCAACTCCGATGGAGAGCTTGACCCGCTTGCTGTAGGCGCTTATCCCGAGGCTATGAAGCAGGTAGCTGAAGAAACGCACACACCGCTGCTTGATATTTTCGCAGCTTCGCAAGTGCTCTATCGTTCGTTAGGTGTTGAAGAATCCAAAAAGTTATTCATGCATTTGCCTGAAAAAGCACATCCGAATTACCCAAATGGAGTTATGGATGATACTCATTTCTCTGTTCAAGGTGCTCAGCACATCGCCAGACTTGTGGTTCAGGCTATTGAACAATCTACTGCCTTACCATTAACAGACTTACAACAACTACTACAAGGAGTGATCACAGATGTCTCTAATTAATGAAGTTATTACAGAATACTATCGTATCCCTTTGCCGGAAATCATGGAGGACGCTAAACACGGACTGCACACTCACTTTGAAGTTCCCATTGTCAAAATTAAAACCGATGACGGTCGTGAAGGGGTAGGTTATACCTATACTGGCGGATTTGGCGGCAAAGCGATCTGCTCACTAATTGCGAATGAATTAACTCAGATCTTAATCGGTAAGGATGCTAGCTGTGTGGAAAGTATCTGGGAGCAGATGAACTGGGGAATACATTATGTTGCTCGCGGGGGTCTGGCTAGCTTCGCCATTGCAGCATGTGACATCGCTTTATGGGATTTACGTGCGAAGAAAGCAGATGAACCGCTTTACAAACTTCTGGGTGGCGCAAGCAATGAGGTCAAATGTTATGGCGGAGCGATTGATTTGAATTTCCCATTAGAAAAGCTCCTCCTCAACAATCAAAAATACTTAGATATGGGCCTGCAGGCTGTCAAAATTAAACTAGGCCAAAAAACATTAGCTGAAGATGTGGAACGAGTGGCTGCGGTACGCCAATTGGTCGGCCCAGATGTAGCCTTTATGGTCGATGCCAATATGAGCTGGAGTGTGGAAAAAGCGATAAAAGCCGCACGCGAATTTTTGAAATACGACATTCTCTTCTTAGAAGAACCAACAATTCCGGAAGATTATGTCGGCTATGCACGGATTGCTGAAGAAACAGGAATGGCCGTTGCAGGCGGAGAGAACTTGCGAACATTAACCGAATTCCATCACATGCTGCAATATGGTCATGTTGATTTTCCTCAACCGGATGCTTCCAATATAGGCGGAATTACGGGCTGGTTAAAGGTGGCTCACTTAACACAAGCCTATAACCTTTCCGTTTCCACACATGGGATGCAGGAATTACACGTTAGTTTATTAGCAGCTATGCCAAATGCAGGTTATCTCGAAATGCATAGCTTCCCTATCGATCAATACACCACTCGCCCGCTAGTGATTAACAAAGACAATGGGATGGCAGTTGCGCCTGAAGTAACAGGCACTGGTGTTACCTTTGACTGGGATAAATTAGCACCTCACAAACAACAATACTAATAGGAGCGATCTATCATATGAGTATTCCCCTGCACCTAGGTATTCGAGCACATGATTTCACACAAGTTCCCTTGAAGGATTTAATTGAGAAGCTTCAGTTTTATAATTTCGCTCATATTCAGTTTGCACTTAAGAAATCTTTTCCTGACAGCACTCCGAGTCTGACTGCTATAAGCCCTGGAACAGCTAGTTATTACGGAAATGCCTTTAGACAGGCTGGTATTCAGATTGCGGTGCTTGGCTGTTACGTTAATATTGTAGACACCAATCCATACAAACGGGCACAAGCGTTAGCCGAGTTCAATACCCATCTTCGCTTGGCCAGAGATTTCGGTGCCAGTCTAGTAGGTACGGAAACCGGAAGTATGGGACTTGGGTATACCACAGATAATTTTACAGAAGAAGCTTTTCAACAGGTCGTTACTTCGGTAAAGCTAATGGTCGCAGAGGCCGAACGTTTTGGTGTGACGGTAGGTATTGAAGCAGGACTTCATCATCCGCTGTATTCCGCTTCCTTAACTCGCCGACTGTTGGATGAGATTCCTTCTAATAATCTTCAGATCATATTGGATTGCGCAAATCTAATGTCACCTACAAATTACTTGCATCAGGAAGCTATTATTATGGAAGCTTTGAAGCTTCTAGGAAATCGAATTGCCATCATTCATTTAAAAGATTTTATCGTCCAAGATGGAGCCATAAAAATAGTCCCTGTAGGTCAAGGGTGGCTAGAGTTTGAGCCGATCCTTCGTTATATGAAATATGAACGTCCTCATATTCAGGGTATTTTAGAGAGTACTCCTGAATCGCATCTAAGAGAAAGCATCGCTTTTTTACAGCAGATATATGAAGAAGTGTAAATATAAGATCACATACAAAAAAATCCACTGTACACCTCATTACCTTGTGCAGTGGATTTTTATATTCTGTTTAACATCCGTTTGACCTCCATGAAATAATGGGCTGTTATGATCAAGACATCAAGAGTACCTGGGAGGGGTTCTATGCGTCTTGCTTTATTTACAGACACATTTCTTCCGCAAACGAATGGTGTCTCACTTACGCTTCAGCGCTTAACCACTCATTTGAACCGGCGAGGTATCGAGCATCTGCTATTTTCGCCGAAATCTGCTCCTGAAGACAGTTATGCCGATCCCATACGTCCCATTACCAGTATCCCCTTTTTCTTATACCCGGAATGTAGACTCGCGCTGCCGAATATGTCCTCCATCCAGTCAGAGCTAAAAGCTTTTCGACCCGATCTGCTTCATTTGGCTACTCCATTCAATATTGGTCTATGCGGCCTTCGCTATGCGCGAAAGCTTGGCCTGCCTCATGTCGCCTCCTACCATACCCATTTTGATCGCTATCTTGAATATTATCGGATGAAAAAAATTGTTCCTCTTTATTGGAAGTACATGAAGTGGTTTCATCGGTCCTGCGATGCTACCTTCGCTCCCTCCAATGAAACACTCGATTCCCTACAAGCTCAAGGTTTTCAACGTTTGAAGCTTTGGTCTAGAGGCATCGACTGCAATCTCTACACTCCGAAAAAACGCAGCCATCAGGTCCGTGATCGTTACGGAATTACCGCACCGATATTACTTCTGTATGTGGGAAGGATTGCTCCTGAAAAAGATATCAACACCCTTGCTCTCGCCATGCAGCAATTGCCCGAGTCTATGCAAGCTCAGGTACATTGGTTAGTTGTTGGAGACGGTCCCTTATTATCAGAGATGCGGGCGCAGGCGCCGCAAAATGTCACGTTTACGGGCTACAAACACGGTGAAGAGCTTGCCCAATTGTATGCCTCAGCTGATCTATTCGTCTTCCCTTCCAGTACGGAAACCTTCGGTAATGTTGTCCTTGAAGCCATGGCCTCTGGACTGCCTGTCCTCGCCGTAAATGAAGGCGGGGTGAAGGATCTGGTTACACCCGGTCGCACCGGAATAATCGCCCCACCTCGTTCCCCGGATGCTTTTATTCGTGAGATTTGTGCATGTATAGAGCAACCCCAAAAGCTGACTGCTATGGGTTATGAGGGGCGACAGCTGGCGCTCGGCCGCTCGTGGGAGAGCATTTTTGATGGACTCATTCGCGATTATGAAGAGATCATTGAGAATAGACGCTTCGATCTTATACCGGCTTTACTACCATTAATATAATAATGACGATAGTGAGCACATGTACAGCTGCTTCTAACGGAGCGATCTTGTTCATAGCGGCGTTGTAGCCTACAGGGATTTCGTCGCCTTCACTCGCCATCACGAGCTGGGTCAGCTTTTTCAATCGAGGCTCAACAAATCCAATAATAATGACTTCTATCACGATAAAAAATAATAACGAAAGATTGATCCACAACACCGACAAGCCCATTTTATCAATGATCATTAACAAAATGCCTGTAACGATCAGGGTAATTCCACCCGTTTTAGGGAATCTGTTGATTGTCTTCATCATGCCAAATACAAAACGAAGCTGGCTGCCTGTCTTGGCAGAGCTTGTCAGTATTGGCAGCACAAAAGCTGGTCCAATTCCCACTATGGCCGCTATAACATGTATGACTACCACAATCTTAGAGATAATATCCGTCAATTCCATGATTACAATCCTCCCTATCATTCGTTGTTTAGATTCATATGACGATGATAGTGGAAATAGTCTTGCAGAATCCTTTAAATCTTAGATAATCTCAAAAAGCGCCTAGCCGGATATTACCGACGTAGGCGCTTTTTTAACTATTGCTTAATTATTTTACCGAGACTTTCATAACTGTACTTTCACTAACGCCTTGATCATTCATCAGTTCTACACGGTATTCATAAACACCCGGAGATCGATTCGTGATCGAAGTAGAAGCCGTTTGGGCATTCGGAGTATTTGCTGTTAAAGTCTGTGTATCGATCAGCACTCCATTCTCATACAAGCGATACACTTTGCCGTTCATCCCCCACCATAGATTCATGGTCACTTTATACTCTCCATCACCATCCCAGTTGTCATTAGATAACACTGGCTTACCTGGTGTAGCATCCTTCACGATAACCACATGAGCAGCAGACACCGTTGTGCCAAAAGAATTGGTCAGCTCAGCAGTATAGGTGTAGGTACCGTTTTCTTTTCCAGTAACACTAGTCACTGCGGTCTGTGCGGTTGGGGAGTCGTCACGTAAGGTTTGCGTGTCTATTAAGGTACCGTTCTCATATAGCTTGTAGATCGTACCATTATTGCCCCACCACATGTTCATTGTGATTTGGTAATCACCATCCAAGAGTCCTGTATCCTGCCCATTGTTATTGGATAGAACCGGTTGCCCCGGAATTCCTGTAGCCTTCTGAGGCCCGTTTACGACTATAATTACTTGTTCTGTCGTCGAGAGTCCAGCGTTATTCACAGCTGTTGCGATGAACGTATGTGATCCCGTAAGTCCTGTTAGTGGAATCTCATCTCCATAGACAACTTCTTTTCCATCAAAGGTGATATCCAGACTACGAACACCCGATTCAGGATCTTCTGCTACGACCTGTACTTTCAAAACATCCGATTCACTCATTTGAGTAGAAGGTAAACCCGTGATTGCAGGTGGTGTAGTATCTTCTGTTTCCCCCGGTGAACCTACATATTGAATTTTTGGCGCCGCTGGTTGTTCCATGCCTTCGCCAAGAAAAAATCCAGGATGCGGAGGTTGATTATAACCCACGTTCTGCCAAGCCACTCCCAGTCGGTAGATCGGGTCATGCATCAAAGTGCGGATACGATAATCTGTCATATCCGTTGTTGTATAGATTCGTAATTCAGAACTGTCCGTTGCTCGCCAGATCACTTCTTCACGCCAATCCCCGAACAGATCCGCCTGCAAGCTTGGATTCGCCTTGGTGCCATTATTAGAAGAGGCCCCAGTTGCCGTTAACAAATTAGCTGTTGTCTGGTTAGTGTAATCCCACTTATCCACTCGATTAGAATCCAGCAATTCCCGCAAAAGATCGCCATCCCACCAAATGCCGAAATTCGTTGAGGAAGGCAGCTTATTCGTGACTAGCTCTCCCTGTGCACTGTATACGCCTGTAACAGGGATCTACACTTCATTGGTGATCGTTGCAGCCCATACCTCTTCCCCAGCATAACGCGGGTCAATATCTGCTGACATTCCGCGTCCAGTATCAATTCCTGTGAACACACCCCATATGGTTTCCCCTGTAGCTGCATCACGCATTTCAATACCATACTTGGAATCGGTATGCTCATGTACATCAAAGACCTCCAACCCCGGTCTGGTAGGATCAAGATCTCCGAAATGGATCGCATCCCCATGACCAAGCTTTGTATTATACAGTGGCAATCCATCATCATCGATCGCCATCGCGCCGAAGGTTATTTCGTCCTTGCCGTCACCATCTACATCTCCTACTGAAAGGTTATGGTTTCCTTGCCCTGCGTAATCGCCATACCCTTCTTCATTACTATCAAATCGCCATACCTTCTCTAGCTTACCTCCGCGATAGTTATACGCTGCAAGTACAGTTCTAGTGTAATATCCACGACTGAAAATCACGCTTGGCTGTTCACCATCTAAGTAAGCTACGGCGGCTAAAAAGCGGTCCACCCGATTACCATAGGCATCGCCCCAAGCACCTACGTCACCACGCGGCGGATCATAACTAACCGTATCCACAGCCCGGCCTGTTGCCCCTTCGAACACTGTTAAATACTCATTGCCGAGGAGCACATAACCCGAACTGTTGCGATAGTCTGCACTAGTATCACCGATCACAGTACCTTGACCATCAACCGTACCATCTGCTGTCTTCAGCATAATCTCAGCACGCCCGTCACTGTCCAAATCGTAAACCATGAATGGTGAATAATGCGCGCCCGCACGAATATTAGGTCCTAAATTAATCCGCCATAAACGTGTGCCATCTAGCTTATAAGCATCCATATAGACTAGTCCTGTATAACCTGCCTGGGAGTTATCTTTGCTGTTCGAAGGCGACCATAACATAATGATTTCGTAGACCCCATCACCATCCACATCCCCTACACTTGCATCCCCTGCACTATACGTATAAGGCTGACCGTCTTTGGTGTAATCATCTGCTGGTTTTTGCAAGGGGATAGATAGGTATTGCTTCTGCCATACGCTGAATTCTTCCGAAGCCGCTTTTTCGACTCCATTGATTACTGATGTAATTCTATATTTGGCGTCAGCTGTACCGGAAGTGTCAAGATAGTTCGTGCTTTGCGTAATCAACGAATCATTTAGCTTCTCTTCCCCACGATACAGATTGAATCCAATCGATTCTGGATCCAGACCTAACATCCGCCAGCTGATATAAACACCCGCATCTGTCTTAACCGCTACAGGTGCACGATCCAGCGCCTCCATCTTCCGGTATAGCGTTGTCACCGCTGAGGTTTCCAGCGAAGCGGAAAGATCAGAGATACCGCCTGCATTTACCGAGGCAACTTTGTAATAGTAAGGAATTGTACTTAAAATGGTCGTGTCTGTGTATGAAGCTTCAAATGATTTGCCGATTAGAATGAACTCACCATCCGCGGATTTCGCACGATAAATGTTGAACATCCTTGCATCCGATACCTCATTCCACGTAAAGGTCACATCATTTTTGTTCGTAGATTGTACTGATAGACCACTAGGTACGGCTGCTTTTGCTACAGCTGGATCAATCATAGACACCTTTAAGGCATTAGATGTTACGGATTCCAGTCCCGTGCTGTCCACCGAAGTTACCGTATAGATGTATTCCATACCGATATCCGCAGTGGTATCTGTGTAAAGCGGCTCTGTTGTCTCGCCCAGCAGCTCTGCACTATTCGCAACCGTTGCCTGACGATACACTCGGTATTTCAACGCACCATCCATACCATCCCAAGATAGATTAGCTGTGATAGGCTCATTGTTTAAGTCCAGACTAGCCAGTTTTAGATTCGTTGGGGCTAATAATAGAGGTGTGATTTCCAGTCCATTGAGATGAGCCGTTGTGCCACTAAAAACAAGATTCATCTGACCGTCTTTGACAGCGATCTGGTTATACAGCTTCTCAGCAATATTTTCCTTACCTGAAGAGACTGTTCCATAATCTTTGCCTTCAATTGCTACGTTCGTCTTGGTAGAACCAATCCAATCTCCGGTATAGGTCTTAACGGAGTAATAACCATTCGGTAAATCAACTTTAAATTCATACGAACCTCCAAAATAGATCACGAAATCTCTACGAAGGGCATCAGTCGCACTACCGCGATCTCGATCACTCATACCTTCACTTGAGGACAAGCCATAACCACGTTCTGTTGTATAAAGTACATTACGGTTCACTTCCGTATAACCGGCGGCAACGGGTGAGCCAACAGGTCCAAAATCATAACGATATTGAGCGGACTTCGTAGTCAGCTTAACTTCATCTGAAGGCTCAGACTCTCCTAACCCATTTACTGCAGTCACTCGAACGGAGTAGCTGTTACCTTCCGCCATTCCGCTTAATGTTAAAGTTGGAACAGTGGCAGTTCCCGCCAATGCGTAAGCAGTTTCAGCTTCTGACGCTAGCTTACGATAGATTTTATAAATATCAGCACCCTCTACTTTATCCCATTTCAGTACTGCACCTGCATTACTGATACTTCCCGCCACAAGACCTTTTGGCTTGGCAGGCACTGTTTCTGGCTGCTTAATGTCCTGTACAAAGCTGGAGAGCGGAATATTTAATTGCTCTATTCCTTTGGCCAGCAGACGAGCCATTTGAATCGCTCCGTACTCTTGAAAGTGAGTATCGTCTGCCGACCCATTCGGGAAAGCACCATATATCCCTGCATCGAGGTGAAGGAATACAGAGCGTGTAGCTGCAAAACCGATCGAATTGTAATAAGCGACACTTAGCGCGCTAAGATCAACCAATTCCACATGCAGCTCATTGGCTACCTCTTTCATCGCCTGCACATATTCAGGGAAACTCACATTAAATTTTTCCGTGGCAGCATTATAATCTCTGCGGCCCATCGGGGTCACCAGAATCGGAGTCGCTCCTCTTTGTCTGGCACCCTCGACATACGTTTTTAAATAATTTTTGTAATCTGCTGGAGAGGCATACCGATCAGGAACACTGATCGTTGCGTCATTGTGGCCAAATTGGATAAGGAAATAATCACCTGGCTGTATCTTTCGGAGTACTTCATCCAGCCGCCCCTCTACAATAAATGACTTAGAGCTGCGGCCTCCGATAGCGTGATTCTTAAACGTTACTTCCTCACTAAAGAAATCAGGAATCATTTGTCCCCAGCCAGCCTGTGGTATCCAGTAAGGATCGTAAGTCTGCACAGTTGAATCACCCGCAATATAAACTGTAGGCAATTCATTAGCAGGACGATCTGGCTGCTTAGTAATCACCAGTGCATTGATATTAGGCTTCATGCCAGAGAACACCAAGTTCATTTGTCCATCCACCAAAGCGATATCAAAGCTCATTTCCAAATACTGACCAGCTGTTTTACTTGTCTTCTGAACTTTTTGAATGGATTCTACTTTGATGCCAATGTCTGTGTCTCCGGCGCTATCTCCAGCGATAAGTGACACAGTATAGTCACCATTCGGTAAATCTACATTAAAGGTAGTATCCTTAGGGACCACCAAATCCGATCGCAAAGGATCAGTGGTTCCCCGGTCTACACCAGTTACCTTTGATATATCCGTAAATCCATATTTAACCGCAGAGGAATAAGATACCCCTGCATCGACCTTAAGATAACCTTCCGCCGCAGCACCTGGGCCAAAATCAAAGGAATATACATTTCCTTCTGGCAATGTTACAGGTGGCGTGTATACCATACTTTCAACTTTGTTAGATAACTGGGATTCTCCTTGGGCATTAGCAGCTTTTACCCCATAATATTGCCGTTTAGAGGTATCCACTGCTACATCCGTAAATGTCGCTGTCTCCGACTGGCCAATCTCTTGGAAGGATCCATCTGCTGAATCAGACCTTAAGATTGTATAACGGGTAGCTCCCGCCACGTTGTTCCAACTTAGCTGAACAGAACTCGCACCCACGCTGACAATCGAAAGGCCCGTTGGTGCTGCCGGAACCTCTGCCCCCGGAATTTCATCTACCGTCACAGGTGCACTCAAAGCAGACTCCTCACCGCTGCCTTTAACAGCAGACACATTATAAATGTAGCCACTGCCTTCATTTACGTCTGAATCCACGTAGCTGTTAGCAGTAACTTGAGCTACCGATTGAATAGTCCCGCTAGGAAGCTCTGTCCGATATATATTGTAATAGACTGCTTCTGTCACGCTGCTCCACCCGAGAGAGACCGCAGTGGGCGAGAGATTCGTAACCGCTAAGCCCTCAGGAGCCTGCAGTGGACCCGGCACGATTTGCTGAATCATAAGTCCATTTAAATACCCGCCAACCCCTGTACCCGTGATGCCAACGGTTAGTTGACCGTCTTGGACAGTCGTGCGGTAAGTGGCTTGATTTACAGCCTGCTTGCTGCTTATTGAACCAGCCGTAACACCTTCTAAGGTAATCGTAGTTTTAGTTGTACTTGTACCTGCCAATAAATCTCCTGAGAATACAGTCACATCGTAATCCCCATTAGGAAGATCCACTAGAAAGGCGTAGGACAATCCCAGTACAAAATCATTAGTCAGTTCATCTCCGCCCGAGCGATTTCTTGAGGCAACCGCCTGATCTAAACCATATCCTAGCTCCTTCGTATACAACTTTGATTCATACACGGCTGTATAACCACTCATTTCAGGACTTGTTGCCGTTCCAAAATCATATCGCAAAGTTATTGGACCTGAATCCGCACTGGCTGGTTGCACTCCAAATGTTGTAGAGGGAAATAGAGATGAACAAATGAAGACCCACGACAATAACACAATAAGTATTTTATTCCCCATTTTATTTCTCTTCATCTTCCGTGCTTCACCCGCTTTCTTATGATTGAAAGAACTTAGTACGCATCTGGCCCTTTTGTAGTAAACGCTTACAATAAGCTTTATTGTCATTCGTTCTTCAAATACAAGTTCAATTCGTGCGCGTATCCCCTCCTCCTTGCTCAGACACTTTTCTGGATAATTATTTCCAGATGCACTCATATCCAACACGATACTACCACCTAAGTTTCACTATGAACATTTAAAAAACAGAGTTTATCATACACTAAACCGTTCAATTCACTCGCCTCTAGTTATAAAATCCTACGATTTTGTGACAAGCTGGGACATAAAACCCAGAATACACCTATACATTTTTAATTTCATTTGAGTAAAATCATTTCAAAAAACAGCAAAAAGACCTCCTTGGTTTCCCAAGAAGGTCTTTGAGTTATGGTTAGATCTTACCGTTTAAGCTCCCACCTGGAGCAAATAATCGTTCAATATGCTTTTGAACCACTGGATCCGGAATTAATGGTGGCGCTTGATGAGGTTTTACACGCGCATCAATAATCACGTTATCACATGACCAATGCTTATACTCCGTTGAACTGTTCACGCCATATATATCATGAGAAGGATTGCTGCGTGTGAACGTCGCCCATAGGAAATTCTCAATTCTATCACTTAAGAACTCGCTATCATCACACACAATAATCATCGGACAAGATGGGAGTGCTCCCTGTTCTTGAATCGCTTCGCTAAGCTTGTTCATTTCCTGCGCTGCTTCAGCGTAAGTAGTGAATTTAGAGCCTTGAAGCGCCACGAGACCCGGCATCACCATCTTTGCATGTCCAAATCCCTGTAGTTCTTCAAGTATGTCAGGAACCTCTGTACATAGCTCTCTTTTCTTCTCCCCAACCGCAGCGAAAATCACCTTACTTCCGCTGTTTAGTCCTGTACCGGAATAATCAAGGGTATCAATCGTTGTATTCGTATAGAAATGAATATCTCTGCGAAGATTAATTCGCTCTAAAATATACGTCAAGAAATCCTCAACATCATGTGTGCTGATAGGTTGTTTCTCTTCAGCTGTAATAAACAAGAATTTAGCTAAACTAAGCTGACCTGTGCCTAATATCCGATTCGCGATCGTAAGAATCTCCGCTGGCTGCTTCACTTGTTGATAAGGTGTATACCGTTCACTGCCAATCGCAAACAAAAGGGGATGAACACCTGCAGCATCTACTGCATGAACTTCTTTGACACCCGGGATTTCTTGTCGGATAGCTCCACCCGTTAACTCGTGAATTAACTCACCAAAAGCGGTATCCTCTTGTGGGGGTCTGCCGACAACCGTAAATGGAAAGATTGCATTCTTTTTAGCGTACACTTTATGTACTTTCATAACTGGAAAAGGATGCACCAAGCTGTAATAACCTAAATGATCGCCAAAAGGTCCTTCCGGCTTCGTCTCACCAGGATGAATTTCCCCTGTGATCACAAAATCCGCATCATTACTAATGCAATATCCATCTACATAGCTATAGCTAAAATGACGTCCCGAAAGTAAACCGGCAACGATCATCTCACTCATACCCTCTGGCAAAGGCATTACAGCCGATAACGTATGCGCTGGAGGTCCGCCGATAAAACAGCTCACTTTAAGCGGTTCTCCTTTTCGATTAGCTCTTTCTTGATGCACACCGATACCGCGGTGAATTTGATAGTGAATACCAACCTCTTTATTGAGTTCATAATCATTACCATTCAATTGAACACGGTACATCCCCAGATTGGAGTTCATAATGCCAGGCTTGTCTGGATCTTCGGAATACACTTGCGGCAATGTGACAAAAGCGCCACCATCCTCCGGCCAATGTGTGATCAGCGGAAGATCAGAAATACTGATTTCCTGAAAACCACTTGGTAGACCACCCGGCTTTTTAATAGGCAATGCTTTTCTTGCGGATAGTCCTGTCCCTACATATTTAAAAGGATTCTTAAGTGCCTTCATAGGATCGTTACGAAGTGCAATTACGTTATGTGTGGAGTTCCAAGTACGCCGAAAAATAAACTTACTGCGCTCTAGCGTTCCAAAAAGATTAGATACGGCACGAAATTTCGAGCCTTTTACATTTTCAAATAATAATGCAGGGCCACCAGCTTCATAAACCTTCAAGTGAATCGCGGCCATCTCCAGATAAGGGTCCACTTCTTCACGAATACGAACCAAATGTCCATGTTTCTCTAAATCATTAACACACTCTTCTAAATTGCTATATTTCATTTCATTACTCCGATCTCTAGAAGGTTATTACAAGATTTCTTGGATGCTTTAATTATACCCTGTAACTTATTAAAATAAAGCGATACCCTATGTAATAGAACATCCCGCCGTTATCTTGTATTCTCAGGTTTGGGTTCATCTCGCAAAATATTTCTAGCAGGAATCCCTACTGCTGAAGCATTATCCGGCACATCCTTAACCACAACAGACATAGCTCCGATATTAACATCGTTCCCCAGCGTAACCGGGCCTAGTATCTTAGAACCTACTCCGATAAATGCTCTATCACCAATCACGGGTTCCCCTAAGTTATTTCTCCCCCCAATGGTCACTTGGTGAAAAATAGTAGCGTTGTTACCAATCACCGCTTTAGGACTAATGATAATGCCATTTAACCCATGCGGTAAATGAAGTGCATCACCAATTTGTGCCTCTGCATGAAGCTCTCCACTGGCAACAATTCGAACAAAAAGCACATCCATTATTCGATATAGGAGCCACAAAGGTTTGCGGATCAGGCCACTTTTCACCCGATAATACACCCAATTTCCAAAACGATAAGTAAACAAAGCCATAATCGTTTGTGGATTTTTTAGATTTGCCTTCCAGTCCGTTTTGAATGATTTCATCATTGTATCATCCTCCTATAGGGGCAAGATATGAACTATATTCTCGTGAAATGAAAGCATTAGTGTGGTGAAAAATATTCTGGGAGGATCGCAGGATGGAGAGTCATTCGGGTGATTGTGCTTTCACCAGTGTATGTTAGATTCAGAGATTCATCAAGAAGTGGACAGTTCTCCCTATATAAACATCAACCGATTACAAGCCTTCCTAAACAACAACACGCGCCGAGGTGATATCGGCGCGCGCTGAATGCTATCTTTTCTATTAAATAAGATCCAGAACAATCACGTTCACAGAATGAGCAGCTAGATTTACAATTGCGGTGTCTTTATCAAACCTGATTTCCGTTTCAACTGGAGTAACCTTCTCATCATTTTTTCTGTTCACATTAGGTGTGTGAACTAGCGAAGCATCGCCCGTTAAAGTAATCCATTTACCGGTAGTAGCTACGTTTAAGCCTTTCAGATCAAGCTTCGTTGCTTTCTCTACACGATCCGCATTCACAAGCTTCACATAGAGATGCTTATCATCTTTAGTAACGGAATTGTATACTTCTCTGTTATACGCTTCGAGCTTATAATCAAGCACTTTGCTTGTTGTCTTGCCATCTGTGTAAGAGCAAATCAAATGCTTGCCATCTGCTCCACCATAATTAACAGTGATGGTATATTCCGTATGATCCGCTAGTTCTTCATAACAACTAGCTCTAAGGTTACCCGCTGCTGTACTAGAGGAATAATCACCGAGTGTATAAGCCTCAATCCCTTGCTTGTACACCTTGACTCCTGTGGCATCGCCATTATAGCCAATCGCATATTCGATAACATCTTTATTTTCCGGTGAAATGTCTGTCAGACCTGCACCTACATAGAAGCCATCTTCGCCGGAAGCTTTTTCAAGAACGACCTCTACTTTATAATTAGTCCACGCGTCATTGAGAATATACAATCCATTCAGCCCGCTGTTCTGTGCCTTCAAGACTAGACCTTTGGAAGGATCAATCGTATATCCAGCAGAACCAGGAATGACTTTCCAAGCTTCATGCAGCGGCTGTGTAAAATCTTGCTCTAACATAACGCTGTCATCCGTATTCGAAGTAACCTTCACCCGCTTCACAACTACAGATGATTTTCCGGCAGCCACTTCAATTCCTCCGTGAGGAATGAGGTCTACCTTTTCCCCGTTGCGATATGTCGAGAACGATGTGCCAACCACTTTGGTGCCGAGATATTTAGCGTACAGCTGTTGAACATAGTAGTTCGGCGTGTACCATACAGTTTCATCATCAAACCAAATGCAATCTGGTGTCCATCTGTAGGTGCCATCTGTTAATACCTTATTGAACAAAGGTGCCGTTGCAGCTAGTCTAATCACATCAGAGTTATTCTCGAAGCTGGACATAATCGCCGCTTCAGCAATCGCTCCTGCCAAAGTATTTTTATCTGTCGAAGCATATTCACCCACAAAAACCTTCGAAGTTTCAGCCTCGTCCAAGCTGCCGTCTTCTTTATAAGCTCTGTAATAGTAATTGTAGCGATCCGCATTCTCTAACAAATACTCGTTGGAACGGTAGTAATGCTCGTCCGCAATCGTATCCATGTAGTTTTTTTGTTTCTCATACCAGGTAACCGTCTCTTCAATACTCGATGTTCCATCCGTGAAGCTGATCTGTTCCGAGCCCTGTAGATTTCCGCTTAAGAATTTCCAGCCTTGCTGATAAGCATCGTCATCTGCTTGTGCGCCAACCGTAGAAAGAATGGTCAGTTCATGATCAGGGTAGTTTTTCACCATATATTCATCAATCGTTGTTTTAAAATACTCGAAGTTAGCAAAAAACTCTGTTCCCCAGTTTTCATTCCCCACGCCCAAGTAACGCAGGTCAAACGCTGCTTCATGGCCCATCCTTTTACGCAAAGCGGCCCACTCGTTATTGTCAAAATCCATGCTAATCGCGAAATCAATCAGATCCGTAAAGTTCTTCACATAATAATCTCTTAACGCACCGCCAGCTGGATTCGCATAATCCGAACGAGCTTGACACAGTACGCCGCAGGCCATAACCGGAAGTGGTGTTGCATTCAAATCTTCGGCTAATTGAAAATACTCCATATATCCAAGACCCATGGTCATCATATAGCCCCATACATTATAGTTCTCTTTGCGAAGCTCAATATCGTTGACAGACTCTTTCCAATCGTACACATTCTCCCAAATGTGAGAGCCTTCAGAAATACAGCCCCCCGGGAAACGTAAGAATGTAGGATGAAGATCAACAAGTGCATTCACTAAGTCTTTTCTTAATCTATAGTTCGAATTCCCCTTATAGTTAGCGTGAGCTGTAGCAGAACGTTCTTCTTCCCCAGCGCCCCAAACATCTTCCGGCATTAAGGAGACCATATCAATGGAAATCTCACCGTTAAAGGTTAACGCCAGCTGACCGAGTATAGTTTCAGATCCTGTTAATACATACTTAGAATCTACACCATATTTCTTCCAGTTACCGTCACCGTACACCTCAACTACCGTTGTATCGCTAATGGCTTTACCATCTTTGTCGAGCAATTGCAGGGTGATTGTTCCCGCTGCCTCAGCCTTCGCCCAAATCGTGAAGTTATACTTAGCATCCTTCTTAATAAACATTGAGCAGTGCTGATTGGAATCCGCAAAGCCTCTGTTATTGATCGTCGCGCCATCTGCTACTGTCACATAATGCGCATTCATATCTTTATCTTCGATTCCAAAGAAATCGTTCAAGCCGCCTGTATGATGAACCGTCATTTTGTCCGTGTCACCGGACCATGCATGAAGAGGTGTATAATTTCTTCCTGTTGAAGTCCCGTGCACACCACATACATGCGAATAGCTGTCAAAAGCAAACGACTCAAAGGAACGATTCTGCACTAGCTCTGCATAAATTCCACCATCTGCCGCATTATTAATATCTTCATAGAATAGGCCATATAGAACTTCGCTAACATCCAAAATCTCATGGTTTCCATCGATCGTTAAGGTGTAGGGGGGCAAACCTTCTGGGAGCACAGACACGGTGAAGCTCTTCTCTACTGTACTGTCACCTTTTTTCAAAACTGCTGTAAGCGTTACACCTTTAGCAGAATGGACGGTTTTATTTACAACTCCCGCATTAGAAATAATTGCTGAGTCACTGGATACCCAGGACACGTCAACTTTTCCACCCATGAGCGAAGCTGGTAATTCGATATCTTTGGTGATGATTGAGCTAGTGAAGGTTAAATATTTATCTTTTGCGAGCTTAACGATCTCTTCATCTGTCAAAGACTCACACATAATCTCAATCACTTCGTCCTGCGTTAATCCCGCTTTATATACACGGAAGTCCGAAAGAGAGCCGCCAAAATCTACATCTGCAGCGTACTGGGACTTGCCGATCGTATTGTTACTATAATTCACTTGATCCTCAAATGTAGCAAACCACGTGCGTAGCTTAGCATATGTACCGCTAGAAGTCTGACTTATCATTCCATCCGCAACGATCTCACCATTGACATACATCACAGGTCCTGCACTGCTTAGTGTTCCACCTTTTGTTCCTGTGACCGAAAAGGCAACGTGCACCCATTCACCAGCAGCAAAGGATTTACCAGGATCTGCGACTAAATCTTCCCCCGCAAAACAAGTCCCCCGGAAATTACGCGTTAAAAAAATATAGGGTCCTGTCTCGCCTTTGCCGAAATCGAACAGTCTTTCCCATAAACTCCCGCCAGTACTTACATGCATCCAAGTCGAGACAGTAAGGCCCGTTTGGTCGCTGACCTCTTTAAGAAGATCATCTGGCAAAGAAATATAGGATGTGCCATGTTCTCCACCCGCTAGTGAAACAGCACTTCTACCCGCTACAGTCTGTATGGATGGCAGCTTAGTCCCTGAAGCGGTTCCATCGTTCCCATTCCCTGAGTAATCTTGACCCACATGATCGGGGTTATCAAACTTATAATGCGCTATCAAATTACCATTAATAGATTTGTTACTGTTGTCATTGTTCATAGAAGATCACCTGTCATCTTTTGTATTAGAAATCATAAAAGCCTAACCAATCTACTGATTACTACGACAAAACCGCCCCATCCGTGAATCATTTAACCTTTATACGAAACATAATAACACACTTTATAATCAATTAATATATTAACTAATTAATATTTGTGTGAAATAAAAGAAAACTTTTTTATAATTAAAAATTACCAAATAGACCCTTTTATTCATGATAAAATGAATTAGAATGTATGAAGGAGAGATGAAATATGAATAACCATGTAGGTTATGAAACAACAAAACGCGATTTATTTACAATTGAATGTAAAGATATCCTGTTACGAGAGTTTAGAGTGGAGGATTTAGACGAGTTTCACGCACTTACCACGCAGCCTGAAATCATAGAATTTCTGCCCGACTGGAATGTCCCTAAAGAACAACGGCTAGATTGGTTAATAAACTATGAAATAAAAGAAAACCAACAGTTTCTACAAGCGGTCTCTGCGGATGGAAATATCGGGGAGCTTCGTCTTCGTTTAGGCATTATTTTAAAAGAGACGAATGAGTTTATCGGTTGGTGCTGTACAGGAATGAAGGATGAATTACCCGCTCCGAACAGAGAAATCATGTATGCCATATCCAAGGATCATCGCGGCAAAGGGTATACCACACAAGCTGCCGAGGGGTTAATTAAGTATTTGTTTGAGCACACTTCTACCGATGTATTAAACGCTATTGCTCTGGTACACAATACGCCCTCAAATAGAGTCATACAAAAATGTGACTTCGACTTAATGAATGAAATTACGATTGAAAATGAAAGCTATAATTATTACCAGCTTTCTAAGCGGTAATAGAATAAGAAATTCTCACGCAAAAAAACCTCTGCATGGGAAATGGAGATACGATCCATTTACCTAAACAGAGGTTTTTTTGAGCTGATTCATGATTGCTGCTTCATACGAAGCATTTGCGCTAGAAGCTGTTCTACATCTTTTTCCGGGAATGCCTTCATTAGCGTGTCTTTAAAGGTTTCTTGTGCACGGATGAGCTTGGCCTCACCAATGGAGGTTAGGGAGGTATAAATACTTCTGCGATCACTGTCGCATGCTTTTCTCTCTAAGGCTCCGCAGCCCTTGGCTTCAAACCGGCTAACTAGACGTGAAACGGCACTTTGGCTTAAACCAACCATGGATTCAAGTTTCTGCAATTTCAGTTTTTTCTCTGGGGCTTCCGACAAGAATAATAACAAGTAGAACTCTTTTAAAGATAATCCATGATTCGCTTGCAAATTAACTTCTAATTCATTCGTCACATTCATTTGTATATGCGTTAACGTCAACCAATTCGCGATAAGGTCATTGTTAAGAATTTTGTTCATCTATCTCTTCATCTCCTGAGCGTATGACTATTCATGAATTTTTTCTTCTATATAATAGTACTACACTCCACATCCATTGTGCCAAGCTTAATCCAAAAAAGAGAAAAGACCGTTTCTCCAAGAAGTCGGTCTTTCCAAATGATTCCATTTAGTTCGTTATTCCTTAGCCTTTAATTCTAGGAAATCCAAAGGCATACTGCCGAGGAATACTAGGGTCTTGCTGAAGCTCAACCCCAGCCTCCAGCGTCCAATATGGATTTCTCAGCATCCCCCGACCAACTGCAACAAGATCTGCTTCCTCATTCCCAATGACTGCATTAGCAAGAGCAGGTTCATCCAATCTGCCTACAGCAATCACCGGTACATTCAAACCATATTTGATCTCTCTTGCCAAAGGAACTTGATACGCCGCATGTGTTCCTGGCTTGCCAGCCGCCGCGATAGGACCTTCACCACCTGCACTAATATGGAAAATATCTGCGCCAGCTTCTTTATAAGCTTTACTAAATGCCAAGCTTTCTTTAATGCCGTATCCGCCCTCTACATATTCTTGAGCTGAGATACGCATGATCAATGGCATTCCTTCAGGCATTTCACTTTTCGCTGCACGAATGATTTCAGTACCAAACAAGGTCAAATCTTGGCCATATTCATCTGTTCTTTGATTCGTTAGTGGTGAATGGAACTGATGAATAAGGTAACCGTGCGCACCATGAAGCTCGATAACATCAAACCCCGCTTGAATCGCACGCTTCACACTGAGCCGGAATTTTTCAACCATACCCTTCACTTCTTCAGTCGTTAGGGCACGTGGTGTTTTGGAGTCAGCATCAAATGGAACGGCAGAAGAGGATACAGGAACTGCTGCATCTTCTGCCTTACGCCCAGCATGAGCAATTTGAATACCTACTTTTGCTCCATAAGCATGACAAGCATCAACAATTCTAGCCAATGCAGGTATTTGCTCATCGGACCAAATGCCAAGGTCAAAATCTGTAATTCGGCCATCAGGCTCTACATCGGTCATTTCAATAATAATTAATCCTGTTCCTCCAATGGCGCGGCTTACGTAATGATTATAATGCCAATCGGTAGCAATTCCGTCCTTGTTAGTCACTGAATACTGACACATTGGAGGCATAACCACGCGGTTCTTCAATTTCAAATCCTTCATTTCATAAGGGGTAAACAAGTTCTTCATGATATCTCTCCTCTTTATAAAAAACTAAATTTATTATGAACATTAAAAACATGTTTTAGCAGAAATTAATTAATGTATGCTCATGCATGTATATTATTATAGAATATCTATGGTGTCAACCATGAATGTCTCCTGCGGTTTAATAACTCCACGTATTGTTGAAATCTTTGTCGCAAGGTAATATATGGGTATCTATTTTCTTAGAAAGGATGAACTCACAAGTGGACAAAAAGCTTTTACAATCACATAGTATCTTTCCTACCCTGAATATCGAGCGCACCGCTGCTTATTACAATCAGTACTTAGGCTTTCAAGTTGTGCCCTATTTAGATACGGAAGAACCGCATGTTTGCCTCTATCGTGATGATACAGAAATTATCCTTACTCAATCCCAAGGACAAAGGGTTATTCCTAATCGAGAATTGTATGGCTATGGTTACGATGCCTATTTTATTACGAAACAGCAAGAGCAGTTGGAGAAAGAATTCGAAGCGGCTGGTGTTAACATTGTCCGAGCATTAGCTAACACCGACTATAATAACAAGGAATTTGTTATTGAAGATGTTGATGGGCGCTGGCTTGCTTTTGGGATTAAAGGATAAAAAAACGGCCCTCGGCCGTTTTTCTATTTTTAAAAGAGTCCAAATATCTTCTTACAGCTATTTTTACGGGAAGGATTCAGAACATCGGTGACCTCAATCTTATTTAACTTATTGAGCAGTTCTTCCTCGCCATGCTTAACTTTATAATCTAACTCTTCTCCATAAAGCGGAATTAAAGTATAGAAGTGCACCACTTTCTCACTGTTCATCTCCAAATTAAAAAATCCAGCTTTATCTTCAACATCTGGCACCCACACAAACATCCCTTGAAATCCTGTATCCTCACTATAAGGCTTTACTGGATTACCGTTTACTAGCGTATGCCCCATATAGAGCCAAGTATTATATTCATGTGGAAACCTAGCCGTTGTTTTTAGCGCACGAACTGGCCAATAATTTCTTTCGTCCTTAAAAGCCTCATCAGACAGCTTCCATGTAGGAGGAAGGCAAATCATTAATTCAGTAAATTGATATTCTTCTGCACCATCTGGAACCTGCATCGCAAATTCACTCATTCCTGATGTAATTAAAGTATAGTAATTCCGCTCAGGCGTCGGGTTAACAATTAGAATATCAATGGACAGAACATCTGAAATAACCTCTTTAAAAACATTATCAATAACCCCTATGTATTGTTCAATATGATTACATATCATCTGATGTGACTGAGCTGAATGCATTTATAATCCCCTCCCTTATATATGTTTATCGGTATAAACAAAAAGGATTTTATTACTAGATTACAGAATTTCTTCTCCACTGCCATTGATCTCACAGAAATCACTATGATTATGACTAATGAATGTAGAATAAGCATTCCCCTGATTCAATAGATGCTCTTGAAAAAAATTAGCGACAAGCTCATTTATCTGATTATGAATCCCACAAGTTCTATGATATAAAGTTTCGTCCTCCTCAAAAAGAGGCATATCACTAAAGGACATATGCGTTGCCTTTCGTATTTTCAAAAAAGACTTATATCCATTCCAATTCCGGAAAAGCTTCTCTTGTCCTTTGATGAAATCATTTGCTATTTTTTCCTGTAAAATAATGCTTAGCGATTCTAAAGTAGAAGCTTTTTGCCTTATTACAAGTAGGGGTACCGTATTCTTCACTTCATTCTCAATATATAAATGCATACTTGCATCTAATAAAACTGCGGCTTTAATTCTATCATCTTCCATAGTTAAATCTAATGCAGTAGCACCGCCGATTGAATGTCCAATAATGCCAACCTTGTCCATATCAAAACTTTCCATTCTTGAATTCAGATTGGATAGGTGATCTAATACATACTTTATATCCTTTTTTCGAATAGAAATTAAGTGATGTAATTCGCTATAATCTGTAGCCTGTATTGTCCTCATGACCTCTGATTGATTCATAAATTCTCCACTTGGACTAACTGTAAACATGGCTTCATAAGCAGCACTGACGGTTACCACTATAAATTCTCGCTTTACCAGCGCTTGTATATTGTAAATATACATATCTCTATCTAAGCCTAGTGCAGGAGAGTAGATAATGACAGGATAGGATCGTTTGGATTTTTGTTGCAATGCTCCCTCGCTGATTGAGATAGATAATCCATCTATGATATCCATATTCATTCCAATATCTTGTAGAATTTCTCTTGCATGTTGTTCACAGGGCCGGAAAAGATCCATATATTTCATTTCAGATTCGTTGTTATCGAGCAAACCATCCTTATCCGGATAATAAATACTTATCACGATTTTTCTGGGCTCTGACTCTTCTTGGAACGTACCCTTGCGCGTGTAATCAGTTAATACTTCAACTTTTCGAAAAACTCCCATGATTCCACTCCATTCTTCCTCGTTCACTATATTTTAATTTATTTTCCTATTTATTGAAATGAATTCTCCATAATGTCCATACTAATGTCGATTGCTATGAATGGAATCAAGTTGAATGAACGGTTATAATACCTAAGTGCAGGTGAATCTTTAAAAAACTCAGGGATGTGGAAACTTTAATGGTGAATAATTCAGCATATACACTTTATTTACGTGAGGATTGGAAGAAGCTAAGCGATTTCACCGCTATCCAATTATCAGAAGAAGAGCTTAGCGATATCCAAAGTATTAACGATAAAATTTCGATTGAGGATGTAAATGAGGTCTATCTTCCTCTATCCCAATTGATACATTTGCAGCTTCAAGCCTCTCATACATTTAAAGATTCTATAAATCACTTTCTTAATAATGATCTTAAAAAAGGTCCATTTATCATAGGCATCGCCGGAAGTGTCGCTGTTGGCAAGAGTACAACCGCTAGACTTCTTCAGAAGCTCCTCTCTCAATTACCTTCTCATCCAAAAGTAGATTTAGTTACGACTGACGGGTTCCTACTTCCCAATGCTGAGCTGGAAAAGCGTGGAATCATGAAGAAAAAGGGATTTCCTGAAAGCTACGACACACGTAGTTTAATTTCATTTTTAACTAAAGTGAAGTCTGGTGTTTCGGGTGTTCAAAGTCCTGTATACTCGCATCTAACTTATGATATCGTGCCAAATGAATGTATTACGATCGAGAACCCGGATATCCTAATTGTTGAAGGATTAAATGTTCTTCAGACTAGTTTGACAATTAATCAAAGTATGCCAAACTATTTTGTATCTGATTTCTTTGATTTTTCAATTTATGTGGATGCTGATATGAATAATATTGAGAAATGGTATATTGACCGGTTTATTAAGCTTAGAGATACCGCCTTCCAAGATGAGCAATCTTATTTTAAAAAATATGCACAGTTATCACTAGAAGAATCTATCGAGATCTCGAAAAGAATATGGAAAGAAATCAATTTTGAAAATTTGATACACAATATTTTGCCTACCAGAAATCGTGCAGATCTTATACTATTTAAGAATAACAATCATCACATAGATCGCATTAAGCTGCGAAAATAAATAAGTGCTTTCACAAACCAAGCCTCTGATTTGCAGAGCTTGGTTTTTTATGTGCAAAAAAATTGGGTGAATATCGTAGGTGTAATGCCATTATCCTCTCGCCAGGGCAAACGTATACTGTGGTACATTCGTACACTAATGTAGAGAGAGGATAAATCAAATGATCGAAATTGCCTTAGCCTTTCAAGATAAGGATGGAAAATATGTAGAGCATGCCGGTGTCGTTTTAGCGTCAGTTTTTCATCATACAAGTTCCCCAATTCATGTTCATATTTTACATGATGCCTCTTTAACCGAAGTTAACAAGCGAAAGCTCACCAGATTAACCACTAAACATCAGCATACGATTAGCTTTTATTCGATTACTTTACCCGAAGATATGCTCCAGGTTCTTGCCAATATTAATTCTATCGATATGTGGACACATGCAAGTATGTACCGATTGCTGCTTCCCGCGTTAATTCCTTCTGACAAAATTATTTATCTGGATTGTGATGTATTGGTAAACATAGACATCGCGGAGCTGTGGCAGGTCGAGCTGAATGAAAAATATTTAGGGGCGATTTGGGATCAGGGCATTATGGATGTTGCATCTATTGTGAGCGCCAAAGGGCTGAATCCCGAGATTTATTTTAATTCTGGAGTGATCGTATTTGCTTTGAATAATATCCGCCAGAATACGAACTGGTACCAAGAGATGCTGAACTTCTTGCGCACTTTCCCTGATGTCACCATGCCTGACCAGGATGTTCTAAATGCAGTTTTTGGAGCGAATTACCTCCCTCTCGATATCCGTTTTAATTCATTTAACATGGCCATCCCAGATCATGACTACAATAATAAAATTGTCCATTTTGCCGGGGATGAGAAATGCTGGAATAAAGATTCCTCAGGATTTGCGCTATATCGTAAGTTCCTAAATCTAACCCCTTGGAGAGCTTTTAAAGCCAAATTAAAACGAAGAAGACGGAAGGTCAGCTATGTTAAGCGGCGGTTCATGCGAAAAAGTAATAGACGAATCATTTATAAACGTAGAATTAAAATTATTCGCACAAGAATCTCGCCCCTTTCGCTGTTTCAATTGAAATTAATTAGAACGATTAGGAGAAGAAAAGGGACAGTAATCAACACAAGAATTCAATATCAACGACGTATTAAACGCTAAAAAGCAGCCCCTATTGAATAGGGGCTCAGGCTCTCGAGAAACCCAAGGCCATCCAGTGAATTGGGTTTCTCTTCATTCTAAAAAACGTCATCTCTGCCGTTTTTCTTAAACATGATTGTATGATAGATCCTTTTAGTTCACTTTAGTAAAAAACCATTTCTGAGCATCGCTTCCATTATCCGTCCACTGCTGAACCGCTGCACCATCTGCCGTTGAGGCTCCGTTTACATCCATGGCTAAGCCACTTACTTTAGAAATGAGTTTATAGTAGCCACCCCCTACATCTACAATGCTCCACCGCTGAGCGTTGGTACCATTGTCATCCCACTGCTGCAACTGTACGCCGCTGACGGTTGATGAGTTCGGCACATCCAACACTTTTCCACTATGCACTGCTGTCAGCTTATAGTAGCCGTCTCCTGTACTTTCCACCTTAAATTTCTGATTATTGGCTGTGTAATTGGTCCATTGCTGCATCTTTGCCCCGTTTGCTGTAGATACATCTACAACGTCGAGAACCTTACCACTAGCCTTATCAGCTAAAGTATAAATCCCGCCACTCACGATGCTTGAGTTAGGCGCAGTCTGATACACACGTACGTAATCAACCAGCATTTGTGCAGGGAAAGCAGTTGAACCGGTTGGTCCTCCAGGCCAATCCCCTCCCACTGCAAGGTTTAGCAGAATGAAGAAGGGTTTCTGAAATTCCTCCGTATTTCCAGTTCCATTCTCGATATAAAAAGCATTATATTGGTTGCCATCTACAAACCATTTAATATAATTCGTATCCCATTCCACGCTGTACACATGGTACTGAGAGAAATCAAGATTACCGGAAACCTGACCATAACTGGCATGCCCATTGGCATCCCAGTGTACCGTCCCATTAACAGAAGCATTATTGTTCACATGCTCCATAATGTCCGTTTCCCCAGATTTCGGCCAACCCACCGAATCAATATTCGATCCCAGCATCCAAAACGCCGGCCAGAGTCCTTGGCCTGAAGGCAGCTTGATTCTAGCTTCGATTTTTCCATAGGTAAAACTTTTAAGTCCCTGTGTTTTGATCCGTGCAGAGGTATAATTCATTCCTCCATACGATTCCTTTTGCGCTGTTATTGCTAGATTCCCACCTGTTACCTGCAGGTTCTGTGGACGACTGGTATAATACTGAAGCTCATGGTTTCCCCAACCGTCGATCCCCGTGCCGATTTCAGCCGACCAATTATTAGTATTCAGAGAATTCCCGTCAAATTCATCGCTCCATACCAGATTCCAGTTCGAGGCTGCACTTGTATTACCTGTAGGCACTAGAGCAATCATGAGTGTAAACAGCAGAAATAGACTTAGCATTTTTCCTTTTCTCAACATCATCGTCTCCTCCTAATAAATGAAAAAATCATAGGACACAGGAATGCTTAAGACGATATCTGCCCAGGGTCAGCCCAATGGAATCACCTCTTTGAACTTATTGATTTCATTGCACGGCGCGCTCGTACATTTGAAACCGGTTTCGTTTTTGGATAAAACAAAACGCTATCCCCAAAACCAGCTATTACAGCCAGAGTCAGGTTAACGCATCACTTCATTTGCAGTGTACGTCTTCTCTATCCGTAATATGCCAAGATTTCAACCTTACTTATGTACTTTAATCCCATAGCCACTTCCTAGTTTACCTCCTGCAATTAAAAAGGCTTTTGCACTCCGTTGCAGTTGGGTGTTCTCTTCGTACTCTTGAGGGGTCATATTTAGTTTACTAAATATTCTTTCTTCTGCTTCCTTGGAACTTTTATCGACTTCATAAATGTAGAACCGACTTTGAAACTGAATAATGTTCGATTCTGGGTTCATGATCTCACTTAATTCCGGATCAAGCAGCCATGAATGACAAATAAACACTGGAGTTATACCTCTAAAAAAAACTCTGGCTAACTGAAAGGATTCCTCGACACTTTGAACGGATAAAGGCTCTCCCGCTGGAATGTGCACATTAAGCACGATTTGATTGGTAAAGATTTTACAACCATCAACAACTAAATCGCGGTCCATCGCAAAAGGTTGAAATTGCATTCTTCCCAAACGAAATAAACGAAGCTGAACATGCTCTTGCAGCCAGTTATATTCTTCGATACCATATACACCGTAATCACGCAGACATTGCATGCACCAGATCTGAATATCTGAGAATGTATCATAATAGATCTCATCCTCAATGTTACGAATACGATACTCTTCATAAGCATCTACTGCGAATCTCACAAATAAATATAATAGTAGCTTTCGATAGCCCTCCGATGCTTTCACAGATTCAAAAAAAGAAAATCTATCAAAATAAAAATGTTGTTTATAAACTAGATATTGATCCTCTTTCATCTGAAACTCATAAACCTGCTGTCTAGCCGCTGGATCAAGCTTTATCCCTTCACACAATGCTCTGATGTTCACTAGAAAACCTCCTAAAAGACTACGTTAAATCATAGCCTTAAATATACATTCTCACGCGCTGGAATGCTAAATTCATAACTATAGAATCCATATCGTGTTGTGCATAATATAGAATCAAGTGCTTCTGTTGTCAACGGAATCGTTGACCGCATCGCAGATATGGCCTAACACCTAGTGAATTCTAAAGCTCTTCTGAAGTGAATTGATTCTACGGATTGTAAGAACTCATAAAATAAAACAAAAGAAACGGCATTTCTGCCGTTTCTTTGTTTTATGGATGGCCAGGGCTCGGAGCCTGTTTTACTCCAATCCATGTTCCTTACGGATGTTATACATGCCTTGAACAAGCAGCTCGGAAGGATCCCGATTCAATTGCAAGTGCGTTAACAATAAATGCAGTGGGAACGCACAAACGTTATTCCCATCGCTTATCGCTGGAAATCCAGCCTCGAAAACCGGACCTAGTTTTTCGTTCCAAGCTAGTCCAACATGTACATCTTCTGGCGCAAATTCTTCAGTTATTTCTTTAATACATTGCGGAACTAATACATTGTCTATGATCGCTTTAGCTTCTTCTTCACTTGAAGGCGGTTTTGGAAGCGTTTTGCCTCCCTCAATCTTCATCAGATCAACAAAGAATGAAGCCATCCATGCTGCAGGATCCTTACCCGATTGGAATCTTGCAATCAATTCACGCAGAAAAAAGCCACAAGAATAGACATGGTCTAACTCAGACTTTACGTGAAAAACAAAAACCGGGCCGTAGGCCTCCATATTCAACACTTGTCCTTCAACGTCTTGAAAGTGCACTCTCAAAGCTACGAGACCGTTATGATGAACAGCCATCACTAGCTTATTCATATCCTCCTCAGACATTTCTGGATCATTGGTTATTTCCTCGTTCTCGTTTAATGTTTCTTCGTTCTCATTTGTTATCTCATTGGTCATTTTAAATTCCCTCCCGCTCCTATCATACCATCTAGTGAATTGAACTGACACTTTAATAATAGACAAATTCCTACCAGTTGAGGAGAAAATAAATAAACGGCATCTCTGCCGTTTATTTATGGGTCAACTCTTACTTAAGTCACATCTATTATTTTCTTCACTACTATACTGGTTAATTGTTTGATATCCCCAGGATCTAACTTGTAAGCAGAAGTAGCTTTTCGTGTCGGTTTAGGATTTGTCGATATTAAGTCAGCGATATACAGATCTATAAATACAACGGGATCAGCCCCAGTTCTTTTCCTGAGTTCGCCTGGTACCTTCGTGTTGGGTCCATCCGCTCCACCACTGATTGAAATAAAAACATACTTGTTCGGGTTTGTTTTCAAATGCTTTAAATAGGGTCGGAGTGGTGTGGCCACTTGCCCCATCCAGATCGGCCCGAAAAAGAGGATCAAATCATACTTCACTAATACATTAGGTGATGGCTGTACCAACGGTATTCTGCTGAAAATCATATCCATTGTAATGGAACTCAATGTCCGCGGCTTGGATTCAGAAATCTGAAAATATTCAGATGACAGTTCTTTAGCCACACTGCCAGCTAATGCATCATTGTTGCCTGTGAATGAATACGATATGACTGCAATGTTCATCTTAGCCCTCCTGAAACGAATTATTTCGTCTTTGCTTGCTCCAGTGCATTTTCTAGTGCCTTAAGATGTGCTTTAGAGGTAATCGTTGCCCCACTAATAACGTCTACCTGAAGTGATTGTGATTCAATCACATGTCTAAACAAATCACCAATGCTTATCCCCCCCTTCATTTTCAGCGGATTTCCATTTTTATCTAAAGCGCCTTTGAGTATTTTAATATCTAATATTTGACCCTCAGATATTGATGCCTGAACCTTGGTATCTCTGGAATGATCCTTTGTGCCGATATATTCTCCCACATAGGTTCCATCACGTAGCTTTTGGAAATCAATGACGTCGATAGTAAGCTTCTGAACTTCACGCCTCCCTGGAGCGCTTAAGAGAATCCCTCCCCATACGATGACTACAATCACGACGAAGATGATCAGTATAACCATCCACATTGAGATCTTCCTTTTACTTCTTACAACAATGTTCATTCGCATGCCCCTCTTCTCAGTTTTTTGAATGAATATTTTTATATTCATTCACTTTAAGAGATGAAAAAACTGCCTCATTCGTTCTATTTGGGGCAGTCTGTAAGACCCTTCATGATTAGTTCCATCATATGGTCCAGTAGTTGTGGAAAGAACTCCAGTCCTATTTCTTCCTTGTGGGTTTCCACATTGATCATGGCGGCGAAGACCATCATAATCATTTTGCTGTCCATATCGCTTCGCATCTTGCCTTCGGTTTGCCATTGCTGCACAATTTCATGGAAGCTATCATATAGGAAATCGTTCACCTGAATGCCGGTTTCTTCTCGATAAAGCTGTTCGATTTTCCCAAAAACACTTTTGTTGTACCATTCCTTTAGAATGGGGTTGGATATTATGCCTTCCACATTGAGTGCCATCATCTGCCGAATTACAATCACCGGGCTTTGGGTCATGTCAAGGGATTCCATACAGTTTTTTTTGAGTTTCGCATTTTCTTCAAGAAAGATATCCATAAAAAGCTTTTCCTTAGAAGGATAATAGTTGTAAAAGGTTCCTATAGCTATTCCAGCTTTTTTTGTAATGTCCGAGACATTCGTATCCTTAAAACCTTTATTGCTAAATATCTCTTTCCCACAATCATAAATCTTTGTTTTTTTATCTTCCACTTTCCGCATCTCCATGAATGAATAATTATTTTTTCATTCATATCATAATGTCAAAAGTTGGATGTGTCAATGCAAAACTTATTTGTTATCTTTTCGTTCATTGAGCGACAATAAAATAAAAAAACGGCATCTCTGCCGTTTTCCCGATAGTTACAGAAACTTATAGTTTCATGAGATCCTCTTAATCCATCAGGTACAGATCCCCGAAGGCATTAACATCCTTCGAAGAACCTATGCCACTATTGTATTCCAGCCAGCCTCTACGCCCCTCGCCGTCATTATCATTGACCAGCAGCGAAAACTTAAGCTTCATTCCTTGCTTCACCTGCGTAATGTCATGGCTCAGTTCACGCCAGGGTATGGCTAATTCGTAGCTGGTTGTTGAATCTGAACGACTCACCGCATACTTTAGCTCTAGGGCATCATTTATATTGAATCCCCTTGGGGTTAGCCAGCGCCACTTGAGTAAATTCCCTGCATTTCCCCGAGCCACACCTAGTTCATGATACTCCGAGGGTACCGTTCCGTCTGAGTTTGCAATGCCTATCCCAATCTGAATGCTGTCCCCACTCCAAATGGCATCGCCTGTTGCCGACTGTTCATGCTTGTCATCTATAACTTCTACCCCTAGATAAAGGTTATCCGCATCCCAAGCTAAGGAACCGGTCGCACTGATATCCTGCTCACCTCGCCAACCATTGATTTTGATATCCTTCACATCAAAGCGAGCCAGATCACTCCAATCTGATAGGTTACCATTGATTTCAATGGGCTTACTGAGTTTTGGCAACAACAGTGCGTTAAAGGAATCTAACGTCGTCTGCAATAGATTACCTATGTCATTATAAGATTTAAGCGTCCGTTGTCCTCTAGCAAGCTCAGGAATCTCTAACCGCACACTCTTTCCTGATTCCAGATTCTCCACAGTGGCGTTGTAGGTCCCCTGAGTAGAACGTCCTGTTTCATAATCGGCTTCCACTGAACCATTGAAATTGTTCGTAGACTGATTAGTAACATCCAAATGAGTTTTTATTTCCTTAGCAGCTTCATCATAAAATGTCTCATATTTCACCATCAGCGGGTCGATTACGTTAACATTGACAGCGAAGCTCATTGCCGTTTTAGGATCTTCGTCTCGTGAGACAAACAGTGTATCGTTTCCTCGTACCAAGCCTTCCGGAACCTGTATCCGAAGTCTGTCTTCTTCCTCCTGTTCACGAAGTATCCAGGCCTCAGGCAGCTTAATATCAAAGGCATCGCCGGAAGCAATCGAAATTCCGGAATTCTCTGGCAGCTTTGTAAGATCAGAACTATTCATGACATTCCATAGAAAATGTGTTGTCGTCTCCATAATTTCATCGATGTATTTATCATTCTTGTAGTCATGTCCGACACCTTCCATGGTGAGTAGATTATGATACACCCCCTTCTCTTTCAGCTGTTCGGCCAATTCAACACTTTGCTGGTACGGCACCAGTTTGTCTATCGTTCCATGAATGATGAGGACCGGCGGCAGCTTGCTGTCCGCACTTTTCGTCAGATCACCGCCATAAATATCAACAATAGAAAATACAGATTTAATGATGGAAGGATCCTGTGATACATATTGATTGACAAAGTTTATGGCTAGATGTCCCCCCGCCGAATCACCACCGATAACAATACGGCTTGCATCCATCCCGTAAATCTCTGCGTTATCGTTGATCCATTTAATCACATCGGTTATATCTTCATAAGCGTCATTAAGTGTGCTGCTGAAATTAGTAAATGGATCTTTTTTCAGCCTATAATCAACGGACAATACAGCATATCCTCGCTTCGCCCATCCCGTAGAAAAGTCTGCTGCATCGTTCTTATTCCCTTCTGTATAACCACCACCGTGAATGAAAATAAATACAGGCCTCTTCTCGTTATTATCGCCAGACGGCTCGTACAGATCGAGTTTCAACGGTTCTAGAGCATCTGTCTCATTCTTCTTGCTCGCATACAAAATATCTCCTTTCACTGTAACCTTATAAGCGGGAGTCAAGTACTGAACCGAAATTTGTCCGTTATTGACAGTAACTTTAGCCGCTGATGTACTACTGTCAGTAGTAATCACGTTAGTCACTTCTTTTCCTTCCTTTTCTAAAGCGCTCTTATTCTCTTGGTTATGCAGTAACAACCAGGAACCTAGAACGATTACTAGGATCGTAAGAACGTAAATAAGCCTACGCTTCATTATGACAACCTCCCAGAATGATTTTAGATTTGAAAAGTAATATAATTCCAATATCATCATTCTAGAATTCAAGGCATCGTTTAACAATTATGTATTCCTTCGTGAATTAGGTTTAATATTACGAACTTTTAGTGAACAAGAAAGCGTATAATTAAGTAGGATCGGCTTTGTCATAGAAATAGATAGAGGAGGACATTACAATCATGAAGTTGAGAATGAATTGGGTAACGCTTAGGGTGCGCGATCTGGAGGCTTCCCTTGATTTTTATAACCGGATTCTGGGGCTTCCCATTGACCGCAGATTTGAGAGTAGAGGAAAACAAATTGTTATGTTAGGCACGGTGGATCAGCCCAAAATCGAGCTTATTCAGGGTAGTGATCCGGCACTGAAGCCGGAATGCGGCGTTTCTGTTGGTTTCGAAGTGGAATCGCTCGACGATGCCATAGCGTATTTGAAAAGCCAAGGCATCCCCGTCGCACGCGGACCGATCACACCAAATCCCCATCTGCGATTCTTATATATACTGGACCCGGACGGCTTCGAGGTACAATTAGCGGAGCATAGCTAGGCTAGCACTCTTCAAGCAAAAAAAAAAGGAAGTGTCCCAAAAGCCATGAAATGGCTGCGGTGACACTTCCTTTTTTTTGATTATATCTGCTAATTTGTTATAGGTTGAAGGCTACTACTCATTCTGTTATCTTACGAGCTACCAGCGCCAAGTCTTTCAAATCAATCACGCCATCTTTATTGATATCGGCACGTTTGGCCTCAGCCCAATCTGGACTGCTAGTATCCTTGCCATAATTAGCAGCGACAATCGCTAAGTCACCGATGGACACTTTGCCATCTTTATTGATGTCACCAGTCACACCAGGCTCCGGCTCCTCTGCAGTTATCTTGAGCTTATGGCTCGACGTAACAGTTTCGCTCTCCTTGCCTTCCGCATCTGCTACGATCACTTTTTCAATCTGAATAGTACTCTCTGTAGCTTCCGCCACTGTTTTAGTACCGAAATCCAAGGTTACCAGCTGCATATTGCCAGTCACAGCATTGTCCGCTCCTTCACTGACCACCAGTAGTCGCAATTTTCCTGGCGTGTTATTAGAGGTTTCAAGCACCTGGATTCCACTACGCAAGGAAGTAGCCGATTTGAATTCCAATAGCTTAGGATCATAGTTCATGGTTACATCCATCGCATAGACAGCTTCAGTTACACTCTTCACTCCAAACGCTAGTTGAAAATCTCTTCCGCCAGCTACAGTGTCTACCCCAGACAGAACAGAAGTCATCTTACCCGATGGATCAACCTCCCCATTCCCGTCTTTTTTAACGGTAATGATCTCGTGGATTTTGGGTTTAGTCGAACCCTCCCACTGAATCTTCACTTCAAACACATTACTATACTTGGAGGTATCAAATGTATTATAAGATGAGGACAGGTTACCTACCTTATGCCATCCACTCGCATCTCGCACGGACACCGCAGCGTTTGAATTATCCGATGGATTTTGCAAAACTATCACTTCTTTTACCTTTGTATCCTTCGACAACTTATAATTTAAGGAACCCGTATTCCCAGTACCCGGCATATAGAAGGTGGATAGCTTTTGGTCAACGGACAGAGACGCTTCATTCCCTATAACTCCAGCAGGTTCAGCCTGAATAGCCGGATTGGCAGTTCCAGGTCTTTCAATTCCTTCATTAACCAAAATTTCATTGAGCGCGAGCCATGCATCTTGTGTTTCTGTTGAAATCAATCTTACATATCGGGCTTGCTTCCCACCGTCAACTTGAACTCGCTTATAACGGTAAGGCACCTCGTGCTCTGGGAAATTCAAACTCCGATCGCTCGGATTAGTAAACGTATGGATCGTATCCCATGTCTCTCCGTCTAGCGACAGCTGTAAATCTCCTTTACGGAAGAAATCTCCTTCACCGTCTCCAATCACGACAGCTACATTCTGGACATTCACCACACCGCCCATGTCGATCTGAATATACTTCCCTTTCGATTGAATCGAACCGAACCAAACCTTGTTCTCTAAAGAAGCATTGTACACGTTGTTGATAGAACCTTCATAAATGCTTCCGTAATTATGAGTAATCATAGGTGGAGAGAATTTGTTCAGCTTGATCATGAGCCTTGTCAGATCTACAGTGATATTCTCAGTTCCCTTGTTTATGATCCGGAAATAGGCAGCACTAGCAAACGCCCCATTCCCCTCATTAACCTGTTCCCATTCCACACCGTTCTTTGAGGATTCTAACCGAACTTCTCCGTTTGAAGCTTCCAACACCACTTGCGTGATCTCTTCAATGGATTTCAAATTAATCCCAACATATTGGGATGGCTTTAATGTGATTCCGTTCATATTCGATAATTGCACAGAATTATCTGCTACCATAACAGGAGTATCCTTCAACTCGGTTACATCGGTGTAAATGGCTACCTTATCTTTACCTGCATTTACGGAAAACTCGCGAACTGCCGTCCATAAATCAGGCTTACCTCCAGGTATTCCAGCATGAGTCAATCGATATCGAACCATCCTTGCCTCCACATTGAGCCCGGAAGCAGAAATTTTATACCCGGAACGCTCTTCTCCGATTGCAGTCCATTCTTGACCGTTCACGGAATACTCAAGAATCCCCCTTTGGAATATATCGTGATCCGCATCATTTCTACCTTGTGTGATCGCAATTTCTTCCACTTTAATGGTTTTTCCAAAATCAACACCATACCAGTCTCCATTCTGTTGAAGGGTCTGAATATAGACGTTCGTTGCTAAATCTCCGTCTACCATCAGGTTTAATCCTGAAGGAGAACCATAAGAGCTTACAGCTAGAGGTTTAACATATTCCGGGTCCATCAAAGTATAAATCTGAGCATCCAGTTTATTGATGAGCTGCTCAGCAAAAGGAACCAGCCGCTTTGCTCCTGCCTCGACTGTCACATCTGGAGAATTAAGCTTCTCAATTTTGAATGTTTTGGATAAGCTTAATGCGCTTGTGGCCTTAGCAAGTTCCTCCCATGCCTGATCTACATTCTCTTTCTGGATCGCTATCGCAGAGAGAACTGCCGATTTATCGGCAAGAACGACATTTTGCAAGCTATTTAGCCATGGATCAATTTCCTCTTCCATATTTTCATTAGTGTTATTTACTCTAAACGACGCGATGGCATCCAATACTAGATCAAATTCTTGAATCAATGTATTCCCCGTCGTTTCTATCGGCTGACCACTTGAGTATTGACTTAAGAATTGCGCTAGCTCAGTTTTGATATTTTCCGATTCACCTACTACAAGTCCATGACCGCTAGGCGATGGGTCACTCATATGATAGGCGATCGTATTAAGCTCAGAGGCAACTTCTGGAGCAATATGCTTAAATGAATCGAGCCAGCTCTCCTCTTGATCAAAATCATCTACATTCCAAGTGTAATCCGCTACCGCGAATATACCGACCTTAGATAATTCCGCATGCTTCATAGGATTAGACACTACACCTGAAATATTATGTGTACCTGGAATGAGCAATTCAGCTTTACCAAGTAGCAGTCTTGCATCCTTATAGTCATTCACTGGCCAGTTTAACCACATATACGGATCTCTTCCATGTGCATCTTTCGGCCACTGCATATCAGCCGCATTAACAGAGGCAACAACACCGTTTCCGGTCCACATTATATCTACATTCTCTGGCACATTTCTCAAGGCTTCAAGATAGGGTCTGCCAGTCGTTCCTGTCCAGCTTTTATTATAATATGGAGGACAATAAATTAATGATTTGACGTCTTTCTTGGACGTTACCCAATTCGCAACATCCGTAATAAGCTTAACATGTTTATCCTTATCCACTAATGATTGTGATGTGCTGATATCATCCATAAATAGTCCAAATTGACGTACGCCTACACTATACAATTGTTCAAGCTTTGCAAGTAAGGTTTGGAGTTCTACATCATAATTGTTCCAATTGATCATATTGAACCCTGGATGAATTGCCCATACAAACTGCGTCTTGGATTCATGGCCAACATCAACCAGTTCTTTGATCTTGGCAAGCTCAGCTGCAGGATAGGGTGTTCTCCATTGCGCGTTATGGTACTTGTCATCTTTAGGTGCAAAAATATAAGAGTTCATCTTCAGCTCTCCACCGAAACGCATCAAGCTCATTCGATCTTCATGTGACCAAGGTGTGCCGTAAAAGCCTTCGATAAATCCCCGTGAGCGAGTATCAGAGAAATCTTCGATGGTGAGATTACGAACCTGCAGATCAGGAATTTGATCAAAAATCATCTTCAGCGATGCCAGGCCATAATAAGCCGCATCCGTATTTTTACCTAATATCGCAATAACACCTTTATTCTGTTGCTTGGTGCTAACGTTAAGAACATAAGCGTCCAGCTCATTGAAGTGATCCGCCTCATAGGGAATATTCTGAGTGAAGTAGTTGTCTACATAGCCTGATGAATTTCTAGTTCCCAAAAAGATATTTGTTTTCCCTGCTACTACAGCTACTGACTCAGTGACCTGAAGTGATTTGGAATCCAGTATCCTTTGAAGCAGCTTTCTTGTCGGCTGGTCAATCGAATCTTCAATAACAACGTTTACATTTTGTGTAATGGTTAAGGCTGTCTCTTCTTCGGTTTGTTGCTGCGGTAATGGATAGATTTCATAGGATTCCGTTATTTTTGCATTTTTTTGTGGAAGATCAGAAGCTACATCCGCTGCAGCTGCAAAACTGGAGAACAAGCCGGCCACCATCATAAGTGTAATGAAGATACTGAGAATCTTCTTCGGCATTTCCTTAACCCTCCTATCACTAGCTAAAACGCCTTATACTTTCTTGAAATTTTAAATACCAGCAATTAACCTTTCAACGCACCTGCTGTTAACCCACCCGTAATTTGACGTTGATACAACACATACATCACAATGACGGGAATCATAGAAATGGAAAGACCCGCAAACAATGGCCCCCATTCCGTTCTATATTGCATTTCCCCTTGCATAATGGCTATTCCGACAGGAATGGTGTATTTCGCTGGATCGTTGATCAATACTGTGGCCATAATGTACTCATTCCACACCGTTAAAGCATTCATAATTCCTACTGTGATTAATCCTGGCTTCGATAATGGCAACATGATCTTGAAGAAAACGCCGTATAGTGAAGATCCATCAATTGTTGCGGCTTCTTCAAGCTCACGGGGAAGTGCCTTGAAAAATCCAACCAGAAAGAAGATACCGAATGGAAGGATGCCAATCGTTCCGACAGAATAAACAAGCGTGAGCCCTACTAAGGAGTTGGACAAATTCATATCTCCGAGAAGAAAGAACAACGGTATCAATCCGAGTGTGGTTGGAATCATCATTGAAGCAACGTATACAAAATAAAACAGGCCTCTAGATTTAAAGGTAAACCGAGCTAATATATATGCTGTTGTAGCAGCCATAATAAGCGATAACAGTGTACTAGCCACGGTTACTATAATGGAGTTCAGGAAGTAATCGCCAAAGTTTGCTCTGCTCCACACATTTGAATAGTTTTCAAAACGAAAAATAGATGGGAAATCCCACGGTTTCCCGAGCATAACCTGCTGATTATCCTTTAAGGATGTCAGGAATGTCCAAAGAACAGGATATAAGACTACCAAGCTCCACAAGATGAGGAAAAATCGAACTGCAATTTTTGATATCAGCAGAAGTGGTTTTTTGGCGGGATTATCGTTCAAAGTATTTTCCTCCTTACATTTCAATGGACTCTCGGTGAAGAATGCGCTGCAAAATTAGAGTAGTGATTAAAGATAACAGTAAGATCAGCACCCCGATGGTGGCCCCGTAGCTTAAATGGAACTGCTTGAAGCCCATCTGATACAAATAATAACCGAGAACTTGTGTCTGATTGTCCGGGCCACCATCCGTCATCAGCTTAACGATAATAAAGGAACCGTTCAGTGTTGTGATTACGATGTGAATGATAGAGGTTTTGAATTGCTCCCAGATCAGAGGTAATGTAATTCGAGTAAACTGTTGCCATTGCCCCGCACCGTCAATACTGGCTGCTTCATATAGCGAGGAAGGAATACCTAGAATAGAAGCAATGATAAGCAGCATATAGAATCCGATACCAGCCCATACACTAGGAGGAAGAAGTGACCACATTGCGAGGTTTGAATCACCTAACCAGTTCGTTTCTACAGGTTTTCCTGTAAATAACGAGATGAACGCATTCAGGAATCCAAGACGGGGATTGTATATAAAACTCCACAATACACCGATAACGGCTACGGAAATGATATTCGGAAAGAAAAACACCACTCGGTAAAAACCGTATTCTTTCAATTTTAAACGGGTTAATGATACTGCGAAAAACGTTGCAAATAACATGATTAAGATGACCTTCCAAAAAATCAAGAAATAATCATTCGAAATGGCTTTTGGTATAATCTCATCCGAGAATAATTGTCTATAATTATCAATACCGATAAAATTCATCGATTCGGAACCGCCTGACCAATCGAAGAAGCTTAAGTACAAGCCTCGAAACAGCGGATAAATAGTGAATAAACAAAAGATAGCAAACGTAGGCAGCAAGAAACTCGCAATAAACAAATTACGTTTCCACAATTTATTCTTCTTCATGGGCGTAAGCCATCCTCCCCTTAAATTTGAAAGAACAATCAGAGGCACGTATGTCCTCTGATTGTTTAGAAAGAAGAGTCATGAACTTACTTCCGGATTTTGGCTGCCGCCTTCTCCATACGGTCCATCCATTCTTCTGGTGTAATGGAACCTTGCAGCAATGCAATGGTTGCATCATTCTCAGCCTGCTCAATGTCCGCGGCCAATTTAAATACAGGAGCAACGATCGTGTCACTACCGTTGAAATATTTCATTGCCGTTTTAACAACATCACTTGCGCCTGAAGATTCCAGATCTGCCTTGACGTTCATCAAAGCGCCAGTCAGCTCAGCCCAACGAACTGCGGCTTGTTTCGTAAAGATAAATTCAATAAATGCTTTTGCTGCATCTGGATTTTTAGCCTTCTTTGCAATTGCAATGTTACTAGTGTAAGGAATAGCCACAAATTTACCGCCTGGCTTCTGCATAACGGAAGGAATGAATCCAAATTTGAAGCCTTCTGGAACATCTTTTTTCATTTCATTTTCGAGCCACAAGCCATTAGGAATCATTGCATCTTTATGCTGTAAGAAGAGCATTTGGGAGTCTGTATGACTCATACCGAACGATGCGTTATCGAAATACCCTTTGTCCCTCATATCAACGATCTTTTTCAAGGTATTCGCTACAGCATCATTTTTGAAAGAACCTTCTTTTGCTGCTTCTTGATCCTTCAAGATTTGCGGATTGTCTCCATTCTCAGATACAAAACCTGTATTTAAGAGACCTCCCACGATGTAGTATGGGTATTTACCGGTATGGATGTAAGGATATACGCCATCCGCTTTGATTTTTTCACTAGTGGCAAGAAAGCTATCCCAATCTTTCGGAACATCCCATCCCTTTTCAGTAAACAGGGTTTCATCATAGAAGGTTCCCCATGATCCGAATACGAGTGGAATCGTATAGTTTTTGCCACTGTAGTCTTGTGGAGGTGCGATCAAGTTGCTCGTAAGCGGCTCGCCGTCCACATTGCTCGCATCTTTAACCCAATCTGTAATATCCATCAATTGGTCGTCGAGCACCATTTGCGTTTCGTTCGAGCCTGCTCCATCGATGTATACAACATCTGGTGGATTACCTTGGATCCAGCGGGGCTTCATTTGCTCGTTGATTTGTGAACCTGCGGATTCTTTAATGTTGACATCTGGGTACTTCTTCTTGAATTCACCAATGACTTCTTTCCACCAACCGTCTCCATATCCACCGACAAAGTATTGGATTTCGAGGTCTCCCGCTACTTTCGGCTCTTCAGGTTTGGGCTCGTCTGTCTTCGCTGGCTCAGTCTGCGTCGCAGCTGTTGTTTTCTCGGGAGCTGGAGCTTCAGCCCCATTTGTCCCCCCGCCACATCCTGCCAGAGACAATACAATGGACATCATAACTAGACTTAATGCCGCTTTCTTTTTCCCCTTGCTTTTCATTGGCTATCCCCCTCGAATAAACTTGCTCGACTTCTGTAAACACTTGATTTTGCAATTCTGACTGTAATTCTATTAACACTTTTCCATTATATAGGCTATAAAAACGTAACCACATGATCTCTTTTGATGTGGAGTTGATACTTTTTGTCCTATAGAACCTTTTTTTCAAGCATTAATGCCTTCTGCGTCCTTATAAGGATGGTAAGCGTTAATGCGAGAAGTAAAAGGATAATGTAAAGCGTGAAACTTATATATTCTTATATTTTTACAAAAGAAGGACACCTAAGTAAAAACTCAGGTGTCCTTCTCTCAATTCAATATTTTTTGAGCAATTGCTGCTAAATCCATAATGTCGATCTTTCCGTCATTGTTAAGATCTGCACGCTTAGCCGTCTGCCAATCTACACTATTCTGATCTTTACCATAGTGCGAAGCTGCAATCGCCAAGTCACCAATGCTCACTTTACCATCCTCATTTAAGTCTCCGGATTTTATCGGAGGTTGCTCATCCGCCTTAATCTCGACTTCGATATTTGAAAGATCGGCTTCTGTCTCCAGTCCATTCGCGTCACCAAATACAGCACTGCTTACCTTTATGCTCGCTAACTCAGACTTCGTCACTGGCTTTGCTTTGAAGCTTAGTTCAAGCACCTTGGCATCACCGGTTATACCAGTTCCCGTACTAGCCGTGATTAGGCGAATGGTTCCGATTGGATCATTCTTTGATTCTAACACCTGTATCCCATCGTTCATCGATTCGCCCGAGATGTACTCTAGAAGATTCTCGTCGTACTTCAATCGAATGTCTTGCGCATAGGTCGCATCCGTGACATTGCTTACGCCCATGTCAACTGTAAAGGTCTGACCTTGATTTATCGACTTAGGTCCACTTAAAGTTATCGCAGTAGGTTCATTCCGTTCAACAGGAACATATTCGAAAGCATCAATCATCGCAATGGTATTCGAAGAGGCGTTGTTCTTCGCCCCTTTCACGACAATCTTAATTGTATGTTCCCCTTTGGAGAGATCGGATTGTTGGAATAATACCTGCTGCTTCATCGTCGATGGACCATATCCATCAACACCCTCAGCGACTAACCCTCCATCGAGATACACATCGAAATGTCCGTGGTTTGCCTGCAAAGCGCTGATAAATTTAATCGATGTTCCTGTAAACATGAACGACGCTGAAGCCCCTTGCTGATTACTATAGCTTTCTGTGCCTTTGTAATCGCCTGCGTCACTGTAAGGACTCCACGTTCCGGTATATACAATCGACGGATCTTTATCATCTACTTTTATTGGAAGCACTGGTGGCTTTACACTGGATACAATCTTATATTGCTGTCCTTTCACTGTAGGGAATTCAATCAAGTTCCCATTCACCGTGAAGTTGATGGATTCCCCGCTTCCTACGCGAACGACCTTGAATTTATTGGATTGTACAAATCCAGGATATTTAACAGAAGCCTTATTACCCTGCTTAGAAGTAAGCAAGGCTTCTTTCAAGATCGTACCTTCCCAGCGCATATCCACTTCAAATCCACCTCTTGCCACAAGTCCTTTAACGTTTCCGGTAGCCCATGCATCTGGTAAAGCAGCTAATAAATCGATACTTCCAGTTTGGCTTTGTAGAAGCATTTCTGCGATTCCTGAAGTTGCTCCGAAGTTACCGTCAATTTGGAACGGTGGATGTGTATCGAACAAATTTTCGAGCGTGCTGCCTCTAAGCTGCTCACCTAACAGTTTATGTGCACGGTTACCATCAAGCAGACGTGCCCATAAATTGATCTTATTCGCTTTACTCCACCCCGTTCCACCATCGCCACGAGAATTCAAGGTGACTCTTGCTGCTGCAAATAGCTCCGGATTATTCACTTCATTAATAAGCGTGCCTGGATACAAGCCGATCAGATGCGAGATATGGCGGTGCTGATCTGTTGGACTATCGATATCATTCTTCCACTCCTGCACCTGCCCCCAGCTTCCGACCTGCGGCATCCATAGCTTGCTTCGTTTCTCCATGACCTCGTTACGCAGCTGTTCATCCACACCCAAGATATCACTAGCCTTGATGAACTGTGTGAACAACTCCCAGACTAATTCCTGATCATAAGACACACCGATGGATATATCCCCTTGCTCTGGAGAGTAGGAAGGAGATGATACTAAACTTCCGTCTGAATCTTCGACCAGGTATTTAACCCAGAATTGTGTTGTTTCTTTGATAATGTCATACACTTGGCCTCTTAAAAGATCTTTATCTCCACTAAAAGCATAGTGATCCCACACCTGCTGCACCATGAAGGCGTTGGCAGCCGGTGACCAGCCCCAATAGAAATCAGAGCCTGGTGCAGTATAACCAAATGGGTTGTTGACGGTATGAATCGCCCAGCCTTCCCCTTCAATTCCATGATGTCTTTGGGCTGTTTCCCTACCCGGCTCGCGCAGGGAATCAATATAATCAATGTACGGAATATCGGTTTCCGCTAAGTTAACAACCTCGGAAGGCCAATAATTCATCTGCACATTGATATTCGTATGATAGTCACTGTTCCATGGTGGATTATTTACTTGATTCCATACCCCTTGTAGATTGGCAGGCAGTGAGCCTTCCCGGGAGGATGCAATGAGCAAATAACGGCCATATTGGAAAAATAATGCCTCCAAGCTTCTTTTCTCTCCGTCACTAGCATTCGTTTTATAACCATTCAAAAGCTCATTCGTAGGAAGATTTGTAGCAACCCCACCAAGATCAAGTGAGACTCTATCGAACAGTTCCTTATAATCTGTCAAATGGGATGCACGCAACTGATTGAATGATTTAGCGGATGCTGCGTTTAGGTTCGCTTCTACAATTTCTTTTGGCGTCTTGTCATTCTTATACGTAGGATAATTATTGGCATAATCTGTTGCAGCGGTCATTAGGATCGTGACAACACTCGCACCGTTTACGGTAAGTTTCCCATCCTTCGCTGTTACAGTTCCTCCTTCATGCTGTACTTGAAGCTGCGCTTCGTATGCCATCTTATTACTGGGTACCTTTCCACTTAGCGTTAGTTTATTTCCTTCGCCCTTAACGGTATTAGAGGGCTGAGCACCAGTAAGGCGAACATCAAAGGTCATCGGCTGATTCTCTTCCGTTGTCAGTCTCATGACCATGACCTTATCCGGATAACTGATGAAATACTCCCGCTTGTATTTTACATTGCCCGAAGTATAGGACACTCTTGCCATGGCATCATTAAGATTCAATTCACGCCGATAATCAGAGTACGTCTGAGCACCGCTATTCCCCGATGCGCTTGTCATCTCCATCTCGGACAATTGAATTTTCGTTCCGCCCTTGCTTACAAGATCGAATTTATAAAATTTATAAGCTGTAGTATTGGAAAAAGTATATGATTTCTTCTGTTTGCGGCTTGCAAACTCTTCATTGGATCTGTTATCTAGCGGGGTCCACTGCTGCCCGTCATTCGAGCCTTTCAGCGTCCAGCTCTTCGGATCCCGATCAGGTACATCATTCCCTGAAGTGAACGAATAGCCGGTAATTACCTTAGCCTCTTCATATGCCCACTGCACCCAAAAAGGTGGTGCTCCATCACCTGAATACCATTTCGTATTTACCGAACCATCGGTTAAATTGGAAATAGGTTCTCCGTATTGTGGATTATCCGAGCTCGCTGTTACCGTATACGCTGACTGACGGTTAAAATCTAAGAACACGTCACCAAATGCTTGATACGCTCCGAAAGAACTATCACCAGCACCCATAACACCAGTAATCTTCCCTACAAGAGCCTTAGCTTCATTAATTTTCCCTTCTTTTAGAAGCTGTCTTATGGTCTCAACATGTTGCTGAGCACCGTCTTTAATACCATATTGGTAATTTGAATCTGCTCCAGGCCCACCGCTCCACAGTGTCTTTTCATTAAATTGAATTCGCTCCTGCTCAACACCACCAAATACCATGCCACCCATATAACCATTTCCGATAGGGAGCGCCTGCGTCTCCCAGTTCGTGGCCGGTGCTTGATACCATAATGACAAATCCTGATCTGCCGCAGGCGCAGTTTCAGCTGCCGACTGAACATCTGCATACACTTTTGGACCTAAAACACCATTAGACGGAAGTATGCTGATAAGTAGCTGCGAGCAAGCGATCCATACAGATAGTAGAATTGCAGTCTTTCTGACTAATCTACTTTTACCGATTGGCATGCGTTGATCCCCTCTCATAATAACAACCACTGATTGTAAAAATGAGGCAACCTACTACTCCACAATCTTTTTCGCAAGTGCAGCAAGATCAGTAATATCTATTTTGCCGTCCTTGTTCAGATCTGCGTGCTTAATCTTACTCCAATCTGGACTGGAGGAATCCTTACCGTAATGCGCGGCCATGATACCTAAATCACCAATACTCACTTTGCCGTCGCCGTTAAGATCTCCAGGTAATTCCGTATTTACTGTGATCTGAATGGTTAAGGATACCGGTTGGAGCACGGATTCTTCCCCTTGACTGTCACTTATTATCGCTTGAGTAAGCCGGATAACTCCCTCTGTGTCTTGTATTACATCTGCTGCTTTGAAACCAAGTTCAACAATTTCAGCATCGCTAGTAATCGGATACTGACTACCCAAACTTGCCAAGAGAACCCGTAGCTTACCGGGAGTACTTGTAGATGGTTCATTGATAATAATTACGCCTTCCTGCAGTGAGCGGATTGAATCTGGAAGGTATTCCATGACAGCCGGATCAAATTCAAAGGTAATGTCCTGTGCATACACATCACTGGAGACACTGGTGATCCCATACTTCACGGTAAAAGACTCCCCCGGCGCAACAATCTTCTTACTCCCTACTAAAGTAGCAGAAGGCGTAGGATCAGATGCATCTGCGTTCACTACAGGATTCGTAAAAGATACACAGCTTAAAACCACGGCGATAATGGTCATCATTACCGCCTTTTTGTACCATCGACTACTGTTCAAATTCTTCTCACCTTCATCTTTTAAATTTTGTTCAGGATGTTAGCGTGTCTTATTGAGTTACGATTTGTTTCGCTAATTGAGCAAGATCTGTAATATCGATCTTACCGTCACCATTCATATCCGCACGCTTCGCTTGCTGCCAATCAGGACTTGATGAGTCTTTGCCGTAGTGTGCAGCAACGATACCCAGGTCACCAATGCTGACTTTTCCGTCGCCGTTAAGATCGCCTGATATTCCTGTTTGTTCTGGTTTCACTTTTACAGAGATTGTAGCTGGTGCAGTTGCGGTCTCTGCTCCGTCTTCATCACCTAGCAGTACCTCTGACACGCTGATATTAACGGTAACCGTCTCAGATACTTCTTTTGCCTGGAATGTCAGCTCGGCAATTTGTTGATTTCCGCTTAATCCGTATTCCGCACCTTCACTCGCCATAATCAAACGAAGCTTTCCAGGTGTTTTAATTGTCTCTTCAACAATCGCAACACCTTGGATCAGTGATTTAGCGGACACATAATCCATGCGGTCAGCATCGTACTGAATGGTGATGTCCTGTGCAAATACCTTCCCGGAGATATTGTTCACATCATACCGGACAACAAAAGGCTTGCCGGAAGTAACGGATGCATCAGCACTCAATACGGCTTGCACTTGAGCCGTTTCCTGCTGCACTTGATACACTGTAATCTCGGCTGCGGATGCGAATTCACCCACGCCTTTTACAGCTTCCAGCTTAATGTGAGTCGCTTCCACCGGAGCGAAATTCACTTCCTTGAGCTGTTTGCTTCGCAGCCAGTTCCCGCTTGTCATGAGCGTGTAATTCACACCATCGGTGCTTGTGTACACGTTGTAAGCAGTAATTGTGCCATTGCCTTCATCCGGCCGAGGTAAGTATCCTAGCTTGCTGATGGTATACTTTCCACCCAGATTCACCATAATCGATTGCGGAAGTGGATCAACGTTAAACCACTTCGTATGCCAATGTGTATCCGGATCGCCGTCCAATGCCAAATTCGGATCGTTTTCGCCTGCTTCATAGCTCGTAGCTTCTGCACTCATTTGACTTTGCGGAATTTCGGTTAGGTTGCTCTGTCCAGTAACCGTCACCACACTTGTTGCTGTAAATCCGCCTTCTTCCGTCGTCGCGGTAATCGATGTCGTACCCTGCCCTTTTGGTGTGACCATTCCCTTACTGTCCACGCTGGCAACACCAGGATCGCTGCTTACCCACTTAACTGTCTTATTACCGGCATTCTCAGGCTCAATGCTCGCTTTCAATTGAACCGGTGCATCCAACGCCTTAAGTGAGAGTGTCTCACGGTCAAGCTTTATGCCAGTAACCTTCTGTCCGTCTTCCAGCGGGATGCCGAACAGCTTGAATTCACGAATAGCAGCCTTTGATTGAGCATCAGGCAGTCCGGTGATCGTAATTCTAGCGAATCTACCCTGGCTTCCAAATGTATCCTGAATGGTGCCAGTTTCCTGATTATTCGTTCGATTCGTTACTGTAATCCAATTGGAGTTCGCGGTTTCCCGAACTTCAATTTTGTACTGATAAGCCTTGTTACTGTGTTCAAAAGAAACCTCGGAGGATTTAATGGAATGCATCATGCCAAGATCAACCGTCCAGCTATGGCCATTGTTCGTATCCGCTGCTGACCAGAATGTGTCCATTTTCCCATCATTAGCGAGGCCAGCCGGATGCGCTTGATCCGCACTGTCCGCTGTAGCAGGTTTACCTTCTGAAATCAATCGAACTTCAGGAGCTGCCTTCGGCGCCTCATAGACATCGACCTCCGAAGCCGAAGCGAACCCTCCAAGTGCAACAGCTGCTTCAAGCTTCACATAGCGGGCGGAAACACTATCGAAAAGGATGTACTTTTTCAAGTTGTTTCTGAGCCATGTACCACTGGATACCTTCGTATATGCTTCTCCATCTGTGCTGACGTAAAGGTTGTATGAAGTAATGGTCCCGTTCCCAGCATCCGTTCGTGGTGCATATCGGAATTGGCTAATATTGCGAACCTTACCTAAATCGAGAATGATGGATTGCGGGAGTTTATCGGATCCATCCCATTTCGTATGCCATGCGGAATTCCGGTCCCCATCAATCGCTTTAGCTGCTTCCGCACCAGGCTGAAAGCTTTTCGCTGAGGCTGTCATCTCATTTTTAGGTATCACTGTCGGTGAAGGCTGTGATAGATCACGATACAGATTGATCTCTGCAGCAGATACGACACCTCCAACAGCTTCTGTCGCTTCAAGTTTCACAAAAACAGCTTCAACTGTATCAAAATTCACCGTCTTCTCTAGTTTGTCATCATTCCATTGTCCACTGCTTACGAGCGTATAGTTGATTCCATCCATACTCGTATTCAGCTTGTAACCTGTAATTGTGCCGTCTTTGCCACCGTACTGTCTTGGCAAGTATTTCATTTTATTCACATGCTGTTTAATCCCCAGGTCTAAAGTGATGCTCTGCTTACTTCCAGCATTTGCTGAAGAAAGCCATATCGATTCATAGCTGCCATCCAGCACATTAGCTGCCGGCGTATCCGAAGCCGCATTCGTTGCAGTTGCAATCATATCTTCCTGCGGAATACGACTTGGGTCTGTGTCCACCTGAGGCAGCTCAATTTTGACAGCATCTACTAGTGGAGTCGTATCTGCTGTAAAGCCTGCGACTTTCACAACAAATTCCTTATCAGTGGATATTGATGGTGTTTTAATGTACAGGATGCCACCTTTATCTTGCTTAGCATAGTACCAGCCACTTGTTGCTCCATCCCATGCTGCTTTGGACTGCAATTCAGGATAGGATGTTCCATCTACAGAAACAGCCTCCGGGTGATCTGGCATGTGGATTGTAAACTGATTCTTACGTGACTCCAATTTGCCTTTATAGTCACCTACGCTTGCTCCAACCTTGATAATCAAGTCTCCACTCCCTTGCTCAGGAGCGATGGAGGTTATTAATGTTTTGGCAAATTTGCCTGTACGATGCTCCTTCGATGTACCATCATCTTCATACATCGTAAAGCTTGACGATTTATAAGGATAAATATCATAAGTAATTGGATCAGGAGGAACCTGACCGTCGTATAACGATTCAGGATACATCGGGATGATAGCCCCGCCCTTTACTAGAAGCGGCAAGCGATCCAGTGGAGCATTGTATTCGTCTAACATTTTTGAACCGTAATGTTCTTCTCCTGTCCAGTAATCGATCCATTTTCCTTTCGGAAGATATATTCCGTTTCGCATAGTCGTGTCGGTATATACTGGCGCAACCAGGAACGATTCCCCGGACATGAATTGATACTGTGTTAAAGTTCCTTTGGAGTTCGGATCATTCGGATAAGAATAGATCATTCCCCGCATGATCGGAGCCCCGGACTCGTAAGACTCATTGAGATAGGTATACAAGTATGGTGTCAATTGCTGTCTTAGCTTCAATGCATCCCTGTTATAGCTCGTATAAGGTTCTCCCCATACCCAAGGCTGCTTATCTTTGGCTGACCAACCAGACATGTTCATCAGGATTGGAGTGAAGATCTTCCACTGTAAGTCTCGAACGTAGGTTTTAGCGCTTCCTCCGAAAATCCCATCAATATCTCCGGTTGAGTACGGTATCCCAGATAGCCCTGCTCCGATCATCGACGGGATATGAAATCGAATGTATTCCCAGTTGCCCGACTGATCTCCGGACCAGACGGTAGAATATCGCTGGGTACCTGCCCAGCCACCAACGGACCAGACATAACCTCTGTCGTCAGAGTTATCTTCAATTCCTGTAAACGCCTGTTTGCTGGCACCCAGGGCGAAATCGTATCCAGGTCCCACCCAGGCAACGTCGAGTTTAGCGAGCCTTGTACCCTCTACGCCAACTTCTTGCGCAATTTTATCAACACCATTTTGAGTCCATAGTCCGGTATAGAAACCTTCCTTATGTAGTTCGTCAACGGTGTTGCCTAGATCCGTATAACCGCAACCGTATCCGTCATTCGGCAAAATCCAGGCTCCAGGCATATCATTTTCCCGATATTTTTTAGCAATAAGGTTAACGACATCGGAGGTCTTTTCTGGATCTCTGTTGTAACAATCCGCATCACCAAGCCCCATACCCCAACGAGGAATCAAGGATGGTTTACCTGTAAGATCTGTATAAGCGTTCAAAATATCTTTCATTGTCTCACCGTAGAAATAATAAGCATCAAACCGATTTTCGTTATGCGTCAGCTTGACGGTCGAATCAAAATCATAAGTACCGCTTTGAAAAGTGTTACGAAGCACTCCGTATCCTGCAGTACTCAAATAGAATGGTGCAGGATTCGAAACTGTACCGCTTCCCCAATCCCCATAGTTGTTAGCGATGGTAATTTTGCGATCACGATGATTGAAGAATCCATTCTGCATACCGCCGCCGTAGAAATATTCATCCTCACCCCGGATAAGCTGTTGTGAGGCTGACTGTCCGTTATAGTTCAAGCTAGCGGATTCTTCCCACACCACCGTTTGGTTGTCACTTTTGTACATGGCGAACTTTAACGGGTTTTTGTAGGCTCTCAGCACGAATTTTCCTGTTTCCATCTTGTAATACGTACCTTCATCAGACCACTTTACGTTAACAGGTCCGAAATCATCCTTGATGACGATTGGCTCGATCGGCTTTTCCGCGCTTTTTCCTGACAATTCCTTGAATTGCCCGTTCACACCAAGCCAAATCCGTAACATATCCTCCCGCTGAAAAATCACTTTAATCTTGTCAGAGCCTGACGTAATCTCAAACGTGTTATTATCTTTCTTTACGAAGTCAGAAATGTTACCCACGGAAGCACCATGGGCGGTTTCCGGGCGAATCATGAGCCCTGTAACCATAAGGATCATCAATGCCAGCATCCACATACCAAAGCGATTATAAATTGATCTCAATCCATTCCCTCCATTCAAATGAAGCGGCAAGACAGGATACAGCCTCCACTGTAGTTTGAATTCCTTGTCTTGCCGTTTGGATTCAAGTTGCTATTGTTATTCAATAACAATGTCTTTAGCTATAAGCACCAGGTCCGTCAGGTCGACCTTGCCGTCACTATTGATGTCTGCCCGTTTCGTCTTATCCCAATCTGGGTCTGCAGAACTCTTTCCGTAGTTAGCTGCGACAATAGCCAGATCGCCGATGCTGACTTTTCCATCACCATTCAAATCCTTAGAAGGTTCTGGCACTGTTGATGTTGTAAACTTCACCTGAGCCGAGGAAGTGGCTGCGCTTATTTCCTGTCCATCGCTATCCCCAAGCGTTGCACGCTTTACAGTAATACGTCCGGTTTGGGGTTCTGTCAGATCCTTAGCCTTAAAGGTAATCTTAGCTACATCAACATCCCCTTTAATCGCACTCCCTGAACCTTGGCTAGCCAGAATCAGACGTACAGTGCCTTCTGTATTCTTCGTCTCAAGGATACTCACGCCGTCCACCAACGCATTAGCGGATACATAATCGATTAGTGAAGCGTCGAATGCAATCGTGATATCTTGTGCATACACCGCCTTTGTAACATTGTGTAGGCCTAACGTTATATCGAAATTCTGACCATAAGGAATGGTTTGCGGAGCAGCTAAGCTTGTTGCTGCTTCACCTGGAACCTCCCTTGCCACCGTAATCTTGCTCACCGCTTTATATCCGCCGGATACGGTAGTTGCAGTAATATCAGCGGTTCCTGCCTTTAACGCAGTTACGACAGCCTTCCCGCCTTGAACTTGAACAGTCGCAATAGCGCCATCGCTGCTACTCCAGGTCACCTGTTTATTTGTTGCATTCCCCGGTTGAAGGGAGGCACTTAGCGTTTGTGTTTCTCCGACCTTCATCGAAATCTCAGCTTTATCCAGCTTGATACCGGTTACCGGAACTTCAGGAACGTTATTGCTGTACATAAAATTATCAAACACGGTAACTGAAGGACCGAATACTCTAGCCCCCATTTTCCCAGCGTCTGTTGGGATCTGTGCAATAGCATCATCGAAATAAGTCGTTCCATTGATAATCAGTGTTACATGTTTCCCTTCAAACTTCACTTTTACGGTCGATGTTGTGCCTTTTTTCAATTTGGCGGCCTGGGCATTGCTCAATAAACCGTACGAATCCTGAGCGTTCACCCAGTACCAAGCACCTTGATCAAAGCCTATAGAAGCCCAAGCATCATTATTGACATAGCGCAAAATAACACCCGTTCGTATAACATCACTCTGCGGCGTAATCTTAAACTCGATCTCACCATCTCCAATGCTCGGAGATTGCTGATCGATAAACAGATTATTTACACTGTTGGAGGTGAACTTAACGGCATGCTCACCCGCTTGATCAGGTGCTTCTACAAGCTCCATACGTCCGACACCTTTACCAATGACATGCTCCCAGCCTTCGAGCGAGTTATTCTCAAAGCTCGCTGAATATCTCACAGGCGCTGGAACTTCTACAGGATCCTCTGGGTTAGGAGCGTAGACTTCAAATTCATACATGGAGTAACCATAGGTTCCCACTCGCTTCGTACCTAACATTCGGACATATCTCGCTTGTTCAGTTGGGAATTTGACAATCTCTACTCCGCCAACGCCAGCGTTAGTCGTGTAAACGTCCCGCCAGTTCTCCGCATTATCGGATACTTGAACTTTATAGCCTTTGGCATAAGCACTTTCCCATTTGAAAATAACCTTGCTAATGTCAGTACTTTGGCCTAAATCAACATAGATCCACTCGTTGTCGGTATATTTTGAGGACCAGCGAGAAGCTCCCGTATCAACCTCATCCACTACAAGACTAGCCGGAAATTGAGATACTTCGATGGAAGAAGCTACTGCTGTTTTGTGAGCAGCTAAATTGATGGTCCAAGCGGGTGATCCTGCTTCCTCCGCAATTTCTTTTCCTGATAGCACCCGATTAAAAATCTTGAATTCATCCAGTAGTCCAGTGAATGCTTTGGATGAACTGCCGATTATAGCCGCAGGTAGCATTGTCGTTACAGTAACAGAACCTTTTAGATCCCCATCAATATACAGAGAAGTTCCATTTAGATCTCCTCTGAAGGCAACATGTACCCAGCGCCCAACTGGAATCGCTGCATTAAAGCTGTAATCATAGCCCTCTCGGGTGAATCCGGCATTTGGTGTCCCTTTCTGCTTCAGCTTAATTGCACCATATTCGGATTCCATCAGTATTTTTTCATCTGCTTCTTGTTGATCATTAAGCTTAACCCACGTGGACACCGTCCAAGGGAAGCCCTTTATTTGCAGCGGTGTTTGAATATGATCTGAAGTCCCTGCAAACCGTACGCCTTTTCCTGTTTTTCCATCATCCACGCGAGTAACGCCAGCTCCTAATGTAGCATCATAGGAATTTCCGGACTGATCAGAGACTCTCTGCGCGCCTTCTTCAAATGGATAATGAACAACAAGATCAGTGGCCGTATTCACTTCATGTAATAAATTCGTTCCAGGACCTTCGCCTAGCTTCGCTGACAACTGCTGGAACTCGGTGAATGTGCTGTCCGTGGACTGGCCTCTCCACATCTTTTCTGCAAGGACAGGCATCGCTTTCTTCACACGATCGTGGACGTCCGCCTCACTTACTTTCTTGCCCATCATATCGTTCCAGGCCCCAAACATCGCACCGAGCAGGTTCGGCTCACCTTCCTGCAGCTTCGTATTTCCACCAAAGTTCGTTGGGTCCCAGTTATTAAACAACCACTGAGAATCCAGATAATCATGGTAATATCCAGCCTTCGGTACAATGTAGAGCGTGGAATCCACCGTATTGATAATTTTGAATCCATCTCTCACCGATGCTACCGGATCTTGCCAACCGTTATTCCAGGCGTTTACGGCTATATCCTTATCTACTACCGTGGTACCCGGGAATGCATTCAAGCTGCCCCACATTCTTGATTTCTTTCCCTTGCTCTTTAAGTGTTCGTTCATCGTGTTCAAAAACTCGCGATACTTCTCAAAAGTAGTCCGATCATTAGGTGCGAATTCATCGCCTCCAAAATGAACCGTTTCTGAATCAAACCATTCCCCATCTAAATATTCGTCCCACACATCCTTGATGAAATTGACCGTTTCCTGACGTGTAATATCCAGATGATCGACAGGCAAATTATCCTTAACCAGATCCGGTCTAACCTTTGTAAATGAAAGAGCATGACTGGGGGTATCAATTTCCGGCGTGATGTTAAGTCCCCGTATTTGGGCGATGTCCTGCAATTCACGCATATCCTGTTTCGTGTAGTGACCATCCTTTGCCGTTAATTCCGGATATTTGGTACTTTCTAAACGGAAAGCCGTATATTTGTTCCAATGCTCCCTGCTGTTATCCTTAAAAATCTCGTTATCGTTCAGATGGAGCTGGAAATCATTCATTTTGTAATAGGACATAAATTTGGCGTAATCCTTCAGGAAATCAATCGTGAAAAACTTTCGTCCTACATCAAGCATAAAACCGCGTTCTCCATACTTAGGAAAATCCTTCGCTACCCCTTTTATAATGCTTGCCTTCTCAGGATCTTGCTCCAAAATTTGTAGTGCCGTTCTTGTTCCATAGAACACACCGGTCTCGGTGTTTGCATGTATTTCCACATAATCTCCTACTTCAAAGTAGTAGCCTTCCTTGCCAATCGATTCATCAGCTGTCTTATCAAGCCTAAGCAGGAAGTCCCCTTTAGAAGCAGGCTTATTTTGAACAATCGGTAAATCGTATCCGGTTAATTCCTTAAGATCCTCTTGAAAGACCTCTGCGGTAGCTGGTAGTTCACATAAACATTCACTTGTGGGGATTACGATTCTGGAACTGTCAGTCATCTTGAAAGAACCACTACCGCCAGTCCACTCTTGTAAACTTGGTATCACTTTTGGTTTAGCATTCTCTGCTTCAGCTGCTGCTGCAAATGGTAGTGGAGTAGAGTAAAGCACTAGACAAAAAACTGTAAAGGCGTAAACCCATTTTTTCATCTGTCATCCTCCTACTAGTCAAATCATCAATTTTGAAAAAAACCAGGTACATCATGTTTAGTTACTCACACATGTACCTGGCCTATGACTTTGATTACTCTACAATTTTGCGTGCTACAATAACCAAATCTTCCAACCCGACTTTGCCGTCACCGTCCATATCGGCTTTCTTCGCTTTCTCCCAATCTGGGCTTGCTGTAGTCTTGCCGTACTGCGCTGCAACCATCGCCAGATCCCCGATCGTTATTTTACCGTCACCGTTGATGTCGCCTTGCGTTCCCTTCTTACCAATCTCTACGTTTACGGAAGAGTTCGCTGCCGAAATTTCTTTACCCTGATCATCTGAAATGATTGCACTCTTAACAGCGATTGCCCCATTTACCGTTTGGTTAACTTCCTTCGCTTTAAAGGTTAATTCGAGGACGTCTGCACTGTTACTAATTCCATGAGTCGCACCTTCACTTGCTACAATAAAGCGAAGTTTACCTGAGGTGCTGTTGATTGAATCAATAACGCTTACCCCACTAATTAACGAGCGCACCTCAACGAAATCCATAACATCCGCGGCATATTCTAGGGCGATGTCCTGCGCAAAAATCTTATCAGACAGATTCCGTAGTCCATATTGAACTTTGAACACTTCTCCTGGCTGAACTTGAATTGGCGCTGTCAAAGTAGAGGAAGATTTTAACTCGCCGTCTGTTTCTATTACGATGACACGGCTGGTCGCAGAGAAGCCCCCATCCATTGTCGTTGCCGTAATTACGGCTTCGCCTACCTTCAATCCCTTAACTAGAGCATGACCTTCTTGCTGTTCAACGGTTGCTACAGCTTCATCACTGCTGCTCCAGAGCACTTTTTTATTCGAAGCATTCAGAGGCTCTATCACAGCGTTCAATTCGCCCGTGCTGCCTACTTTAATCTCTAACTGTTCTTTATCCATAGCGATGCCTGTGACTTTTACTGCTTCTGCCTCATCCTCCGTCTTGAACACATTGAGTTCGGCAGCAGAGGCAAAGGTACCCACGCCTTCTATAGCCTCAAGTCTCAAATATGTTGCTTCTACAGCTGTAAAGCGAACAATTTTTGTGGTCTGATCGAGGGACCATGATCCATCTGCAATTTTTGTGAAATTCATTCCGTCAACACTCGTGTACAGGTTATAGCTTGTAATCGTTCCATTGGTTCCAGATACTCTAGGTGAATAATTGAATTGATTAATGTTATATTTGCCTCCGAGGTCCAAAGTAATGGATTCCGGTAAGTGTGCCGGGGTCCATTTCGTATGCCAGATTGTAGACATATCTCCATCGAGTGCAAGACTCGCTTCACCTCCAGGCTGGAAGCTGCTCGCCGTTGCAGTCATTTGCGATTGTGGGATTTGCGTGTTAGGCATATACACATTAATCGTCGAGGTTGCACTTTTTTTACTTCCATCCTTTGCGGTAGCAGTAATGATGGCTGTTCCCGCTTGAAGTGCAGTAACTTTTCCGGCTTGATCCACGGATACAATTTCCGGGTGGTCAGAAGTCCAGAGCAGTGTCCGGTCGTGGGCATTTGCTGGTTTAACTAGAGCGCTAATGGAACTAGACTCTCCTTTGTTCAGATCCATCTTATTTGGCGTTAGTGTAATAGTCGAAACAAGTACACCTTCCTCCGGAACGATCGCACCCTCATCATCGACTCGAATGTTATCGACCACCAGCGTACCGGTTAACTCCTTCTGACTGTTCAGCTTGTTTTTAATAATGGCCAGATAGGCATCTTTCGCCCCTTCGGTTGTAAAAGATAGATCCAGCGTGTCGCGTCCTTCTTTCAAATTCTCACTAACCAGATCACGAACTACCCCATTCTCCTTCACTCGAATAGCCACTGTGTACATATCCGTCTCATCTGAATTGTAGTCCATCTTCAGATGGTAACGGTTATCCTCCTTCATTCGGAGCGTGTGAGGCAATGTACGCAGCCATTCACCGGTTGCATCTTCATTCGTTTTAAGCGACCAATTACCATCCAGAACATAATTCATGATCTGATTGTCGCCTTTTTCAACTAAATGCGTACGAACTGGACCTATTTTAGAATAAACGAAGGGACCCCAGCCCTCATCAACGTTCTCGAAATCCTCGAACAATACAGAATTACCAGCGTCAGTCTTGGTTGGATTCTCCCATACTCTTACATCGTCAAAGGTTACAGTCGAACTTCCATCTTCTACATTCAAATAGAGATTGGCGGTCTCACTAACCGCATCAAAGGTAACCTTAATCCGCTGGAAGTTCGTGCTCACATATTTATGCTGCTGGGCTAAAAAGCCATGCTCTGTGTTATCCAGTGTATTGACAACCTTGTCAGCCCCTTGCTTCACACCGATTTCCACGGTGCGTTTCCCATCTACTTTCACCCATACTGATGCAGAATACGTCTTGCCCGGTGTAAGTCCGGTAATCTCCTGCTGAATTACTGCATCACCAAGACCCTTCACTTGAAGCTGGTCATCAGCGTTACTGTTCTTCACAAATTTAATGTGATCATCACTTGCAGCTGTGGAAGTTTTCTTCCAGTTACCGAATGTTTGGCTGTCAAAGCCCGGGTCCTTTACCGAACTCCCTTCGCCCCATACCATTTCCGGCTCTTCAGCAGCTGTTGTCTTATACAGGGCATAACCAATCCCCGGCTGCGCGGTAAGTGTGACTTTACCTCCAGTTACTTCTACACTGCCAACATGCTCACGTCCTAAATCTGTCAGCTTATACAACTGTGCCGTCGTTACGTTACTCCATGATTCTGGAAGACTCCAAGTCGTTTGGCCACCTGCTGGATTCCAGTGATAGATTTTATCTTCTGTCTCAGGACTCCATGGAATAAAGACCGTACTGTCACTAATGTTGCTGCTATCTGTCATGATAGCGATTTCACGACCATCCTTACTTAAATGGATCTTACCGTCCTGCTTACGTTCAACTACAACCTTCTCTTCAAAATCGATACGGTTATCGGTCATCTTGATGATCGGGAAATGCTGCATATATTTTGTTGGTAGATTGTGATTGAAGAATGCCGCACTAGTTGATTGGTAGCTGTAGAATGGAGCACTGTTCTGCCAGTAACCCACGCCTACCTGCTTATTCCCTTTCAGTAAAGGGGTTGTTAAGAAGCCGTCCAGTGATTGATTCCTTAGGAAACGGGTAACCTTACTATCGTCACCTTGGTTCGGGTACCCCGGATCTGTTCCCCAGTGAACCCAAGAGGCCTGCTCAAACAGAGGTCCTGCAAATTCTGTACCGAGCATCCAGCCGTTACCGTTGATATAATCTGCGAGTTTCTTCGCATTGTAATCGGCACCATCATATACATCCACATATACAAAGGATAGGTTGTCGCCTGTGTCGCTTTTCAGCATATCCAGACGTCTTTTCAATTCACCGGATTCCACATCTTTGGTTTTGTTAACATAGAATGTTTGATCCAGCCAGCCCCAACCTTTACTCAATGGCTGATTCATATTTTCCATTTTGGTGCCGAAAGCATCCAGCGCGTATTCTGTTGCGTTAATGTGTACACCGCCACGGATATTGTATTTCTTGCCTTCACTCAAAACATAATTAAAATCCTTCTCTCCACCCTGACGAATACCGATATGACCGCCGTAATCTGGGTGAGAGTCATCATGTCCTTCCGCTTGATATCCTTTGAATAGAATCAGCTGTCCAAAGCCATCCGTGAGATTAGAAATTTTCTTCGCATTATCAAAAGCACGCAAGAACGGAGAAGTTGTAGTAGATCCAATGTTCATGCTGATATAGGAGATATTGTCCCTAATCATTTCACTGCCCGTTGGAGCATCCGTATTCTGACGATATACAATGGCCCCATCTTGCCAGTCAACAACATTGTCTCCATTCGCATCTGGAGTCAGTACAACCTTAGCCCAAGGCAATGGCTCCGGATCAAGCACAGTACTTCCACGATAAACCCATGAGCCTCCTGATAACGCTGCTTTCTTCGTATGAAGCGCTGTATCATCGCCTACCTTAATACGTACCTTATCAAAACCATTTACTACATTGGTGATTACACTCGCAGCTAAGACGTCGGAGTTAACGATTGCATATGCACGTCCCCCACTCACGTCTGCTACTCCCGTCTTAAGGTCGTTAAATTCGTCTTGTACAACGTTCCAGCCCCCAGTTATCCGGACAGCCGTTTCCTGCGCGGTAGGCTGGGTTCCAATTACAGAGACAAGGTCATGATCAGGGAATTCGATCGTTTTCACTTTTTCAGTACCATTCTCTTCAATGCTGGCCACTTTGAACTGAAGTATGTTATCCTGAACCTCCATTTCAACTTTGAGATTCACTTTAATTTCTGGAATCTGAAGCGTGTAGGCTGCAGACTCACCATGAGTGGCATCTGCTGCTTTTTTACTAAAATCAGAAGCGACTACGAAATAGGACTTCTCATTGATTTTTATTTCATTAAATCCATTTAATTGTCCATACATTTCCGCGCCGCTGTCTAACCATGTGTATTGTTTAACCCGTGGGAACTCTTTATCGATTTCAACCTTCATCGTATCCGAGCTTAAAGTTTCTGTAATCGTAATCGGTCTCGGTACTGGATCAGTGGATACAATTGGAGTTACCTTCACATCGTCAATCCATAGGGTCTTGTTATTAAACCAGCTGCGAAGTCCAATCTTCCCTGCACTTGTCGATAATGAGGGAAGACTCGTCGTAAGCACGTTATTGCCATCGATCGATATAGCTACGCTACCTTTCTCATAGCGCAATTTGAGGGTATACTGTTGGTCAGCAGCAAAGGTAAAACTAGGAGCCGTAATATTTCCATACGATTCCGTCCCTCCTTTCATTGCATCCCAGCCCCAAGAACCCGCATCATATTGGATAACATTGTAGTTATTGCTATCGACGAATCGGTAGACCAGTCCAAATCGTGTGGCAGGCTGACTAAATTTTAACTTCACCTCATATTCAGCATTGGCAACCTGAGGTGAATCTTGGTCTGCTAAAATAACAACCCCTTGTGTCACCGCCTTAACAGCACCTTGATCCGCCGAAAAAGTAGTGGTCCCCTTAGCTGCAGCCCATCCGTTGATGTTGCCATCATTGTAATCTCTGAAATACACGTCCGATTCTTGAGCCGCGAATACGGCTGCCGATGGCAAGCCAAGCTGTACCCCTAGCAACAACGTCAATAGCAAGCTAACCGCTTTGTAACGTTTTCTCATCTCTACGACCTCTTTTCACTTAAATATAAGTAGAATGAACATTATCAATTCACATATTTCCTTTAATTGTATGTTTTTGACATCACAAGACCATAATGAGCCCTCCTTCCATAAGAAGGTGCGTCATTATATGTTTTTTTGTATTACTTGGAATTTAACAATCGCTTGATAACAGCGGCTGATTCCGCTCTTGTTGCAGATTCTTTTGGTGCAAATGTAGTCTGAGTTCTACCTTTCATTAATCCCGATTTTAAGGCAAACCCCACCGACGCTTTAGCCCACGGGCTTATTTTACTATCATCTTTAAACGCAGTGGTGGAATCTGAGGCCATACTATCGACCTTTACACCGGAAGCATAAGCTTTCGCTCGCATCAGCATCGTTGTCATTTCTTCACGAGTAATGCTTTTTTCCGGAGCAAATTTCGTCGTGGACAAACCACTAATAATTCCGGCCGCATAAGCTTTCTTTACCGTATCTTCGTACCAAACTCCTGACTTCACATCCGTAAACGGATTACCTCCAGAACCTTCTGTAAGATCTAATGCTCTGGCTATAAGAGCTGCGAATTGTGCGCGAGTGATGTTATTATTCGGGGCAAAGCTGTCGGCATCCATGCCTTCAACAATTCCTTTAGTGACCATTTCCATGATATCTTGCTTCGCCCAATGTGAGACGATGTCGCTGAAAATCTTGGTGAATGTTGAGGATTGATTCGGGGTGAATTCCTGATCTTTCAGATTACGATCAAGAACCTTTAATGCGGTCCATTTTACTGCAGTTGTACCAGCCCTTTTAGCTTTAAAGGTAATCGTGGCAATGTCCAAATTACCCTTTTCACCATTCACATTTCCGATCTTGGTATGGGCTATCGTAATTTCATTGTTTTTAACGATTGGAGATACAGAAAAGCCTTTGATCTTCGTTTCTGCTTTTACAATCTCAAGCACTTTCGGGTCAAAATTAAATTTAGCTTCATATGCGTATAAGTCTTGAATATCTTTACCCTTTAATGTAACGGTGAACGTAGAATTAGCAGATTCAGAAGCTGATGTCTGCATCTCGAAGTCAGAGACTTTTTCAGCATGGACTGTACTCAACCACATGGAAGAACATAACGTACAGATTAGTGCGAATGTGAATCGTTTGCGTCTCATAAGAACATCCCTTCACCCGTGAATTTTAACTCCCCCCTATCATATTGATTTTGAAATCGGATACACATGATTTATTTTGTTCAACATTGATTATTTTTGTTATTCATTCTCTCTGCGATAAGCTAAGGGACTAATTCCTGTGATTTTTTTAAAAATACGACTGAAATGTTCCGGATTCACGTATCCTACTTGCTCAGAAACCTCGTATATTTTCATTCCACTCTCCAGCGCCTTTTTAGCCTTCTCGATTCGCAGATTCGTCAGAAACTGAATGAAATTAACACCTATTTCTTTGGAAAATTGTTTGCTTAAATAGCTCTCGCTTACACCGACAATCTGACTAATATTCGACAAATGGACATCTTCGTTAAAGTTTTTCTCTATTAGCTCTTTCGTTTTAGCAACAACAGGGCTAAGAAAGCATTCCTTGGGTTGATCTTTCGGATGCAGCTTTTGATGCAGATGTTCCAAGAACAGTTGGCACCAATGCACCGTATTCTCCCAGGTTTCCTGCTTATAAATATGATCCGTGATGGGATAAGGCAGCTTATCATGAAGCTTTTCCCAAGAAACGCCTTTTTGATAAATTAATGCGCTTGCCTCCCAAGTCATATCGACTACATCTGATTTGATAAGTTCAGGTGAACAAGGGTATCGCTGAATCAACAAGTTACAGCATTGTTCATAGACCTCCTGCCATTTCATTAAATCCGGATCACTTAATGACTTCAGCATTTCGGTTCTAGCCAAATACCATGCTTCTTTCCAGTCACTTTCCTTAATAGATGGACGCCTTTCAGCTTCCGGATAATATAATCGATTGTACCCCTGGTAGAAACTCAAACCTGCTAATCGTTCAGCTTGGCGGAATAATCGGTTCCACTGTTGATGACCATCCACAATATCACTGATGCCCATAGAAAGCTTCAAATTAATGAATTGCTTTAATCTCATGCTCACCTCAGACAAGATTATGTCTGTCAATCTACGAATGGCGATGATGCTGCATTGCTCTGGAAAAGAGAAGAACAAAACATATTGCCTGTCATCATATCTGCATACTTTGCAGATCCCTTCACTTCTACTTCGATTCGTTACCGTTCGTATCGTCTGCATAATCATACGGTGTGAATCTTCAAATTGAACGGTATCTGATAGTCTAAGAAGCGCAACCTCCAGATTTTTTTCCCCCATATGCTTTCGAACAAGCTCCAACGAAGGCGTTATATCATCATCTGTCACTTCTAAAGAATCCGATAGGCAAAGTCGATGCAGAACAGAACAGATCGAAGCTTCTACGTCCTCTAAGGTTGATACTGTCTTTGAGGAGCTTTGCCGCCGCTTCAATTCATCCACAGTCTTAGTCAGTACCGGTGCAATATAAGTTTCATCTAACTTGGCTTTAACAATGTAATCAAAGGCGCCGAGCACAAAGGAATCTCTTACAAAAGAATAATCTCCGTATGCGCTAAGCATGATGGTTAACGGTTGATTCGAAAAAGTAGTGTTATTCAGTGCTTCGAGTAGCTCTACTCCATTCATATTTGGCATTTGAATATCCGCCAGAACTAGATCCACATCTGGATGGATTTTCAGCATATTTAATGCCTCCTTACCATCTCCTGCTTCCCCTGCAATCTCAAAATCGGTCGAAGCAATGGATATGTACTCCCGGAGGGCTAACCTAGCTAATGGTTCATCATCAACAATGAGAGCTTTAAATTTCATCATAAATCCCTCCATAATTGATCTATAGGATTACCTCAAAGCCTCAACCGCTATCTCCCAATCATCATTCAATTTTTCTTGAATATCGGACACCTCAGCACCTGAAAAAATTTCTTGTGCAGCCTTCTTTTCATCAAACTGTATGGCATTTTTTACTTTTTCAAACTTCTCATCGATCCCCAGGTACATAAACGGCTCAAAGGGGTGCTTCTCTTGAACATTGTTGAAGAACGGGAGGAATGATTCGATATTGATCACTGTCGATGAATTTTGCGAATAATTAATATACACTTGGTAAACATCCCGGCTAAATACCCACTCCAAAAATGCTTTAACTTCTTCCGTATTCTTGGAATTTTTATTGATCGCCATATATTGATCTGGCATAGTGATTGCCTGCAAACGCTCTGAAGTTGTCTCTCTCCAGGGCAATGTGAACGCATCTAAATCTTTATCATCCTTCATTTTGGATAAATGATCTCTAAGATACCACTGACCGAGTGCAAGCATAGCCGCTTTATTATTTTGAAACAGCAGCGTTGCCTGATCCACACCAATATTGAGTGCATCGCGCCCTGCTAGTTCATTCTCTGCTATTTTCTTAATCATCACTGCTGCTTTCTCGAAAGGAGAACCTTTTCCAAAAGGGCGTTTCGTCTGTGCGATTGAAGATAAATAATTTTCATCCTTGGATAGTAGAGGCGGCCCGAACTCAGTAAAAGGATAAAACGTCCAATTCTCTTTCCCGCCAATCGCAATCGGAATATATTTGCCATGCGCTTTAATCTTCATCATCACATCCATAAATTCATTCATCGTTTGCGGAATCTCTACGCCGACCTCTTGAAAGATACTTGGATGGTAATAGACATATTCAGAGAAGGATACAAGAGGTAAACCAAGAATGGAATGATCTAATCTAGCGGGATATTTATTGTTTTTTGCTGCGGTTAATCCATCCAGTGGAAGAAGTACTGCTTTGTAAGTGAGTAGGTCATCTGGCTTCAGGTAAAAAATATCCGGCAAATCATTGGCTGCTAAACGAACCTTTAAATACTGACCGCTATTATCGGGAATTGTCTCTACTTCAACCGTTACATTAGGCTTAATTTTAGAGTAGTCTCTTACCTTTTCCGTCCAAAATTTGATATCTGTCTTCGCTTCCCACATGCCGAATTTTATTTTAATCGGTTGATCCAGATTCACCTTTCCCTGTTGTTGCTCTATTGCCCCTCCTTTGGGACTGAACTTACTTAAAGAGAAGAAGCCACCTACAAAAATAAGAGAAATGATCCCTATTAAAGACACACGAAGTATTATTTTCACTTCTATTAATCACAGCCTTCGAAAAAAGTTTATACCATCATACCTCCTCTGAAGTTACACATGAATGATGTTTTCCCTCTGGACTATGATCTTTTATGATCCTCCGCAGCATTTTGCTTCATCCTCCCTCCCCTAACAACTGATCCTGCATCTCTTCCTCCGGCGTGTCGATCAACGGTAGCCTTATCGATACTATCGTTCCCTGAGGTTTATTCTTCTCGTACTTTAAACCGTAACGCCTCCCGTAATGTAGCTGAATTCGCTTATTAACGTTACTGTTTCCCATACCACTGAAAGAATGCTGATGGCGTATACCATCGCTGTCATATTCCTGAGCATCCATATCCAACATGCCTACACCATTATCAGCTATGGTTATAAGAAGATCTTCCGCTTGTTTGCTCACTATGATTTCGATGATACCAGGATAGTCAACATTCTTTAGTCCATGAATAATACTGTTTTCTAAAATAGGTTGTAGTAGCAATTTCAATATATAATAACCTGCTAAATCCTCATCTACTTCCCATCTCGTTTGAATGGGTCTACCAAAACGAATCTCCATGATATACAAATAATTCTTTAAATGATCTATTTCCTCATCAATCGTAGTCAGAATTCCACCTCGATTAAAAGAAGAAGCCAGCAGACGAGTTAGCGCATGTGTCATATTCCGTATGTTATCTGCTTTACTGATTAAAGCCATAAACTTGATTGAATTGAGCGTATTTATTAAAAAGTGTGGATTGATCTGCGACTGAAGTGCTGCAAACTCCGCCTTTCGCTTCTCCACCTCTTGCCTTTCATGATGGTAGAGCAGATCCTGAATACGTTCCGTCATATGATTAAAAGAATGCCCAAGCTTAATTAGCTCCAGGCTGCCGGTTCTCATAAATTTAGCGTTTAAATCACCTTCAGTAACCAGATCCATTTGCCGGAGAAGCTCATTTAACGGCTTAGTAACATTAGATACAAAGTAAAATGAAACAAGAATAAATGCTAAGATGATCATCAATGCAAACACCCAGACGATATAATTCACACTAAGATAATTGGCTGTTAGATCAGCATATGGAATGGACTGTACAAGCCACCATCCGGTCTGATCAATCTTGGCGTAGGTTATCAAATTTCTATCTTCACCATTAACATCCACAACGTACCCTTTTTCCTCCGGCCCACGATTTGCGAACCAGTGCATTTGGAATCCCCCCCCTCTAGAGGCAAGGGTATTGGATGAGATAATTTGACCTTCCTCTGTGACGATGAAAAGGCTGGATTCCGTATTATCACGTGACTGCAAAATATGATCAAAGGCACTACTCTCAAACGTAAAAAGAATCATTTCTAGCTGGGATAAAGGATTGATTACACTTGGAGATAGGGCAGCAACCATATTGTAAGGATTGTAGTTACCATATAAAATATTGGGCATCATCCCCAGAAAATGAACGCTATCGGGATTATTCAGCACCTGCCCATACCACGTTTTTTGGCGAAAATAAGAATCATCCAAATTCAAGTTCTTTAAGTACGAATAGGATTGATGATCTTTAAATAGGAAGTTCACTGACAGTACTCGTCCTGAGATGGATGCCGTGTACTTCTCTATTAAGACCTTTAGCTCATAGTAAGCCTGCTGTTTCTCGACTCCACTCTTACGATTAATTTCATAAAGCTTTGCCATCACATCCCTGTCCATACCGATGGAAGCAAATAGTCCCGTCAACCTCCTTATTTCCTGACTAACGGAATAGGAGATCGCTTGAGCCGTTTGCTGAGATCGTGATGTATTTTGCTGAAGAATATCTCGCTTATAAATATTTAGAATAATGATGGAGAATAAGATGATCGGCAGAATGACTACAAGTATAAAAAAAAGCCTTAATGTGCTAGACATCCGCCAATTTTTTCTCATAAGTTCCCTCCCCTTTAAAAGATAACTTATAACCGCTCACTTCTACCTCACCATGAATATTGAACAACATATTCCCTTAAATTTGTGCTACTTCCTGCATGGCGACAAAAGTACTCAGAATATTACACATTCAAATTTACTTCACAAATAAATCCGAGTTTATTTTCATCTTTCGACATCGCTTACGAGCTGATTCAAAATGAAAAAGAGCCGACACTATTGTAGAAAGTTCTACTTTAGGATCAGCTCCTTTTGTCATTGAGTTATCTGATGTATTACTAATCGCGTATCATTCCATAATTTATTTTCCATTTCCTTATCTCCACCTGGATGTACGGGCACTATTGGATTGCCTGTTCCAACATTAAAATATCCCCCTGTGGTCTCCTGATATTTTTGATCGATCATTAAACGAATAATGATATCAGCTCCCTTACGTGGATTCCCAATATGAAGAAACTTCAATACACGTTCAAGCATAGGTGCAAACCACAATTCGCGCCCCAGACCTGTTACATTAAAGCCTGGATTTAATGCATGGACAGTAACTCCGGTCCCTGTGAATTGGCGAGCAAGTTCAGCGGTAAACATGATATTAAGTAATTTAGTTTTTCCATATATCTCAGATGAACCTCTAGCCGTAAAATCAGAGGTATTAATCAGATCCTCAGGTAGCTTAAGTTCTCCATGAGTGCGTGAAGCTTCAGAAGCCACATTTATTATTCTCGCACTTCCCGCTGCCTTCAAAGAATGCTGTAAAGTATGAGTCAATATCCATGGGGCAAAATAGTTCACGGCCATCATTTCTGATAATCCCTCAGCAGTGATCCGCTGTTCAAAAGCATGAAGTCCTGCGTTATTTAATAACACGTCTATCTTCGGATATGCGTCAGATATTTCTTGCCCCAAACGACTGACATCCTTCATTAAGGATAAGTCCCCATAGAAAAAAATTATTTCGGCAGCAGGTACGCTCTCTTTAATCATTTTCTGAGTAGCTTCTGCGCGACTTTCACTCCTAGCAGTCAGAACAAGATGAGCACCACGCTTTGCCATTTCAATGGCAACGAGTTGTCCCAAACCACTTGTAGCTCCAGTAATTACAATAATCGGTTTTGTCGTCATCTTCATTCTCCTTTATATAGGACTAAAACAGCTGCAAGTTCATTTTGACAGGATGTTATCGAAAACATATAATTGATATATGTCAACTATATTCAAGTGATTGATATATGTCAACTAATTAAAAGTATAAAATTTTTGAATAATAATCTACGTTAGGTGGTTCAACCAATGAATGTCGAACGCAAAGATACGTTAAGAGGACAACTCGAGTTAAAGCTCGGCGAACAAATTAATGCGCTTATTAGCGCCTCACATGCACTGAATGTCAGAACTGCCGCCGCTTTCGATTCTTCTATACAACCTGCTGCTTTCCATATCGTCCGTTGGCTGTATTCCTATGGTCCGACTAGCGCCTCTGCTTTGGCGGAAGCAACAGCTATGGATCGTAGTTCGGTTAGTCGTCTTCTCAAACAGCTTGAGAATTTAGGGTATGTTAAAAGGGAAGACTCTCCACATGATCGTCGAGCTGTACTTCTTGCGCTCACAGAGCTTGGACGACAACAAACCTTTGCTGCGTTGCAGGATAAGGAGTTCGTATTTTACGAGCGTATTGCTCAATGGGATAACCAGCAGCTTGAGACCTTTACCGAAATGCTTAAGGAATTCAATGGATTTTAGCCATACTATGCATTGTGGAGTTAATTTTCATTTGCATAAAATAATTTAATTTGATAGTATAACTGACGAACGTTCGTTAATATCGAGGTGATTTTTTTGAAAAGTAAAGAAATTAAAGATATTGCTTTGAAATGTTTCACAACTCATGGATATGAGGGGGCTTCTTTGTCTCAAATTGCTGAGCAAGTCGGGATGAAAAAACAATCTCTTTATGCCCATTTCAAAGGGAAGGATGATCTTTTTCTGCAAGTTCTACAAGATGCCAAAGAGACAGAAATCTCATCCAAACTACAATATTTGAGTAAGGTAGGGACTCAAAATCCTAAAACAGATTTATTAGGATATCTGCAATTGGTCATTGATATGTTTCAAAAGAACGAGCAGTTAAAGTTTTGGCTGCGTATCTCTTTTTTTCCACCGCCCCATCTTGCTAAAGCGATTGATGAAGAAGTAATCGACACAGAGAAAAAGATTCAACCCGTACTTGAAAGTAAATTCCAAGCTTGGATCGATGCCAAAGTCATCATGGAAGATGCAGCCTCCATCCCAACGCTTGCCTTTTTAGGTGTAGTTGATTCGATCATGCTAGAGCTTGTGTATGGCAATAATGAAATCCGTTTAAATGAAAAACTAAATGCCTCATGGACCGTATTTTGGAGAGGTATTTCACAGCTGTGATTCTACAAAGAGAGGTATTACTTCATGAAGAAACCATTGAAAGAACAAAAAACAGTCTTACTCATTCTGCTAAGTAACATATTCATTGTTTTTCTAGGCGTTGGGCTGATCGTCCCTGTTATGCCTTCCTTTATGAACATTATGCATTTGTCAGGTAAAACGATGGGGTATCTTGTAGCAGCATTTGCATTCGCGCAATTACTCATGTCTCCTCTGGCAGGGCGTTGGATTGACACTTACGGCAGAAAAAAAATGATCGTTATCGGCTTAGTGCTCTTCAGTGCATCGGAATTAATCTTTGGTTTAGGCACACATGTATCCGTTCTTTATATCGCCAGAATTCTTGGAGGGATTGCTGGTGCATTCATTATGCCTGCTGTCACTGCCTATGTTGCGGACATCACCTCAGTAGAGGAAAGACCTAAGGCAATGGGTTATGTTTCTGCCGCCATTAGTATTGGTTTTATTATTGGCCCAGGAATCGGAGGATTTATTACTGAACTAGGTATACGTGCTCCATTCTATTTTGCTGCTGGCTTCGCCTTAATCACTTGTATTTCGTCGATATTTATTCTGAAAGAGCCACTATCCAAAGAGGAGCTTTTGGAAATCAGTAAACTTAAAAAAGACACCAACTTTATCAGTGATCTGAAACGCTCGTTTCATCCAGCATATATTATTGCGTTTATTATAGTGTTTGTCCTCGCCTTTGGCTTATCGGCATATGAAACTGTGTTTAGCCTGTTTTCTGATCATAAATTCGGCTTCACTCCACGGGATATTGCAACCATCATTACAATAAGCTCAATCTTCGGGGTGGTTGTGCAGGTCTTTTTATTCGGTAAAATGGTAGATAAGCTCGGTGAAAAAAAGCTCATTCAACTCTGCTTAATTGCTGGCGTAGCCTTAGCTGTAGCCTCCACCATGATCAATAACTATTTAACTGTTCTGCTAGTAACCTGCTTCATCTTTCTCGCGTTTGACCTACTCCGTCCAGCACTAACGACCTATTTATCAAAAACGGCTGAAAAAGAGCAAGGCTTTGTCGCTGGCATGAACTCAACCTATACTAGCCTTGGTAATATCATCGGTCCTGCATTAGGCGGAGTATTATTTGATGTAAACATCAACTATCCGTATCTCTTTGCGGCTGTCATTATGTTTATTGGTCTTGTAATTACGATGGTATGGAAAGAAAAACAATCCGCTAGCGGATTGGTAAATTAAGGTGAGGAACAAATGCGCATAGCCAATAGTAAGATTTACAAAATAAAAACAGCTCGACCTCTATGGGGACTCGAGCTGCTCAGGCTGTCGAGAATGTCTCGACAGCTTTCTTTATATCTAATCATTTACAGTCTTCACCACGTATTTTATCCTCGTTCCCACTGCTTGTACATTAAATATACAAAAAACGGAGCCCCTAACCATCACTTCATGACCAGTACCTTTGATTTCAATTTGCTTGAGAATAATTCTTCAACCTAGAATGGATTGATCACATGGAAAAAGACGTTAGGTGACGCCATGCGGTAATAATAGCTGCACCAGCCTGCACCTTTGTCGGTGAAACGGTTCGTCGTGCTATACAACAATCGTTCCTGCTCCAGCTCCTCGATCCGTTCGAGCTTTCCGTCCGCATATTCTAACAGCCTCATGCTCGCTGTATCCAGCCGGCTTACAACGCCGCCGTAACGAATATCGAGCACCTCCCAGCCGAACGGTTTGAACATCGATAGCCATTGCTTCCGGTGTGCGGCGCGAAGATTTTGCACACCCAGCGAGATTTCGGGCAAAACATCCTCTGCAATCCGCCTAAGCACTGCCTTGTCTCCACTGTCATAAGCCCGCTTCAGCTCAAGACCGATTTCGCTCTTCTGCTTCAGCACCGCACACAGCTTTTGCGGCACCTCGAACAAGTAATCTAGCTCTGCCTCAGCTTTTCTGCGGCTAGTAATTTCGCCTTCCACCCATGCATAATGAGCCGCCATATCTAGCCCATCAATCTGTTTGTCGAACAGCCCCAGCAGTACATCCTGATACAACAGAAACTTAGACGGATTGCTCTGCTTCTGATTATTTGCTGCAGCTCCCGGTGTCTCGTCCAAATACTTCAGCCCCATGTAAGCATCCGCCTCGATGCCGGTGCAGAACCGAACGCGCTCGGCCAGCGCCTTGTCAGTCGGCGTCGATGAAGAATAAGCATGCTCCGCATAAAATTGCAAGCCGAGCAAAGCGATGTACGGATTGCTCTCCATTCCGTCGTCACCCCACATCGTCGCATAAACTTCCCGGATGCCTTCCTTCTTGCATACCGTCAGCGCTGCATCGGTCGCCGGCAAGGATAGCCCGTAATTGACGCCGAACGTATTGAATACCCACACAGCACCCGCAAAAATAAGATTATTGCCGAGCGGCCGGTGTTTGGCGATCAATGTTTCGTAGTCCTTCTCCTCGACGTGGTTATAGTCCCAGTAAACCATATCTATGTCCTTAGGAATGCGGCTCGACATATCCTCTGATATTTGCGTCTCATGGCCATAATAATCTTCACCGTTAGCTGAAGCCAGCTTCAGGAACATATCGCTCCACATCATCGGTTTCAACCCTAACCGTCGAGTTACTGCGAGCACCCGCTCCAGATGGCCTGTCATGATATCAAAACGGTTCATATGTCCATTGCGATCCAAAAATTTACCGCGTCCAAGCTCTTCCGCTTCATCCATGCCGATGTGGATTTTCCGGCTGCGGAACGGCGCGCTAATGCTGACAATCATATTTTCGACCAGACGATCGGTCTTCTCCGCTCCAACTAGCAACGCGCCTTTTGTATCTTTATATTCCTTTACCGGCTCCCATTTCAAAAACTCCTCCAAATGAGCCAGTGTCTGAATGCTCGGAAACGCTTCAATGCCGAATTGATCGGCGTAATCGTCGATTTCCTTCAACTCCGCCACCGAGTAACGGCCGCGCATATAGCCGAAATAAGGCTCGCCTTCTATCTCGTAAGTGTCTTCCAAATAGAGCATGACGCTATTCAAGCCCATCAGCGCCATTTTGCGCAGCATAAACTTGAAGCTTTCAACGGTCAGCACTCCATTGCGCGATAAATCAAACATCGGACCGATCGCATCGAATTGTTGTTGCTCTGTAATTTGAAATTGCTCTCCGCCACTAATCTTCTGAATCAACAGTCCCAAGCCGCGGAAGAACTGATGTTTAGCACTATAACGAATATAAGCGCTTTTACCATCATAACCAACTTCCAGTTCTCCTGAAGACGGTTCTATTAAAACGGGAATTCCATCCTCCGACCATTCTGACTTAAGTTCGGCAAGCAGCAACTGAAGCCCTGATTGAAGCTCGCTCAATTCTCCTATAAAATGTAACTTCACTATCAATCCCTCCACAAAAATGAAATATATAAAATTACACCAAAAACTCGATCAAGGGTGTTAACCTTTGACCGAGCCTGCTACCATGCCTTTCATAATTTGCTCTTGGAAGATCAAAAAGATGAGAATGGTTGGTATTGCAGCAATAAACATCGCGCCCATCGTTAAGCTGTAGTCCGTTCCGAATCCATCGGAGAAGAGCGACAAGCTGAGGGGCAGCGTCTTCAACGCTTGAGAATTAATAAAGACGAGCGCGAAGGAGAAATCATTCCAAAACCTCAAAAATGCAAGAATTGTAATCGTAGCGACGATCGGCAGGGACAATGGGAAAATGATGCGTCCAAAGATTCCCCACCAGCCGTTGCCGTCGATCATCGCCGCTTCCTCTACTTCTCTCGGAATGGATACGATGTAGGACATTCCAAGGAAGATCGCAATTGGTAATTCAAATGCCGTATACGGTAGGATGAGTGACCAGTACGTATTCAGCATCCCGAGCTTGTTCATGAAAATAAACAATGGAACGAGTGTGCTATGAATTGGAATGAGCATGCCTAGCAAGAACAATCCTTTTACAACGCCACTCAACTTGAATGGGAACCGGGCAAGCACATAAGCTGCAAGCATGCCGAGCACAATGGTCAGCAGCAGTGCTGAGAGGGTAACAATTGTGGAGTTGAGCACCGCCCGGCCCATATTTCCGAGATCCCATGCCCGGGTTATATTGTCGAACTGCCAATGCTGCGGCCAGGAATAGGGACGATTGAAAAATTCCTGATTCGACTTGAATGCACTTATTCCTAACCAGTATAGCGGATACAATGTAATTATGGCATAAAATAACAGGATGATTTTCGCAATTCCGGAAATCGGCTTACGCCACAGCGAGCCTCTCATCTTCTCCGACCGAGCGTCTATCATTGCTTGCATAGCGATTCACTCCTTCATCGGCCGGGCTAACATTAGCCGACCGCCCATTAGCCGCGTCTCTTCGTGATGATATGATTTAGGCCAATGAGCACGGCGCTAATCAGAATAATCATTGTGGATACCGCAGAGCCGTAGCCGTAACGGTATACCGTAAAGGTGTTATTGTACATATATGTGGCGAGCAATTCTGTCGATTGTGCAGGACCGCCGCGCGTCATGACGATAACATGGTCGAATGCCTTCAAACTTCCAGATATGCACAGTACGATGGTTACAACAACTGTTCCCCAAATCATCGGGAGCGTCACGAAAAACAGCTTTCTCCAGGCTACCGCCCCGTCGATCTTCGCAGCATCTTCAATTTCTGAAGAGATATTTTGGAGTGCAGCGATGAAAATGATAAGATACGGGCCGATATTCGCCCAGTTAATCGGGATCGATACGGCAAACATATTGATTTTAGGATCGTCTAGCCAAGGTCGGCGCCAAGATTCCAGTCCCAGCGTCTCCAATAATTGATTCAGCAAACCGATTTGCGGGTGATAAATATAGCCCCAGATGAGACCGACGACGACTGTAGACAGCACCATCGGGAGAAATACGGCGGAGCGCATCAACCGATTGAACATCGTGTTCTTGAGCAAGAACAATGAAAGCAGCAATGCGACCGATACTTGACCTATTACTGCCGAGACAACAAGGATCAGGTTGTTTTTCAGTGCTCTCCAGAATACTGGATCCTCTAGTATCATTCGATAATTATCCAACCCGATAAGCTTAGCAGCACCGAGTCCCTTCCACTCAAAGAACCCGTAGTAAGCTGACCAAAAAATCGGGACGATCGCAAAGATGATAAAGATGAGTAGTGCAGGAAGCAGCGCCATGATGACGAAGCTTCTGCTGCGCAATGATGCAGGCATGGCGACAGCCTCCTTTACGTACTTTTGTCTGATTACTTTTTAGTCGAACGCGCTTGCGCATCCTGCAGTTTTTTAGCTACATCCTCCGGCTTACCGCCCATCATAAGCTCTTGAAGACCGTTGTTGATCACTTCGCCTGCTTCAGCAGATAAATAGGCGTCATATACCGGCGTAATTTCAGAATTCACAGCCAATTCATAAGCTTTGAAGTAAAGCGGGCTTACTTTCGACTTATCCAGTTCTACTTTGTACATAACCATTGAGTTGCTTTCTGCGATCGCCTTTTGGCCATCCGGTCCGCTTACTGCGTAGATCAGATCAAGTGCTGCCTGCTTCTGTGCGCCTTTTGTATTTTTGTTAAGCGCAAAGCCAGCGCCTGCGCCACCGGAAATCGTATTCGGTTTGCCTGCTCCACCTTCTATGCCAGGCATTGTTGTGACTTCGATAGGTGCCAACTGCTCAGGAGTTGCGGATGCTGCAAGATTCGTAAGCGACCAAGCGCCGTTAATCATCATAGCTGCCTTGCCTTGAATGAAGTATTGCTCTGCTTGCGTGTTGTCGATGCTATTTGCGCCATCTTGAAACGCTTTATTGTCAACGAGCTCTTTGTACTTGCCCAAAGCATCAATGAACACAGGATCTGTAAAAGACGCTCCATCTTGAGCTGCAGCTTTCAAGAACCATTCCGTGCCCGTCACGCGGTCAGCCAACGAACCGATAATCGTCGATTGTGCAACCCATGGCGCTTTATTGCCGAGGGCAATCGGAGTAATGCCGTTGTCGTTGAATGTTTTAATTGCAGTCATCATCTCTTCCCAAGTAGTCGGCACTTTTACACTATGCTTCTCGAAAAGATCTTTGTTATAATACATGAACGAAGTTGCGGACATACCGAGCGGCGCTGTGAAAATTTGTCCTTTTTCAAACTCATAGCGGTCGAATGCACCTGCCAAGAAACTGTTCTTCCATTCTGGGTATTTATCCATCAACTCTGTAATCGGTTGAAGCTTACCGGCATCATAGAACTCTTGGGATTGGCTGCCCGCATATACGAAAAATACGTCTGGCATTTCATTTGCCGCAGCCACCGTGCTTAGGCGTTGACGATAACCGTCAACCGGGATCGCTTGCGCGTCTACCTCAACGTCTGGATGCTCCTCTTTATACTTGTCAATCAGGTCTCTAACCGCTTTGGCACGCAGGTCGTCACCCGCGAAGTTATGCCATATTGATATTTTCGTTTTTTCTCCAGAGCTTTTGTTGTCTTCATTGCTCTGCTCCTTTTTTCCGCTATTGTTGCAAGCGGTTGCCAAAAGGGCAATCATCAAGATAATTGTCGTTACAAACGCAAGTCTCTTCTTCATTCAAATATTCCCCCTTTAGTAATAACCCTAGTATAGATAAGACAGACGAGAAGTCGTAGGGGGGAAAATTAAGCCCATACGGGGGGTATTTTCACCTTCGTCGATTCATCTTGAACGGTATTGCGAAGGAGTTTCGCCACTGTAACGCTTAAATAGCTGGTTAAAATGCTTCATATCCTCGTAGCCTACCCGCTTAGCGATCTCGCTCACCTTCGCCGGCGTTTCCTTCAACAAACGGCTAGCCCATTCCATTCTCGCTTCCGTTACATACTCAATATAGTTTTTACCTGTTTCCTGTTTAAACAGCTTGCTAAAATAGTTCGGATTCATATGTACGCTTGCCGCTACTTGCGCCAAAGACAAGCTGTCTGCAAGATGCTCGCGTATATAGGCTACAGTTCGGTCAATGGCTTCATTCCTGCTGCCGTTTAATCGTTCATACTGCGCATGGATCGCAAGCAGCATCTGCTGCAAAGTTTCTTCTGGGTTCGCAGTAAGCAGCTTTATGTCCAACTGTTCAAGCTGTGGAAGCTTCGGCATCGATTGACCAACGGACGCTGCTGCACGCTCTAGCCAGCGGTACCCTCCAACAATCAAGGAATGCAAATACGCTTGAACGGAACAAGGCGTCGCTTCCGCATCCTGTCTAATGCTCGCCAGTTCACCTTTAATCCACTGTTTTACGACCTCTCGGCTCCCGCTTCTCAGAACGGCGGTTAGCTTACTCTCCACTTCTTCCGTACAAACGGTCTGCATTCCTTTCCGATCTTTAATATCCTCATAGGCCAGCATTCTTGCTTCCTCTGCCAACCAGCGGTACGAGGCGGTATGTTCGGCGGTGCGAAGTGACTCCCTCAGTTCTACCACGTTGCTGGCCCATACACCGCATGCGGCAAAAAAAGGCTGGTTATAAACGCGCTCCGCCCGCTCCATCGACGCCTTAACCAATCGCTTCGCGCCCGGCTGCCCCCTGCGGAAAATAAGCAGCCATCCATATTCCCAATCCAGAATGACGCAGCCAAGTGAATTCCTAATCATCGCAGCCGCCTCATTCATTTCACTTTCCGTCTCCTCCTTCATTGTCAGTGGAGACGCAGATGTAACTAGCCATAACTCTAGCTTCTCCATATCCGATCCGAGCCTCAGCTCAGGATAATAGATCAACAGTTCCTCACTTTCACGCTCCGTCAGGAGATTGTCCCCGCGAAGAAACCGATCTAGTTGCTTCCAACGGAACGCCGTTTGATGGATGACTTCTTGAAGCACGGCCTCCCGTCTGCTGACGATACGCTGCTTCACGCGCATAACCGCAGTCATGATATCGCCAGGACGGCTATTTTTAAGCAAATAATCACTTATTCCTTCCCGCATCGCTTGCTGTGCATATGCAAAATCATCGAATCCAGACAATATAACAATTTCAATGTAAGGAAAATTCCGCTTAACCTCGCGAGACAATTCCAATCCCGTCATTCCCGTCATCCGAATATCGGTTAGAATGATGTCAGGACACTCTATCGGAATGCGCATCAGCGCTTCCTCCGCGGAAGCAGCCGGCGCGAGCAACTCAATGCCATTCTCTTCCCATTTAATAACCGTGCTAAGGCCGGTCCTAATAATGACTTCGTCATCTACAATTAACAGCTTCATGTACAGATTCTCCTTCCTTCCCACAAAGGTTGTAGCCTATTTGATTTCTGATTGGATCGGTATAATGGTAAAACTAACTTTAGTGCCGCTTCCTTCTACGCTTTCGATCCGCAAACCGGCTTCATGCCCATAATGAAGCTGCAGCCGATTATGCACGTTGCGCAATCCGTAGCTGCTACCTGCCGAGTCATTATTCTTTAGCGGATCAATGCCCAAGTTTGCGCTTATCTTCTCCCTCAGCAGCTCCAATCTTTCCCTGCTCATGCCGACACCGTCATCCTGAACAATAAACGTAATACGCTCTCCCGCTGACACCGCTTTAACGATAATGCTTCCTTTACCCTCTCTTTTCAAAATGCCATGAATCATCGCATTTTCAATTAGCGGCTGGAGCAGCAGCTTCAGCATTCTCATATCGAGCAGCTCCGCCGGAATATTCGCCTCGTAATCAAATTTATCTGGATATCGAATGGACTGGATCTTCACATAATGATCTACATGCAAAATTTCTTGGCTGATTGCACAATATTCCTGTCCTTTATTTAAGCTGAAACGAAGAAAATCACTCAATGAGCCGACCATATCTGCAATTTTTTCGTCTCCCTTCATTAGTGCCATCCAGTGGACTGACGATAACGTATTGTATAGAAAATGCGGATTGATCTGCGCTTGAAGCGCCGACATATCCGCTTCCTTCTTCAACGCTTCGTTGTGCTTCACCTCATCGGTTAGATTAATAATTCGCGAGCTCATCCGATTATAGCTAATAATCAGTTGTCCAACCTCATCGATCGATGTGACGGGCAGCGTCGGCAGTGGTTCGTCTGGGCTGGAATTCCTAAGAAACTTCGTTAATGCAGACAGCGGTTTCGTCACCTTTTGAATAAGTACAAGTACAAAAGCGATGACAAAAAGCATGGAAATGCTGACTGCAATTGCAGTTAACGTTAAAAAATACTGGTTCTGCGCTCTGTAAGCTTTTGCCGGAATGATGCCTACGAGCCTCCAGTTAACATTCGGCATCTGGTAGTACAGTACTGTACTCCGCTCCTCCGCTTCTCCGTAATCGAACGAACCCGACTTGCTCTTGAAATCAACTATTCCGGGAAAATAATCGTTCAAGTTCTTGTTAGTCGAATACCCTTCTGGCCCAGCCAATATCCGATTTTGTCCGTCCAACAGCAGGGCGACGCCTTCACCCTCTAGTCCAGCTTGCTTTAAATGGCTAGAGATAACCGATTGTGTCAAGCTAATTTTAAGCATGCCGATGCTGTAATATTTGGATGTGCTGCGAATCGGCCGCGACATCGTAATGACATCCTCTTTGCCGTCCGACGTAACGAAGTGATGCACCGGAGACCACCATTTAGGATATTCCTCATAATAACCGGGATACTCGCTTTGAATATCGGTCCATTCTGATTCGAGGACGGATCTGAAGGAAACAGATGGCTTATTATCTTCATTGGATTCGATCATGACATTGGCGATATATGGTTTGGAAATCGATAATGTTGTAAGTAAATTAACGATCGAGGTTTGCTTTAACAAATCGTGTTCCGGTGTTTTCAAATAGCTTTGGACATCAGGGTGGCCGATGAGGAATAGTGATAGATTCTCGACATCGCTCACCATATTTTCCAAATAGGCACCAATTTGCCGAAGCGTGTTCATGCCGGAGCTTTTCGCTTTCTCCTCCGTTAAGCTTTCAGCAATATAATAAGAGAACAGTCCCAGAGACAACACCGGTACCAATACCGAAATAATAATCAACAAGCTCAGCTTCTGCTTTAACGATTTACCTAACCAGTTTTCCATCGTATCCTCCGTTCAGATTACCTTTGTGCTCTGTAGCTAAATTGTAGCTTTCAAGACTTCCAGAAAACTTGTTTGCGCTTTCATAATAACCTAAGTCGCTCGTACCGACTAGAGTCTATTGTTGACTTGATGAAGCATTGCCAGGTCTTGAGGTCGTCGATGTACCGGGAGAGAGCACCGGATCTTACCTCAGCACAAAAAAATAGACCGCCCTTTCGCAAAGGAATACGGTCTATTTCCTGTTTGATCCTTCGAAAAGCGGCTATTGCACCGGCAGTCGTGTTTCCACACGGCTCTGCTTGCATTGAGCGTTTTTTCTACCCAAAGTATGCCATGATTGAAATCAATTAATAATCCATTCATTTTCCACACAACAAAAAAACGGCATTTCTGCCGTTTCTTTAGGATGGACTCTCAGGGGCTCTAACCCTGGACAAATAGATTAAGAATCTACTGCTTTACCAGCTGAGCTAAGAGTACATATGATGTTTGGTGGGGCCAAGGGGGATCGAATCCCTGACCTCATCGCTGCCAGCGATGCGCTCTCCCGCCGTTGTTGGTTTCACTACCAAAGACACCCCGAGGCAATCAAAAATTTTCCAAAAAAAACAACTTGCAATCCATTCTATGGATTTCGTCGGGACAACGTTATCCGGCTATACCCCGCATGGCCCTCGGTCCGAAGGCCCCGACCTGGAGCTCCTCCGGTGGATGAGCGAAGCGCTGTGCGTTACCATTCGTCGCGGACGGCGCATCAGGACACCCGAGGAAGCGCGGGACGGCTTACCGGCTTCATCCGTCCATTCAGGAAGTTTTATTCTGTATCTTCGAAAAAGCACATTCCGGTCGCGTTGCCGCACTAATCGGAATGTGCTTTAATCAATTGTTCCCGCGTCTACTCCTGCTGCTGCCCCTCGATTAATTGAAGAACGCGATACAAGAACGTCGCCGCTTCCGCTCTGCTGGTCGTACTCTTCGGCTTCATATAGCCGCCCGAGCCCGTAACCAGCCCATGCTCGAACAGAGTTGCCACGCTGTCCGCAGCATATGGCGCAATCTGGCTCGCATCACGGAAGCCCTCAAGTGTTGAACCGGATGCGGACGGCTTGATTGCCCCCGTCGTTTGAAGCGCTCGGGTTAGCATAACCATAGCGTCCTGGCGGCTGATTGAGTCACGAGGAGCAAAGTTAACTTCGTTCACTCCCGAAACGATTCCCAATTGCTTGACGATGGACACCGCATCGTAGTAATAATCATTCGGTTTCACATCGGTGAACGTCGAGGTAATCTCGGCGCGCAGGTCAAGCATGTTCACCAGCATAAGGATAAAATCAGCTCGCGTTACTTGATTTAAGGGGCTGAAAGTGCCATTTTCGATCGAAGTGCCTTTGACGATACCTCTTTCGGCCAGCTTCTCTATCGCCTCGCGCGCCCATTCATGCTTGCCAAGGTCAGTGAACGCAACTGGTTTCTTGCCGCCGACAGCGTAGACGCCGACTTGGTCGATGGAGAATCGCAGTACGCCCTTGTCTTTGTCATAAGACGTGCCATCAATTGCCGCCGCGCTGTCGCCCGTCAGCTCGAAAGCTTGCAGATCAGCAGCTTGCTCGCCCGCTTGAAGCGAATACGGAATCGCAATGGAAATCGGTGCCTTCGCATTGTTCCAAGACAGAGCTTCACCGTCCAGTTGCAATGCAACTTCAACGATTGGCCTGTTGCCGATCCGGCCAGCCGCTTCGTTGCCGCGATACTCGCCTGCATGGTCGCTTACGATAACGAGCAGCTTTCCGGCATTCTCCTTGACTCCAGCCAGCATGTCGCCAGTCAAAGCAAGCTGGGCATACGGCGTGGAGATATGCAGAATCAGATTAGACTGGTTCGTCAGATTAGCTGCGGGAAGCTCCAAAGCATAGCTGACAGCCGCGTTCGACAGCTTTAATTCAAGACGAATATGCTTGTTGCCGTTGCTGTCGGCTGTTGCCTTGAGAATCGCGGCATTCAGATCTGCTACTCCGACCGAAGCCACAGCCTGATTGCCTTTCAATGTCGGGACAAGCACGGCTTTGACTGAATCGTACGTTTGCAACGTATACGGATCTTGCGCCGAACCGCCTCCAATGCTGCCCCCATTGCCTCCGCCAGTGGAAGGCGGCTTGCGATATTCGAAGGCGGCCTGCGCTGGAGTCGTCATGTCATCCGTTTCAAGCTCGACCGTATACAGTCCTTGCTCTTCTCCGGTCAACGTAAAGGCGATGCGGAAGCTTCCGTCATCCTCAGTGCCCGTCTGGCCGGTATATTGAATGTTGCCTTTTGGGTCAAGCACTTTGACATACAAATGTTCTTTCTTGCCGTTCATGACTAACCCATTGATCGTAACTTTCTTCGTGGAGGCGTCCACGGCGGCTTGTATGCCGTCCAATGTCTTCAGCTCTTGCCGCTGGGAAAGATTGTACACGCCGAATTCATAGAAGGAATAACCGTAGAACGTAGCCCGATTCAGTCCCTCAAACTTGATGTATCTCGCCGTCGTTGCCGGGAATACCAGCGTATTCTTGCCGTCGGACGCTTTAACCACGCCATTGTTGCCGACTTTCAAGGGCTCCCACGTCTGCTTATCATCCGAGACGCTCAGACGGTATTGGTCCGCGCGCGCATATTCCCAATCGATGCGGACCGTATCGAAGGTTTGCTTGCTGTCCAGATCGATCTGGAACCAAGCCGTATCGCGCACTTGGCTCGCCCAGCGCGTACCCGGTGCGCCATCCAGCGCCTTAGAAGGCTCTAGACCTGCGGCTTCCGTCGAGGATGCCTCTGCTTCTTTGTCTTGTGCGATGCTGCCAATCTCGTAATACACGCCTTCCTTCAGGGCCGTATAAGCGCCTTTCGTTACAAATTCAAGGCCTTTAGCCCCTTCCAGCTTCGCATTGAATGCCAGCAAATAGCCTATGGCTTCCTCAGAATCGCTCTCTTGCGTACGCTCCATCATAATCAGAGCGTTGCGCATAGCGCGTACCGTATCGGCATTGCTAAGCTGCTTGTTGTCTGCGTATTTATCAACAAGAGCCAATAGACCTTCAGCGCCCAAACGAGCTTCTATTACGAACTTAACCGTCTTGGATTTGGCAGCCGCCACCGTCAGCTCCAGCACATGCTTGCCCGGCTTGCCCGTCAGATCTACTATAGTTCCTTGCGTATAAGGTTTGCCGTCATACTTGGCCGTTACTTTGACGATACCGCTGTCATCATCTCCCGGAATGGCCCAGGTGAAGGCGGCTTGTGTCGTATCAGGCACAATCGTATGCTCCGAGATCGGCTCCCCGTTCATGAGCGCTACAACATCAGGCGCAGCGGCGTCTTGCTTCTGATAAGTGCCCTTCACGAATTGGTACAGCCAATCGTAGAGGACGCGGGTAGCAGGATCCTCGCTTTTCGCCGCGCTGAAAATGGCGTTGTTGCCTTGATAGTACGCTCTATACCCTTGCTGCATTAGCCCTGTATCCACGCCGCTGTTCAAGTAATCGATGAACCGCTCGCGGAAGACGGCGTCATTGATCATCCGGTCATCGAACTCCAGCTCCAGCGACATGCCGTACCGTTTCGCCATATCCGCTGTATCTTCCAGACGCGAGAACTCCATTTTCTCGAAGAAATAGTTCGGCTGCAGAGATACGGCATCGATGCCGACATCCTTCCACATGAATTTCTTATAAGCCAAAGAATGAGGGATCCAGAACATCTTCAGGTCAGCGTTATGAACGATGTCGCTCGCTTTCTTGACCATCTCCGGGCCAGTCGAATGCGTGCTTATTTGTTCCTCCAGCCAATACATGCCGACGAGCTCCAGATTCGAGTAGCCCGCAGCCGCCCATCTTGCTTGTACTTCATCGGTCCACCACTGAATCGCTTTGGCCCGGTTGTTCAGCGATGCGGCATTACCGACCACACTTAGGTTGAAGTCCAGATTTTCATCGTTAATGCTGCCAAAATCGGACTGATATTCGCCCGGATCGGGTATCATCATAACAACCTTCGTCTTACGGTCAGGCTCGCCAAGCTTCGCGCCTACCTCGGCCGTCGCCTCGTTCAGCGCGCTCATATCGCCGCCGGTGTTAAACGTTTTATTCAAATACCATTCCCATTCCACTCTTCTGGCTTTGCCGGCCGCTTCAACCGCGCCGAAGCCTCTGCCGTTTTCCGACGTCAAACCCAGATACAGCACGCCGTCGAACAGCCAATCGACAGGCTCTCCCTGCTTGTTCACATAGCTGATATTAGGGATAACCCGTTCCTTCGTCCAGGTTCCTGTACCATCCGGGTAATGCCCGTTATACAGCAAGCCCAAATTTTCAATCCCGCCAGTAGCCTCCCCAGGTTGCTGGAGACTATAAGGTTCGGGCTGCACTGGCTGGGCTCCGTCGATCAAGCCGTCCGCGCCGGTTATCGTCACCTCGTCGATCATAGTCCACGCCCTCGGATGCACGGAGAACACCACTTTCACATACTGAGCGTAAACCAATCCTTCGGTATAATCGCCACGCTTGACGACTCCGGTCTCTGGGCTGCCGTCCCATTTATACGTCTCGGTGTTGGTCTGATCGCCCCATAACAATTTAGTCGCATTATGAGACAATACGCCCCAGTTCACCCCATCGTCAGACGCGTAGAATGAAACGGTGAGCGGTACAAGCGTTTCGTTGTTCGGCCAATCTTGCAAGAAACGCGCGCTCACGTCCTTGATCGTTTTTTGCTCGCCTAGATCAAACACAACTGAACGGGATTTCTTGTAGCGGTGGCCCACCCAGTTGCCGCTGTCACGGGATGTGTCTACGGCATTGCCGTCCGTCAGCTTCGTCCCGTCATCCGGGAAAGTGTCCTCCGGCTGATCCAACCATGTGTACGTTTTCCCTTGAACCAAATTATAAAAGCTGGCACTCTCTCCGCCCGGCTCCTCCGCATACACGGAGGATATCAACGAGAATAGCATGACCGGGACAAGCAGCAAAGCAGTCAAACTTCGTCTAGTTTTCACTTAAGCTCACGCTCTCTTTCTATACATAATTAGTTCTACTCCTGCGCTTGCAATTCTGCAAGCGCATCGAGCATGTTCAGAATGACGACCACAGCTTCAGCACGCGTCGCCGAGGCGGCCGGGGCAAACCGGTTGTCCCCGCGACCGTTCATTACTCCCGCCTCCTGGGCTGCTGCCACGTACGGCTTCGCCCAAGCCGGGATTTGATCCGCGTCCGCATAAGAGAGCTCATGCCCTTCCGAAGTCTTCAGGCCCAAGCCGCGAACAATCATCGCTGCCAGTTCTGCTCGGCTAATCGAAGCCTTCGGACGGAAGGTCCCATCCGCATAGCCGCTGATCAGGCCGGATTCCAAGGCTTGTGCAATATAAGGATTCGCCCAAGCTTGAATTGAACCTGCGTCCGCGAAGTCCAGCGAACTGTTCGTACCTTTCAGCTTCAACGCTTTGACCAACATGACGACGAATTCGTCCCTGCTGACCGTCTTATTCGGCTTGAACGTCTCGTCGGTATAGCCCGCTACGAATCCAAGCTCGACGGCCCGTTTGATGAACGCTTCTGCCCAATGGCTCGCAATATCGTTCAGTCGAACCGTTGTCGATCCGCCAGACTCCCCGCCATTGCCGTTGCCGTTCTCATTGCCATTGCCTGGATCTCCGCCTCCCGGATTCGAACCGCCGTTTTGGCCTCCTTCCGGATCTGGAGTTATTGGAGTCGGAACCCATCCTCCGCCACCAGAGCTAGGCAACGCTTTGATTTTGATCTTGAACGTTTTTTTCGCGGATGCATCTCCCTTGCTGATCGTCGCGGTCAGCACGACCTCCATGTCGCTGCCTGACGGACGTTGCAACAATTGTCCGTTGGCATTCAGATAGTCGGGCTTCGAGCTGCTCCAGACGATACGCGTGCCGAGCTGTCCTTTCTGCGGTAGATAGAGATTCGCGGCAATGCTTTCATTCACATTAAGCTCGATCAGACCCATTACGTCTTCGATCGTTAGACGATCGCGCGCAACGCTCAGCCCGGCATACGCCTGCTCGGCCTCAGGACGAGTCAGCTGGGCGTTTTGAATCGCCGCAGTCGCTTGTACCATCGCCTGTTGAAGCTGTGCCCAGCCCTCAGGAGAGTAATTGTCCTCAACGAGCTTGTTGGCCTCAATAGCCGTCAACAGGTCGATAATCGGCCGTAGATTGCCGAGCTTATATTCCTCTCCGTACACTTCAAATTCCTCAAAGGAATAGCCGAACATTGTAGCTCTGGACACGCCTTCGAACTTCACGTATCTGGCCGGCGTGCTTTGGAAGGTAGTCACGACGCGTCCCGGCTTGCCGTTAATCTCGCCGTTGTTGTCTTTCACGACATTCGTCCAGTTCTCCTTGTCCTCGGACACGAGAATGCGGTACTTCGAGCCGTAAGCCGTTTGCCACAAAATAGATACAGCATCAATGTTCTTCATTTCACCCAGATCCACCATGAACCAGGTATCGTCCACCCAATCGCTGGACCATCTGGTGTCCCCTCTGCCGTCCACCGCTTTGTCCGCCGTGTAGGACGAGGATTCCGGCAGCGAGGATTCGGCTTGCTTATGCAAAGCCAGATTTCCATGTAGGTCCACGTAGGTGTTCCTTACGATGAGTTCGTCAATCAAGCCTTTAAAAGCATTCGTTTCACTGCCTATTTTGGCTACTGGCAATACGAACGTTTCCAACTTGGAGCCGTCTTTGAGAGTAGCCGTATACTCACTGCCGTTAATGAAGATGGAGGTCCCCGTGTCGTCGCCGATCATTATGACATGGGTCCAGCGGTCGGTCGGCAGCTTATAATTGAATTCGCTGACGTAATTTTCTTTCGTGATGGCCAGTTTGCCGCTGCCCCCGATGTTATATTTCAGCTGTCCATCCGGAGATTCCAGCAGCACAGCTCCTTGCGGGTTGTCAGCGTCCGGTTTGATCCACATGGACATCGTCCATCCGAAACCGAGCGTGCGAAGCGGCGTTTCCACGTAGCTTGCTCCCCCTTTGAGCCTTACTGCTTGCCCGAAGATTCCCTTCTCCCCGCCTGCATTTACCGCGTTGCCATCAAAGCCGTTGCCCGAACGATCCGCGAAGCCCTCGTCGAAAGTATAATCGAGCACGATATTGCGCTCATTGTCGACTTGAAGCTTGTGCGACTGATGAACTCCTGGCGGGTCCACATACTTTGCGGCGTCCGCCTGGAAGCTTGCAAAGTTCCGGTCGACGCGGTTGCCTCTCCACAGCTTCTCCGCTAGTACTTGCATGGAAGGCAAGATACGCTGATGCGAGTCCGCCATGGAGACGCCCTTCTCTACGGACACGTCGTTCCAGAGCGCGAACATGCCGCCTTTTACCTGCGGGTGCCCATAAGGAAGCTTCGTCTCCAGCCAATCATTAGGCTCCCACTCATTGTAAATAAAATCGTAATTCAAATAGCTGCGGTACAGTTGCGGAACGATATAAAGCAAGTTCGTGTTGGTATTGACAACGTCGTAGCCAAGCTCAATGGCCTGCAGGACACTTCCGTACGGCTCATACCAGATGTCCATCGTCGCATTGTTGCTGACTGGCGTCGTGCCGTCATATGCGGACAGACTGCCCCACAGACGAGCGCGCTTGCCTTTGCTGTTAATGTGGTTAAGGAGCATATCCGCGTACCTGCGGAACGCCTCCTTGTCGTCACCGAAATATTCATCCGTGCCGACGTGCACGTCCGGGCCGACGAAGGTCGGATTGCTGCCGTCAAGATACTCGTCAAAGAGTTCTTTAATGAAGTCGAGCGTCTCCGGACGATTGATATCCAGCTGATTGTTGCTGCCCAACCTAGGGTCGTAAGCGATGAACGCGCCGGAATGGCCCGGTGTATCGATTTCCGGCACGACGTTTACGCCGTATTCCATCCCAAGCAGCTGCAGGTCTCTGAATTGCTGCTTCGTATAGAAGCCGTCCTTGCTCGTCACTCCCGGGAATTTCTCGCTCTCCAGACGGAAGTAACCGAAATCGCCGACATCATCGTTCAGATGAATCTGGAACCGGTTCATCTTATAGTAGGACATCAACTTCACATAATCCCGCAAAAATTCGATCGTATAAAACTTGCGGCCCACATCGAGCATGAAGCCGCGATCCGCGTATTTCGGATAATCGCGCGATTGCCCCTTGGGCATCGTCTTATGATCGGCATCGTGGCCGAGCAGTTGAAGGATCGTTTTTGTGCCGAACATGACGCCCGTCTGATCGGAGCCAGCGACGGAAGTATATTCGCCGATATTCAGCTCATAGCCCTCTGTCCCCAATCCCGTTTGCGCGGCATCCAGCACCAAATAGATGTCCCCCTCTTGAGGTGAACCAACCGTAACCGTCAGCGGAAGCTTCGTTAATTCAAGCAAGTCCTTCCGCAAAATATTGGCCGTCCCCTGCAGAGCCGCTTCATCCTCCGCGCGAATGACGATATTGGATTTATCCGTCAAGCGGAACTCGCCGGTTGTGCCCAGCCACTCACGCAAAGAAGGAATGACTCGCGGCTCCGGGTTCCGATCGCTCGTCTGCTCGTAAAGACCAGGTACGGTGACTAGCGCATTATCCGCTAACAGATATGTCGGATCGCTGTCGCTCTCGATTTGCAGCAGCAGCTGAACCTGAGTATCCACAAGCGGCGCATGAATATTGCCCTGCTCGTCGATCACCGGCAAGCTGTCCGTGTTCACCAGTGTCAGCGTATAACCATCCGGTACAGCGGGCAGGTTCAGCTGAGTGTCTCCCTCGGAGACGACGATGCTGTTTTTGACCGCATCCATCATAGGCGGCAACAGCGGTTTGCCCTTGTATACCTCGAATTCCCAGAAGGAGTATCCGTAATAGATATCCTCAATTGGACGTCGCGTTACTCCTTGGAACTTAACGTATTGCGCCAGTGTCGGCTCAAAATCGATCGTATCCTCGACTGGTCCGCGGGCGACGAGCACGCGGTTGTCCGCGAATACGTTCCTCCAGGTTACCGCATCGTCAGACACAAGAACTTGATATTGTTCCGCCGGAGTCTGCCAGTTGATGATTACTCTTCCAATTTCTACAGGCTCGCCCAGATCAACGTAGAACCACTGGTCATCCGTTCTTTCCGAAGACCAGCGGCTTGCATCCCGATTGCCACCGTCGACCGCTTTCTCAGGCCCGAAAAAGTCTACTTCGTTCGACGACGAATAAGCCGTCTTTCCTAAAGCCAGATTACCTGTTGCGGCGTCGGACTTCTCCGATGAAACGGCAACTAAAATGAAAGCGGTAACAAAAAACACTAAAAAAATATTCCTATACCGTAAACGCACTAAGATCCCCCCCGTTGTTTATTAGCTCGAATTTTACTCCAGCTTACCGCATGACCCTCCATGCTCAACTGCTGCAGCAATTTTATTATAAGTAGGGGCATTCGTTTCATCGATATACTTGTCTTTACAATACATATACAAATGTGGACATTCGGCCTTCTATGATGAATCAAGCATGCCAGCATTTCTGTCATATCTCATGCTAATTAATAGTACAAAATCGTGATCCTTTCGAAGAGTAGTGAAAAAGAAAAAAGCCATTTCAGTAGAAGTGGCTTTTCTTCATGTTATGGAAATGGAGCCTAGGGGATACGCTACGCCCTGCACATTCTCCGTCTACCCGTAATGGGAGTCTAAAACGACTAGACCCATGAACAAATCTTGGCTTTTGATGTGGAATTAAGGGGAATCGTCCTAGGCTTTAAGCCCTATTCTCGAGGGGGAGTATATCCGTTGCCCTATTCAGGACCCGCCGATCTTATAGGATAATATAGAAAATGTATCCACTTGAATAGGGATGGGAGTGATTCCTCTTGTTACAATTAAACAGCGAACTGTGGGGCAAGCTAACCGGTCCTTACGAGTCGGGCGAAATGGTACCTGAACTGTTGGAGCGTCTGATGCTTGATTTCGATAAAGAAGTTTTCGACGAGCTATTCCAGGAGCACTTATATCACCAAAATACGATCTATACCGTCACTTACGCGGCAGTACCTTATCTGGCCAAACTTGCTCTCGAATCAAAAAATATGGAAGTGCGCCATGAAATCTACATCACTTGCGGGATTATCGAGTCGTGTCATGACAAAACAAGATCTGAGCCGTATCCCTCTGATTGGAACGGACTCGCTGCTGAAGCGGGAAACGAGGTTTGCGCGGAGATTTACCAATCTTACTTAAAAGCGATAGCGGAGCTTGCTTCGCTGGTTCCAGAGATGTTGGCCTACGCCAAACAAGAAATAAGCAGCGATACCGAAAAAAGATATGTTCTCATTGCCGACGCGGCTTATCGGGAATCCCAGAGCGTGGCAAACATGTTTCTGAATTTTACGGCTGGCGACGAATATGTGGCCGTTTGCGGAGCATGTAATCAAGAGGCTTACTTGTGGCCGAGCGGAGAAGGCGGTCGTATACAAGCATTCGCGGAAGATCCGGTATTCGAACCCCTTCAGGCAGCACATGAGGTTACTCCCGTTGAGGCATTCGTTGAAGCGGAACATCAAATACTGGCGGAGCGAGCCGATCAGCTGGGCGATTCCTCTTTTTTGAACCAATTGCCGTATTTGGCCGGGGATATGAATTGTCCTTCATGCGGCGCCAGAATGCAGGTTTGGCCTAGTTTGCTTTCGACTTTTGGAGGGTAATGAACAGTAACTGGATATTGCATCCATTTCTATGTTTGGGGGGAATGACTTATCAGTGTTTCTATTTATTACACATGCACGAGGGAATATGTCCTAACAGAAAGCGAACAACAAGCAATCACAGCCATTGTCCAACGTTATGATCAGGATTTTGAAGGGAAAGACCGGGCGGAGTCTTTCACAGTGTACAAATTCGATTCGTCCAGATCAACGGAGATCTTCGCTGGCGCTACCAAGCTGTCCATGACGGATCAGATTGAAGATTTGCTGAACGATTTATTTCATTGGTTGAAATGTTTGACCGAGATACGTAGAAAAGTAGACGGTGGTGAATGGCGTCAGTTCTACTGAATCTCGGTAAACCCTAATAGACTCAATGATCGCTAATCTCCCCGAAGGGAGGTGAGGCCATGGAGGTTTATTAAGCGTTGTCACTGATGTTCATGTTCGGAATGTTCGTTATTACTTTGCTAAATTACCTCAAAAAGAAATAGACCGCCCTATCGAAAAGGAAAACGGTCTATTTTCTGACTGAACATCTGAAAGCCGCCGCCCTTAAAAGCGGCTATTGCACCGAGAGTCGTGTTGACGCACGGCTCTCTTTGCATTGTACGTTTTATCTACCCAAACTATACCACGATCTAAACCAAAAAAAGTGACTCCACTCTCCAAACAACAAAAAAACGGCATTTCTGCCGTTTCTTTAG